>NZ_CANMSK010000004.1 GCF_947500655.1 uncultured Psychrosphaera sp. | reverse complement strand
GTGCTGTGAGGCATTAAGCTAACTTATACTAATTGCCCGTGAGGCTTAACCATACAACGCTTAAGTGTTCTTGAACGCTGATACAAATAACCTTATTTTTTACTTAACTGATACGTCGGTTAAGAAGCTTTCCATTGTTAAATACGCAATAACGCTTTTGTCTGGTGGCAATAGCGCTGTGGTCCCACCTGAATCCATTTCGAACTCAGTAGTGAAACGCAGTTGCGGCGATGGTAGTGTGGCAGTCGCCATGCGAGAGTAGCTCACCGCCAGACTCCTATTAGAGAAACCCGTTGATCGTAAGATTGACGGGTTTTTTGCATTTGCGCCTATAATATTGCGCAAAAATGACACATATACACTGAAACGATGGCTTATAGATTGAACTCTGTTCATAGTCTGGTTTTAAATCCATAGGTCAGTCTATATTCAGTTCAGAATTATTTTATTTATAGGGTGTTTCACATGAGTACTAAAACTATTGATCGCAGATTCTGTGTTGCGCCCATGCTAGATTGGACTGATAGACATTGTCGCTATTTTTATCGCCTTATGAGTAGAAATACTGTTTTGTATACCGAGATGGTTACAACTGGCGCTATTATTCACGGTAAAGGTGATTACTTAAAATTCAATAGCGAAGAACAACCTGTTGCTCTACAGCTAGGAGGAAGCGATCCAGCAGCTCTAGCGCATTGTGCTAAATTAGCAGAAGAACGTGGTTATGATGAAGTTAACCTAAACGTAGGTTGTCCATCAGACAGAGTACAAAACGGTATGTTTGGCGCTTGTTTGATGGCTAGGCCTGAGCTTGTAGCTGAATGTGTTAAAGCAATGAAAGAGGTAACTTCAATTCCTATTACAGTTAAATCTAGAATAGGTATTGATGATCTTGATAGTTTTGAATTTTTAGCTGATTTTATTAAAATAGTAAAAGAGGCCGGTTGCACTACATTTATCATACATGCTCGAAAAGCTTGGTTAACGGGTCTTAGTCCGAAGCAAAATAGAGATGTCCCACCGCTAGATTACGATCGTGTTTATAAAATTAAACAGATGTTTCCTGAATTAGAAATAATCATTAATGGCGGAATAAAAACCTTAGAAGAAAGCGTAGAGCATTTAAAATATGTGGATGGTGTAATGCTAGGTAGAGAGATTTATCAAAATCCATATATTTTAGCCGAGGTTGATAGGGTTATCTACCAAGAACCCAATTTCACTCCTTTATCTAGAACTGAGGTTATGAATAAGTTGGCAAGCTATATTACTAAACACGAAAGTGAAGAAGGCAGAGCTTGGCACGTGTTAAGACACATAATGGGTTTATTTCAAGGCTTACCTGGAGCTAAGATCTGGCGACGCAATTTAAGTGAAAACGGCGTTAGATCAGAGAAAAGTGGTGCTGAATTAATGGAAGATGCAAGTAGATTTTTCAGGCAAAGTGAAAATAACTAAATAATGGTTAATCTTGCTAATTAATTGTTTTTTATTATAACTGTAACTTTACTCAGAAAATATAAAATAGAATAAAAACCAATAAAATCAACAGGATAAAATAAATTAATCTAATGGCACAACCTTTGTAATATAAGACTCGACTAAGTAATTAATTGAATAACCAATTAATAAAATTTGGAGAGAGTCATGCAATCATTAGTATTAATAACAAGTTTAATTTTATCAGGACCTGACACAACTATCGCAACTTTTGATAGTGCTGAAGATTTGAAGTCTGTAATAGATATTCAGGTTAATAGAGTAAATAATATTGTATTAGCTAGAGCTGCCGTTGATGCACAAGATACATTTCTATACCAAGCAAAGTATGCAATTAGAATAGCAAAAGCTGATGCTGAAATAGGCGTAACTTATGAACTGGCTGCTAAATAATGTTGTTTAGCATGGTTACCCTATTTATAGTGGCACTATCACCAGTGATTAGCCTAGGTTTAGCGTACTTGATATTCATAGCATTTGAAGCACGATTAAGTATGAAAACATCATCAAATCAAAAAGTTGTGGAGTAGTTGTTTTACTCCACAATCATTTTAGTAAAATCCCAAAATCCCAAAATCCCAAAATCCCAAAATCCCAAAATCCCAAAATCCCAACTATTAGTTATTTAAACCAATCAAGTGGCCAATATAACTAATCTGTATTTTATACATAACTGCATTTTAGAAATAATCTAATAGAAACAATGAGATAGTATTATTAAATTAATGGCATATTGATTGTAATGTATTAATTAATTAATTAATTGTTAAATATTGGAGTCGTTATGAAAGAGAAATATGTAGGTAACCCAATCACAAAAGATTTATTGAACAGGAAGTTGTCAGGTGTATGTGCAGGTATCGCTAAGCATTATAATATGCCTATTATTACGGTAAGAGTACTCAGCGTTATACTTGGTATTCTTTTTCCTTTGCCTGCAGTGTTTGCATACTTGCTAGCCGCATTTTTAATGCCTACTAATCGCTATTAAGCTAGGGAGAATAATATGAGTACGTTATTAAAAGTATTTTTCATCTCATTCTGTTGCGCAGTTGTTTGGGTGCTAAGCTCATGGCCTGAAATGATTATTGTAACTGACTATCATAGTGGCTTTAATGGCTCGTCAGTTATAGCTGGGATTGCTACACCGCTAATTATTATTGCAGCCGTTACTTTATTGATAGTAATGTTTAGCATATTAGGCGCTGCATTAATGACTATATTTGTCGTAATGATCCCTTTAGTTTTAATTGGCGTTTTCTTTTCTTGGCCTGTGCTATTTGTAGGCGTAGTATTATATTGGTTATTTAAACAACCAAATCATCAAAAAGCGTAGGATTAAATAGGCGTTACTTTCCGATTTTGATATTGTAGCCTTAATATAAAAGGAGATTCACATGAATAAAATTTCAACCTTGTTGGTTATGATAGTAGGGCTGTATTGCCAAAATGCTTCTGCTTTAGATATAGAAGTAAAAAATGGAGTCGTTAGATCGCCAATTCCAGGTATGGCAAATACAGTTGGTTATATGGAGTTAACTAATAAGGGCAGTGATAATATCGTATTAATATCTGCAAAATCTGATTTATCAAAAAAAGTTGAAGTTCATGATCATATTATGAATGATGGCGTTATGAAGATGGTTAAACTAGATGGTTTAACCATAAACACAAATGAAACTAAAACTTTTCAAAGTGGTGGTTTACACTTAATGTTCATTGGGTTGAATGAACAAGACGCAATGAAAAAAACAATTGATGTCACCTTTATTTTTCAAGATGGTAGTGAACAGGTTGCAACATTTGATGTTAAATCAATTCACCAACATCATCATTAAAAAGTAGGAATAATATAATGTATAAGTTGTTAAGTGCAGGTGTCGTTACTGTTATTGTTTTTTTCTTATTACTTGCGCAGTATTGGAGCTTTATGCCTGATACGTTTGACGTAGAGAAAGTATCAATTGAGAAAGCTGAAAGCTTGAATGTATCTCCTGTTACTGGGTTTACAACAACAAATACATTAATTGAAGTCACCGAGCGCTTATTGAATAAGCCTGGTGGATATTTAACGAATGATATTATGCCACCAGGTGTATTTTTAGATAATATTCCTGCGTTCGAATTTGGTGCGTTAGAAATGATCCGTGATATGGCATTGACACTACGTAAAGATTTTAGTCGTTCTCAATCACAATCCTTAGAGAACCAATATTTAAAAATTGCTCAACCTCAATTTAATATTGACTCCAAATCATGGGCTTGGCCAAGTGCTGAATCAGAATATAGCAAAGCAATTGAAGCATTAATTAAATATCGCGATACATTAGCCGATAACGAACAAGGTAATGGTCAGTTTTATGCTCGCGCCGACAACTTAAGAGATTGGTTAGGCGAAGTTGAAAAACGTTTAGGTAGCTTAAGTCAAAGACTTAGCGCAAGTGTTGGCCAAGATAGGATCAACACAGATTTATCTGGTGAAGCGGAAGCAAGCCAATCTACCTCTACTTCATCTAATTTAATGGTGAAGACAAGTTGGTGGAAAATAGATGATGTGTTTTACGAAGCGCGTGGTGCTAGCTGGGCTTTATTACATTTTTTAAAAGCAATTGAAGTTGATTTTGCTAATACGTTAGAAAAGAAAAACGCGTTAACGAGTCTTCGTCAAATTATTAGAGAATTGGAGTCTACCCAAGAGTCAGTTTGGAGCCCAATGATATTAAATGGCAGTGGGTTTGGATTATTGGCCAATCATTCTTTAGTTATGGCTAATTATATTTCCAGAGCTAACGCGGCAATAATTGATTTAAATAAGTTATTAATACAGGGATAAATAATTAGCAATGAGGCATCTACTAAGCAATATTTTTTTACTTATAATTTGCCTATCTAGCTTTGCTGCTAAGGCTGACAATTCTTTGCAATTGTCAGCTGGTCTATCTTTTTGGAGCTCCACACCTGATGGTAGTTTTGGTCAAACGGCTGACTCTGTACTGACATTAGATAAAAAGTCTGGTGTACAATATAATTACTATTTCACGCTAGAACACCAAGTAAAATTTGTACCTAATGTTAAATTTTCACAAACCACAACATCAAATGAATCTTCATCAACGTTATCCCAAACATTTTTATTTAACGACAATTTGTTCCGTGTTGCTTCTGTATTAGATGTTGAATCCACTTATGAACAGTTCGATGTGATTACTTATTTTGAGGTTTTAGATACTCGAACATTCGAATTTGATTTAGGTATGACATTGAGACAACACTCAATACATAATCAAGTTGCCAATCAAAGCGACAGCTCAGAAAGTACCTTCAGTAAAATATCAGATATTGAATTATTAGCTTTTGTGGCAGGTAAACTTAATTTACCTCTGTTAAATGTTGGAATGTTTGTAGAAACAAGCTTCTTGGATACAAGCACTTATGATATTCAAACGGGCATTAGTTATGCGGTTTACAAAACGGAATTAGTCGAAACTTATTTACAATTTGGGGTGAAAAAACAAAATCTTGAGTTTACTAATTTAGATGGTGTTTATACTCAACTTAATTGGCAAGCTATGTTTATTGGTATGGAAGCCCACTTTTAAATTACCGACTCAGTATTAGATGAAATATCTAGCAATCCATTAAAGTCTGATAATAAACTATTCAAATATCCTTTATTAAACTCAGTTGTTATTAATTTACATAACTCATTTCCCGTTTGAGTTAATTTGTAATAAGTAAATATTACTTCTTTTTGCTTCACCTTCAGGCTATAGCTTTTACCAAGATAAGATAGGTTAATCTTTTCTCCATGTAAGTAAGGTGCGGATTCAATTTCTTGCTCGTAGATTAACCCAATTTCTGCTAACGATATAATTTGAGGATAAGATAAGCCAAATTTATTTAGATTAATGCTCTTCCTGTTATTACTATAAAAAATCGACATAAAAGTCGGTTTTTTATAGACACCAGTTAAAATTTTAGCACTTTTATCGTCTCCAACTCGGCTTGTTAAGTTAATAGCTTTATAGAAAAGCAGAGCTTCTTTAGTACTTAATTCAGACAATACTTTTAAGCTTTTGTAAGAAAATGTACCTATTTGACTTAATTCTACCGCAATGATCTTTGCCCAAAGCTCATGCATGGTTTGTGAGTAACTATGCTTTGCCAGTTCAGTGAATTTCATCATCCAATCTAAATCTAATCGGTCAAATTGAGCATCTTGGTTTATATACTCAAGAGCTAAACTGAATATTTTTTCAAGGTTATTTTGCTGACGAGAAACGACTAATTGGCTACGTCTTTGCGCTCTTTGATAAGCGCTTAACTCAGGGGTTTTCAATATTACTTTATCGCCGCTTGCCACTTCGCGCACCGGTTTTGCTGATGGAGTTAAATCCTCAGCGGCGACAATATCAAAGTCGATACTCGTCGTTTGTTTTAATAAAGATAAGTACTTTGCTCTTGATGGGTGCAATGTTGAGTTAGACATAATATTAAATAGGCTCCAAAGCTAATATCACTAAACTAATGAAATTATTAACTTTGTCAAAGAGTATATTTAATCAGCTCTGATTTTAATCAAAGTAGTCTTAAAATATTCAGCATGTAAAGTAAGTAAATGCTTACTGTAAATAAAATAAATGACATAGATTGGTATCTGAAAACAGAAAAGTTATTAAATATATAGTGATATAACTTTTTAGCTGTTGATTTATAACTCTAGTTGTTGATAATCGCCCCTTGATTTAAGGGGGTCACTTTATTTTGAGTTATCTATCCTTAAATTAGTCATTGATGTTATTTCATACTTCCAAGAAATAGCATTTTATATAGTAGGTTTAAGGGAAGAAGATGCGAACTCTTCACTGCCCCCGCAACGGTGATCATAGGTTTATCTATGTTAGTCCGAGTACTTAAACTTGCTTCATCAGTGCTGTATACCAGCACCAACACATATGATGCGGTGGGCATCGTTAATGAGGTTATATGCAAACAAAACAAAACACATTTTTTAAACAGTCATTACTATCATTGGCTGTAGTCAGTGCCATTTCAACTTCTTTCATTGCTAAGGCAAACACTGAAGTTACAGCAGATGAATTAGAAACTATTACAGTGACAGCATCGCGTTCTCCAATGGACGTTGCAGATTCTCTAGCAACTCAGGTGGTGATCACTCGTGCAGATATAGAGCGAATTCAACCTAAATCAGTATTAGACATGTTATCGACAGTTGCTGGTATTGATATTTCAACATCAGGTGGTCGTGGCCAAGCGTCTTCTGTTTATATGCGCGGCGCAAACTCAGATCACACACTTGTACTGTTAAACGGTGTTCGCATTAGTTCAGCTACATTAGGATCTACCAACGTACAAAATATAGCGCCAGAACTTGTTGAACGTATAGAAATCGTAAAAGGACCTCGTGCAGCATTATGGGGATCAGATGCTATCGGTGGTGTTATCCAAATATTTACTCGTAAATTGGATGGCGGTGAACACTTTATTAGCACTACTGTTGGTAGTGAAAATTATAAAATGCTAAATGCAGGTGTTGGTATTGAGCATGGTGATGGTTTCACTAGCTTAAGTGTTGAGCATGAGTCAGCTGATGGCTTTGATGCTAAAGATGATGCTGAATTCGACAAAGATGGTTACAGCTTTAATTCTTTAGCTATTAATGGCCAACAACAAGTTAACAAAGCGTTAAGCTTAAACTGGCTAGCTCAATTAGATCAAGGTGATACCGAATACGATAGTTCATACGGCGCTAATGAAAGTGAAGTGAATAACCACGTATGGCAGTTAGGCGCCATATATGAGACTCAGTTTACTAGTGTAAATAACATCACACAATTTAGCGTTAGCCAAAACAGAACGTCAAATATCAATCACGGTAACGGAATAAGTAAAAACGACGGTAGTCAGTATGACTCTCGCCGTAATCAGTATTCTGTGATCAATAGCAGTGAGCTTTCATCGTCGTGGCAACTAAATGTAGGTGCAGATATGTACCAAGAAACATTAAAAGGCGATGCACAATATGATGAGACTTCACGTGATACCACAGGTATATTTGCACACGTGATGTTTAATCAAGACACGTTAACATCAGAGCTGGCGGTTCGCAGCGATGACGTTGAAGGCGTGGCATCTGAAACTACTTATAACGCAAGTTTTGGTTACCAATTAACAGCTAACACTCAGTTGGCTGTGTCTGCAGGTACTGGTTTTAAAGCGCCAACGTTTAACGACTTATACTATCCATTGCAATGGGGATATGTTGGTAATAGCGACTTAGTATCTGAAACATCATCAAGTTTTGAATTTAGCGTTAAAAATAAATTTGATAACTTGTCGGTTAATTTCAGTGTTTATAAAACAGACATTGAAGATCTTATCGACTGGAGTGGTTCTACTGCTGAGTTTTATGTGACACCAATTAACGTAGATAACGCTGAAATCAGTGGTGCTGAATTAGGCGCTAATTACCAAGGTTTTGGTGGTGTTCATCAATTTAGTATTAGTTATATTGAAGCTGAAGATGCGAGTACAGGTAACCAATTAGGTCGCCGAGCTAAAGAGCATGTTAGTTATCAATTTGATACAACCATTGCTAATGCGGCACTGTACGCTGAAATTCAATATAAAGGTAAACGTTATGATTATCTTTATGGTGGAACGGTTGTTGAGCTAGACGGCTACTCATTAGTTAATTTAGGCTTGAGTTATCCTGTGACGAATAATTTTAAAATTCAGGCAAAAGTGAACAATGCTTTTGATGAAGAGTATCAAAATTCAGATGGATACTTTACTCAAGGTCAAGTTGCTTACTTTGGTATTTCTTACCAAAACTAAGCTTATATAAAAGCCGATTATTAATGGCTTTTATAAGCAGCTCTTATAAATAGCACCTGATACAAAAAGCATTTAACTATTATTGATATCATCATATAGTTAGGTGCTTTTTTATTTGTGTTTGGAAAAGTAAGTTTTTTTTAAAGCTGTAGGGCTGTAGGGCTATAAGGCTATAAGGTTGTAAGGCTTTAAGGCTTTAAGGCTTTAGGGCTTTAGGGCTTTAGGGCTGTAAGGCTGTAAGGATGTAAGGTTGTAGGGCTATAAGGCTATAAGGTTGTAAGGTTTTAAATAGGTTATTTGAGCGCAAGCAAGTTGTAATGCCTTTTCTAAACGTTTTATTGAGTCTGTAGTAACTATGCCAAATCTTAATGTATCTTGCTCATCGGCTAATCGGCAATAAACCGCTTGCTGACATAACAGATGATAAAGCTGCTTAGCCGTTGTTGGCTGTTTAAAACTTAATGTAAGAAATAAATCACAACCTTTAATATCTAATAATATATAGTCTGTAAATACTTGTCTGAACATCTCTACTTGAGCCGTGGTGAGCTCATTTAACTTGGCTTTTTGGGTTTTCTGCCAGTTTGTATCAACTAATGCTTGCTCAGCAATAATCTGTGCAGGGTTATTTACTTGCCAAGGTCCCAATAACTCTTTAAACGTATTACACCAATGTTCATTCGCCACTAAAAAACCAATTCTAATCCCCGCTAAGCCAAAAAATTTACCAAACGAACGTAATACTAAAACATAATTATCATTAGCTAGCGTACAGTAAGATTGTTCGGTTGGCATCACGTCTATAAAAGCCTCATCAACCACCAACAAACCATTCAATTTTTTTAATGCACAGTGGTACTGGCTGATAAGCTCAAGTTTAAAAAACTGGCCAGTAGGATTATTTGGATTAATGATCACCACAACACAATTAACAGGTAACTGGGTAAGCTCAGGTAATGAGTCTTGATAAAAGTGCAGCTTATAGCCAGCAACTTTCCAAGCCTGAGCATGTTCTTTATAACCACGCTCTGGTAAATACACATGTTTACTGTTGGGGTTCTGTTGCTGATATAACGTCGGCAAGGCTTTTATAATGGCCTGGCTGCCATTGGTGACAACCAATTCAGAGCATTGATAATAGTGTTTGGCGGCATTAACAAGATCTACATTATGTTGTGGTAATTGCTGCCAAGCTGAATTGGGAATAGGTGGAATTGGATAGCTGATAGGCGCAATCCCGGTGGATAAATCTAACCAATCCTGCGTTGGAATATTATATTGCTTGGCAACTTGTTGTAATTGGCCACCGTGAACTAAAGCCATATTATTCCTATTGAGAAAGTTAATACGCATGCTAATAACAGCAGACTAGCGCGAGTGACCAGAGTGAAACTTACGGGAATATCATCAGTTGTCGCTTCTTTCCCTGTTCCTAAAACAACAGAGTTAATTTTTTTGCCATGATAAAGTGCGCTGCCACCAAGTTTTATATCCATCACAGTCGCGCCCGCCGCCATCACCCAACCGCCATTGTGACTCTTGTATTTATTTCCTTGGCTGTAAGCATTACGCAAGCTGTGAAATACACGTCCGTGCTTCATACCTTGTATAGCATAAAACAAGGTACAGCACTTACCTGAGATAAAGCCGAGTAAGTCATCCAATTTAGCGCTGGCATAACCAAAGTCATTAAAGCGCGCAGTACGATAACCCCACATGGCATCTAATGTATTTGCTAATCTGTGCAATATTACTAAAGGCGCTCCGCCAATAATATAATAAATCATCGATGCGATAACTGAGTCGTGACCATTTTCCAACATTGACTCTACCGTGGCTCTCGACATTTCTTGTTCGCTAAGTTCATTGGTTTGTCTGCTAACAATATAGCCAGTAAAGTGACGGGCTTGTTCAATATAGCCCGATTTTAACGGTTGATAAATTTGCATGGCGTGTTGATACAAACTATTTAAACCAATAGCTAAATACAGCACAGTGGCATCAAGACAAATTTGCCAATACCAAATAAGATCGTTAAAGCAATACCAATATATTAAGGGTAAAGGCAGCACCAATAAACACCAAGCAAAGGTGCCGAGTATTTTGCTGTTAAAAGAGCTGTTAAAAGGGCTTTGGAAAGAAAGATCTGAAGACCTATTTAACTTTGCCTCTAGCTTATTTGCTAACCAACCAAAACCAACCAGATAGTGGAAACGGGTAGCTTCGCCAAAAACTTTATCCGCTAATAACGCAAGTGACAGTGTAATAAACACAGAATACTCAGGTAGCAATGTCATTGTTTGGTTATAGATATTATCCATTCTGGAACTGACTTACCTTATATGTACAATTGGCTTTAATTAGTGATTAAATTAAAGCGTTTTTCGCTGTGTTGATAGGTTACTTGGAAAACCGAACCATTGTCGATTAATTCGTAAGCACTAATACTTGAGTGATGACCTAATTTCGCCAAAAAACAACGTAATGCCTCGCCATGAAAAATCACTAAGATATTTTTACCATTATGCTCATCCGCTAATGTTTCCAATGCGTTATAAACCCGTACTGCACAAGTGATAGCACTCTCGGATATATTAAAACCGTCAACGACCTCAATGTGTTTACCATTTAGAGAAGAGTCATCATCTACCAAGTTTAAGTCAGTATATTGTTGCATTAACTCGGGGTAATTTTTGTTTGTTTTTATATCTTGGATATAACGACCTTGCCAAGGTCCTAAGTTACGTTCAATTAATTCAACCGAATATTCTACTGGTGACTTTAGTTGCTGTTGGCAAATGAGTGCACTGTTAACTGCACGGCCAAGGGTTGAAGATACGATTAACTCTATTTTTATATCAAACAATGAGTCGGCTATGTTTTTTGACTGTAATTGCCCAACTTGGGTTAGTTCACTATCTAACTGACCTTGAAAGCGCAACTCCTTGTTCCATTTGGTTTCTCCGTGACGTGCTAAATACAAATTTGTGGTCATGTTAATTTACTACTCATCAGGATTATGTATTCACGGGGCATTGGATTGGCGGGCAGGATAACCAAATCGCTGATTGTGTTCAATCCAAAGTTTTAATTTCGATAAGGCACCTGTGGTATCAAACGACTGGATTTTCTTGAATAAAAAATATGCATGACGTACTATCCTCGCTACTTAAGGTGTCTTAGGTTGTGGCTTTCTTGTAACGTGTTTTTTTAATTACGTTATAAATGGTTTATTAAAATAAACTTAGCAAAAACAACCAATAAAGATGAAACGTGAAACTGGTGAAAACCCAGTACTGCCCCCGCAACGGTAACTGTGAGCAGCAACAAAACCACTGTATGTAATTATTGTTTTTATCGAGATAATGAAATATGGGAAGGTGTTGCAAATGCGATGATCAGGAGTCCGGAGACCGGCCTAAGTAATAGCTATTTATTCTCAATTCATAAATAGCAAAACTCGACAACTGCGGTGGGCGGTAATTCAGAGATAAGTAAATGGACTGAGTTGCCTTTAAAATATGTATAACTTGCCCACTTACCGACTTTGATCTCCTACACCGTTAGTCTATTTAAAAAGAATAGTATTTAATGGGAATGTTATGAAATCACTCAACCAAAAGTCACCAGTTAATTTGCTTATAGCCATATTTGCTTTATTAACTTTACTGATGCTCGCCACTCGTACACATCACTTCCCTAGTTTAAATAATTTGCCTAGTGCATCTATCGCTATATTTTTCTTAGCCGGAATGTATTTACGTAACATGAAAGCGTTTTGGTTCTTTTATGTTTTATCGGTTTCTATCGACCTGGCATCTTCGTACTACCGAGGCAGCTTTGGTGATTGCATAACCACATCTTATCCAGCACTCGTATTAAGTTACGCAGCCATGTTTACAGCGGGTTATTTTACTAAGCCAGATTGGCAACAAAACGCGTTACCAATCAATCTTGCTAAAGTAGCTATTGCTCTGTTTATTGCAAGTTCAATTGCATTTTTAATCTCTAACGGCAGTTACTACTTATTATCTGGCAAGTTTGACGTGTCATGGGCCGAATACACAGCTCGTGTTGATAAGTATTACTTCAAATCTATTTCAAATCCTATTTTTTATGTAGTTTCAGCCATAGTTATTGATTTTGTTTTTAGTCACTTTGTTGCTGATAAAGCCTTCGACAAACATATCAAAGCGGATCATAATTTTTAAATTTATCTAATTTTCTATTAAGGACATTTAATGGCCTCTGCCAACAAACAAGCTTCTCCTTTTCAGGACAAGCCAAGTAATACAGCAGGCAGTGGCGTTAACTGTCCTGCTTTAATTGTCGCTGCACCTCATTCTGGTTCAGGGAAAACAACGGTAACTGCAGCACTTGCACGTTACCATCGTAATCAAGGCCGTAAAGTCACCGTATTTAAAGTCGGCCCCGACTTTATTGATCCTATGATCTTACGCCAAGCCAGTGGTGAGTTAGTTTACCAATTGGACTTATGGCTGGTGGGTGAGAAAGGTTGCCAAGAATTACTGCATAAAGCGGCGCAAGAGTCAGATCTGATTTTAATTGAAGGTGTCATGGGCTTGTTTGATGGCACACCAAGCAGCGCAGATTTGGCCGAATATTTTGATATTCCAGTTTTAGCGGTTATAGACGCTAAAGCCATGGCTCAAACCTTTGCTGCAGTAACATTTGGAATGGCAAAATTTAGACCTAACTTACCTTTTTCTGGTGTTATCGCTAATCGAGTTAATAGCGAAAGACACATAGAGTTACTAAGTACTAGCTTACCTAAAGAATTTACCTTTTATGGTCGTATGCCAAAAGACGAAACCATAACATTGCCTGAACGTCACTTAGGGCTAGTACAAGCACAAGAGTTGAGTGATATTGATGTTCAACTTGATCAAGCTGCAAGTCATATAGCAAACACAGGGTTAACAGAATTACCTTTAGCGGTAGAGTTCTTTGCACCTAACTTAAACTCTACTAGTTCAGACGTTACTGACACTGACATCGATAAGCAAATTAATAAAGAGCTAGCTAAGCCGTTAGTTGGTACTCGCATTGTTATTGTTAAAGATAGCGCTTTTAGTTTTGTTTATGCTGCAAATATTGCATTTTTACAGCAAGCAGGTGCAGAGCTTATTTATACTTCAGCATTGAACGACACTCATTTACCCGACGGTGATATTTTATATATTCCAGGTGGCTATCCAGAATTATATGCTCAGCAACTTGTAGATAATGTTTCGTTTTTAAATGACGTAAGAGCATTTGCGAAAAGTAACAAGCCTATAGTGGCGGAATGTGGTGGCATGTTGTATTTACTTGATCAACTTACTGACATGGATGGACAGCAATTTCCTATGTTGGGGCTCTTGCCTGGTAAAGCCGCAATGCAAAAAAAGCTAACGGCTATTGGTTCTCAGTGGGTCAAGCTTCCGTTATTTGAGCAAGATCCACAAAACGAAAACAAGCAAACTAACAACATAATGCGCGGTCATAGTTTCCATTATTCAAGCGCCGACATTGAGTTAGAACCGCTTTGCCAAACCACTCATCACCCAAGTGAACGTGCAGGAGAATTTGTTTATCAACATAACAATATTCTTGCCTCATATATGCACTGGTACTTCCCAAGTAATCCAAGTTTAACCTTAAGTCTTTTTGATAAAACCCGTTATTTATAATAGGTTTTATCAGTCTAGATTCATTAGGACCGTCTGCAAAAGGCGTTAGTTATGAGTAATGCATAGGCACTAGTCCAGAGTGAGTCAGTACTTTCAAGTTTAACGAAAATTCGTCGGCTGTAATTCCTTTATTCTATTAATTCCTTTATTCTATTAATTCATTTATTTGAAAAATCTGAATTTTTTCCTAAACTCATATTAGAGATTTGGTTTAATTTCATACGGTTTTCAGTTAGTAACTTTTGCTAAAGTGAGTTCAAATTATAAAATGCCGACAAATAATATAATTGATGAGAATGAATACCTGTTTGCAGGTCACATAAATCATCCTGAAATTGAAGACGATGACACAACACAAGGTGTTTGGCGTGTATTGATTGTTGATGATGAGCCTGAAATACATAAAGTAACTGAGTTAGCGTTAAATGGTTTAGTTATTTTAAATAAAGGTTTGGAGTTTCTGCATGCTTATTCTGGTAATGAAGCTATTGAGTTATTAAAAAATCAGTCAGATGTTGCAATTATTCTATTAGATGTGGTGATGGAAACTGATGATGCAGGACTTATCGCATGTAAGCGTATTAGAGAAGAGCTTGGTTTAATAGATGTACGGGTTATATTGCGTACAGGGCAACCTGGCTACGCTCCAGAAGAACACGTTATTATGCAATACGACATTAATGACTATCGTACTAAAACTGAATTAACCCGAAATAAATTACTTACCTCTATATTTTCAGCTATTCGTTCATATTCACAAATTCTTCAGCTGAGTAATTCTCGAAACTTTTTAGATGCATTAAACAACTTAAATACACTTCTTATATCTCAACCAGATTTATCAAATTTTGTAGAATGCTTAGTAAAAAAATCATCTGAATTATTTAAAATTGAAGGCGATGCTTTATTATTAATAGATCATCCGATTGAAAAAGGCGAAGTATCGGAACGTGGACATTGGGTTGCTTACGGAACTGGAAGATTTGCTTCTAGTATTGCTCAACGATATGAAAATTCATTAGATACAAAAGTCATTAATTTGATCTCTCAAGCAATATCAAAAGAAAGCAATATTGTTGAAAACGATGGTTTAGTTATTTACATCAATGCGCAATCTTGTTCAGGTGTTTTATATTTTGACTGCAATATAAAAACAGATATCCCTGCGCAATTATTACAAACTTTTGTTTCAAATGTGGCTTCGGACTTAGATAACTCTCTACTACTTAAGAAAGTCAGTGATATTGCATACCGAGATGGATTAACTAATTTACCTAATAGAACGCGTTTTATTCAGCTGTTAGATGAATATACGGTCGGTCATCTTGCCGGAAATACTGTGGCGCTGGTGGATCTTGATCACTTCTCAGATATCAATGATGGTTTGGGGCAAGAAGTTGGAAATAGTTTACTGTTATCTGTTGCTGCAAGGTTACAGCAGGATTTACCATCTTCAATTATAGTCAGCCGAATAGGCGCTGATATATTTGGTTTAATTGGCGATGATAAGGCCTTAGATTCGGATTTATTATTAAGTCTTTTTGAATCACCATTTCATGCTGATGAGCATGTTATACCCGTTAATGCATCAATTGGTTATTGTCGTAAATTACAAAATGATAAAAGTGGGTTGGTGGTTTTAAAGCATGCCAATATTGCACTTAATCGTGCTAAAAAAGATATGCACTCCCGCTACAGTTTTTATCGACCAGAAATGGAAGACGAAACAAGTTGGCGTTTGGGCATGATCCGAAAACTAACAACTGACTTTCATGATGGCAAACTGCGAGTTTGGTATCAGCCGCAAATTAATGTCCAATCTGGCAAAGTTGTTGGCATTGAAGCTTTATTGCGTTGGCCGGATGATAACGGTGGTTATATTTCGCCTGTCACTTTTATACCATTAGCTGAGTATTCTGGTTTAATTGTTGAAATTGGTGCTTGGGTTATTGAGCAATCGTGTAAAGAGTTACAAAGATTAAAATCACTTTCATATCATGATTTAAGAGTAGCCATTAATGTATCTATGCCACAATTTAGAAACAGTGACTTTGTTAAAAATCTATTATCTACAGTAGAAAAATTTGATGTGAAACCTGAGTTAATAGAGTTAGAAATTACCGAGAGTGTGGTAATGGACGATCCTAAAACGGTAGTTAAAGCACTAAAACAGTTAAAGGCAAATAAATTTACTATTGCTATTGATGACTTTGGCACTGGTTTTTCTTCATTAAGTTATTTACATCAATTACCGTTAGACAGAATTAAAGTGGATAGGGAGTTTATTAAAGATATCGGTTCCGGTGGTGACGGTATTATTGCCGAAACAGTAATAAATTTAGGTCAAAAGTTAGGACTAGAAACTATTGCTGAAGGTATTGAAACCCAGTTTCAACTCGATTATGTAAAAAACTTAGGATGTGATGAAGTACAAGGTTATTTCCACGCTAAGCCGATGCCGGTAGATGAATTAGAGACGTTTTTAGCCAAAGCTAATTAATGTGTTTATTATCAGCAATAAAAAAGGTGAGTAAATAGTTACTCACCTTTCTTGTTTAGAGCCCAGAAGTTAGAAGTGTTAGAAGAGGTTAAACCTCAATAGTTCTAACTCCCTGCTCATTCACAATATCAGCCTAATAACTCTTTTAAGTATTTCGCCGTATGAGAACGAGGCTCATGACAAATATCTTCTGGAGTACCAGTAACTAAAATTTCACCGCCGCCAGAACCGCCTTCAGGACCTAAATCAATAACCCAATCAGCCGTTTTAACAACATCAAGATTATGCTCAATGATCACTAACGTATTACCTTGATCTCTTAATCTATGTAAAACAGTCAACAACTGTTCAATATCATAAAAGTGTAAGCCTGTAGTTGGCTCATCTAGAATATATAATGTTTGGCCAGTGTCGCGTTTAGACAGTTCTTTAGCTAGCTTCACACGTTGAGCTTCACCACCAGATAGCGTAGTCGCACTTTGACCTAAACGGATGTAACTAAGACCAACATCCATAAGCGTTTTAAGTTTACGACTAATTGCAGGAATGGCTTCAAAAAACTCATGGGCATCTTCAACCGTCATATCCAACACTTGGTGAATATTCTTGTTTTTATACAGAACTTCTAACGTTTCACGGTTATAACGTTTGCTTTTACAAACATCACAAGGTACGTAAACATCTGGTAAGAAATGCATTTCTACTTTTATTAAACCATCACCTTGGCAAGCTTCACAACGACCACCTTTAACATTAAAGCTAAAGCGTCCAGCTTTGTAACCTCGAGCACGTGATTCTTGTGTGCTAGCAAACAAGTCACGGATATTAGTAAAGATACCAGTGTAAGTCGCAGGGTTTGATCGTGGTGTACGGCCAATTGGGCTTTGGTCAATATCAATAACCTTATCCAATAAATCCATACCAACAATATCTTTATAAGGTGCTGGTTCAGCCGTTGTTGCACCATTTAACTCACGGTGCGCAATAGAGAATAAAGTGTCGTTAATTAATGTAGATTTACCAGAACCAGACACGCCAGTAACACAAGTCATTAAACCTAGTGGAATTTCAACTGTCACATCTTTTAAGTTGTTGCCAGTTGCACCACTTAAGGTTAGCCATTTACCTTTTTGTACTGGAGTTCTGTTTTTGGGTATTTCAATTTTTCTAGTGCCAGATAGGTATTGGCCAGTAATTGAGTTAGGCTCATCCATAATATCTTGTGGACTGCCTTGAGCAATAATTTCACCACCATGAACACCAGCTCCTGGGCCAATGTCTATAACGTGATCAGCTTCTCTAATTGCGTCTTCGTCATGCTCAACAACAATAACCGTGTTACCTAAGTCACGTAAATGGAACAAGGTTTGTAATAGTCTGTCGTTGTCGCGTTGGTGTAAACCAATTGATGGTTCATCAAGCACATACATAACGCCAACTAAACCAGCACCAATTTGGCTGGCAAGACGAATACGTTGAGCTTCACCACCAGATAACGTATCGGCACTACGAGAAACCGATAAGTAATTCAAACCAACGTTAACCAAGAAACCTAAACGTTCTTTTATTTCTTTTAAAATCTTTTCAGCTATTTGAGCTTTCTGCCCAACTAAATCCATTTTGTCAAAAAAGTCATGAGCGTCACCAATTGAAAGATCGGCAATGGTGGTTATATTAGTGCCATTAATAAAGACGTTTCTGGCTTCTTCGCGTAAACGACTGCCATCACAACTTGGGCAATGTTGTGTGCTTATGTATTTTGTTAATTCATCTCTTACCGAGTTAGATTCCGTGTCTTTATAACGACGTTCCATATTCGGTAAAATACCTTCAAATGGATGGGTACGCGTTACTACGTCACCACGGTCGTTCATGTACTTAAATTCAATATCTTGAGTGCCGCTGCCGTTTAAAATTACTTCTTTGTGTTCGTCAGGCAAGTCATTAAATGGCAAAGTTAAATCAATTTTATAAAAGGTCGCCAAAGACGTTAACATTTGGAAGTAATAGAAATTACGTTTATCCCAGCCTCTTATCGCACCGCCGGTTAAGCTTAATTCTGAATTGATAATGACTTTTTCAGCATCAAAATATTGTTTAACACCTAATCCGTCACAGCTATTACAAGCACCAGCTGGATTGTTAAACGAGAACAATCTAGGCTCCAATTCTTGCATTGAATAACCACAAACCGGACAAGCAAAGTTAGCACTGAAAGTAATATCAGCATCATCCGAGTCCATAAAACCAACTTGCAAGGTACCCGCACTTAATTCAAGCACAGTTTCAATTGACTCAGCTAAACGTTGTTGAATGTCGTCTTTTACTTTTAAACGGTCTACTACAACATCTATAGTGTGCTTTTTATGAAGTTCTAACGCTGGTGGATCTGACAAGTCACAAATCTCACCGTTTATGCGTGCACGTATAAAGCCTTGTGCCGCTAGATTCTCAAGAGTTTTAACATGTTCACCTTTACGTGCTTTAACCACAGGCGCGAGTAACATGATTTTAGTGCCTTCTGGCAGCTTTAATATTTTATCTACCATTTGCGATACGGTTTGGGCTTCTAACGGCTCACCGTGAGTCGGGCAAGTTGGTGTGCCAACACGGGCAAATAAAAGACGAAGATAATCGTATATTTCGGTAATAGTACCAACGGTAGAACGTGGGTTATGCGAAGTAGATTTTTGTTCAATAGAAATAGCCGGAGAAAGACCTTCAATATGATCTACATCTGGCTTTTCCATTAACGATAAGAATTGACGAGCATAAGCAGATAAAGACTCGACATAACGTCGCTGCCCTTCAGCATATAATGTGTCAAATGCTAAAGATGATTTCCCTGATCCAGAAAGGCCAGTGATAACGATGAGCTTATCGCGTGGAATATCCAAACTTATATCTTTTAAGTTATGAGTTCGAGCACCACGGACTTCTATTTGATTCATACGTAATTCTTACCTATTTTGAACTGATCGCTAATTATGCCATTTTGAGAGCCAATGTTTAATAACAAAATGCATTTGAGGTTGATTTAAGCTATTTATTTACATTCTTGTACCTTTAAAGACTGTATTTATTGATTACAACCAGATTAAAAATTAAAAAGTCGCAAAGATTATTTATTTTCAGCTATTTTATCGGCAACGTTTTAAGATAAATATGCTAATATCGCGCCTCAAATTTTTACGAAGTGGGATATGGAATTAGTGGAGCAAACTAATCTGAATTCATTAGAGAAACGCGCTGCCGTTTCTTTAGCATTAATATTTTCGATGCGTATGCTTGGATTATTTATGCTTATGCCAATTCTTGCTATTTATGGGCAAGAGTTAGAAAACGTATCTCCACTTTGGATTGGTATCGCCATTGGCGCATACGGTTTAACACAAGCTTTATTTCAAATCCCGATGGGGTGGTTATCAGACCGTTTTGGCCGCCGTCGTATTATTGTTATTGGTTTGGTCATATTTGCCATTGGTAGTGTGGTCGCAGCGTTAGCTACAAGTATTGAAATGGTAACCGTAGGCCGAGCCATTCAAGGTATGGGCGCAATTGCCAGTGCGGTTCTTGCACTTGCCTCAGATGTAACCCGTGAAGAACAAAGACCAAAAGTAATGGCCGTTATTGGCATGTGCATAGGATTAAGTTTTGCGGTGGCTTTGGTTTTAGGTCCAGTAATAGCGCAATCATTTGGTTTACAAGGTGTATTCTTTGTTACTGCGATTATGGCTGTTGTAGGGATTATTGTTACCTTAACCGTAGTGCCAGTTGCTTATACGCAAACACATTCTGGCGAGTCTGCCGTTTCAAAATCTAATATTGTGAGTATGTTATTTAACGGGCAATTATTACGCTTAGATTTAGGTGTTTTAATGTTGCATTGTTTAATGACCTCTATGTTTATTGCATTACCTATCTTATTTAAAAACTCAGGCTTGTCCGTTAATGAGCACTGGAAAATATATTTACCAGTTTTATTCTTGTCGTTTGTTTTTATGGTGCCTATGCTAATAGTTGGTGCTAAAAAAGGGATAGAAAAATCACTATTTTTATTTGCCATCAGCTTAATTATTTTAGCGTCAATTGTCATGGTTTTCTCTAGCGGTCTTTGGTCTTTGATTTTAGCTGTATTTTTATTTTTTATTGGCTTTAACTTTTTAGAAGCGAGTTTGCCAGCGCATGTTTCTAGGCTAGCGCCAGCAGGACAAAAGGGTGCAGCCATGGGCGTGTACTCAAGTAGTCAGTTTTTAGGTGCATTTTTAGGCGGTGTTGTCGGCGGTTTGATTGCTGAAAAATTTGGATTTAGTTATTTGTTTGCCGCCAATGGGGTAATTGCGTTACTATGGTTAGTCTTGGCTTTTGGCATGAAATTACCACTAAGTTCAAAGCGGATTTCAATCCCGTTTGCACCAAAGGTTAGCCTAGATTATCAAAGCCTTATCAACAAATTAAGCGAATGTGATGGCGTTATGGAAGTCACATTGGTTAAAGACGAAAGTCGAATATATTTAAAAGTAAACAAAACCAACTACGATCGAGCTAGTGTCGACCGTTTAGTTAGTAGCACAGATTAATCATAAAGATTCAGGAGAATAGTTATGGCTCGCGGAGTCAATAAAGTAATTTTAATTGGAACATTAGGCTCAGATCCTGAAGTAAGATTCATGCCTAACGGTAATGCAGTTGCCAATATCAGTCTTGCGACAAATGAAAGCTGGAAAGATAAAAACTCTGGCCAAATGCAAGAAAAAACAGAATGGCACCGTGTTGTTGTTTTTGGAAAGCTTGCAGAAGTAGCTGGCGAATATTTACGTAAAGGTTCTCAAGTTTACTTTGAAGGTAAATTGCAGACACGTAAATGGCAAGACCAAGCAACTGGCCAAGATAAATACACCACAGAAGTTGTAATTGATTTTGGTGGCCAAATGCAAATGTTAGGCGGTCGTTCTGACAATGCCGGTGCTGGAGCTCCAGCTGGTGGTTTTAAACCACAAGCACAGCAACAACCAGGTGGCTTCTCTCAACAAGCTGCGCCTCAGTCGGCACCACAGCAGCAAGCTGCACCACAACAGCAACAGTATCAACAGCCACAAGGTGGATTCCAACCACAGAGCCAGCCGCAACAACAGCAGCCTCAAGGTGGTTTCCAACCTCGTCAAGCACCATCAGCTCCACCAGAGCCATCAATGGACTTTGACGACGACATTCCGTTTTAGTTCTTACTAAATATGCATCGTTGTAAATTATTTTTAAGAGCCCTGTATATCAGGGCTTTTTTGTATCTGGGCGTTCAGGTTCCATCTGCGGTGAGTTATCTTTTTTCAACAGCCAAAAAGGCGGGGCTTAGTTTGGGGTTTTTAAGATCTAAAAGCTAAGAGCTTAAGCTAAATTGTTTTTAAACTATTATATTGTAGAAGTGTGATAGATCTATTTCGCCCCTCGGCGAGTTACCTTTTTGTAACAGCCCAAAAACGTAACCTGCTCTTATTATGAAAGAGAGCGCCGCCCCTCACCAAAACATCTGTATTAAATCAGGAGGAAAAGCAAGATCAAAGATTAAAGGCAGGGTGAACCTGACGGTTCGCTTGATGTGAGTGTCCAAATTTGGGGTTCAGAAGGTAGCTGCCCACGTTATTTTAGCTACTCTTTATCCCATTCTACTTCAGTTAATAACTGAGTCATCAACTGCTCTAAAGCCCATAACGTTGCCGGCCCAGTATTCGCGTAGTTGTTAATGATTTTTTGTTTCGAATTGGTTTTAACCATTGTATATACTGATGAATGATCAGTAACACCATAGGTATATACATCTTGAAGATCCATAAATGCTATTTCATCTATATACGCCAATATATTTATCAGTTGGTACGTTTCAATTTTTCCGGTATATATTCCCATTTTATCGACGAAGTTATGTCCTTCGTAATAAACTGAACCGTCCATTTTAATATTTAGCAAAAATGTGGGACAACGACCAAAACAGGACGTTTTTTGCAGACCTATTTCAGTAATCCCAAAAGTTTTAAATTCATAATTTTGAAATTCTGATTTATCAAAAAGTGAAGGTAATGAAACTCCACTTTTTTTGTGGAGTGTTACTAAATCCTGTGCACTCACTTGAAAGAATGAGGTTAAGATAAATATTAGTAGATATTTACGCATGACTACCTTAAGTAGCTAAACTACCCTAGTTAACAGATTTGGTATCATTTAACCGCGAACCGCGCTGAATTTTCAGTCTTTTTTTCATATTACGATAATAAAGGCCGACTTCTTCAAGGTAATCTTCGTAATTATAGCTTTCTATATGATAAAGCACATCAACTTGACCATTCGGTTTAATAAAGAATAAACCAGTTTGTCGAACTTTTGGTTCTATAATTCCACAACCTGAAATCTTTAATTTTTCCACTTCTGAAGCTGACCCCTTTTTCAATCGCTGAGGTAATACTGTCACTTCATACTCTGGTGTTGTATCTGTCCAAGAACGGTATCCTTCTTTAGTTCTTAGTCCCGTTATCATACGTTTTTGGTATGTTGTTAAATGAACACCAGTAACTTCGGCAATAAAGATAGTTTCATAATTGTCAAAGTTCTTATCAGGTAAAACTCTGCCCATACAAGCAATAGCAGTGACTGAGCTAAATAAGGATATAAAAGTTAATATTCTAAATAGTGTGACCATGTTTACCTTTTTAGTAACTATTTAGTTACCTTACTCTTTTTCTTATATTAATAACAAAACTCATAACTGTTTGCCAATGCTTTTATTTATCGAGTTATCGACAAAGAAAAAATAACGAAAACATCCACCTCTTGATTCAGAAACAAATTGTTAGGTTTGGTTGGCTTTTTGGCTTTACTCTATTTCTCCATCATAAAATCACTTCATTAATATTATTTTTATAAAATTCGAAGCAGGGATGCTGAGAAAGGGCTCGCCGTCAGGTGAAACCTGATGGTTCAGAAAATAATAATTTACAAACAACTACACAGATATCAATATATAAAACAAATCAAAAAACAAAATAAGAGACCCCATTTTATGCCTGAAATTAATCTCAAATGTACTTGCGGCATGGTTCAAGGAAAAACGGCTAATATAGATAAAATGGTGGGTAACCGTATTGTTTGTTGTTGTGATGATTGTCAGTCGTTTGCAGAGTATTTAAAACAAGAAGATTCGATGTTAGACCAATATGGCGGTACGGATCTTTTTCAAATGCCGATTTCTTATGTAAAAATCAGCCAAGGAAATGAGCAAATTGCTTGTGTTAAGTTAAGAGAAAAAGGGATGTTTCGGTGGTATGCCAAATGTTGCAATACACCTATTGGTAACTCTTTGGACTCAAAAATGCCTTTTCTTGGGCTTGTGCATAATTTTATGGACAATGCTAAATCCCGTGATGAGGACTTAGGTTCAGTAAGGGGTTACTTGCAAACCAAATACGCTAAAAAAGAAGTTGTTGAGCAAAACCATTCGCCGTCTAAAGCAACGGTAAGAATGATAGTTAAACTGCTTGTTTGGAAGATAAAAGGGCTTAATACGCCGTCGGCATTTTTTAACAATAGCGGTGAGCCAGTTACAAGACCAACTGTATTAAGCTCTGATCAAAAATAGATTTTGTAGTGGTATGTTAAAGCCTCGGCTTTTATACAAGGGCAATTTACATAAGAATAATCTAAATATTTAAAGGTGGCTGTCCATTTTATTTCATTTTATTTTCTTCCAAAAGAAGCGGAAAAAATGATAGATCAAACATTGCTTTATACCGCATCAACCCGACCAAGTGAAAGGTTAGTGCTGATGGGTAATAAAAAGGTGGTCGAAAAAGCAGTTGCAACAGGTTCTATAGCCCAGAGTAGAAAAACATACCTAAAAGAAAGGGTTCGTTTCTCACTTACAGATATTCAGAAATAATATGTCTTTTACTGTTTGATGTTTACTTTTTAAAGGTTAGGATTAAAACCAAAAATAGGACTCACTAAATAAGGAAATAGAGTTTGAAAATAATAATAAATTCACTAGTTTTTCTGTTTCTTGTGAACACGCTATCAGTTTCAGCACAAGAAAAAACGTGTACATCAATAGATGAGTGCAAAAGTGCGATAATTGAGCAGGGATTAAAGAGAGAAACTGATAAATATGGAATGACGAAAGAGGACTCAAACTTAGCTCAATCAATACGAAGTTTGGATATAGATACCACTCCAATGCTCGTTAACTTGCTGGAACATCAATCATTTGGAGTGAGAAGATTAGCAGGATTTACCCTTCAAGGGGTTAACGAGATTGATCCAAAGTATTTATCTAAGATAAAAGCTGCATTAGATACAACTCCTTGGTTGGTAAGAGCACTAGGACGAATAAATTTACCCAGTGCAGCTCAAGAGGCTGTAAAAAGATATTCAACTGCAAGTAGTTCTCCCCACAATGGAGAGGGATATGCTGTCAAGCATTCAAAAGAAAGGGCTGTTCCTTTTATTATGGATTTAATAAAGTGCAAAACAGGATGTCCGAAAGGTTATGTCTATAACTTTGGTGTGTTGTTATCTGAAATGGAGGTTGAGAAAGAGTTCTTAGTTCGTGAACTTAGCAATGTAATTGCAGATAAATCTCTTTCTGATGAGACGTTGACAGGGGTTATTGATATTCTCTCCTTTTTTGAAAAGGATGCTTTAAGCGCTGAGCCTGTGCTAAGCCAGCTTATCAAAGACCGACCAAGACTGGAACCAGCAATCAATAATGCTTTTATTCGAATGGGCACTGATAAGGGTATAAAATTACTTATAGAGTCGATTGCGAGTGAACCTTCAACTCATAAAATGCTTGAGCTTGCAAAACATGGAGAGCTAGCAAAGCCCGCTGCACCTGTGTTGATTCAGCTATTAAGTCAGGATGATTTCGAGTTAAGGCAGATTTCTGCAAGGACACTCGGTTTTATAGGCAACCCAATTGCAGAAGATGTTCTTGTTTCACAGCTTGACAATGACTCTGATGTGGTACTTAGCGTGATAGCTGCTCAATCACTAGGTGAATTGAAGTCTGAGAATTCGTTAGTTGCACTTAATATTGCTAAGGAAGAGCATTGGTATCCCCCAGTAAGAAAGGCTGCTAAAGAAGCTATAGATATTATTAACGGAAAACAACAAACATCAGAAGATAGAGAAATATTTCGTTCATATTATTCAATAATGGAAAATCCATATTTAACCCAAAAAGTCTGCGAACATGTTCCTTTGGCTAGGTTAAAAGAGGCTCAAAACGAAAAACTGTATAAGAATGACAGCATAGAAAGATTGAAGCAGCTTAGTTACGACACCCATGTTATTAGCTATGGAGCAAGTGATGAAACTGATCAGGTACTAAACGGAAATGAAATCATTGAAGTAACGGCTGAAAATATGGTTGAGCATAGAACACCGCTGAAGCAAGTACCTGATATGGCTCTAAAAGTTGATGGCGGTTGGTTAGTAGGTTCCAGTAGAGGTGAATGGGGTGGCGAGTTAGTTTATGTTGGCAAAGGAGGAACAACTAAAAAGGTGCTTTCAGCCAATATAGAGGACATTTACAAACTTGGTGGAGCAATTATCTCTACAACTGGTCTAGCTCACTTAGGAATGAACGATGGCATGATTTATAAATTCGCCAGAGATGAGAATGATAATTGGGTTGCAGATGAATGGATTAAACTTCCCGGATCACCAAAATCATCATGGTTTGTCGAAACGGGTGAGCTACTCATTAACGTCCTTAGAGGGGGGACTCTACTATTGTCCAAAGATGGAACGATGAGGGTTGCTCCATGCAAAGGTAATTAAGTCATATAGTGTTGATTAAAAGCGTAAATACGTGCTTATACACGCCTTAATTAACAAATTTTTGTTTTTTGTTGGTATAGATTTTTTAGGTTGTGGTGATTTGCAGAGAAATAAGGGGGGGGAGAGTTCACTCACTCACCTATGTTTTGTTTTGTGTGTTCATTAACGTTCTAGTTCTTACTAAATATGCATCGTTGTAAATTATTTTTAAGAGCCCTGTATATCAGGGCTTTTTTGTATCTGGGCGTTCAGGTTCCATCTGCGGTGAGTTATCTTTTTTCAACAGCCAAAAAGGCGGGGCTTAGTTTGGTGTTTTTAAGATCTATCACCTACTCACAATGTAATAGTCCAAAATAATTTAGCTCAGTATTTTCTCTTTAGATCTAAAAATAAACTATGGCCAATATCTTACTGTATGATAACTGGGTTCTAAGCTTGTATAAATTAAGTAAGGTAATTAAGAATGATAAAAACGCTTAGCCTTTGTGTTGGCTCTACCAATCCCGTTAAAGTTAATGCCGCTAAACAAGCATTTTTAACTGTGTTTCCTGAACATCAAATTGACTGTGTTGCAATGAAAGCAGAGTCTGGTGTTAGTGAGCAACCTATGACGGAAGCTGAAACGCGTTTGGGTGCTCAAAATCGTGTTCGATTTTGTGCGGAGCATGTTAATGACAATTCTGACGAGAAAGCCGCTAAGAGCAATATCGATTACTTTGTCGCGATGGAAGGTGGTGTTGATTTTCAGGAAGAGGGCGCGGTTAGCTTTTCTTATGTGGTTATTTTAAATTCAAACAATCAGTTAATGACAGGGCGTTCTGCTAACTTGCCTTTACCGGCTAATATCTTCAAGCGTTTACAAAATAATGAAGAGTTAGGGCCTGTTATTGACGATGTGTTTAATACTTCTAATATTAAACAAAAAGGTGGGGCGGTTGGTGTGTTAACCAATAATGCTGCCACAAGAGAAAGTATATATACTCAAGCTTTAATCCTCGCACTTGCTCCTGCTTTGCATCCACAACATTATTAGCTCTAGAGCTAATAACTCTAGAACTAGCAACCGTTCTCTAATAAAGAGCGTTTTTTAAATTAGGAAAAACAAAATAAATGAAATACCAATGGGTGTTGTTTGATGCAGATGAAACGTTATTTCATTTTGATATTTTATCTGGGCTAACTCATATGTTTTCTCGTTATGGAGTGACTTTTACTCAATCTGATTTTGATGAATATCAAAGTGTGAATAAACCACTTTGGGTGCAATACCAAAACGGTGAAATTAACGCGCAGCAATTACAAATAACTCGTTTTATGCAATGGGGCAATAAGCTGAATGTGCAGCCTAAGGAATTGAATGAGCAATTTTTAGATGCCATGGCTGAAATATGTGAGCCTTTAGATGGTGCATTAGATCTCGTTACTAGCTTGCATAAACGTGGTGTTAAAATGGGTATTATCACTAACGGTTTTGCTCAATTACAAGAAATACGTTTGCAGCGTACTGGTTTTAAACCTTATTTTTTTCCTGTGGTTATCTCTGAATTGGTGGGAGTTGCAAAACCGCATCTTGATATTTTTAACTATGCACTAACAAAGATGAATAACCCAGATCCTGAGAAAGTCCTTATGGTTGGCGATACGTTGGAGTCAGATATTTTAGGTGGCAATAATGCAGGCTTTGACACTTGCTGGTTAAATCGTCATCACAATTTAGAGACTAGTTCAGGCAACAGCAAAGCTGTAAATCAACCGTTAAATACAAAGATCAGCCCTACATACCAAGTTACATCATTAGCTGAGTTGCTGGCGTTACTGAGTGAGTAGTTTGGCGTTTGTCATTAAAATACTCTTGGTAAACTAGTTATTTAAAACGACGACATAATAATCTATCAAACAAGCAGGTACAAAATCTGGAAAGGTAAGCTTCACTCCCTTCAGTAATAAAAAATACACAAAAAAGTAACTTCCTAAGTATTTACACATTGTTTGCACTGTGCATTTTTATATTTCTGATCACGAAATAAATTGTTCAATAAATTAACTCTGTAATTTGATCCACTATTTTATTCATGTTCCAAGGTTATTTTATTTTTTTATATTAAGGTGATCATGGCTGTTCAATTAAATATCTCCGCAGCGAGTGAGCTGCATTTAGTTAATGCAGCTAATGAGGTTTGTCTAAAAGATATAAGTGATATTCCGCTTCATAAAGAAACGGAACCTCCGTTAGAGCCTATTAATAATTTATTGGCAAGCTTTGAAAGCTATCAATTAGACGATCTCAATAACGCTAACTTAATGAATCGTGTAGACAGTAAATTTATGTTGCCGTTATCATTTTTACCTGAGCTATTGTCGCAATTACATGGTCATTACCGAATATTAGACATTGCTGGGTTAAGGCAGTTTTCTTATTACAATCAATATCTCGATACACCTAATATGGAATTGTACCGAGCGCACCATAATGGGAAGTTGAATCGTTTTAAGGTTCGCCGCCGTCGTTATCTTGATACTTCCACTGAATACCTTGAAGTGAAGTTGAAGAACAATCAAAAGCGTACTGTAAAAACACGTATTAAGTTATCTGAAGATAAAGGTAATGATGTAAATAGCCGTGAATTTTTGCAACAAGAAATGCACGGCAAATATGCCAATTTAGATATTACCCAACAAAGTGGTTACAAGCGTATTGCTTTGGCAAATGAAGAAAAAGCCGAGCGTTTAACATTAGATTTTGATCTTTGGTACAACAATAAAAATGGTGATAACCGCGTTACATTGCCAGGTTTTTTTATTGCTGAATTAAAGCAAAGTAAGAAGTCTAAGAATTCCCCTTTTTATCAATTGATGAGTAAACACCACGTGTTTCCAACCTCATTTAGTAAATATTGCATTGGTTGTGCGTTGTTATATCCAGAGAATATAAAAGCCAATCGATTCAAATCCGTATTATCCCGAATTAAGCAGTTACATCACTGTTAAACCACTTTAGCTGTAGAGAGAAATTAGAATGACAGAATTAGATTTTACTTTTATTGCCCGTTTTTTAGTTAACTTACTTTCATTAATCGCCTTGTGTTACGGCTGTTACTTTCGAGTAAGTAAAAATGCCGTTGTTGCAGGCTCATTTATTTTATTTGGTGTGGGCGTTTTCATTATTACTTATCTACTGCACGGCGTAGATATGTCGATGGAATTTGCTTTTGGTTTGTTTGCTGTTTTCACTATGCTTAGATACAGAACTGAGTCGATTTCCATTAAAGAAATGACGTACTTATTTTTAGTGACGGCAATTGCATTATTAACTTCAGTTGGGCAAATGAGTTTGCTTGATCTCGGTATTTTAAATGGCTCTATTTGCATAATCGCGTTGGCAATTGATTCAAGTATTTTTATAAAGCGTTATGAAATGCAAAGTGTTTGTTATGAAAAAATTGAAAATATTTTACCGCAAAAAAGAGAAATATTAATTGCGGATTTAAAACAAAGAACTGGTTTAAATGTGGTTAGTGTTGAAATTGAGAATATAGATTTTTTAAGAGATACAGCGCAATTAAAGGTTAGTTATATTGCGGATGATTTAACACATAAGGAATATGTAGAAGATGTTAAAAATACATTAACAAAAGAGGTGTGATGTGAACAAAAAAATTACAGTAGCTTCGATATTTGTTTCTTTATTATTCACTGGTTTTAGTGCTGCAAGTAACGCTAAAAAAGATGACCTATTTAACCTAAGCGGTTACTTAATGCTTGATTATGACTTTTTTGATGAGTCTTTGCTTGAAGATGTAACAGGGCAAGGCTCTCAAAGTGAAGTTGATATTCGCAGAGCGCGTTTAAGTTTAAAATCAGACTTTAACAAGGATTGGGAAGGTAAATTTCAACTTGGTTTTGAAGACGGTGTTGAAATTAAAGATGCATATCTTGAATATAAAGGTTGGTCATTTGCTGATGTTATTGTTGGCCAGCAAAAAGAAAATTTTGGCTTAGAGAAGTTAATTGGTTCACGTAAATTGTTGATGATTGAACGTAGCATGAGCACTGAAGCTTTTGCGCCAGGTCGTAGCTTAGGTGTGAGTCTAGAGGGGGAGTTATCTTCATTGCTTTGGCAGCTAGGCTATTATCAACCAAGTGGCGATGAAGCTAAAAGTGCAGTAACGGGCAGAATGGTTTGGCTTCCTTGGCAGGAACAACAAAATTTACTGCACTTAGGTGTAGCTTTTAGTGAACGTGATTATGGCGGTAATGAATTTAGAATAAATGAAACATTAGAAGTTAACTTTGCAGATTCGTTACTCGAAGGTAAAAAAATTGATACTGACACGGTTTCAATGCAAGGTTTGGAAGCACTTTGGTTGCAGGATAGATTTACGTTAATGGCTGAGTGGCAACAAGCAGGAGTAACCAGTATTGAACAAAAAACGTATGATTATGAAGGCGGTTACGTTCAGTTTGGTTATCAGTTATCTGGTGGTTCTCGTGAATATAAAAATGGAAAGTTAGGCAATTCATCTAAAAACGGTTGGGAATTAATTGGTCGATATAGTGAATTAACCTTAAAAGAAGAAGGTGAGAGTGCAGAAACGTACGCAATTGGTTTTAATTATACGCTAAGCAAGAACTTTAAATTTATGGGCGATTATATTAAAACAGAATATTTTGAAGATGGTGCTAGTATCGGCGATGGTGATGCCGTTTCAGTACGAATTCAATACTCATTTTAAGACTGAATTACTATAAATTGCTGTGATTTTTAGCTTTTTGCTAAAAAAGGTGGGGATATCCCGCCTTTTTTATTTCTAATGGTGTATAACTATTAATATTAACTTTACCCCAATATTTGCTTTAAAATTCCATCACATTAATATGGTGATTTTGCTCAGAGTAAATTAAAACATAATAATTATAAGTATACGGACATGCAGTTTTCACGCATTTTATTTGATTTAGTCACAAGGCATATCACGATGTTGATTTGTGTTGTTTTTATTTTAATAAACGGCATGTTTTATACCGCAGCAAAACACGATCATTTAAGCCAAATCAATGCTCAACTTCAATATACCGAGCAAATGCTCGAGCTTTCTTTACCTCTAGATATAATCAAACCCTTATCCCCAATTATTTTAGAATGGCAATTAATAGATATTGCAGGTTATACGCAAAAACGTAAAATATTTGGCAAGAGCTGGAATGCTGAAAAAACTACATTCCCAGTCGATGGCGGCCATATACTGTTAATCCACAAATCAATGTTTTCAGCTTATTTCATTCAATTTTTTATAGTCAATTTGATCCTATTTTTGACCGTATTAATTATTTTAATTGTGGCTCATCTAAATTTATATAAACACTGGAAAGTTTTAATTCAACTGGAAGCGTGGGCTAATCGATATGATAAAAATGAGCAGTTTAAGTTTTACTTAACAAATACCTCATACAGCTTAGTCAATACTATCCGTCATGTCATCCAAGCAAAAAATGAGGCTCAAAAAACAGGAAGTAAAGCTGACCATTCTATTCGTAGCAAAACATTTTTAGATTATCATACGGGTTTGGGTAATCGACTTTATTTTGAGCATAGATTGGATTCAGTTTTACAAGACGAAGATAAAGTATATGGTGCCGTTTTAATTATACAATTTGATATGTTAGATATCATTCGTGACCGAGATGGTAAACATGCGGTTGCTCAAATACTGCAGCAGTATTCGGAAATACTAAAAGAATATGTAGATGATACAGCTCAATCAGTTGTATCGCGTATAAGTCCCAATGATTTTGCTATTTTATTACCTTATGTTGACGGTAATGAAGTGGAAAGGATAGCTCTTAGTATTCTTAGAATGAGCCAAAAAGTAAAATTACCTGATTACATTGATACTAATGTTGTTTGTCATATTGGTGTTGATATGTATGACAGAGAAGACGATACATTTAAAATATTAGCTGAAGCTGATATGGCATTGAGAGCGGCGCAGCTGCATGGGCCTTCAGGTTGGTTTATGTATGACTCAGGGCAACTCCCAGCATCAGAAATCAAAGGCTCAGTGCGCTGGCGTACAGCCATTCAAAATGCAATTGATACAAACAGTTTTGTTTTGTTGTTTCAACCAGTAATTGGTGTAGACATGAGAGTACACCACCATGAAGTATTGGCTCGCATGCAAGATACTCGTGGTGAATTAATTAATGGCAAAGTTTTTTTCCCTATGGCTAAAAAATGTGGCTTGATACCATTAATAGATAGGCAGGTTTTATTGGGCGTTGTAGATGTAATGAAGCAAGGAGATTTAACGCCTATCTCGGTGAATATTCATATAGATAGCTGGTTAAATAAAGATTTTTGTAGTTGGTTAATTCAATTTTTAAAAGTAAATGTTGATCTTACTAAGTATTTTATATTTGAAATCTCAGAATTCGAGTTAGCACAAAATGCTAAAAAAATGTCTTCAACGTTTGCAGCGGTTCGTCGTTTTCAAGTTCAGTTTATGATCGACCAAGTCGGCTTATATGTATTAGATACAGGTTATCTGGATTACTTAGATGTTAATTATTTAAAACTACATCAAAGTTTAGTTAATCAAATACAGGTACGACCGGAAAATCAAATGTTCATTCGAAGTCTGCAAAATGTTGTGGCGAATAAAAACATTATGATTTTTGCAACTGGGGTTGAATCGGAGCAAGAGATGATAACTTTAGAGAGGTTAGGAATTAATGGGATCCAAGGGCATTTTGTTAAACAGCCATCAGAACATATAGTATTTGGTCCAGAACAAATTAATATTGATGCCGATAGTTTAAGCCTTTAATCCCTTGTAAACCTCCGGTATGAATTGCCACTAACGATTTGTCGTCATTAACTAGTTCATCAAACCTATACATTAACGTATGCATTAACTTACCTGTGTAAATTGGTTCAATAGGTATGTGAGTTTGTTGTTGAAAGTCTAAACAAAATTCATTCAACACATCTGTTGTTTTACCGTAGCCGCCAAATAAGTTGTCGCTGATAATGGTTAGCCGCGTGCCATATTTTTTCTTAAGCTCTGTTAATAGCGGAATGTCTTTTACTGCAGCTACACCGATGAAATTCATATCTTCAAAAGCATCTAACATCCCAGATATAGTCCCACCTGAACCAATAGCACAAGCAATAATATGTTTATCAGCACTGATAGATTGCTGTTTTAGTTCTTCTACTAATTCAGCTAAGCCCTCAGCGGCTAAATGATTGCTACCACCTTCTGGGACAAAGTAATAATTAGGATGGGCTATTTGTAATTGCTCAATAAATTCTGGTTCATGGCGTTTTCTATATTCTTCGCGTGATAATGCAATAAGCTGCATATCATTTTGCATAGCCAATGAAAGGGTTGGATTATTAATGTCAATCTCATGAGTTCTGATAAAACCGATAGTCTTAATGTTCGCTTGCTTACCAGCGGCAGACAATGCAGCTATATGGTTGGAGAAGGCTCCGCCAAAACTTGCAATTCCATCGTATTTATCAGTGTCTAACTGTTGAAAGTTGAATTTTAGCTTGCGCCATTTATTACCTGATATTTGAGGATCAATAAGATCATCTCGTTTCATCTGAAAATGAATGTTTTGTCCAGAGTTCAATTTATAGCAGGTCTTAGTTAATGGTGTGATTTGAGTAATGTCAAAAATCTTTGTGTTCATATTTAAGATATAAATCTAACGGTTATAGATTGATTGGTAGAGTATATATTTGATGGACATGCAACACATTAAAAATATAGTAATACAGCTAAGGTATTTATAGTGGCTAGTTTTACCTATATTTTACATGCACTGAGTGATGTAAATACCAAACAATTTGTTATAAAAACAAACTCAAAACATCAAAAAATCTTAATATTGTGCCTATAATGGTACAAGCTATTTCATTAAACGTATTATTAGCAACCATTTATAGATGGGATAAAATCATCTATGATTTATCGGCGTAGTAAGTTGATTGTGTTACTGAAACCCATACTTTTAAAGTCGTTGGTAGTTTTTTAATCGGAAGATTTATAAAAATATAATGGATGTTTTTTTTATTGTATAACCTAAAAATTACTCAATAATGTATAAAAGAGGTCGATACTATTAAAATGCACTTGCGCTTTGGGAATTAACTCAATAGCATAGCAAGATGTGAAATTTTTGAAATTCTCAGTTTTTTTCTGGAAATAAATAATAAGTAATTTTGGGAACGGAAGTACTATGTTAAGAGCTCTACTGGCGTTATTGTGTGTTTTGGTAATGGGAAGTGTAAATGCAGAAACAACTGCAGCTGCAGAAGCAGCAGCTGTGACAGTTGAAGCTACCCAAGCCGAAATCGCAAGTAAAAAAATCGAATACGATGATTCTAACTTAGCTTTGCAAACGCAAATGAATGAAGCTAAGCAAATGAAGATAGACTTGGCGGCACTTCGTGAAGAATCAAAAAAGCTTGAACGCGAGAAAGCGATAGCTTTGGAAGAGATGAATAATCAATTCCAAAAAATGATAAAAGATCCGACTTTAGATATTGCAGCTTCCCGCGCAAAGTACACCAAATCGGTAAACGCCGACAAACAAAATAAGCAAGATATCGAAGATCAATTAATCGCGGTTGAAGAGAAAGAGCGTGAAGTTGCTGATATTCGAGTTTTAAAACATTCTTTATTGAATAAGTTAGAAGGCTTGAAGGAGCAATTAAACAAATCTCGTGTCGAACGTTTATATACGCAATTTAATAAATCCGGTAAGTTGACCGTGCAACACACTGTTGAATGTGACCTGGAAAAGACTTTGTCAGAATGTATTCGTCGTACTGAAGAGCTTGCTAAAGAAAAAGCATCAGCACGTTATATGGATAAAATATTTGCTGAGTTATCAGAATCAAAGTCTGTAGCTACTCGACGTGATGGTGCAGGTACAAGTGTTAAAATTATAACTGCTAAAGTAATTGAAAAAGCGTTTTCTGGTTTTGCTAATTATTCATTAACTATGGATGTGGATTTAGTTGGTAATTTAACTCGCCCACAAGCTTGTAAGTTATTGGAATTAAATGAACGTTATTGTTTGGCCACTCCAGCTAGCGTTAGTAATAGTGGTTCTGCAGTATCAGCAAACACCTCCGCAGCCGTTAAATCAAAAACAGTTCCAAAAGAAATGTATGAACTAACTGTACGTTCAAATGTATTTGGTGATGAAGTTTATATTAACGGTGCTAGCTTTGGTTCTACTAAATTAAGTGTGATGATGCCCGCTGGTACTCACTCTGTTGAAATTGTAAAGGTAGGCTATAAGACGTATGTGGAGCATGTTAATTTAAAAGCAAATTATGAAATCAGTGTTAATTTGGTGAAAGAAACAAAAAAGTTCTCAAAGGGTAGTAGTATTCAAGATGAGTTGGGCAATAATAAAAAAGGCCCTCGATTAGTTGCTATTACTGCTGGTGGTTTCAAAATGGGTGATGTTTCGGGACGTGGTTTAGAAAATGAACGTCCAGTAGTTACCCACACTATTAAAGATTCATTTGGTATGGGCGAAAAAGAAATTACAGTAGCTGATTTTTCTCAATTTATCGCCGCTACAAATTATATAACTGTTGCTGAGCAAGGCAAAGGTTGTGCTTATTACAGTGATTCAGAGCCAAAATATGACGAAAATATAAATTGGCGTAATCCTGGTTATGAGCAAACTGATAACTACCCTGTAGTATGTGTAACTCTAGATGATGCAAAAGCATATGTTAACTGGTTATCTACTAGCACAAATAAAAATTATCGCTTACCAACTGAAGGCGAGTGGGAATATGCTGCTCGTGCTGACTCAGAGTCAGATTACTGGTGGGGCGATGCTATCGGTAGTAATAACGCTAACTGTGGTTGGTGTGGAAGTGAGTGGTCAAATAATAGTGCAGCTCCAACAGCATCATTTGAACGCAACCCTTTCGGACTTTATGACGTAATTGGTAATGTTTGGGAATGGAGTGACTCAGGTTCAGAGCAAGTTTCTGTCGTTCGTGGCGGTGCTTGGAACTTTGCTCCTAGTTTAGCTCGTGTTTCTACTCGTTTAGAGATAGCTTCTAATTTCCGTTCAAACTACATCGGTTTTCGTGTAGCAAGGGATAGATAGATTAAAAATACAGCATAATCTTAAGAAAGGGGCTTTTGCCCCTTTTTTATTTGCTAATTTTATGCTTTTGTTAGCAGTTCGTGCTTGCCGGAATCGCAGGTGTTATGTAAAGTTAGCTATTCGTTTTTTTTAGAATTATTTTCAAAGGATAAAAAGCGCCATGTTTAAGAATCTGCGCGGTATGTTTTCTAACGATTTGTCGATAGATTTAGGTACGGCAAACACATTGATATACGTAAGAGAGCAAGGGATAGTTCTAAATGAACCATCTGTAGTTGCTATTCGTCAAGAACGAGCTGGTGGACCTAAGAGTGTGGCCGCAGTTGGTGCTGAAGCAAAACGTATGCTAGGTAGAACTCCTGGTAATATTAAAGCTATCCGTCCAATGAAAGACGGCGTAATTGCCGATTTTTATGTTACTGAGAAAATGCTTCAATATTTTATTAAGCAAGTTCATAACAATAACTTCTTTCGCCCAAGCCCTCGTGTTCTTGTTTGTGTACCTTGTGGTGCAACTCAAGTTGAACAAAGAGCAATTCGTGAATCAGCATTAGGTGCTGGTGCTCGTGAAGTATTCCTAATTGAAGAGCCAATGGCTGCCGCAATTGGTGCAGGTCTTCCTGTATCAGAAGCGACTGGTTCTATGGTTGTTGATATTGGTGGTGGTACAACGGAAGTTGCTATCATTTCATTAAACGGTGTTGTTTATTCTTCATCAGTTCGTATTGGTGGTGACCGTTTTGATGAATCAATCATCAACTATGTTCGTCGTAATTTTGGTAGTTTAATTGGTGAAGCAACAGCTGAACGCATTAAACAAGAAATTGCTTTTGCTTTCCCATCTAATGACGTAAAAGAAATGGAAGTTCGTGGTAGAAACCTTGCTGAAGGTGTTCCTCGTTCATTTACTCTTAATTCAAATGAAATCTTAGAAGCATTGCAAGAGCCATTAACTGGCATTGTTAGTGCAATCTTAGTTGCACTAGAAAAATCACCACCAGAGTTAGCATCTGATATTGCTGAAAGAGGCATGGTATTAACTGGCGGTGGCGCATTGTTACGTGATTTAGACCGTTTGTTAATGGAAGAAACTGGTATTCCAGTTATCATAGCTGATGATCCGTTAACGTGTGTTGCTCGTGGTGGCGGTAAAGCGTTAGAAATGATTGACGTACACGGCGGTGATTTATTTAGTTACGAATAAACTAACCTTTGTTTAGTTTTGTAATTTCGCAATAATGATAAACGGCAGTCAACACTGCCGTTTTATTTCAATAAATCTAATAACAAGTAAGTAATTATGAATCCCATTTTTGGCGCAGGACCATCATTACCTTTAAGGTTTTCTTTAGCTTTAGTTATTAGCTTTGTTACTATCACATACGATGTATATACTGATAGTTCTAAACAGATCCGCAGTTATTTAAATACTTTAGTATCACCGGTTATCTACTTAGCAAATTTACCTCAACAAGCATTAGATGCAACATCTAAATATGCAGCTTCAAAACAAGCCTTATTAGATGAAAACGAAATACTTAGAGAGTTGCAGTTAATGCAAAATGAAAAGTTACAGCGTTACAATATGCTAATGTCGGAAAATGCGAAGTTAAGAGCTCTGCTACAAACCAATTTAAGAATAGAAGTTAAAAAGTCAGTTGCTGAGATAATGGCCGTGGCGAGTAATCCATTTTCACAAAATGTGATGATAGATAAAGGCTCATCCCAAAAGGTTTATGAAAGTCAGCCTGTGTTAGACGATCTTGGTGTTGTTGGTCAGATAGTCAACGTGGCGAATACAACGTCTAGAGTTATTTTAATTACCGACCAAACACATTCAATTCCTATTAGAATTGCCCGTAATGATGTACGTGGTATTTTATCTGGCACTGGTGATATAAATAAAATGTCACTCATTAACTTGCCACATGGTACTGATGTAAAAGTAGGTGACAGTCTTATAACCTCAGGTCTAGGTGAGATATTTCCTGATGGTTATCCAGTTGCAAAAGTTATTGAGATCTATCCTGATGAATCCCAACCGTTTATGAATATAATTGCAGAGCCTGTAGCAAGACTTGATAGATTAAAACACGTTCTCCTGTTGTGGCCTCAAGATAAAATTGGAAGGGATAAATAATGGCGAAAAATGGCACCTCCCCTTGGTGGTATATCAATGCAAGTATTTTAGTTGCACTGATTTTAAATATTATGCCGCTTCCTATCCAATTAAAAGGCATTTGGCCTGATTGGGCTGCGATGGTTGTTATTTATTGGGCTATTGCAGTACCACAAAGAGTCAATATTGGTACGGCGTGGATAGTGGGTTTCTTACTAGATATATTGCTAGGTACTGTACTTGGTGTGAATGCTTTAGGATTGTCTATAGTAGTATTCGCGGTATCGTCAAATTTTCAAAAATTACGTAACTTTACAGTTTGGCAGCAAGCTGCGTTAGTTGGTATTTTCTTAGTTTTATTTCATCTTGTAGTGTTTTGGCTAAATAGATTTTTATTAAACGTAAACTTTTCGTTTGAATATATCACTCCTTCATTTACTAGTGCATTGTTTTGGCTATGGTTATTTCCTGTTTTACGCTCATATCGCAGAAGGTTTAAAATTCGTTAATCATGCAAAAAATAATTTTGGCTAGTCAATCACCAAGGCGCAAAGATTTATTGTCCCACATTGTTGCCAAATTTAGTGTGCAAGCTGCTGATATAGATGAAAGTGTATTAGCCAACGAATCTCCCACAACTTATGTTTCTCGTCTATCCTTAGAGAAAGCACAACATATCTTTAGTTCGAACTCAGATGCTATTGTTATTGGTTCAGATACCTCAGTTATTATTAATAATATTATTCTGGGGAAACCTGTAGATTTGCAAGATTGTATAAAAATATTATCTTTGCTATCAGACAAAAAACACCAAGTTATCACTGCATTTACAGTGATGAGTAAAAATAAAACAATTACTCAAGTAGTTTCTACAGATGTATTGTTTAAGGCATTAAATGAGGAAGAAATAATTAATTATTGGCATACCGGTGAACCACAAGATAAAGCTGGATCTTATGCAATACAAGGCATTGGCGGAAAGTTTGTTAAAGCAATTAATGGTAGCGTTAGCTCTGTAGTTGGCCTCCCTCTTGTAGAGATAGAGCAAGCCTTAAAAGAAGTGATGGAATAATGTCAGTTGAATTATTAATAAATATTACCCCAAGCGAAACTCGTGTTGCTCAAATAGAAAATGGCATGTTGCAAGAGTTACATTTGGAACGCCAAAGCACAGTAGGTATTGTTGGCAATATTTTCCTTGGTAAAGTTAGCCGAGTATTACCCGGCATGCAGGCTGCATTTGTTGATATTGGCATGGAAAAAGCAGCATTTTTACATGCGTCTGACATTATTACCTATGACCATGAAAACGATAAGATAACTCCTAAATCCAACTCAGTTAGAGATATTGTTGATTTAGTGAGAGAAGGTCAAAAAATTATAGTTCAAGTGGTCAAAGATCCGCTTGGAACCAAAGGCGCTCGTTTAACCACAGATATAACATTGCCTTCACGTTATTTAGTATTTATGCCAGATTCAAAGCATGTAGGTGTATCACAAAGAATAGACAATGAAGCAGAAAGACAGCGTTTAAAGTCCATAGTAGAAAATCATTACGAAGAAGGTAATGGCGGTTTTATTGTTAGAACTGCAGCCGAAGGTGCGGGTGAAAAAGAACTTGCCCAAGATGCAGTTTTTCTTAAAAAGCTGTGGAATAAAATAATAAAGAAGAAAAAGAAAACTAGAAATCAGGCTGTGTTGTATGAAGATTTAAGTTTGGCTTTTCGCATAATTAGAGATTTTGTAGCCGAAGAATTAGAAAGAGTAAGAATAGATTCCAAACTAACATTTGGTGAGCTAACCGCATTTACCGAAGAGTTTTCGCCTGAGTTAACCAAAAAGCTAGAATATTACCCAGGTGAACGCCCAATTTTTGATATGTTCGATGTTGAGTCTGAAATCAAACGAGCATTAGATAAAAAAGTAGATTTAAAATCCGGTGGTTATTTAGTAATTGACCAAACTGAAGCTATGACCACAATAGATATAAATACGGGAGCCTTTGTTGGGCACCGCAGTTTAGAAGATACTATTTTTAATACCAATAGCGAAGCGACTCAAGCGATAGCTCGCCAGTTACGGTTACGCAATTTAGGCGGTATAATTATTATCGACTTTATCGATATGCTTAGTACTGATCATCAAAAACGAGTATTACACAGTTTAGAAATTGCCTTATCAAAGGACCGTGCTAAAAATAATGTACATGGTTTCTCAGCGTTAGGCTTAGTTGAAATGACTCGTAAGCGTACACGTGAAAGCCTAGAACATGTTTTATGTAGTGAATGCGAAGTATGTAATGGCCGCGGCTATGTAAAGTCAGTAGAGACGATTTGTGCCGAATTACTGCGTGAAATTGTTCGTGTTAACCGAGCTTATGATGCCGATAAGTTTATTGTATACGCATCAACGGCAGTGGCGGAGTCATTAGAAAACGATGAATTCCATAATTTAGCCGAATTAGAGGTTTTTATTGGAAAACAGATTAAGGTCAAAACAGAATCACTGTATAATCAAGACCAATTTGATGTTGTGATGATGTAATCGATTAGCAATAGTAAAAATATGAATCAGTTAAGTGTTGAATTAAAAGACGAAAGTGCAACTGTCCTGATGGGAAATAAGTTGGCATTGGTAGTTAAAGATGGTGCTATTGTTTATTTGCACGGCGACTTAGGTGCAGGAAAAACCACTTTTACTCGCGGTGTTATTCAAGGTTTAGGGCATAAAGGCAATGTAAAAAGCCCAACTTATACTTTAGTTGAGCCATATGAGCTAGACTTAGTGAATGCCTATCATTTTGACTTATATCGTTTAGGTGATCCGGAAGAATTAGAGTTCATGGGGATACGTGATTATTTTGAACTTAATTCGCTTTGTTTAATCGAATGGCCTGAGAAAGGCGCGGGAATTTTACCGGAAGCAGATTTAGATATAACATTAGAATATGTTGATGCTGGGCGGATAATTACCTTTGTGGCTAATAACCCTAAAGGTTTATCAATATTAGCATTATTAGAACAACAGATATAAAACCAGACATAACAAGAGAATAAATAAATAAGATGTGGCTCAACAGTGTAATCCGAATACTCCTAATTAACAGTTTGTTAGTAATGACAGTTGGCTTTTCGACGCCTGCTATTGCTGCTAAAACGGTTAAAAATGTGCGTGTTTGGCCTTCACCAGATTCAACTCGTGTGGTATTGGATTTAACCCAATCAATTGAATATTCTTATTTTACGTTATCGAACCCTGAACGCTTAGTTTTGGATTTAAAGGGCACACGTATCGATGCTAATTTATCCTATTTAGCTCAATCTAGTGATATTTTGAAAAATATCCGCAGCGCAACCAAACACAAAACAGACAGTCGTTTGGTGTTTGATCTTAATAAAAAAATAGAACCTATCATTTTTGCTTTAAAACCAACGGCACCATACGGTAATCGACTGGTTATAGATTTAATGGATACCAAAGCGAAAGTTGCACAAACAAAAAAGAAAATAAAATCAGATAGAAACATTATCATAGCGATAGACGCAGGCCATGGTGGAGAAGATCCAGGTTCAATTGGTAGTCATGGTAATTATGAAAAACGTATTACTTTAGCAATTGCGAAAAAGGTAAAAAAATTAATAGATAAGCAAAAAGGATTAACCGCAGTAATGACCAGAACAGGTGATTATTACGTTAGTCTCCATGGTCGTACAGAAAAAGCCAGAAAAGCCAATGCAGACTTACTTATCTCTATTCATGCCGATGCATACACATCACCAAAACCTGCTGGTGCAGCCGTTTGGACTTTAAGTCCAAGAAGAGCAAACTCTGAAATTGGTAAATGGTTAGAGAAAAAAGAAAAACATTCCGAGTTACTCGGTGGTGCTGGGGAAGTAATTAAAAGTACCACGACAGAAAAGTACTTAGCACGAACCTTATTAGATATGTCTATGGATCACTCAATGGACCAAGGTTATTTAATTGCTAAAGAAATATTAGGTGAGTTAAAAGGCATAACTCAGTTACATAAAAGAACACCACAATCTGCCAGTTTTGGCGTATTGAAATCACCGGATATTCCATCTATCTTAGTTGAAACTGGTTTTATCTCGAATCCCAAAGAAGAGAAATTACTTACCAATAACTGGTTTCAGAATAAAATGGCTCACTCCATTTTTAATGCAGTCGATTCTTATTATAGAAAAAATCCGCCTGATGGCTCGTATTTCGCAAAATACAAAGATTTAAAACACAGAGTAAAAAGTGGTGAGTCGTTATCTTTAGTAGCTCAAAATTATAAAGTTACGGTTTCTACGATTAAAAAAGCCAATAACCTAAATACAAATAGTATTAAAGTTGGGCAAGTATTGTCCATTCCTCAGTCTTAGAAATTGTTATGACAATTAAAAAATTGCCTCCGCAATTGGCAAATCAAATTGCCGCGGGTGAAGTTGTTGAACGCCCAGCCTCAGTTGTAAAAGAATTAGTAGAAAATGCGTTGGACGCTGGTGCGAGCAAAGTTGAAATAGACATTGAACGCGGTGGCCATAAACGTATTTTGATCCGCGATAACGGTAAGGGAATTGATAAAGAACAACTAACCTTAGCTTTGTCCCGCCACGCTACCAGTAAAATTGCCAATATAGATGACTTAGAAGCCATTGTGAGTCTAGGATTTCGTGGTGAAGCTTTAGCAAGTATTAGTTCAGTTTCCCGCTTAACCATGACATCTAAACCCGCTGACCAAAATGAAGCTTGGAGTGCAATCGCAGAAGGGCTGTCGATGGATGTCGACATTAAACCTGCGGCTCATCCTGATGGTACAAGTGTCGATGTTGTAGATCTGTTTTTTAATACTCCCGCTAGAAGAAAATTTTTACGTGCAGAGAAAACAGAATTTAATCATATTGAAACGCTGATCAAACGTATTGCACTTAGTCGCCCTGATGTTAATTTTATTTTGAAGCATAATCAAAAAGTAGTGCGGAAATATCGAGCGCATCCAGCAGAATTAGGCTTAGTTGAACAAAAAAGTAAACGTATAGCTGAAGTAATCAACAGTAATTTTATCGACTCAGCGAGTGTCTTTACTAGCCAATACGATCAGGTAAATATTGCAGTTTGGATTAAAGCTCCAGAGTTATGTGGATCGGTTAACCCAGCACAGTATTCTTTTGTTAATGGCCGAATGATGCGAGATAAGTTGATTCAGCATGCGATTAGGCAATCATACGGTCAGCTATTACATCCTGAACAATTACCAGAATACGTTATCTTTATTGAGCTTCCGGCTAATGAAGTGGACGTTAATGTGCATCCTGCTAAGCACGAAGTACGGTTTCATCATGCACGTTTATTACATGATCTTATTGTTAAAACCATTAAAGATGCGTTAGCCAGCTTTGAAACGAGCAGCCAGACTAGCCTTGAAGAGCTAAAGCAAGAACAGCCTTTAACCGATGATGTAACTAATGGCGACTCGGCTTTACCAACTTTTACACAAGAAAAAAAGACAGCTAAGCCAACCTGGTTAGCTGAACCAAACCAAGATTATCAAGACGCCGTTGCTAAAACTGAAATTCAAAAAACTGAACTAGTCACTAAACATGACCCTAGAGGCTTTGGACAATCAAGACCAAATGTTAATTCGTTCTCAGGTTTGCATAGTAACGTAAAGACAACACGCTCTTCCGGAATAGATGCGGTTGCCAAAAGTAACTTTGCTGCTAATCAAATGCATCAAGCATTGGAGCATGCTGGAAAAAATATAGCACCTCAGTCAGCGGAAGCGGTAAGATCAACAGACAACAATAATAATTTAGCTGAAAAATTCTCTATATTATTTGTAGAAAAGCTCAGGTACGCTTATTGCCAAGTTGAACAAGAAATATGGCTTGTTGATGTTAAGCAATATTATAAACCATCAATGGGCGCTTCAGAGTTAACTTGTGAGCAGCGTTTAACACAAACACCTCTACTAGTACCTATCAGATTAAAGCTCACAGAAGATGAAACCCTGTGGTGCAAACAGCATCTAGATATATTGTTGGCTAATGGTTTTGATTTGTTATTACATCAACAATTTTTAATTGTAAAACAAGTTCCGGCGGTACTACGTAGTAATGAAAACAGCCAAACGCTACCTATGTTTTTCAATCGAATTATGGCACAAGCGTTAACGACTGAGTCATTAGTTGCAAATATTTTAGAACAAAAATCACAGCTGGCATCAGTGCAACAAGTTATCAACTTTTTGCTGAAACAGGCTCAAAAAACTGATTTTATAACTGAATTAAAAGACACCGCATTAAAATTAGATGCTGAATACTTACTAAGTCGGTAACGCGATTAATATGTGCATTAGGAAATAACGAATAAATTATGCAAGCTCAACAAGCTAACAATCCAGTGATCACTATCATGGGGCCAACGGCATCAGGAAAAACTGATCTGGCTATGAAATTATCTGATCAAATTAATGGCGAGATCATAAGTGTTGATTCTGCATTAATTTATAAAGGTATGGATATCGGCACCGCTAAACCAACATCGCAAGAGTTGGAGCGTTATCCTCATAAATTAATTAACTTTTTAGATCCTGCTCAAACGTATTCAGCTGCTGATTTTAGACGTGATGCTCTAGCGGAAATAGACAACGCTTATAAAAAGGGGAAAACCCCTATTTTAGTTGGCGGCACTATGATGTACTTTAAATCCTTGATTGAAGGTATTTCTGAATTACCAGAAGCTCAAGAACAAGTTAGAGCTGAAATTCAACAACTAGCAGAACAACATGGCTGGAATTATATTCATGATGAGTTGGCAAAAGTTGATCCGGAGTCGGCGCAACGTATACACCCGAATGACCCACAACGGATCAATCGGGCTTACGAAATCTTTTTAATTAGCGGTCAATCAATGTCCGACTTAATGAAAAAAGAAAAGCGGCCGATACCCTATCCAGTCAAACAATTTGCTTTCCAGTGTGAAGATAAAACTAAATTACATCAGCGTATAGAACAACGATTTCATTTAATGCTCAAAGCAGGGTTTGAAAATGAAGTTAAGGCCTTATATAAAAGAGGTGATTTACATTTAGATCTTCCGTCAATGCGTTCTGTTGGTTATCGACAAATGTGGGAATATCTGGACGGCAAATTAGATTATGAAGAAATGATATTCAGAGGTGTAGTTGCCACACGCCAATTGGCGAAAAGGCAATTGACTTGGTTGCGAAATTGGCCAGACATGACTCAATTAGTCATTGGTAATGAAAAAGAAAACTTGCAACGAATATTAAACTCGCTAAGCTATTAACTTGTTAGACATTTAATTTATCAGTTTCTAACAAAAAAATAACAATAAATAATAAAAAGAGGGAAGAAACATGGCCAAGGGGCAGTCCTTACAGGACCCATTTTTGAATGCGTTACGTCGTGAACGTATTCCAGTTTCCATCTATTTAGTAAACGGTATTAAGCTGCAAGGACAAGTTGAGTCATTTGATCAATTTGTGATCTTGTTAAAAAATACTTTGAGCCAAATGGTATATAAACACGCCATTTCAACGATAGTTCCAGCTAGACCATTTCAAACAAATCCGCATTATCAAGCTGGTGCAGACGAAACTGAATAATCGATATTTGTTATAAATATTACGATTAATATAAAAAGGGAATACGCAATGTGTATTTCCTTTTTTGCGTTGTTATAAATAACTAGGACACGGTATTGTTTGATAGACATGAAGGCGGTGAACGAGCGATATTAGTTCACGTCAATTTCTCTGACGAAAATGACAGAGAAGACTTAGAAGAGTTAGGTTTGTTGGTTTCCTCTGCCGGTGTTACAGCTTTGTCTGTGATCACCACAACCAGAAAAAATCCCGATGCAAAGTATTATGTTGGTACAGGTAAAGCCCAAGAAATTGCAGACGCTGTGAAACTTGAAAATGCTGATATTGTGATTTTTAATCATTCGTTATCTCCTTCCCAAGAAAGAAATTTAGAAGCCTTATTGCAATGTCGAGTACTAAACCGAACGGGTTTAATACTGGATATCTTTGCACAAAGAGCTAGAACCCATGAAGGTAAGCTACAGGTAGAGCTTGCCCAGTTGAAACATATTTCCACTCGCCTTATTCGAGGATGGACTCACTTAGAACGTCAAAAAGGCGGAATAGGTTTACGTGGTCCGGGTGAAACTCAATTAGAAACCGACCGCCGATTATTACGCGCCAGAATTAGCCACATTTTAGGACGTTTAGAAAAAGTGTCTAAACAACGTGAGCAAGGCCGTCGTTCTCGCAAAAAAGCAGAGGTTCCAACGGTTTCTTTGGTTGGTTACACCAATGCGGGGAAATCCACGTTATTTAATGCAATAACCGATGCTGATGTTTATGCGGCGGATCAGTTATTTGCGACTCTTGATCCCACATTAAGAAAAATCGATATTGTCGATGTTGGCGAAACCATTTTAGCCGATACGGTTGGTTTTATTCGTCATTTACCACATGATCTTGTGGCGGCTTTTAAAGCAACACTTATTGAAACCCGGGAAGCTGATTTACAATTACATGTTGTGGATGCTGCTGATGTTCGTCGCGCTGACAACATGGAACAAGTGCATGAAGTATTAAAAGAAATCGAAGCTGACGATGTAACCCAGTTATTAATATTTAATAAAATCGATTTATTAGATGGAATTAAGCCGCATATTGAACGCAATGATGAAGGTTTACCTATTGCTGTTTGGTGCTCAGCGCAAGATAAACAAGGTATGGAGTTAGTTAAACAAGCTATTTCTGAAATACTTGGTTTAGCTATGGTTGAAATGAATTTAATGTTACCTGCAACAGAAGGCAAATTACGTGCTAGTTTGTATCAGTTAAATGCAGTGCTAGATGAAAAGATTAATGATGAGGGGAATTGGCTAACACATGTCCGAATTTCCTTGGTCGATGAGCAGAAAATTAAAAAACAACTGGGGTACGGCATTGAAAAATGGCGTGTTCAGCACTAGATACAGTAAAGTTATTAATTTTTCATAGATTACATAGCGTTATTTTGGCACTTTTGTTAAATTAACGAACAGAAACTTTAGATATAGATTGGAGCAATTTATGGCCTGGAACGAACCGGGAAATAACAACGACAACGACCCGTGGAAGAATCGCGGTAAAGATCAGGGACCACCTGATTTGGATGAGTTGTTTAAAGATTTAGGTAAACGTTTTAATGGCATGTTTGGTGGTGGTAAACCATCAGGGTCAGGTAAGAAATCGTCGGGTTCAATTGGTATTATATTAGTATTAGTTGCTGCTTTTTTAATATGGGTTATCTCAGGTATTTATACATTAAAAGAAGCCGAGCGCGGTGTGGTTTTGACTTTTGGTGAGTATTCTTCGTTAGAAGAACCTGGTATCCAATTTAAATGGACATTTATCCAAGAAGTTTATCCAGTAAATATTCAAACTGTTAGAACTCTACCATCGTCAGGCTTTATGCTGACTAAAGATGAAAATGTAGTACGTGTTGAAATGGAAGTGCAGTATAAAGTTGTCAATCCACGTAATTACTTGTTCTCTACGCCAAATCCAGAAAACAGCTTACGTCAAGCAACTGATAGTGCTTTGCGTATGGTTGTTGGTCATTCAAAAATGGATGATATCTTAACCTCTGGTCGTGAAGTTGTTCGTCAAGATACATGGCGTGAACTAGACGGGATCATCAAGTCTTATAACCTTGGCTTAATCATAGTCGACGTTAACTTTAAAGACGCTCGTCCTCCTGAAGAAGTAAAAGATGCATTTGATGACGCGATTGCGGCACAGGAAGATGAAGTTCGTTTTGTTAATGAAGCAAAAGCTTACGAAAGTGAAGTTGAACCTGCAGCTCGTGGCCAAGTGAATCGTATGGTTCAGGAAGCGACAGCTTATAAACAAGGTAAAATTTTGGCTGCACAAGGTCAAGTTTCTAAGTTTGAACAATTATTACCTGAATATAAACTGGCGCCTAAAGTAACGAAAGACCGTTTATATTTAGAAACAATGGAACAAGTTTATTCTAATACAACAAAAATCATTGTTAACACTACCGGTAGTGGCAACATGATGTATCTTCCGTTGGATAAAATAATGCAGCAGCAGAAGCAGCAAACTAATACAAACGCGAGTGGTACAAGAGAAAATGTTAATTACAACACAGGTTCAGGTAATACAACTCAACCTACTCAAAGCACAACAAACTCAAGTTCGCGTTCTGACCGATTCAACGACGGGAGAAACTAAGCATGAAAAATTTTAGTATTATTACCTTAGTTTTACTTGGCTTATTATCATTTTCTTCATTATTTGTAGTGAAGGAAGGTGAGCGTGGGATCGTTATTCAATTTGGTAAAGTAAAGCGTGACAGTGCAGAACAAGCTGTTGTTTATAAGCCAGGTTTACATTTTAAATTACCTTTTGTTGAAAAAGTAAGAGTGTTGGATGCTCGTCTACAAACGTTAGATGATTCAGCTGACCGTTTTGTTACTGCAGAGAAAAAAGACTTAATTGTTGATTCGTTTATTAAATGGCGTATATCAGATTTCGCTACTTACTACCTATCAACAGGTAACTTAAAATCACAAGCTGAACAATTATTAAAGCAGAAAGTAAACAATGCTTTAAGAACTGAGTTTGGTACTCGTACTATCAAAGAGATCGTCTCTGGTGAACGTGAAGAGCTAATGCAACAAGCAATTGAAGCTGCAAAAAGCACAAGTGACTTAGGTATTGAAGTATTAGACGTACGTGTTAAACAAATTAATTTACCACTAGAGGTGAGTAAGTTTATATTTGAACGTATGCGTACAGAACGCTTAAAAGTAGCTAAGAAACATCGTTCAGAAGGTAAAGAGCGAGCTGAAATTTTACGTGCAGACATAGACGCTAAAATTACAGTTATGCTAGCTGAAGCTGAACGTGAAGCTCAAATATTACGTGGTGGTGGTGAAGCAACTGCTGCTCAGTTATATGCAAAAGCATTTAATAAAAACCCAGAGTTTTTTGCTTTTGTACGTAGTTTAGAAGCGTATAAAAACAGCTTTAACAGCAAAAACGATATTATGATTGTTGAACCAGATAATGACTTCTTTAAATACATGAAGTCGACATCAGGTAAGTAATCGTTACAAAGATGTAATTTAATAAGGCCCTGTTATAAAATAACAGGGCCTTTTTTATTGCCTGAATGTTAATAACTGGGTAGTTTAATAGCATGAGTTATACCAATTCATTAATACAATTGGTATTAATCCCTTCATATCAATGGTTCTGTCATGGCTACTTATCAACATTTATACAAACAGTTTCTAGCGGCTCGCCCTAATGTTCAACACTTTGCGTGTCATAGTCATCACTATTGGCCAGATGTGACTCGCCAAGCCATGTTGGACTATTGGGATGACACGGCTAATATGGTTGATGAAAAGTGGGAATATATTTTTGCTAATAAATTACCCGCAACACAAAAGTTAATTGCCAAGGCATTAAACTTAACTTCATCAGAACGTATTGTTTTCGCACCCAATACACATGAATTGTTGTACAGAATATATTCTAGTTTTGACCCAAATAAAAAAATTAAAATACTCACAACCGATAGTGAGTTTTATTCGTTCCAAAGACAATCTGAGCGCTTAGATCAAGCTGGTTTAGTTGAAATTACACGGATTGCGACTGAGCCATTTGCTACTTTTGAACAAAGGTTCACCGCTGCGGCGAATGAAGGGGGCTATGATTGGATATTTGTAAGTCAGGTATTTTTTAACTCAGGCTACGCCATTAACAATTTAACGGATTTTGTAAAAAAACTACCGACCAAACCTTTGATCACCATTGACGGTTACCATGGATTTTTTGCTATACCAACGGACTTGTCTGAACTTGAACAACAAGTGTTTTATTTAGCCGGAAGTTACAAATATGCCCAAGGTGGTGAAGGTGCATGCTTTGCTGTTGTGCCAGACGGTGACTATCAACCAATATATACTGGCTGGTTTGCTGAATTTGGTGATTTACATCAAAGACAAGAAGGCCATGTCGGCTATGCAAAAAATGGACAGCAGTTTGCTGGGGCAACCATAGATTACACTGCTATGTACCGCCTGCACGCTAGTTTAACCTTGTTTGAACAAGAAGGATTAAGTGTTGAGGTTATTCATCAGTACGTAGAGAATTGTCAGCAAGTATTTTTACAGCACATTGATAAACTAAATCATCCGTTACTCAACAGGTCTAATTTATTAACCCCAAACAGCGCTCACGGTCATTTTTTGACATTTAAATTAGCGGAGGACGATGTGGTTGAATTAGCAAAAAAATTAGATACTCATGGTATCAAAACCGATTTTAGAGGTGACAGATTGCGTTTTGGTTTTGCGATTTATCACAATCCGCAACAATACGATCTCAACTGCTTGGCACAGGGGTAATTATGGACTGGCTTACGATTATTGGATTTGTACTTATTGTTGAGGGAATGATGCCTTTATTATTTCCAAAGCAATGGCACAACTATGTGCAGAAATTGGCATTAGAACCTATTTCTACCATTCGCATAGTCGGTGGTGTGTTATTTACTTTGGGTGCTTTATTGTTATTTTTCAGATAAAAGTTTAATCAAAGTGATGGTTATAACATCACTTTGTAAAGTAAAACCTAGCTCGTACGGGTAAATAACTACCTTGTTATATTTTATTTTAAAATAAATTATCCTTATATATCATAGTGATACTTACTTCTCGCAGTGAATTAAAAAAAATCGTGTGATCTTCTTCTGATATTTTTGGTAGAATCCCCGCCTAATTTTTTCTGAGTGGAAATGTAATGGGCAAGAACGTAGTTGTTTTAGGAACCCAATGGGGTGACGAAGGTAAAGGTAAAATTGTAGATCTATTAACTGATAAAGCATCATATGTTGTGCGTTATCAAGGTGGTCACAATGCTGGCCATACTTTAGTTATCGACGGTGAAAAAACAGTATTACACCTAATCCCATCAGGTATTTTACGCGAAGGTGTTAAATGCATTATCGGTAATGGTGTTGTTTTATCACCAGAGGCGTTAATGACAGAAATCGGCATGTTAGAAAAAAGAGGCGTTCCTGCTAAAGAACGTTTGTTGATCTCAGAAGCTTGTCCATTAATACTTCCTTACCATATTGCACTAGACCAAGCTCGTGAGCTTGCTCGCGGTTCAAAAGCAATCGGCACAACTGGTCGCGGTATCGGTCCTGCGTACGAAGACAAGGTTGCTCGTCGTGGTTTACGTGTTGGTGATTTATTCAACCCAGAATTATTTAAAGAAAAATTGAAAGAAGTATTGGAATACCATAACTTCACTTTAGTGAATTATTACAAAGTTGACGCTGTTGATTTTGATAAAACGCTTGAAGAAGCAATGGCGGTTGCTGACATATTAAAAGCAATGGTTGTAGATGTTACTGACATGTTAGATAAAGCACGTATTGCTGGTGAGTCTATCTTGTTTGAAGGTGCTCAAGGTACATTACTTGATATCGACCACGGTACATACCCTTATGTAACTTCTTCAAATACAACAGCCGGTGGCGTTGCTACTGGTGCTGGTTTTGGTCCATGTCATTTAGATTATGTACTAGGTATTGTAAAAGCTTACACAACTCGTGTTGGTTCTGGTCCTTTCCCAACTGAGCTTTCTTGTGAAGTTGGTAACCACCTAGGTACTAAAGGTCATGAGTTTGGCGCAACAACTGGACGTGAACGTCGTTGTGGTTGGTTTGATGCTGTTGCAATGAAACGTGCTGTACAACTTAATTCAATTACAGGTTTCTGCTTAACTAAACTAGACGTATTAGATGGGCTAGAAGAAATTAAAATCTGTACTGGCTACAAGTTGGTAGATGGAACTATTGTTGATGTTCCTCCAATGGCTGCGGAAGGGTACGAAACTGCTATTCCTTTATACGAAAGCATGCCTGGTTGGTCAGAGAACTCATATGGTGTAACGTCATTTGATGCGTTACCTCAAGCTGCTCAAAACTATATTAAACGTTTAGAAGAGATAACAGGCCTTCCAATGGATCTTATCTCAACAGGTCCTGACAGAAACGAAACTATGATTGTTCGCAATCCATTTGATGCTAAATAAAAAATTAAGCTCAATTGTTTACAGCTATTTGATAGTCTCAACTCAATAAATTAAAAAACCGTCCTAGGACGGTTTTTTTGTGCCTAAAATAACTATATCAACTCTGGAAAGTCTAAAAGTTTTAGATTATGGTATTGAAATGAATTTTTACTATTTATACCAATTGAATTAATGAATAACTAATTCATTGATTCAATTGGTATTAGACATATATCTAAAGGGATTTACTTTGAATACCTCAAAACGTTTTTTACTAGCCATTACAGCCCTCTCTTCAATTTCATGCTCTGGACCAAGCTTGGATGTTGGGTCTGCAGTCAACGATAGTCTTAATGGGTCTTGCAGTGTTTCTGATGCGAATAATCAATTATTTGAACTGATGCAAGAGAAATACTTATGGAATGAAGAGCTACCAGAGAGTTTTAACCCTGATGCTTATGATTCTTTAAGTGAGGCTCTATATGGTTTACGTAATGAAAAAGACCATTTTAGCTTTGTATTAACCTATAAAGAATATGAAGACTATGCAAATTCAGTATTTTTTGGTTATGGTTTTGGCCATCAAGTGACGGAAGATGAGACTGGGTTAAGAATTTTATATGTATTTGATGAAGGCTCTGCGGCACAAAATGGTTTAAGACGGGGCGATATTATTACAAAGGTTGGTGATGCTTTAGTTTCTGATTTAATTGCTCAAATAAATGCAGGGACAACAACCTGGACAGAGCAGTTTGGGCCAAATGAAGATGGCTATACAGTTACCGTTACATTTGAAAAGCCAAGCGGTACTGAAGTGGTTGCCGATTTTTCCAAAGGATCTATTGCTGCCAATACTGTTATGGCGACAGAAACAAAAGAGCTAACCATTGGTGGAGAAGATAAAAAAGTTGCCTATATGGTTTTTGACTCTTTTAAAGAAAGTTCTCAAGATGAATTTAATACCGCGTTTGATAAATTTAAAACCGACGGTGTTGATGAGATGATCTTAGATTTACGTTATAACGGCGGTGGAGTTATAACAACGGCCAATCAATTAAGCACTCAAATTGCCGGTGATAATGTTGAAGATGAATTATTTGTTACCTTTAACTACAATGAAAATCAAAGTAATCAAAACTCAGATGTTTATTTTTCATTAGGTGAGGGGATTGAACAACTTAATTTAGACCGCCTAGTGGTATTAACAACGGAAGGAACTTGCTCTTCCAGTGAATTGGTTATTAACTCACTGTCACCATTTATTGATGTTACTGTTATTGGTGATACTACCTGTGGTAAGCCTATTGGTATGAGCCCTGAGCTACTTTGTGATCATGTTATCTTCGCTATTAATTTTCAAACAGAAAATGCTGTAGGCTTTGGTGATTATTTTGACGGATTACCAGCCGATTGCTCTGTGGATGATGTGGTCACTGGAGATTGGGGCGATGATAGCGACTCTATGTTAAATGAAGGGTTAAGCTATTTAGCAAATGATCAATGTAGCGTTGCAGCTACATCGTCTAAGTTATCAAGTCAAAAACAAGTACGTAAAAGTATTTCGATAAAAGATTCAATGCTAAGAAAAAATGCCTTGTAGGTCTTATGGCGTAGTACTTGCTTGTTAATTATCAATAGTTACAAACTGTAGTAAACAAGCAAGTATATAAATTCTAGGATATTGAATGAAAGCCTTTTTAATCATGTTACTCGTTTTACCTTTCGTTAGCTTTGCTAGTGAAGCGCTTTCTAATGAACGCTCAGTTACTGAGAGCTTCTTCAATGATGAGCCCGTTGTCGATAAAAAGGTGACAGATAAATCAGCTAAAGATCCAGTTGTCGAAGGGCAAGTGGCAAAAGACTCAGCAGCTAAAGATAAAGCCACTGATGAAATGGTAAAAAGTGAAACCGCTAGCAATGAAATACTACAAGCTGTACAAATTTACTCACAAGATGAACTACTCGACCTGATCAAAAACAATAAACATTTAGAACGAGTAAAAGACGATCGTTGCCAACTAAATCGCGATATTGTTGACAGAGCGGTAAAATTAAAAATTCCTGCATATCAGTTTCTATATGGTGACATGCTAGCGTGGGGCGTGTGTTTTGAACGAAACGCAGAGCTTGGTATTTTTTATATTAGAAAATCTTCTGAGCAAGGATTAATCCCAGCTATTGAACAACTTGGTCGTTATTACCAAGTTGGGCGCTTTGTACAAAAAGACCAAGAAAAAGCATATCTTTTGATTTACCGAGCTGCATCTTTGGGGAACTTAAGCGCACAGCTTAATTTAGTACAAATGAATTTAGACGATATTGGCAGTCCGTATGATTTTGAAAATTCATATCGTTGGTTACATCACGCCATTATTGCCGATCAAAAACAACATGCAGAAGCAGCAGACTTACTAGCTAAACTAGCGCAACGTATGAGTCCAAAGTTGGTTAAAAAAGCAAAGCGCAAAGCGTATTAACTTTACTTTGCAGTAAAAGCCAATGCTACTTTGCAATTTCTAGTCAATATTAAAATTCTTTTAAGCCGGTTTTTGAACCAGCTAACTTACAACTTGTTACTTCAACGCAGTTTTTAGCTCAGCTAATGTTTTGTGTAATAAATGTAATTTTTTCACTATGCTTTCAATTTCATTTTTTGAGCTAGCTGCATCTTTCTCTGAATTTTTAAGGTTTAATATCTGTTCTGCGGTTTCTTCCAAATATGGCATAAATTTGTCGGACTGGGCATCAAATAACTCAGTGTCTTTGAATATTGCACCAAACTTACCTTGGCCATTTTTTTTCAAGTCGTTTAATCGTTTGTCTGCATCGATTGCTTTACGATATAGCTCTTTTAGATTTTCTTCTAAACTGTTTAATATATTTTCCACTTAAGATCTCTGAATTTTGTCCGATAAACTGATGGGGTATTTTACCTTAACTTTACCGAATTAACCTATTCATTGTTTGAATCGGTTTGATTCTGTATTACTTTAGATAAATACAAAGTCCAATTTTTAAATATAGGAGGCGTGTTATGCAAATATCACCTTCAAGTACAGGACAAGTTACCTCAAGCGCAATGCAAGGCGGGGAAGCACTAGCGGCCAACCTATCAAAAGGCGCACAAGAGATGGAAGGACAAGCTGCATTGGCGCTATTATCGTCAACAGCACAAGTTTCAAGCTCTAGCCCTGTTGGAAGTACTGGTGGCGTTATAGGTCAAAACATTAATATTAGTGTTTAATTAATATTAATTTGACCTTGAGTTTAGGGGAGGATTGGAGTTTTACTCCGCTCTCCCCCTATTTCTCGCACCAATTTAGGCATTAAAAATCCCGGCAGCTCTGCCAACATTTCGCTGTATAATTGTTTTGCTTGAATTTCTGCAATATCAAAATGCATGGCTCCACTTACTTTATCCAACAAATGTAAATAATAAGGCAGTATGTCAGCTGCAAATAACGACTCACTTAAATTTACTTGCGCCGTTAAGGTGTCATTCACCTCTTTTAATAAAACAGCCTGATTAAGCAAAGTCACATTAGCCTGCTTTAATTTTTTACAAACAGCTTTTAACTCGTCGCTGATCTCATTCTCATGGTTAATATGCATCACCATAAGCACTTTGAAACTCGCTGTATTAAATATGGCTAACAAGTCATCAGTAATACGGCTTGGAATAACAACAGGAAGGCGTGTATGAATGCGTACGCGTGTAACATGTTTTATATCACCCACATGTGTTAAAAACCATTCTATCGCCTTGTCGTCTGCCATAAGCGGATCGCCACCACTTAAAATGACTTCATTTATTTCAGGATGTTGTTTTATATATTCTAAATGCGTTAACAGTTGTTTTTTATTAACAGAATTGTCCGCATACGGAAAATGACGGCGGAAGCAATAACGACAATTCACCGCACAACCTCCTTTAAATATGATCAACACCCGGCTTTTGTATTTATGCAATAACCCAGGCGTTGTATTATTTTGTTCCAACAAAGGGTCAGTAACGTACTCGGGGGAGGATTCAAACTCAGCTTGGCTTGGAAATATCTGTTTGAATAACGGATCGTTAATGTTTTTTTTCTGGATTAAATTGGCAAAATGCACAGGCACACGCATGTTGAATAACGAGCGCGCCTCAATGTCTTGGCTAAAATCAGCAGGATTAAACCCAAGATGATCGAGCAAAAGTTCAGGCTTAGTGAAACTTTGTTTTAATTCTTTTTGCCATTGGGACTCAACACGGACGTTAGCTTGATGTATCATTCGGGTCACTTACATAATATTAATTATTTTTAGAGGGCGAAATGGCAACATTTAGCACCAACCAATTTAAAGCCGGTCTTAAGTTAATGATAGACGGCGAGCCTTGTAACATTCTTGAGAATGAAAATGTAAAACCGGGAAAAGGCCAAGCCTTTAACCGTGTAAAAATTCGTAAACTTGTTAGTGGTAAAGTAATCGAGAAAACGTTTAAGTCTGGCGAATCTGTTGAAGGCGCTGACGTTATGGATATCGAACTAGCTTATTTATATAACGATGGCGAATTCTGGCATTTCATGAACAACGAAACATTTGAACAAGTAGCTGCCGACGAAAAAGCAGTTGTAGATTCTATCAAATGGTTAGTTGAAAACGACGTTTGTACTCTAACACTATGGAATAATAACCCAATAGCGGTTACGCCTCCAAACTTTGTAGAGTTAGAAATTACAGAAACAGATCCTGGCTTGAAAGGCGATACTGCTGGAACGGGTGGTAAACCTGCTACATTATCAACTGGCGCAGTTGTTCGTGTTCCTTTGTTTGTGCAAACAGGTGAAGTAATACGCGTTGATACTCGTACTGGTGATTATGTTGGTCGTGTACAAAAATAATTGTTAACGACAATCACTGTTTTATGGTGACTAGAGTGATAAAAAAGCCTGACGATGTCGGGCTTTTTAGTAAATACTCTCCCTGTTTTTTTCAAGCGTTTTTAATGCTTAATTTGGAATAGAATGACATGTGGCAACCTTCAGCATCAATTTCAACGTTAAAAGCTCGTTCTCATTTTCTTGCGGCCATTAGGCAATTTTTTGCGAGTAAAGATGTGTGGGAAGTAGAAACACCGCTGCTGAGTAACAACACAGTGACTGACTTGCACTTAGATGCGTTTGATACCCAATTTAACTTTGACGTAACAGGCAAGCAAAAATCTCTTTTTTTACAAACCTCGCCAGAGTTTGCCATGAAACGTTTATTAGCTGCAGACAGTGGTGCTATTTTCCAAATCACTAAAGCGTTCCGCCATGAAAGCGCAGGACGTTTTCATAACCCAGAATTCACCATGCTTGAATGGTATCGGCCTAACTTTGATGACAAAAAGCTAATGGCAGAATTAGATGAGTTACTGCAATTTACTATAAACGCAAAGCCTGCAGCGTATTTGAGTTACCAACAAGCATTTATCGACTACTTAGACTTTGATCCTTTAACTACCGAGTTGACTGAATTAAAAGCCATTGTGAGCCAACACTCAGACGATGAGTGGCTACAACAAGAGACAAACCCTGATACTTTATTGCAATGGTTGTTTAGCATGAAGATAGAGCCTTGCTTAGGATCTGGTACAGGAGAAAACTCAAGCGACGATTGGACTCCATGTTTTGTGTATGACTTTCCTGCGTCTCAAGCTTCTTTAGCAAAAGTATGCCAAAGTGACTCACGTGTAGCACATAGATTCGAGCTGTATTATCAAGGTGTTGAGCTGGCAAATGGTTTTTATGAACTACAAGATCATCAAGAGCAGTTACGCAGATTTAACGCCGACAACGAGTTAAGAGTACAAGCTGGATTAACCAAAAAGCCAATAGACAGTAATTTGCTAGCGGCGCTTGAAAATGGTTTACCTGATTGTGCAGGTGTTGCTGTGGGAATTGATCGCTTGTTTATGCTCAAACAGAATTTAACGCATATTAACCAAGCCATCGCATTTGATGTGAGCAGGGCGTAAACGTTGGCAAATATGTGTCAGCTAGAACTTTAACTAAGATAAATCATTAATCACATTAAACGCATGCAAGGGATCGTTAGCAAATATGCCATCTACTTTATTCTGATAACACCATTTTATCTCTTTTGTGTGATCAATGGTGAAAATATAAACTTCAGTACCAAGTGTCTTTACTTCGTTCAAAAATGACTTGCTTACGCAGTCCATATCTAAATGTATGCTGAATACAGAAAAGTGAGTTAGGTATTTTTTTATGTCGACAGGGCGGTTGGTTAGCAATAATCCCAGTTTTAAACTTGGATCTAACGTGTGTAATTTTTTTAAATACACATGGTTAAAAGACGAAACAAGCATGTTTTCCATTGGAAAGTTTACTCTGTTACAAGCCTGTTTTAATTTTTTGTAAAATAAGTCAACGTTTTGGATCTTCTTTAATTCAATATTTAATATTAATGACTTATCTGCCAACTCTTCAATTAGCCATTCCAATGTTGGGATTGGTTTGCCATCTTTACCCATAATATTGGTAATATCATCGTTGGTTAAATCTATGGTTTTTTTATCAATATCAAATAAACGCGTTAGCCACCTGTCGTGGATAACAATAAATTGATTGCCAGATTGAAACAGATCTATTTCCACTCCAGCCATAAAGCTAGGATCGCATTGACTAATAGCGGTTTGGCTATTTTCAGGAAAGTGAGCTGAAATGCCTCGGTGAGCAAATATTTTCATTTAATATTATACCTTTATCATCTCAGGTTGAATTATAGTTTCTTGGCTTGCTTATTAGATAAATAAGTTTCATATATCGCTGCCGACAATATGATCACGCCGCCTAATAATGTCATTAGCTTTGGCACTTCTGCAAGGATAATAAAACCTAAGGCAATGCCATATAAAGGCTGCAAATAAGCAATTAACCCTGCCGTTCTAGCCGAGAGCTTATTAATAGCAGAGGCAAATAAAACATGAGGCGCCGCTGAGAAAAATGCAGTTAATAAAAGAAGTAGCTGCCAATTTTCCATCGATACATCCATTGGCGTATTGCCAACAAAAGGTAGTAATACAACGGCGGTGACTAAAAACTGATAAAACATGCTTTGAGTACCAGAATAGCCAGTAAAATAGTGCTGGATACCGATATTTCTTAATGCCATCGCAAGTGCTGAAACAACACCTAAAATGATCCCAAGTAAGTAGTCGTCAGTTAATGCAACATCTGAACTCCACAACGATGGGAACAGCATGCTTATGCCAAAAGTAACAATGACACTAATTAAAATATCACGAACTGAGGGGAGCTTTTTGCGAACAAGGGGTTCTAATAAAACGGTTAAAACAGGGTAAGTAAATAACGTGATCATACCAACAGCCACTGAGGACATTTGTATACTGGCAAAATAAGTAACCCAATGCAGAGCTGCTAACAAGCCTAATGCCAGAGCAATTTTATAATCTTTAAATGAGTTTAAGCGGATTTTACTTTTACTTAACAGTAATATTACCAGCAACAGAGCTACGGTTAATAAACTACGGTAAGCAATAATATCTAATGCGGGAAGTTGGATAAGTTTAGCGAATAATCCAGAGACACCTAGAAGCATAACTCCTAAGTGTAATTTGACCATTGGATGCGGGTCAGTAAATAGCTGTTTTAAGCTCAATGAATTAATTCGCTCATATTTGTACTAACTAATGTTATACCACGTCAGCAAAATGTTCGCCTAAACGGGTAACTGAACCAGCTGTTAACTCTTCAACAAATTTAATTTTGTCTTTACCAAATAAGCAAACAACAGTTGAACCTAGTTTAAAGCGACCCATTTCTTCGCCCTTGTCTAATACTATCGCGTCGTCACCGTCGCTTGGGTATGTCCATTGCTTTAATGTACCGCGTGGAGGCGTAATATTTCCTTCCCATACAGTTTCAATACTACGAACAATAGTTGCACCAACCAGTACCATTGCCATTGGACCAATTTCTGTATCAAATATACAAACAACACGTTCATTACGAGCAAATAAGTTTGGTACATTTGCTGCTGTTAGCGGATTTACTGAGAACGCATCACCAGGAACATAAATCATGTCTGTTAATGTACCTTTAACTGGCATATGTAATCTGTGGTAATCACTTGGCGCTAGGTAGATAGTGGCAAAGTCACCATCTTCAAACTTGTCTGCAATCGCTTGATCGCCACCAACTAATTCTAAAGTTGAATAATAATGATTTTTAGCTTGTACCAAAGTACCGTCTTTAATTGGACCTAATTGGCTAACAGCGCCATCAACTGGGTGGGCCAGTTTGTTTTCATCTTTAATTATTGGGCGAACACCTTCAGCTAATTCACGGGTGAAAAAGTCATTAAAGGTTTTGAAATATGCAGGGTCTGAGTGTTTAGCTTCATCCATATTAATGTCATAAGCTTTAACAAAGCTTTTAATTAATCCAGTTGTAACAAAGCCAAGTTTAGCTCTTGCTAAAAAGCCAACCAATTTAGACACACCGTGTTTTGGTAGCGCGTATTGGAACGCGATTTTTAAGTTATCAAAATTCACTTATTTACCCTTAAGAATATAATTTATTCTTGTCGTTATATTTATTCTGTTGCCATTGTACCTGAGCAATTAAGTTCAATGAACAATTGTTTGTAACAGTCAGTGTCAGCGACTCTAACTTGGTTCTTTTGATTGATGACGTAAGGTAATTTCATCAATGGTTTGTAATATGCGTTTATAGCTGCTGTATCTTTCCTGCGAAACTTCACCGTCGGCAATCGCTTTTTGTAATGCACAGCCGGGATCTTTTTGATGTTTACAGTCCCTAAACTTACACAAAGTTAAATAAGGTCTAAATTCTATAAAACCATATAAAATTTGTTCTGTTTCCAAATGCCACATGGCAAATTCACGCACTCCAGGAGAGTCGATAATAGAGCCGCCATTATCAAGTCTATATAATCTTGATGCCGTGGTTGTGTGTACACCAAGTCGACTATTGTCAGACACTTGTTTGGTTAAGATATTTACCTCTGGCAAAATTGAATTAACCAAAGATGATTTACCCACACCAGATTGACCAACAAACACACTGGTTTTGCCAACTAATAAATCTCTGACTGACGCGATACCTTGTTCTTCAATGGCAGACATAGTTAGAACTTGGTAGCCAATGCTTCTATATAGCTCGACCGTTTTATCAACCGCTTCCTTATTGGCATCATCTAATAAATCAATTTTATTGATAAGAATGATAGGCGTGATATCAAGTTGTTCTACCGCAACTAAATAGCGGTCAATAATACTTGGTGCTAAATCTGGTAATAAGGCTGAAACAATAAAGATTTGATCTATATTAGCGGCAACCGGTTTAAGACCGTCGTAAAAATCTGGGCGAACAAATACACTTTCTCTTGGTTCAACGGCTTCAATTACACCGCCAAAGTCCGAGTCTGAAACTTTGTAAGGACGCCAAATAACTTTGTCCCCACAAACTAATGAGCCAACAGCACGGCGCAGGTCACAACGGATAAGTTCACCTTCAGTATTTTCCACATCAGCATGTTGGCCGTAGCGAGTGATCACTTGACCAAAACGTTGCTCACCAAGCATAGAGTCGTCTACTTTATCAGTGGAAGAGCCTTTGTCTTTTGCCTTAGCAATACGCTTACTTTGGTTATCTTTAATTCGTCTTGATTGAGATTTGGTTAATTTCTTTTGTTTTGCCACTTTTGGCCTATGATTTAATTATAAAAACTTGTGAAAGTTAATAAAAAGAATAACAATGGTTTCATATTATACTTAACCATGCGCGATAAAAAGGATTCCGTAAGGCTTATATGTCATTTAGTGAAAATAATCTAATTTGGGTAGATCTGGAAATGACCGGATTGGAACCTCGTACCGATAAAGTACTCGAAATTGCGAGTATCGTAACCGACAGTGATCTTAATATTTTGGCTGAAGGTCCAGAGATCGCGATTTATCAATCAGATGATGTGTTAGATAATATGGATGAGTGGTGCGTGAATCAGCATGGCAAATCAGGGCTGACAAAGCGTTGTAAAGAAAGTAAGTTTTCTGAACAGGATGCTTGCGACATAACTATCGAGTTTTTAAAAGATTATGTGCCAGCCAGTACTTCACCTATGTGTGGTAACAGTATCTGCCAAGACCGTCGTTTTATGCATATACACATGCTGACACTGGAAGACTTTTTCCATTATCGTAATTTAGATGTAAGCACAGTAAAAGAATTAGCCAAACGCTGGAAGCCGGAGCTGGTTTCCAACTTCAAGAAAAAAGGCGCACATTTAGCGTTAGACGATATAAGAGAAAGTATTGAAGAGCTAAAGCGTTACCGTGAACTGTTCTTTAAATTTTAACGGTAAGTCTTAGCCTTAAACGCTAATTAATACAATTGGTATAAACACTGCTTAAATACTGCAAAAGAAAACAACAAACCGCTTACTGAGCGGTTTTTTTGTGTCTGTTTTACCTTCTTCGCTGTTGCTTTTTGTTGTAACACAGGTGAGCAAGGTAACACTCAACCTCAGAGTCACCCATTGAAGCGGGATGACGCTTATTATGAAAGTGAATAAATGACGCAATCTATTTTAAATATGTGTCTATCGTACGTTTTAAATACAACCTTAAGCACATATAATCAGAAATACGACTTAAGAAAGGGGAACGAGTTTTCATAATATAATGCCCTCAGTTGAGTGTAATCACATACAGTTAATTTGGAGTTTCCTTACTAGTTAAGAAAAAGAGGAGAGCTTCCTTTTTTTCTGCCTGAGCAGTTTGTGTATAACTGAAAAAATAAAAGCACTGGCAAAGAGTTACAGGTTTTGTTATTAATATAGTAAGAACAAAAAGGGGAAAGTGGTTTGGCAGAAAAACGAGAAACTTCCCCCCTAATAAATTGTTAGGCATTTAGGAGAGTTTCGTGAAACGGATAGCACTTGGAGTTTTTTTGTCTCCTTTGATTATCGCTTTAATTTGGACAATTCCATATTGGGGGCATAGTTCTTTAAGTTTTTGGGCGCTATTCAATTTAGTTTTTGCTTACGTTTTTTTCTTATTTTTCGCCGGTATTTGTCATCTAATACTTCGAGTTTATGGTTGGCAAAAGTGTTGGCAATATACATCTGTAATGTTTGTTGTCAGTTTTGTTTTGAATATTATGTGGTCTCTTTATAGCATCGCAGGGTACGATAATTTATTTTACTCACAAACATTAGTGGTTGAGTTTGGTCAAATTACCAATGCTGGTTATTTGCTAAAAATAGAAGAATCATTCATTAGTAGTGTAATAATTTCATTAGCCATGGCATTGTTTTGGTATATAGCTGTCCATAAAACCATTGACGGTGTAAAAAATGCCTAACAAACTAATAAACAAGGACAAAAAACAGTTTGCTGTTTTCGTTCCTCAACATTTTAGCAAACAATTTTTTGCCTGTTATTAAGGCGCTATGCATATAAGGAAAATTATGTTTAGAAAGTATTTCATCGCTTTGCCATTAATGCTTTTAACAAGTTGCGCAATAATTCAAGATTACGTCCCCCCGACTAATGTCGATACTTCCAAGTTATTAATGACTAGAAATATAGATGGTCCTTTATTAGGAACGACCACTCATATTTATAAAGTGGCCAAATTTCGAGGGTGTCGTGCAGGATTAGAAGCTAAAGAGGATGTGAGATTAATAACTCAAACTGCCAGTAATCCACTAATTTCTGAATTTAACGAAGAAGGTGTACAGGTTAAATCAGGAGAAGAACTCTCTATAAAAATATTCACAATTGCTGGACAATATAGTAACTGTCCTATGTTTGCTAAATTCACACCGGAAGTCGGAAAAGATTATGAATTAAGACTTCTTGGTCGTGTGAATATTAACCCTCATCAATGTAAAGCCGAATTGTGGAGTACGAAAGTAGGCACAAATATTATAAAACAAGAAAGTTTTAAAGATTTTGACAGTTGCTTACCGAAATAATATTCCATATAAACGCCTAAACTCCAACAACGTAATGTTGTTATGGTTTTAGCAAACAACGCAAAAAGCCGCGCCAACACATAGCGTGTTAGGCAGGCGCTTTATGAGATCTAATATAAGCAGATTATCTAGCAATATATGACTCCAAGGTTAATTAAATACAGGTCAATATAAAATGGTACACGGTAAAGAGAAATCAAAAAATACTAAATCTAGGTTAATTGGCGGATTGTTCCTGCTCGCTTTTATTTTGTATGGAGGAGGCACGGCTCTTGCGCTAAATGGGCAGATGATTTTTGGAATGTCTTTAATACTTACAAACTCAGTTGTCGTTATTGTTATTGGGTTGCTCGTTAAATCTATTCTTGAAAAAGATTCTCCACTCTCTGCTAACATATACTTTTTTACTCGACTGTCCGAGGCTTTGCTTCTTGGTATCGGTGCAATTGCATTGACTTTCGTTTCTGATGGTGGAGAGTTAAATACTACACTTTACAGACTTGCCATGATTATCTTAGGTTTAGGTAGTATTGTTTTTTGTCGTTGGCTAATTGCAACAAGAGTGATTTATGTTCCGTTGGCATGGCTAGGTTATATTGGATATCCCCTTATGACTCTATCAATGGTCGCTGAATTTTTAGGTTATGGAAACTTTGCAATAATACTATTAATACCAGGTGCAGTATTTGAACTAACCTTTGGTATATTATTACTTCTTGTGGGGTTACGTAGCCCAATAAATGCTAGCCAAAAGGTGGATCCTTGATTCACCGCATATCAAGTCCATTTAAACGGCACTAAAACAGTAGGCTCAGTTTCGCTACGCTACACATTTTAGTCCGCTTAATATGAGTGTTAGGCTACTTTCATAAACAGAGTTCAAATGTCAGAGTATTTTGCCAAAATCAATTGGGTTAGAGATAGTAATGAAAGTTATATTGATAACAAATATAGCCGAGGGCATGAATGGATTTTTGATGGTGGTGTAATCGTTCAAGCCTCTTCTTCACCTCACGTCGTTCCTTTACCTTATTCCGTTGAAGCAAATGTAGACCCAGAAGAAGCATTTGTTGCGTCTCTTTCTAGTTGTCACATGTTGTTCTTCTTATCAATTGCAGCAAAAAGAAGATATGTTGTAGATTCATATGTAGACGATGCTGTTGGTATTATGGAAAAAGATAGCGATGGCAAAATTTCAATGACTAAAGTTACACTTAGACCACATGTTCAGTTTTCGGATGATAAAAAACCAACGATGGAGCAACTTGAAAAAATGCATCATCAATCACATGAGCAATGTTTCATTGCTAACTCAGTGAAAACTGAAATTGTTACCGAAATCGTAGCCTAACCAAGCGCTCTGAGGTGGACAGCAAGCCCTAGGACTTACTTTTTACTGCATATTTTAATAGCGTTGAACCCTTTGCTTTTAATGCTTCTAAGTGCTTCAATTCATTATATGCTGTACTTGTTTTCCAACACTGAAACAATATTCTTATCCACTTAAAAGCTAAAGTTAGAATGCTCAGATAATAGATTGAAAAAGCAGAGCCGTTAATCTGATTTAAGTATATTTCGTATCTTTGATCTTTTCGTTTCTTTTACGCCTTTTAACGACTCCATCGACTCTAGTTCTATTTCAATTGCTCTGGTACTGATATGTACTTCAAATAATGACAGAACCAAAGATGCGGTTAGTGACGTTAAACTTAAGCCAAAGAGTATGGAGCCAGAAAATGGCATATCAACAAATATAAGAAACATAGCGATAGTGCATAATAAAAAGCTTAATACTCCAGCGCTTTGCATCGCTCTAATGAGAAATAATCTAGTGCGTAAATTGGATATTTGACGTTTTACAACCAATTCTAATCCTTCATTATCACGTTTATTCAATCCCCTGATCAGCTGGGCTAATACTAAAAAACGATTGGTGTAAGCAAGTAACAATAAAGAAATTGCAGGAAACAATAAAGCGGGTGTCGTTAAAGTCATATGATAATAAGCCGTAATCCGTTCGATTTTAAAATCATACAGCTATCGAATATCTAGGTCTATTGTTATAATGCAGATAATTTCAGCCTGATATAACAATTTATCAATAAAGTGAGAAGTCATTTGGCCAATTCATCTAATAAAGCGTCACCGAAGAAAAAGACATCTAACAAAAGCTCAGCTCACGAAAAAACCAATAACTTTCAACGTATTCGTGAATTATCAAGAAAGCAGCAAAGCGTTTTATCTTTAGCCTTGTTAGAAAGAATGAAACCAAATTATCAATTATTTGCTCATGTGACAGAATTTCCACAGCCATATACCTTGGATAATATAGCTAATAGCTTGTGGGAAAAATTGTTAGTTAAAAATGCCAAAGTTAACTTTGCCGTAATGGAAGAAAAAATAGAAGCGTTAACGCCAGACGAGTTAGACTTTGATGTATACGGCGTTTACCCAGCAATTTATTATTGCACAGGATTGTTAACTTACATTAATGGCGAGCAAAGCGAAGAAGAGTATGACTCAGTGGCTATTGCTAAAATATCGCAAGGTTGCATTGTGCACCTTATTGAATATCAAGCAGGTGATATTGAGTTAGAAAATGATGTTATCCGTGAACACGAATTGATGACGGCAGAAATGTCAGTATTGACCGACTTAATTGATTGGTTATCAACCACCAGATTGAAAGATTTAGACTTAAAATCAATTCGCAATAAAGCATTAGAAATTGTATTTGCCGACGGCGTAACCAATATTGGTATAGAGCTAGAAAGCGAGTAAAGAGTAAAGCGAATAAAGAGTAAAGCGAATAAATCGTAAGCTTATAAAAGCTTGGCCAATAAAAAATTATAAACACAAATAAAAAAAGAGGTGAAAGTTCACCTCTTTTTTTTACTGAAATTTTTATGACTAGCTCAGTCGATATCTTTATTCGATATCAAGCGGCTCAGCAGAAAGAATTGTACCTGTGCTGTCAGCATAAATATGATCATCAGGTAAAAAGGTAACGCCGGCAAAGTTAATTGCTACGTCATCTTCTCCAGCGCCAGTATCCGCTGCAGCAACTGGGATTGAGTTTAAAGCTAATATGCCAATGCTAAACTCTTCAAGTGCGTCTACTTCACGTACACTGCCGTTACAGATAATACCTTCCCATTTATTCTCAACTGCTATTTCAACAATTTCAGCATCCAATAAACCAGAACGAATTGAACCACCACCATCAATCACTAACACTTTGCCTAAACCAGATTGGTTTACCACAGTCATAATTAAACCGTTATCTTCAAAACATTTTACAGTTTGAACTTGGCCACCGAATGATGTCACACCACCATAATGTTCAAAGATAGGTGAAAGTACGTCAATTTGCTCAGCAAACATATCGCATAATTCTGAAGTGTTGTAATCCATGTTGAGTCCCGTTAATGACATTGAGTAATTCTACACAGCAAGTATATGATCACCGTTGAACAAAGCTAGTCATTTTAATTAAGTAGCAAGAATAACTAGTAATAAAAACTTATTATTGTTCTAGGTGTAACTGTCGTTCAATATCTTTCGTTATTTGCCCTGCAGGTAAAGTGCCGTCTATTTCTATTACATCATCATTGTAATATTCAAGGATACTACTCATGTTCTTGCGGAAGTAGTTTAAACGAACCTTGGCAAAGCCTAATTGGTCATCTAACCGTTTACGTTTCTTCATACGTTTGAGTGCAACTTCATCCGTGATATTTAAATAAATTACCTTAACTTGTGAATAATGAACATCTTCTAAGGTATCAAAGAGGGCGTCTAGGAATGATGCTTGTCGCTTGTTCATGGGATATCCGTTAATGATAAAACCATTATCATTCGTTTGTTGTAATATCACTTGAGCGATAAATACATCAATAATGGCATCATCTATAAATTGCCCTTTTTTGAGCTGTGATAAGGCATATTCTATTTTATCTGCTCTTTTTTGGTTTGCTTGAGTTATAGCTTTGTTCACCGTTTTGGTATCAAGCTCATGTATGCTGACCCCTGTAATACTTGGGGTAATCGAGGCATATAAGTCTCTTAATCTCTTTTCTACTAATAAATTAATGTTGATGTATGTCAGGTTATATTTCTCAGATAATGCTTTAACTTGAGCATTAGTTCCTGCACCGGGAGCACCAAATAAAATAATGTGTTTAGGTGTGGCAGAAAAAACAGGATTACTTATAGATAATAGAACTAGGCTAGTAATGATAGAGGCGAGCTTGATAAATGAGTTCATGATTTTATATCCTTATATTATTGAATGATAAAAACAATATATGAAATCATTTAATGAACCAAGAAGTTTTAGATTGAATATGGTTATAAAAATAACAAAAAAGGAGCCTGAGCTCCTTTTTTAACATCTAATATTAAACTAAGTGTCTAGTGACGGAAGTGACGCATTCCAGTAAACACCATAGCAATACCGTGTTCGTCAGCAGCAGCGATAACTTCTTCATCGCGCATTGAGCCACCCGGTTGGATGATTGCTTTGATACCAGCTGCGGCAGCTGCATCAATACCATCACGGAACGGGAAGAAGGCATCTGATGCCATTACCGAACCTTCAACTACTAAGTTTTCGTCAGCGGCTTTGATACCTGCAATTTTGGCAGAATAAACTCGGCTCATTTGGCCAGCACCCACACCCACTGTCATGCTGTCATTGGCATAAACAATTGCGTTTGATTTAACAAACTTAGCTACTTTCCAGCAGAACATTAAATCTTTTAATTGTGCTTCAGTCGGCTGAATTTTAGAAACAACTTTTAAGTCTGCCTCTGCAACCATACCTTGGTCACGGTCTTGAACTAATAAACCACCGTTAACACGTTTAATGTCTGGTTGAGTTGTTTTAGTTGACCACTGTCCTGTTTCTAATAAACGAACATTTTTCTTAGCTGCAACAATTTGTGCTGCTTCAGCTGAGATAGATGGTGCAATAATCACTTCAACAAATTGACGAGAAACAATTGCTTCTGCCGTGTCAGCGTCTAATTCGCGGTTAAAGGCAATAATGCCACCAAACGCAGACGTAGGGTCTGTTTTATAAGCGCGGTTATAGGCTTCTAAAATAGTATCGTTTTCTGCAACGCCACAAGGGTTTGCATGTTTAACGATAACGCAAGCTGGACGCTCGAATCCTTTAACACATTCCAATGCTGCGTCTGTATCAGCAATGTTGTTATAAGAAAGTGCCTTACCTTGTAATTGAGTTGCTGTTGAAATTGACGCTTCTTCAACTTCACTTTCAACATAAAATGCAGCTTGCTGGTGGCTGTTTTCGCCGTAACGCATTTCTAACTTCTTACTAAACTGTAAGTTATATGTACGTGGGAATTTAGAGTCTTCCACTTCTTCAGCATTGTCAGAATAATCTGGAACCATTTTACCGAAGTAGTTGGCGATCATACCGTCGTATTGCGCTGTGTGTTCATAAGCGGCAATGGCTAAATCGAAACGAGTTTCAAATTTAGTCGCACCGTTATTATCATTTAATTCATTAATTATACGGTCGTAATCTTTGGCATTAACAACGATAGTCACGTCTTTATGGTTTTTTGCAGCAGCACGAACCATAGTTGGACCGCCAATGTCGATGTTTTCAACCGCATCTTCCATTGTGCAATCTGGATTAGCCACTGTACTAGCAAACGGATATAAGTTAACAACAACCATGTCGATTGCTTCAATATCATTTGCTGTCATCACTGCGTCATCAATACCACGACGAGCTAAAATGCCACCATGAATTTTTGGGTGAAGTGTTTTTACACGTCCATCCATCATTTCTGGAAAACCAGTGTAGTCCGAAACTTCAATTGCGTTTACGCCATTTTCAGTAAGTAATTTGAACGTGCCACCTGTTGATAAAATCTCAACACCGTGTGAGGTGAGTGTACGAGCAAACTCTACTATACCAGTTTTGTCTGACACGCTAATAAGTGCGCGGCGAACAGGTCGTAATGTATCCATTGATTGTAGTTACCTTAGATTATTTAAAAAAATGATTAAAATCTGTAAAGCTAAAAACAAAAAAGCACCCTAAGGTGCTTTTCTGCGGTCATCCCGCAAGGGGACTAGTTCATGCCGTAGCGTTTTAACTTTTTACGTAAAGTACCACGGTTAATTCCTAACATATTCGCTGCGCGTGTTTGGTTGCCGCGAGTATATGTCATGATTTCTTCTAAAAGTGGTTTTTCTAATTCAGACAATACTAAGTCATATACGTCTGTAGAATCTTGACCATTTAACGTTTGTAAGTAATTACGAACTGCTTTTTTAACTTCGTTGCGTAACGGCTGAGGTTTGTCAGCTGTTTGGATGTGCGCATTCGTAATGAACGGAGTTGGAACGTTTTGATCAAACATGTTATTTCTTCTCTATCGTGTAAAGTTAAGACTAAAATCTGGCGTGGACCTAAGTCGTTGCCAAATGTATTTTTATATATTTTCGAAAAATGCGTTTAAGTTATCAAATTGCTGTTGGCAATCTTCAATTGCATTAAACCTTTTTCTAAATGACCTGTCCTTGTCTTGATCTGCTAAGTACCAACCAACATGCTTTCTAGCAATCCGTGGACCTAACACATCACCATACAACTGGTGCAAATTAGTAACGTGCTCCAATAATATACTACGAACCTCTTCCTTTTCTGGTGGCGCCAGAATATGACCGGTTCGTAAATAGTGGTCAATCTCTCGGAATATCCAAGGTCGACCCTGCGCGGCACGACCGATCATAAGACCGTCGGCATTGGTATACGCTAATACCTGTTCAGCTTGTTCCGGTGACGTAATGTCGCCATTAGCAATAACAGGGATTTGTACATTTTCCTTTATTTCTTTAATGGTGTTGTACTCTGCCTGGCCTTTGTACATACAAGCTTTTGTTCGCCCGTGTATAGCCAAACATTGAATGCCATTACGCTCGGCAATTCTGGCTATTTCAACACCATTACGATTATCGGTATCCCATCCGGTTCTCGTCTTTAAGGTAACAGGTACTTTTACTGCTTTTACTACCGCCTTAATGATGTCTTCCACCAATTGAGGATGTTGCATAAGCGCAGAGCCTGCTAACTTCTTATTTACTTTCTTTGCCGGGCAGCCCATGTTGATATCAATGATCTGCGCCCCATTTTTTTCATTAAATGCGGCAGCTTCAGCCATTAAATCCGGATCTGCACCAGCTATCTGAACCGAGCGAATACCAGTTTCGCCCAGATGGTTCATTCTGTTCATGGATTTGTCTGTTTTCCAAACCTGTGGATTGGAAGACAACATTTCAGAGACTGCAAGTCCTGCACCTAAACGACGACATAATTGTCGAAAAGGTCTATCCGTTACTCCAGCCATTGGCGCAACAATTAAATTGTTGTCGAGAGTGTAAGGACCAATTTGCATTAACTTGTTACCACCGCTTGTTATTCCATAAATCACATTAAATGCTCATTAATATAATTTAGAGCTATCAAGCCTAAGTTTGAACCGCTGACAATTTCAGTTAAAACTGAAAAACGCACAACAGCGTCTCTGTCCAAAAAAAGGGCGGCAAGTTTACTGCTTTTTTCACAAAAATCAAAGGTTGTTTTTTAAACAATATTTGTTTTTTTTATGGTCTTTGGTATTGACATTTAAAATTAGGTACAAATTCAGTGAATTATTAACAAATAAGCGACTAATATAGCTTTGCGAACGATTTGAACTTGAATTTTAGTTGAAAATGAGTTTAGTGAACTCGAAAAATATATTTAAAAAAAACCTCAATTAGGTCATTAATTGAGGTTCCATAACTACGAGTTTTAATGTAAGTGAATTTAAATTACCCATTTTTATGTAAGCGCTTTCCTAAATCCATTGATTTAGAAAACTGACCTTTAACTTATTTATCGAATGACACCATCCAATCTTACCCATTCATCTTGTTGAGTAGCTGGATTCATATCGGCTAAATTTTTATAGGCATTTAACACATCATCGCCTTGTTCGGCTAAAATTCCAGATAGTGCTAATTCAGTTCCTGTGTGACCATATCCGCAGATTATTTCTTTTAGTTCTTTTAAAGGCCCTGCAAGAATGTTGGCTAAAATCACATCGGTTTCAAATTCAGGTGCATCTTCTGGTAAATACCATTCAATCTTATCTGCTACATTATTACGCTCGGCATTTTCTTGGCTTGCAGTGATCGCTTTTGGATCTATGTCGATACCAATGGCACGCTTAGCACCAAGCTTAAGCGCAGCAATGGCTAATATGCCGCTTCCACAGCCAAAGTCTAAAACGGTTTTTCCCGTTAAGTCCATTTTTTCCAGCCATTCCATACAAAGCGCGGTGGTTGCGTGTGTGCCAGTACCAAAAGCTAAACCGGGATCTAATATCACGTTACAAGCGTCAGGCTCTGGAATTGGTAACCAGCTAGGACAAACCCATAAGCGCTGGCCAAATTTGATTGGGTGGAAATTTTCCATCCATTCACGTTCCCAGTCTTTATCTTCCACTTGTTCAATTTTGCAATTAAATTGGCCTTTAAACATGTCTTGGTCTTTTAATATGTCGACGATATGTTGCATCTCAGTGGCGGCATCAAATAAGCCCACAACTGTAGACGTTTGCCAGTATTTAATGTCACCAGGGAATAACTCAAATATCGCTTCATCTTTATCATTGGCGGTAAAGGTAACGGATTGACTACCCACTTCGACTAATAAGTCACTAATGTCTTCTACATATTCCGAATTAACCGCGAAACGAATTTGAACCCAAGCCACACAACACTCCCACAAGACCGTTTAAATCTTAATAAATTTGAATAATGGCGAATTCTAACTCATCCAATACCGATCTTCTAACAATAAGCAGATAAAGCGCTGTTTATAATGCTGACTATTCGATAAACTTTGGTTAATTACATTTGTTATCTTTTTATAAATATACAGGCAGCACTCATGCTCAGTTATCGTCACGGTTTTCATGCCGGCAATCACGCCGACGTTCTTAAACATTTAATCTATCAATATGTATTGTCCTATATGTCTCAAAAAGACAAAGGCTTTAGCATTGTCGACACACACGCAGGTGCTGGTGCATATAAATTGTCGGATGACTTTGCGGCAAAAAATAAAGAGTATGAAACCGGTATTAATAAACTGTGGAATGCGCCAACGGACAAAATGCCAGAGTCGGTTAAAAACTATGTTGATGCGGTAAGACGTTTTAATGTGGAAAGCGAGTGTACCGAGTTAGAAGTTTACCCCGGCTCACCTTGGTTTGCTTTGGATGCCATTCCACTTGAAGGTAAAACCTTTTTTCACGAATTACACCCAGCGGATTTTGAATTGCTAAGACAGTTCGTGAGAACCAACCGTTATCGTAAAGCTATAAAAGGTGACGGCTTTAGCGAAAGTGTTGGCTTACTACCACCGCCAAGTAAACGCGGTGTTGTGATCATTGACCCACCTTATGAGATGAAAGACGATTATCAACGAGTAGTGGAATACATAGAGACAATGTACAAACGTTTCGCTGGCGGTGTTTACATGATCTGGTATCCAGTGGTGGATCGTTACCGCATTAATCAAATGGAACACGACTTAATAAAAAGCGGTGTTAAAAATATTCAATTATTTGAACTGAATGTTAGTGAAGATACTGAAGAGCACGGCATGACAGGTTCAGGCATGATAGTAATTAATCCACCTTGGACATTAAAAGCTGAGATGGAAACTGTGTTACCTTATTTGGTCTCTACGCTTACTAAAGGTAAAGGCAATTATAGATTTGAGCAGCTAGTTAACGAGTAATCGTTAACTAGTTCAACAGGTTTTTGTATTGCTTTATGGCTGACCCTGACTAATTTGCTTAGCAATAAGCGTAGCTAATTGGTCTAACCCATCGGAAAGTGAAAGTACCAGCTCTTCATAGCCTTCTTTTTTTAGTGGTGTTTTTAATTCAAAGTATTCACTTTTGATTAATATTCCTTGTGGATTAATAAGTCGCCATTCACCACTTAATTCAGCTTCGCCAGTAAACGCCCCATTAAATTTAGTGAAGTTTAATTGCAACTGGACTTGTTCCTTTGATTTCAAAGCAGAATTAGGTTTCTCTGGCCAGTAAGCCGTTTGTTTTGCTCGTAAATTCATCATCATGTGATGAGTGATTTGAGCTGAAATTTTATGTGCCCAACGATTGTGTTTCGCTAATACAACCTCGGTTTCTGATGTTCTATAAACAAGCCCCGCTTGATCTAAATATTCTGCCAAATTACTTGTTAGTATCAAAGTTGGTGCATCTTGAGAGGCAGTAAGTGGCGCTACTTTTTTGGGTAATAAAAACAGAGACCTTTGTTGTGTTTGACTACTACAGCCTGCGATAAAAATGACGAGTACAATTAACCACTTTTTCATTAGTTTTCTCTCTTAGCTGGAGTAGGGTCATCCACTTGATCGTTACCAAAAACAAGTGAATTAGGTTTGTCATTTACTTGTTTTAGAATAGGTTGTAACTCTAACATTATCTGCTCAAACTTTTCTAAAGCTTGCTCTAAATCGTTGTATACAGTGGAATCTGGATTAAAGCCCTCTAACGTCTCTTGCAGTTTCTGCATACTCTCTTGCATTTCCTGAGGGATATTTTGAGTTGCATCTAAAGACAAAAGCTTATTCACATTTTTAAAGGCCTTGTCTGCGGATACAAGTGTTTTATTTAAAGAATCCATAGACTGTGTCATGGAATCAACAGCGTCATTTAACGGCAGCGCGTTGAATTTTTCAATTAATAAAGATGCTTGTTCTTGAAGAATTGTTAGCTCGCCTTTTCGGGTTGGAAATATATTATAGCCATCGGTCTGAGTTAGTTGGTAGTTGGGGTCTGGCTCTCCAAACTCAGTATCAATAAATAATGCACCAGTTAACAAGTTGCCATTTTTTAGTTGTCCTTTTAAACCATTTTTAAAATGTTGCTCAGATGCATTTTCAAGTGTTGTTGAATAAATACCGCTATTTTTATCAAAAAACCTGTCAGGCTCTATTTTGATCAGCACCTGAATTTTAGTGCCCGTTGTATCATTGTTAGAAAAGGTCAGATTGTAAGGTGCTTGTAATACGGTACCAATGCGTATTCCTCGGTACTCTACCGGTGCGCCAGAGCTTAAGCCACGGATAGATTCATTGAATTCCATAACAAATTCAACATTCTGTTTGTATAATCCCTCTTGTACTTGTTCGTAACTGTCAAACAGTGAAAGTTGCACTAGCCCATCTTTAATTGGTTGGCCTGCCAATTCTCCATCAGGCACTCCAAAAGTAACACCACCGGAAAGAATGCTTTCTAACGAATCCAGTTTAATATTAAAACCATCGGCATTAAGTTTGACATCAATACCCGACGTTAGCCAAAACTGGGAACCTGAAAGAAGTAAGTCGTTGTAAGGCTCAAATATAAATAGTTGATATTGAGCTTGTTTTTCTTCTAAATTAAAAGATGTCTTTTCTACACGACCTACTGTAAACCCTTGATATGTAACGGGGTCGCCTACACTTAGCTTGCCAGCTTCTTTATGGCTTAATATAACGCGCGTCCCTTTTGTACTCAGGGAAGTTACTGGAGGAAGTTCAAGAGCCGTAAAATTTAATTGCTTGGTAGTAGAGTTACCTGGCAGTATCTGAATATAAGACCCAGACAAAATTGTATCTAAACCAGACGCACCACCACTGCCAATACGTGGCTTAACCACCCAGAATTGAGTCTGGTCGTTGAGCATTCGTTCGGTGCCTTTATTCATCATGGCTTTGACCTCAATATAATCATAATTTTCGCTTAATGTAATATCGGTAACTACACCTACTTTTACATTTAATGATTTTATTTCAGTTTTACCAATACTTATTCCCTCGGCTGTTGGCATAGTAATAGTGACTTCAGCTCCCTTAGAGCTAATAAATTGAAATAGCATCCACATACCAATAGCAAATGCCACCATAGGTACAATCCAGATAGCTGATATTTGTTTTTTATCTTTGATCTTTGCTTGAGTATTGTTACTCATCATTTATTTATCCACTGTTATCATTTGGAAATGTATTTGGTGTTATTCATGTATATTTGGGATCACGCCAAAGCATTCTAGAGTCAAATCTCATTGCAGCCAGCATTGTAAATATGACCACAATGGCAAATGATAGAGCGCCAGGGCCTGGGTAAATAGCCATCAAACTTTTTAGCTGAATTAGTGCTACTAATATTGCGACAACAAAAACATCTATCATAGACCAGCGACCAATAAACTCAGTTACCCTATACACTTTTAATTTCTGAATGGCATTTTTGTCAGGTAAATTACGCACTTTTTTTGCTGTGATCAATAGCCAGCAAAGTGCCAATATTTTTACTAATGGAATAAACACACTGGCAATGAATATTACTGTGGCAATAGGGTAAGAACCTAATTGCCATAATAGAATAACACCTTCAATAATAGTAGACGGTTCAGTACTCCCAAGGCTTACGGTATACATAATAGGGTAAACATTAGCTGGAATATAAAAAATAATAGCCGTGAGCAATAACGCCCAAACTTGTTGCAAATTTTTATTCATATCAAAATAACGCAAACTGCTATGACAACGAATACATATAGGAATAGTTTCCTCTGAAATAGGATTTATTTGGTGACAGACATGGCAACTTAAGTGGTCATTAGCATGCTGGGTTTCACCTTGGTATTTTTTTTTGAATTGCTGAATCGGTATAAATTGTTCCCACAACCAACTTCTGTCTACCAACGAAACACACTTAACCACTAAGACGGCATAGAGACAAAATGTAAAAAATGAAGGTCCTAAGCTAACATCGGCAAGTGAGGATATTTTTATCAGGCTTACTAATACACCAAGAAGAAATACATCCACCATTAACCAAGGCTTTATCTTAAATAAGAGTTTGCAAAGAAATATAATGCGCTTAGAGCCTGTTTGCTTTTTAGAAGCAGCCACATACAGATAAAGTACCAAACTCATGTATATGGTAGGTAAAATAATAACCGTGGTTAATAGTAATAATGCAAGTAATGAGTTTTGGTATTGCTCTAGCATGTTTACGGCATTGAGTAGGGTGATCTCTTGAGTTAAACCTTGGAAAGAAAATGACATAAAAGGAAAAGATAGGCTAAGAAATAGCATTATTAAACAAGTTAGCGCATAGGCGAGAGTTTTCTGTTTGGGGTGACCTATCTTTTTTGTCAATGTATGGTCACATCTAGGACAATGTGCTTTTTGTCCCTCTTCTAGCTTAGAAACAGACACAACTAACCCACATTCTTCACAAGAGATTATGAAACTATTGTTGGTAGGCAAAAAATTTGTAGTCATATCTTGATAGTTAAACCAATAAGAGTCTAGTTTATAGCTTTACAGTGTCCCGAAAAAAATATACTTAAAAAGTAAAGTACTTAGGCCACAGCGAAAATTTATAATAGCAGATATATTTTTAACCGCTACAGCCTATTTAAACGGTCACTTAGTAATAAAATTTATAATTATTAATAAGATAAAGCACAATACTACGGTTAACCATAAAAATAAGTTTAAATATATTGCTTGAATCTCTCTAGTCATTACACTGGAGCTATCTCGTTAGATATAAAACTAAAATTACAAAGGATAGAACATGAATATTGTTAGCAAGATAAGAACAAATATAAAAGTGGCTTCAATTTCTAGTGCTGTATTATTGGGAAGTGTAACTTTATTGTCTGCTTGTAGTGCCGAAACTGAAAGTGTTTCAGCTATCGACACTGTACTAGCGGATAAAGCTCGTGGCGAAAGCGCAGCTCGTGATCAATACCGTCACCCAAAACAAACATTAGAGTTTTTTGGCGTAAAACCTGACTCTACCGTTGTAGAAATTTTGCCAGGCGGTGGTTGGTATACCAAGGTTATTAATCCGTTAGTTCAAAAAGACGGAAAGTATATTGCTGCTCACTTTCATCCTTATGAAGGTGCACCTGGATATTATCAGCGCAGCTTAAATAGCTTTGTTGAAAAAGTAGCAACAGATCCTTTATTCAAAGGCGCAACAATAACTGAATTTCACCAAACAAAAGCATTAGATATCGCTCCAGCAGAAAGTGCTGATTTTGTTCTAACGTTTAGAAATGTACACAATTGGTACATGGCTGACGGAGATGAAGGGGTAGAAACTGCATTTACTGGTTTTTATAAAGCTCTTAAAAAAGGTGGCGTGTTAGGTGTGGTTGAGCACCGTATGCCTGAAAGTTTAGACCAAGTTGAAAACAAACGTTCTGGTTACATGAAACAATCTTATGTTATAGCTGCCGCTGAAAAAGCTGGCTTTACATTGGTGGCATCAAGCGAAGTTAACGCTAATGCAAAAGACACAGCGCAACATCCAAAAGGTGTTTGGACATTACCTCCAAGTTTAGCGCTAGGTGAAGAAGACCAAGCTAAATATTTAGCTATTGGTGAAAGTGACCGTATGACGCTTAAGTTTGTGAAGTAAGTAATACCTGTTAATTAAAACGGTAAGTTTGATTGTAAATCGCTTGCCGTTTTTTTATTGTCATAAAATTGAAGAGTAAGAGTTGACCTAATGGTAGGTGCAGCCTAGTTTGTAACAAAGAATATATTGTTACTTATTTGAGAACCCACAGCTAAGCTTAAATTATTTGTCTATGTATTGATTAAAACCTATTAAGCTTTCAGCTAGTTTGCCAATAAGCTATTATCAATGAGCTATGTAGTAACAATCAATAAAGGTATAAACCGTATGAGTTTGGCGTTAAATAATAAATTAAGAAGGAAAATTAGGTTCCGCTATAGTCTTGCGCTTTCGTTAATTGCGATACTCATCACTACGTCATTTTTTATGATATCTTCAGTATTAAAAAACCAACAAGATGACGCTGCAATTATCAATATTGCAGGCATGCAGAGAATGTTATCGCAAAAGATAAGTTTGCACGCCAACCAAATAGTTCAAGCTGATCGCCTACACAAGCCAACTTCATCGTTAACTCCACAGATTAAAAAATTACAAGCTGCAGTAAACAAGTTTGAAGCTAACCAAGAAACATTAGAAGCTTTATTAAGAGGGCAGAATTCAAGCGGCCTAATTCCTGCCGAGATCACTGATATTTTATACACAGAACCACAATTGCTTAAATCCCGAATTACTAATTATGTAAGAGAAGCGCAAACGTTAATTACCCAAGCAGAAAGCCAGTCACTTCAGCCGTTAGCGTGGAATTATAATGATGATAAGACGGATTTATTATTAAGAGACATAAATCAAGTTGTGCTGGAATTAGAACATGGTGCCAAATTGAGAGTCGATAATATGTCGAGCATTGAGACTGCTATCTTCCTCACAACCTTATTTATTTTGCTGGTGGAATTATTTTTTATATTCAAACCACTTGAGCGCCAAGTAATGCGTAACGTTGAAGATTTAGAGGAAGCCAAAGACGCTGCTGAACAGGCTAATATTGCTAAGTCTGAATTTTTAGCCAATATGAGTCATGAGTTAAGAACACCGTTAAATGGCATCATGGGAATGCAGGAACTTGCTAGGAGCGAGAATAACACCGCCAAACGAGACAGCTTTTTAATACAAGCTATTGCGTCGTCAAAGCATTTATTAAAACTAATAAATGAAGTACTCGACCTTGCTAAAATAGAAGCCAAAAAAATGCACTTGGAGCGTACAGACTTTTCACTACCTCAAGTGTTGGAGCAATGCTTGGCGCCATTTATTGTGCTTTGCCAGAGAAAGTCAATTCAGTTAAATGTTATTAACCCCAAACAATTTCCGGCATATTTAAAAGGCGACTCAACTCGACTAACCCAAGTTATTAATAATTTACTATCTAATGCGCTTAAATTTACAGAGCAAGGCTCAATTGATGTAAATATTCAGTTAGAGGAGCTTAATGATTCAAGCATAAAGCTAAGCATCTCGGTTACCGACTCGGGTATAGGCGTAGCGCCTAATAAGTTAGCTGATATATTCAATAAATTTACACAGGCGGATAGTTCCACCACTCGGAAATTTGGTGGAACCGGTTTAGGGCTGAATATCACTCGTGACTTAGTTGAAATGATGCAAGGCGAAATTAAAGTCACAAGTGAGTTAAGCAAAGGTTCATGTTTTCAGTTTTTTGTAATATTAGAAAAGTCAGACAAAAAACTAGAAGATGTAAAAGAAAGTCAAACATGTGGTTTGACAGAAGGCGGTTTAGTTGTGGTTGTTGATGACTTGGAAAATAGCCGAATATACTTAAAATCATTAGTGGAAAAAATGGGCTTGCCTTGTCTTACTTATGGATCTGCCGCTGCGTTCCTGCAAGATATTCCTAATATTGGCTCTGTTGCTTTGTTAATAGCAGACTATCAAATGCCAGATGTAGATGGCGTTACCTTGATTGAAAAATATAAAAACCAAAATAAACACTGTAAATTTTTGGTTGTTACTGCAGCGCCAGAAGGGATTTCATTGTCAGATAGGCAAAGCCTAGGTCAGGTACCAATTCTAGAAAAACCTATTACGCCTGAAGTTTTTAATAAAAAAATCAATTTATTACTAGATGAAAATATCAGTCAATTTAACTCGGTAACAGAGTTGAGAATATTATTAGCTGAAGACAATAACATTAATGCGCAAATTGCTATTAACATGCTTGAGCGGATTGGCCACAAAGTTGAATGGGTTGTTAACGGTGCTGAGGCTGTTGAGAAAGTCTCTGCGCAAAAGCTTGATAATCAATATGACCTTATACTCATGGACGTTAACATGCCAGAGATGGATGGATTAGAAGCCACACGTATTATAAGAGAGCGTTTTAAAGGCACTTTACCTATCGTCGCTTTAACCGCAAATGCGTATGCATCAGATATTAACGAGTCGTTAAGCGCAGGTATGGATGCCCACATTTCCAAACCGATTAAAATGGATGAGCTGTTAAAACTGGTTTCACAAATTCAGCAAGGAGATAAGTTGGATTCTGGAGCTCCTGATTAGTAATACCAATTGAACTAATGAATTCATTAATACAATTGGTATAAGCTCTTTCTCCTGTAACAGAGACAGTAAATCAACTTTACTAAATAAAAGGCACAGAATCTGTAACAGAACCTGTAATAGAAGCAAACAAACTTAAACTGTGCCTTTTTAACGGCTTATATATTTATTATACCTTCTTGTAAAATTATTGTTTTAAAGCCTGCTTTAAAGCTGCTAAACACAATAATACGTTTTCACTTTTAGCGCTGTAGCCCATTAAACCAATTCGCCATGCTTTGCCTGCAAATGCGCCAAGACCTGCGCCAATTTCCAAGTTAAACTCATTCAGTAAATAGTTTCTTACTTTTACGTCATCGACACCTTCAGGAATATACACTGCATTTAATTGCGGTAAACGTTCAGACTCAGGCACAATAAATTTAATTCCTAATTCAGCTAAACCTGCGGCAAGTACTTTATGTTGCTCTGCGTGACGTTTCCATGCATTTTCAAGACCTTCATTATAAAGGTTTAATAAAGACTCATGCAAAGCATACAAGGAGTTAACAGGCGCTGTATGGTGATAACTACGTTTACCGCCAGCATTGTCGGCCCAGTAATCCATCACTAATGTTTGGTCTAAAAACCAACTTTGCACTTTGGTTTTTCTCGACTTTATTTTTGCTACTGCAGCAGGACTAAAACTCACCGGAGAAAGTCCAGGAACGCAAGACAAACACTTTTGGCTGCCAGAATAAATTGCATCAATTTGCCAGTCGTCCACGCGTAATTCAACACCACCTAAAGAGGTAACTGCATCAACAATGGTTAAACAATCGTGTTGCTTGGCGATAGCACATAATGTTTTTGCATCTGACAATGCACCCGTTGACGTTTCTGCATGAACAAAGGCAACAAATTTGGCTTCAGGATGTGCTTTTAAACAAGTTTCAAGTTGAACTGGGTCAACTGCTCGTCCCCATTCACCATCAACCACAACTGCAGTCGCGCCTAAACGCTCAACATTTTCTTTCATGCGCATACCAAATACACCATTAATACAAACGATAACGGTCTCACCTGGTTCAACCAAATTAACAAAACAAGTTTCCATACCAGCAGAACCCGGCGCGGAAACCGCCAACGTAATTTCATTTTTGGTTTGAAATGCATACTGCATTAATGACTTTAACTCATCCATCATGCCAATAAATAAAGGATCTAAATGGCCGATAGTTGGTTTAGATAAAGCTGCTAATACTTGCGGAGAAATATCTGAAGGTCCAGGACCCATTAAGGTACGACGTGGCGGATTAAATGATGAATGAGTCATAGTTCTCTCTTTTAATTACAAGTTTTTATAAAGTGCTTTCATTAACACCCAGTGCTTGCAGCATAACAAGAAAAAACCAAGCGGAGAATAACCATACATGATGTTTATTATCACCTTAGGTTATAAAGGTAATGTTTTTATAATGCTGAATTTTACTATCGCTACTTTGTTTAAATTCACCTAATAATAAAAGATATAATAGTATCCAAATTATCAATTTAAGTGCTAAAATAGATACAGTCGTGTCTACTATGGTTTTATTATGAATAAGATGTCTCTATTTTCAGCTACGGATGTTCAAACATCACTGCAAGAATGGTTAATCGCACAAAGAAAAGCCCAGAAGTTATCTAGAGATAGATTGGCTGAAATAAGCACAGTGCCGTCATCAACAATTAAAAAATTTGAAACCACAGGTCAAATATCGTTTAGGCAATTTTTATTGTTATGGCAAAGTGTTGATGATTTACAACGGTTACAATCATTAACAGAAGTTTCATCTATTAAAACCGACAAACCAATGTCCATTGAAGAGGTACTTAAAGGATGAGTTATCTACAGGTAAAAAAATTAGACGTTGAACGTAGATTGTCAGATGGTACTTCCGTTTTTGTTGGTGAGTTAGCGCAAAATAAACAAGGCGTATATTTTCAGTACGATGATAATTACTTAACCAATTTTAATAATTTATCGCCATTTAATCTTAACTTTGACGCGTCACTTCAATTAGCACCTACTGCTCCTCATAATGGTTTACATGGTGCATTTTCTGATTCCTTGCCGGATGGTTGGGGATTGTTGTTGATGGATAGAATATTCAGACAAGCTGATATTTTACCGTCGCAAATAACTGCAATGGATAGACTTTCGTTTGTCGGTAATGGTGCAATGGGCGCGTTATCTTTTTCACCAACTTCCGAATTAAAACAGCAAAGTGACACTGATCAAATTTCAATTGCTGAGTTAGGTATCCAAGCCCAAGCTATTTTTGATGGACAAACCTCAGACGTATTACAAGCATTGGTTAATGCCGGAAGCTCTGGTGGCGCAAGACCCAAAGCTCAACTGTATTTAAATGACAGCGACGATAATTACTGCAGTACAAGTTCAAGTGAAAACAATCAAGCGTATTTAGTTAAATTCACCTCTTCTCAGCTTTCTTTAGGGCATGAAGAAGGTATTTGTGAAGCGGCATATTTACAGTTAGCCAAAACTGCGGGAATTGATGTACCACAATGGAAATTATTGGATGCGCCAGAAAAGTCAGGCGCTGAAAAATGGTTAGCGGTAAAACGTTTCGATACTATTAAAAACCGAGCCGGAACCGAAGGTCGACTGCATTTACATAGTGCATGTGGCTTGTTGGATGCAGACTTTAGAATGCCAAGTTTAGATTATGAAGATTTAATAAAGGCCAGCAGCTTATTATGTAAAAGTCCTGCAGCAGGACAAGCTATGTTTCGTCGTATGATCTTTAACTTGTTTGGGTTAAATCAAGATGATCACAGTAAGAACTGGGCGTTTTTACAAGATGATATTGGCAAATGGCAGTTAGCCCCATTTTACGACATTACCTACAGCCCAACACCATTTAATGAACATTCAACTGCGTTTTCAGGATTCGGTAAAACACCAAGTTTACAGGTTATGAAAAAACTAGCAGCGCACGCTAATTTTTCTAATTGGAAAGAAGCCCAGTTGGTTATTCAAGAAGTTGTGGATGCAATAAATAACTTTGCTAATGTTGCTCAAACGCTAAATGTAAAAACAAGTACCATTAAGCTAATTAGCAAACAATTGGATAATGTTTATAACGAAAACAAAATATTATTAACGGTTTAATAACCGTTAATCGTATTTTTTAATAGCATTTATAAACTCGACAATACTTTTTCAGTCATCTGCTTTATATAATCATTTACCTTCCAGCTTTTTGGGTTCCAACCTAACAAAAACCGATAAAAGTCAGCCCATGCTACAGGATATAAATCTTGGTACTCTTTGCTTAGTTCCGCAAAATCTATAATGGAATGAGTATCAGCTAACGCTTGTTTTAACGCGTTTAAATAAAAGGGCAGTATAAGCTCACCAAACTCTTCAAGGCCAGACTGGTCAAGTGCGCTACCTGCTAAATAGGCTAAATCAACAACGCCAACACCACGGCCTACGTATTGAAAATCCACCGCAGCAACAGAGTTGCCATCGGCATGAAAACACAAGTTTTCAAACTTTGCGTCACCATGTATTAAGGTTTGATATTTCGCTTCTTTCAAACGTTTATCTAGCAATGCAGCATGTTGTTTTAAATTGGACTCTGGCATCGCAGCCAATTCATCTTGCCGAGTGTCCAAGTGCCAATAACCACCTTGTGCCCATAAATTGTCAGCATTATTCAACATAAATTTGTTAAACATAAATTTACTATGAAAACTGGCTAACCAAGTTATGGCTATTTTAAGCTTTTGCCAATCGTTTTTATCTGCGATTAGGCTAAAACCACTTGCATGTAAGTCTTCCATCACTAACAAGTAACCGTCAGCTAATTCTATGACTTCATATAAGGTCGGGACTTTGCTGTTTTGTTTATGTTCTTGGCTGCTCTTTTGATTATTCTCTTGGCTACACTCTTTATTACAGAAAGCGGCATAGTCACGGTAAAAGTGAGTTTCTACTTGGTAAGATTTTATTTTTCGCTGGTGGCTGTTATCGCTATTCCAACCTCTAGGGTGTTCAGTGAGAGGCGTTGAAGTTTGAATATGCTTAACAATATAACTCTGATCTTTGCTTCTACTGTAACAACGTACAATACTGCCATACCCACTCCATAGCTCTTGCAACGTATGTTGAATATCAACACTATCATCTTTGAGCGAGTGCCTAATTAAAGATGTAAATTCAGAAGTGTTTTTGATTGTAGGGTTTGCAGGCATTATATTGTAATTTCTCTCTTAAACTTATTTCTAACTGGCTTTTTTAACCGCTTTCAAACAAGTTTTTTATGGATTCTGCTTTGTATACTAACTTACTGCCCATAAATAGGCTAAAATCGCAGATTATTGTTTTAGCCTTGAGCCCTTTATAAAATGACCTCTACTCCAACTGCAACCAACTTCAAAGAACTTGGTTTAATAACACCTCTGTTAGACCGCCTAACTGAATTGGGTTATCAGCAACCAACCCCAATTCAAGCACAAGCAATTCCAACGATATTAGCAGGGCGTGACTTAATTGCAGGGGCAAATACAGGGTCAGGTAAAACAGCCACGTTTGCATTACCGCTTCTGCAGAGCATTCATAAAAAAAAGCTCGGCTCCAACAAAACAAACATAAAATCCGGCAATTATGTTTCTAGTCTTATTTTGGTACCAACTCGTGAGTTAGCCAAACAAGTTGCAGACAGTATTAAATCTTATGCTCAACACTTTAACGGTGAAATTAAAACGGTTGCTGTGTTTGGTGGTGTGTCCGTTAATACGCAAATGTTAGCACTGCGTGGCGGCACCGACATTTTAGTCGCAACACCAGGACGACTTTTAGATTTAATCTCAAGCAACGCTATTAAACTAGACTTAGTTAACACCTTAATTCTAGATGAAGCCGACCGCATGTTAAGCCTTGGTTTTACTGAAGAGTTAACAAAGTTGTTGGACTTAACACCAAAGAAAAAACAAACGCTGTTGTTCTCAGCCACCTTCCCAGAACAAGTACAAAATTTAACTAAAACCTTGTTGAACCAAGCGGTTGAAATACAACTACAAAGTGAAGATGCCAGTACCTTAGTACAACGTGTATTTACCGTTAACAAAGGCGAGAAAACCGCCGTATTAGCGCATTTAATTAATCAACATCAATGGCAACAAGCCTTGATATTTGTGAATGCCAAAAAAAGCTGTACACACTTAGCAAGCAAATTACTTAAACGTGGCATAACCGCAGAAGTATTCCACGGCGACAAAGGCCAAGGCGCGCGTACTCGTGTACTTGACGCATTTAAAGCAGGCGAAATCCAAGTGTTAATCGCCACAGACATTGCAGCACGCGGATTAGACATAGACAAATTACCCGTCGTGATCAACTTTGACTTACCAAGAAGCCCGTCAGACTACATGCACCGCATCGGCAGAAGTGGCCGTGCCGGAGAAGTTGGCTTAGCGTTATCCTTGATTGATCACGAAGACTTCCATCACTTCAAAATAATAGAAAAGAAAAACAAAATTCGCCTAGAACGTGAATTAGTAGAAGGCTTCCCAGTTACCGACATTCCGGACCAAGCCGTGTTAGACGCAGAAAAAACACAAGGCGTAGGAATGGCAAAACCAGAAGGCACAGGTAAGAGAAAGCATAAAAACAAATCACCAATAAATGCAGCAGACGTTTGGGCAGGACACGCAAGCTCTGACGATTAAAGCAGAGACGATTAAAGCAGTGATGGTTAAAGCACGAATGACCAAGCTTGTATAATCTTCAAACTTTAGTTGGAAAACCATTCACTCGGTAGACTGTTACCGATTAAAAGTACTTCGTGTATTATAATCGGTAGTTTAACTCCGTTTTTATCTTGTTTTTATTAAAATTCGGTAGAAGTCTACCGTTATAGTGTTATTTTAATACCAATAACGGTAATAAACTACTGGAATGCCGTAACCCTTAATTGCCCTGAAGAAATTTTAAATTTCCCAGCAATTGGTTTTCACAATATAAAAAATAAATTAGTAGAGATGAGGGTTCATAATGCTTAGAGCTAAATCAAAAGGACATAACTTAACTACAGAGCACTTTACTAGAGAACACAGAAGAGAAGTTGTAGCTAAGTTAGAAAGTGACCTCGCTAATAACGAGATCACAATTGGTGAAGTCGTCAAAACAATAAGAACAGAACTGTACGGTATGACCCAAACTCAATACGCCAAATTCATAAAAATATCGGACAAAACATTACGAGATATTGAAAAAGGCAATACAGACCCACGCTTATCTGTTATCAGTAAAGTACTTGCCCCTGGTGGTTTTCAAATAAGCGCGAAATTTGTTCCCAGAGTCGTAGAGTAAAATGAAAGGTAAACAGCCCCTAATAAAAAAGAGTGATGCATGAAAAAGTTAATAAGCCGTAAAAGGAAGTATTCTTTTAAAAAGAAAATGCAGAGCTTTAAACAAGCCTTAGCACAGGAAAAACAAGAAACCATTGAGATGCTGAGCATCTATAAAAAGTTTACCAAACGTACAGCCAACAAAGCTGAAATGAAAATTGCCCATACGCAGTTTTTCGACCTGCTAAAAGGCTGTGGATTAGGTGTTTTTGCTTTATTGCCGTTAGCGCCAATCACCATTCCTATTCTTTTAAAAGTTGGAAAAATGATAGGTGTGGATTTAATGCCAACCTCTTTCAATGAGAAAACACCAGTTAAAAACCCAGCACAGGATAAATAGCGGCAAAGCTAATTTTTAAAGCTAAGCCGCAAAGCCAATCCAGAAAGCTAGTTATAAAAGCTAAGTTATAAAAAGCCTTAAACCGCTAATCTTAAGCGGCAAAGATCAAGCCTAATAAAACCATTTGAGTGATTAACCCAATTAAATAAAAGTAACTACGTGGGCTAGGATTTTCATTAGTAGCAATTTTATAAAACAGCGCCATATGAACAATACGCGCCGTCGCAAATACAGTTGTCACAACATAAAGTGTATTAGCATCAACTCCGGCAAACATCGCCAACAAAGCCGTAACCACAAACAACGGCACATTTTCCAAAGAATTCATAAATGTACGATTAGTACGAAATACAAAAGAATGATGATCCAACTCAGCAGCAACCACACCCGGAATATAATGCTCTTGCTTTCTATGGGCTCTAGCCGCAACCAAAGCTTGAATAACAACCGTTGTGATAATAATAGCGATTACAAAAATACTGTCAGCATATTGTGTCATTGTGTTTTTCCTGTGTGATTATAGTTTGCATGCAAAGTAATTTAACAAAGAGGTTTGTAACTGTCAATAACTTTGTGTGCAAAGTAAATGTTAAGTATTCAAGTTCTATTCTGATTGGTGGTTATGGATGGTTTCAATGAAACTAAGAAGCGCTAATTATTTAGAAGTTGACTGAATAGATTCCTAGTTACGGATGCGAATGTTAAAATCATGAAACAAGACGCTTTTAATGTTTAATCTATTTTTTAAAAGAAGGGCAATTTAATATGAAACTAGGGCGAAATGATCCTTGCTCATGTGGTAGCGGTAAAAAATTTAAACGCTGCTGTATGGATAACGTCTCAAAAAAACAAGCAGAAGCGCTTGATGATTTTTCTAACATCTTAGCCATGAACCCAAATCTAACGGAAGATGAGTTAAATATTGCGATAGAGCATAAAATGGATGAGCGCAATAACAAGCCCGATGCGGCTTTTTGTGGTCTTTCTCCCACACAAATGTTCAATTGGTTATATGCACCGTTCAATGAATTGACTGACATTACCATCAATACACCAGATGACTTATCAAGCTGCCCTGTGATTTGTTATTTGGAGGTTATATTAAATGAAGCGATGCAAAGTGATGGTTCATTTAAATCAACAAAAACAGGTAACTTGCCTGTAAAAATAGTCAAACAAGCAAATGCCTTATTACCCCAATTTGCCGTTGCTAAATTTAATACCCCAGAAAGTATTAGCCACTACGCCGGAATAAATGAAGATAAGTTTGATGCTTTACATTACACACGAATTTTAGCAGAAATAGCGGGATTAATTTATCGTCGAAGTGGCAGTTACCATATTAAAAAATCAGTACAAAAAACATATCAAAAAGAAGGTGTTCAAGCTTTTTTCAAACCAATGTTGGAAGCCGCAACCAGCAAATACAATTGGGGATATTTTGATGGTTGGGATCAAGATATCGACTTAAAAACCTTCTGGGTATTTATGCTTTGGCGTTTACAAAAACACGCTTGTGTTAATCAATTGCTTAAAGATGTAAGTATCGCATTTCCAGATTTATTGTCTGAGTTACCATCTTATGGTTATTTTACCGGAGAACAATTACTTAGTCTTTTGATTAAAACACGCTTTATAGACCGTTTTTTACAATTTTGGGGATTTGTACTCATGGATCCAAAACAAAGTTTTAACAGAGAAAACACACCACAAAAAGTAGAAGTACAGCCATTATTAACACAAACATTTAAGTTTAGTGTTTGAGTTTTATAGCGGGGTGTTAATCTCATTATACACGGTAATTTTAGATGTATGTGTGATGTATCCCGCTCCACTTCGTAGTTAGCCATGGCTAATACATGTTAACGGCCAAAGTTATTAACGGAATATAAAAAGACAAGGTTGGTATTACTAACAACAACCAACTTTTGATTGACATAAGCAAAGGCTTTAGGCACTTTATCTATATGAAATAAAAAGTAAAAGCACTCAATGGATTTGAAGCTTTTGAAGACTCCGCAGTTTTACAACGACAACGCTAATAAGTTAGCCGAACAATACCTTTCAAAAACGTTTGAACAGGTGCATCAAAGTTGGTCGCAGCTTTTACCATCAATAATAAATAACCCCAACGCTCGTATTTTAGACTTAGGTGCAGGCTCAGGCCGCGACGTTAAATACCTTGCAGAATTAGCCGTTAACACTCACCAAACAAATAATAAAATTTAAATATTTGCCGTTGAGCCAGCACAAGAATTGACTGCTATCGGACAAAATACCACGGACGCTTTAAACGTAAAATGGATCAATGATTCATTACCTGCTTTATCAAAAGTCAGCAAACAAGAAGTCAGTTTTGATTTAATCCTACTCAGTGCGGTTTGGATGCATATGAATGCAGAAGAGCAAAGTGACGCTCTGAATACGTTAAGTAAACTAGTTTCACATGGTGGCTTAATAGTTATCACGCTTAGAATTGGTGAGTTTTCAGATGGCCGTATAGCGCATGAAATTAATGAAACTGATCTCATAGCGCAAGCAAATAGCCTTAATCTTGATGTTATCCTAAATGAAAGCTCGGCTGACGCACTGGATCGCTCAGTCGTTACTTGGAAAACATTAGTCTTTAAATGGAAGTCCTAATATGACAGTTCAGTTTTATATCAATAAGTTTCAAGCTCTAAAACCGGATAAATCCAGTGGGCATGCAAAGCCACATAAAGTATGTTTATTGTTAGCTGTCATCGAACCGATTGAGCAAGGCTTTATTACAACGAATAAAGTAATTTATAACGATAGCTTAAAAAGTAGATTCACTTATTACTTTGAACAATTACAGCAAGGTAATGATAAAGACACACCATATCTGCCGTTTTATCATTTACAAACTAGTGGGTTTTGGCATTTAGATGTTAAACCTGAATATCAAGAGGAGTTCAGTGCTTTAAAGGCGGCGAGTAACTCAAATATCAGTCGTTACGTGAATTTTGCGTATTTTGATGAGGAGCTGTTCGACTATCTAAAAAGTCCAATAATGCGACCTGCATTAAAGGATGCGTTAATTCACAATTTAGACAGTTTAGAAGTTCAATATCAGCGCTGGGCATTATCCATTGGTAAGTCTGAAAAGACGGTGAAGAACTACGTTGGTGCGCTTAAAGGTTCAATTTCAAACTGGTTGTATGATGCCGGAATATCCAAAGACAACGTTTTGTCCATAGGCTCGTATGCACAGTATAGCGTGGTAGCGAGTAAAGCTTTGCAAATCGAAGAGTTTAGAGCTAAAAACACTACAGGTAATGGTATGTACAGTGCTGCGCTTAAGTCTTACCAGTCATTTTTAGCTGATGTCACTCAAGTAAATGTCAAAGATGATATTGATAAGATTTTAAACGACGAAAATACAACAGCAACTGAATAATCAACCTTAGTTAATACCAGAATAGGGCAGGGAGCATTTAGAGATAAATTGATCCAATATTGGCAGGGCTGCGCATTAACACGGTATAACAAAATGCAGTTTTTAATTGCCTCACATATCAAGCCTTGGGCAAGCGCTGATGACAAAGAAAGGCTAGACCCGAATAACGGTTTTTTATTGTTGGCTAATATAGATAAAGCGTTCGATTTTGGTTACATAACATTTACAGAAAAAGGCAAGGTAGTCATTTCACCTTACTTAGACGACTACCAAGTTTTAGGCATAAGCAAAAACATGGGAGTAAACTTAAATCAACAACATCAAGAATATTTGGCATATCACAGAGAGGTTGCGTTTAAAAAATAGTCAAACCCACTAATACTTGTTGGTGTTAAACCTTGGTAGTGAACCAATGTTTTGGATCTTTATATAGAAAATACATACAAAAACATTAAAATTCATATGGTTAAATAAATCTTTTGGGCATTAATAATTGATATGCCACCAAATCTGTCACCATTTAAGTTTTGTGATAGTTCATTAATCAGTACTGAAAACTTGGCTTTTTGAAGCATTAACTATAAAACTAACCAAACTAATGACTCAATAGCATAAAAATTGTAAATTGAATTCTCTCATGTGTGCAGCATTTTCAAATGTAAATTCATCAAAAGTAGCTGTGAAGGCATAGTTAACACCTTCAATATATTCACCTTCGGTTTCAACATAACTTTCGTGTTGTGCACAACGAATGCCTTCTATTTGATTTAATTCTTCAATAAATCGAGACATATTACTTTCGACTTTAGATTTAATATCTTCATTGCCCGTTGTCAGTAATGCACAAAAAGAAACAGTATATAAATCGGCATCTTCAATATCATCTGGCGTGATAAAGACTCTTATACTGTCTATCTCTTCTTTTAATTCAGATAGAAAGTTTGAAAACCACTCCCCTGTGGTTCCTAAGTAATCCTTGAATGGGGCATTAAAATTATCAGGAAATGGTTCTCGTCTGTAGGTAAGCAAACGCCAATCAATTAGTCTTTTGTGGTCACTTCCATCAATGCGGTTTTTAACCGTTACTAATCCATCATTGAAAGCTTTTATAAAGAGCTTCTTAGGGATCTTCGTTATTAATGTTTCATCTGCACTAAATATATTTTGATCTACTCGTAGAAGTAGCTCATCGTAATCTTTTCCATCAAACTTATGGATTTGCTTTTCTTGTTGCAATTGATCCATAGTCTTTTGTTTTAATTGAACTAGTTCAATATTTTTAGGCTTACTACCTTTAATACTGCACGATTGGGTTAAAACAACAAAAAGATCTGTAACATTAATTTGTTTAGATTCAAAAAGCCCAAAACGACCATTCGAGATTACATTTTTTAATTCTACGACATCATGATTACCAAAAGAATCTTGACTTGCAAAACCAATAACACTTCCCTGATAAACACCATAATCAATGAGTGACATAAATTCTTTTCTTATGCCATTTTGGCAATGCCAGATGTACGAGTATTGGATTTAAACCTATCCACAGGTACGCTTTCAATTTTGATAAGATTCAGTTTACTCGCTACTTCATTAAAATAAGGAGTCACGCTATCAAACTGACCAACATTAGCCAATAAATGTTGAACTAGAGTCTTTCTTTCAACAAGTATGTTGCGCATTCCTACTTTTATATTTTCTCCGTAAAGCCTTTCTATTTCTGAGGTGAACGTAAACAACTCCTCATAAGGCTGCATATCTTTGATATTTCCGCCTTTACGATGAAGGTCTAAAGAACCTCTTGAAACGGATACTAGCTTAGCGATTTCATGAATTTTTAAACCCATAACTTCAATACACTTCTTAACACAATCTTCTACAGTGAAAGGATCATTCGCGATTTCTAATGGTTTTAAACTACTATGAATGCCAGGAAAAGTGTATTTGCTACCCTCGACAATTATAGATACAGGTAAATAGCTAGGTAAGTTATCTTCATATCTTTCAAATCTAGGCTTTGTGTAGAAATTTGGATCGAATATTTTTCCATCTTCTGAATACATTAAGTCAGCCATACCATTTTCCTTTATTTAGGTAGCCAAATATCGTTACATACTTCTTCATCGATCATATTGTCAAAAGAAGTTTTACTGTGCGCATAAAGCGTTTCAAACGCATCTCTAATTTCTTTTGGCTCTTGAACTAGAGCGCTAGAGTTTGAATAGACAATAGCATATTCGCTTATTCTTTCCTTACTTCCAAATAATCTATCCGAAAAAACAGGCATTTCCAAATTAGAGTCTGGTTCGCCTATTTGACCTGGGATTAGAGGTAGATTTTTTCTTCCTCTATTGGAAAACCATTCAACATTTACCACTAACTTAAGGTTTCCAGGTTTCAATATTCTTGTATAGCTAATAGCGCCTGCTTCGAAAAGATCCGACTCTTCATCACGATAAAATTGAGAACTTGGCAATTTAATAGAAGCAAACATGTCTTCTAGAGAGCCATTTTCAAAATAAAACAAATCAATGTAATGCAGTTCAATTTCTTTAGCAGTATTACTTGTACCTATTTGATTCTCATTACAAATTTCAACTGACTTTACAAATGTATCTAAAAGATGAGAGTGATTAGTATATTGACTTAATCTTAGCTCAATGGTTTTTTCATCAAGGAGTAAACACATACTTCTATCTGCATTAAAATAACCAACTCTATTTATGTTTGAAGGTGAAACAGAAAAGTTTTGATTCTCTGATGTTTGAAATTTATAAGCATTTACACCACTTTTCAAAAAAGATTCAAACCCCATTGGTTTTAGTGCTACCAATAGTGCTTCATACTTATCGTCACCGTGATTTCCTAATCCTTCCATATAATTTAGTTTTGCAACTGTATATATAACAGGAGGATTTTGATAGGTGGTAGACATTTCTTTTAACACTCCACTAGACATTAAATTAGACGTTTTGTTAGACGTATTATGATCCAATAAGTTCATCTAATCAATAAACTATTTGTTACTTATATTAAATTTAGTTAAGAAGTATCATATAGCCATTTCAGGTTCTCGGTTTTTTTTACTTTTATTTTCTACATATTCTATAGCTAATGACGGATAACTATCAGTAGACATTTGCTCTTTTAAGTAACTTATCCTTGATTGATTATCACCTATTTCTTTGTCATTTATAAATAAATGACAATAATTTTTATGTCTTGAGCAAGCTACATATGTGTTAGCCCTATCCATTCCACTCGTATAATACAAAAATACATCACCATCAATAGTTAATCCTTGGCTTGAGTAAACTGTCATTGCATAAGCTTGTGTCATATATAAATGACCATCATCATATACAATATTCCTGGGTACTAATTGTTACCTTATTACCGTTGTCTAATTTAACTTTAAATAGATAGCTGCCATCAATTTTTGCTTGAATATCAATAACATTCCCTAAGTCTCCATTTGATAAGTTTTTAACATAATCATTTTTTGTCAGGCGGATACGCTCACCAATGGCAAACTTATTATTAAAAGTTTTACCACTAACGGAACATTTGATTGATAACTCCTTGCTGTCAATTTTACCTTCAGTTTGCAGTATTGAACGCACCTTATCATTTAGTTGTGTCATGTCTTGCCAACGTTGCGCTAATATTAATGACTTTTTGTTAGGGTTATTAATTCGAAATTGATTCCATTTTTCAATTAACAAACTTTTAGTTTTTTCCGCATCACCTGCAAAGTTTAGCAAACCTTTTTCATCTAACACTTTTAAGGATCTTTCAGCTTTACCATCACGAAAATTAGCAACAACCTCACGTGCCCATGCTTCGCGTTGGCGCTTTATCGTTTCAACCCTTGTAGTACCTAATATTTTAGGCTGTGATAAATATTTTAATGCACCACCATGCTCAATTGCATCAAGTTGTTTGCCTTCACCTACTAAAATTAATTTACTGTTCTTTCTGTTAACAAGGTCAATAATTTTGCGTAAGTCTTTAGTGCTTACCTGTCCTGCCTCATCAACAATGAGTATTGAGTTCTCAGCCAATGCTCTATCTTTTAATAACTTAGCAATAGTAAAGGTTTCAATATCGGCTTCTTCAGCTAAATTATTCGCCGCCGATTTCGCAATGGCACAGCCTATAACTTTATATCCTGAAGATTTATAGGCATTGCCAACGCAGTCCATCGATGCTGATTTACCAGCCCCTGCACTACCTTGAATAATATCAAACGCATTATTTTGACAGGCGGAATAAACCGCTTCTTTTTGCTCTTCAGATAAGGGGAATGATTTAGCCAAAATGGCAGTATCGATAGCATGTTGCTCGATGATAAATTTGTTTTGTTTTCGAAGGTGCTTAGCTCCTGTGATCATAGCTTTTTCATTATCAATAACGGCTTGAGTAGTAAATAAAGCGTTATGCTGAATTTCACTCACGGATAGTTCTTGTTGCTTTACACCTTCTAAGGCGTTTATTACGGACGCATGCGCTTATATAAAAACACTTATATAAATGAGATCACATAAAAGAAGCGTTATAACCTCATTGGAGTAGGGGGAAGTGATAATGTCGCGGTCAACTGATGTTGACCGCTGATTTGTCTTTAATATAATTGGAATAAGCTATTTCTTTTCTCTTTCCTCTTTCCTCTTTCCTCTTTTCTTCTTCTCTTCTCTGAGCCAATTAATACGGGCTAGGATCTTCTGGGTTTTGTTGTGTTTTAAAACGCTTGTGAAGCCATAAATACTGAGCAGGATATTGACGAATAACCGACTCTAACCAAGTGTTATAATTTGCTGCATCTTCTTCTTCAGAGCCTGTGGTAGGTAACGGTTCGTAAAACTCTAATATGTATTCTTGGCTGTAGCCTTTGCGGTGATAACTATAAGGAATAACTTTTGCTTTTCCTGCTTTAGCTAAAAATGTTAAGCCGGTAATTGTGGCTGCGGTTCTTCCAAAAAATGGTGAGAACGTACTGTGTTTTCTACCGTAATCTTGGTCTGGAGCGTACCAGAGTATTTCACCACGGCGCATACAACTGATGAAACCTTTAACATTTTTTTTGTGGTATGCATTTTTAACAAAGCTATAACGGCCACGCATCATTACGGCATTCATTAATTTATTTTTAAGCGGTCGGTAAGTTACATTTAAGTCACATACTAAACTTGTTAATGCTCCGGCGAGATCGAGAGTACTAAAATGTGCACCCGCTAATAATATTCCTGTTCCATTAGCGTTTTCTCTTTCAAGAATGTCTTTGCCGCGGACTTCAATACGACTTTTAAATTTGTTGATATCACGAAACCATGACGTAGCACTGTCGAAATAACCTTGCATGTTTTCATGGAATATAGTTTTGACTAAAGCGGCTTTTTCTTCAGCACTTTGTTCACCAAAACAAATTTCTACATTAACCTCAACAACACGACGACGGCTTTTGACTAAATGAAAAACCAAAAAAGCCAAGGCTCGGCTGACTTGCCATTGCAATTTAAAAGGTAAGTAACTGCATATAAATAACAAGCTAACAAGGAACCAAGTTCCCCAATATTTGGGGTGTAGGTATTCAAATTTAAGCAGCTTTACATCTTCAACTTGCTCTAACGTGGGTTTATTAGTCATAATTTCTCTTAAGGGGAACAATGAAATAAAGTACTATTTTAACAGCCGCAGTACATAGTAACATTGTCTTGTTTATTGCTAGGAATGATTTCGCCTATAGGCTAACAATCGCAGCGAGTAAGTACAATAAAAAAATCACCGCGAATAGCCATTCAAATAAAAGCAATTTAAGCTAAGAATGGAATTTTAATACACTTTTTATTTTTGGATCAATAAAACTTTGCCGCTAAAGCAAATCGCCCATGGCAGGCAGTTGTTCAATTTCTTGCCTTAATTCTACCGCGGCTTCTTTGATTATGTTTGTACATAAATCGATATGCTGAATTTCACTGTCTGACAAATCTTGTTGCTGCGCTTGTTGTTTTGCAATTTCTAACGCGTTTATTACAGAGGTTATGGTTTGCCCCATAACTAACTGTAATCGTGGGAGTGAAATACCAAATTCATTGGCGAAGTCAGCTAACATAAATGCGGTGATTGGGTTGTTAAAATTACCAGCGCTGCCACTTTCGTAGTTGCCAATGGACATTGCATAGTATTGTGAAATACTGTTTGCTCGGCCTTGTGTTTCATCAACTTGCTGTTGCTTAATTTCTCTAATGATGGCTTCTACATTAACTAGGTCATAAAACGGTGTGAGTTCCAATCCTTGTTTTCCAACAAAGAAACTAATGTTTTTGCCATGAGCATCATAATTTTTCACTAGAATATTAAATGTCATCCATCTTATAAGTTGGCTATGATAAGCCTCGTTGTTGACTGTGTTAATTACGAACAATTTAGTGAAAGATACGCCGTCTCTTATATAGATACCGTCGCCTTCATCACCGTATTGGCGTTCATATTTGTATGATGGTGGTAAGTTAGTTGCTTGACAGCCATCTATGACATGACGGCGGAATACTTTGCTTTGATCTGGTGATAGTCGTCTATCAAAACGGTCAATCACATAGGCTCTAACTTCGCCATAACGTCTTAGCTCAACACTTGGTACAGACAAATCAGCTTGTCCAGCAAGTAGCATAGTGAATAGTTCGTTTACTGCAATGAAAGGGGCTTTACCTGTTTCAAACTTTACGATTTTATTTGAACATAAATCGCCTTCACCAAAACCCAGCTTGCCATTAATTTCCAGTAAGTTGAGTTTGTCTTGCACTCCCGCGACTGAAATACGGGTTTTACCATCCCAAAAGGTAATGGACTCACCATGGTTTTTAAAGCGTGTTAATTTATTGTGTAATTCTTGTTCTGTGACTTCACGAAAAGAGCTGACTACGGAGCCTGAATCTGTATTGGTCACTTCTGTTTTAAATGATAATGCGCCAGATGTTTCTGCACCTATTGCTTTGATCAAACCAAACGTATTGTTTTTAGAAATAGTTGTGTTGCTAGTGAGTTCTTCAAGCCCTTTACCTTCCGGTAATAAGTTTTGTAAGAAGTTGAGAGCAGCTCTATGCTCAAAGTCACCCGTTAATGGCAAGTGAGGTGAAATAGCAAAGCCCTCAGTTATCCAACTTGGCTCATAGGTAAGGGATATTTCAGTTTCCGAACCAACAGGGAGTGTAATGGTAGCCACTTTCTTTTGGCCGCCAATATATACATTTAACGTATTGGTATTTTGCTTGGTTGAACTAATACCATTCGTCATCGCTGATCTCTCCAGTATGAGTTGTTGACGGCTTGTCAGAGATAATACTGAATGACAAACCTAAGTATTCCATCACTTTAAGAATATTGCTTAACTTAACATTAGTATCGCCTTTTTCTATTTTCACCAAAGTTGGTTTAGAAATAGATAAAGCCGCGGCAACATCAACCAATGTAAGTTTCATGCCAGTGCGTTTGGCATTAATCGCTTTTGCTAATTGCGCAGGGGAAAAATCACGAGCTAAGTCCGGCATTTCAGTACTTTTTACTACACGACCTAATGTTTGCTTGGTTGATTTTGGATTCATATAAGTTAACTATAATTTACTTTTGTAGTTAATTTAGTTGTGGAATAAGCAAAAGTCAATAATAGTTTACTTTTGGTGTTTAAATCTATGCTTTGTATCTATAAGTCAATTATAGTTAACTTATGTGGCTTACTTTGTAATCTTATTTAAATGCATAAGTGTGATTGTGTATCCAGTTAAGATTACACTTTGGTATTTGTGTAATCCAAATTGGATACAGATTGTTCGAGTATAATTACTCAATATTTTGTTTTTTAATAGGGACTGCTATTGGATTTTAGGTGACTTTCAGCAACGAACATCTTCTTTATCTACCAAAGTCGCTGAGGCATGGGCTAGCGCTTTAAAGCCAACAATTAAACAAACGATTAAATATAATAAAACTAAAATTAACATTTCAAACTCCTAATTCATATGAATAATTTTCACTTCAGTGTCGTTGTTAAGTGGTCAACTGACACGTGGGAGATTATCGATTTAATTACCATTATTGTTATTTCGAATATTTCGAATATAATAGAAGGGTATTATTCACAACAGTGAAAAAGAGAGAGGGATATGAACACAGCTACAAAATTGCCAAGCGCTGAAGAAATTGCACTGGCTAAGCTTGGTAGCCAAGAGCTATCAGCGGTTATTCAAACTAATGGCGAAGCCCAGAAAATAAATGTTGTTGATAAGTCAGGTAAAACTCATGAAGTAACAATTCCTGCAAGCGCATTAAACATGATGATTGAGATGCTTACCCAGCTAGGGCAAGGAAACTCAGTGAGCATTACACCTATTCATGCGGAGCTAACAACGCAAGAGGGGGCCGACATGTTAAATATGTCTCGCCCTACATTTATTAAGCTATTAGATTCTCAAGAAATTCCATTTAGCCGTACAGGTAATAGACGGAAAGTTGCTTTTGCTGACCTCATGGAATACAAAAACAATTTGGAAGAACAACGCTTAGCTTCACTTGCTGAGTTATCTGAATTAGATCAAGAAATGGGTATGGGATATTAATGTCATCATACACGGTAATTTTAGATGCTTGCGTGATGTACCCCGCGCCACTTCGTAGTTACCTAATGTACCTGGCAAATACTGGTTTGTTTAGAGCTCGGTGGACTGATCAAATTCATGATGAATGGACTCGTAATCTTCTGAAAAATAATCCAGATGTAGATCCTACTAAGTTGCAAAGAACTAAAGCACTTATGAATGCCTATGTTCCAGATTGTCTGGTAGAAGGTTATGAATCGTTAATCGAAGGGATTAACTTACCAGATAAAGATGATAGACATGTGGTAGCTGCTGCAATAAAAGGACAAGCAGAGTCTATCATCACGTTTAACTTAAAAGACTTCCCTATACAGACGATGGAAGCGCTGGGCTGTCAGCAATACACCCAGAAGAATTCTTATGCGATATGTTTGAATTGGATAGCAGCGCTTGCGTTAAAGCAGCCCAACAGCAAAGGCGTTCATTGAAAACCCCACCAATGGAGCAAGATGAATTCTTAGCTTGTTTGCAAAGACAGAAGCTCCCAAGTTTTGTGTCAAAGTTAAAGCAATTTAAATTAATGCTGTAGTTTTTAATTGTAGCTAAGTTGATAATTTGGCTTAGTGATTCAATCACTCAGGTAGAATTTTCAGTACAAAATTTACGAGGAAATGTCGATGAATAAAAGGAAAGTTTTTGGAGTATTAGCTCTTATTTTCTTAGCTATAGGTCCACTTGCTTACTTTATTGGGCGTACGTCTAAAGATTGGGGCTGGAAATTTATATTTTTTGAGGAAGCACTACCATACACTTCAACTTTGAGTTCAATATTTATTTTATTTACCTTCAGCTTTTCATGTGCTTTTCTAATTTATCATTATAGAAATGAAATTGATAAAGTATCTAACTTAGAAAAAGTGGGGTTGTTAGGCGCTTTTATGGCCGGTGGGGCAATGGTTATAGCACCTTTTTATCCTTCAATTACATGGTTGCTATTTCCGAGTGTTGGACTTTGTTTTTACAGTTATAGCAAAGGGGCGTTCGATTCGATTTATAATAATATTTTTGGAACGAGCTGGACAAATATAATATTTAGCACTTTCATCATATCTATTCTGCTTTACATAGCCAACGTTCTTATAAATGGCAAGATTAATCAAGTGTTTATAGGAGTGAATCCTAATTTATTGCCAATGACAAGATGGTTAGTGTTAATTACACTAATTTCAGGAGTTATATTCTTTTTGAGTACAATCCTGATTATTATTTCACTGAAAAAACTAATGGCTGATAACGCCAAAATTAATGATTTCAATATTTTTATGATAGCTATTGTTTTGTTTATTGGTAGTTCTGTTTTATCCGCTAGTGATAGTTTCCTTATACGTAAACTCTCTTATTATGTTGACTTTAACTCTGTTAGTATATGTAAAAAAATTCCATCAGATTACTCTGTGATAAATATTGGTCCGAATAATATAATTATCAATAAAGGGCCAAACCATAAATTTGAACTCCAAATTGCTAAATGTACATTGAATTCGACTCCTTTATGACCAAGGTGATTCCAATCTAGTAGATTAATATTCATCGAATTTTTGCCATCTGAGTAGATGTTATTAATTTAAAAGTCTACAAAGTCACTTCCATTTAAAAATAACTTAGGAACGCAAGTGCTTTTAGAACTTAATACCAAAAAAGAAACTCACTGGTTTCTTTAATTAACAACTTCCCATTAACTTAAGATGTTAAGTGTGGGGAGTTGTCTCGTTGGTTAACTTTGTCTTGTATCCATTCGTTGATTTCAGTTTCAACCCAAGCTGACAAGTTTGATGTAATCTTTACTTGTTTAGGGAAGCTTTGGTCTTTCATGTAGTTATAAATGCTTGAGCGTCCTAATCCTGTCATTTGCATAACGTGTCTTAACCTAATTAATTTCATAATGCTCACCTTGATTAACGGTTCCGTTAAATTTCCAATTCAACAAAGTCTTTATCTACATCTTCCTGAGTGATCCCTATATATCTAAGCGTTACCGCTTCAGAGCCATGCCTGAGCATTTTCATTACTCGGGCAAGGTCTTTGGTGCTTTGATATAAATGATAACCACGTGTTTTACGCATGGAGTGCGTACCCAGCCTAATACCAACTTCAACACCAACTTCTGAAAATGCGTGTGACACGGCACGTCTAGTAATGGGCCTGCTAATTGATGACTTAGCTTGTTGGTTTCTGTAAGACTGGAAAACGTAAATATGGTGGGGAAACTCTTGTTTGATTTGAATGAGTAAATCTAACGCCTTTACGTTTAATTTAATGCTGGCGGTTTTGCCTGTTTTAGATTCTGTAATGAACAACCGGTCTTCTTTAATATCCGTAAACTTAATGGATAATAAGTCAGATATCCTTAATGCCAGGTTAAGGCCGATATTCCAAACATCGGCCATTTGTTTACTAAAGCGTTTCTCAAGTAAGTGAGATATTAACTTTACGGTATCTAAGTTTTTCACTGCATGAACTTCTTGCATGTCAGCTTCCTCTTTTGTGATTAAACAGTGTTATGGGAACTTCAAACCTAATAACTACCCCAAGTCCTTATAAACAAAGGGATGGCAACTTCCCATAATGACATTGTGGGAAGCTGGGTTATTTACGCATTTAAAGCTGAGCTTGGTGAAGTGAATTGCTCACTCAAAAGTGACTTGAACGTCAAACACGCCAGATTTGTAATACTCAATAAAGTTATTAATAAATAGCTGAATCAAGTTACCTGCATGCTGTCTGACTGAGCCACCAGCAAATAAACTAAATACTTGTTTAGTGATGAAACAAATATCAATCTCTTTTACTAGTTCAGGGAACGTTCTTCCTTGATATGAAAAGTCAGTGACATAAACAATATTCCATTGATCATTCTCTTTCTTCAGCCTTACTTCTACAGGGTGATAACCTCCAGTTTCAGCCGAGTAGTTTGGATCACTGAAATTAAATGTTATTGCAGTGATAGCTTTGCCAGGAAGAGGTGCATTGATATATTCGTTATTTAATACGTTGTAAAAAGTATTAGGCAAGGCAAAAGCCTGAGCCTTATTAAATTGAAGGTTCATGATGGTATCTCTGCTAGTTATATGAGTTATGTTAGTTATATGAATGATGTAAGTTGGACTTGTTTAGCTACGTTGATCCGCAATTAGATTGCGAGTGTTGCTGGTGGAGTGGGTTAAATAAGACCTTGTTCAGCAAAAGACGTGACATCTTTACCAACAATAAAATGGTCTAATACTCTTACATCTATTAGCTTTAAAGCCTCCACTAACTTGGTGGTTATAGCCTTATCTGACTGGGACGGTAGAGTAATACCAGAAGGGTGATTGTGAGCAAAGATAATAGCGGCTGCATTGCTTTGTAACACCGCTTTTACAACTTCTCTAGGATATACACTAGCGGTATCTATAGTGCCGTAGAATAATTCCTGATACTCAATAAGTTGATGCTGATTATCAAGTAATAAAACAGCAAAAACCTCCCGTTCGTATTGCCCAAGCTTAACTCTTACATACTCTTTAGTTACCTCAACATTGTTAAAACAGTCTTCACGGACAAAACGTCCTGCAAGTATTTCAACAGCACGTTCAAGTATCTGTTCATCATTTAATTGAATGGATTTAGGGTAAGATTTGTTGTGCATAATTAGCCTCCTTGTAATTAATAAATGGCCTATGCACAGTAGTGATATATGTCTGAAATGTTTTTAAATGAACATTTAGTTATGTGATAATTAAAGGGCACTTTGGATCTATTTAGTGCCCTTATTGTATTTAGATATTTATGTTTAGAAGTAAACGCAATTTACTTCTAATCCCCTAAATAATCATCATTATTAGGATTGTGCCCATCAGACCAGTCATCCATATCAGCATCATTGTTGGGGTTGTTAATATCAGACCAAAGGTCTAGTTCATCGTTTGACATGTCATCAGTATTTGGCATGTTAAATTCCTCTTTAATTGGAATTGAAATTCCGGATTAATTATTCAAATAGTTGACCTATTTGTCGGTCTGATTAGACCTATCGATTCCTCGATAATTTGAATACTAGATGCAAGGGGATGTTTGTAACATGAAACTGATTGTCCCCCCTCTTTTTTAATTGTTATTGGGGGAGGGACAAGATATTTCATGGTAGAGTTAATTCCCGAAGGGAATAATTAGGGAAATTAACAAATAAGGAAACGTATGAACGCTATCCCCTCAATTGAATCAATCCTTTTACAGGTTCATCAAAGCCTGGAGTTGCCAGCTTATACAAGTAAGCAAAAGGCTTCATTTGCTCAAATGAAAAGGCCTATGGAAAAGTATTATGAACAGTTTGATGAAATTCTAGATGGTATCTATCGTGCACTTGAAATTCATAAAGATAAGTCAGCGCGTCTAGATTTGAGCACCTATATCTCAAATTTCTCACGATATCAAAAACACCTTGAACTTAATACTTGGACGTTTAATGCAGACCCAGAACAAGTTGTCTGGCAGCTAACTAGTCACTCATATATTTCTTATATTGCACGAGGAATGGCGTTCTGGAATTTACATGATATAACTGACAAGGGCATGCCTGGTGGGAAATTTTGGTATTTACCGACGGAAACAGAAGATCGTTCTAGTGTTATTATGCCTGTAGATCAAGTGTGTACTTGGTTGCTCGATTTACTTGGTATCCCATTAGACCAAATTAGAAACTCAAATTTTAATAATTCAGCTCCTGAAACACTTATTCGAAATATATACTACTGGAAGAGTGGTAAGGTTCCACGACTTGATACTATTAAAAATACTTTTCAGGACTCCAGCGACATAGAGTTCAAAGGTTGCTTATATGTTGACAGCACAGCCTCAATTGGGAGCCAACTAGAAACTGTTACTAAATTTATTCAATTTAAAAATTTATCCTCAGACGATTTATCCCATGAAATACCAATCAGAAACCCAGTTGAAATTGAAAGGATTATTTCAGGCGAAAGTGATTTAAAAAGTGTTCAAAGATTTATTGATTTAATGACTATTAGATATGCACAACCAACGTTTAAATCTATTAGGCAGAGGCTGCATATAGCTAAAGCAGTTCAAGATGGTTACAAGCGTTTACTTAAATATTTGTGCCCAGGTGTATCACTTACAAACCCTAAATTAGGACAGAATAAAATTTTACAACTTTGTCATATTTACAAATACATATATAACTTAACAATTGAAGCATATCAATTAAATCATGGAGAAAAAGCTGAAAATGAATGGTTTGATAATAACTTGCATTACATACATAAAAATAACTTATTTCTATCTGTAGCACCATCCATTGGTAAACACTCGGGCTCTCTTCTAGGAGAACTCCTTACAAAACGATTTAAGATTATGAAGCCAGATGATCCACTAATTGATCTTTTTGATGAAAGCCCTCACGTATCCGAAAAATTATATAAAGGTATAATAAAAGAACAAGAATTATGGGTTAATGAAAATAATTCTATAGTTAAATTGATAAATAAAATTCGAAATAGTTCACCCTGGAAAGCATTTCAAAAAGAAGATGATTATTCGGTTTTAATGCAAGTTACTCAAAGTTTAACAAACAATCCTAAAGCGTTTAACATTGGGCTAAAGCGGCTAAAAGAACTAGCAACTAGCACAATCGAAGACTCAGAAATTATACAACTGGAACTTAATTATTGGAGCGAAATACCTAAAAATAAACGGCCTAAAGAAACTCAAAAAAGAGTTGAATACTTACTTGAGGAAATGGAGCAACATTGTGAGTTTCAAACGTGGAAAGCCCCAACTCTTGCAGCTAAAGCAAAACACTACATAGCTTTAAATGACTTTAAAACTGCAAGTGTTTATTACAAAAAAGCATTAGATGCTTGTTATGAAAGAAGTTATGGTCGACTAAGAGGCTTTATAGCCAAAGATACTTTAGCGACCTTACTACAAATTGAAAAGCTTAACAAAAATAATCATGAACGATATTTACGTGAAATGATGGCCAACGATGTTTTTAAAATTGAAACTGTTGCAGGTGATTTGAATACACATTTTTGGACAGAGCTTTATAAACCCTATCATGGGCTTCAAAAATTAAGTATGGATAGTAACAAATTAGCGCGGTAGGGGAGAGTAACCGAAGAGACACAGCTAAGTAATTAGGTGTTGTGTGTAACACATTGGTACTAGATAAAGCCCTTGTTTTACATGGGCTTATTAATATTTGAAGTAGCCTTTCTAACAAAGGATAGCCTTTATTCATTTGGTATCATTCTCAAAATATCATCTCGTGACTCAGATGCAACACCACCAAAAAACGAACTGTTAGCAGCAGCAACAGAAAACGAAGGGCCAAGGTTAATCTCTTCTAATCTCTTTTTTACTGCATAGGTAGGTTTTACTTTATTGTAGACATCCCGCCACCAAATACTACTATGTTTTTTGATGATTTTTTCTTTTATTTGGTTAAAGCGCTCTATGCTATCTGCACCTTCAAGGTTCACCAAAACGTTTGCCCAAACCATTTTACGGTGTTTAGCCAAAAGCTTAAAATCACGAGAAACTAATTCAGCTTTGGCATCAGGATGCATTAGAAGTGATTGGTTATTAACCATTCGCTTAATCCATAGTCGCTCAGCCAATTCAAAGAGAATTTTTTTATCGGCATCTTCTACTTCTTTTGCTACTTGCCCCCATTGCTCCAAATTGTATGTGGTTGCCAATTCGTCAATAAGTTTAGGGTATTCTTGCTTGATTTTTTCAACTGATTCATAGTATCCCACAATACATTCCTTTGATTTCCCCAATACTTGGAAGTCTTTTATTATACTGATTTATTACTATTTATGAACAAAGCAGCAGTGTCAATTGTTACTGTCCATCTAAATGTTTTTTAAACGAACGCTTAATAACCTTTTAAACGTTAGTAATGTTTATTAGCGTTGTACATTCCATAATTTTCTCATATTCTAGCTATGTTCTCAGATAGAGATTAAATAATGAGTGAAGAAATACTAACGATTCAAGAGCTTGCAGAATACCTAAAGCTTAATGAAAAAACTGCTTACCGATTAGCAGGAGAAGGAAAGCTACCTGGGTTTAAAGTAGGTGGCTCATGGCGCTTTAAGCGTGAAGATTTAGAAGCATGGATAGAAGATAATAAAAAATGACAGATAAAATAACGCTCTCTCAATTAGAACAATACCTCTCAAAAGCGGCATGGATCTTAAAAGGTCCTGTTGATGCATCCGACTTCAAAGTTTATATATTTCCACTACTTTTCTTTAAACGTATTTCAGACGTTTATGACGAAGAATTCCGGGTAGCACTTGAAGAATCAGACGGTGACGAAGAGTACGCAGCATTACCAGAAATGCATCGTTTTGAAATACCTGAAGGTTGTCACTGGCAAGATGTTCGTGAAACCACCACCAATGTAGGTACTGCAATTGAAAACGCCTTACGTGGCATAGAGCAAGCTAACCAAGAATTCCTATATGGAATTTTTGGTGATGCACAGTGGAGCAACAAAAATAAACTTTCTGATGCATTACTGCTTAACCTTATCGAGCACTTTTCTCAATACACATTAGGCAATCAAAAAGTTGATCCTGACATGTTGGGTAATGCCTACGAATATCTAATCAAACACTTTGCCGATTTAACCAATAAAAAAGCCGGTGAATTCTATACTCCCCGCTCAGTTGTGCATTTACTTGGGATGATATTAGACCCACACGAAGGCGAAACAGTTTACGATCCAGCTTGTGGCACAGGCGGTATGTTGCTTGAGTGCGTTGATAACCTAAAACACAATAAAGAAGACTTCCGAACTTTAAAACTATACGGCCAAGAGAAAAACCTAACATCAAGTTCAATCGCTCGTATGAACATGTTCTTACATGGCATCGAAGACTTTGAAATTTTGCGTGGCGATACACTGCGTAACCCAGTTTTTTTTGAAGCCGACGGTCTTAAAACGTTCGATTGTGTCATTGCCAACCCACCGTTCTCATTAAAAGATTGGGGCGCTGAAAATTGGGCCAATGATCCATACGGACGTAACATTGCTGGCGTACCGCCAAAAGGTAATGGTGATATGGCATGGGTGCAACACATGGTTAAGTCCATGAACAGCACTGGCCGTATGACAGTCGTACTACCTCATGGCGCATTATTCAGAAAAGCAGCCGAGGGTAAAATACGTAAGCAACTACTAGAGCAAGATATGCTAGAAGCCGTTATCGGTTTAGGGCCCAATGTATTCTACGGTACGCAATTAGCAGCCTGTGTGATGGTATTTAAGCAAAATAAACCAGCCGATAAAAAAGGCAAAGTATTGTTTATTGATGCCTCGGATCAAATTCGAGTAGGCAGAGCTCAAAACTTCCTAGAACCAAACCACGTTCAACAAATTTACGACTGGTATCAAAACTATCAAGATGTAGAAAACTACGTAAAGGTCGCCTCTAAAGCTGATTTAGAAGAAAACGACTTTAACTTAAACATACCACTCTACGTTGAAAAAATAATTGAAGATAATCTGCCATCAGTAGAAGAAGCTATGGCAGATTTAAAACAAGCATGGCAAGCAAGCCTTGAAGCCGAAGAGAAGTTTAAACAAGTTTTAAAAGGATTTTTATAATGGCGTACTCAAAGCTATCAATTAAGCAGTTAGTAACCGATATCAGTGATAATAAATATTACCTTCCCGCCATACAGCGTAAGTTTGTTTGGGGTGAAGAAAAAATCTGTAATCTATTCGATTCGATTATGCGCGATTATCCCATAGGCACCTTTTTGTTTTGGGATTTACCTGCTGCAAAAGCAGATAAATATACTTTCTATGAATTCCTTAAAAACTATCATCAACGAGATTCAAAAAACGAACTTGTACGTAAGGATTTTACTCAAGAAGTGCGTGGAGTTTTAGACGGCCAGCAACGAATTAGCTCTATGTATATAGCACTTCAAGGGGTATTTTGTACTAAACGAAAATATGCAAAAAAAACCACAACTAATGCTTACCCTGAAAGGCAGTTATACCTAAATATATTTGGTGAAGAAAAAGAATATGAGTTCAAGTTTCTTACAAAAACAGATGCCACAAATAAAAGTGATGAAAATTACTTCTATCTTGTAAGAGATATTCTTAAAGAAGAAAAAGATGTAGATCCTCAAGATATTTTAGAAAAACTGCATGCACAAACCCCTCAAAATAAAGAGTTGTTAAGTAAACATGGCCGGATCGCTAGGAAGAAGTTATTTCTTTTAGCTAAAAAGTTAAACCAAGATGAAATCATTAACTATTTTAAAATTATTGATAAAGACTTAGATGATATTCTCGATATCTTCGTTCGTGTTAATAGCGGAGGAACCATTCTATCAAAATCGGATTTATTATTTTCTACGTTAGTTGCGCACTGGGAAGATGGTCGAGAGCATATTGAAAAGCTTATTGAAGATATGAATGGCGAAGATGGACTATTTAATTTTAATACAGACTTCTTAATGCGTACCTGTTTGTTTTTAATTGATGCTCCAATGAGCTTTAAAGTACAGACCTTTGACCGAGCTAATATCACTAAAATTCGTGATAATTGGGCTGATATATCGAAAGCACTTATCCAAGCATCACAAACGCTTAGAGAGTTTGGTTTTAATAAAGTCAGGCTGTCATCTAATTATGCGGCAACTCCTATGGCGTACTATCTCTATAAAAAAGGTGAAGTAAATAATAAATCGAAAGTAGAGTTACGAAAACTGATCATTCACAGTCTACTAAAGCAGGTTTACAGTGGCCAAGCGGATTCTGCTTTGAGCGGCTTAAGAGAGGGGTTGAGGAATAAAAGCTTGGAAAACTTTCCACTGAAAAATAGTAGCTTTAACTTTGAACAATTCAAAAACACTAAACTATCAGGTGGTAAAAAACTTACAATCGACAGTGATGATATTGAAGACTTTTTAGACCTTAAAAAAGGGGCGTTCTGCTTCCTATTGCTTTCCGTTTTATATCCCGATTTAAAATTAGACCAAATTAGTTTTCATCAAGATCATATGCATCCCCATAGCCGTTTTAATACAGAACGCCTAACTGACTTAGGTTTAGATCAAGACAGCATTAATCAATGGCAAAGTATGAGAGACCAGCTACCAAACTTACAACTGCTAGAGGGAACAGAGAATACCGTTAAGCAAGCCACTCCTTTGATAAAATGGGTAGCTAAAAATCCTACTGATGAAGCGTACTTCCGTCAACGAAACTATGTAGCAGACCAGCAATCATTAGAGTTATCTGATTTCGAACAATTTTTTCAATCTAGACGGCTCTTATTAAAGAAAAAGTTAAGTGAAGAGTTTAATGTAGCTCCTCAACACGCAGATATAAAAGTAACTGAGGCAACCTCAGCATGATGACCCAACCTTTTTTTGATCAAAAAGCTCTAGAAAAATACTTATGGGAAGCTGCTGTAATCCTCCGAGGCACCATAGATGCTGGTGATTACAAACAGTACATATTCCCATTAATGTTCTTTAAGCGTATATCTGATGTTTACGATGAAGAGTTTGAAAATGCCTTAGCGGAAAGTGATGGTGATTTAGATTATGCAGCCTTTGCTGAAAACCATAACTTCATAATCCCTAAAGGTGCACACTGGAATGATGTACGTGAAACTACCACTAATATTGGTCAAGCATTGCAAAGTGCGATGCGTGAAATAGAAAAGGCTAATCCTGATACTTTAGAAGGTATTTTTGGTGATGCTAGTTGGACTAATAAAGAACGCCTTTCTGACGGTATGCTTATCGACCTGATTGAGCATTATTCACAACAAAAGCTTAATTTAAAAAATGTACCTGACGACAAGCTAGGTAACGCTTACGAATATCTTATTAAAGAATTTGCTGATGACAGCGGCCATACCGCAGCAGAGTTTTATACCAACCGTACCGTAGTAAAACTCATGACCATGATCATGGACCCGCAACCGGGTGAGTCAGTGTACGACCCTACCTGTGGCTCAGGAGGGCTATTACTTAACTGTGCCTTGCACCTTAAAGATGAAGGCAAAGAATACCGCACTCTTAAATTATATGGCCAAGAAATTAACCTATTAACCTCAGCCATTGCCCGTATGAACATGTTTATGCATGGCATTGAAGAGTTCGATATTGTCCGTGGTAATACCTTAAGTAATCCAGGCTTGCTTGAAAATGACGAACTGAAAAAATTCAACGTGATCCTTGCTAACCCGCCATATTCAATAAAATCATGGGATCGTAAAGCCTTTGAAAGTGATCCTCATGGCCGTAACCTGTGGGGCACGCCACCGCAAGGTTGTGCCGACTATGCCTTTCAGCAACATATTCAGAAGAGTCTTGATTTAGGTAATGGCCGTTCAATTTCATTATGGCCTCATGGCATTTTGTTCCGTGATTCTGAAGCTGCAATGCGAAGAAAAATGACCGAGCAAGACCAAGTAGAATGTGTCATTGGTCTTGGGCCTAACCTTTTCTATAACTCGCCAATGGAAGCCTGTTTGTTAATTACTAAAACAAACAAAGAAAAAAGTAAAAAAGATAAAATCTTGTTTATCAACGCCGTAAAAGAAGTAAGGCAAGATAAAAACATAGGTTATTTAGATCAAGTTCATATCGACAAAATATTTAATACTTACAGTAAGTTTGAAAGTGAAGAAAACTTTGCAGTTCTAGTTAATAAACAAGAGGTGTTAGATAAAAAAGCAAATATGGCAATTAACCTCTATATCCGCCCTGACTCTTTAGTAAGTCGCGAAGAAGTTTATTTTGCAACGGCGTATCAAGAATGGCAACAGTCATCAGATAACCTAAAACAATCAATGGAAAATTTATTTAAGGAGCTAGTGTAATGTTAGACATGGAAGCTATTAAAAACTTCTCTATTGATAAATCAGACTGGAAGAAGGTTAAATTTGGCGATGTGGTGTTTGAGCCAAAAGAGTCTGTTAAAGATCTTGTTTCTGAAGGCATCGAGCATGTTGTTGGTTTAGAGCATATTGACAGTGAAGATATGGATTTACGCCGTTCAGCAAGTATTGAAGAAAGTACAACATTCACAAAGAAGTTTAGTAAAGGTGATGTGTTATTTGGTCGACGCCGAGCTTATTTAAAAAAAGCGGCTAAAGCGATATTTGGTGGGATATGCTCAGGTGATATTACTGTTATGAGAGCAAAAGATGATGTTCTTCTGCCAGAACTTCTGCCTTTTATTGTAAGTAATGATGAGTTTTTCGACCACGCAGTGCAACATTCCGCAGGAGGGCTATCTCCAAGGGTTAAATTTAAAGATCTGGAGAATTTTGAGTTTTCATTACCATCACTTCAAGTACAAAAACAACTAGCACCGCTGCTAATAAGTATGATGGATGTTATAAAGAATGAGAACAATGTAGCTGAAAAACTTCAAAATTTTTACCTAGCTAAAATGTATGAACTTTTAAACGGACGCCATATCACCAGCAGTGGTGCAAAATTACCAAAGAATTGGAAAGAAACAAAACTACAAGATATTGCCAAATTTATAGACTATAGAGGAAAAACGCCAAATAAAACTAAAGAGGGAATTCGGCTGATAACTGCCAAAAATATACGTGATGGCTGGATAGATAAAGAGCCAGAAGAGTTTATTGCAGAAGATGATTATACTCCCTGGATGAGAAGAGGCATCCCAAATAAAGGAGATGTCCTATTCACAACGGAAGCCCCTTTAGGTAATACCGCGATTATCGATTTAGATGAAAAGTTCGCTTTGGCTCAAAGAGCAATATGCTTACAGCCTTACGAAGATATTTCAGGTGAATTTTTATTTTTCGCACTTAATAACCCAATAGTAAAGCAGAGAATATTAGCTCGTTCATCGGGAACTACTGTGTCTGGTATAAGGTCTGCACTACTAAAAGAAGTAACTATTCCAGTGCCAACTGGTAGCGAGCGAGAGAAAATAACAACAACTTTAAAAGATATTGTATCAAGCATGAAAATGGCTCAAGAAAATTACTTTCATTCAAAGAGCCTTATGAAAACAATTATAAAACAGGTGTTTTAGGTATGGGATTTACCGAATTAAATAGTGTGGAACACTACATCATCCATCAAATGACGGGCGTTAATTTAAACGTCTCTCATGATAAGAATCAAGTTTCAGAGCCACAAAAAACGTTTGGAATTCAATGGCAATTCCAGTCGCCAGAGCAATTAGGTCGAGGTGTTAACGAGGTATTAGTTGAATCTGTATTAGTTAAGGCATTAATTCGCCTTAACCCTGAGATTGAAGCTAACCCAAATTTGGCTGATGAAGTAATACATAAACTCCGTGCTATTTTAATATCGGTTAATCAAGTCGGTTTGGTTAAAGCCAATGAAGAGTTTTTCGCTTGGATGACAGGCGAAAAAACTATGCCGTTTGGCGAAAATAATCGCCATGTACCCGTAAACCTAATCGATTTTGACGACTTAACCCGTAACGATTATGTGGTCACTAACCAATTCCGTATTCATCACCGAGAAACCAAAATACCTGATGTGGTATTAATGATTAATGGTATTCCAGTAGTGGTGGGTGAAGCGAAAACACCTATTCGCCCATCAGTAACCTGGTTAGATGGTGCCCATGAAGTGCACAGCATCTACGAAAACGCCGTACCTCAATTGTTTGTACCTAATATTTTATCATTTGCCACTGAAGGCAAAGAATTGTTTTATGGTGCAATACGTTGCCCATTAGAGTTTTGGGCCCCGTGGCGTGTTGAAGATGCACAGCTAAGCCGGGCTGTTGGCCTTTCGGGTGTAGGCGCGGAGCTAACCGATTTATTAAGCCCTGAACGCCTGCTCGATATAATGCGTAACTTTTCATTGTTTACCACCAATAAAAAGAAGCAGCGCATTAAAGTAATCCCACGTTTTCAGCAATATGAAGGCGCGAATAAAATTGTTCAGCGAGTGATTGAAGGAAAAATCAAAAAAGGCTTAATTTGGCACTTTCAAGGCTCTGGTAAATCGTTATTAATGGTGTTTGCCGCACAAAAGCTTCGTCGTGCTGCTGCGCTTAAAAGCCCAACCGTTATTGTATTGGTCGATAGAACCGATTTAGATACCCAAATTAGCGGCACCTTTAATGCTGCCGATGTCGCCAATGTTGAATCAACCGATAGCATTAAAGAATTACAACAAATGCTAGAGCGCGATACCCGTAAGATAATTATCTCAACGATTTTCAAATTCCGCGATGCTAAACCGAACATGAACCTGCGCGATAACATCATTGTATTAGTCGATGAAGCGCATCGCACCCAAGAAGGGGATTTAGGCCGACAAATGCGTGCAGCCTTACCTAATGCCTTTTTGTTTGGTTTAACCGGTACGCCCGTTAACAAAGCCGATAAAAATACCTTTTGGGCATTTGGTGCAGAAGAAGATAAAGGCGGCTATATGTCGCGTTATACCTTCCATGATTCTATTCGAGACGAAGCCACGTTACCATTACACTTTGAGCCTCGTTTAGTGGATGTGCATGTAGATAAAGCAGCACTGGATAAAGCCTTTGCCGAATTCAAAGAAAGTGCTGCCTTGAGTGATGAAGAAGCCGATGCGCTAAATCAAAAGTCTGCAAAAATGGCCGCCTTTTTAAAAGCGCCTGAACGGGTTGGAAAAATTGTAGAAGACATCGCTATTCACTTTATGGATAAAGTTGAACCTCATGGTTTTAAGGCGATGATAGTAACGCCAGACAGACATGCTTGTGTGCAATACAAAGAAGAACTTGATAAACATTTTCCAGAAAGCGCCAGCAAGGTGGTTATTTCAACCACAGCAAATGATGACTTTGAGTTTAAGCAAAAGTGGGGCGTTGATAAAAGCCAACAAGAAAAGCTGGTGGATGAATTTAACGATGCAAAATCTGACTTAAAGTTTTTAATTGTTACTGCCAAGCTGTTAACCGGGTTTGATGCACCTATATGCCAAACCATGTATTTAGATAAGTCGATTAAAGACCACACCTTATTACAGGCAATATGTCGTACAAACCGTTTATATCCAAATAAAACCTTTGGCTGTATTGTTGATTACTTTGGTGTATTTGACGATGCCGCAAAAGCACTAGAGTTTGATGAAGAAAGCGTACAACAAGTTATCTCCAACCTGAGTGAACTGCGTGAAAAACTGCCACAAGCTATGACTGATGCGTTAGCGCATTTTCTTGGTTTAGATAGAACTGTCGTTGGTTTTGAAGGGTTAGAAGCTGCTCAAAATGCGATAGCTGATAACGAAAAGAAAGATGCCTTTGCACTCGATTTTAAATACTTAGCCAAGCTTTGGGAGTCGTTATCTCCCGATAGTGTTTTAGACCAATACAACGAAGACTATAAATGGCTTGCACAGGTCTATGAGTCTGTTAAACCTGCTTCCGATAATATTGGTAAATTATTGTGGATGACGCTTGGCGCTCAGACAACTCAATTAATCCATGACAATGTGCATGTGGGCGAAGTACATAATCTAGAAGAGTTTGTACTCGATGCTGATGTAATAGAAAATATATTTAATAATCCCGATCCACGTAAAACCAAACAGTTAGAAAAAGAGCTAGCAAAACGCTTTCAAGATCGTGGTGATTTACCTGTATTTAAATCTCTCAGTGAACGATTAGAGGCGTTACGTGATAAAGCAGAGAAAGGCTTGATCGCTTCCATCGACTTCGTTAAAGAGCTTTGTAAAATAGCTAAAGAAACCGTTCAAGCTGAAAAAGACTTAGATGCAGAGCTCAAAGAAAAAACACCAAAAGCCGCATTAACAGACTTATTTTTAGAATTAAAAAATGATCAGACCCCAGCAGTAGTTGAACGCATAGTTACCGACATAGACGCGATCGTTCGCGTTGTACGCTTCCCAGGCTGGCAAGACAGCACAGGCGGCGAACGCGACGTACAAAAATCACTGCGCAAAGCCTTACTCAAATACCAACTGCATAAAGACCAAGTTCTGTTTGATCGGGCATATGGGTATATAAAGGAATATTATTAATGACAGTTGGCCATGCTAGAATAAACTCAACTTTGTGTGCTGCTTATGAAGAGCGAGATTAATTTGAAATTATTGTTTTTGACTAATGAGTTATAAACGTTACCTAGCTACATTCAAAGGCTTAGTAAAGGACTCCAACGAGCCTTTATTTGACTGTGATGGACAAAGCATCTGTATGGACCCTCAGTTTAGTGAACTGGCATTGATGCGTCCAACGAAACTTCATCAAAAGGTTCTGGTTCAAACTGTGACGGTTAGCTGTAATAAGTACATAACCGACATTCTATGCAGGCTGGGTGACGATCAATCTATAGTGGTTAAAAAAATCGCTCTCACTTCTGAGACTTTATTACCGAATGCCATATTAGTAAACATTGAAGATCAAGGGGTATTTGAATTAGCTGTTAGTGCTTTGTCTCCTAATCTAAAAGAATTATTAGATGCAAATGTAAAGGTACGATTGTTATTTAAACTAGATGACAGGAAATTCATTGTTTCATCATTTAAACCACAGATTCCGAATACCCTTGATGGAACTTTCTTTTATGATGAGAAGCGTCACAAAATGGGCGGAAAGGATGTCACGCTTGGTTCCTTTACGTCAAGTTGTGGTGTATATAAAAACCTCCCGTGTGAGATGATGCGAGCAACACTTACAAAGAGCCGTGTTTTTAGTGAATTAACAGAAGGCTTTAGTCTCAATGCAAAAGTAGATTGTAACGCCAGTGAAGGTGAAGAGTCACTGGTTGTGAAAGAGCTAACCTTACCTACCTATCCCAATACTTTTGAAGCGGATATCACAAATGCTGAATTAAGAGAGAAAGAGAAAACAACAGACAACATTCTAGTGTGTGATTTTTCATATTTCGAAGGTTTGACCTCGCGCGTCAACATAGCGAATAAAAAGTTGGATGTAGTCGCTGTAAAGGGCATTGTTTCATTTAAGGCTACCTTGTCATTTAAGGCTGTGGGTACGTTTAAGTTCACGTTTTTAGAACTAGCTATGCCTTCACCGTTCAATGCAAAAGTTTTTCCTAAAGAACTGGTACCTTATCCTAGCGAATTTGAGTTTGTGTGCTTTGGTTTGATTATTAAGGTAAATGTAAAAGAGGATAGTTGGGAAGCGTTTAAAAAGAGCAAAGAACAAATATCGTACAGTGGTGTCTCTTTGCCGGACTTCGAATTAGGTAAAGGGCTTACTCTACCTGTCACTTTCTGGCAACCTAAAAAAGCTCCAGAAGAGCATAGTGCTTGGTCACCAAAGGTGACGTTTTTCTTAAATAAGTTCAGTTTACCTGAAACGATTGAAGGTACGATTTCTTATGTAACCAGTGAAAATCGAGATGGGCATCTTTATTACTTATTCCGTTTTGGCGAAGAAGATATGCATTATCCGATTCTTGCAGCAGAGTTTTTTTTATTTGGAATTGGCGGTTTTAGTGAAAATGCATCTATTGATGTACGAATTGAAAAGTACAGACGCTATAACTCCGAAAAAAAGAAATCATATAAAGCAAAACACCTTCGAGGCAGTCATCGTAATGAATGGAGTGTTCAAGAAATCATGTCACCACTCCCAACACTTTCACCCAGTGAAAGTAACTCCTATCAAGAGGCCTATTGTGTAATGGAATGGGACGCCGATGTTGAACTTATAAAGTTAAGTAATGAGTATTGGAAAGACTTTAGTACTCAGCGCCGTAATTTTGTATATTGTGCTCTAACTGGACACGGTGATTTATATCCACTGGTTGCTGTTCCTCCTATATTGTTGAGGGAAAACGATTGTTATAAATTTGAGTCCGGCCAAGAAATTAAAATGAAGGTGGGGAACGAATCGGTATCATTGAAAAAGGATATTCTTCAATGGCGTTGGGCAAAGTCAATTGAAGTGGCGTCGTCTTCAAAAGAACCAAGCCAATCAAAAATAAAACGATTGACCTGTATAAAACAAGAAGAAATCGAACCAAAAAACAGTAAAGGCGAGAACGGTAATAAGTACCTGAGATTGACGTTTATCGACAGCGATGGTGCAGAATATATTTACAACAGTTTTAAGCTTGGGAGCTATCCCTTAGAAGAGTCTGATTTTGGAAAATACGACCACCTTACTTTATGTGTTGGAAAAAATCGTATTGTTGAAATTGTAGAGATGGTTAAAAAGAATGAAACATAGCGCTAAACTGATGTCGGCTTTACGAGAGAATAATTTATTTAAACTGGCGAATGAAGCGTTTATTGGTGATCAATCGTATCCATTAGAGGCATTTTCTGAGCACAGTCAAACCAATGTCGATTTAAAGTATGAAGAATCCTTTTCGAGAGTAACTGGCAAGTCTATCGTCGCCATGGTGAGCCTTAAAGGAAGGACCAAGTATTCTGTACGGTTGATTGCGATTCCTATGCGCTTACATTCAAATCACGCATTGGCAGGTAATTTTCTATTTGCACCCAATATACAAAGACAGCCTGAAGTTAATCACGATTTATTTAGTTCAGATGAGCATCAGCCTGAAATTTGCTTAGGCTCATCCAATGACTTCCATGAACGGTTATTAGATATTAAGCCCATTATCCCTACTGATGATTGGTCGACGTGGTTTACGTATGCCATTGATATGTTCAATACCATTAGTGACGTATCGTTAATAAATATGGCTAGCGCTTTTCAATCAGTTCTTCCTCAATCACGCCTCGTTATTACGTTACATACATTAGCTAACGGTGATGCAGGCGGTGCAATTGAACAACTTTATGAGAGTGTTCTTTCTGCTCCTGAGCAAGCGTTATCTAAAACGTGTTTTGCGCGCATTGATGATGTGTTTTTTGGTCGCTACCAGACTGACTTTAAAGTACCTAATTATATAAGCGAAGTGGGATACTGGTCACCGACTTATTTGTTAGGTCATATGGATGAGCTTAAAGATAAAAATAAAGAGGATTTAAGTAATCGAGAACTCTTTGCTCTAGATAATACACAGCGAGCTGTAATTATGGCGCTTGCTGAAACGGAGTTGAGTGATGTTTTAGCGGTGAATGGGCCGCCTGGTTCAGGTAAAACCGCCATGCTTAAAGCTGTTGTGGCCAATCAATGGGTAAAAGCGGCGATTGACGGAGAAGATTGCCCTATCGTTATCGGTGTGGGTGGCACAAATCAGTCAGTTAAAAATATTATTGGAGCATTCCCCAAGGTAATGCATCCCACCGCTACTACTGATTCCCCATCCGTTGTTCAATGTATGAAGCGCTGGATAAACGGGCCCCAAAACTATGGTTCATTTTTACCTTCCAATTATGAGTTAAAAGGAGATGAGAAAAAGAATAAACCTCCTATGTCACAGGAAGACATTAACGACAAAGCGGTTATACAAAGTAACAATGAACAATCCCCTGGTACGTTCCATTGGTTAGGTGATAATGCCATTGCATCCGATTTTAAGAGCCTACCTATTCAAAAAAACACGTATATACGCTGCGCTCAAGTTTATTTTGATAAACTATTTCAAGAAAAAGTAGCTAAAGCTCTATATGACGGAGCTGCTGAACCAAAACCTTACGAAATGAAAAATGTAAAGGAGATTGTAGATTTACTTCAGTCTGAGCTATTAGTCATGAAAGACACTATGGTGAATTCTAAAACTAGTCTTCTTAATAAAATTGAAACGCTTCAAAATAGTTATTCAACGCTTGATGACGCTATTTTAGGAGAACGAGAGAATGAATTTAATCTGCTAGATGAACTAACTAATACAAAAGAATCTATCAATTATTACTTAGAATATTTGTCTCTTTCCGTCGGAAATAGAGAGCAACGACAAAAGGTTATTGCCCGAGTGTGTCGGGAACATTTACTTGATCAATTTGATGTAAGAAATGACTTGATTGGAATGACAGATAAAGACAAGACACATTTTTTTCAAGTGATTTCTGATAATGAAGTAACGCTTTATCCGCAAGCGATTCATCTTATTATTGAGGCAATAATTGATACACAATATCGATTTCGTATGTTCCATTTAGCAGCACGCTATTGGGAAGGTCGCTATTTACTTGCCTGCGAAGAAAAAATATTAATTACACGAAATAAGACGAATGTCGAGCTTGGACTTAGGCGGTTGTGTATGCTCACACCTTGCCTAGTTTCAACCACAAAATCAGCCCCCAATCTATTTAGCTATCGTTCACCACCGGGAGTTAATATAGGCTCCTTTTGGCTGGGGTTGGCGGACCTCATGATTATTGATGAGGCAGGGCAGGCTGATATACGAGATTGTTTACCATTACTTGCGCTTGCTAAACGAGCTATCGCGGTAGGCGATATTGACCAAATACCACCTGTGGTGAGTGATGAGGATATTACCGGTTTACAAGAGCATCAGCACATTCATCTTCAGCAATTTTATGATGGCCATAAACTAAAAACACCTGATGCAGCCTATGCTTACTTATTTGCTAATAAGTATTTACCCAACGCTGGAGGAAGTATTCTGCATGTGCTAAGAAACGGTTCACGTTTCTCGATCAAGCAACCTGGTTTGATGCTAAGAGGGCACTATCGTTGTCAACAAATAATCAGCCAGTTTTGTAATGAAATGGTGTATGACAATCAAATTTTCATCAATGGCAATTTGATTGACAAGAAGGGAGTTATCCCTCCGTTATCATTTGTAGAAAGTTCTGGCAAAACATATCAAGAAAATAATGCTTCTCGCGCTAATGCCGCCGAAGTCGATATGGTAGTCGATTGGATCATCAAACGATGGCCTGATGTGCAAAAGCATTACAATGCAAGCATTGATGGAAAGTGGCTCGCAGATTTAATTGCGGTTGTTTCACCGTTTAAGTTACAAGCGCGTCGAATTTTAGAAGCACTTAAAAAAGCCTTGCCAAAAGAACGAGCAGATTCCATAAGTTTGTGCGAAACCGATGCAAATAACTTTACGTGTGGCACGATTGATTCACTACAAGGCGCTGAGCGCCCTATCATTTTGTACTCTGGGGCAAAAGGGGCAAATGATGGTGGTTCAACTCACTTTGATAAAACACCACATGTTCTCAATGTGGCGGTTTCTCGTGCCAAAGAAAGCTTTGTAGCTTTTGTATGTCCCGCAACTTATGGCATTGGTACAAGCAAAGAACCGGCTCGCACTTTAGAGGGGAAAGTGACTTCCTCTATGAAGTATTTGGGATATTACATGCATAAAGTCGGCGCAAAACGACTGTTCCCAAAAAATCTGGTCATTATTGAAGCCGATGGCAAAAAAAAAGCACTATCAGAAGCTTTGGGGCCTGACTATAAAGTGGTTGCTACCAGCGGGGCATTTCTGGACAACCGTTTAGGTGCGCCTTCTAAGGAGAATCAATATCGACCGGCCTATAGATGGGCGGGAGAGGATGATGAAAAACGGCGACAAACCAAAGAGAAAATCGAATCCATTCTCGATGAGATAACTGATCCTGCCTTTGAGGATATTTTTCTTGCTACAGACGATGATTTCATGGGTGAAACAATTGCATGGCAACTGATGAAACTATATGCCAGAAAACATGCAGATAATCCTATCAATTTTAAACGAGTACGCCTACGTGGTATGGATAAGGTAACCGTTAATGAGGCATTTGACGTACCTGTAACTCTTGATTTCAATCGAGTTCATGCTGAAATAGCAAGAGATATTGCTGACAATGTAGGTTCTAGTCTGATGACTAAAGCTATGAAAGATCAAGACCCACTAACTGATAGCGAATTTATAACTGAAGGATTAAAACGAAATTTAATAAGTCCAGTAGAAGGTAATCGAAAGGTTACGTTTGGCCGTGTTCAACGGGCGTCTATAGAGCTGCTTTATCGTTATACCCAACATCAAATTGCAGCACTAGATAATAATGCTTCTTTAGGCGTGAGAGTAACCGCTAATGGTATGGATATCGAGGGCGTACTGTCTCGACCAGAGGGATTAGAAAAACCACTTCCACCATTAGCTGATGTGTCTAACATCGTATGGAAACAGTCCAGCGGGATAGTTGATGAATACATTAAATTACCTGTGCCAGAAGCCAACACGTTAGGCGTTTTAAAATACGCCTTTACTTATTATGATATACCCGTTGCAGAGGCTTATGACTCGCTGACAGCGTTATATGAGGGAGTAGTTAAAAATGACTAATAGCGCGCATGATGAGATCAGTATTCTCTCTAAAGATATTGAGGCGTTGAAACTGGATATTTTAACGAAAGAACCCAAGATAGCTAAAAAGCTTAATGCTGTATTAGACATTTTATCTCAGTGGCAAACAGCAAGAGTCGCTGGCGATGCAATAGTAACTAATCAAGTTTATAAATTTGAAGGGATAGACAATGCAGGTGAATCACTTTTTTTAACCCTTATTGCGCAAAAAGTTGAGAGTTTAGGTTGGGCAGAATATTTACAGCCGGGAAACAAGATACATGAGACGGAACACATTTCTGTGTTTGAGCGATACGCACTGACTGATAGTGAACAATCAGTAAATATGGTTCCAATGAGTCTGCCAGAACAAGAAAATATGACCTTCTTGCATTTTACTGAACAGTTAGAAGCGTTCAGTGTAGGTCGTCCATCAACGTATGCCACAATCTTTGATCGTTTAATTGGTTCGGGCTTGATGGATATGCAAGGTGGTACGATTCGAATAACGAACTTAGGTGCCAAGGCTTATGAGGAGCTGCAGTTGTGCTTTGCACTCGATGCATTATCAGTATGTAGTACTTTTGATAATACAATGAAGCAGCTAGCCCGGGGAGAGTTATCATTGCAATATGGTGTACTTCAATTACTCAATACATGGGATGAGAGTATTGAGCCAAATGAAGTATTTAGCTCGCTTGATGATATTAGCTTTGATGGGTTGGTGAATTAAATAATGGGGCACATTACTTATCCTAGAGCGGCAGGTAGTGATGGGTATCTGAATATCCAAAAAGCTAATGAAGTTCTTGACTTGCTTCGAAATCTGGATCAAGCACACCTAGTTTCCATTAATGGTTTATTGTCAGGTATTGATATTGCTTCGCTTCCTCCAGATCTTCGCTATAAGGTGTTGCAAGCGCTTGCGGCGTATCAATTGGTGATAGATAAAAAGTATCGCGAAAATCTTGAGCTGCAAAGTTGTCTATTTAAACAACGATATGAAGAGCGCGGAGAAATCAATTGGATTCAGTACTCCAATGATTTGTTTTCAGGAAGCGTAAAATCCTTTGAGCCAGTTTGGCTTAATGACTTCAACGAATTTAATGTACATCGCGCCAATCTTGTAGCTGGCATGCTCGTAAATAATAGCTCTAAAAATATCGCCATACATTTAAATGCGACTGGCCAGTATGAGTTTATTGAACATCCTACTGCATCATTAGTTTATGATCGTAAATATGGCCTTATTGCTCATGACATTCCTAGCTGGAGAGACAATATAGCGGATAACGTTACGAACCTAACAGATGGCCGACAAAAAAAGGTGGCCACAAAATCGGAAAAGAGTAGTGGTAGACACAGCATTGAAAAAGATTTTGATCAACGCCTTGTCGGTATTACTAAACCCGATCAGGAAATTATTAAGAAAGGCTGGATAGAAGGTAACGTTGTTACTGGTGGTATTGATGATAGGCTCAATTCTCCTGAAGGTTGTATGAATATATTAGAAGACGCTAAAGCTATCACTGGTGGATTCAAAGAACTAGAAGGCGTGTACTCAGGGCTGTTGAAAGCTGGGTATCAACGTGATCATATTATCCCTATCTCTAATATGCTCATGCCTGGGGAAAAGCGCGAATCAGTGAACGCTAAGCTTATAGAAGGGTTAGGAAGCTATAATGTTGATAATGCATACACTCTGTTTTTGAATGATTCGCAGACTAAAGGTGAAGAACATCGAATGGCCTCTGAAGGGCAAAGAGCTTTTGCGGAAGAATGCTTAGCAAAAGGTGAGCAGGCAACTTTAATAGAATGGATTAATAAGTCTGTGGAATGGAATACAAAAATTTTTGAATCTCGGTTTATGTATCAAGATGGCATGAAAGACAGCAGCAGTCTTACTAAAGATAGAAAACAACAAGCTTCTATGACTGCTATGGCCCTTAGAAATCTGCAAGTAGCACATTTTGAGGGGCTTAACGCAAAATTTGACACTAAAATCGGTAATGGTGTTTTAGGTAAAAAAGGTGAGTATAAACCCGAAACCAAGCTTGTGATAGGGGGCGGTAATTAGTATGCAAGAACAACCTCTATTTATCGCTACTATTGAACCTGTATCAGCAGACACTCAACTGGTGACTCTTGTCAATTCTACTGATGAAACAGCGTTACCTCACACACATTTATATACCTTACAAGAAGGTAAAGCACCCTTATTACTAGTCACTGGAAATGCATTATTCACTGGCGTTGCTGTGTCTGTTGGACGATATGTATATTTTGCTGGGTACAATGGTCATGTCATCACTAACTGCCCAGATTTTCACTTTACTAACCCTAGTCAAGAAGATATATTTTTCTACGAACCAAATGAGAAAGTGGAATTCAGAATGGGGAGAGTTACCGATTCTGATATTGTGTTATCAATTGGTTTAAACAAGGGCAACCGCATCATTTTTTTTGCAAAAGACGGTAGTGTGTTGATTTATTCAAATGCAGGTTATGAGTGTAAAACACATATATCAGCTGACCCTGTTTGTTGTTGCCAAAACGATAAAGGGCATGTTTACGTAGGAACTGAAGAGGGACGAATATGGTTGCTAGATGGTAAAAAAACGAATGAACTTTCTATGCCAGAGACTGGATTACCCAGAGCGGTAATTAGTGGAATAACCGTAGCTCCGACAGGCGATATATATGTGGTCTCACGCAATGGTTTTATTGCAAAAAAAACAATTGATAATGACTTTCTCATCATAAAAGCCCCCATTAATCATTACAATGGCGTGGCGTTTATTGCTGGTATTATGTATGTATCAGCGCGAGAGGGATTGTTTTCAATAAAAGAATTGGACGGCGAGATTACATTGATTCCTCTTCGGAATACGTTTAATCCACTATCAATGCTTTCATACCGTAACGAGCTATTTCTCACTAGTGCTAATCCTAGAGCCACTCCGTACTTTGTGAAAGCAATACCAGGTAATAATATTGATAAATTGGAAGCGTGTTACACCGTGAATTTATCCTACGAGGCAAAATAATGGATCCACGTTCCTTTATACCGACACTTTATAATGTCAGAGCTTATAAACCAGACAAGCAGTTAATTATATTCGAGACGTTACGCCTAGAGCTTAATGAAAATGAAGTGAAAGGAGACCTTCGTTTGGCTTATCTACAAGCTTTTGGAAGAGGTTTTCCAGTGGATACAGCGCCTCAAGAAAGCGAAATTGCTTTCTATGCTACTTATGCATTGCGTGCGTTATTCTCATCGTCAAATTTTACTCCTGACGACAAAGCTATTGCAGAGAAACTCTATCGTTATATTTGTTACCAGCCTGTAGAAGATATTATTGATTTACATGTGCTTTGGGGAAAGTTATTCGGGCTTCCTGCATCAGTTCGAGAGCATATGTATGAAGCTGAAAAGGTGAAACTAGTTATTGATAGTCACCATCAGAAAGAACGTTTAGACTTTCTCAAAAGGATTGTTGATGGAGAGCCTATTGAGGGTAAATGTTTACAAGTTGTTGTATCAGAAGAAAAAACTAAATGGGATCTACTTCCTTGGTTGGATTGGCAATACAAAAATCTTAAAAGTTACATTTGCTTTGTTTAGTGAAAGCTGGGAAGCCCAACCATCGTTATCGAAGATTTGTATCTTCGTATCTCTAATGGAGGTTTAATCCTGAACAATTGGCTTTTATTAAAGGTAAAGTAAGATATCACTTTCAATGTTAACGGTTAGGAGCGTCATAAATAATTTGAGCCAAAGTAGAGGCTATTTTCAGTAACGCTTCTCTCCGCTCCTCAAAATAATCATGCCTATCGTAAATACCCTCAACACCTTTTAACTTATGATTAAGGCAACGTTCGGCTACATGGCCTGGTGTGCCTTGTTTAGCTAGTTGGGTACGGCAAGTTCTTCTTAAGTCATGCACAGTAAAATGAGGCATATCACCCATTAAGTTGGGTGGTTGCTTTTTTTTGCCGGCTTCATGTCCGAAGAGTTTTGTAATCGCTCTGTTAAGCGTGTCTGAGCCCATGAATGGGCTTTTACTTGCTCTTCTATTCGGGAATAGATACATAGAGCCACAGGCCAGTACATTAAGTTCTGCAAGCCATTCTATAACGGCTGATGGGAGTGGTATGTCTATTCCAACACCGGACTTACTTCTATTGCTAGGTAAGCTCCAAATCTTTTTATCTAAATCAAATTCGTCCCAGGTTGCTTCTGTTAATTCTGACTTTCTCACACCTAAAGTAACAAGTAGGGCACAAGCTAGGTAGTTGGGCCTTGAAAAGCTGTCGCTATGGGTTCTAGCTGTATTAAAGAACTGTTTAAGCTCTTCTTCACTCAATGCTCTATCTTTACTCTTTTCAACGCCACCAGCGTCCGTTACAGAAAATGCACTCGCAGGGTTTGCGCCTATCACATCAAGCTTAATGCCGTGATTAAACATTTGTTTGCAATACATAAGTACATCATTGGCTATTGCTGGTCGGCCTGAATCTGCAACTAATTTAAGAAGTTGTCTTATATCTCTAGCGTTAACAGAATCTACTTTAGCGTCACCTATGCTCGGTGCTATGTCTTTGCGGTATATTCGTTCAGGGATGCTGTGGTGTTTAAGGCGTTTGATATTACCTTGGTGCCAGTCTGCAAAAAGATCATCAACGGTTTGTATGCCAGCTTCTTTTGCACGTTGCTTTGCAATAAGAGGATCTATGCCTGATCTTAATTCTTTCATTTTGATTGCAGCGTCTAAACGCGCATCAGCAAGTGAGAGGTCTTTGTATTTTGCTAGCGTCATTTCTTTACGCTTTTTATTGGACGTATAACGTAACATCCAATATGCATCGCCAGACTTAGGGACAATGAAATATAAACCATCGCCATCTGAGTATTTCCCCGCTGGCCCTTTAGATTTAGCTGATATTTCTTTTGCTGTTAATTTTCCCATAACTCGCTACATCCTTTTAATAACGGGGGTTATGTAATACCCACCACCAACTATTGTCAGGATTGTAACATACTCACCACATTTAACTGGAAAGTGGTGGGTAAGTCTGGATTGATATGGATGCTGTATTTAGTAAACCCCTTTATATATAATGTCTAAAGGTTGGTTTTACATTCATTTGTATACTATTCAATATTCTGGATCTGCTCACGCATCTGCTCTATAAGCACCTTTAACTCAACCGCTGCATTGGTTACGTCTGCGTTGATTGATTTTGAGGCTAGGGTGTTTGATTCTCTGTTAAATTCTTGCATCATGAAGTCTAGTCTTCTGCCGCATGCGCCGCCTTTTTTCATGATTTTTTGGGTTTCTGTTACGTGGCTTTGTAGGCGGTCTAGTTCTTCGGCTACGTCGGTTTTTTGTGCCATGTAAATGAGTTCTTGTTCTAGGCGTTGTTCGTCAATTTCTACACCGGCTTCTTCAAGGCGTGAGCTTATGCGTTCTTTTTGCCATTTCATGATCTCTGGTAAGTGAGCAGAGACAATTTTTGATTGCTCTAATACACCTTCTAAACGTGTGTCGATCATGGTTTTAAGGTTTGCACCTTCGCTTGCTCTGGCGTCTTTAAAGTCTTTTATTAATGGGTCGAACGCGCTTAAAATTTCTTGTTGTACTGCGTTCATGTCGGTTTCTTCGGCTTGCATTACGCCGGGCCATTGTAGAATGTCTACTGGGTTTAGTTGGCTAGAGCCAGCTTCGCTAGTTACCCAGGCAGCGCTGTCGATTATTTGTTTTGCTAAGGTTTTATTAATCGTTAACTGAGTAACGGCTGACGGATTTGCTGTGTATTTTAAGAATACTTCTACTTTACCGCGCTGAATTTGTTTGCGTAGGCGTTCGCGTAATATGGCTTCTAATGATCGAAACTGCTCTGGTAGGCGGATATAGGTTTCTAAATAACGTTGATTTACTGAGCGGATTTCCCAAACAGCGGTTCCCCAATCACCTTTGGTTTCTATGCGGGCGTAAGCAGTCATACTTTGGATCATGATTGGGTCCTTTTTTATTTAGATGTTTTAATTTTATTTAGTTTATTTATTTAGTTTAGAAGTATAACTATAATATTGCGGCAGTATAACCGCGTGATGGCTGACTGGCTAATTTATGAGATATTAGGTAAGAATAACCTAGTTATTTACGTAATTACTTTAATATGTCGATTTAATAGTCAAAAGTCCTCGCTTTTTTTATTTAAAAAGCGTAGAATGCGCGCCCTTTTGATTCCCCCATAGACAGGCTAAGCTCGGATAGTTACGTAAGGTAACGCGCATGTGAGTGATAACGGATTTACGCGTGAAGTTGGGGTAGATGTGAGTAAAAATAATGACAGATAAAGTAATAGAACCCCAACCTGAAGCAGCCGAAGTTGCTCAACTTAAATTTGCCGACTTAGGATTAAGTCCTGAAGTATTAAACGCAGTTACAAGCGTAGGTTATGAAACACCGTCACCTATTCAAGCAGAATGTATTCCACATATTTTAAACGGCGATGACGTTTTAGGTATTGCACAAACGGGTACTGGTAAAACAGCTGCGTTTGCATTACCTGCTTTATGTAAGTTGGATGCAAAAATAAATTCTCCACAAATTTTGGTGTTAACACCAACTCGTGAATTAGCGATTCAGGTTGCTGAAGCATTCACAACTTACGCTGAGAAACTTAAAGGTTTCCACGTATTACCAATTTATGGTGGTCAAGACTTCCGTACACAATTACGTTCTTTAAAACGTGGTGTACATGTTGTTGTTGGTACGCCTGGTCGTGTTATGGATCACATGCGTCGTGAAACTTTAGACCTTTCTAACCTGAAAATGGTTATTTTGGATGAAGCTGATGAAATGTTACGTATGGGTTTCATCGACGATGTTGAATGGATCATGGAAAGTGTTGCTAAAAATACGCAAATCGCGTTGTTCTCTGCAACTATGCCGGCTCAAATTTTAAAAGTAACTAAAAACTACTTAAAAAATCCTAAAGAAGTACGCATTAAGCCTAAAACGGCTAGCCACTCAAACATCACTCAACAGTATTGGATTGTTAATAACAACCAAAAACTAGATGTATTGACGCGTATATTAGAGCTTATCCAATTTGACGGTATGATCATCTTTGTTAAAACTCGTCAAAGTACAAGTGAATTAGCTGATAAATTATCTGCTCGCGGATATGCAGCTGCTGCACTTAACGGTGATATGAACCAATCACACCGTGAACAGTGTATTGAATCTTTAAAATCTGGCCGTTTAGATATTGTTATTGCAACAGACGTTGCGGCTCGTGGTATCGACGTTGAACGTGTAAGCCACGTAATTAACTACGATTTACCATACGACGTTGAGTCTTATGTTCACCGTGTTGGTCGTACTGGCCGTGCTGGACGTAAAGGTAATGCAATCTTGTTTGCATCTCCACGTGAGCGCCGTTTATTAAAAACAATTGAACGTGAAACTAAGCAAACTATTTTACCTTACGAAGCACCTTCAAATGAAGAAGTAACGCAGTTACGTGTTGCTGGCTTTAAAGAAAAAATGACAGAAGCTTTAAGTTCACAAGACTTAGAATTCTTTAACAAATTAGTTGCTGATTTCGCTGCTGAACATGAAATGGATGTTTCTGAAGTTGCTGGTGCATTAGCATTTTTAGCTCAACAAGAAACTCCTCTGCAACTTACTGGCCGTAGTATGCCTGGTAATAATAATGCAGATGACCGTAGTGGAGATCGCGGCGGACGTGATAGAGATCGTGGTGACAGAGGCGGACGCGAAAGAGGCGGTCGTGATCGTGGTGAGCGTAGTGAACGTGGTCCTCGTACAGACCGTGATCCAGGTGTTAAAATGCAAGCTTACCGTATTGAAGTTGGCCGTGAACATGGTGCAACTCCAAGAGATATCGTTGGTGCAATTGCAAATGAAGCTAACTTAAGCTCTAAGTTTATTGGTAACATTAAACTTATGCCTAACTTCTCAGTTGTTGAATTACCAGCTGATATGCCTGCTGAAGTACAAAAACAGTTAAAACAAACACGTATTCGTAACCAACCGTTAGATCTGAAAGTTGATCCTCGTGGTGGTGAAGGCGTTGGCGCTCGTGAAGAACGTGGCGGTCGTCGTGATGGCGGTGCAGGTCGTCCTCGTCGTGAAGGCGGTGCAAGCCGTGGACGTGGTGGCGAAGGTCATCGTGGACAACGTGACGGTGGAGCTCGTGGTTCTAGCCGTAGTGGAAGCCGCGATTAATCGCTAAGCTTTATTAAAAACAAAAAGGTGCATTTATTTGCGCCTTTTTTGTAATCTGTTTTTGTCGATTTTGAGTATTGTTAATGTAAACCAGTGATTTACTAAAGGTTTATGTGTCATAACAACAAATTATCAATGCAGCCATTGTTTGAATTCCTTATAATGCTGCTAATTTCATCAGTCATGAATATCCAAACTGAGTCTTAAGTAACAGACTTGGTAAAGTTTACTAGATAGAGGTCTATATGCGTCCAAGTGGCAGAACCACATCTCAAATCCGTCCGGTTACGATTACTCGTAATTTTACAGCCCATGCAGAAGGGTCTGTATTAATTGAAATTGGTGAAACTAAAGTTCTTTGTAATGCCACTGTAGAAAGCGGTGTACCGCGTTTTATGAAAGGCAAGGGCAAAGGGTGGGTTAACGCTGAATATGGCATGTTACCGCGTTCAACGCACACTCGTAACAATCGTGAAGCCACTCGTGGTAAGCAAACTGGCCGTACTATGGAAATTCAACGTTTAATCGCTCGTTCTTTACGTGCAGCGGTTGATTTGAAAATACTGGGCGAGAATACTATCACTATCGATTGTGATGTTATTCAAGCTGATGGCGGAACTCGTACTGCCTCAATTACCGGTGCATGTGTTGCTTTGGTTGATGCAATTAATTACATGTTGAAAAAGAACATGATTAAAGCTAATCCGCTTAAATATTTAGTGGCAGCTATTTCTGTTGGTGTTTATAAAGGCACTCCAATTGCTGACTTGGAATATGTTGAAGATTCAGAAGCTGAAACTGACATGAACGTGGTTATGACCGAAGATGGCCGCTTAATTGAAGTTCAAGGCACAGCAGAAGAAGAACCATTTAGTTTTGACGAAATGCAAGAAATGTTAGGCTTAGCCAAAAGTGCCATTAATGAATTAGTGGACGAACAGAAAAAAGCGTTAGCTTAAGAGTAGCCGTAAGCTGGAAACTTTTAAAGCGGGAAGGCTTGAAGGCTATAAAGCTGGAAAGTTAAAAACGTAAAAGCTGGAAACCTTTAAAGCGGGAAGCCTTATAGCCATAAAGCCTTAAAGCTAGATATTTAGGAATTGAAAATGAAAGATTATCAAATTGAATTTATTGAATTCGCGTTAGAGAAACAAGTTTTAAAGTTTGGTGAGTTTACCCTGAAATCAGGCCGTACTAGTCCATACTTTTTTAATGCTGGTTTGTTTAATACTGGTCGTGACTTAGCGCGTTTAGGTCGTTTTTATGCGGCTGCACTTGTTGACTCAAAAATAGAATTTGACGTGTTATTTGGCCCTGCTTACAAAGGTATTCCAATTGCGACAACCACTGCAGTTGCGCTTGCGGATCATCACGATGTAGATACGCCATACTGCTTTAACCGTAAAGAGAAAAAAACGCACGGCGAAGGTGGTAGTTTGGTTGGTGCTGAGCTAAAAGGCAAAATTATGTTGGTTGACGACGTGATCACTGCGGGTACGGCAATTCGTGAATCAATGGAGATCATTGCAGAGCACGGTGCTGATTTATCTGGTGTGTTAATTGCGTTAGACCGCCAAGAAAAAGGCAAAGCTGAATTATCTGCGATTCAAGAAGTTGAACGTGACTTTAATACTAAAGTGATTTCAATTGTGACGTTAACTGACCTAGTTACATATTTAAAACAAAGCTCAGATTACGCTGAGTTTTTACCGAAAGTAGAAGCGTACCGCGAGACTTACGGCGTTTAAAATAGCATAGCTAGTTTTATAAAATAAAAAAGAGCCGCTCAGCTATTTGTCTACTAAGGCATCCAGCTCAGTGGCTTTTTTGTAAATGAAACTTTTTAACAATTAGTACTTCACAGTTTATGTTTGTCCCCCTACTATAACCAATCTTTCGTCTTTATTAGGATTGTTTATGCGCCCTTTATTTCCTGAAATTAAAACCAATCAAACTTATATGATTGAAGTGTCTGACGGCCACGTTATTTACGTTGAAGAAAGTGGCAATCCTGATGGTATTCCTGTGGTGTATTGCCATGGTGGGCCCGGTGGCGGCTCCGATCCTGTTTACCGACGTTTTTATAATCCAGAGCATTACCGCATTATCTTATTTGATCAACGCGGTTGTGGTTTGTCAACGCCACATTGTGCGTCAGATATTAATGCAATTTGGAACAATACTACTGCAGATTTAACCCAAGATATGGAAGCCATTCGTCAACATTTAAATATTAAGCGTTGGGTTGTAGCTGGAGGTAGCTGGGGAACCACAGTTGCGCTTTTGTACGCAATTGAGTTTCCAAGTGTAGTGTTGGGGTTGCTTCTACGTGGGGTGTTTTTAGGCCGACAACAAGACTTAGATTGGCTGTACGCTGAAAAAGTGGGTGCAAGCCAAATATTTCCAGAGTATCACGCTGATTTTATTCGTGGACAAAATACGGATTCTGTCGCAGATTTATTAGCCGGTTTTTATGAGCAATTAACCGGCGACAACGACTTAGTTCAAATGTCTGCGGCCAAGCAGTTTTCTAATTGGGAAAGCCGTATTTGCAAATTAAAATTACAAACTAATGCGGTGGTCGAAACAAATAAAGAATTAGTGGCGAGTGCATTATTAGCCACGCATTATTTCACTAATAATTGTTTTATTTACGAGCATGAGATCATTAGTGAAATTGCCAACATTAGTGAAATTCCAGGTTATATAATTCATGGGCGTTACGACATTGTTTGTAAGCCAGAAGGTGCGTATGAGTTAAGCCGAGCTTGGAAAAATAGTGTATTGGAAATAGTGCCAGCGGCGGGACATAGTTGTACAGAAGTTGGTATTGTTGATGGGCTTATAAAAGCCAGCGATGAAATGGCTCGTTATATTCAGCAGGAGAAATTAGTTTAATGATAGCTTTGATCCAAAGAGTAAAGTCGGCACAAGTGGATGTTGATGGTGAAACAATAGGGAAAATAAGTCAGGGACTTTTAGTCTTGCTCGGCGTGGCTAAAGACGATGACAAAGCTAAGGCTGACAAGTTAGTTCAGCGTATTAGTAATTATCGGATTTTCTCGGATGAAGATGGTCGTATGAATTTAAGCTTAAAGCAGATTGAAGGTGAGTTATTGGTTGTGTCGCAATTTACTTTAGTTGCTGATACTAAAAAAGGAACTCGTCCGGGATTTTCTCGTGGTGCGCCAGCGGCATTAGGTGAGCAGTTGTATGATTATTTTGTTGAACAATGTAAAGACACAGGCATTCCAACTCAAACTGGTCAGTTTGGTGCGGACATGCAAGTGAGTTTATTAAATGATGGTCCTGTTACCTTTAACCTTGAAGTCTAAGGTTAACAACGTAATCTAGCGGCAAAAGCAAAAGCAAAAGCAAAAGCAAAAGCAAAAGCAAAAGCAAAAGCAAAAATACAAAAAGGAAATGTAATGGGAATTTTAAAGTTAATTACGTATGCAGCGGGTGTTGCCGCGTTAGTTCTATCTGGTTATTTAGCTAAACTTTTAGATGACAGTAATTTTATGGAGCAAGTGACGGCTATCCCAAGTGAGAATATTACTTACTTTCATATTATTGCATTGGTGGTTATTGCGTGGTTATTGATCAGTCTGTTAATGACGATTATCTCACGTGCAATTATTATTGTTTTATTAATTATAGCTATAGGTGCTGAAGGTACGTTTGCAGGTATGAATTTCAACGGTATTATTGTTGAACAAACTAGCGTGCTTGAAGATGTGCAAAATGGGGCTGAAGATTTGCTGGATGATGCAGGTGATCTACTGGATGATCTTAAAGATGTAATAGACGATTAATTGGCTGATTTATAAAAAGGAAGCGTTAGCTTCCTTTTTTGTGTGAGCTTATTGAAAAGTAAACGAGTGGCGCATTAAAGCTAATCTGCAATAACCATATTTCGGCCACTGTCTTTAGCGTCATATAATAATTCATCGGCTTTGATCATAATCTCATCAAATGAGCTATCACAACCATGAGTAATACCAACACTTATTGTGCAAGTAATGGTTTTTTTAGTAGAACCAACACCAATATCCACCTGCATATTTTCTATATCTTCTCGAAAGTTATCAAGTAATATAATCGCTTGGTTTCGACTCGTATCATCTAAAAATATACAAAACTCTTCACCACCCACTCTAGCTGCTATGTAATTTTTGGAAAAATGACGCAGCATTAATTTGGCAATAGATTTTAATACAATATCTCCAGCATCATGACCATAGGTGTCGTTGACTGACTTAAAGTAATCTATGTCTATCATAGCTAAGGTGGAGCTTATGCCATCAATATATCGTTTTTTTATGATTGGATTTACATACTCAAAGAAGTAACGGCGATTAAATAATCCGGTTAAATAATCCGTATTTGCTTGTCTTTTAATGATGGCAACACTTTCAATATATTCGATATTTTGTAACACTCGACAATAAAATTCTTCAATACAAAATGGCGTGGTTAAAAAGTCATTAGCGCCATTTTTGATAAACTTAGCTGTAAGCGATTGGTTGTTGTCCTCAGACAGGCCAATAATACTTATCTCGTCTTTAGAATACTTATCTCTAATTCTATTACACAGCTCTAACCCATCCATATTAGTCATTTCTTTTTCTGTAATGACCAATTTTATCTGTGGATGCTTTTCTAATTCTTGAAGTGCTACGGCACCACAACGAGCTTGAATTACATGATAATTATGACGTTCTAATAAGTCTTTTAGATGATTTCTAGTCTCTTGGGATTCACCCACAACTAATATTTTTGTTAAATGATTTACCCGTAGCTTTTCAAGCAAATGTTGTAAGTAAGGATAAGCTTGTTTATTTTCTTTAGTGATGTAGTCAATAACGGGTAGCTGTAAAATATTATTGCGGGTTTCGTCATCGATCATACCTGTCATAACAATGCCAGGTACATTTCTAGCTAATAGGTAGGCGATTGCTTCGCCATTTGGCGCATCAGGTAGGCTGTAATCAATAATTGAACAGAAAAACTCAGGAAACCTAGGTTCTAATAATTTTACTTGTTCTAATGTTTCAGCCGTAATTGGATTAAACCCAGCTTTAGTGACCAAGTTTTTGTGAAGGGCAAGGATAGGTTTACTATCTTCTACAATTAGAACGTTAAGTTTTTTCATATGGCATTTTTATATTTAGCGTAGCTAGATTTAAGCACTATATGCTTAGTTCAGCAACTTTTTCTAATTTACTTGCTTGTTTATTATGCATTTGTGTAAATTTGTTTCTCGCCAAGCCAACGCTGAGTTATTTTTGTAATTAGTTCTGGTTGATGATTAAGGATGTTCGTAGCTAATTTCATAGCTATTGGAATTAAGTTCCCATCTCGGTTTAAATCGGCAACTTTAAAGTCGGCCATTCCGGTTTGTTTGGTTCCAATGATTTCGCCAGCGCCGCGTATTTCTAAATCTTTTTGCGCAATAACAAAACCATCGCTGGAGTCTCTGAGGACTGCCAATCTTTTTTGAGCTGTGTCTGACAGTGGAGCATGATATAACAGTACACAGTGGGATTTAGACGCCCCTCGACCTACTCGACCACGGAGCTGATGTAACTGAGCCAAGCCTAAGCGCTCAGGGTTTTCTATGATCATTAAAGTAGAGTTGGGTACATCGACTCCAACTTCAATTACAGTGGTTGCCACTAACAAGTTAATTTCACCAGATTTAAACTGTTCCATAACAAGCTGCTTTTCATCACTTTTCATCCGACCATGGACTAAGCCAATTTTAAGCTCAGGTAATAGTCTTTGTAATTCAACCGCTGAGTCTTCCGCTGCCTGGCATTGTAGTACTTCTGACTCTTCAACTAGAGTACACACCCAATAAGCTTGTTGACCTGTTTTAATGCAAACGTCTTTAACGCGTTCTATCACAGATTCACGACGAGTATCTGGAATGGCAACTGTGGTTATTGGCGTTCTTCCCGGTGGCAGCTCATCAATAATTGAGCAGTCCAAGTCGGCATACGCTGTCATAGCTAAGGTTCTAGGAATTGGTGTTGCAGTCATCACTAGTTGATGTGGATATAAACTCCCCTCAACAGAATGAATAGCACCTTTGTTGCGCAGCTCTAATCGTTGGTGTACACCAAACCTGTGCTGTTCATCTATGATGTTTAAAGCCAAATTATGGAACTGGACGCTTTCTTGGAATAAGGCGTGTGTGCCTATTACCATTTTGGCAGAGCCTGAACTGATTTTTTCAAGTGCGATGCGTCTTTCTGCTGCTTTAGTTTTACCTGCCAACCAAACAACTTCAATGCCAAGAGGTTCAAGCCATTGTTTAAAACTGTTGGCGTGTTGCTCGGCTAGTATTTCTGTTGGAGCCATCATAGCAACTTGATTTCCTGCTCCAATAACGGCTAATGCCGCCATTACAGCGACTAACGTTTTTCCCGAGCCAACGTCACCTTGCACTAATCTGAGCATAGGTCTTGGCTGTTTAATATCATTATAGATATCAGCAATCACACGTTGTTGAGCATTCGTAGGTGTAAAAGGCAGTTGCTGCAAAAATTGATTGTTTAACTCGATATTTGGCTCAAATGAGAGGGCACTTACTTCCTGGAATACATGTTTCTTTTCTAACATGCTAACTTGATGCGCAACCAATTCTTCTAGCGCTAATCTTTGTTGTGCCGGATGAATACCTAGTTCCAATAAATGATAAGGTGTGTCTACCGGTGGACGATGACAAATACTGAGCGCTTGTTTAATTGTGTAGTTATTAGGAAGTGATTGCTGGGGTAATATCTCGTCTACGTTATATTTTTCCAAACGGCTTAACGCTTGTTCGGTAATACTTCGTAGTGTGGCTTGTTTGATGCCTTCTGTCGTTGGGTAAACCGGTGTTAAAGTTTCTTCTACAGAAATTGGTTGTTCTGGGTCTACTATTTTATATTCTGGATGGATCATTTCTGGGCCGTTACGACCGCCTCTGATTTCACCAAAACAACGAACCCAAACACCACTTTCTAATTGGTTTTTTTGCGCCGCACTAAAATTAAAAAACCGTAATGTCATTAATCCTGTGGTGTCGGTAATTCGCACTAACATGGAACGACGTTTACCAAATTGGATTTGACTGGATTGCACTTGGCCTACAACGGTGACGTGAGTACCGACGACCGAATCACTTATTGGGTATATTCGGCTGCGATCTTCATACCTTAACGGTAAGTGGAATAGGGCATCTTCAACATTGTGGATATCAATCTTTGCTAACTTTTCGGCAACTTTAGCGCCAATACCTTTTAAGGTAGTGATAGGAACGGAAGCTAGCGATGACAGTGCCATGTGATTATCTTAACTAGTTATATCGGCAACTGAATTAGGTTCTAATTCAAATTGTTGATTGATATGAGTAAAGTCTACACGTCTTGATTTTGAGTCGGCGGGTAGCTTGTTGTATTTTTCTTTAATTTCTTGATACCAACTTTTATCTGCGACTATTTGACCAAATTCATCCAATGGTGGATAAGGGCTTTTGGTTCTTACACATAATTCCGCATAAATCGGATGACCGCCTTCAAATAACATTTGATGGCGTATTTCGTCACTCACTCTTGGTGTGTCATATAATCCGGCTACTAAACGTTGGCGCTGTGCTTCATACATTATTAATGCACTTGCTACACTGACATTAAGTGACTCAACCATGCCATACATAGGAACAACAATATGATGATCGGCAAGCTCCAATGCTTCATCGGAAATACCATCTCGTTCCTGTCCCACAATTAATGCTGTTGGTTTTGTGTAATCAATTTCACGAAAATCCACAGCTCGGTCAGATAAGTTTGTAGCCAAAACCTGCATACCTTGCTGTTTAAATTCAGCAATAGCTGCTTTTGTGTCCGGTTGTTCAACAACCTTTACCCAATTTTGACTACCGGAAGCTCGTCCGTTAGAGAGCCAGCGACTTTGAGTAGAATAAATAGCGTGGATATTATGGATGCCAATAGCATCAGCCGTACGAATAATGGCTGATAAATTATGCGTTTTATGAACCTGCTCCATACATACCGTTAGATCCGGTTGACGTTTGTCGAGCAGGTCAGTGATGCGTTGAAAGCGTTTTGGAGTCATTTTTTATTAAACGTCTGATAATTCTAATATACCGTCAATTTCAATTTGCACGCCTTTTGGCAATGCTGAAACCTGAACGGCAGCTCTTGCTGGATATGGTTCTGCAACGTATTTCGCCATGATCTCATTAACTGTAGCAAAGTTGCTTAAATCTGTTAAAAATATATTTAGTTTAACTGCATTGGCTAATGAACCATTTGCAGCTTCACATACCGCAGCTAGGTTTTTAAATACTTGCTCAGCTTGTTCTGCAAAATCCTCTGATATAATTTCCATAGTCTCTGGAATTAAAGGAATTTGGCCTGACAAATAAACTGTTGTGCCAGTTTTTATTGCTTGGTTATAAGTACCAATTGCTGCTGGAGCATTTTCTGTTGAAATTACAATTCTTGTCATTATTATATTCCTACTTATTTTCTACTAATACGTTGAACATCTGGTAACGTTCTCAATTTTTTGATAACGCGTGCTAAATGTATACGGTCTTTTACTGATATATCAGCGTAGATAACGTATAAATTAGATTCTTTTTCTTCTGTATTTAAATGTTCAACATTGGAGTTGGTTTTTGCAATTAAGTTTGTCACTTTAGCTAATGCGCCTTGGTGATTAATTAATTCAATTTTTAGTGATGCGATGTATTCACGATCTGCCGTTTCATCCCATTTTACTTTAAAATATTTAGCTGTGTCTTTTTCCCAGTTTCGGCAATTAGGGCAATCTTCTCTATGAATTTTTAACCCTTTACCTTGGGAGATATGGGCTACAATCTCGTCACCTAATATTGGATAACAACATTGACTGTAAGTCACTAACATACCTTCAGCACCAACTATAGGTGTGAGATCTTGCTTGTCGTTTTCTAAACCACTGTTTAATAATTTATTACGAACCGCTATGCCCATTAAATTACCCAGACCAATTTCATGATACAAATCGTCTAAGGTTTTAGTGTTTAGTTCGGTCATTACTTTATCTAAGGCCTCTAGCGGGATGTCGTTTATGCTAGTTTCACCTAATGCAGAACTTAATAATCGCTGACCCAAGGAAACGGCTTCATTGGTACGTTGCTGTTTAAGGTAGTTTCTAATACCCAACCGCGCTTTGGCTGTGACAACAAAGTTTAACCAGTTGGCATTTGGTTTTACATTTGGTGAGGTAATTATCTCTACCGTTTGACCTGAGTCTAACGCTTTACTTAATGGATGCGGTTTTCTATCTACTTTAGCGCCTACACACGTATTACCAACGTCAGTGTGTACGGTATAAGCAAAATCGACAGGTGTTGCGCCCATAGGTAATTCATGGATTTTACCGTCTGGAGTAAATACATAAATTTCTTCAGGGAACATATCGGTTTTTACGTTTTCGATAAATTCAAAAGAAGAACCTGCGCTTTGTTGCAGTTCTAACAATGACTGCATCCATTGGCGTGCTCTTTGTCTGGCTGAATTACCCGCTTTGGTATCTGCACCTTTGTAAGCCCAATGTGCAGCAATACCACGGTCAGCTAGCTGATCCATATCATTGGTTCTTATTTGGATTTCAATTGGAATTCCGTGAGGGCCAATTAAAGAGGTATGTAACGATTGATAACCATTAGTTTTAGGTATGGCAATATAATCTTTAAAACGAGTCTCAATAGGTTTATACAAACTATGCATAACACCAATCATGCGATAACAAGTGTCGATATCGTCAACAATGACTCTAAATGCATAAATGTCCATAACCTCGTTGAACATCAATTCTTTATTAAGCATTTTTTGATAGATACTAAATAAATGTTTTTCTCTACCTTCAACGCTACCAGGAATACCAACTTCGATTAGCCGAGTTTCTATTTCCGACTGAATATTTTGAATTATTTCTTTACGATTACCACGAGCTTGTTTAACCGCATTACCTAAGGCACGTGAACGCATTGGATAAAGTGCTTCAAAACCTAAATTTTCTAATTCGTTTTTAAACTCATGCATACCAAGGCGATTGGCTATTGGTGCATATATTTCTAATGTTTCTCTGGCAATGCGACGTTTTTTATCAGGACGAAGTGCACCCAATGTGCGCATATTGTGAGTGCGGTCTGCAAGCTTAATTAAAATGACTCGTATGTCTTGAGTCATTGCCATAACCATTTTTTGAAAGTTCTCTGCCTTAAATTCTTTTTTATCTTTAAATTTAAGTTTATCTAATTTGGATACACCTTCTACTAAGTCGGCAATTGTTTCGCCAAACTCATCGGCTAAATCTTGTTTAGTAACTGGGGTATCTTCAATCACATCATGCATTAATGCAGCGGCTAAAGTTTCATGATCTAAACGCATGTTTGCCAGTAACACAGTTACCGCAACAGGATGCGTTATGTAGGGATCTCCACTTGAGCGCATTTGACCATCGTGAGCATCACGAGCAACTATATAGGCACGTTGGATTATGGCCACTTGCTCTTCTGGCAAGTAACTACAAATTTGCTGCTTTAAACCTTCAAATAAATACACAAAAACTCGAATTAGAATGAGAAGAAAATAGGGATTGAATAGACTATACGATTTTTAAAAAAAGAAAGCCAACGCAGAGCTGCGTTGGCTAGTATATTTTTCTTACTGAATTATTCGTTTGTTACGATTGCAGCAACGGCTGCCATTTCTTCAGCTTCACGAACTGTCTCAGCTTCGTTATCTTGTACGTCCATTACGTCAGTAGTAATTAAACCAGCTTCAATTTCACGTAATGCTGTTACAGTTGGCTTATCTAAACCAGCATCAACTAAAGGCTCTTTGCCTTGAGTAGCTAATTGGCGCGCACGACGAGCCGCAACTAAAATTAAATCGAAACGATTTCCTACTTTACTAACAGCGTCTTCTACAGTTACGCGAGCCATTTACTATCTCCAGTTACATAAACCACGTTAGTGGTGAAATCTTGTTATTTATTTGAAACAACAAAATTGAATAAATTAAAATTTAAGGGGCGTAATATTACACTAAGCGAATCAATTCGCCAACAGTTCGTTTATTAAGTCGGCAAATTTACTTTTTTGATTTTTTGTTTTTAAACGATGCGACAGTACAACCCGCTCTAAATCACTTAATGTTTTCTCAAAATCGTCATTGATCATAACAAAGTCATACTCTTCATGATGTGACATTTCACTTTGCGCTTGCGCCATTCTGCCAGCGATAACTTCTTTAGAATCTTGCCCGCGTTTATGCAGTCGGCTTTCTAGTTCTTGTTTTGACGGCGGTAAAATAAATAACGTAATGATATGTGGCACTAGCTCGCGCATTTGCTCCGCACCTTGCCAGTCAATGTCTAAAAATACATCTATACCTTGGTCTAACTGATTATTAATAGCAGACTTAGAGGTACCGTAATAATTGCCAAAAACTTCAGCCCATTCATAGAACTCATCTTCTTTGATCAGTCTTTTAAACGTGTCAACGTCAATAAAGTGATAATGTTCACCGTCAACTTCACCGGGTCTTGGTGCACGAGTTGTATGGGAAACGGATACTTTCATATCATCATGTTTAGCTAACAGTGCACTGATCAGACTTGACTTTCCTGCGCCACTTGGCGAGGAAACAACAAATAAATTACCTTTCATAACTCACTACTATATAAGTTTATGGTTCAAAAATAGTCGGACAGTTTAACATAAAATATCTGTGATAAGCCTGTGCTATTTATTATTGTTCTTGTAATTCTTCAAGTTTCTCTTGCAACATCTGTTTCATTTCTTCAATTTTAGCTTGAGCGTCTTCTGCGGTTAAGTTTTTATCTTCAAGTAAAGACTCAAGATCTTGCTGATCTAACATATCCTGCAGTTGCTCTAAATTTACTTTATCTAATAACTCAGACATATCACCGTTAAATAAATCTTGGCTTAAATCTTCCATGTCAAAATCATTATCACTGAACAGCTCAGTTACAGGTTCAAAATAAGGTGCGGCCATGCGATTTAAATCAACTTTAAATACATATTGCAGTAGGGCATAAGCAAGGATCAGTGAAAGTAAGATTTTTAACATATTTTTGCTCTCTGTGGTTTTAGATCAATTTAAGAAACTTTTTAAGGTTAACCATTATATAAATGTCTAATCTAGTATATAAAGGCAGTAGAGTCGAAGCACTTTTAATAAAATATTTTGTGGCGAGTGATAATGAAAATTAAATTATTAACAATTAGCATTTTGAGTTTAACCTTTACATTTTTAGCTATAGCGCAGTCATTTGCCAAAAATATAGATAATACTGAATTTGAGCAGTGGAAGAAAAAACATAATAAAGAAGTCTCAAATTTTGTTGAAAAATACGATAAAGATTTCGCCTCTTTTTTAAAAACACGTTGGGTAGAAACGGACGTAATAGCGGGTGAAAAAAGAGATAACCAGCCAAAACCGCAACAAACTCCAGAAAAACAACCCAAACCTATAATTGATAACACTCCTGTTGAAATAGTCTTACCGGATATTGAACTTCCGGATGTTGAGCCTGAAATACCAGAAGTCCTTTTACCTAAAGATAAGGTGCCGGGTACTAAAGTCAAACCGCCTTTTTATTATGTTGCTGAAGATAGCGGTAAAAGCATCGAAGTATCTTTATTAGGTCAAACTTTATTTATGCCAAAAGTGACCTTACCTAAGTTGAGCATAAATAAACTGAGTAGCTCGGGTATTGCGGAGTTATGGCTAGCAATGGCAGGTTCAGATTACAAACCTGCAGTAACCGCTATTGAACAAGCAAGCCATGACTTAAAACTAGACGATTGGGGTAATGCGTTATTAACTCACAAATATTTAATATCTTTGGCTGGGTTAACTCAAAACGAACGCCAGTTACTCATGTGGTTTTATTTAGTAAAACAAGGTTTTGATGCGCGAGTGGCATTTGATAAAAATGAAATATATTTATTACTCAATACTGCACAAACTTTGTTTGCACAAAAGTTTTTTACCTTTGATGAGCAAAAGTATTACTTTGTTGATTTTGCTAAAACACGTCCAATAAATATAGGCAGTGTTTACACTTATGAACAACAATATTCGTCGGCCAAAAAAGCGGTGAAAATTGATATGAGAGTTGCGCCTTTACAAGGTAAAAGCGATAAAACTCGTGTGTTAACGACTAAGGTAGGTAAACAATCAGTGTCGGTGACTGCACCTTATAATTCTAGTTATATTGATTTTTTAAACTTTTATCCGCAAGTTTCAATGCAATACTATTTCCAAGCCGAGTTACCAGAGCAAACAAAGGTGAGTTTGTTAAGTCAGCTTAAACAAGACATTGCTGGTTTATCGGAGCTGGAAGCGGCTAACTTCTTATTACATTTTGTGCAAACGAGTTTGCAATATCAGACAGACCAACAGCAATTTAATTACGAAAACTACTTATTTGCTGGGGAAACTTTGCATTATCCTTATGCTGATTGCGAAGACAGATCGGTTCTTTACGCCTATTTGGTAACTCATTTAATGGGTAATAAAGTGGTTGGCCTTCAGTATGATGGTCATGTAGCCACTGCAGTTGCATTAAAATCAAAATCAACCGGTAGCTCATTTTTGATCAATGACGTTAGATATACCATTGCCGACCCAACATTTATAAACGCTAATGTGGGAGAAGTAATGACGGGTTTTGAAGGTGTTGAGCCAGAGCTTGTAATTTATTAATCAGAAAAATCTATAGCGAATATTAACCATTGTTATTTAGTCATTGCTGTTTAAATGTTGGTGTTTGCTGTGGTAATATCGCCGCCAAATTTATCCCATCCTTTATTTAATTAATACGTGAGATCAAACATGAAAGTACTTGTTATTGGTGGCGGCGGTCGTGAACATGCATTGGCATGGAAAGCAGCGCAAAGCGCTAATGTTGAAACTGTTTTTGTAGCTCCTGGAAATGCAGGCACAGCCCATGAAGCAAAATTACAAAATGTAGATATTGCGGCAGAAGATATTGATGGTTTAGCAAAATTTGCTCAAGCGAATGACATAGGTTTAACCATTGTTGGCCCAGAAATGCCTTTGGTTGAAGGGGTGGTTGATACATTTGAATCTCTTGGTTTAACTATTTTTGGCCCAAGCAAAGGGGCTGCACAACTTGAAGGTTCAAAGTCATTTACTAAAGACTTTTTAGCTCGTCATAAAATTCCAACAGGTTCTTACCAAACATTTACTGAAATTGATAAAGCGATTGCTTATGTTGAAAGAATGGGCGCGCCAATTGTAGTAAAGGCTGATGGTTTAGCTGCTGGCAAAGGCGTTATTGTTGCAATGACAAATCAAGAAGCGATTGACGCTATTGAAGATATGTTAGCGGGCAATGCTTTTGGTGAAGCTGGATCTCGTGTGGTTATTGAAGAGTTTTTAACTGGTGAAGAAGCTAGTTTCATTGTAATGGTTGATGGTAAAAATGTATTAGCCATGGCAACAAGCCAAGATCATAAACGTGCTTACAATAATGATGAAGGTCCAAATACTGGCGGCATGGGCGCGTATTCTCCAGCTGCGGTAGTTACTCCAGAAATTCATCAACGTATTATGGATGAAGTTATTTACCCAACGGTAAATGGCATGGCCGCTGAAGGAAATTCTTATAAAGGGTTTTTATACGCAGGTTTGATGATAGATACCGATGGCACGCCTAAAGTTATTGAATATAACTGTCGCTTTGGCGACCCTGAAACACAGCCTATTATGTTGCGTTTACAGTCTGATATTGTGCAGTTATGTTTAGAAGCTTGTGCTGGAAAACTAGATACTTCTACTATTAGTTTTGACTCAAGACCTGCGGTTGGTGTTGTATTAGCCGCTGGTGGATATCCGGCAAGTTACAATAAAGGCGATATCATCACAGGTATTCCTGCGGCGACTGAATCGTCTAAAACTTTCCATGCTGGCACTAAGTTAGTAGATGGAAATGTTGTTACAGCTGGTGGACGTGTTTTATGCGCAACAGCGATGGGCGATACTGTAACAGAAGCACAGAAAACCGCTTATGAAGCTGTTAATCAAATAAAATGGACGGGTGTTGAGTTCCGTACTGATATTGCTTACCGTGCAATTGAACGTGAACAAAAAAGTTAAGAGTAGACTTTCAACGTTAGTCTCACGAGACTTAAATAAAAAAGGATGAACTGAGTTCATCCTTTTTTTATTTCTGTCGGTTTGATCCTCAGTTAAGTGTTACTGCTATACCTAAACCTATTATTGAACAGTAATGCTAAAAGAATGATCCCACCACCTAACATTAAACGCAGTAAATCTGCATCTTTATTCCAAATAAGTACATTCACCAGAATACCGGTTGGAACTAACAAATTGTTCATGACCGCTAATGAACCAACATCCACTAACGTAGCCCCTTTATTCCAAATAAAATAACCAATACCAGAGGCAATAAAGCCAAGATAAATTAAAACTGACCATTGAGTTGTTGTCGTTGGGAGTTTTTCAGGATCGCCAAATAAAGCATAAGTTAATGTTGCCACAATGGCGGCTCCGACAAAAAACCAGCCGAATATTTCATGTTGCTTTACGTCGACCATTTTATGTATTAATCGTTTGTAAGTTACTTGTCCAATAGCAAAACATAAGTTTGCGCCTTGGACTAACAGTAAGCCGATTATAAAATCTGATGTTATATTTTCAAAGCGAATAGCAAGTGCGCCGGCAACGGCTATTAACGCGGAGATTAAAAATTTACCGTTGAAACTACGGTCGAGTAAGTCATTTAATAAGGTGATATAAACAGGTGTTAAAATGGTAAACAATAAGACTTCAGGTACAGTTAAATAAAGAAACGAGTGGTAATAAAACACATACATTAATCCTAGCTGCACAGCGCCAATGGCCATTAACTTTAGACGTAGAGGATTGCTTATATTGTTAAATCGCATAAACGGCAAAAATACTAGAGTGGCCAATATGATACGAATAAAAACGGAAAACCAAGGGTCCACTTGCCCGGCTAAATAAACTCCAATTAAACTAAATGAAAATGCCCATAATACAGTAATAGCTAGTAAATAAGGCATAGTTAAAAGTCTATCTCAAAGCCAGCTTCATAGCTGACGTCTGTTGCTTCAACATTAAGTACGGGTTGACTGTCGTGCTCAACAAGTAAGCTAAAACTCATCGATATGTGCTTAGTTAATCTTGAGCTGATTGAGAATTTATTAAATGCACGCCAGTCACTAAACTCTGCAATATTAGGTTGGTAATATAAGGTGTTGGTAAAAGTTGCATGGGGACTTAATTTTTGAGCATGCACCCAATATAAATTAATACGTTCTTGGTTAAAGATGAGATGTTCATCCTCAACTAAATAATTTTCATGTTCATTGAATACCCCAATACCATAAGCTGAATGACGGGTGACTTCGTAACGGTAACCTAGTCCAAATAATTCTCGCGATTCTAACGAGCGAAAATCATCAACATTAGTTTGCGCATACACTTCTACTGAATTTTTGGGCGCGAAATAATAGTTATACCTTACATGCAGAAAAGCATTGTCGGCACTTTTTTGTCCATTACTGTTTGAATACTCTCTGGTGGCCATTACATAACCGAAGTGTTTATCAAATCGCTGTGAGTGATACACGCCTAAAGCTATATTCTCAGTTTCTGAATTCCCTTTTTTACCTGATAAATCAATGGCTATATTGGTAAAGTTAGGCTTGTCTTGAGATCGCTGTCTAATAGATTCAGTTTCATCTATCGCAATAACATTAAAAGAAATGGTGAGTAAAACTAAAAGACAAAAAATAGATGTTTTAAACATATGAATGTTATTTTCCTTATTATAAACAATGGATCATCATGGCTATATTCGAAATTATTCCAATGAACCATACAGTACTGCGTAACTTATCCCAATTAATCCAATAAAAAACTAAATAGGCGATACGACAGACGATAAATAATATAGACAATATAACGCTAAAGCTATCAACGTGCCCGGTAGCTATAACTAATAGTACCGAGATTGAAAATAAGATAAGTGCTTCGAATGAATTCTCATGTGCTGCTAGGCAACGTGCGCCAAATCCTGTTAGCTTCTTTTGCTGCTCTCGGGGTAATTCATTATCGTAACCTGATAGCTTACCTTCACCTTGTTGCTTCATTGCGCTGGCTAAAGGCATTTTTGCAATATAAGGTAATAAAGCAGCAATTATTAAGCAGTATATTAACCAATTAAGTTCAGTCATTGTCGATCCTGTATTTTAGGCGTAAAGTAAATTATGGAATAGCCAATAATTATATACAAGTTTGTAAATATAGCGCTATGTTGTTTAGTTAACGGATTTGAATTCAAGTATTTAGTGTTTATTTAATTGAAAATTAGCGATACTAGTTATAACAACACGCTTTATTAGTCCGATTAGATTAATGAATAAGGTTTTATCACCTTTTCACTATTGGCTTTAAAACAATGTCATTAAAAATAAGAAACTAAGTTATGTCAGTTAAACACCCCATTATTGCAGTTACTGGTTCATCTGGAGCCGGAACTACCACCACAACTAGCGCTATTACACATATATTCCGTAATTTGAATGTTGACTCTGCAATATTAGAAGGTGATAGTTTTCACAGATATGCACGTGCTGAAATGGATATGGAAATACGTAAAGCTCAAGAGCAGGGTAAACATATCTCTTATTTTGGCTCTAGAGCAAATGACTTTGGTGCGCTGGAATCCCTGTTTAAAAGCTATTCAGAAAATGGTTCAGGTAACGTACGTAAATACCTTCACTCTTTTGATGAGGCTGTACCATATAATCAAATGCCAGGTACATTTACTCCTTGGCAAGAACTAAGACCCAATACTGATTGTCTGTTTTATGAAGGTTTACATGGCGGTGCGGTAACGGATGAACATAACGTAGCTCAATATGTAGACTTACTGATTGGCATGGTACCAATTGTTAACTTGGAGTGGATTCAAAAAATCATCCGAGATACCAATCAACGTGGTCATAGCCGTGAAGCCGTTATGAGCAGCATAGTGCGTAGTATGGATGATTATATTACTCATATAACACCTCAATTTTCTCGTACACATATAAACTTTCAACGAGTTCCAACGGTTGATACGTCTAACCCTTTTAGTGCAAAAGATATTCCTTCATTGGATGAAAGTTTTGTTGTTATTCGTTTTCGTGACATTCCCAATGTCGATTTTCCGTATTTATTACAAATGATTGATGGCTCTTTTATGTCCAGAATTAATACATTTGTTGTTCCTGGTGGAAAAATGGCTTTGGCGCTAGAGCTTATTCTTACTCCCCTGATAGAGAATTTGATCGTTAAACGTAGAAAACTAATTGGACAATTAGATTGGATAGATAATAAAGAATAAGATAAGGTTATTAAGGATTTATAGGGTTTTACTTTATTGTAAAATCTAGCACCAATCAACCTTGTTCTATCGTGGTGCGCCCTTAAGTTTATTTTGGTGCAAATAGCGGTATGTATACTATAAATATAAAGGTAACCCTTTGTATTGAAACACTATTTAATGTTGGCATATATTTAGCTCACATGTTTAGCTAATAAATAATATTAAAAAGAAGCCATTTCAAAAAATGGCAAAAAACTAAAAATCAATTTCTGGAGAAAACAATGTCTCAAACAGTTTTAGACCTGATCAAGGAAAGCGAAGTTAAATTTATCGACTTACGTTTTACTGATACAAAAGGTAAAGAGCAGCACGTTACAATTCCATCACACCAAGTAGACGAAGACTTCTTCGAAGACGGAAAAATGTTTGATGGTTCATCAATTGCTGGCTGGAAAGGAATTAACGAATCTGACATGGTATTAATGCCTGATTCTGAATCTGTTATATTGGACCCGTTCTCAGAAGAAACAACGCTAAACGTTCGTTGTGACGTATTAGAACCTGGCACTATGCAAGGTTACGAACGTGATCCACGTTCTGTTGCAAAACGCGCTGAAGCATACATGCGTGCTGAAGGTTTTGCTGATGAAGTATTAATTGGTCCAGAGCCAGAGTTCTTCTTGTTTGATGATGTGAAATACAAATCAGACATGAGCGGTTCTATGTACTCTGTAGATTCTGTTGAAGCTGCTTGGAACTCTGATAAAGAGTATGAAGGCGGAAATATGGGTCACCGTCCTGGCGTTAAAGGCGGTTACTTCCCAGTTTCTCCAGTAGATTCTTCAAATGACTGGCGCTCAGCTACTTGTTTAGTAATGGAAGAAATGGGCCTAGTTGTTGAAGCTCATCACCATGAAGTTGCTACAGCTGGTCAAAACGAAATCGCTTGTCGTTTTAACACGCTTGTTAATAAAGCAGATGAAACTCAAATATATAAATATGTTGTTCACAACATGGCTCACTTATATGGCAAAACAGCGACATTCATGCCTAAGCCTTTAGTTGGTGATAATGGTTCTGGTATGCACGTTCACCAATCTCTAGTTAAGAATGGCGAAAACATATTCTCTGGTGATAAATACGGCGGTCTTTCTGAAACTGCACTTTATTACATAGGTGGTATTATCAAACATGCTAAAGCGATTAACGCTTTCGCAAATGCTTCTACTAACTCGTACAAACGTTTAGTACCTGGTTTTGAAGCACCAGTAATGCTTGCTTACTCTGCACGTAACCGTTCAGCGTCTATCCGTATTCCAGTAGTACCGTCGCCAAAAGCACGTCGTATTGAAGTACGTTTCCCTGACCCAAGTGGTAACCCATACCTAGCTTACACAGCTATGTTAATGGCTGGCCTAGACGGGATCAAAAACAAAATTCACCCTGGTGATGCAATGGATAAAGATTTATACGACCTTCCTGCGGAAGAAGCTGCATTAATTCCTCAAGTTGCATCTTCTCTAGAAGAAGCATTAGCGGCATTAAGTGATGACCGTGAATTCTTGAAAGCTGGTGGTGTATTTAACGATGATACTATCGATGCATATATTGCTCTTAAAGCTCAAGACGTAGAGAAATTGAACATGACAACTCACCCAGTTGAGTTCGAAATGTACTACAGTGTTTAACTTTTATAGTTAATTAAAAAAACCTGCAAAATTGCAGGTTTTTTTTTGCTTGTTTATCAAGATTTGGGCAAGCAAATTGCAATAATAGTTATTATTAATAAACACTAATTAAATACATATATTTACCCCAATTTAGTGCGAAACATTGGGTGTTTTAACCAATTAGGTTTAAACTAAATTTTATTGCACTATTTTAGTGCCTGTATGGTACGGAAAGAATATGACAAAAACACCACCGGTTTCAAAAAGCTTCCAAATCCTGGAACAATTGAGTTTAGCTGTAATTGTTATTGGTCAAGATGGATATATCCGCTTTTGTAATCAACAAGCATCTATGATGTTTGGTCAAAGTAAAAAGAAGTTGGCGACCGTTAAATTATGGGATTTATTTATACGCCATACTTTTCCTGAACGTTTGTTGGATGAGTTATGGGAGTGTAATCGTAGTTTTTTTGATAACGACGTTGAGTTTATGTTTGCCGACGGTCGTAGCATAACTACAGAAGTAACTGCGGACTCTATGCATTTAGATGGTGAGATTGGTTGTCTGCTACAAATAAGACAAAATGATAATTTACGTAAAATAAATCAAGAAAATGCACAAAAACATCATATAAGTGCATCCAGACATTTAATTCGCGGCTTAGCTCATGAGATTAAAAATCCACTTGGTGGAATTCGTGGAGCGGCGCAATTATTAAGTCGTAGTTTAGATTCGGATGAATTAAAAGAATATACCCAATTGATCATGGAGCAGTCGGATAGGCTTCGTGACTTGGTGGATCGATTATTAGGGCCAAATGCGTTACCAAAACGTTCGGCGACAAATATCCATGTCGTATTAGAACGAATATTTAGTTTGGTCATGCTAGATAAGCCAGCGAATGTTTCATTTCAAAGAGATTACGATCCAAGTTTACCAACAACGGTTTTAGACCCAAATCAAATAGAGCAGGCTGTGTTAAATATTGTGCGCAACGGCATGCAAGCGTTAGCGGAACATTTTGATAAAACCACAAGCGATGAAACTCCAACGTTAATTATGCAAACACGCTTTGCAGGTAACGTTGTTATGCAGGACAAGCGTTTTAAGCAAACTATTAAAATATCTATTATCGATAATGGTGCTGGTATTAGTGAAAAATTAATAGGCACAATTTTTTATCCATTGGTTTCTACAAAATCCGATGGCAATGGTTTGGGACTTTCTATAACCCAAACATTAATAGATCAACATCGTGGCAAAATAGAAGTAGAGAGTATGCCTGGTAAAACAGCATTTAATATTTATTTACCCATTATTCAAGATAATGAAGGAAGTGACTTATGAGTCGAGTGTGGATAGTCGATGACGACAATTCAATTCGTTGGGTTTTAGAAAAAGCCTTATCGCAAGAAGGCTTTGAAGTAGAGTCATTTGCATCAGCCAATATGATGTTACAACGTTTAGATTACGATGAACCAGATACCATTATCTCAGACATAAAAATGCCTGAAATGGATGGTATTGAGTTATTAGATAAATTACAGGTAAGTCATCCAAACCTTCCTGTGATCATAATGACAGCCCATTCTGACTTGGACAGCGCAGTTAATGCTTACCAGCAAGGCGCGTTTGAATATTTACCTAAGCCTTTTGATATCGATGAAGCGATCGCATTAGCAAAACGAGCAGTAGAACACTCTAAGAAACGCAGCTCAAAAAAGAAGAACTCTGTGCAAGGTCCAGTCTCAGAGATAATTGGCGAAGCTCCAGCAATGCAGGAAGTTTTTAGGGCAATTGGACGATTATCTCGCTCTAGTGTGAGTGTATTAATCAATGGTCAATCTGGAACGGGGAAAGAATTAGTTGCTCATGCATTGCATAGACACAGCCCGCGTAAAGAAAATACCTTTGTTGCGTTAAACATGGCAGCAATACCTAAAGAACTCATTGAGTCTGAGTTATTTGGTCATGAAAAAGGCGCGTTTACAGGGGCTGCGTCAACCCGTAAAGGTCGATTTGAACAAGCGAATAATGGCACATTATTTTTAGATGAAATTGGTGATATGCCACTTGATATACAAACACGTTTGTTACGAGTATTGGCAGATGGTCAGTTTTATCGAGTTGGTGGTCATGAGCCGGTTTCGGTTGATGTAAGAATTGTTGCAGCAACCCATCAAAATCTTGAGAGTTTGGTTGAGCAGGGTAAATTTAGAGAAGATTTATTTCATCGTTTGAATGTTATTCGTATTCATATTCCAGCGCTGAAAGATCGTAAAGAAGATATCCCCCAGTTATGTGAACACTTTTTAATTCAAGCGGCAAAAGAACTAAGTGTGGAATCAAAGCAGCTATCAAAAACAGCAGCTGATTTTCTATCCCATTACGCTTGGCCTGGTAACGTTAGGCAGTTAGAAAATACCTGTCGCTGGTTAACGGTTATGGCCAGTGGTAAAGATATTCTGATTGATGATTTACCTCCTGAGATCTTAGATAAACCTATTTACCAAAAGTCGAGTCAAATGCAAGAAGCAAATGGCAACTGGGTAAGTTCGTTTGAAGTTTGGTTGGATGATCAGCTTTCTCAAGGAAAGTCAGATGTAATTAAAGAAGCTCAAGCTAATTTTGAGCGAGCATTAATTGAAATATCATTACGTCACACCAAAGGTCACAAACAAGAAGCGGCTAAACGCATTGGTTGGGGACGAAATACTATCACTCGTAAGATGCAAGAATTGGATATGAACTGATAATTACGTTTATATAACCTTAAATAAAAATGCCAAATATATAATTTGGCATTTCATTTTTGTTATTTAAGATACTATTTATAATGAAAATTATAGCTGAAAAGCGTAACTCATCTTCATGAATACAGTTCGACTATCTTTTTCTATTTTGCTTAAGTTGTCATCCTGATATCCGCCATCGGCGTAACCTAAGTAAAACAAAGTTTGTGGATTTATTTTATAAGCGTAAAGCAGCTGGGTATTCATATACTTACTGTTGCTGTCGACTTCGTCGTCTAAATACAAATCAGCGTCTCTGTCGATATCAGTATATTGAACAATTAAACGTAGATAACTTTTTAAACTGAACTGATAATTTACCCGTATATCAAATTGATTGGCGGTAAATAACGTACCATTTGCAACATCTAGAGATTGGTATGTATAGTTAATGTCGCTTGACAAATGTTTACCTAATTTAATGTTGGCAAAAGACTCTAGTAACCAAATATCACCAAGTTGACTATTGGCATAATCGATAGCATCACCCAATCTATAATAAGCACCTAGAGTTATATTGGATAGCGGATTAAACTCAAAGTATTGAGAGAAGTTTGTTTCTTTATAATACTGGCCATCCCAGTATTTGTTACGTTGTAGTACACCAAAATTAGAATAAAATTGTTTTGGTCCTTTTAAGTATCCGTACAATTCTATTTCTTCTTCCAACATTATCCCATCTAGAGAATACGCTTTATCCCAGTCACCATACACTCCATATTGTGTCCATTGACTGCCTTTCTCGCCATACCAAACATAATCACCATAAATAACGGCCTGTTCATAATCAACTCGGCTGGTAAAACCTAAGTCAGATCTAAAATCAGTACCATAATTGGAATAACTTGCTCCAATATTAAAATCACGATGTTTGTGGTTGTACTGCAAACTAATTGCATTATCGGTTTGTGCTCTATCAACACCAAAGTCATCTTGTACTGACAGTGGATTTTTACTGTCTGATTGAGCCAATTGATATGAAAAGCTATCCGCTTTATTAAATTGGTAGCGTCCATCAACAGAAGCAACGGTGTTGCGATAACCTTCCCCTGAACGGTTAGTTAACAAGACACCAACATTATTACGATGGCCAACATCCATGCGATAACGAGCAATGATCACTTCAGATTCCATCTCTAATTCTGCGATGTCAGAGCCTGAATGCTCGGGCATTAAAAAATTGGTGGTTTTGTCGTTACTGGTTAATAGGCCATAAGTATTGCCGCCATTTTTACCCGTGAGTTTTAAACCATATTCAGGAGATGAGATATTACGTGTATGTACTAAGTTCATACGCTGGGTATCAAAGTAATCTTTACCATCTAAGAAGAATGGGCGTTTTTCGTCAAAATATAAGGAGTAGGTATTGTTTACATCGAGCTGAGCTGCATCCGCTTCCACTTGTGAAAAGTCAGGATTAACCGTGGCATTTAAATATAATTCTTGGTTGATCCCCCAACGTAAATCAACTCCAGCATCTGTTTTTTGGTCGCCATTTTGCCAAGGTCCTGGCACATTATCTTTAGAACCTGAGCGAGAAGACGTTAACGTAGGTGTTAATTGGAAGTTGTTACCTTGCTTAATGTCTTTAAGACCACTTATCTTACTGATTTGGCACAAGTGACAATCCATTGAACGGTCAGACTTATTACTGGCTAATACCATTCGGGTGTCACGTGGATATATTCGTAAGGCGTCAATTCCCCATGTCATTTCGTCTTTGTCACTTGGAAAGCGTAAGGCATTAAATGGGATCTCCATTTCAACGATATAGCCAGTGTCGGTTATTACGCCAGCACTGTTCCAGATTGCATCCCAGTTACTGTCTTCACTTCCACCTTGAGTATCATCTTTGATAAGGTCGCCCTGTACGCCGTAAGCATTTACAAAAAACTCATAAGCACGGCGTTCGTCGTTAAATGTGTCGATAACAATACCAACAAAATCATCTTGGAACATGGTATCGCGGTCACGAAAGTATGAACGTATTTTAGATGGATCTGGGTCATGGGCGATAAAAGCGACAAATAAGCTTTTGCCATTTTCGTATAACATTATCTCTGTTTTTACTGGGGCTGGCGAATTATCACCTGGGTTTATATTGTAATCTAAAGTGAATTTGGTGGCTTTACTCCAAATTTTTTCTGACAGCTCGCCATCAATTTTAACTTTTGATTTATCATGGTGAAATACATGTTCAATTCTATCGGCGGCCAAAAGACCAAGTGACATAAGTGAAAAAATTATTGCGGTTAAGGTATTTTTTATCATAGTTAATTCATCTTTGATTTGATTACCCATTATAGTCGCAACAAAGTTTCAAATAGTTTAAATGTGAATGTAATTAAATACTTTTTTAGAACGAGAATGAATAAAAGCCTTTTGCTTAAAGGCTTACTTGCAGATGGAACAGTTTAAAATAAATGTGATTTTATATAACAAAAGTGAATTTTAGATAAGTTAGCCGCGAATTCTGGTTTTAGAAATACGTAAAGCTAATCCAATTTGTTGCCACTTATTCATGGCTATTAAGTTACCCAATACAATTAATCCTAACCCCAAAAAGCTTTGCCAGGACCATAAGTAATCCTCATATAATGAAGATAGAATAAGAGCGATAGCTGGATAAACTAATACTGCATAACCCGCTTTGTCGGCACCTATATTGCCAACTAACGTTAAGTAAGCCCAGAATGCGATTACAGAGCCAAAAATGGCTAAATATAACAAAGACGATATGTATTCAAAGGTATAACTAAAACTAAAATGTATATCTGAAACTGCAATGATCAAAGCTAAGAAAATGGTCGCATAGCTCATGCTTAATGCATTTGCATGAGTAACGGCAATTCCAGATTGTTGTGTATAAGCAGAGGTTATATTGCCTAAAGACGCTAAGATACTGCCAACAAAAACCAAACCTAAACCCCAATAAGCAAGTTGGCTCATTTCACTTTTTGTTAGTTCAGGCAAAAATAGTAAAATGATCCCAAGTACGCCAATTATTGCACCGCCTAAGACTTCCTTAGCAACAGGTTTACCCAATAAAATCCAACCAAATAAAATATTAAGGTAAATAATAGACGTGCTCATTACCGCTGCTAAAGCGCTGGTAATATAATGCTCACCTTGATAAACAGCCCAGTGGTTAATGCCAAATAAACATATACCTTGCAAGGCTAGAAGTATGTGGGATTTTGCATTCAATGGTTTAAATAAATTTTTCCATTTGGCATAAATCAACAGGATAACGGCCGCGATAGCAAAACGATAAAATACAGAAACCAGTGGATGAACATCACCAAGTTGGAAAGTAATAACTAGCCAAGTTGAGCCCCATATTAGGACGGCAAGCATAAATAAAATTATATTTTTCATTAAGGAAATTATCTGTATGGTTTGAAGGCGTTAAGCCCAATAAGATGAAAGCTTATTCTAACGGTAAAGTGGTTGGTTCTTAAAGTTAATTTATAAAATAATATGAGGCATAAAACGGCTCATATCTTGGGTGATAGGCCCAGAGTCTTCCCGCATTGAAATGCCAGCGGCTTGATCGTCAACCAACCAGCTACCAATAAGAGTATGATTTTTCCCATATTGCGGCAGCATGTAGGCAGCTTGGTAGATGTAACCTTCTTTGCCGTAAGGTCCGTCAGATAGATTTGCATCGGACAATTGTTCTTCAGGAACAAATACACCATCTTTATTAGTCAGAAAAGAGATGTTTGCGCCTTCTCTTGAAAAAATAGGTTTTTTTACTAAGCGATTAATATCTTTGGCTTTATGTAATTCATCTTCAAAAAAAGCGGGTAATAAATTTGGGTGGTTTGGGAACATTTTCCATAACATTGGTAATAACGCTTTATTAGATAAAATGCTTTTCCAAGGTGGTTCTATCCAGCGAATATTGTTGGTGCCCAACAATTCACCAAATTCTTCCTGCATCATAAATTCCCAAGGATATAACTTGAACATCCATGAGATCACTTGGTTATCTAAATCAGTAAAGTTACCGTCTTTATCTCGGCCAATATCTTCAATATACACAAACTTAGTGCTGATACCGGCAGCGTTAGCACAATCTTCTAAGTATTGAACTGTGCCTCGGTCTTCTTCTGTGTCTTTACAGCAGGAAAAATGCAATTGTCGGTCAGGCGTTAGAAATTGTAGGTCTGAAAAGCGATTAACCAGTTTTTCTTGCAGGCTATTAAATTGGTCGGCACGTTTATTTAATGTGTGATTATCAACGTTGTCTTGTAACCATAACCATTGCCAAAATCCGGTTTCGTAAACACTGGTTGGGGTGTCTGCATTGTTTTCATAAAGTTTGGCTGGGCCATCGCCTGAATAAGCAAAATCTAATCTTGAATATAAACTCGGATCACCATTTAGCCAAGACTGACGAATAAAATTCCAATGCTGCTTTGGCAAACAGAATCTAGTCATTAACTCGTCGTCATTGATCACTTTGTCGACAACGGCCAAACACATTTTGTGTATTTCTTCAGTTGGTGCTTCTAAGTCTTGTTCAATTTGCTCTAAAGTAAATTGATAGTATGCGCTTTCGTCCCAATATTGTTCGCCGTACATGGTATGAAACTTAAAGCCGAACTCTTCGGCTTTAGCTTGCCAACCATCACGTTCTTTTATGGGTAAGCGCAACATAAACTATCCGCCCCAGCCTCTAGATTTGCTACCACCGCCCCAATTGGACTTAGCAGATGCAACTGAACCAAAACCACCACGGGAAACTGTTCTAGTAACCATAGGTTTTTGTTTGGTTGCAGATTTACTGACGTTATATGAGCTTTTACCGTATTTACCAATTGAAGTTCCATCGGCCAACATCATTGAATTATGATGTGAAGAGTAAGGTCGATTGTAACGGTAAACTGGGTTGTAATAACCGCCATAGGAATTACGATTTCGGTTGAACAATAACTCATTGATCATGAAACCAGCCATTAATGGCATAAAGATACTTTGATTTTGACTTTGTACACACTGATCAGGACCAAACTCAGACACACAAGCATTCATTGTCTTATATTTAGGACTGGTTTTTTCTGACTCAGCTAATGCGCTTTTGTAAGCTATTTCGCATTCTTCTAAATCGAGCGAGGTATTGCTGACACAATCGTCAACTGAACTCACTACCTTTACTTCTTGGTTATTGCCACATGCCGATAATAAAGCTGCGGTAATACCAAGCGCGATAGGGCGCAAAAGAAACTTAGGTTTAACTTTGCGCATCAAGTCTAAATTAATAAATTGAGAACGTTTCACAGAATTCTCCTTAGTAGCTCATGCATGCAGCGTTTAAAACACCTATAGAAACATTAATAACACCTAACATAACACCAGCACTTATTTCATTGTCTTCAATGCGTTGTACTATGCGTGGCATAAAGCCAAAACGGATAATGGCAAAAGCAAGACATTGAGCAACTAAAGCGATTAATCCCCAAGTGGCAAAATCAACAACCGATACAGAGTTAGTTGCAGCGCCTGCTAAGGCAAGTGAAAAACCTAAAATAGCACCACCAAAACCAATCGCGGCAGAGGTACTTTTTTCTTCTTTAATTAACTTCCATTCGTCATGTGGCGTGATGAAAGTGTAAGCGAATTTGAATACAACCAAAAATACGATTGATAAACCAAAATATAAACCGAAGTTAGCGACGGCTGTTAATAAGTTATGTTCCATGGAATGTCCTTGTTAAACAAATGTTAATGTCAGTGATTGGTTAATCTCTTAATTACCAGATTAACCGTGAATTGTTATTTGCGCTGCTGATAATGTAATACCAGTACTTATTACTAAACAGCGACTTAAATACCCAGCTTCTTCTAATTTTTCTTCGGCTGAGATAAATAATGATTCGGTATTATTACCCGATATAGGTCTTTCAAACAACATAGTAAATTGATCTGTTTCAGAACTTTCGCCAGTTTCATCAAACGTTTTTTCTGCCATATGCACTGGATTGTGATACTCACTGGCCGAAGTCCAAACGCGTTCAAATGTTTGCGACTCTAAATCATACGTCGGCGTACCAATTTTTTTGCTGAGAATTTCATCCCATATCGCTTTGTCTGCGATCTCGAGGGTATCATAGAAATGAAACAATTTTACATCAACAACGTGTTCATCATTTTGCCCGCCCTCAGCGATAACCTGTAAAAAAGCCTCGTCATCGGTGTAAAAACGATATACCCAAGTGCCGTCTAAATCGACAATACCAGCAGCTTGGATTATTTGCGTTGGTGAGCAGCCACTAACGATAAGTTCACTTTCTGTTAAACGTAACAATAGCGGATCAACATCGAAGCTTCCGCCAATTCTTAATCCCATAATACTTGGTGTATTTTCTAATGGATTAACTTCTTCTTTTTTACCGAAAATTTTACTGAACATAATGACAACTCAAATATTAATAAGCACAAAACGAAAAAAACAGTGCGGTTGGGAGCACTGTTTTTTTATCACTTAAGGTTTTACCCTTTTTTCTTTGCTAGAAGTTGGGCTAGTTTGTCACTACCTTTAACTTCGCCACCTGGTTGAATGCCAGCTTGCTTTAACTTAGCGTCTAAGCTGCTGCCAGATTCTTCATTAGCAAGCTCTTCAGCGGCTTCAAGTTCAGCACTACGTTGTTGCTGTTTTTGCTTGATGCGTTCTAAGCTATCTAGCGCTGTTTTCACTTTAGTGTTTGCACCCATGTGACGAGATGAAACAGCAACTTGTGCTTTTTGAACTGACTCAGTTGCTTTAACTTGGTCAATTTGTTGTTCCATTCTACGTACATTGGTTTTTGCTTTAGCTATGTTGGCTTTTAACGTTTTTTCAGACGTTGTGAAACCAGTTAGAATGCTTTGTTCTACTTCTAAATTAGTTTCTAATTCTGAAACGCGTTCAGCACATTCAATTGCTAATGCTTCATCACCTTTTTCACTGGCTGCGATAGCGTGATTAGTATAAGTCTCAACTTCACTCGTTAACGACTTAGTTTTAGCTTCCGTTAATTTACGTTTAGCCATTATTTTTGTTAGGTTTTCATCACAAGCCTGCAATTCTTTTTTTGCATCTCGTAATTCTTGATCTAGTATTCGAATCGATTGGCTATCGGCAACAGCTTCAAGACTTTCGTTCGTCGCGCCGCGTAATGCAGTCCATAATTTTTTTAAGCTCATGCTGTTTTCTCCTGAGTTAGAAATTGGTTATATAAATCTAAAAATTCGCTGGTGTTAACAAATAAGGTTTCAATTTCTTCTACAACCACTGAATCTTTACTAGCAACAGATAAGGCACCAAATGCGACGTAATAATCTTGGTCGCCAATTTTATTGATGCAAATTGCTGTTAACGGTAATAAGTGATGTGAATGTAAAATCAAATCATTTAATGCTGCTTTATCGGTAACATCTGATGCTGGAAATAAGGCAGTTTCAACAATAATTTGTTGCGAGCCAACATAAACAAACGCATCGATACCTTCATCGTTTGAAATAGAAAGGCAGTCGCCTTCCGCTTCAACTACCCAATCCGGTTGAGATTCGGCTAGCGTTTTTAAAGAAGTGTTACTCCAAGTCATGGGTGGTTCCTTTTTTATATTTGTGTAACATAGGTCACGAATATAGCACTATGTTTTATTATGTCAACATCAAGACACAAAAATTGCGTATTAATTATTTTTTATGCTATAAATGCAACATACCAAATGATTAATAACCCAACTTTAGGTTTGAAACTTTTATCAAGTTTGCGAATCGTTATTAACTATTATTGGTATAAATTAATAATCAGGCAAAACTGAGAGCTAATGTAATGGATCAAAATCAAAGCGTCAAAAACCGTAAAGCAATGACACCTTACAAACAGACAATAGCACGTTACATTCGTTCCGCTATGATGTTAAAAGGATTAAAATACAATGACCTTGCGGATAAGTTAGCAGAGTATGGTTTGGTTATGACCCCAGAGAATTTGCGCAGTAAAGTAAGTAAAGGTATGTTCTCTGCCGATTTGTTTGTAGCCATTATCGAAGTGCTAAACGTAGAGCAAGACGCTTTGGTCGATATTATTAAATTACTAAAAGAAGAATAGCCCGATGCCAAATACTTCAACGCCAAAGACATCCGTGTTAAATAACCCAACAGTTAATAAGTTTTTACCAAAAGACATTTTGTTACTTTTAACGATTATGTGGATTGTGTTTTTAATCGATTTCTTTATTCCCTTTGCCACCTTTAATAGTTTTGGTATTCGCCCTCGTTCGTTATCTGGTTTAATGGGAATTATATTTTCACCATTTTTACATGGTGGTTTTGGTCATATTATTTCCAATAGTATCTCTTTATTAGGTACTGGAATTTTAGTTAGGCTTGCGGTTGGCAGTAAACAGCTTAGGTATGTTTTATTGTTAGGTATATTAGGCTCAGGTATTGGCACTTGGTTATTTGGTAGTGGAGGGCTTGTTGTTGGTGCATCTGGTCTTGTCTATGCGCTGATTGGCTTTTTATTCACTCAAGCATTTTTCAATCCGAGTTTACGTAGTTGGTTTAGTGCGATTTTGGCATTTGTTCTATTTGGTGGCGCTTTGTTATCACTATTTAATATGTTGCCTTATATCTCTTGGGCGGCACACTTCTGGGGATTTGTTTCAGGTATTGGTATCGCTTATTTGTTTAAAGCTCGTAATAACGAGAAGGCTGTTTAATTCTTGTCAGCTAAGTTATTCATCCAGCGTTTATTTTTGACTCTTATGCCAAACATAAACGCTTTGATAAAGTCTTCAGAATAAGAAAAAAGCAGTACGTACACAAAGGCAAATTGCCAATAAAAAGCCGCCAAAAATGTTAATGGTAATGCCACACACCACATAGCAGTTGTATCCGTTATTAGGCAAAATCTATTATCTCCGCCAGCTCGTAATACACCCATTGCCAACGTCATGTTAATCACTTTCATCCAAGACAATAAAGTGATCACCACAAATGCTTGATTAGCCAAAGCTAAAGACTCAGCAGATGCACCCTGATAAGGTAATAAAATATATTCTTGAGCCAACAATAAAAGTATCCCAACAAAGATAGCAATAAAAGGGGATAGTAGTGCAAATGTTTTTGCCGTATTCCATGCCTCAACCTTACGATTTGCGCCAAGGTGCTGACCGACCATAATCGAGCAGGCAGAAGCAATACCAAAAAACAAGGATACAATTAATGCCTCAATCGGTAATAACATACTGATCACAGTTAGCTCATTAATACCCATTCGGCTGTATATAAGTTGATAACAGAATGTGCCTAATGCCCAAACACCAGAGCTAAGCATAATAGGCACTATTAGCTTTAACAGTTTAGTCCAATCGGCCTTATTGCCTAATAAAGCAAAGTCAGATCTTTTCACTGAAAGTTCATGTTTAATATATTTTAAAATGGCTAACAGAATGAGCATTTGAAACAATCTAGATAGCGTAGTGGCTAATGCGGCGCCAGAGACTCCCATAGCATCAACACCTAAACCGCCATTGATTAACCAGTAATTTAAAATAACGTTAAGAATGATAGATACAACACTAAAAATTAACGGTAATTTAACTTGGTTGATACTGCGTAGGGCGTTTTCAATAACTTGAGTGACAGCAACAAAAATAACACTTGGCATAGTTATCCATAGATAACTTTGTCCCAAAGAGATAACTTCTTGATTGTCTGTGCCTAAAGCAAGAATGGAATCAGCGTAAAAGATGTTTAAAACAATAATAGGTATTAACGCAATAATGCCGTAAATGCTGCCGATAAGAATATTTAAGCGGATTCTTTTTGTTTGTCCTGCGCCATAATATTGCGCTGCTAAGATCCCAACGCCCCAGCTAAGACCCAATATAATAACCATAACAACAAACATGACGCGGTTACCTAAACCAACGGCACCAATGGCGGCATCACCTAAATGGCTCACCATAACAACGTCAATCATACTCAATAATGTGACCAAAATATTCTGTAACGAGATTGGCCAACCGAGAATTAACGTTTGTTTAATTTGTTGTTTGTTAAGCATTTTTTCCCAATAGAAAATATCTAAATAAGTCACAGAAGAGATATAATGCAAGTTTAATGTAATTAGCTAAAACATACGAATGAAGTTTTATTTTATAACAAATTACATTTTTTTAAGGCTTGTTGCAGAGTTGCTTGTCTAAGAGGTTTTATTAAATACACTTTAGCGCCCACTTGTCCTGCACGCTTAACTGATAATTTACTATGGCTGCCCGTTAAAACAACAATTGGTGTTGTAAGATTTAGGGAGCTGTTATTGGTTAATTGGGAAACAATTGAAAGTCCGTCTGAGTCTGGCAAATTTATATCCATAAAAACAATATCGTATTTATTCTCGCCTAGTTTTTTTAATGCCTGACGACCATTAACGGCATAGTCAAAGTCGTATCGTTTACTTCTAAATAATTTAGCACTTAAATTTAGTGAAATTTCATCATCTTCGACTAGAAGAACTTTAATACTACTGCTTACTTCTTCGTCGTGCAGGCGATCTTCAAATACGATGTCTTCAACGTGTTTTTTACTTGCTTGGCTTTTAAGTGAGCCAGATGATTGCGACGTATTATGTCCTGTTGATGTTTGCTCTCTTGCATTTTCTGAGGGCGGAGTATCCATTTTAGAGACTATGTTACTTGTACTTTTTACAAATCGATTTAATAAAGACAGGGCTTTATTTTGCAGATCTAATAACTCAGGTCTAATTTCATTTGATTTTATTTGAGCTAATAAATCTTTGACTTCATCTAAATTCAGCTCCGCTTTTTTATTATTATTAAGCTTCTCTTGTGCATTAGTAATTGCCGAATCTAACTTAACAATACTTTTTTCAAAGTCTTCTTTTATCACTTTTTTTCTTTCAAGTGTGTTTTCTATAAGCGCAGTTAATTCAGTTTTTAATTGCAGTTTTGTTGCTTGGTATTCGACTTTACCATTAGCTGAAATATTCACGCCTAATACTTTTAACAATTGATTGGCCAGTAATATAGGTCGCGTGACTTCATAGAGAGGTCGGCTTATTAAATATTCATCTACTATGTCAGTGTTGTATGCGGCAAATGCAATGTCTTCATCTTTTTTATTACAAAAGGTGACAAACTTATGTTCACAAAGCTCTGACTCATCGACACTGGCAAGTAATGCGTAATATTGCTGAAAACTTGTTTCTAAATGTTCGTTTGAAAAGAAAATAACTTTGGGCGTTGGTTCTAACATTAGAGGCTTTAATTCTCTAATATTGTGGATCACTAATGCATTGTTGAAATAACCAACAATTTTATTTACTGCCAGCTGATCAAGATCATTATCTTCACGTACGATGACGATATGATGAATTTTATTACCGTTTTTATCCATTTGAGCAGTCCTTTACTTCAGTTGTTCAATTGTCTCTTGTATTTCACTCATGGTGGAATCAAATGTATTTTTGAATGTGGCCCAATTAGAAGAAAAGTTGTCATCTTTAAAAGAGGTGGTTAATTCTAATTGATATGAATTTTGGTTTAGTTGTGTGGCACCTAAGTAGCTGCAGTTAGACTTTAAGGAATGGGCATTTAATTTAAACGTACTAATGTCATTTTGCTCTACACAATTAGTTAATACACTTAACTTGAGAATAAAATCTGCTTGTAGGCTTTCAACTGTTTCACAAGTTTCGCTATTATCCATTTCTCCAAATATGTCTTCCAATTCAGAAATATCGATAAATTTTGTAGATTTCAACCTTCACTCCAACTGTGACTAATAACTCTATGAATGCCCACTTACTAAACTTAATTAAGTGTAGACCATAAAATTAAAATGTTGGTTGGGTAGGATAATTTTTAAACATTAAATATACGGCGATAAGCTCATCAGTTGTAATAACTTAGTTGTCAACTAGTCTAAATCTAACAATGTTTCATCTAAATCAATTAACCATGCGGTTGGTGTTGGTGCAATTAACGTTATAACTGGGGAAATACGTGACAAGCTTAAATAACATAAAGGATCTGTTATCTTTTACAAAATCACCTGCAATTATATGTGATCTAGCGGGGGACGTTTTACACGTTAGCCTGCAATTCGATGTTTTGTTTGGTGACATGTTTAGTGGATTATTTAAGCTGGAACCGGGTAAGCCAATTAGTAAGGAGTTATTGAATGGGTATCATAACTTTTTAGAATTTAAAAAAGAAACGCTTAACAGTCCATTGGTGTATTTTATTTTGCAAGCTCATGCACATGAAATAAAAAAAGTAGATATATATGCAAAGCAAATGGAGTTGGAAAGTGACTCACCCGTTATATTATTTAGCGTCAGTGAAGATATAGCGGCTCGTAGAAATAGTAATAAAGACTCCATTGGTTTAGATAAAATTGTAAAAGCAACATCTAGTGCTGGAATAGGAACATGGGAATATATACCAGAAGTCGAGGTAGCATTTTTTTCAGCAAAAATGAAAGAGCTATTAGGTGTAAAACCAGAGGTGTTTTTTGACTGGAACCGATTTAAATCTCTTATCGTCGAAATAGATAGAATCGTGTTTGATGAGTTTTTTAGTAATCATTTAGAGTTTGGTATTCCACTTAATTTTGAATTTAGAGCCCACGTTGCAGGAGAAATAAGATGGTTCTCGTTAAAAGGTGATTTATTCAAAAATGCAAATTTAGGCTCCGCAATTGTTGGCTCTATTGAAGATTGTACTCAGCAGAAAGAAGTTTTGACGCAGCTGACTAACGCTAATTATGCTAAGGAATTGGCATTGCAAGCGGGAGATATTGGCACTTGGGAAGGTGGCGAAAATTCCGAAGGACGCTGGATCTGGAACTGGGATACGATGACAAATCAGATCTTCCAATTCGAAGATACTGATGACTCTACCAGAATGGTGAAATGGAAGGAACGAGTTCACCCAGACGATTTAGGTTTTATTTTTAGCACGTTAAACAAGGCTATTGAAACGGACAGTTCATTTGAAGTGGACTTTAGAGTTTGTATTCCCAATAAAGACGATAAATATATTCACGCTCAAGCCATAGTGGTTAAAAGTATTAATGGCGATATTCGAAAAATCTATGGCGTGTGTATTGATCAGACTCAAATAGTAAAATATAGGAACGAACTCAAAAAACTAAATGTAGATTTAGAGAATAGAGTTGCACAAAGAACGGGGCAATTGGAGTTAGCGTCAGAAAGAGCAGAGCAGGCAAATAGGGCTAAAAGTAATTTCCTAGCGATGATGAGTCACGAACTAAGAACGCCCATGAACGCGATTATAGGTAATTTAGAATTAGCTTCACACGATCGACTAAAACAAGAAACACGTTCCTTAATTGAAACGTCAAAAGTAGCCGCGGATAGTTTAGTTTCAATACTCAACGATATTTTAGATTTGAATAAAATTGAATCTGGTAAGTTAGAATTAGAAGAAAGGCCGTTCTCAATATCAGATATCATCGATAATATTACCAATATATTCTTACCAGTAGCCACCAAAAAAAATCTTATTATTGATGTTAGAGAAGCGACGAATATACCTAAAGTTGTATTGGGAGATGAAGTGAGAGTTCGTCAAATCCTATTTAACTTATTAGGTAACGCGATAAAATTTACCAATAGCCGCGACGAAAGAGTTGGTAAGATTGTAGTTTCTGTCTTTGTTAAAAATGATCAACTGTCGTTGCAAAATATTGTTTTTTCAGTGAAAGACAATGGAATAGGCATCGATAAAAATGTACAAAATTCACTCTTTTCTCCATTTGTACAAGCCGAAAAATCCACAACTCGAAAATATGGTGGTACAGGATTAGGTTTAGCTATTTGTGGTAATTTAGCCGACATGATGGGCGGCGCAATTATTATGGAAAGTGAGCTTGGAGTAGGCTCTACATTTTCGCTAGATTTACCTGTTTGGCAAGCAAAAGAGCAAGACTTCCCGCAGCCAAAACTGGCAAATAAAACCATTATTATTTTTAATATAAATGTCTACCTGGAAAAAGTATCCAAAAGGTATATCTCCTATTTGGAAAATGAAGGGGCGTCGGTGCAATTTTATGATCAGCCGATATTGAAAGACATAGAAGATATTATAAAAGATAAATCTTTTGATTTAGTGTTGGTGATGGTCGGTGAATTAGAGCTAGCCATGAAATTTATAGAGCTGACTAGAGGAGCTTCATGGAATAGTAAGGTTGTCGTTGCAATCGACCGAGCTCAAAAGGATGCGCTAACGGCAAGTTACCCGCAAGTAAATAGTTTGCCAATAAAACCACTCACCAGAAATCAGCTGATAGAAACGTTAAGTTTACTTTCAAGTTCTTATCAAATAACGGATGACACCTCAGATCGGAAAAAGGAACAAATTTTAGAGACTGAAAATAAAGATGAAGACGATCATGCGGACATTCTTATTGTTGAAGATAATATATTTAATCAGGATTTGATCAAAAAGCAGATGTTACGTTTAGGCTATAAAGCTGATCTTGCTGGTGATGGAAAAGAAGCCATTCATAAGTGGGAGGCGCATCAATATTCACTTATTTTAAGTGATTGCCATATGCCAGAAATGGATGGGTATGAAATGACTCAATCAATTAGACGGTTGGAGCGAGAACGTGGTTATTCAAGAATACCAATTGTTGCAATAACCGGAGCTGCAATGGCTGGGGACAAAGAACATTGTTTCTCTGTCGGTATGGATGATTTCTTAAGTAAGCCGATAAAACTAAATGGTTTGAAGCTGATATTAGATAAGTGGTTAAAGTTCCCAGTAGATAAATAATATTGTTTATTTAAGATTGCACAGCAATGGTATGCCACAGGTGATATTTTTGGGTCTATATTCCCCCCTGATGCTTCATGGTCATATCCCTCATTTGTTATATCTATTTATGTATTTCAATTTTGTCTGAATAGACAAAAGAACTTTTTAGCAGTTAGCTATTTATGCTAATTAAAGTAGCTGTAGTTAATGATCACAGATCAAAAAAATGTAATATTTATTGATAATACTAATAAAAACATATGAAATTGTTATGTTAAAACAGCTTTTGACTTAGTTAAGTTATTGTTTTAAATTGTTAAATTTGCATTCTTGTAATTCATTTGTAAAACTTTCAGTTTGAACTACAAAAATAAGAGTAATTACGTTAGAATGCGATTTAAGGGCTTTGAAAAATAACAAAAGTTAACCCATATCAAGAATGTTTTAACTTGGGTTTGAGTCTTTATAGATAAGTTGGTATTTAATAAATTCGATTTATCTATACAGATCCCTTTTTTTTAATTTAACTATGATTCGGTGAACTTAAATGGCTAAAAATATTGATTTATCACAGTACGGCATAACAGATGTTAACGAAGTTATTTATAATCCGTCATATGATGTTTTGTATGAAGAAGAGATTAACCCTGCTCTTGAAGGTTATGAGAAAGGTGTCGTTACGGAATTAGGCGCGGTTAATGTTAGTACTGGGATATTTACTGGTCGTTCGCCAAAAGATAAATTTATAGTAGAAGATGCCATCACAAAAGATACAGTGTGGTGGAATTCAAAAACGGCCCCAAATGATAACAAACCTATTTCAGAAGAAATTTGGCAAGATCTTAAAAACCTAGTTAGCAAACAACTTTCAAGTAAAAAATTATTTGTTGTTGATACTTTTTGTGGGGCTAATGAAACAGTACGACTTAAAGTACGGTTTATCACGGAAGTCGCATGGCAAGCGCATTTTGTTAAAAATATGTTTATGCGCCCAACAGATGAAGAGTTAGAAAATTACGGTGAACCTGACTTTGTTGTAATGAATGGCTCTAAAACTACAAATCCTAATTGGAAAGAGCAAGGTCTTAATTCAGAAGTATTTACTGTTTTTAATTTAACAGAAAAAATGCAGATCATCGGCGGTACTTGGTACGGCGGTGAAATGAAAAAAGGCTTGTTCGCAATGATGAATTATTACCTACCATTACAAGGTATGGCATCAATGCATTGTTCTGCTAATGTTGGAAAAAAAGGTGATGTAGCTATCTTTTTTGGTTTGTCAGGTACGGGTAAAACAACATTATCTACCGACCCAAAACGTGCGCTTATAGGTGACGATGAACATGGGTGGGATAAAGACGGTGTATTTAACTTTGAAGGTGGTTGTTACGCAAAAACTATCGACTTAGATAAAGAAAGCGAACCTGATATCTACAATGCAATACGTCGTGATGCATTGTTGGAAAACGTAACTGTGGATGAAAATGGTAAAATAGATTTTACTGACGGTTCAGTTACACAAAATACTCGTGTTTCTTACCCAATTAATCACATTGATAATATTGTTAAACCTATATCAAAAGCAGGACATGCTCAAAAAGTTATCTTTTTAACCGCGGATGCATTTGGTGTATTACCTCCTGTTTCTAAATTAACAGATGCCCAAACTAAATATCATTTCTTGTCTGGTTTTACCGCTAAATTAGCTGGAACTGAACGTGGAATTACTGAGCCTGTACCAACATTTTCATCGTGTTTTGGTAAAGCATTTTTAACATTACACCCAACTAAATATGCTGAAGTATTAGTTGAACGTATGAATGCATCTGGTGCAGAAGCTTATTTGGTTAATACTGGTTGGAATGGTAGTGGCAAGCGTATCTCAATTAAAGATACTCGTGCGATTATTGATTCAATTCTTGATGGTTCAATAGAAAGCGCACCAACTAAAATCATTCCAATATTTAATTTGGAAGTGCCAACTGAATTAGCTAACTGTGACGCTAAGATTTTAGATCCTCGTGACACTTATCAATATGTTGCACAGTGGCAGTCAAAAGCAGAAAATCTAGCAAACTTGTTTATCGATAACTTTGTTCAGTTTACTGATAATGAAGAAGGTAAAGGATTAGTTGCTGCTGGACCACAGCTGTAAACAAGGCCTAGTAATCATAAAAAAGCCTTTGCATTATAAATGCAAAGGCTTTTTTGTTTCTGAATTTAAATGTAAAAAATTGGATGCTACTAATGCCAATAAGCTTGCTCTAAGCTATCTTCACGCTCAGGTAAGCCTTTTGATAAGCGAGGTGAGCTTTGTGATAATACTTCAAAGCTAACTCGGTTCGCGTATTTACACATCTGTGACAATGAAGAATAGGTTATTGCCGGTACTGTATGTTTGCTTGACTCAGGCACGTTGGTAGAGTGATAAGCATTGGATGCAATATCATGCAAAACAGCAGCTAACGCACCATCTCCTGCACCATTAGTATTCTTAATTTTGTCCGGTCCACCCATGTAAGGTGCAATATGAGAATAAATCTTTATTGGGTTACTACAGAGTGATTTTAATAAAGGTCTAGAATATTCGTAGCGATTAAACTCAGGAATGCTACCTGGTAATAATGGATAGCGAGTATCACGCTTGAATGTCTCATCAGTGAAACCTGCCATATATAATCCTAGCGGGCCTGCGGTACATAAAACTAAATCAGCTAAGTCCAAAGCAGCTTCCGCGGCTAATAAAGGGTCTGAATGACCAACAAGTGCTTCAGCTTCTTCTTCATTCATCGCTAAGACTTGTACGTGTTGTTTAATAAAATCACGCCACCATTGAGGCTTTTCATCAATCATAAAACGAGTACCTAAGGTTAATACCACAGGCACTTTATGTTTGTTAGCGTATTCGATAGCTTTTAATGCAGCTTTGTCTAAGGTGTCTTCGCCACTACAGCGTGTAAAATAAGCGCTGATAACAAAGGCACAAGAATTTTTAATTAACTCTTCATCAATAAAATCTGGAGTAAGGCGGTTCATTTTTCCAGAGTCGATGGCAAAAGTGCGTTCGCCATCTTCTGTGATCAAAGTGAAGGCCCTGCCAATAGCACCGTCCACAGGTTGTAGATGTTGTAAGTCTACTTTCGATGAGGTGTTGCATAAATATTGGTAAGCGTAATTGCCAACTTTAATGTTTTGACTCATAACACCATAAAGGACAGATCTGTCATCGGCCAATACGGAATAATTGTGCATTGTGTTGCCAATTGTGCCGCCGGCATGTTGGTCGACAATAAGGTTGTTATCATCAATATATTGATATAGAGCTTCTGCAATCTCACTTGGTACTAATTGTGACAAGCCTTTAGTTAGCTTAAATTCTGCTAATAAGCTTTCTGGGACATGCGCTTCAATATCTACAATAGTTTGATCCATCCCCACTACATATGGATGTTTGAGTTCCACATCCGTGGTTAACTTTTTAGTTAATGGATCTTTTTTATCAACAGGGAAGTAATGTTTGTGTTTTCGACGGCCTGGAAATCGCATGTATTGATTGCACTGTAGAAGAATTAATGGCGCGCATTATAAATGGTCTGAGGAGTAATAAACATAACAAATCGAGAAAAAATTAGATTGGAGGTGTTTAAGTAAGAATGTCAGAGAAAATTAAAAGAGATTTCAAAGACTAACAAGGAATAGTTCACCAGCTCATTAAGTTAATAATGAGCGGATGAAAGGCATTTTAATATAGGTCTAAGTTTGCTTTAGCATAAGCTTCAAACTCGTCACATCCACCAATATGTTCTTGATCTATAAATATCTGTGGAACAGTCTGAACTGGTTTTCCAACCGTTTTTTCAAGATCTGCTTGGCTAATACCTTCAGCATGTATATCAACATAACGAAAGTTAAAGTCATCACGCTTTTCTTTAAGTTGCTCAGCAATTTCTTTTGCTCTTACACAGTACGGACAAGCTGGGCGACCAAAAATAACAGTAAACATAAAATTCTCCTCTAAAGTAATTGATGCAATAATACGTAAAAATTTAGTTAGAATAAATGGATTAAAATCGATGATGTTAACAGTAAAAGTAGATTCTTTATGATTAAATCGCCATGCATTAGAGAATGTTGCCTAGATGATAGCGATATATGTGTAGGTTGTTTCCGTCATATTAATGAGATTACAGGTTGGCAGAAATTATCTGAGCAAGAGCAAAGTGCAATCGTAAGTCGTTGTGATAATAAAAGAAAAGATCAATTATTAGATACTGGATCTGAAACCACTCCAGAAATAGATCAAGCATAGAGTAACGAGCTCTAACGATAAAAATGTCATGTTACAGATGAACACCGTTGTTTTTTCATACTCGCATGATAAATAACGAAAATAATTTAAAGATATATGGACATTTAATGAGCTTTATTAAAAATATGTGCTATCATACGTTTTGTCTTTACAGAGACATATTTAAGATTGTTATTTGCTTCATGTGTTAATAAACCTCTAGACTCAATTTTTTGGTCGATATTGAGACGTTATCCTTCCATAAGTTACATCGCAATTTAATATTTCCCTATGAAGATAATGTCGGCACGTATTGTGTCTTAAAATATTAAATTTAAATCGAGGTTTATATGTCTAAATCGACTGGTACAGTTAAATGGTTCAACGAAGAGAAAGGTTACGGATTTCTTACTCAAGATAATGGCGGCAAGGACGTATTCGTTCATTTCCGTGCAATTTCTGGTGACGGATTCAAAACATTAAAAGAAGGCCAAGCGGTTTCTTTTGAAGTTGAAGACGGTCAGAAAGGTTTGCAAGCTGCAAACGTTGAATTAGCTTAATTAGCTAACTCTCAAAAAAAGTGACTTTTTAGTCACTTTTTTTATGTCTTTTTTTTATTAAAGCCCCTATAAACTAAAATACTTAATCCTTTATTATCAATGGTTAATGAAATTGGTTTGATAAAATACAAAAATAAATATATTTCCTTTTAAACCTTTCCTTATTCATATCATACTAACCATTCAATAACTCGAATCGGTAAAGAGAAACTTACTTGTGTCATCAAACGTGATTGCCCCAGAACAATTTAAAGGGCAAACCAATAAAGTAGAGCAAGACGACTTGATCGTTGCCCAATTAAAGCGGGGTGAACAGTCGGCGTTGAGAAAACTCTATAATATTCATGGCAAACGTGTTTATGCATTAAGCTTACGTTTATCAGGTGATCGTGAAATTGCTGAAGATATTACCCAAGAAGTTTTTGTACAAATTTGGCAAAAAATTCATAACTTTAGAGGTGATAGTAAGTTTTCTACTTGGCTACATTCAGTGGCAAGTAATGTGGCGATAAGCCATATGCGTAAACAAAAAGCTTGGTGGCGTTCATGGTTTGGTTCGGATGAACAAAATGAAACTGAACTAGCGAATATAAAAACCGATGACGATTTAACAAATCATGACTTAAGTCGTAGTGGGTTAGATAAGCATATAGCTAAACTGCCAGAGCAAGCCAGAATTGTGTTTGTGTTGTTTGCCATAGAAGGCTGGCGTCATGAAGAGATAAGCAAAGAATTAAATATCGCAGTAGGCTCTAGTAAATCGCAATACCATAGAGCTAAGCAGTTATTACAAATTACAATTAATTCAGAGTTAGATAGGTAACGTTATGAGCATAAACAATATCGAAGAAAAAGATGTGTTAACTCAAGCGCAAGAGTTGCCAAAAGAGTTAACCCCAAAAAGAGATTTATGGGCTGGCATTGAGCAAGCAATTGCTAAAACACCACAACAAAGTGGTTACGAAACTAATATTAGTTGGCAGCAGTTTGGCAAAATAGCTGCGGCGTTTGCTCCAATTGCATTGGTGTTAGGAATTTGGCTTAGCACAAGTAATGAAGCATCTGTTAATAGTAATTGGACTAATCCATTGATAGCCAGCTACGAGATTCAAAAAAAGCAGCTATTACAGAATGTAAATTTAGAACATCCAATTGTTAATAATTGGCAGAGTTCAATGAAAGAATTAGAGTTGGCTGAAAAAGCGCTTATTAAGGCGTTAAAAAATCAGCCAGAAGATCCAGCATTAATGAAAATGTTAAATCAGGTTTATCAGAGTCAAATTAGCTTGATTCAAAAAGCGTATAAGCCTCAATTACAAACGTATCATCAAATTTAGAGTCAGTGGCGGGTAAATAAAATGAAAAATGTAATTTATAAAAATTGGAAAGTAAGCTTGGTTAGCAGTTTATGCATCTTGTCTATGAGTGTTTTTGCGGGCGAAAAAATAAATAAGTCTTTGACTACCAAAGCCGAAGGACGAGTGTTGATTGACGTCATGTCAGGTACGGTAAAAATTAAGACTTGGGATAAAAACCAAATTCAAATTATTGGAGAATTATCCGATGCCGCAGAAGGTTATCAGTTTGAAGTGGATGATGACGGTGAAGCTTATTTTAAAGTGAAGATGCCAAATAATCGTTGGGGTGGCTGGGGCAATGGTAACAGCCATGATGACGGTTCAAAGTTAGAATTTTTTATTCCTATCAATAATAACTTACGTTTTGAAGGGGTTAATGTTGATGTCGACGCCTCTGATATTCAAGGCGGAACTCAAATTAATACAGTGAATGGAGATGTTAAAGCAAACAATCTAACCAATCGTATTAAACTTGAAACCGTTAATGGCAGTATTAAATCTAGCGATCTGCAAGGTAAAATAAATCTTAATACCGTAAACGGTGAAATTGTAGATAAGAATAGCCAAGGTGAGTTGGAAATTGAAGCTGTTAATGGCGATATTGAAACTGACACTGCAGCGATCCAGATTGGTATTAGTAATGTAAATGGCGAAATGAAAATCAATGCCAAACTCATTAAAGAAATGGAAATCGGAACGGTAAACGGCGATATTGACGTTAGTTTAAGTTTGGCTAAAGACGGTCGTTTCGTTTATTCAAGTGTTGGTGGTGATGCTGATATTTACTTTGTTGGGGACGTATCTGCTAACTTTAATATTGAAACCCATGCCGGCGGTGACATTAAAAATCGTCTAACTAAAGACCGTGTCAAAGAAGCTAAATACGGACCTGGTGAATCAATACGATTTAAGATGGGAACTGGCTCGGCTGATGTGCAAATAGACACGGTAAGTGGTGATGTCACCATCAGTAAAAAATAAACCAAGATAGACTTATACCAATTGTATTAATTATAAACCCCAGCTTTGTGATATCTGCTGGGTTTTTTCTATTTGTAACTAAATCTATTAATCACTGAGTTGAGTTATTGATAACTTCAGTTATTCCGATAGAATGTTCAGTCTGATCTCACTCCTAAGTTGTATGAAACGAATCCATGGCAAAGTCGTCTTTTAAGTCTGCAAAAGAACAAGATGCTCAAATAGCGTCTCTCAAAGTTCCACCACATTCCGTTGAAGCTGAACAATCGGTTTTAGGCGGACTTATGTTAGATAATAACGCATGGGATCGTGTGGCCGAAAAAGTAGTAAAAGATGACTTTTACTTACGTCAGCACAAGCAAATCTTTACCGCTATGGCGCAGTTGATGGTTAAAAATCACCCTATTGACTTGATCACAGTGTCAGAAGCATTAGAAAAAGAGAAAGTATTAGAAGATGTTGGTGGTTTTGCTTACTTAGGTGAAATTGCGAAAAATACGCCAAGTGCCGCGAATATTGTTGCCTACGCAGAAATTGTTCGAGAACGAGCCGTTGTTAGAGAGTTGATTGGGACGGCAAATGAAGTCGCCGATGCTTGTTATAACCCAGAAGGGAAAAGCAGTGCGGAATTATTAGATTTTGCCGAGTCACGAGTTTTTAAAATTGCAGAGCAGCGAGAAAATAAAAACGAAGGGCCAAAAGACTTAAATTCAGTATTATCTTCCACGGTTGATAAAATTGAAGAACTAATGCGTACGGATAATAACGGCGTAACCGGACTTACTAGTGGCTTTAATGATTTAGATAAAATGACAAATGGTTTCCAACCATCAGATCTTATTATTGTTGCAGCTCGTCCATCTATGGGTAAAACCACGTTTGCCATGAACTTGGTAGAAACTGCAGCATTAACTTCAGATAAACCAGCACTGGTATTTAGTTTGGAGATGCCGGCGGATTCCTTGATGATGAGAATGCTGGCGTCATTAGGTCGAATTGATCAAACTAAAGTTCGTACTGGTAATTTAGATGATGATGATTGGGCTCGTCTTGCTAGCACAATGGGATTAATGCAGGAAAAAGGTAAACTTTATATTGATGATTCATCCGGCTTAACACCAACAGAATTACGTTCCAGAGCTAGACGAGTTGCTCGTGAACACGGTGGTTTGTCTATGATCATGGTCGATTACCTGCAATTGATGCGCTCGCCAGAATTTAAAGATAATCGTACGTTAGAAATAGCCGATATATCAGGCTCTTTAAAAGCACTTGCCAAAGAATTAGAAATACCAGTTATTGCGCTTGCCCAGTTAAATCGTGGCTTGGAGCAGCGTGCAGATAAACGACCAATAAACTCAGATTTAAGGGAGTCAGGCTCAATCGAGCAAGATGCCGATTTGATCATGTTTATTTATCGTGACGAGGTTTATCACGAAGATTCAGCTGACAAAGGCACCGCTGAAATCATAATTGGCAAACATCGTAATGGGCCAATTGGTCGTGTTCGCTTAACTACTCAACTACATTACTCTCGTTTTGATAACTATTCGGGTAATGCTTTCTTTGACGAGTAATCAATGAAGATAGCTAATAGAAACTTATGAAAATTGCCGTTGCTGAAATCAACCTAACCGCTTTATTGCATAATATTGAAGTTGTCCGTAAGTTAGCGCCCACTTCTAAAATATTAGCTATGTTAAAGGCGAATGCTTATGGTCATGGTTATTTAGAGATTGCAGAGGCTCTCACTAATGTTGATGCGTTTGGTGTAGCTCGGTTAGAAGAAGCAATTAAATTGAGAACCGCTGGAATTCAAAAATCTATTCTTTTATTGGAAGGTTTTTTTGATAAAACTGAGTTGTTCACTATTGCAGAACAACAACTCGAAACGGTATTACATACCAAACAACAAGTCATTGATTTCATTAATGCTGACTTGCCTCGTCCGGTAAAAGTCTGGCTAAAATTAGACACAGGTATGCACCGTATTGGTTTACCGCCATCTGATTTTGAATTTTGTTATAAAGCATTATTCCAACATAAAAATGTATTGGGTTTAATCACGTTAATGACACATATGGCGTGTGCTGATGAACAAGACAATCCATTAAATCAAAAACAATTATCCTTATTTAATCAACTTGCTGGGGATTTCCCTTGTGAGCATTCAATAGCAAATTCTGCGACTATTATGTCGATACCTGCTGCACATAAAGATTGGGTCCGTCCAGGAATTATGATGTATGGCGCTTCTGGTATGGCAAACTCTGATGCTGCAGAACATGACTTAAAACCAGTTATGACATTAAAAACCAGTGTTATTGCTGTGCGAGATGTGAAAAAAGGCGACTCTGTAGGTTACGGTGCAACTTGGACCGCAGCAGAAGAAACTAAAGTCGCTGTGGTTGCTATGGGATATGGTGATGGTTATCCACGTAATGCCGAAAATGGTACTCCAGTTTTAATCAACGGCATCGAATATCCTCTAGTTGGCCGTGTTTCTATGGATATGATCACGGTTAACGTTGGAGCTCATTCACCTGTAGAAATAGGTGACGAAGTTATCCTGTGGGGCGATGGACTTGCGATAGAACGTGTTGCTCGTCATGCCAATAGTATTTCATATGAATTATTATGTGGTTTAACAGGCCGCGTTAAAAAGCAGTTTAGTTATTAGGGAGACTCACTTTTATTAATACTGCTCTAATATTATTTATTTTGATCTTTTGCTGACTCCATAATCACATGAGTACTAATGGTCGCAACTTGTGGTAAGTCACCTAATACGTCGGTGTGAAAGACTTTATATGCTAATAAGTCAGCCGTTTCCACTCTTAATATATATTCAAATGAACCTGTGACGTTATGACATTCGAGCACTTCGTCTGAATTGGTTATCGCTTGCTCAAAAGCTCGTTGTGAATCTTTAGTATGAATAGATAAACCAACGGTAACAAATGCACTAAATCCTATACCTAATTTATGATTGTCGAGAATTGCTCGATAACCTCGAATAACGCCCTGTTTTTCTAATTCTTGAACTCGACGTAAACAAGCTGAAGGTGATAATCCTACTTTGTCGGCTAAGTCGATATTACTAATTCGACCGTCTTTTTTTAATTCACGCAATATATGTTCAGAAAATTTATCTATTTTAATCATTTGTTGTCCTTAGGTTATGAATGACACAATAAAGACAATTTAATTTCGTGGGAAGTTGTTTATAGTATTTATCTTAATTCAATTGGTATAAACACGCTTTCTACATCAAGGTGTGGATGCATAAATCGTTAGATAAAGGAAAAATAGTGACCTTAGATATAATCATGGCTTTAATGCTTTTTGCTTTCGCATCCTCAATATCACCAGGGCCAAATAATCTAATGCTGATGAGTTCAGGTGCTAACTTTGGGTTTCGTAAGACCTTGCCTCATATGTTTGGGGTTGGTTTTGGTTTTACTTTGATGGTTGCTTTAGTGGGCATTGGTATTATGCAAGTCTTTGACTTGTACCCGGCAAGTTATTTAATACTTAAATGGTGTAGTGTTATTTATCTGGGCTATCTTTCTTATAAGGTAGCAACCGCAGCTCAGCCAGAAAATAGTAATAGTAATAACGTTAAGCCATTTTCATTTATTCAAGCTGTATTATTTCAGTGGGTAAATCCAAAAGCATGGACCATGGCATTAACTGCAATTGGTATATATGCGCCAGAGAGAGATATCACTTCAGTCATGATTGTGGCATTAGTGTTTGGCGCGGTAAATTTACCTTCAATTAGTGTATGGGTTGTATTGGGATTAAAAATTCAGAAAATGTTATCAAGTGTTAAACGGTTACGAATGTTTAATGCTGTGATGGCAACATTATTACTCGCTTCACTTTATCCTGTACTAGTGGGTTGATGTTTGAAATAAGTGGCGTTTGTGTATTTTGAACTTAGTATCATTACATTTAGTCGTTTTTTTGTTGCATTAAGCGTCTCTTGGTAAACCGATTTTAATGGCTTTGATAAGGCGTTTTAGTTTCCTTGAATCTACCCCTTTATCATTCGCTTTTTGTTGTTGCTGTTCTAATGCCCACTGAATATGCTCATCTACCATATCGGAAATAAGCGTTAACTTGCTGTTAAGTTGCTCTACGACTTTTAAACTAAATGGTGCATTGCCTAGTGCAATTGCGATATTACGCATCCAGCATTCAAAGCCTATTCGTCTTATTGGACTGCCTTCGGTCATTTTTAAAAAATGAGGTTCTTGCCACTGCCACAGCTCTAATAAACTAATTGAGTTCAGTTGTGAACGAGGCGCAAAGTCAGGTTCAGTAGATAATTGAGCAAAACGATTCCAAGGGCATATAAGCTGGCAATCATCACAGCCATAAATACGATTACCCATTGGTTTTCGATATTGTTCTGGAATACTGCCTTTTAGCTCAATGGTTAAATATGAAATACATTTACGACCATCAACTACATAAGGTTCAACAATAGCTTGAGTTGGACACGTTGTAATACAAGCAACACAAGCACCACATTCATTTTCTACAGCTTGGTCTTGTTCCAAAGCAATAGGTAAAAATAACTCACCTAAAAAGAACCAGCTACCAGCTTGGTTATTTAAAAGAAGTGAGTGTTTACCCGTCCAACCTAACCCTGCTTTTTCTGCAATTGGTCTTTCCAATACAGGAGCTGAGTCAACAAAAGGACGAAAGGCTAGGTTATCTACCCCAATTTCTTTTTCTATCATCTGTCCGAGTTTTTTTAGCTTATTACGGATCACCTTGTGATAATCACGGCCAAGTGCATAGCGGCTGATAAAGGCTTGATTTGGTTGCTCTAACGTTGAGGCAAACTTCGCATCTTCTGGCAGGTAATCCAAGCGAACGGAAACAATAGACACTGTACCGGGCAATAATTCAGCAGGTCGGCTACGTTTAGTTCCATGGGTTTCCATGTAATGCATTTCACCGTGAAAGCCTTTTTCTAACCAATCTAACATTTTGGGTTCTTGTGCAGATAAGTCTATATCTGAAATACCAACATGCTGAAAGCCAAGTTCTTGGCCCCAAAGCTTGATTTTTTCAGTTAATAAACTGTTGTGTGGATCTGCGTTATTCATTCAGTAAAAGACTAATATTAGGGTTGTAATAAGAGGTCTACTTTAACATGGATTACGAACTAGGCGCAGTAGATAAACCAGACTTGGTGAATAATAGTAATTGCCAATTAATTAAAATAGCCCCCATAAGTAATAGGTAACTTTAGTGTGCTGTAAGTAAATAATTGATAAGGTTTAATCATAAAGTTAAGTATTTTTCATATTAGCTTACAAAATAAAGTATATTTTACTGTTTATACCTATCATTAACGCTAGATTTTACTGCAAAAAATGATGAAAAAGGTATTATGAACATAGCTATTATTGAACAACAATTTCCATTTATAGTAAGTAGAATAATTTGAAAAAGTTAGAAGTTAATAAATTGAGTATTTATTGCTTATTAAGAGAGATATCTTGTTAAAGAAAACGACGCTACGCATTGTAAAAACAATGTGGGTATTTTTTGCATCTCTTGTTATTTTATTCGCGGTTGCTATCAGCCTGCTCAAGTTTGCCTTACCGTATGCCGATGATTATAAAACGGACGTTGAAGAATACCTGTTAACAAACTTTAATGCTCAAATTTCCATAGGGGGCATTAGCGCGACTTGGCAGTCGTCTGGTCCTGTTATTATTCTACATGAATTAAAAGTATCACCTACCGCTAGCACACCGCTGGACATTGCAATTAAAAAAACTGAAATAGAAATAAATTTTTGGCAATCATTATTAGAACAACGATTTGCCAGTGGTACATTTCTATTGGATGGGCTTGATGCCAAAATTAATAGTGATGTATTTTATAAAGTCAGACCAAAATCGAATGGTGGTCAACTATTTGAAAACTTAAGTCACTTATTTTTGTCACAACTACACTCTTTTAAAGTTATAAATAGTTTAGTTGAAGTGCGACATAAACAAGGGCGAACACAAAATTATCAAATTGATTCATTACGTTGGATCAACGATGGAAATCGTCACCAAGCTAGTGGCGAATTATCGGTTGATGGATTTGCCAGCAATTCTGCGACATTAATTGTCGATTTATACGGTCAACGCCGCCAAAACATTTTTGGCCAAATTTATTTAGAGGCTGCAAAATTAGATATTTCTCCTTGGTTAACTCAATTTATAAGTGAGCATGTAAATCTAGAGTCGAGTGAAGCTAATTTAAAAGTTTGGGGGAATGTAAAAGATGGTCTTGTTAATGACATTGTTGCTGATATCTCAGACTCCGGTATTCATTGGCAAAAAGCAGAACAACAGCAGTATTTAGGTATTAAATCTACCAAATTACAATGGTCAAAATCTAACACTGGCTGGTCCATGTTTAGTAATGATATCGCATTAAATAATGGTGAAGATGAATATGATGGTTTTCATTTATCAGCTTTCTCTGATGGTAGTAATGCTCAGCTCAATGTTATCGAAGGAGATATTCAGCCAATATCTCGGCTTTTTTCTTTATTCTCTGTTACTAAAGGTTTAGGTATTTTAGCTGAGTCAGAAATTAGCGGTGAACTAGACTTCTTTAAATTACAGCTTGATCAAAATAACCAAATAAAAGCAGCCACTCATATTTCTAATTTAAGTTTGGCACCGACTACATCAGAAAATACCGCTTATTTAGGAATTGACGGATTAAATCTTAATGGTTATTGGTCGGATAAGGAGGGGTGGTTTGAGTTAACGGGTCAAGATAATAAATTTCATACGCAAGATACTTTTAGTCAAGACTTTAACTACTCTGAATTTAGTGTAATGACACATGTAAAACATACTGATAATGGTATTACTGTGAACTTGCCAAAAATCACAGTGAAAAACCAAGATGTAAATATTAATGTAGCGGCGCAGTACACTCACTTTGATACACCCAACTTTACCCTTTATGGCGAAGTGGAAGGCCCTAAGTTAGGCTCTATTCGTCAGTATTTACCCAAGTATCTAATACCTACAGAGACTTATGATTATTTGATGTCGGCCATTGAAAAAGGGCGAGGTGAATTGACTCAAGTTGCCATCAGTGGTGATCCGACAAAGATGCCATATAGTGATGTATCGAATAGTTCAAACTATGGCACTTTTGTTCTTAAAGCTTTGATAAAGGAAGGGCAGTTTAAGTTTGACCCTACTTGGCCAGCTATCGAAAATATGGACGCTCAACTGCTAATTAAAGACAGTTTAATGACGATTAAAGTAGACGCAGGTCAATTTTCTAGTTTGAAGATAGACCATGATACTGAAGCTGATATTGCATTAGATGCCCAGCAATTGAAGTTAAAACTGTCGTTAACCCCAAAAAACTTAATGCTAGAAGATTTTCATAGCCTGATAGAGACAACGCCATTAAAAGATATTTTGGGAGATGTGTTTGAGTTTGTAAAATTAAAGGGTGAATCTACAGCAGCTGTCAATATATCAATTCCCTTGTCTGATGAGCCCAATAGTGATGGTGAAGTTCCAGAAGTATTAGCGTGGGGACGTGTTAAAACTAATAATGCAGATCTCAGTTTACCTGAGATTAACTTGAACTTTGAAGATGTAAATTCAATCGTTACTTTTGAAAATTCAACATTTAAAGTTGAGAGCAAGGATAGTAGATTATTTAAACTGCCAATTAGTTTAGAGGTTAATGGATATGAAAAAGATGATAGTTATTTCATTGATGCCAACCTATTAGCCGAATCTGAGCGTGATACGATAGCGTCTAAACATCCTCTAAAGTTAATGAGTTACTTTGATGGGGAACAGACATCATTGGTTAATGTTAGTGTGAATATTGAATCCGATGGTTTTCAGTATTTTGTCGATGGTAGTTCGGACTTAACAAATACCTCTTATGACGTAACTAAGTCAATTGTGAAAGAGTTTGGCGTACCTGCAAGTTTAAGCTATTCCATGTTAGGCGATCAAAATGGTGGCCAATTAAATGTGGAATTAGACAATAAGCTGTTTTTTGAAGGTAAGGTCATGGCCGAATCAGGCCGAATGGAACAAGCCCATTTAAGTATTGGCGAAAGTGCCATTCAACTACCTGAGTCTGGTTTTGATATTTCAATAGAAGAAAAATCACTAGAATTTGAACCTGTTTTAGCTTTTGTTTTAGATCTAATTGGTGATTTACCTGACAGCGACCCTACTCAAGTTGGATTTATAGATCAGCCAAATCATATATTTGGCAGTATTCAGCATTTGTCTATTTTAGGACAGGATTTACAAAATGTAAGTTTGGATGCAAAACCACAAAAAGATTCATGGTTGTTTTCTTTAGGGGCAAAACAAACATTAACAGACATAACTATACATAATGATATTAAAAAAGACGGTATAGAGATTAACTCTTCTTTTTTACGTTTGGGCTCGGAATTAGTGACGGTTCCTGTCAATCCTGAAACGGTTAGGCCAGTTGAAATCGTAAATAATGTTAAACCGAGTATGGAAAACTCAGATGACTTAATTCGTAGTTTACCACCAATTAAATTTGACTGTGCAAGTTGTTTTTATAATGGAATGCCACTAGGTAAAATTAGCTTATCTGCCTATTCAGTAGGACCTGAGTTAATAATAGATAAAGCCAAACTAAATTATGAACGAAACGCTATTGATTTAACCGGTCGTTGGATTGGTAACTCAGGCTCAGGCCGAACGTATGTAAAAGGTAATGTTAAATCAAGATATTTTGGTAAATGGCTAGAAAAATACAATTTATCAACGGGGATAGAGGAAAGTGACGCATCAATTAATATAGATGTGGAATGGAAAAGCGCTCCACAGTGGTTAGACTTTGCAACATTAAACGGCCACGCTGACTTTAAGTTGGGCGAAGGTTATTTGAGTGAAATAAATGATCAAGGAGCTCGTTGGGTTTCTCTATTCAGTTTTGATTCTTTATATAGAAAGTTAAAGTTAGATTTCAAAGATGTGTTTTCAAAAGGGCTGTTTTATAACGACCTCAAAGGAAGTGTTACATTAATTGATGGTGTTGGATATTCCGATAATATTCGTATGGATGCTATTGCGGGTGATATGTCCTTAGTTGGAAATACTGATTTGAATATGAGAACGCTAGATTACGATGTAACATTTAAGCCTAAAGTCACCTCTAATTATCCTCTTATTGTCTGGTTGGCAGCAGTAAATCCAGCTACTTTTTTAGGTGTGATGGCTCTGGATAAAGTGATAGAGAGTGCCGAACTTTTTGAATTCTTATTTAAAGTTAATGGGGATTTAGATAAACCTACAGTTAAAGAAGTGAAGCAATTTAGTAAACGAGAAAAAATACCAAAAATTGTAGCTAAGCGAGAACAGCAAACCCTTACAACTGAGGATAAATAGATGAAAGTTTATACTTTGCAAATGTGCTCTAGCCCAAACGTGGATGAGAACTTATTATTTATTGAACAAGAGTTAACAAAAACAACGGCAGATTTAACCAATGCTATTGTTGTGTTACCTGAATGCTTTGCTGCTTTTGGTGTTGGCGATAGAGCTAACTCTGATATTGCCGAGCCGCTAAATAATGGGGTAATTCAATCTCGCTTAGCGTCTTTAGCAAAACAATATTCTATCTATTTAGTCGCCGGCACTATGCCTATCTTAGACAATGGAAATAGTAAATTAAGCAAAGTAAAACCAGTCACTTTAGTTTATTCACCAGTTGGAGAACTAATAGCGCATTATCAAAAAATTCATTTATTTGATGTCGATGTCGAAGATGGTGTTGGTAGTTACCGAGAGTCTGATAGTTGGTCTGCCGGGGATCAAGTTGTTTGCTTTGATACTGAATTTGGCAAAATCGGTCTCGCGATTTGTTATGACTTACGCTTTCCTGGATTATTTCAAGCATTAAGAGATGAAGGCGTTGATGCTATTGTATTACCAAGTGCATTTACTGAAAAAACCGGCGCTGCTCATTGGCAAATATTATTACAAGCCAGAGCAATTGAAAATCAGGTATACATGATAGGCTGTGATCAAGCTGGCACTCATAAAAATGGTAGACAAACTTTTGGTCACAGTATGATAGTTGATCCTTGGGGTACTGTATTATTTAACGCCGAGAAAAAATTAGGCTTGTTTGGTGCTGAGTTAAATAAAGATGGTTTAACCAAAGTACGCAAGTCAATGCCGATAAAGCAGCATAATAAGTTTGTTAGTCGTTATGTAAAAAACAGCTCGCAAGACTAACAATTGAATATAATATATTTATACAAATAGGAATTACTTTGAACTCAGTAGAGCAGAGATTATTAACCGCAAACAACTTGACTCAACAAGACGTGCTAGATGGTTTAGCAATCATGTTAGAGCACAAACTTGATTACGCCGATCTATACTTTCAAGCCAGTGCTCATGAATCTTGGGTAATGGAAGATGGCATTATCAAAGATGGTTCATACAATATTGAACAAGGCGTTGGCGTGAGAGCGGTAAGTGGTGAAAAGACTGGTTTATCTTACTCTGATCAACTAAACGCTCCTGCAATAATGGAAGCGGCTGGTACAGCAAGAAGCATTACTGCAGCGGGAGCTGATGCAAAACAAAAGTTAATTAACAAAACCATAGCCAAAGAAATTTATACGCCTTGTCAGCCGTTAGAAGCGATGAGTAACGACGATAAAGTTGCCTTGTTAAAAAGTGTTGATAGTTATATTCGCAAACAAGCACCAGAAGCTAGTAACATTGTCGTGAGCTTAACGGGTGTGTTTGAACAAATTTTAGTGGCTGCGACAGACGGCACTTGGGCAACGGACACTCGTCCATTAATTCGTTTAAATTGCTCAGTTGTATTAGAAAAAGGTGAGAGAAAAGAGCGCGGCGGAGCTGGTATTGGCGGCCGTACTGATTACGGTTACTTTTTAGAGATTGAAAATGGCCGTTTACGTTACGAACAAGCTGCAGATGATGCAATTCATATGGCTAAAATCAACCTAGAAGCAATTGAAGCTCCGGCTGGAACTATGCCAGTTGTGTTAGGTTCTGGCTGGCCTGGAGTGTTATTGCATGAAGCTGTAGGTCATGGACTTGAAGGTGACTTTAATCGTAAAGGTTCAAGTAATTACAGTGGCAAAATGGGTGAGAAGGTAGCCTCTGATCTTTGTACCATTGTTGATGATGGCACTATGTTGAATCGCCGTGGTTCTTTGAATATTGATGATGAAGGTGTACCTGCTCAGTATAACGTTTTAATTGAAAATGGTATTTTGAAATCGTATATGCAAGATAAATTAAATGCTCGTTTAATGGGTGTTGAACCTACAGGTAACGGACGTCGTGAATCTTATGCGCATTTACCTATGCCGCGTATGACGAATACTTACATGTTGCCGGGCGAAAGTACGCCAGAAGATATTATTGCCAGTGTTGAAAATGGCATTTACGCTACTAACTTTGCCGGTGGTCAAGTGGATATCACATCGGGTAAATTTGTATTCTCAGCGTCGGAAGCTTACTTAATTGAAAACGGTAAAGTAACTAAACCTGTTAAAGGTGCAACACTTATTGGTAATGGCCCAGACGCTATGTCTATGGTTTCTATGGTCGGTAATGACCTAGCGCTTGATAAAGGTGTTGGTGTTTGTGGTAAAGACGGTCAGAGTCTTCCTGTTGGCGTTGGTCAACCAACATTGAAACTAGATGAGATCACCGTTGGTGGAACTCAGTAATTAGTAAAGGCGTTTAACCATAAAAAAGCCCAGTTACTTATAAAGTAACTGGGCTTTTTTGTATTTATTGTTCAGGCTTAAATTTAATAATTCGGCAGTAGTAACAACTAGCAAACTACGAACTAGCGGTTTCTGTTTTAAGGTATTGAAATAGTTCTTTGTAGTTTTTGCCTGGTTGTTCTTTCTCAACTTCTTTTTTAGCTTGGCGCACTAATTGACGCATCTTTTGACGCTCAATAGTTGGGTGTAATGCGACTATTTCGTTTATCGCTTCGTCACCATTTTTTAGTAACTTTTCTCTTAGCTTTTCAAGTTTCTTCATTGCTTTATCAGAAACTAAATTAGGCGACATAATACGGTCGTATTCAGCGCGTAACTTATCTAAGTCTTCGTCTTTAAGTTGCTTAGTAATGAATTGCATATGACGACGAAGCGCATCTGGTTTTTTAGATATTTTATCCGCTAACAAAAAAGCAGCCTGTAATTCGTCACTGGCTGATAATTGTTTTTTTTGTGATTTGCCTAAATTAACAAGTTGCTCTGCAAAAGCTTGTAACTCTTTTTCTTCTTTTTTTAATTCGGCTTTGCTGACGTAATTTTCGTCATCTGGTAATAAATAATAGGACTTAGTCATAGGTAAATAATCAATCGAATTTAATAACTTGAAATATATGATTTATGGTATGCTGCCAAGCGCAAATTAACCAGTATTTTTGAGTATTTATGACAACTAAAACCGATATTTTTAACGATATAGATCAAGTTAAGACCGCAATCGCCGATTTATTATCACTTAGTAAAAAATATGGCGCTGATTCGGCCGAAGCTGTCATTAGCAAATCAAAAGGTATTACGGTGTCAAGTCGGTGCCAAGAACTGGAAAATATTGAGTTCAATCAAGAGGGCGCTTTAGGTATTTCTATTTATGTTGGCAAACATAAAGGCTCAGCTTCAACGGCAGATTTGAGCCATGCCGCATTAGAGCAAACGGTAAAAGCGGCTGTTGATATTGCAAAATATACGTCAGCCGATGAATTCTCTGGTTTGGTTGAACAACACGAATTAGCGACTAACATACAAGATTTAGACTTATTTCATCCACATCAAATTTCCCCAGAGCAAGGGCTCGAATATTGTATTGAGTCTGAAAAAGCCGCATTTGAATTTGATAAACGTATTACTAATTCAGACGGCGCTTCATTGTCGAGTTATCAAGGTTTTAAAGTCTACGGTAATAGCCTAGGTTTTATTGAAGGTTATCCAAGCACTCGCCATAGTTTGAGTTGCTCTGTTATTTCGCAAGACGGTGACGAGATGCAACGAGATTATGCGTATACCGTTGACCGTGAATTTAATAAATTAGATGGCGCAATCTTAGTTGGTCAAAAAGCAGCAGAAGCGGCTGTGTCTATGCTAAACGCAAGAAAGTTAGATACTTGTCAGCTACCTGTAATTTTCCATGCTGAAATTGCTTCATCTTTATTTGGTCATTTAGTTTCTGCCATAAGTGGTGGGAGTTTATATCGTAAGTCTTCCTTTTTAATGGATAGCTTAGGTAAGTCTATTTTCCCTGACATTATTAATGTAAGTGAACGTCCACATACATTAAAAGGCCTAGCAAGTAGCCCTTTTGATTCTGAAGGTGTCGCGACACATGATAGAGAAATCATTGAAAGCGGCGTATTAACTACATATTTACTAACGGGTTATTCAGCTCGAAAAATGGGTATGAAAAGCACAGGTCATGCTGGTGGTATTCATAACTGGTTAGTGCAAGCAACAGACTCGGATTTAACAGCTCTGCTTAAAAAAATGGATAAAGGTTTATTAGTAACCGAATTAATGGGCCAAGGTGTAAACACAGTAACGGGCGATTATAGTCGTGGAGCCGCTGGTTTTTGGGTAGAAAATGGAGAAATTCAATATCCAGTTTCTGAAATTACCATAGCAGGTAATTTAGCCGATATGTTTAAGCAGATAGTCGGAATTGGTGGGGACGTAGAAAAACGTGGCGCAGTACAAACAGGTTCTATTTTAATTGAAAATATGCAAATAGCGGGTAATTAGTATTTATATTAACTTTAAGTGAACGGAACAAAAGTTTGCCTATGGAAAACTTTTGTTCCGCTAAATCCACACAAAGTAGGTTTATTTAGTTTCAGCAAGTTCTTTCATAATCAATCTTTTGCATGTTGTTTGAGTTAACAGACTGCTGGCTGGTAAGGCTAATTCTAGCAGGCCTTTAATATGTTTATCTCTACCATATTGAATGATTGCTAATCGCTCTTCAAACAACTTTTTCACAAACAAGTTAGGTTCTTCGAACTGAATGGATTGCTCTTCTCTAGCTTTATTAATGTCACCGATTAAGTTTTGAAAATTGTCCAAAAACTCTTGTCGGTTTTCATTGATTATTCTTTGTGGATCTAAGATATCTTGGTAAATTTCATTTCTTGTAATATTACCTAGGTAAGCAATTAGGCCACTGTCAGTATAATGTTGTAGACCTAGCATCACATAAGTAATTGCATTTATCATGTGATGATTACTTTTATCAATTTTCTCAAGTCTGGCATTTGACTTCGCAGCAGCTAGTTCATTAATGGTTAGGAATTCAATCGAGTGGTATAGAGCCCCTGATATCAATAGTTTATTAGCTATTTGCTTCATTTTATCTCTTTGCTTAAAGCTACCACTTTGAACAAATGTAATCATGGCCCACTTGTCACCAGAATAAGCTAGTTGTTCAAGTTCTCTAGGTGATAATTCTTGGTAAGGCGCGACATACTGATTATTGTCATGATGCTCATCGCCAAGGTGTACAGCATTACCGCGTTTGGTAAATGCTTTTCCTAGATAAACTTGCCAATCTTCATTTGCTTTTTCTACAAGGTCAAAGTCGGATGGTGTAAGATCTTTTTTCGCGTCACACCAGTTACCATCTAAAGGCACCTTCTTAAGCTTTTCAGATGTAACACCTGTTGTTTTAAGCGAGGTTGTTGTTTTCTCTGATTCTAAATGAGCTTTATCTTTGGATGTAACAGGTGTTTTGAGGTTATTTTTAGGGGAAGGGTCATCGCAATCTAATTCGCAGATATGATTAGACCTTGGGAACATTGTTACCAGCGCTCCTAGTAATATTATAGTTGGTATTGCGATGATTTTTTTCATTAACAAGCCTTAATTCTAACAGCTTTAACTACAGCACAAGAATCATAACCATTATCTCTATATGCTTCTTGTAAATCTTTACATTGGTTATATGCATCTAGTGTCACTGAACCAGAAATTAAACCGTTTGAGCCAATAGTAAATTGACCACCACTAAGACATTGTGATTTTAAAGCTGAAGCGTAATTAGCGCTTGTATACGCTCTACAAGTTGAGTGAGCAACCTCCACATTTTCTTTAAACTCTTTTTCTGTATCTTTTTCTGTATCTTTTTCATTTTGAGTGTTACTGCCACCTGACCTTGGTGGGCTTGAACTACCACCATAAAAAAAGCCTCCACCAGGCAATAGTTCATCTTCTAGTTTATTACCGATAACTTCAATGGTTTCATCGATTGGTTCGTCATCGTCTTCATATTGAGCAGCCAAAAGTTGATTTGCTAATGTGAGTAGAAGTAATGATGAGATTAGCTTTAATAGATTTGATTTTTTCATAAGTCCCTTTAAATTAATAATTTAATGTCAATAACATAATTAAACATTATCAATTTTGAGCTTAAATTCCTCTTTATAACGGCGAGATAGAGTTAATGTCTTGCCGTTATTTAGCTTTATTTCACTATCTCCACTGCTTAATGGGGTAATGGAAGTGACGGCATCTAAGTTAATGCCATAACAACGATGTATTCTACAGAAACCTTCATTTTGTATTTGCTGTATCAAGTTGTTCATGGTCGTGCGCATAGGATAAATACGTCCTTGAATATGCAAATTTACATAGTTCCCAGAAGACTCAAACCACTCAATATCCTCAACTTTAATAATAAACTCTTTGCCTAACTTTTTTACCAGTAAACGATCGATATTGTTGGTAACTGGTTTATCTTCACCTTGGTTAATGGCATTGGCTTCACCCTGTAGTCGACTGAATATAAATCGGTAACTTAAAATAGCCATGACAAAAAATATAAATGACCAAAGATCTTTTCGGTATTCATATACAAGTTCAAATAATAAATCGCCAAAATCATAAGTTAAGTTTTGCGTCCAATAAACTAACTTTCTCAGCCACACCATGATAGTTATATGGCAAAGTGAAAAAACAATAGACGCGAATAAATAGATGATAAAAGTACGTTTAAAATTTTCTGACAAAATAGGCCGTTTATTCAATAACCAGCCTATTGCAGGGAGAAGTAATACGGAGCCAATAGCACTGGAATATTCAAACAAAAAAGGCTGCCAAATTAAGAAGGGCAATGTATCAGAATTTCGGCTTTCCTCCATGATCATAGAAGTAGCGTTAATTGTATTATTGAGCAAGATATAAACTGAAACAATGATGGTTTCATACCAAGCTTGATACTTTTGAAAGTGTTGATGTTTTATCATGTGGGTATTGTTCAACGAAGTGGGATTTTTTGCAATAATTTCATCCCAACTAACCACCACTTATCCCTACAGGGTGTATGTTGAGCACTATTAGGTTTTAAATCATTCATCATCTGTCACCCTAAGCTTCAGTATTCATACTCAATTAAGGCGCTAAAGTGACAATAATACAATTTATGGAATTGTTTATACCTAAGCAAAATGACATGCCAAAAAGACGTTACGATTTAGATTGGTTACGAGTTATTGTGTTTGGTTTACTGATCATCTACCACTCAGGCATGTTATATGTGGCTGACTGGGGCTTTCATATTAAAAGTCAGTATCAGTCCGAAAGTTTGGCAAATTTGATGCTGTTATTGTCACCCTGGCGCATGGCCATCTTATGGATTATATCCGGTATTGGAATTCGTTTTATCTTAGCTAAGGTGTCTTTGTGGAGATTTATTAGCTTACGTTCAATACGTTTGTTACTACCTCTGTTATTTGCCATTTTAGTGATCATCCCACCTCAGTTGTATTATGAAATGACATTTAATGGCGATCTTAACCTGAGTTATTGGGAATTTTACAAAGCATTTTTTGACAGTAACAGTGAATTGTTTGTTAATTATCAGCCCGGGATTTGGCCTCATATTGATGTAAACCATTTATGGTATTTACGTGAATTATGGCAGTATTCATTGTTTATAATTCCATTGTTACCATTATTAAATAGTGCGTTTATAGAAAAATTAACAGACAAGTTATTCAATACGAATGCAGTGGTTGCCATATTTCTGGCGGCGACACCTATTTTTATTATTCAGATGAGTTTAGATTCAAGCAGGAATGCACTTGGGTTTACTTTTCTATTATATGGTTACTTAATTGGTTGGCATCCTGTTTTTTGGCAACGTATAAAAGATAACTGTAAAACTTTTTGTATAACGGCACTAGTGTCATATTTATCTTTGATTGCGTTCTATAACTTAGTTTGGCTAGAAGCGGATACTCATACCAGTGAATTCTTATTAATGGCAGGTCAGTTAATTCATGGTTTAAATCGAATGCTGTGTGCATTAGCAGTAATGGGATTAGCTAGCCGTTACTTAAATAAAAACTCAAAACAGCTCAGTTATTTATCTGATGCAGTTTATCCATATTATATTGTTCATCAAACTATTATTATTGCAGCTGGTTTTGAGCTTTCGAAATACTCGTTGGGCATGAGCTTAGAAGCAACTTTAGTTATTCTAATTACAATTGCAGGCTGTATCGCTAGTTTTGAATTGATAAGACGTGTTGAATTATTAAGAGTGGTTTTTGGTGTTAGGTTGAAGAATCACTACGCGCCGAATATCCAAAAGGTGGGGTATATAACTGCGGCTCTTGTTATTATACCGTTTGCTTTAGAAATTCTTTTTTAAAAATAAATATGAGCGTTTTAACTTTAAAACGCTCATTTAATAAGGTTATTTATCTTCTGCTTGGTCTGTTTCTTCGTTTAAACGAATACCAGATTTTGAAATAGAAATAGTACCGTCTTTGTATAAACCACCAATAGCGCGTTTGAATGCGGCTTTACTCATACCGAATAATTGTGAGATTAATGCAGGATCAGACTTGTCGTGAACGGCAGCAAATCCGTTTTCTTTTTCTAAAAATTCAACGATGATCTTGGCAAACTTGTCTCGAGTTTTTTGACCGCCATTTAAGGTTAAATCAATTTTCCCATCGTGACGAATACGTTTGATAAAGCCTTTTTTATCTTGGCCAAAACTTAATCTTTGGTGCACTTCGTCGGTAAACAAAACGCCCCAATGAGTGTGATTAATTATGGCTTTAAAGCCTAAGTCAGTTGTATTGGCAATAATTAATTCTACGGGTTGGTTTGGTTCAAACTGCCCGGTACCATCTTCTATTACAAATCGGTCAACTTTAGTTGAGCCAGTTATGCGATGATCAATATCGTCAATGTAAACACGGACAAGGTAAAAGTAACCTTCTTCAAGCGGTTTATGCTGTTCACCGTAAGGTACTAATAAATCTTTGTCTAAACCCCAGTCCATAAAGGCACCAAAACGACCCACTTCTTTCACTTTTAAATAAGCAAATTGACCAACTTTAGCTTTTGGTCTTTGCGTTGTCGCAATAGGGCGATCGTCTGAGTCGAGATATAAAAATACATTTACATCATCACCAGGTTTTAAGTCAGGGCGAGCGTATTTGCGAGGTAATAATATTTCACCTAATTCACCACCATCTAGATAGAAACCAAAATCGACGGCTTTGACGACATCTAAGTTACAAGATTGACCAATTTGAGGCATTTATATATCCCGATTAAAGAAGGTGTAAAAGGACGCGCATTATAACCATTAATTTTTGAATACCAAGTGATTAACGATTCAATACAGATTAATTCATAAAACGATTTTATGTAGGCTAAATATAGCAGATTAAATCAATAACCAAGTTGCAGTACCTAAGAATGCAAAAATACCAACAATATCAGTAACTGTGGTTAAAATTACACTACCTGCTAATGCTGGATCTATCTTCATTCTTTTTAGCATTAATGGAATAAGTACACCGGCTAAACCCGCTGCAATTAAATTCATCATCATGGCAAAAGCAATAACCGCTCCTAACATGATGTCTTGTTTCCATATCGCAACAACACCTGCGATTAACACAGACCAAATAAGGCCGTTAAAAAAGCCAATGGCGAGTTCTTTGCCTAATAACCAACGTGAATTTGCTTGGGTAACGTGTCCTACTGCCATACCACGAATAACAAGTGTTAACGTTTGACTACCGGCTACACCGCCCATACTTGGTACTATGGTGTTTAATATAGCTAATACAGCTAATTGATCTAAGGTTGACTCAAATAAGCTAGAAACAAATGCTGCGAGTAATGCGGTAAATAAATTAACACCTAACCAAACTGAACGTTTTTTGGTACTTTTTATGGCAGGTGCAAAAGTATCTTCTTCGTCATCTAGACCGGCCATGCTCATCATAGAGTGTTCGGCATCTTCACGGATCACGTCAACCACGTCATCAATGGTGATACGACCTAAAAGTATGCCGTTTTCATCAATTACAGGCGCTGAGATCCAGTTATAACGTTCAAATAAAGATGCGACTTCTGAGTCATGCATAGTGGCAGGAATAACTTCAAAATCCGTTTCCATTACTTCTGAAATAAGTTTACTGGTTGTCGATGTTAACAATGCAGCTAATGAGACCTCACCAATAAAAGTATCGTTTTTATCAACTACATATAGATAATCGGTCGCTTCAGGCAATGACTCCTTTAAACGTAAATAACGTAATATTACGTCAACGCTTACGTTAGGTCTTACCGTGATGGTATCGGTATTCATTAACGCGCCAGCGGTTTCTTCCGCATAAGACATAACGCGTTTAGCACGGACTTGATCTTGCTTGTCCATGCTCTTTAATACTTTTTTAAATACTGCATCTGGCATGCCACGTAATACGTCGGCAAAGTCATCATCGTCCAAATTGGCAGCTGCTTCTGCAACTTTTTCTGGACTCATATTTTGTAAGATTGGGTTTCGAACTTCGTCTGAAAGTTCTTCTATAACTTCACTTTGAATATTAGAATCGATAAGTTGCCAGATAACGGTTCTGGCTTTTGGTGGTGAGGAGTGAAGTAATAGTGCGATATCCGATGCCGCCATAGACTCAAGCATATTCCTAACGTGAACAAACATACCGCTGTTAAGGGCGGTATTTAGTTCGTCAATTGGGATGTTATATTCTTGTTCTAGTAGTTCTGGCATTGGTCCGTCTGAATATGCTTGCGTGAGTCTAGTTATTCTTCTTCGTCAAATTTGTTACTAATAAGTTGGCAAATTTCATCTACAGCTTGTTTTGCATCATTACCTTTGGCTGATATTGTAACTTCTTTGCCTTGATTACTGGCTAACATTAACAGGGCCATTACGCTGTCAGCATTGGCTGTTTTATCAGCTTGGGTTAAGGTTATAGAAGCATCAAAATTTTGAGCTAATTGAGCCAATTTGGTTGCAGCCCTGGCATGCAAACCTAATTTATTTTCTATTTTTACTGTTCGGCTACTTTCCATTTTTCTAACTCTCGTAACGGGACATTTCACGATGGCGAACGCGAATGTTTTTGTCTCGGGATTTAAACTGTCTTGCTAACGTTTCTGCTATATAAACAGAGCGATGTTTTCCGCCGGTGCAACCGATTGCGATTGTTAAGTAGCTACGGTTATTACGCTCTAGATGTGGCAACCAAGTTGAAATGAAATTATTGATTTGAAATGTAAATTTATTTACTAATGGCTCACCACTTAAGTATTCTCTAACGGGTAAGTCTAAGCCTGTGAGTGGCCGTAACTCAGGCTCCCAATGCGGGTTTGGTAAAAATCTAGCGTCAAATACAAAGTCGATATCATTTGGTACGCCGTATTTAAAACCAAAAGACTCAAAGGTTAATACTAATTCTTTGGATGACTTTCCAAGTATTTTCTCTCTAACCATTTCAGTTAGTTGATGTACATTGAGTTGGGATGTATCTATATATAAGTCGGCTCTATTGGCCAGCTCGTCTAATAATTTACTTTCTTGTGCTATCGCCTCTGGTAAAGATGATTCGCCTTTAGATAGTGGGTGTAAACGTCGAGTTTCGCTATAACGTCTAATTAATACATCATCACTGGCGTCAATATATAACACAGTAACATTGACGTTTTTAGGAAGAAAATCTAGATTATCTAATAGCTCTTGCTCAGAGGTTGGTAAATTTCTTACGTCTATACTAACGGCTACTTGATCATAATTTTTTTCAAGGGAATGAGATAATGCAGGTAGTAAATTAACAGGTAGATTATCCACACAGTAATACCCAAGGTCTTCTAAAACCCTAAGAACTACTGTTTTTCCAGATCCTGATCTGCCACTTACTATAAATATATGCATTTATGCCGCTTCAAGTATGTTGTAAAGGTCGAGATCACTCTCGGCACGTCGTATTTTTTTAACTGTTTCTTTATTATCTAATAATTTAGCAATTGAGGCGAGTGTAGACAAGTGTGTATCACATTGATCGGCAGGAACTAACAAGGCACAAAAGATATCAACTGGACGTTTATCAATGGCATCATAACTTATAGCGTCTGCGCTAACCAAAAAAACGGCAACTGCTTTTTTTATATTTGTTAACTTACCATGGGGGATTGCAATTCCATTGCCAATGCCTGTACTACCTAGTCTTTCTCTGCTCATTAAGCTCTCTAAAATATCATTAAATGAATGATCAGGGAGTTGTTCACTGGCTAATAGGGCAATTTTTTCGAGCACTTTCTTTTTACTAGCACAGTCGGTTAATCGTTTTGTGCTTTCTGGTTGAAGAATAAACTTTAAATTCATTTACTTTTTACTACATTTTCTTTTGATGTGTGCTCAAAAGTTAAGGTTAAGAAACACCATCCTTGGTATTTCTATAGTTATAATTTAATTAATGTTTAGTTAATTTTTCTTTATGTTTAATTACTTGTCTGTCTAACTTATCAATTAAGCCGTCTATAGCCGCGTACATATCATTATGTTCCGAGGTCGCAAACAACTCACCACCATTAACGTGTAAAGTTGCTTCGGCTTTTTGAGCTAACTTTTCAACGTCTAAGATCACATGGACGTTGTTAATATGATCGAAATGTCGTTCTAATTTAGAGAATTTTGAATCGACGTATTCTCTCAAAGAGTCTGTAGTTTCAATATGTCTACATGTTAGGTTTATTTGCATAAGTAATTCCTTCTGTATTAACTTTAACTTGGATTTTATACCAAGCGTTTTCTTTGGTTTGAAGGGGGAATATTTAACGATTCCCGGTATTTTGCAATGGTTCTTCTGGCGACTTGTATACCTTGGTCTGCCAGAATCTCTGCAATCTTACTATCACTTAACGGTTTAGCTTGGTTTTCTGCAGCCACCAGTTTTCTAATTAAAGCTCTAATGGCAGTAGAAGAACATTCTCCACCATTTTCAGTGCTTACATGGCTAGAGAAGAAATATTTTAGTTCGAAAATACCTCTAGGGGTATGCATATATTTATGTGTAGTCACCCTAGAAATAGTTGATTCATGCATATCTACCATTTCAGCAACATCGTTAAGTACCATTGGCTTCATCGCTTCTGGACCGTATTCAAAGAATGCTTGTTGCTGTTGTACTATACAATTAGACACTTTTAATAAGGTGTCGTTTCTGCTTTCCAAACTCTTAATAAACCACTTTGCTTCTTGTAAGTGAGAGCGAACAAATTGTGTATCGGTAGAGTTTTTCGATGTTTTACTCAGCGACGCATATTGTTCATTGATCTTAAGTTTAGGCATAGAATTGGGATTTAGCTCAACAATCCAACGACCTTTTTTCTTCACCACACTTACATCAGGAATGACGTAATCAATTTCGTCTTTAATAACAATGCTGGCAGGGTTTGGATTAAGTTGCTGGATAAGCTCTAGGATGTCTTTTAATTCTGGTTCTTTTAATTTGGCTTTACGTAATAAGGTGCGATAGTCGCGATTTGCCAGCAGGTCGATGTAATTGTCGATGACATCAATGGCTTCATTTTTCCAAGGAGTTTCATCTGAGAAACGTTTCAATTGAATTGATAAACACTCTTGTAAGTTACGAGCTGCGACACCAACAGGGTCAAAATGCTGAATGCGTTTTAATACGGCTTCAACTTCTTCAATCTCGACTTCTTCGTTATCTATACTTTCAACTATATCTTCAGCCGATATGGTTAAGAAGCCTTTTTCATCAACCGCATCAATAATAGCAGTTGCTATAGCTAAATCTTCGTCGGTAAATGGAGATAAATTAAGTTGCCATAATAAATGGTCTTGGATGTTTTCGGTGGTTTCACCTTGATAGACTGTATCTTCACCTTCATAAGCGGGACCTGAGCTAGCTGGCGCTGCACTCATGTAGTCATCCCATGTGGTGTCGGTAGCTAGTTCATCAGAAATAGTGTTGCTTTCAAGTGCTTCGTTGGACGCTACTTCTTCTTGAGACCACTCAGTGTCGTCGTCAGAAGATAGCTCTAAAGTCCCTTCTTGCAGAGATTTTAAATCACCATCATATTCAGCATCAAGCTCTTGTGATTGCTGTTCATCTTCGCCATCTAACAATGGATTACTATCAAGAGCTTCTTGAATTTCTTGTTGTAATTCCAATGAGGATAACTGCAATAAACGAATCGCTTGTTGCAATTGAGGGGTCATTGTTAATTGCTGACCCATTCTGAGTTGTAATGTAGGTCTCATTTAATTCCGATACTTAAACGCGTTTAACTGATTACTCATAAGTGACAGTTACTATAACTTGAACTGATCGCCTAGGTACACTTGTTTTACAATTTCACTTGCTAAAACTTGTTCTGGAGTTCCCTCAGCAATGAGTTCTCCATGACTTACGATATACGCTTTTTCACAGACATCAAGTGTTTCTCGCACATTATGATCGGTTATTAGTACTCCGATGCCTTTTGCGGTAAGTTGTTGAATTATCTTTTTAATGTCTATAACTGAAATAGGGTCGACGCCAGCAAATGGTTCATCTAATAAAATAATTTTTGGATCAGCGGCTAATGCACGCGCTATCTCTACTCTGCGGCGCTCTCCACCGGATAAAGCCATGCCATCGCTATCTCTTATATGCTCAATATGAAACTCGGAAATAAGATCATCTAACTTATCTGCTTTTTCATGCGCACTAAGATCTTTACGCATTTCTAAAACGGCCATAATATTTTGTGACACAGATAATTTACGAAAAATTGAGGTTTCTTGTGGTAAATAACCAATACCTTGTCTAGCTCTGACATGCATAGGTTCATGACTTAGGTCGACGCCATTTAAGGTGATACTGCCTTTATCATTTGGCACTAAGCCAACGATCATATAAAAAGTAGTGGTTTTCCCCGCGCCATTTGGCCCTAACAAACCAACAACTTCTCCAGCATTTACAGTTAAACTAACATCTTTTACAACTTTACGTTTGCTGTACGACTTAGCTAAATTTTTGGCGACTAAACTTGACATAAAATTACTCTAATTTGCTGATGTTAATATCAATCTTTTTTGGTTTTTAAACGAGTGGTTACTCGTCCATTATTACTTTCATCACCTTCAGCTTTTACTCGCTGGGCTTTTAAATCAAATTCAATTTTGGCACTTTCAACCACTGAGCCGCCTTGTTGGAATTTGGCATTACCTGAAAGTTGTAGTACTTGAGTTTCAACTAAATAGATAATTTCCATAGATTGTGCTGATAATTCATCTTTCCCTTCTTCTTGTTGGGAAAATACGGCTGGCTTTCCTGTGGCAATTAGTTTTTCGCTGTTTCCATCTTTGGTGATCACAAATAATTCATCTGCTTTAATAGTGACATTACTCTGTTGAACCACCACATTACCTGAAAAGTGTAATGTATTATTTTTATAGTCCAAGTCTTGATTGTCAGCATTAATAATTAAATCATCAGACGCTGAGGCTAATGTAGAAAATAAGATGAAAATAGTAGAGATAACTGCAAATGTTTTATTTAAGTTCATGATCATGAGCCTTTAATTATTGTTTGAACGTGGTTAACTAAAGATAGTGTCTTGCGTTCTAAGTCTGCCGTTAGGCCTTTACCTACAATGGTCGTGTTTTTACCTTGAATCGTAATTTCGTTATCGGTACTAACTATATTAGTGTTTAAGTTTATTTCTAAATACTCAGTAGTAACTGAATTAACTAATACGTTGTCGGATATTTGTAACATAGATACAGAGTCCTCTAATAACAATAGTCCGTCTTGCATATTACCTATCTGAGCTGAAATACGCCAAAAGGGCTCACCGTCTTGATAAATTGTGAACTCTGGCTGTTTAAAGTGAGTTAGCGACAAATCAGCGTAGTGTTCCATTTTATGTGAGAATACTTGTTGCTCTAAATTACCATCACTGTCGAATAATTCTTGGTGTAAAAATTTAGCGGTAAATTCAGGTATTAAATCGCTTACTGTTTCACTGTCGGTTGATTGCTCAGAGTCTAACGTTGGTAACCACCAAAGAAAACTTATAACCAAAAAGGCTAAAAATATGAACAGTTTAATATTCATTAAGCGCTAGTTCCCTCAAAATAATTAAGTAGGTATTCTTCACCTTTTTGCATCATAATGATGAAATCAGTGAGCTCTCGCACTGCACCGCGACCGCCATTTGTTACTGTTACTAAATCGGCGATACTTTTTACATACGGGTGACCGTCATTAACTGAAACCGCTAAATTAACTAATTTCATAACAGGCACATCAGGAACATCATCACCAATATATGCCACTTGCTCATGGGTTAAATTAAGATTTTTAAGTAATTCGTTATAACCGATGATTTTATTTTCCATGCCTTGATAGATATGATTAACACCTAGGCCTTTCATGCGGTTTTCTAATAAAGTGGATTTTCGACCTGTTATTACAGCTACTTCAATACCTGCAGCCATTAACGCTTTTATACCGAAGCCATCTTTGGTGTTAAAGGCTTTCATTTCTTCACCACTATTACCTAGAATGACAGAGCCGTCTGAAAATACACCATCGATATCACAAATTAATAATTTAATGGCTTTTGCTTTTTGTTGAACTACAGATTCAACTGTTTGATACCATTGACTATATAAATCCATTAAATCACACCAGCTCTTAATAAGTCGTGCATGTTTAATGCCCCGATAGGTTTGTTTGCATCATCTAGTACAAATAAGCTATTAATTTTTTTCGCTTCCATAATATTTAACGTCTGTGCTGCTAATATGTTTGCTTGTGTGGTTACTGAGTTTTTAGTCATCATATCAGTAATGTTAATTTCATTAATTGGTTTGTCTTGATCAAGACAACGGCGTAAATCACCGTCGGTAAATATTCCGGTTAGCTGACCTTCATTATTTATTATTCCAGTCATGCCTAAGCCTTTTTTAGACATTTCTAAAATAGCTTGTTTGAGCGAGGCTTCCTCGGTTACCAAAGGAATTCGCTCACCTGTATGCATAATATCTTTAGTGGTTAGTAATAATTTGCGACCTAATGAACCGCCTGGGTGACTTAACGCAAAATCTTCAGCGGTAAAGCCTCTGGCTTCTAATAAAGTAACTGCAAGCGCATCACCTAAAACTAAAGCTGCTGTCGTTGATGCTGTCGGTGCTAGTCCTAAAGGGCAGGCTTCTTCATTTACCGCAGCATTTAAATGAAAATCACTATTTACAGCAAGTGTCGATTTAGCATTGCCTGTCATCGCAATAATAATACAACCTAACCGCTTAAGCAGTGGTAATAAAGATAATATTTCTGCAGTTTCACCACTGTTTGATAAAGCTAGTACAATATCGCCTTTAGTGAACATGCCTAAGTCACCATGATTGGCTTCACCTGGATGTACATAAAATGAAGGCGTGCCTGTGCTAGCTAAAGTTGCGGCTATTTTATTAGCTATATGGCCAGACTTGCCCATTCCTGTGACTATTACTCTACCCGAACCTGATAGAATAGTTTGGCAGGCTAGCTCAAATTGTTCATCGATTGAGTGTGTTAGGTTTGTTACTGCTTGCAGTTCAATATTGATGACTTGTAAAGCAGACTTTGAAAATTGAGAAATACTCATACCTAGAGATTTACCTTTATATATTTTAAATAAACAGAGCTATTTGATAAACCAAGAAACCAGTGAGTAATATTCCACCGTCTATCCTGTTTATTTTTCTGATTTTACCAAAACTCATTGCCATAAATAATAATGCTAAAGTAGCACCAATCATAACCATAGTGTCACGTGTCGCCGCTTGCGGATCAATAACGCTAGGATTGATTAATGCCCCAACGCCTAATACTGCCAATATATTGAATATGTTCGAACCTATAATATTGCCAATAGCTAAATCATCCTCACCTTTTAACACACCTGAAACACTCGCGGCGAGTTCAGGCAAGCTAGTGCCAAGAGCTATGATGGTTAAACCAATAACTAGCTCACTTAATCCAAAGTAGGTTGCTATTGTTACTGCCGATTCGACTAAAAAATGAGAGCTTAAAGGTAATAAGATTAAACCAAATACCACCCAGCCTAATGCAATAGGTGTAGGTAAGTCACTTGGAATTTCATCTTGGGTTTCCATAAGTAACGGATCATTTGCATCATTTGATGATTTAGCTAAGTAAATTAAAAAGCCAATAAAACCAAAAAAACTAGCGGTTAAAAATAAACCTTCATTAAATGATAAATAATTATCATGCAATATCCACCAAGCCAGTAAGGTGAAGCCTAACAAAATAGGCATTTCTCTATATATAGTTGTGGACGATACAATAAGCGGTCGAACAAGTGTTGTTACACCTAATACCAGTAAAATATTGGTAATGTTTGAACCAATCGCATTTCCTACGGATGTGTCAGTCGCACCTGCAAGTGCGGCATTAGCTGAAACCATAATCTCGGGTGCAGAGGAGCCCATAGCAACGATTGTTAATCCTATGATCATTGGAGATATACCTAAGTTTTTGGCAAAACCAGATGCACCATAAACAAATTTATCGGCACTCCAAACTAATGCAGCAAAAGAAAGTATTAAAATAATAATTGCACTTAACATGTAATAAAGATCGTCTTATCAATAAATAGTGGCTTATTGTGGCTATACTCGTTTGATAAATCAAAATATAAATAACGAAACCGCCAGATAATAGTAAATCTTTACCTATTTATATATTATTCTGCTTCTGTTTACATTTATTAACGTTTTAGTCGTAGCAATGATTAGCTTAAATCAATACAATAGTTGAACTATTAGGGAAGTCATCAGCCATAGGGTTTTTGGTAAAAATATAAAAACTATTATGAATATAAATAAAACTGATTTTGAATCACCACATGTTGAATTAAAAAACGTCACATTTTCACGCGGTGAACGTGTTATTTATGATGATATCTCAATGGTTTTTCCAAAAGGCAAAATCACTGCGATTATGGGGCCTAGTGGGATTGGTAAAACAACTTTACTACGCTTGATTGGCGGGCAATTATATCCTGACTCTGGTGATATTATTGTTTCAGGTCAAAATATTCCTAAATTAAGTCGTAAAGAATTATATGCCGTGCGTGAAAAAATGAGCATGTTATTTCAAAGTGGCGCACTTTTCACTGAAATGAATGTATTCGACAATGTAGCATTTCCAATTAGAGAACATACTAAATTACCAGAAGATATTATTCGAACTATGGTTCTAATGAAATTAGAAGCTGTTGGTTTACGTGGTGCTTATGAACTTATGCCAAATGAATTATCTGGAGGTATGGCAAGAAGAGCTGCATTAGCTCGTTCTATTGCTTTAGATCCAGAACTAATCATGTATGACGAACCGTTTGTTGGTCAAGACCCTATTTCTATGGGAGTATTGGTTCGATTGATCAGAAATCTAAACACATCATTGAACTTAACAAGTATTGTGGTATCTCATGATGTGAAAGAAGTAATGGGCATTGCTGATTATATTTACATAATGGCCGATAAACGTGTAATCGGCTATGGAACAAAAGAACAGTTACTCGAAAGTGATTCGCCGTTAGTGCAGCAGTTTTTGAAAGGGTTAGCCGATGGTCCTGTACCATTTCATTATCCTGCACCATCAATATCTCAAGATTTAATGCAGGGCTAATATGGATTGGATTCAAAATTTAGGTAAAAACACAATAGAGCGCTTTTCGGCCATTGGTCGTGCCTCTTTTATGCTATTTGGTGCTATTGTTGCAAAACCAAACTTGGCAAAAGGTTTTCCGCTATTTGTTAAACAAGTTTATGTAATAGGCGTTTTATCTCTTGTTATTATTTTAGTATCTGGCTTATTTATAGGCATGGTATTAGCTTTGCAAGGTTATACAGTTCTTGTTGATTATGGTGCAGAAGATAGTTTAGGACAAATGGTCTCTTTATCTTTATTAAGAGAGTTGGGCCCAGTTGTTACTGCATTGTTGTTTGCTGGTCGTGCTGGATCTGCTTTAACGGCTGAAATTGGTCTAATGAAAGCAACGGAGCAATTAACTAGTCTCGAAATGATGGCTGTCGATCCATTGAGACGAGTAATAGCTCCTCGATTTTGGGCTGGCGTATTTAGTATGCCTATATTAGCTATGTTGTTTTCATCTGTTGGTATAATAGGTGGACATTTAGTTGGTGTTGAATGGTTAGGCGTTGACCAAGGAAGTTTTTGGTCAATTATGCAGGCAAGTGTGCAATTTGAGGGTGACATACTCAACGGTATTATTAAAAGTATTGTATTTGCAATCGTAGTGACATGGATTGCGATATTTAGAGGATATGATGCGATACCAACTTCAGAAGGTATTAGTCGGGCAACAACACAAACTGTGGTTCAATCATCATTAGCCGTTTTAGGATTAGATTTTGTACTAACCGCCCTTATGTTTGGCAGTTAGGTAGGAGAGAAAATGATATCAAAAAAAATAGAATTACTTGTAGGTTTCTTTGTCGCATTAGGTATTGCGGCTCTTATGTTTTTAGCTCTGAATATTGCTAGTTCAGGTATGTCAGGATCAGGAGAAACGTATAACCTATACGCAAAATTTGACAATATTGGAGGACTAAAAGTTCGTTCTTCCATTAAAGTTGGTGGCGTTGTAGTGGGCCGTGTTGAAGAAATTAAACTAGACACCGAAGACTATGCACCAGTAGCAAAATTAGCCATTGATACTAGATATAATAACTTTCCTGATACGAGTTCTTTATCGATCTTAACTTCAGGCTTACTTGGTGAGCAGTATTTAGGATTAGAACCTGGTTTTATTGATGAAACCGTTGGTATTTTGGGTGAAGGTGATTTTATCGAAGATACTAAATCTGCGTTAGTATTAGAGGAATTGATTGGTCAGTTTTTATTTAGTCAGGGAAGTGAATAATAAAATGTTGAAATTTGGATTGTTAATAGTAACGCTAATATTAAGTACTAATGCAATTAGTGCAGAAGCTGGAAAAAAAGACCCATTTAAGCTCGTTCAAGTTGTCGCTCAAGATCTTTTTGATCGTATAGCTAAAGAGCAAGAGACTATTCAAAAAGATCCTGAACAACTAAGAGTTGTTGTTGAAGAAGAGCTAGCTCCATCTATAAATCATAAATATGCAGCTGCTATGGTATTGGGTCCTTATTATAAAAAGTCGACTAAAGCACAAAGAGAGTTGTTTTATGCTGCATTTCGTCAATACCTAATTGCGACATACGCTGGTATTTTAACCTTATATAAAGATCAACAAGTTGTATTTGAACCCGCGGTTAACATTGAAGGCAAACGTCGTGTTCAAGTTAAAGTTCGAGTGTTAGACGAAGGTAAGCCTGATATTAGAATTGAATTTATTTTAAGAAAAAATAAAGCTGGTGAATGGGCTGCTTACGATATGGTTGCTGAAGGTATTAGTGTATTAAGTAGTAAAACTAAAGAACTGCAAGGTTTAATTCGCCAACAGGGTATTGAGTCAGTGACTGAGTTGTTATTAGAAAAATCAACTAAACCTATCGTAACTAAGTCTATCGGTTAATTGATTATGAAGTTAAAATTAGCTAATAATATAATAGATATCATTGGTGATGTTGATAGATTTAATCTCAATGATAATAAAGTTTTTGATTTCCCAACGAGAACAACGGATGTATTCATTGAGTTAGCAAATATGACCTCTGTAGATACAGCGGGCCTTGCCTTTCTATTAAAAATGATCGCTTTTTATCAAAATAAAAGTTTAACTGTGACCTTACTGAGTCCATCAAAGCAATTAATAGCTTTGGCTGAGATCAGCAATGTGCTAGGATTATTGCCCTTAAAAGAATAGTAATTAGTAATCATTGGGTAAATAATGGAACTAAAAGACATTGAAGAAAGACTCGCATCTGAGCTTCAACTTGATGAGGTCTCTGTTAAATCAGACGGCTCTCATTTTCAAATAATTGCTGTTGGGACTTGTTTTGAAGAGCTATCTCGCGTAAAACAACAGCAACTTGTGTTAAAACCACTTTCGGGTTACATCGCCGATGGCAGCATGCATGCTGTCAGTATTAAGGCGTATACCCCGAAAGCTTGGGCTAGAGACAAAAAACTACAACAACTTTCTTAAAGAAAAAATAATAAATTATGGAAAAATTGCTCATAGAAGGCGGCCAAGCATTATCTGGCTCGGTTACTATATCTGGCGCTAAAAATGCGGCGCTACCTATTTTAATTAGTTCGATTCTAACTGCAGAACAATGTACTTATACTAATGTTCCTAAATTACAAGATATTGGTATTACGTGCCAACTTCTTGAGCAATTTGGTACTAAAGTTTCCGTTAATGGAAATGAAGTCGTTATTAATGCTGGAACAATTAATTCTACCGTTGCACCGTACGAGCTAGTTAATCGTATGCGAGCGTCTATTTTAGTATTAGGCGCTTTATTAGCTCGCTTTGGTCATGCAGAAGTGTCCTTGCCTGGTGGTTGTGCTATTGGGGCTCGTCCTGTTGATTTACATATCGAAGGTTTGAAAAAACTTGGCGCAGAAATTACTGTAGAAGCTGGATATGTTAATGCAAAAGTTGATGGGCGCTTAAAAGGTAATCGTATTTATATGAGCACCGTAAGTGTTGGTGCTACCGAAAACTTAATGATGGCTGCAGCATTAGCTGACGGTATAACTGTTATTGAAAATGCGGCTCGTGAACCTGAAATTGTTGATTTAGCAAACTGTTTGAATAAAATGGGTGCAAAAGTCACTGGAGCTGGTAGTAACAATATTGAAATTGAAGGTGTTGAAACGTTACACGGTTGTGAACATTCAATTATGCCTGACCGTATTGAAACTGGAACTTTCTTAGTCGCAGCTGCGGTAACGGGTGGAGAAATTACCTGTTTGAATACGGATTATCATTTAGTTGAACCAGTTGTTGAAAAATTACGTGATGCTAATGCATTAGTGACATGGGATGAAAATTCTATCCACTTAGATATGCGCGGTAGAGAGTTAAAAGCTGTCAATATCAAAACATTACCTCATCCTGGTTTTCCTACTGATATGCAAGCCCAGTTTACTATGCTAAATGTAGTTGCTGAAGGTGTTGGCACAATTACAGAAACTATTTTTGAAAATCGTTTTATGCATGTCCCTGAACTTCGTCGTATGGGTGCAACTATACAGCTTGAAGGTAATACAGCTATTTGTCCTACTAAGAATAAATTGATGGGAGCTCAGGTTGTCTCAACAGACCTTAGAGCATCAGCTAGCTTAGTTATTGCTGGATTAGTTGCCGAAGGTACAACGCAACTTGATGAGGTATATCATATTGATCGTGGATATGAAGATATCGAACAAAAATTTACTGGCCTTGGTGCTAAAATCACAAGAATAAAAGATTAGACATTTTTAAGTTTCTAATCTTATTTAAGAAATCGGCAATCTAATTGCCGATTTCTAATTTTCCTACCTGAACATCTTTATTAAGCATCTCTCTGTTTCTTGATAAACTGATCTGAATGTAATTACCTGGTTTTGTATTTTCTATTATATTTAATAATTCTTGAAAACTGACTAATTGCTTACCGTTAATAGCTAACATAATATCACCCGATCGTAACCCACCTTTCCATGCAGGTCCAAATGGGTCGACATTGGTGATTTTAATCCCTGCAATTGATTCTACTGAGCTTCTAACTGCGACTCCTGCTTGATTAATTGCAAACCCGTCAAGCCCTAAGTAACCACGAGTAACTTCGCCATCAGCTAGCAAAAGGTCTGTGATGTGTTTTGCTAACTTGTAAGGGATAGCAAAAAATATTCCCTGAACATCTCTTTGGGCTTTTGCGGTATTGATACCAACCAGCATACCTCTTGAATTAACAAGCGCACCGCCAGAACTACCTAAATTAATAGCCGCATCCATTTGAATGTAATCAGTATGACTTGACTGGTTATTAGCCAGACCTTTTTTCTCAGTGGCACTAATAATGCCTTGCGTGATCGTTTGTCCTAAATTTAGCGGATTACCGATTGCTAGGACAATATCACCAACTTGTGCTTCTAAATCAGGCTCTTGTGGAATAGCAGGTAAATTACTGGCATCTATCTTTAATAACGCGAGGTCTGTAACTTCATCCAAACCTATAACTTCTGCACTGAATTGTCGGCCATCTTGCAGTAATACCATTATAAGTTCGGCATTATCTACGACATGATAATTTGTTAAAATATGGCCATTACTGGTCATTAGTACACCAGAGCCTAGATCATTTAATTCTTGCTGTTGGCCTAATGTATTTCTAGTGTTTACTACAGAGTAAACATTGACCACAGAAGGAGCTGCTTGCTGTACGGCAAAAGCAAAAGACATGGCTTCCGGTTGGATAACGTTTTCAGTAAATTTAGTTAGTCCCATCTTTTCGCGTAATGACGGTGTTAGTATAATTACTAATAACGCGACAGCTAGACCGTAAGCTATGGCATTAAATATATGTTTAATATTAAAATTCACTCAGTATCCAAAATAAATAATTGACTCAATATTAAGTGCTTATGCTAAATATAATAAAGTCATAAAAAAACCTACAATATTATCTATTGTAGGTTCTTATTGCTTCAATTTCTATTTATCTTATTAATATATAAAGAGAACTATCACCTCTGACAACATTAAACGCTAATACATCTTTGGTTTTAGGTAATATATCGCGTAATTCTGCAACACTAGTTAATCGGCTGCGGTTGACCGCAATAATAACATCACCTTTTTTAAAGCCTCTCAAAGCAGCAGGAGAGCGCTCATCTAGCTCAGTGATCTCTACACCTTCATCACCTCGTACCGTTTTACCGTTAGCTAGTTTGGCACCTTTTAGCGATGGATGAATTATTTCTGCTGTAATAGCTTGTTTATCGGCTGAGCCTAATGTGACAGTAAGAGTTACTTCGTCGCCATCTCGTAAAGCGGTTAATTCGACTTCTTTGCCGGCACCTTTAGTGGCAACTTTACTTTTTAGTTCGTCAAAGGATTTGATTTTATTACCATTCACATGAGTAATAATATCACCTATTTTCAAACCACCTTTATCAGCTGATGAGTCGGGAACGACTTCTGCAACAAATGCTCCCTGAGCTACATCAACACCAAAAGATTTGGCCATTGCAGCATCAAAATTTGAGCCTGAAATACCTAACACACCACGTTTGACTTCACCAAATTCTATGATTTGGCTCATTAAGTTGTTCATCATTTCTGATGGTATGGCAAAACCAATGCCCACATTACCGCCACTTGGGGCAATAATTGCGGTGTTTATGCCAACAAGTTCACCTTTTAAATTAACAAGTGCACCGCCTGAATTACCGCTATTTATGGCTGCATCAGTTTGTATAAAGTCTTCTAAACCTTGATTTTGTCCCATTAAGCCTGAGCGACCTTTAGCACTAATTATTCCTGAAGTAACGGTTTGACCTAAACCAAATGGATTACCTATTGCTACAACATAATCACCAACTCTAGCGTTATCTGAATTTGCTATTTTTATTTCTTCAAGGTTAATTGGATCAATTTTTAATACAGCAATATCACTTTCTTTATCGCCACCTAATTTTGTTGCTTCAAATTCACGACCATCTTTCAATTTGATCATGATTTTGTCTGCATCATTTATGACATGATAGTTGGTAACGATATAACCTTTGTCTTTATCAATAATGACACCGGAGCCCATACCTTTAAATGGTCTCTCTTGAGTTCTGGGGGTTCCGTTACGATTGCCAAAAAAGTATTGAAAGGGATCAACATTTGCTTTTATTTCTTTGCTGCCTTCAACAGCTACTGTGACAACAGCTGGTGTGACTTTCTCTAACATGGGAGCAAGGGATGGTATTTCCTGCTTAGTTGTTGAGAAAGGGAATGCGGCGTTCGCATTTGGTGATATTGCCAGAGTTGCAATAACAAATGCAGAGATAGTGGTTAATTTTATGATTTGAGATTTAACAGAAGCTGTCATTTATTTCGTACTCCTTAAAGTGTTATTTGTACAGACAGGTTGAATTAAACTTAGTTCAGCAAATTTACATTTTGTTACTTTTTATGTTGAGGCAATGAGTTGTGGATACTCACTGCCATGATAATGAGTTAGATTAGTCGTCATTTTTTTGAATATTGTTTGAGCCTTTAAATACACCTGAGGCTGAGCCTGAGTAATCCAATGGTTGATTATCGCTATTAAGTTCTTCTTTCGGCTTTCTATAAGAATTAGATAAAATGCTAGTCGCTTCTTTTGAGAAAAATGGAAATGCAGGCGGTTGCTTTTTATCCTCAAGAATATATTCAGCATCTTCAATCTGACTATCTATATGTTTTGACATTTCATGTAAATTTGTTGCAACTGAACGAAACGCAGCTAAGTTATCTTGCCAATTTTGTTTTAGTTGCGCATTTTCTTGCTGGCAATTACTTAGTGCTTCTTTAGTTTGCAATGAACCCGTTGTCATTCGTGTTCTTAAGATCATAATGCCAATACCGGCAATCAGCCCTAAAGCAAAAACCATAATACCAATTACTGTTTCCATAAATATTCCTTAAAAATGAAGCCTTAAAAGACACGTGGATTTTATTTGCTTCCACTTAGCTTAAGCATAAATGATTATTGGCTTGTTACCCAATAACAAATTAATTTAATTGATAATAAAATTATTTAAATATCAATTGGTAATTGGGCGCTTAGCTTGCTCATGTTATTATTTGTTTATTGGGACTTATTTTAAAATTTAAATAGTAAACTTATGCCAAACAATATAAATCCATTAACACCGTGGCAACAATATCAAAAAGACTTGCTTAAATCAGAGTTTCAGTATGATGAAGATCAAGAAAATGCGGTAAAGAACTTACAGCGTTTGTACGATGATTTCATTCAAGCGTCAAATAATAAGCCGTCTTTTATAAGTAAGTTATTTAACAAAAATATAAATGCAACTGCACAAGTACAAGGTATTTATTTTTGGGGCGGCGTTGGCCGTGGTAAAACATATTTAGTTGATACTTTTTTTGACTGTTTGCCTACTGAAAAGAAATTGAGAATTCATTTTCACCGCTTTATGCATAAAGTGCATGATGAAATGAATAAACTTAACGGTGTTGAAGACCCATTAAAACAAGTAGCAAAGATATTTGCAGCAGAGACTTCAATTATTTGTTTTGACGAGTTTTTTGTATCAGATATTACCGATGCTATGATTTTGGGCACCTTATTAGAAGAGTTGTTTAAATTAGGTGTGGTGTTTGTCACTACCTCAAATATAGTACCGGATGATTTATATAAAAATGGTTTGCAACGCGCTCGTTTTTTACCAGCTATTGCTTTACTAAAGAAACATTGTGACATCGTAAATGTCGACTCAGGTATTGATTATCGATTAAGAACCTTAGAAAAAGCTGAGATTTATCACTATCCGTGCGATGAACAGGCGGACCTTAATATCCAATCTTATTTTCAGCAACTATCGCCAGAAGAGAGTGTACAGAATTCAAATATAGAAATAGAAGGGCGCTCTATAGCCACCAGAGAAGTTGCTGACGGAGTGGTTTGGTTTGACTTTAATGCTATCTGTGAAAGTGCTCGTTCACAATTAGATTATATGGAGATAAGTCGAATTTATCATTCTGTATTATTGTCTAACGTCAAACAAATGAGCCGAGCCAATGATGATGCGGCAAGACGTTTTATTGCTATGGTTGATGAGTTTTATGAACGTAAGGTAAAACTTATTATTACCGCACAAGCTGAATTGGAACAACTATATACCGATGGTACGTTAGTTTTTGAATTTAAACGCTGCATTAGTCGCTTACAAGAAATGCAAAGCAAAGAATACTTGGCAGAGCCGCATATACCTTAGACTTAGTCGTAATTGTGTATTTATTTAATTAGATTGTTTTAAGCCTTTTGTTGACCAATTTCTAGTGTGCTTTACTTTTCTTTTAGCTTTATTTTCTATTTGTACAATTTTTAGATGATCTTTCATTTTAAGTCTGTATAATGCCGCGCCTACCCACCGTTACTAACCTTTGCATTAGCCTGCAAATGGTTAAGCACTCGAAGGGGTGCGAATGAATTGGGGTGGTTTGATATCAACTGATGCAAACTACTGGCTTAAACTTATTTTATTGTTAGGTTCATATAATGAAAACCTTTACTGCAACACCATCAACAATCACTCGTGATTGGTACGTTGTGGACGCTGAGGGCAAAACCCTTGGTCGTATCGCAACAGAAATTGCTCTACGTTTACGTGGCAAGCATAAACCTGAGTACACTCCGCACATGGATACAGGTGACTACATCATCGTTATCAATGCTGAGAAAGTAACTGTTACTGGCAACAAAGGCCAAGGCAAAATTTACTACTCTCACTCTGGTTACCCAGGTGGTATTAAAGACATAAACTTTGATGACTTACAGGCTAAAAAACCTGAAATGATCATCGAAAAAGCAGTTAAAGGCATGTTGCCGCGTGGTCCATTAGGACGTGCAATGTTCCGTAAGCTTAAAGTATACAAAGGCGCAGAGCATTCACATGCTGCTCAGCAACCTCAAGTATTAGATATTTAAGGAACATAAGACATGGCTGATACTCAATATTATGGAACTGGTCGTCGTAAGAGCTCTACTGCTCGTGTATTTTTACGTCCAGGTACAGGCAACATCGTAATTAACAAACGTACAATTGAAGACTTCTTTAGTCGTGAAACTGCTCGCATGGTTGTTCGTCAACCTTTAGAGTTAGTTGAAGTTCTAGAGAAATTTGACCTTTACATCACTGTTACAGGTGGTGGTACTACTGGTCAAGCTGGCGCAATTCGTCACGGAATTACTCGTGCATTAATGCAATTTGACGAATCACTTCGTCCGGCTCTACGTAAAGCGGGTTATGTAACTCGTGATGCTCGTAAAGTTGAACGTAAGAAAGTTGGTCTACATAAAGCACGTAAACGTCCTCAGTTCTCAAAACGTTAATATTTGTTTTACAAACTGTTTCGAAAAAGTCCGCTATGCGGACTTTTTTTTGCTTTTTAAAAAGTAAATTAAGCATAAAAATTGAGCTACTTAGTGATGATATTTACTAATTCGCACTTTTTTATTTCTTAATGACTATATTGCCTTGTTTTGTATAGGGCTTTTTCGGTAGAATCCTCTACAATAACAAAAATGTAAGAGTTCGTTATCTAGTCTTAAGTAATTCTTACATGCTTATTAATCCTAATCGCGGAGAATATTGGATGAGCAATGTGCCTGTAGACAATAGTCGTCGTCGTTTCCTTACTGCAGCAACCACAGTGGTTGGTGGTGCAGGAGCGGTAGCGGTGGCAGTACCCTTCATTGCTTCATGGAACCCAAGTGCCAGAGCAAAATCGGCAGGGGCCCCAGTTGAAGTAGATATTACCAAACTTGAACTTGGTCAATTGATCAGAGTTGAGTGGCGCGGCAAACCTGTTTGGGTTGTATACCGTACTCCAAAGATGCTTGAACAACTTGGTCAGATTGGGGATAAATTATTAGACCCTGAATCGACTGAAGAAAAGCAACAACCAAGCTATGCTAAAAATATGACTCGATCTTCACGAGAAGAGATTTTAGTTGCTGTTGGTATTTGTACGCATTTAGGTTGTTCTCCAACATATATCTCTGAAGGTTATGAGGAAATTGTTGAAGGAGTTAACTCAGGCTTCTTCTGTCCATGTCACGGTTCTAAATTTGACTTAGCCGGTCGTGTGTTTAAAGGTGTTCCTGCAGGGTTAAACTTACAGATCCCTCCTTATTATTATATTGACGACACCACTATCTTAATTGGTAAAGATAAAGAAGGAGCTGCGTAATGTTTAAAACTATTGTTGATTGGATTGATGCTCGCATCCCAATGACGCGTGTGTATAACATGCATATGGCGCAATATCCTGCACCAAAGAATATGAACTTTTGGTATGTATTTGGCTTTTTAGCCACAATCGTACTTGTAAACCAAATCCTAACCGGTGTTTGGTTAACTATGAGTTATGTACCATCTGCCGAAGGCGCTTTTGCTTCAGTAGAATACATCATGCGTGATGTAGAATACGGTTGGGTTATTCGCTATATGCACTCAACTGGCGCATCTGCTTTCTTTGTTGTTGTTTACCTTCATATGTTCCGTGGAATGATGTACGGCTCTTATCAAAAACCTAGAGAACTATTGTGGTTGTTTGGTATGTTTATCTACCTTGCACTAATGGCTGAAGCTTTCATGGGATATTTATTACCATGGGGACAAATGTCTTATTGGGGTGCTCAGGTTATTATCTCATTATTTGGTGCTATTCCTTTTGTTGGTGATGATTTAGCTCTTTGGATACGTGGTGACTATGTTGTATCTGGTGCTACATTAAACCGCTTCTTTGCGTTACATGTAATCGCATTACCTTTAGTAATTGTTATTTTAGTATTCCTTCATATTGTTGCGTTACACGAAGTTGGGTCAAATAATCCTGATGGCGTTGATGTTAAACGTAAAAAAGGAACGGTTTCAGATGAAGATAAAACTAAGTTTGAATTCCACGAATACTACACATCTAAAAAAGATATTTTGGATGATGTTGTGCCTTTCTTCCCGCATATGGTTTTAAAAGACTTAATGGCATTTGGTGTGTTCATTTTCTTATTCTGTTATGTCATGTTCTTTAATCCAGATTTTTATGGCAAGTTTATAGAACACCCAAATTTTGAAACTGCTAACCCGTTAAAAACGCCTGAACATGTTTTCCCTGTTTGGTACTTCACGCCTTTCTATGCAATCTTGAAAGCAGTGCCGCATAAGTTAATGGGTGTTATTGCTATGTTTGGTGCAATCATTTTATTAGCTCTTTTACCTTGGATAGACCGTGGTAAAGTTCGCTCGGTTCGCTATCGTTGTGGTTTACATAAATTAAACTTATGGGTATTTGCAATATCGTTTATTGCATTAGGATATTTTGGTGGCACACCAGCAACTTCAGTATCAGATATACTAGCCCCTACATTTACTGTTTTATATTTTGCTTTCTTTGCCGCTTTGTGGATATACAGCAAGAATGAAAATACTAAACCATTGCCAGATAGGATCACTAAATAATGAAAAAGTTACTTTATACATTTGGATTATTTGTTGGTTTAGTTTCATCTACAGCGTTTGCATCTAGCGGTGGCGGTTTACCGTATCATGCAGATGTTGATCTTACTGATAAAGCCTCCTTACAACGTGGTGCTAAGTTATTCATGAATTACTGCTCTGGTTGTCATCAGATGCAGTACCAACGTTATGAACGTACATTCAATGACTTAGGTATTCCAGTAGATGTAGGTTTAGAAAATCTAATATTTACTAAAGATACTAAAGTCGGCTCTCATATAAAAAATGCGATGCCTGAAAAAGCTTCAGCTAAATGGTTTGGTGCAACGCCACCTGATTTAACATTAGAAGCTCGATTACGTGGTCCAGACTGGATTTACAGCTACTTGAAGTCTTTCTATGTGGATCCTTCTCGTCCATTTGGCGTGAACAACACTGTATTTAAAGATGTTGGTATGCCTCATGTTCTACAAGAATTACAAGGTGTTCCTCACAAAGAAGAACACTTTGAAGAGCAGTTAATTGACGGTGAACTTCAACGTGTTTCTTTAGGTGAAAGAATTGTTGTGGATGGTTCTGGTGAATTGAGTGAAGGCGAATATGACCGTGCAGCGTTAGATATTACTAACTTCATGGTTTATGTTGGCGAACCAATGATCTTAGAGCGTGAAAGTTTAGGCTGGAAAGCTTTATTATACTGTTTCATATTTTTTGTTTTAGCGGTACTTCTTAAGAAAGAATTCTGGAAAGACGTAAAATAGAATAAAACAATATTTCAGTTAACAGAGGTAATCCTAGCTTGATGTTTCTGTTGACTGTATACTGCACATATTAAAGAAAGGGGTATTTAGCCCCTTTTTTGATTCAAGATTTCGGAGAGTTAAATGGCAGTTTCGGCAAACAAAAGAGCGGTAATGACCTTATTTTCAGGTGCTAACGATATGTATAGCCACCAAGTACGTATTGTATTGGCGGAAAAAGGAGTAAACGTTGATATTAATTACGTAACGCCTGACAACATGCCTGAAGACCTATATGAAGTTAATCCTTACGGTAACGTGCCTACGTTAATAGATCGTGAGTTAGGTTTGTATAGAGCAAATATAATTAATGAATATTTAGATGAGCGTTTCCCTCATCCGCCACTAATGCCTGTTTATCCAGTTGCTCGTGGCCGTTGTCGTCTAATGATGGATCGTATCGAAAACGATTGGTATTCTTTAACTCGTAAAATTGAAGATGGTGATGAAGAAGCACGTCAAGAGTTAAAAGAAAGCATACTTTCTATTTCTCCTGTTTTTGCTGAACAACCATATTTCATGAGCGATGAGTTCAGTTTAGTTGATTGTTATTTAGCTCCATTATTATGGCGTTTACCTTCTTGGGGAATTGAACTTGAAGGCGCTGCAGCTAAAGAAATTAAAACATATATGCTACGTGTATTTGAACGTGAATCATTCCAAGCGTCTTTAACAGACCTTGAGAAAGACATCCACGCTACTTATTAAGCTTATATTATGTCAGAGACAATAAACATGAGCTCAAATCGCCCTTATTTATTAAAGGCGTTTTATGATTGGATTTTAGATAACGAATGTACACCTTACATAGTTGTTGAAGCCGACTTGCCTCATGTTACTGTGCCACAGCAAACGGTAAAAGATGGACAAGTCGTATTAAATATAAGTCCATCAGCAGTGCAATTATTCAATATGGATAAACAGCAAATTACTTTTTCTGCAAGATTTGGTGGTGTTCCTTTTGAAGTATATATCCCTATTTATGCAATAAGTGCTATATACGCTCAAGAGAATGGTGCTGGTACTATGTTTCCGCCAGAGGAATTTGAATTAGAAGATATTGACTACGAGTTGGATGACGATCACTCTTCTCATATATCAGTAGTTGAGTCTAGTTCTGAAGAATTATCCTCTGAGCACGACAAACAACAAACAAAAGCTAAAAAAGGTTCACATCTTTCTATCGTGAAATAAATGTGAATAAGATTAGTTAAAAATCCGCCATCAGTTTTGTTGGCGGATTTTTTTATTTTATATCCTCAAAAAATCACACCTTTTGTTAAATCTTTTTTAATTAAATAATTCCTATTTTATGTACAAATTTACACAAAAAAGGAAATTAACTACTATGATTAAGCAAGTACATAAAGCTGTAAAATATGATAGTGACCAAAGATAGTCCAATAATGTAAAAGAACCCTTTTTTACCTTGCTCTATGGACCAGTTGTTTTGGTGTAAATATAACCACCAACAAATACACAATAGTGTAGGGATAAGGAAGAAAAACTTAATCATACAAACTCAAATTGATTTATAGGTCGCTTAATCATATCGAAGACTTGACGTATTCGCCATGATAAAAGCAAATTCGTTTAGCAGGGTAAGTAATCACTTACGTGTAGTCTGCTATATAGCTCTTTACCATCTTATGTTAAAAAGTTGTAATAATTAATAGTTAACTTATAGGAGTTATATTTTGGGAGTATCTACTATGATGGGAAAATCAGTCTCATCGGATGAAAATAGTGTTTTAATGGCTTGGTTGAAAGCAAAACGTAAAGAGAAAGGTCATACAATGAGAACTCTTTCTTTAATTGTTGGAACACCTCATTCATTTATTGGTAAGGTTGAAAATCAAGAGCGTCGTCTGGATATAGTAGAGTATTTACGCTATTGCAAAGCGTTAGAAGTAGATCCAATTGAAGGTTTAAAGTTGATTTTAGATTGATCGACAATGAACTAAAATATTAAATGGCACGCCTTAAGCGTGCCATTTTTGTTTCATTAAGTACAATATAGCAATGATGGTTGGTAGACCTAAAATAGCTGTCATTGAGAAAAAGTAAGTATAGCCTAGCGACTCTAACCAAACGCCCGAAAACCCCCCTAAAAATTTAGGGAACAACAGCATAGCTGAACTTAGAAACGCGTATTGCGTTGCGGTAAATTCTTTGGACGCTAAAGATGATAAAAACGCAATAAATGCCGTTGTTGCTAAACCAGCACTCAAGTTATCCACTGATATTACTGTGTATAGTAAAGTTAAGTTGTAGTCAGATTGTGATAAAAATATAAACAGTATATTGGTCAATGCTGACAATATTGAACCTATAAGAAGTATTTTTAAAACGCCATATTTATTTACTAGGCTTCCCGCTAATAAAGCACCTGTAAGCGTCATTATTAGGCCGTAAGTTTTTGAAGCCAAAGCAATGTCAGATTTGGTGTAACCCATGTCAACGTAGAACACATTTGCCATTACGCCCATCACAATATCGGATATTCGGTAAGTTGCTATTAATATAATAAGTACAACCGCATGCCATTTATAACGCGATATTATCTCTAATAAAGGCGTAACATACGCTCCTCTTAACATAAGTATAAAACCAATGGGACTTGAGGAACTCGATTGTGTATCGGGCTTAGCAGGCAGGCTAACATCAGAAGTCGGCTCTGGTGATAATAAGGTAGTGAGCAAACCAATTCCCATTAACAAAGCCATTATTAAATAAGCTTTTTGCCATGCAAGGTAATCATAGTTTGTATTTGTTTCAAAAGTGGCGGCCAATAATAAAACACCTGCCGAGGCAACAATCATCGCAAAGCGATAACCTATCTGATAGGTTGCAGCCATAGCCGCTTGTTGTTTATCATCACCTGATTCTATTCTAAAAGCATCTATAACAATATCTTGTGTTGCAGAAAAGAAAGCGACTGCGATAGCTGCAAAAGGTACATAATAGAGGTTTATCTGTGGGTTAATAAGAGCCATAGAGCAAATGCTAATGATTAAGCAAACTTGCGTAAGTAATAGCCAACTACGTCTGCGACCTAATAAGCCACTAATAAGTGGCAAAGTGATTTTATCTACTGCGGGTGACCATATCCATTTAAAACCATAAGCCAGAGCTACCCAGCTCATATAACCGATAGTTGAGCGATCCACATCAGCTTCTCTCAGCCAAAAAGATAAACTAGAAAAAACTAAGAGAATTGGTAAACCCGCTGAAAAGCCTAGAAAAAATAAACGAATGACATTTCGTTCTAAATAAACAGCGAAGGTGGATGAAATTGCAGTTTTAATGGAAAGTAATGACAAAAAAAATCAGCCTATTAGAAAACTAAAGGCTGATTGTTTATAACATTTCATCAGAGGTCAAGTAATTAAGGACGAATACCTGAACAAAAATCAGGGTAAATTCCATCGCCCCTTAGAAAATCGATACAGGAGTCGACTTCTGACTTCAGAACCGGACATGTTCTGATCTCTTTAGGATTCCAAAAAGTGATCTGGTACAACAAATACCAAAATGCACTTTCCATTGGTGATACTTTAAGGGTCACTGGTGTAAATTGTGACCACTCTTCAATAGTATCCCAACAATACAAATCCACTTCTGTTGATGGAATAATCCCATCAACTAAAGCTGCCGCATAATTAGTTAACTGAAACGCTTTTTTATTAATGAACCGCTGAGTATCTACCACACTCCCTCCCTAGCGTTATTATAGTTAAAGGGAAAAACACTTCTGTATGTTGGTTGTAACCATACATACGTTAAGACTCATTATAGTCAGATATTACTATTCGGCCAATATTTGTACTTTAATAAGTACTATTTTTTTAGTGGGAAAGCTTGGCCAACCTAGCTCTGGAGAGATATCTGTTTCAATTCCCTCAAGTTTTTCCAATACATCTTCACCTGCAACTATGTTACCAAAAACAGTATATCCCCAGTTTCTGCCTGGATTTAAACTATCATTATCAGCCAAATTAAAGAAAAATTGGCTTGTGGCTGAATGAGGAGTGTATTGTCGAGCCATTGATATAGTGTACTGATCGTTTTTAATACCATTACCAGACTCGTTAACAATAGTGGGAAATGCTTTGATACTTTCCATTTTTGTAGTGTAACCACCACCTTGGAGAACAAAGTTATGCTCTAACCTATGAAATATCGTGTCTTCATATCGTTTAGCCGCTACATAACTTAAAAAGTTATTTACAGTAATTGCTGCTTTCATTCTATCTAATTCAACGGTTATATCCCCTAAAGAGGTTACAAACATAACTTTAGGAAATAAGTTGTCAGGTTGAATGTATTCACCTGTAGGTTGCACAGCTGCTTGGCTGTTAGCTACGAAGAGGCTAAGTATTAAAGTAAATAACAAATGTTTCATATCAATTAACCAAAAGTTAAGTAGAGCTAGATTAAGTATTTAAAAGCTATTTAAAAATAGCTTGATTAAATTCAGGATCATTTAAACTTTTTTCTAGTAATACCGCTGCTAGCTTATTTAAATGACGCTCTACTATTGTATTGTCGGCTGATAAAGGGCCTTCTTCTGCCATAGTTGTTTGATATGACTTAGTCCAAGTACCTTTTTTTGATTCTAACTTAAGCTCCCACTCCAACACTGATTCCATGCTGAATGAAACGGTTTCTTGTTTTATGAAACTTCCGAAAGAAAGTAAGTTGACTGTTAATACTTTATTGCCGTTTTGATTAGTTTCCATTGAATTAGATAACCAATCTTGCATAACACTAACTAAATCTTTAGTTAGTGGTAAGCTTTCACCATTAATAACCGCTAACGCTTTGTTAGTTCTTAGATCATTAAACTGGATGCTTTTAACACTCATAAATTGTTTATTTATGGTTTGCTCAGGCGCAATTACCACAGGGGTTGCTTTGTTCGCACAAGCGTAAACATTAGATATAAGAGCAAGTATAAGTAATTTTTTTAACATGGTTATTTAGGCTCCAAGTGGTTAGTACATTTATAAATGGTAAATTTAGTGTTTTTTCTATGAACTTTAAATCCACCAAAGATATTTTTTAAATGGTAAGAATAATGTAGATGATTATTCGCTACTACAAATATTTTCCCACCATTTTTAAGCATTTCTCTCGCTTGAGTGAACATTTGCAGCGCAATATGTTCAGTAATAGTGTTGTGCTGATGGAAAGGAGGGTTACACAAGATTAAATCTAATGACTGAGGCTCTTCACCGGTCAAGCAATCAGTTGCAGTGAATTCACACTGCTCAAGTTGTGTTTCAAATTGCTCAGCAACATTTAATTTTGCTGAATCTACAGCCATAAATGACTCATCAAGAAACTTCACATTAATGTCAATGTTACGTTCCTTTGCCTGATGTAGAGCAGAAAGGCCAATTAAGCCATTACCACAGCCTAAGTCGACTATTATCTGGTTTCTTGTTAACTCAGGTAAGTTTTCAGCTAGAAAGCGACCACCAATATCTATTTGCTCTTTACTGTATACGTTTGCGTGTGACTTAACATCGAGAGATTTCTCTGGCCAAGCAACCGTTACTGGGTATTTACTTTCAGGTACTTGTATTGAGTTATCGTGCTCAGCAAATATAAGACGACTTTTCTTCTTAGCCAAACTCGTTGTTACATTTTTTAAGTACTTTTCAAATAAAGCTAAAACACCTTTAGTAACTAACGTTGTTTTACCCGTTGCAATAATTTGGCAAGGTTCAGCTAGTTGGCTGATTTGACCAAGTTGATATTCTAGAAAACCCATATTCTTAGTTAGTCTAAGGATAACTGTTTTAGACTCAGGTAATTTTTCTAAGCTATCTAACATCTGTGGTGCTGAAAGTTGATTAGCTTCACAGTTTTGTAAAATGGCTTGCTGACTTACATAAGAGTCAGTAACAATAGTTGGTGATAAATGATTAAGGGCGACAGCTAATGCGCCAAAGTTATCATTTAAAATAAGTAAATTTTCAGTGTTTATTTCGCCACTAGCGAGTAAATGTTCTACCACTAACTCATCAGCACTATCCCAAGCCTGTAAAGATTTGTCATGTTGCCCTTTAGGGAAACGAAACAAGTCATATTGCTTGTCGATTATTTGCCATTGTACGTTCATATTTTACTCGCCGTTTAGTGAAGAACTAATTATCATTGCCTTATTGTCCCATTCCCAAGCAGCGATGTAAATTTTGCAATTCGATTTATTTGAATTAGATGACGAAATAACGGATAAAACCTTAGATTTACCTTCAGGTTTTAGATATGTACCTAATTTCGTCAAAGAAAAAGCAGCGGATGATGCATTTGAGTACTTATTTTATAATCTCACTTGGCAACAGCCTCGGGTTGAAGTTTATGGAAAACTACATTTAGTACCTCGATTACAATGTTGGATGGGTAATATTGGAATGCATTATCAATATAGTGGAAAATTGTTTAAAGCAGTTGATTGGGATCCTTATGTCTTAGACGTTAAAACTCAAGTGGAAAAGCTTGTTGGGAAAGAATTTAATTCTGCGCTGGTCAATTTATACCGAGACGGTAACGATAAAATGGGATGGCATGCTGACGATGAAAAAGAACTTGGTCCTTCGCCTGCCGTGGTAACGGTTAGTTTTGGTGCTCAAAGAAATTTTCAAGTTAAGCATAATGATTTGGCAGAAACTATTAATATAGAGTTAGGGCATGGTAGCTTATTGTTAATGCAACCTGGTGTACAGGCCAGTTATAAACATGCAGTTCCGGCAAGAAAAAAAGTAACGCAAGGTCGAATTAGTTTAACCTTTCGTAATATATTACAAAGTGATTAATGTAATCTTTGTTATTCATAGAGTGCTTAATTGGTTACCATAAACAAAGATCAACAAGATAAGATTTAATATGAAAATTCAAACACAAATTACAGATAAACTAAATGCTCAGTTTTCACCTACACATTTAACGGTAGAAAATGAAAGTTCAAAACATAATGTACCAAAAGGTAGTGAATCACATTTTAAAGTAGTTGTAGTATCGAATGAATTTGCAGGGAAGCGATTGATCCAACGACATAGATTAGTCAATGGGTGTTTAGCGGATGAATTAGCAAACCATATTCATGCTTTAGCGATTCATACTTATACGGTTGAAGAGTGGAACTTACAATTTGCAGCACCTGATTCCCCCAATTGTTTAGGGGGAAGCAAAGGTGATGAAACTATGAAATCTAAACTTAACTAATTAGTAATTAAGTTATACAAAAATGTAGCTTTTAAGAAGTCGCATTTTTGTTTGTAGCTATGAATTAAGAGTTACTAAATCTACGTGCGAATGATTCAATACGCATACCATTACAAGTAATTAATTTAGCTGACAATCCACCTAAGTTAATTGCTTGCTTCATGCCGTCTTTAGCTGCAACTGCACAAATTTGACTTTCTTCTGAGTTATCAACTGTTTTGAATTTATAAGAAACAGTTTGAGTTGCTTCTTCAGTAACTGCAGTATTTGCCATTTCTGTATATTTTTTAGCAAATTGACGGATAGATAATCCATTACATTTTGTAGTAATGAATTCAACTTCATTAAACCATGCCGCACGTCTTGCTATTTTTTTAGTTTCAAAATAACCAACTGTAGCTGCTGATACACATAAATCTGTTGCAGTTGTTTCATCAAGTGCTACAAATTTATAATCTGATTGAGTTGCTAATGCTTGTGAACTGACAAATGTTAAAAGTAATGCTGTAAATACGTTTTTCATAATAAATCACCTTGTTTATATATTAAGTTTGTAAATTGGTTAACTAGAGTAAATATTCTAATGTAGAGTAATTATACTAATTAAATTTGTATTGTAAATACAATTATGTAATTAAATTACATAAATTGAGGCGGATTTCATGGGTTTTGTTTGTTTTTGTAATTAAGTTACAAATTTATGACAGGGTTAATTCATGATTTTATTAGTAATTTGCTTTAATTAGCGCTCTTGGGTATAAAAATAAAGTAGATTAAAAATAATTTTATTTAATCTGTTTTAGTGGCTTTTTTACCTATAAAAGAGTGATTGATAGGTAATTACTAGCTTTAAATGCCCATTTTACATTTGAAGGATTGTTTTACATTGTTGATAATAGCGGCGTTCAGTACGTATTACATATAAATGCAGATATATATTTAGGAAGTCTGATCTGTTTTTCTGCAGAACAGTAGTAGACTCACCACAAATTATTTATTTAACGTTTTTTTTAGACAGGATTTAATCATGGTTATTAAACCAAAAGTTCGTGGATTTATTTGTACTAATGCACATCCAACAGGTTGTGCCGAAAGTGTTAATCGCCAGATTGCATATGTAAAACAAAATGACTTTTCAGAAAATGGTCCCAAAAATGTGTTAGTTATTGGAGCTTCTACTGGTTATGGTTTAGCTTCTCGTATTGTTTCTACATTCGGACACGGGGCTAATACATTAGGTATTTTCTTTGAAAAGCCAGGTACAGAAAAGAAAACCGGGTCAGCTGGTTGGTACAATACAGTGGCTTTTCAAAACGCAGCGGATGAAGCTGGCGTATATTCCAAGAATATAAATGGTGATGCATTTTCAAATGAAATAAAACAACAAACAATTGATACCATTAAAGCTGATATGGGAAAAATTGATTTAGTTATATATTCGTTAGCATCACCAAGAAGAACAGATCCAGAAACGGGTGAAGTTTACTCTTCCACGTTAAAACCAATTGGTAATTCAGTTACTACTAAAAATCTAAATACGTCAAAACGTACTATTGATGAAATATCAGTAGAAGCGGCCAACCAAGATGAAATTGATAACACAATTAAAGTGATGGGCGGCGAAGATTGGGAGTTGTGGATCAATGCACTTAAAGATGCAGATGTACTAGCTCAAGATTTTAAAACCACAGCTTATACATATATAGGTAAAAAATTGACTTGGCCTATTTACGGTCATGCAACTATCGGTAAAGCGAAAGAAGACTTAGACCGTGCCGTGACAGCAATAAAGCAATCAACATCAAATCTAAATGGTTCTGCTTATGTTTCTTCATTAAATGCCGTGGTGACGCAAGCAAGTTCAGCCATCCCAATTATGCCTCTTTATATATCAGCATTATTTAAAGTAATGAAAAAAGACGGTACTTATGAAGGTGTTATTGAACAAATTACCGCTTTATTTAAAGAGAACTTGTTTAACGACAGCCCAAGATTGGATGCTGGCGGCCACTTATTCCAAAACTATAAAGAACTTGAAGATGATATTCAATCACGTGTTCAAGCGGTTTGGGATGCAGTAGATACCGATACAATTGACGAACTAACAGATTATAAAGGCTACCATCAGGAATTTTTACGCTTGTTTGGCTTTGATTACGACAATGTTGATTATGATGCCGATGCAAATCCAGATGTTGCTCTAAATAATTTAGTTTAAATGCAGGGGCTGTTTATCTTTTATTTTACGAAATCTTGAGTGGAAAATTATTCCCAAGCGCGGCATAAACATCGAGGTTTAGTGGATTAAATAAGTATGTTTATAACAAAGAGTGGGGATAATTTGACCTCAACCCGAAGGGCTGGGTCTATTTGTCACCCCGACTTCGTTATCAGACACTTAAATAGAACCACTATTCGCGAGTCTTCTGCCTCGCTGGATGCAACAAATAGCCGCCAGCGTTACGTAAAATAAAAGGCAAACAGCCCCTAATCTAATGATAATAAACCGAATGATTCCACTGTTTCATTCGGTTTTTGTGTTTCTAGGGGATAAATTAATTAGTCTTTTTGAATAAAATATCTCCAATAATTAGAGTCTTGGCTAAAATTTTTGAAATTTAGGTTGGTCAGAAAGGGGCGTTAAGTGCTACACTTTGGGGCTAACGTGGAAGTAACATTTTTTTACGAATTAATTTTTACGGGTGTTTGCGAGACTGTGATCTCGTGGATGTTTTAAAATCAGTATCTTTCAACTTAAACAGTGCATATGCGTATGATCAACATAAAAAAAGGATTGGACCTTCCTATTGAGGGAGCTCCACAACAAGCCATCCATGATGGCCCAACAGTTAAAACTGTTGCTACGCTTGGTGAAGAATACCACGGCATGCGTCCGACGATGTATGTTAAGGTAGGAGACAGCGTTAAAAAAGGTCAGGTTATTTTTGAAGATAAAAAGAACCCTGGCGTTAAATACTCTGCTTCCGCTTCTGGCGTAATCAAAGAAGTTAATCGTGGTGAAAAACGTGTACTTCAATCTGTCGTGATTGAAGTGGCAGGTGATGAGCAAATTACATTTGCAAAACACCAAGCCAATGCGATTTCATCTCTCTCTCGTGAAGCAGTTGCTGAGCAACTTGTTGAATCTGGACAATGGGTTGCATTACGCACTCGTCCATTCGATAAAGTACCAGCGGTTGGTTCTACTCCAGTATCAATTTTTGTTAATGCTATGGATACCAATCCATTAGCTGCTGATCCTGCCGTAATTATAGCAGAGCAACAAGACGCGTTTAACGCAGGTCTTGCTGTTTTAGCACAATTAACTGACGGAAAAGTAAATGTAGCAAAAGCGGCTGGTTCTTCTGTTCAAGCTTCTGGCGATAAAGTTGCTGTCCATGAATTTGCGGGTAAACATCCTGCCGGTTTAGTTGGTACACATATCCACTTTATTGATCCTGTATCTGCGACTAAGAAAGTTTGGCACATTAATTACCAAGAAGTTATTGCTTACGGGCAATTATTCTTAACTGGTGAAGTTTATAACGAACGCGTTATTTCTCTAGCCGGTCCTGTAGTTAAAAATCCTCGCTTAATTCGTACTGTTTTAGGTGCATCTACTGCCGATTTAACATCTGGTGAGTTAGAAGATGGTGAAAACCGTATCGTTTCTGGTTCAGTATTAGCTGGCACAGTTGCAATGGGTGTTCATGGTTACTTACATCGTTATAGTCTACAAATTTCTGTATTAGCCGAAGGCCGTGAAAAAGAATTTTTAGGTTGGGCTGTGCCTGGGTCTAAAAAATTCTCAATTACACGTACTTTCTTAGGTCACTTATCTCCTAAAAAGTTATTCAACATGACGACAACAACCAATGGTTCAGATCGTTCTATGGTGCCAATTGGCAACTACGAACGCATTATGCCATTAGATGTTCTGCCTACTTTATTACTAAGAGATATTATCTCTGGTGATACAGACTCTGCGCAAACATTAGGTTGTTTGGAATTAGGTGAAGAAGATTTAGCACTTTGTTCATTTGTTTGCCCAGGCAAATATGAATACGGTTCAATTCTTCGTGATTGCCTAACGACGATTGAAAAAGAGGGTTAGTCATGGGTCTTAAGAGTTATTTAGAAAAAATAGAACCTAATTTTGAACCAGGTGGAAAATACGAAAAATGGTATGCACTGTATGAAGCAGCAGCAACTATTTTTTATACTCCAGGTTTAGTAAATAAAGGCCAAACACACGTACGTGATAGTGTTGATTTAAAACGCATCATGATCATGGTTTGGTTAGCATTATTTCCTGCAATGTTTTTTGGTATGTTTAACGTTGGTCATCAAGCTGTAGATGCTTTGATAGCTGGTTACTCAGTTCCAGATACATGGCAAGTGAGCTTGTTTAGCTTATTTGGTAGCGAACTAACCGCAGAAGCTGGTTGGGCTACTAAAATTTGGTACGGCGCATGTTTCTTCTTACCTATCTACCTAACAGTATTTCTTGTTGGTGGATTCTGGGAAGTTATTTTTGCTTCTGTACGTAAACATGAAGTTAACGAAGGCTTCTTTGTTACCTCAATCTTGTTTGCATTAATTCTTCCTTCAACAATTCCATTATGGCAAGCCGCTTTAGGTATTACATTTGGTGTTGTTATCGCTAAAGAAATCTTTGGTGGTACGGGTCGTAACTTCTTAAATCCAGCCCTTGCTGGTCGTGCTTTCCTATTCTTTGCTTATCCTGCTGAAATTTCAGGTGATGCGGTTTGGGTTGCTGCGGATGCTTTCTCTGGTGCGACTATGTTAAGTCAAGGCGTTGCTGGATCAATTGATTACAACAATGTGGCATTATGGACAGAAGCGTTCTACGGTTTCATTGCTGGTTCAGTTGGTGAAGTATCATCATTAGCATTATTAATTGGTGGTTTGTTCATTATCTATCTTCGTATAGCGTCGTGGAGAATTGTTGCTGGTGTATTCGCCGGTACAATAATCACTTCTACTATATTCAACATGATTGGCAGTGACACTAATGCAATGTTTCAAATGCCTTGGTTCTGGCATGTAGTGCTTGGTGGTTGGGCAATTGGCGCCTTCTTTATGGCGACTGACCCAGTATCAGCATCATTTACTAACAAAGGTAAATTCTACTACGGCTTATTAATCGGCTTGATGGTTGTGTTAGTTCGTGTTGTTAACCCTGCTTTCCCAGAAGGTATGATGTTAGCTATATTATTTGCTAATTTATTTGCTCCTTTGTTCGACTATTTTGTTGTGCAAGGCAATATTAAACGGAGGCTTGCTCGTAATGTCTGATTCTTCTGATAAAAACAAAGAAACATTTGGTAAAACGGTTGGTTTCGTATTTATCGTTTGTGTTGTTTGTGCAATTTTAGTTTCGTTTTCTGCAGTGCAATTAAAGCCATTGCAAGTTGCGAATAAACTATTAGACCAACAAACTAAAATCTTAGAAGCGTCTAACTTATTAGAAGCTTCAGGTAAAGATCCTAAAAGCATCGTTGCTACGTTTAATAAATACGTAGAAGCTAAAATGATTGATTTGGCCTCTGGTGAGTTTATTGAAGGTGACCCGGTTTTATTTGATGAACGTCGTAATGCACGTGACTCAGAAAAATCAGAGAAACTAGAAAATGATCCTGCTGGTATCAGTCGTCAATCAAATGATGCGGTTGTTTACTTAGTACGTAATGATGCTGGCGCTGTTGAAACGGTTGTTTTACCTATCGTTGGTTCTGGTTTATGGGACTTAATGTACGGGTACGTTGGCCTTGAAGCTGATCTAAATACAATTCGCAGTGTGGTTTACTCTGATCATAGAGAAACTCCAGGACTGGGCGCAGAAGTTATGAACCCAAAATGGAAAGCTTTATGGCCAGGTAAAAAAATCTATAACGACTCTGGTGAACCTGTTATTAAACTTGTAAAAGGTGGTGCTAAAGCTGGTGATGTTCACGGTGTGGATGCATTATCTGGTGCAACATTAACAAGTAATGGGGTAACTCGTACACTTCAGTTCTGGTTTAGCAAACAAGGTTACGGTCCTTTCATTGAAAAGTACCTTGCAGCAAACTCTAATGGAGGGATGAAATAATGTCTTCAGATGCTAAAAAAGTATTAACGAGCCCTATCGTTGACAATAACCCGATTGCATTACAAGTATTAGGTATTTGTTCTGCACTTGCGGTAACCAGCTCAATGGCTAACGCTATTGTTATGAGTTTAGCTGTTATTTTAGTAACGGCATTCTCTAACTTGTTCATCTCTATGATCCGCAACTTTATACCATCAAGTGTACGTATTATTGTGCAAATGGCGATTATCGCGTCATTGGTTATTGTTGTTGACCAAGTATTAAAAGCTTTCTCTTACCAGTTATCTAAAGAACTATCGGTATTTGTTGGTTTGATTATCACCAACTGTATCGTAATGGGACGTGCCGAAGCTTTTGCTATGAAAGAAAAGCCGGTTGTTAGTTTCCTTGATGGTATAGGTAACGGCTTAGGTTATGGCGCTATCTTAATTACAGTTGCGTTTTTCCGTGAACTATTTGGTTTTGGTACCTTGTTTGGTATTGAGATCCTTCCGTTAATTCAAAACGACGGTTGGTATCAAGCAAACGGTTTATTGGTATTGCCATTTAGCTCTTTCTTCATCATTGGTTTGATCATCTGGGCTATCCGTCAGTGGAAACCAGAGCAAGTAGAGAAGGACTAAATTAGATGGAACATTATTTAAGTTTATTAATTAAAACGATTTTCATTGAGAATATCGCCTTATCATTTTTCCTAGGTATGTGTACTTTCTTAGCGGTGTCTAAGAAAGTAAGCACAGCTATTGGTCTTGGTGTTGCCGTTATTGCGGTACTTGGTCTTGCAGTTCCTGCTAACCAAATCATCTACCAAAGCATATTAGCGCCAGGTGCGTTAGATGACATTATGGGAATTACAGATCCAGCCAAGTCAATTGACTTAAGCTTCTTATCATTCATTACATTTATCGGTGTTATTGCAGCATTGGTTCAAATACTTGAAATGATTTTAGATAAGTACTTTCCACCTTTATACAATGCGTTAGGTATCTTCCTTCCATTAATAACAGTTAACTGTGCAATATTTGGTGCGGTTTCTTTTATGGTTGCGAAAAACTTAACACTTGGTGAAAGTGTGGTTTACGGTATCGGTTCTGGTATCGGCTGGGCGCTTGCTATCGTATTGCTAGCAGGTATTCGTGAGAAGATGAAATATTCAGATGTGCCAGCTGGTTTAAAAGGCTTGGGTATTACGTTTATTACTGCAGGATTGATGGCGTTTGGCTTTCTTTCTTTCGGTGGTATCTCTCTGTAAGGTTAATGTCGGTTTTAAGAGTCATTAATGAGTCTTAAAACCCTTAGATAGAATTAAAGGAAAAGTCGATGGAAATCATTCTCGGCGTATCGATGTTTACCGCAATAGTATTAGCTTTGGTATTAGTGATCTTATTCGCTAAGTCGAAGTTAGTATCTTCAGGTGATGTCACAATTTCAATCAACGGTGAAGCTGATAAAACAGTAGTTGCTTCAGCCGGTGGTAAATTATTAAATGTGTTGGCTGATAAAGGTATCTTCATTCCTTCAGCTTGTGGCGGCGGTGGTACTTGTGGCCAATGTCGTGTACATGTTCATTCTGGTGGTGGAGATATTCTACCTACCGAAGAAGGACACATTACGAAAAAAGAAGCGAAAGAAGGTTGTCGTTTATCTTGTCAGGTTGCTGTTAAGCAAGACATGGATATCGAATTAGAGCCTGAAATTTTTGGTGTTAAGCAGTGGGAATGTGAAGTTATCTCTAACGATAACAAAGCAACCTTCATCAAAGAACTTAAGCTTCAAATACCAAATGGCGAGTCTGTTCCATTCCGTGCCGGTGGTTATATTCAAATTGAAGCGCCTGCTTATGAACTTAAGTATTCAGATTTTGATATTGATGAGCAATACCGTGGCGACTGGAATCACTTTGGTTTCTTTGATGTTGAAGCGAAAGTTGATGAACCAACTATTCGTGCATACTCAATGGCTAACTATCCAGAAGAAGAAGGCATTATTATGCTGAACGTGCGTATCGCTACGCCGCCTCCTGGAAGATTACATTTACCTGCTGGTAAAATGTCATCGTATATCTTTAACCTTAAAAAGGGTGACAAGGTAACGATTTCTGGTCCATTTGGTGAATTCTTTGCTAAAGATACTGATGCTGAAATGGTATTTGTTGGTGGTGGTGCTGGTATGGCTCCAATGCGTTCTCATATCTTTGACCAATTAAAACGTTTGAAAACAAAACGTAAAATGAGCTTCTGGTATGGTGCTCGTTCATTACGTGAAATGTTTTATGAAGATGATTACAACATGTTGGCTGCTGAAAATGACAACTTTGAATGGCATGTAGCACTTTCTGATCCTCAACCAGAGGATAACTGGGAAGGTTACACTGGCTTTATTCATAACGTGTTATTTGAGAACTACTTACGTGATCATGAAGCGCCGGAAGATTGTGAGTTCTACATGTGTGGTCCTCCAATGATGAATGCTGCCGTCGTTAACATGCTAAAAGACTTAGGTGTTGAAGACGAGAATATCTTACTAGATGACTTTGGTGGATAATCAAAGTTATGCCTAAGAAGATATTAGGACAAATCTGGCTGGCCCTTATGGGGCTGGCCTTTTTAGTTTCTTGTACTCAAGAAACTAAAGTCGAACCTATTTTGCTGCAAGGCAAAACAATGGGCACAACCTATAATATTAAAATAGTCACCACTGACTCTTTTGACCCAGCCCAATTAAAATCTCAAATAGACGCTCTATTGGTACAAGTTAACCAAGAAATGTCGACTTATATTCCAGACTCTGAACTTTCTTTGTTTAATTCATCTAAGTCATTAGATGGAATTGAAATTTCTGATGGACTTAAGCGAGTTGTCAAAGAAGCTATTCGCTTGGGACAACTTAGTAACGGAAAACTAGATGTAACCGTTGGACCTTTGGTTAATCTATGGGGTTTTGGACCAGAACACCGTCCAGACGTTATTCCGACAGACAAAGTTCTTAATGCGACTAAACAGCGTATTGGCTTAGATAAACTATCACTTAAAGGTAACCTGTTATCTAAATCAATTCCTGACTTGTATGTAGACTTATCTACTATCGCAAAAGGTTATGGTGTTGATGTGGTTGCAGATCACATTGAAAGCCAAGGCTTTGCTAATTACTTAGTTGAGATTGGTGGCGAGATGAGATTAAAAGGTACTAAGGTCGGTGGAGAAGCTTGGCATGTTGCGATTGAAAAACCAATCTCAAATGAGAGAGTGATACAACAAATTATTGCTCCTCAAGATAATGCAGTGGCAACTTCTGGCGATTATCGAATTTACTTTGAAGATAATGGTGTGCGCTATTCGCATATTATTGACCCTCATACAGGTAAACCGATTGCTCATAAGTTAGTGTCTGTTACCGTTATTCACCCTTCATCTATGACCGCAGATGGCTTATCAACTGCGATGATGGTGATGGGAACAGAGAAAGCTTTTGAATTTGCTAAGGAACATAATTTAGCGGTTTATTTAATTTCAAAAACTGATGATGGCTTTAAAGAACAAGCAACGGTACAATTTAAACAGTATTTAGAGAAAAAATAGTAGACCAAAAGTAGAGGTTATTGATGCAAATATTTTTATTAACATTGATCATGTTGTTAGTGGTTTTCGCTGCAATGTCGATTGGCTACTTAGTAAAGAAAAAATCTATCGCGGGAAGTTGCGGTGGATTAGGTGCATTAGGGATTGAGAAAGCTTGTAATTGTGACAATCCTTGTGACAAACGTTTAGAGCGTGAAAGACAAGCTCGCATCGATAAAGAACAAGCTTGGAAACAAAATAAAATTATTTGATTTGTACCAATTTCATAAATAGATCAAAGCACCAGTACTACTAAGTCTGGTGCTTTTTTATTACCAATTTGTTACTTTTCATGCAGCTTGATTTCATATATAGTTCGCCCCATAGATTTCCCTAGAGCAATTGCTCTACTATTATACCAATTGAACTAATCAATTCATTAATACAATTGGTATTAGACCTTGAGAGGTTTTATGTTGGAATACTCCCTTATCTTTATTGCTTTGTTAGCATTGTTATCCATCGTGTTTGAAGAAATTACTCATATTAATAAAGCAAAAACTACTTTGCTTCTGGGATGCTTGTCTTGGATTATCTTATTCATTAGTGCTGAACCTAGCCAACAAGAATTTATAAATCATAGCCTTGAGGAAAATTTATTAGAAATTGCTGTGTTGTGGCTCTTCTTAATGTCCACTATGACTTTTGTTGCTTACCTTAACAGCAAAGGCGTTATCCAAATGGCCGTGCAAAGACTATTTCCAGCCAAGGCATCAATAACTATTATTATGTTTTTAGTGGCTCTATTTTCATTATTACTTTCAGCCATTTGTGACAATATTACCGCTACATTAGTTTCTCTTACGTTATTACAGTCGTTTAATGTCGATGCTAGAACCAAACTTAGGATGGCTGTTTTAGTTGTCTTTGCGGTTAACTCTGGTGGTGTTGCGTTAATTACCGGTGATGTAACTACCCTGATGATCTATCTTGAAGGGCATTTACAGATATCTCAGCTATTTATGCTACTTTTACCTTCATTGGTTAGTGTGTTGTTTTTAGCTGGTATTTTTTCGATAGGTTTGAAAGGCCAAGTGATGACCACACCAGCGAAAAAAGGATATGAAACCGTTGATGTGCTTATTGCTATTATATTCTTTAGTACAATTTTAAGTACGATGCTGTTTAACGTATTTTTTGCCATTCCCCCGGTACTGACTTTTTTGACTGGTTTGTCAATTATGTTCCTAGTCGGTCAAATGTACAAAAACGATAAGCAAGAACGTGAAGTCTTGGAATATATACGTCAAATAGAGTTTGATACCTTGTTGTTTTTCTTAGGAATATTATTGTTAGTTGGTATGTTAAAAGAGATAGGTGTTTTACAAATGGTCACTCAGCTATATGCTCAGTTTGACCCTATGTATTCTAATTATGTCGCTGGGATAGGTTCATCTTTACTAGATAATGTGCCACTTACCGCAGCATTGTTAAAAGCAGAGCCTGTACTTAATTCAGCTCAATGGCTCGGTTTAACCTACGCTGTTGGAGTTGGTGGCTCGTTATTAGTTATCGGCTCAGCGTCGGGTATTATTGCGATGAGTAAAATAAAAGAAATTACATTCTTTTCATACTGCCGCTATATCCCTGCATTGTTAGTTGCTTATACAATTGGCTATGCGTTAACTATTTATCTTGGCCATTATTTTTATTAAATTTAGACTTACAGAGCAGTTTTATTACTTCAGTAAAGGGACTAATTAAACTGCTTTAACTTCTTATACCTGCTAAATGTAGCAATAGTTATTGTTATATAACTATCAATTGTTTAACGTAAGACTTAATTTAAATCGCAAATTAAGAGCTTAGTATGAAGTTAAATATAATTAAAATTATTCGAACAAGCCTGTTACTTACTTTAACTGTTATTTCCACTGCCACTTTATCGCAAGCAACTTTAATTTATAATGTTAAAGGTTATACCTATTTGAACAGTAGCGAGTTAACTAAATTTTCAGCCCTAGTATTTGAAGATGGCAAAGTTATAGCAATAGGTGATAATTTACAAAAATCTTATCCAGATTCCATCGTAATTGATGGAGAAGGTAAAACCATGTTGCCAGGCTTAGTGGATGGTCATGGTCACTATTTAGGTTTAGGATTTAATCTACTGCAAGTAGATGTTCGTGATATCCCATCAAAGCAAAAAACCGCATTTAAAGTAGCTGAATACGCAAAAGAAAATCCAGAGCTAACTTGGATTAAAGGTCGAGGCTGGAATCAAGTACTATGGCCAAGTAAAAAATTCCCAACAGCAAAAGATTTAGATGAATATATCGTTGATAAACCAGTAGTACTTGGCCGAGTAGATGGTCATGCTGTTTGGTTAAATTCAAAGGCTATGTCACTCGCTGGCATAACTCGGAATACTATTTCCCCTGATGGTGGAGAAATAGTCAAAGATAAAACCGGTGAGCCCACAGGTGTGTTAATTGATAACGCTGAAAACCTAGTGTGGGAAAAAGTACCAAAACAAACAGACACAGAACGTTTAGCTGCGTTTAATAAAGTGAATCAACACTTATTAGAGTTAGGTATAACTAGTGTTCATGATGCTGGTATCGATCACGACAGCTACCATTTTTTACAAGATCAAATCAAGGCTGACAACTTTAAAGTACGTGTTTATGCCATGTTAGCCGCAACAGATGACAAACTAGAAGAAATGCTGAAGCATGGATATATAGAAGATGATAACGACATGCTGTCTATTCGTAGTGTTAAAATTTATGGTGACGGAGCTCTAGGTAGCCGTGGCGCAGCTATGTTGGCGCCTTACCATGATGATCCTGAAAATAGAGGTTTATTGCTAACAAAACCTGAGCGCTTAAGAGAGCTTTATAAAATTATTTTTAATTATGACTTTCAAGTTAATATTCACGCAATTGGTGACAGAGCAAATAAAATTGCGTTAGATGAATTTGAATTCTCATTTAAAAACAAACCTTCTTCAAAAAAATTACGTAATCGTATTGAGCATGCTCAGGTTATTGATGTAGAGGATATTCCACGCTTTAAAACGTTAGACGTATTACCTTCTATGCAACCAACTCATGCAACATCAGACAAAAATATGGCACAAGACCGTATCGGGGAAAAAAGATTAAAAGGTGCTTACGCTTGGCAAACATTCTTAAAACAAGGCAGTAAAGTTATAGCTGGTTCTGACTTTCCAGTTGAACTTGCCAATCCATTTTTTGGATTACATGCCGCTGTAACAAGACAAGACAGAGACAACCAGCCTGAGCAAGGCTGGATAAAACAAGAATCATTAACAATAGAGCAAGCTTTTAAAGCGTTTACGTTAGACGCAGCTTTCGGTGCACATCAAGACAAAGTACTCGGTGGATTAGAAAAAGGTAAATGGGCAGACTTTATTTTAATAGACCAAGATATCTTTGATATTGAACCAAAAGATATTTGGAAAACAAAAGTCCTACAAACTTGGGTTGCTGGTAGTAAACAACACCAAATGTAATTATATGGATTAAGAAGGACGTGAGAGCGTCCTTTTTTTACTGCGAACTATTCCTGTATAAAATCATGCTCTGCTAAAGATTCTTCTAATGCCTTACTAAGTTTAGGGATTAAGTGGCTAAAGCGCTTATGGATAATATGGAAGCCTTCTACTTGATCTAGGTGGTAAGTATTTAACTCAGGTGATGGAATACCTTGAGTATGTAAGTCGAATACCATGATCATAGCATCTAACTTTTTTTGCTGAAACATTTTCTCCATGCGTTGATAATCAACTACTTCGTACGTATTGATAGTTTTCTCATTTAATAATTCTTGATAATACTCATCCTGTCCCACCAAACCTAAAATTTTACTGCTATTGTCAAGCAGACTTTTGTTACATAACAACTTTGGTTGACAAATTAATCTTATATCTGCCGCTCCTAACATTGGTGGGACAGTTATGAAGCTAGGGTGCTGAAGCATAGTTTTTTGACCGCGGATAACTAACCCATCTAATTTTGCTTCGCTAAGCATTTTTATAGATCGTCTATCACTTACAGGAATGAAATCTGGATTTATTCCAATTTTTGCATAGGCTTTTTTGACAATGCTTAAGTAGTTTTTGACGACCGCTGGGTGAGAGGCAAAGCCAATTGCAGTTATAGAACTCTCTTGCTTAGCGATAGCGCAATTACAAAGTAAGCAAAAAACAAGTAAGCATAATTGAGACTTCATTCCGTACCTTAATAAATATTTATAGAATAAGTATAAACTATAGTAATTTTTTTATGAGGAAATAATGTTGTAATTAAAAATAAATTAATTGCCAAGTTAACTGTTTTTTTATACAGTCAACTAATGAGGAAAATTATTCACATAGATATGGATTGTTATTACGCCGCAGTGGAAATGCGAGAAAATCCAGCATTAAAAAATGTGCCTATAGCGGTAGGTGGCGATACAGAACGTGGGGTATTGTGTACCAGTAATTATTTAGCTCGTCAGTATGGTGTTCGGTCTGCCATGTCATCCAGAAAGGCTAAATTACTATGCCCAGAACTGCAAATTATTCCTATGCAAATGGCTTTGTATAAGTCCATATCAAATCAAATTCGTGAAATTTTCCAACAATACACTGATTTAATAGAGCCTTTATCTCTGGATGAAGCTTATTTAGACGTAACCGAGTGCACTTTATTTAACGGAAGCGCGACCTTAATTGCACAAGATATTTTAACTGAAATTTTTAAACAAACGGGATTAACAGCTTCTGCAGGCGTCTCGGTGAATAAATTTATTGCCAAGGTCGCATCTGATTTTAATAAGCCTAATGGGATGTGTGTTGTTCCTCCGCATAAAGTAATTGAGTTTGTACAAAAGTTACCAGTTAAAGCGATACCTGGAGTGGGCAAGGTGATGCAACAAAAGCTTAAAGACTTTGGCATTGAAAACTGTATTGATTTAGAACCCTTTACTCTCCTCGAATTAGAGCAGAAGTTTGGAAAAATGGGAGTGAGTTTATTTAATCGGGTAAGAGGGATTGATGAACGCGAAGTATGTAATCACCGAGAGTCTAAATCTACCTCAGTAGAAACCACCTTTGAGCATGATATTAAAATTGAGCAAGTTAATGCTGAGCTGTTAGATAAACTATCAATAAGGCTACACACCAGACTTGCGAAAGAAAATAAACCTATCACTAAATTACAGGTAAAGTTGAAATTTGATGACTTTGTCAGTAAAACCAAAGAAACTCAGCATGGTCATTTTAACTTAGACTTGTGCCATGAAATGTTGGTGGAACTAGCCAAGCAACGTCCTATCCATAAAATTAGATTAATTGGTATAGGTGTTGGTTATGGCAAAGAAGCGATACAACAACTGCAATTATTTGAGCAGGCCTGAGCTAGTATAATTAACCATAACCTTTTAAGCCTCGATAAAACCCTTTAAAATAACATCATTATTTTACAATCTTCGACACACTTAAAGAATCACTTACAAAGAGAGTATCTATGTCTTACCCAACACCTATGATCATTTCTAATTTAACTACGGCGTTAGCTGATAAATCTTGGGATGCACTCGTTGTTATAGGCGAAAGCTTTATAAATGTCCTACCAGAGCCATTTAACGAAATTATTACCAAACAAGCAGAGTTTGACTCACGTATTAATAAAGAATTAACCAGTTTTATATCGGAAGATGTAAATCAAACTCGAGTGATCCTTGCTCCCATTGGCCAAACAAATCGATATTTTGATGATGTGCGTAGTTATTATGATGCTGCAAAAAAAGCCGCATCATTAGTATTAACTATGGGGGCAAAAAAACCATTACTTCTTGTATTAGGTAATGACAAATCTGAATATCAAAATGCGGATATGGTTTCTTATTTGGGCTTTTCTCAAGCATTGTGGCAGCCGTTAGAAGCGCGCGAGGCATTTGGTGACTCGATAGAACCTATTTCTTTAGTTGGTGTAGTAAGTAATACCTTAAATGGGGGCGATGCTGCTGCTTTAGAGAGTGGCCGATATGTAGCCCGTGATTTATGCGGCACAGAGCCTGAACGTATGTCGCCACCACAATTTGCTGAATATTGTGTAGAGGCATTTGATAAAACAGACGTGCAGGTAACCATTACCGACGATATGGCTGAGATACAAACTGAATATCCTTTAATGTGGGCTGTTGCTAGAGCATCAATTGAAGTAAAACGCCATCAGCCAAGAGTGATACGTTTGGAATACACACCAGAAGGTGAGATTAATAAAACATTAATGCTAGTTGGTAAAGGCATTGTTTATGACACTGGTGGTGCCGATTTAAAAACAGGCGGACACATGGCTGGTATGAGCCGTGATAAAGGTGGTGCCGCAGCGGTTGCTGGATTTATGAAAACAGTGGCAGAGTTAGCGCCACTTGGTATTAAAGTGGTAGCTGAAATTGCAGCGGTAAGAAACAGTATTGGTGCAGAGGCATTTGTATCAGACGAGATCATCACAGGTCATTCAGGCATACGCGTAAGAATTGGTAATACAGATGCTGAAGGGCGTTTGGTAATGGCTGACTTATTATCAAAACTGCGTGAAGAAGCACTTGATGAAGTTAACCCTGTGTTATTTACCGTAGCAACATTAACGGGACATGCAGCTCGTTCGGTTGGACCTTATACCGCATTAGTAGAAAATGGCGTATCTAAAGCTAATGGTTATGGCGAATTGCTTGTTGAACAAGGTGATTTATTAGCTGATCCTTGTGAAACATCGCGTTCACGTCGTGAAGATTATGAATTTGTGCAACCGCGTACCAAAGCAGATGACTTATTATCATCAAATAATGGACCGTCAGCGGTTACTGCCAGAGGACATCAATTCCCAATGGCATTCTTATCTATTGTTTCTGGATTAGATAAACACGATGTGAATGATGCCGACCCATTACCGTATATCCATATCGACATTGCTGGCAGTGGTGTTGAAGGTGGCGATTGGCAGCACGGTAAACCATCGGCGGCACCAATAAGTGCCTTGTTTGGTGCGTTTATTAATCCAGTACTTTAATTATTCTCATTTTATATTTCTAAGGCCATACATTTGTATGGCTTTTTTTGTGCGTCTTATTTTTAATGTAATGGTTATAATAATTGGTAGTTAGTTCTAAAACATCTATAGTAGTAAAACGATTACTTTCAATAAGATGTGGGTTGTTATGAAAATCACTTGTTTATATGTTTTGTTATTTATTCTTTTTAGCTCGACTACTTTTGCCGATGACAGATTTAAAGACGTGAAAATTGAAGCCAAACAGGTGAATGACAATGTGTACGTGCTATATGGTGCTGGTGGCAATATCGGTGTATTAGTTGGAGATGACGGTACATTGATGATTGATGATCAGTTTGAGCCTTTAGCACCAAAAATAGAGTCAGCACTGCTAGAAGTTACCAAAGCCAAAAATACCAAAATCACATATTTAGTAAATACTCACTATCATGGTGATCATACTGGTTCTAATAATTATTTTGCAAAGTCGGCAAGCGTTTTAGCACATGAAAATGTTAGAAAACGTATGTCCGTTAATAACAAAGGGATAGGTTTACCAGTTGTTACTTATGAACAAGGCATTAAGCTTCATTTAAATGGAGAGCGCATTCACGTTAAACATTTAGCAGCAGGGCATACCGATGGTGATTCTGTGATCTTTTTTGAGAAGGCCAATGTGTGGCACTTAGGTGATTTATTTTTTGAATCACGTTTTCCTTACATAGATGTTAAAAGTGGCGGTAGTGTTGCGGGTTATATTAACAATCTAGATTCGTTAGTTAGTCAAATTAATGATGATGCTCAAATTATTCCAGGCCATGGCAAATTAACGGATAAAAAAGCCTTCAAACGGTTTGTTGATATGATAAAAGCCACAAAAGGTATTGTAAAAAGACAAAAACAAGCTGGTGTATCAAAACAACAATTAATCGATGCTGGCTTAGGCGAAAAGTGGAAAGTTTGGGATTGGAGTTTTATAACCGAAAAACGTTGGATAGAAACCCTATATGACAATATTTAAAGCTAATAACATTAGTTGCCGATAGATTTGACTGCTAGGCAGCAATCAACATAATTATCTATATGTTTATCAATGAATAAATAGGTACATAATAAGGAATTTGCATTTAACAATGCGGTTACAACAAAAAATACTTTTAATAATTTTACCTTTGATATTAATACCTATAATTGTATTGGGTGTTTTTGCTTATAAGTATTCTTTGAATGCGCAAGATAAGTTGGAAGACATTAAATTAAAATCAGATATTAAGTACAGAGTTAATCAGGTCAATTTATATATAAATGATATTGAATCTGCCGTTAAATTTCTGGCGAGTAATAAACAATTTTCAGATACCTTATCTAATCAAATTACTGATGATGCGGTTAACGATGTTAAAGCTGAATTTCGTAAGTTTGCACAAGTTTACCCAGAGACTAGCCAACTAACCTTAATAAATGATAAGGGTGAAGAGCTACCTCAATGTCTTGTTAAAGATTCTACACCTGTGTTAAATAACAAATTACCGTTACTAAAAAAGCTGCAATGGCAGCTTATAACGCCATTAAATGGTGGAAGCCCTCTTATTGGGATCCAACAACCAATATTAAGATTGGATAATAATAACAAAACTCATATTTTAGGTTTTGTTAATGTTATTTTTACTCCGCGCTGGGAAGATAAGTTAAAACTAATTAAGGATAATGGCGATAAATTTATGATCAGTGACTTAGCTGGGAATTTATTGTTTAGTTACCCTGAAGGTGAAATGGGCTCAAAAATACCTCGTGATATCTTTAGAAAGTTACATGACGTTACTCGATATAATCAATCAGCTACGTTTAAGCTTGGTTCAAATCAAATCTTTTTTTCTGGACAAAAAATGTCAGAAAAGTATTTGTTTTTATACGGGCAAGATAAAAAATATGTAATAGAGAGTAAAACAGAAATAAGTTTAATTACTTTTGTAATTGTGTTGTTTTCAATCGTTATTACTTCATCTTTAGTTTATTACAGTACTCAACGGTTAGTGATCTCACAGATAAAAAAATTAGCCGATGCCAAGAAAAAAGTAGCACAAGGCAAATTTGATATAAAACTTACAACAGAAAGTGAAGATGAATTTAGTGAATTATTTTCAGCATTTAACGTTATGGTTCGTCAACTTGTGGTTTATCGAGAAAAAGAGCGCGACGGACGTTTACGATTAGAATATAAAGTTAAAGAAAGAACAGAAGAGTTACAAGCTACCAATAAAGCGCTTGAAAAATCAAATATAGAATTAGAAAAAGCCAAAGTAACATCTGAGCAATCAAGTGAATTAAAGAGCGCGTTTGTGGCTAATATGAGCCATGAAATAAGAACGCCCCTAACGGCTATTTTAGGTTTTACCGAGCAAGTTATTGCTGACTCACCAAGAGGCTCAGATCAATTAGATTTATTAGGACGTGTTTTAATTAGTGGTAAACATTTGTTAGCACTTATTAACAACGTATTGGACGTGTCAAAAATTGAAGCTGATAAATTAGAGGTTGAAGTAAATCAAGTTGATTTATTTGAACTGTTTAACGACGTAGTAAGCTTATTGTCGACTCAAGCGTGGGATAAACATTTAGATTTCAAATTCAATTATATTTATCCAATCCCTCGTTATATAAGAACAGACAGTACACGGTTAAAACAAATTTTATTGAATTTAGCCAGTAATGCAATCAAGTTTACTAAAGTTGGGAGCATTGATATAGATGTTAAATATTTGGCTGATAAATCACAATTAGAAGTTACCGTTACCGATACTGGCATAGGTATGACTGAAGAAATAGCCCAATCATTATTTCAGCCATTTATGCAAGCCGATGTGAGTATTTCTAGACGTTTTGGGGGGACTGGATTAGGGTTGGTTATTTCGAAAAACCTAGCCAAGTTATTAGGTGGAGGTATTACTGTCACCAGCGAGGTTGGTAAGGGTAGTCAATTTGTTTTAAATATTAATATAGCCGCCGATGATAATGAGCTAGAACTAGTGTTAATTAATTCACTAATGGACTTGGCTCAAGACCAAGGGCAAGTTTTTGGCTTTATTGCTGATAAAGAAAAAGAAAGTATTATAGCCAATGAAGTGACAGGTCGCGTACTTGTAGCTGAAGATGTCGAAGACAATCAATATTTATTTAAATTATTATTAGACTCGTTATCGGTCGAGTACGAAATTGTAAGTAACGGTGAAGAAGCGGTAGAAAAAGCCTTAACAGATGAATTTGACTTAATTCTTATGGATATGCAAATGCCAATAATGGGCGGTGTTGAAGCAACTAGTCTATTGCGTCAAGCGGGGATAGATGTGCCAATTTATGCATTAACCGCAAATGTTATGAAAGAAGACTTACAGCGACACTTAGAAGCGGGATGTACCGGAACCATTGCAAAACCAATAGACCGAAAAGAGTTTATCGCTATTATTCACACAGCCTTGAGAGGCGTTAAAGAAATTGATTACGGTATATTACCGAAGGGGAAATTAGAACAACTTAGGCAAGAGTATGTATTACAATTACCGGAACAAGGAACCCTTATTTCAACTCACCTGGCAGGGATGAACTTACTTGGCCTTAGAGCTGAATTGCATAAAATAAAAGGTACGGCTGGTAGTTATGGTTTCATGACCCTCACTAATTTGGCGGAAGAAGTTGAAATATTTTGTGCAGAGGATAAAGGCTCTGATTTATTTTGGTCAGATCTGAACTCACATGTTTTCACTTTATTACAGCTAATGAGAAATATTATTGATGCCGAATCAAAAAAATAAACTATCAGGGGATTTAGCCACACAAGATGTTTGGTTAGAAAACGTGACAAGATGCGAAACCACCCACTGTGATGACAGAGAAGGTGAGGCTAGTAATAATATTGACCTATTAGTTATTCACAATATCAGCTTGCCACCGGCAGAAACTGAAGATGACTTTAATAATAACAATGTTGAGCAGTTTTTTACTGGGCAATTAGACTCAAGCCAGCACCCGTATTTCGCATCTATTGCGCAATTAAGAGTGTCAGCTCATTTATATATAAAAAGAACAGGGCAAGTCATTCAGTTTGTTCCATTAAATAAACGCGCTTGGCATGCAGGTGTTAGTGAATTTAATGGCAAACAACGTTGTAATGACTTTTCTATTGGTATTGAGTTACAAGGTACGGATGTATTACCTTATACAGACTTACAATATGCAGCGTTACAGCAAGTTTCAATACAAATTCAAGCACTCTACCCAGATATTGTGGTTGATAATATAGTCGGACATTGTGATATAGCCCCTGGGCGTAAAACAGATCCTGGGTTTAGTTTTGATTGGACTCGATATAAAGGTCGACTCTAACTTCACCTAAATTATAAATGTAAAATTATTTAATAGCCGTTAATTATTTTTGGAAATATTATGACACTTATTGTTTTGTTGTTAGTTCTAATCACTGAACGAGTCGGTTTAAGAGCTCCTCATTGGCAAGTTCAAACCTACCTTAACTATTACATATCTATAGCTTTGACTAAGTACTCAAAGACCAAAGCTAGTAAAATTTCGTTATTGTTGTTTATCGCAACGCCTGCTGTGATCGTTTATTTAGTCTTATATTTATTAAACAGTGGTTTAATTACTTTTATTGTCAGTTTATTAGGTTTAGCTATTTGTATCGGTAACCCACAATCAAGAGCGTTATACCGCCAATATCTTAATGCTGTAGGACGAGGTGATCGTGAAGCTCAGTTTGTATTACATAGCCAATTAGCTCAAGAGCCAACGATTATTGAAGAGTCTGATGTTAATCAATCAGTAGACTTAGATGACGAAACTCAATCTAATATTGTAAAACCGGAAACATTAGGTGAAACGTTGATTTGGATTAACTTTAGATATTATGCGGTTCCTATTTTCTATTTTGTTGTATTGGGAATAGCTGGTGTCGTTTTCTATTCAACCTTACTGTATTTAGTTGAGTTTAAAGGAATTAAACAAGGCGAAGCATTAAAAAAATGTGATGCTCATAATAAAAAAGACTTAGAGCTTTGGTTGGAGTGGTCATATTGGCTGCCTTCTCGCTTGGTTAGTTTAGGATTTATGGTAGTAGGTAACTTTACCAATGGACTGGAAACTTGGTTGAAATACGCCGCTAATTTTTCTAAGTCATCAAAAGAAATGTTATGTCAGGTTGCAATGGCGTCGGAAAAGAACACCGATTTTTCAGAAGGAAACAATGCAGAACATATGGTGCGTTTAACTAAGCGAAATATGGGACTGTTTTTGGTTGTGGTTGCCTTATTAACTTTATATGGTCAGGTAATTTAATTATTAAAATAAAGTTATCACTACACTCAGGCACAAAAAATAATCTATAAGATACTCTAAATCATTGTTTTCTCAGTGGTCTAGCCAGTTATCTTGATATTTACAAATTGCTTTTTGCTTGCTACTCTCGCTCTCGATTAATGGTAAGACCAATTTACCATTGTGTAAGGAATAGTTAAATTACTGTGAAAGTCACTACTCAGAAAGTATCAGACCAAGTTGCCGAGCGACTTGAAAAATTGATCTTGGACGGCTCTTTGCCTGCTGGTGGAAAGCTCGCGTCAGAGCGTGACTTGGCATTAGATTATGGTGTATCACGTCCGTCAGTTCGTGATGCTATTAAAAAGCTAGAAGCACAAGGTTTGGTAACTCGTAAGCAAGGTGATGGTACTTTTGTAACTAAAAAGTTAAATGACCCGTTTGCAGAGCCTTTGTTTGAACTATTGGCAAATAGCCCAGACTCTCACTATGATTTGTTGGAGTTTAGGTTTGCATTAGAAGGTGTAACTTCTTATTACGCAGCATTAAGAGGAACACTGTCTGAATTTGACGATATTCGTCATGCATTTTTGTCTATAGAGCAGTTAGCGGATTCAGATGATTTGGATCTAGTTGCAGCGGCGGTTGTTAAGTTTTACTTAGCTATTGCCGACGCATCCCATAATGTAATGTTGTTGCATTTATTAAGAGGTCTTAAAGACTTATTAATACACAATGTAAAAGAAAATTTAGTTGTATTTCAAAGCCACAATGATATTCGTCAGCAGTTAAATTTGCATAGAACGGAATTAATGGAAACTATAGTAAATGGTGAACCAGAACAAGCGAGACAAGCCAATAGACGACATTTAGCTTACATTGAAAAGTCGTTGTTGGCGTTAGATCAAGATAACAATAAATTACAAGGGTCAGTACGCCGTTTATTAAGTAGCCCAAAACGCTAGCTTTAATAATTACTGACTATAATGATGTTCACTGAAATAATTTCAGTTGAGCAATACACTCTTTTAATAATAAATAGTAGGAACCTGAAACATGTCAGAGAACCTAAATCAAAATCAGGACATTGATCCACAAGAAACTCAAGAATGGCTTGAGTCTCTGGAAGCTGTCCTTGAAAGTGATGGTGTTGAACGTGCTCATAGTATTCTTGAAGCACTCATTGATAAGGCTCGTCGTAATGGCGCGCACTTACCGTATACCGCAACAACGGCATACTTAAACACCATCCCAGCAGGACAAGAACCTCAAATGCCTGGCGATCGTACCATTGAAGCTAAAATACGTTCAGCGATTCGCTGGAATGCATTAGCTATGGTAGTACGTGGCTCTAAAAAAGATTTAGAACTTGGTGGACATATTTCATCATTCGCTTCTTCTGCCATGTTATACGATGTAGGCTTTAACCACTTCTTTAAAGCAGATAAAGACAACAAGGGCGGCGACTTTTTATATATTCAAGGTCACGTATCTCCAGGGATTTATTCTCGTGCATTTGTTGAAGGTCGTTTAACTGAAGAGCAGTTAGATAATTTCCGTCAAGAATCTGATTCTGACGGTTTATCATCTTACCCACATCCTAAATTGATGCCTGACTTTTGGCAGTTCCCAACAGTATCTATGGGCTTAGGTCCAATTGCTGCAATTTACCAAGCTCGTTTCTTAAAATACTTAACAGACCGTGGTATTAAAGATTGTTCAGACCAACGCGTATATTGCTTTATGGGGGATGGCGAGTGTGATGAGCCAGAATCATTAGGTGCTATTGGTTTAGCAGCACGTGAAGGTTTAGATAATTTAACCTTCATCATCAACTGTAACTTGCAACGTCTTGACGGCCCGGTTCGTGGTAATGGCAGTATTATTCAAGAACTAGAAGGCACATTCCGTGGCGCTGGTTGGGAAGTAATTAAAGTTATTTGGGGTTCTTACTGGGATCCATTAATTTCTCGCGATAAAGATGGCAAGTTATTAGAGATCATGGAAAGCACGGTTGACGGCGAATACCAGAACTATAAAGCCAAAGGTGGCAAGTTCACTCGTGAGAACTTCTTTGGTAAAACACCTGAAACGGCAGCTATGGTTTCAAATATGTCAGATGCAGACATTTGGCGTTTAAACCGTGGTGGTCATGATCCAGTTAAAGTTTATGCTGCATACGAACGTGCTAAAAATACCAAAGGTCGTCCACAAGTTATCTTAGCTAAAACAGTTAAAGGTTACGGTATGGGTGACGCTGGTGAAGGTAAGAATATTGCTCACGGCGTTAAAAAGATGGACTTGGATGCACTAAAAGCATACCGCGACCGTCATCATATACAAATTTCTGATGAAGACTTACCAAATGTACCTTATGTTACTTTCCCTGAGGGAAGTGATGAATATAACTACATGCATGGTCGTCGTGAAGCATTAGGTGGTTATTTACCAGCTCGTCGTCGCAACTCAGACGTAGAAATGGAAATGCCAGACCTGAAAGCATTTGAAGCAATCACTAAAGGTTCAAATGGTCGTGAAATATCTACCACTATGGCGTTTGGTCGTATTTTATCTGCAGTTATTAAAGATAAAAAAATAGGTAAACGTATTGTTCCTATTATTCCTGATGAAGCCCGTACATTTGGTCTTGAAGGTTTATTCCGTCAAGTGGGTATTTACGCTCACGGTGGCCAAAAATACACACCTCAAGATGCAGATCAAGTAGCTTATTATCGTGAAGATACTAAAGGTCAGGTTTTACAGGAAGGCATTAACGAACTAGGTGCTATGTCTGATTGGCTTGCTGCGGCAACGTCATATTCAAACAACAACGAACCTATGATCCCATTCTACATCTACTACTCAATGTTTGGTTTCCAACGTGTAGGTGACATGGTTTGGGCTGCTGGTGACTCACAAGCACGTGGTTTCCTAGTTGGCGGTACTGCTGGTCGTACAACGCTTAATGGTGAAGGTTTACAACACCAAGATGGTCATTCACATTCTCATTTTGGTACGGTACCAAACTGTGTAACTTATGACCCAACGTATGGTTATGAACTTGCAGTAATCGTTCAAGACGGCATGCGTCGTATGTACGGTGACAATGAAAATGTATTTTATTACCTAACCGTAATGAACGAAAACTACGTTCAACCTGCAATGCCTGAAGGCGTTGAGGAAGGCATCATCAGAGGTATTTATAAACTTGATGAAATAAAAGCCAAAAAAGGTAAAGCGAACGTACGTCTTTTAGGTTCAGGTACTATTTTATTACAAGTACGTAAAGCGGCTGAAATATTAGCTGAAAAATATGGTGTAACGGCTGAAGTATTCAGTGCACCATCGTTTAACGAACTTGCACGTGAAGGCCAAGATGTTGATCGTTTCAACATGTTAAACCCTGAAGCGCCAGTACAAAAAGCGTATGTAACTGAGTTGTTAGAACAAGGTTCAGGCCCTGTTATTGCTGCGACGGATTACATTAAGAGCTATGCCGATCAAATTCGTGCGTATGTTCCAGCGCCTTACCGTGTACTTGGTACAGATGGTTTTGGTCGTTCGGACAGCCGTGAAAATTTACGTCGTCACTTTGAAGTTGACCACAACTACGTCGTTATTGCTGCTCTTAGCGAGTTAGCACGTAGCGGTGATATCAAAGCATCTGTCGTTACTCAAGCAATTGCCGATTTAGGTATTGATGCTGAGAAACTTAACCCACTTTACGCATAATCAGCGGTTTAGGAGAATAACAAGATGGCTGAATTAAAAGACATCCTAGTCCCAGACGTTGGCGGCGACGAAGTAGAAGTAATTGAAGTTTGTGTTGCCGTCGGCGACACAATTTCGGAAGAAGATTCTATTGTCACAGTTGAAAGTGATAAAGCATCAATGGATATTCCAGCACCATACTCAGGCACAGTTAAAGAAATTAAAGTTGCTCTAGGCGATAAAATTTCTGAAGGCAGTTTATTAATTGTGATTGAAGCCGCAGGTTCAGCTACTGAAGCTGCGCCTGTAGTTGAAAGCGCTCCAGCACCTGCACCAGTTGCGGAAGCTAAAGTTGAGGCAGCTCCGGCTGCACCAGTAGCTTCTGGTGCAGTATCTATTATCGAAGTTACAGTGCCAGATATTGGTACTGACGATGAAGTTGATATTATCGACATCTTAGTTGCCGTTGGTGATTCTGTTTCTAAAGAAGATGGTTTAATTACCTTAGAAACAGACAAAGCAACCATGGATGTACCATGTCCAGAAGATGGTGTTGTTAAAGAAATTAAAGTAGCGGTTGGTGGTAAAGTTGGACAAGGTTCACTTGTTTTATTACTTGAAACTGGCGCAGCGCAAGCTGATACTCCAGTTGCAAGTGCCGCGCCTGCACCAGCGGTTGAAGCTGCTCCTGCAGCGACTCCAGCTCCAGTAGCGGCAACATCAGAAGTTAAAGATGTTGAAGTTCCAGATATCGGCACTGATGATGAAGTTGATGTTATTGATATTCTGGTTGCTGTTGGCGACACGGTTGAAGCTGAACAAGGCTTGATCACATTAGAAACTGACAAAGCAACTATGGATGTTCCGGCACCATTTGCTGGTGTAGTTAAATCATTAAAAATTGAAAATGGCGGTAAAGTTGCAACCGGTTCTATTATTGCGACAATTGAGACTGTCTCTAGCGCTCCAGCTTCTGTCGCAGCGCCTACTGCTGCTCCGGCAACAGTTGCAGCTCCTGTTGCTTCAGCGCCAGCTAAAAAAGCACCACCAGTAGTGCAAGCTCACCCATCTCAAGCTGGTGGCTCCGCATCAGGTAAGAATATTCACGCGACTCCGTCAGTCCGACGTTTAGCAAGTGAGTTTGGTGTGGATTTAACTAAGGTTACTGGTTCAGGTCGTAAAGGTCGTATTTTAGCTGAAGACGTTAAGTCATTTGTTAAGTACGAATTATCACGTCCTAAAGCAAACGCTAATTCAAGTGTTGCAGCTGGTGAAGGTGGTTTACAAGTTCTTGCACAACCTAAAGTAGATTTCTCTAAATTTGGTGAAATTGAAGAAGTGCCGTTAACGCGTATTCAAAAGATCTCTGGTCCAAATCTTCACCGTAACTGGGTAACGATCCCACATGTAACTCAATTTGATGAAGCAGATATCACGTCTTTAGAAGCGTTCCGTAAAGAACAAAATGCGACGTTAGCTAAGCAAAAATCAGATCTGAAGATAACGCCATTGGTTTTCATTATGAAAGCAGCGGCATCTGCTCTTGCTGCGTACCCACAATTTAGTTCGTCTTTAAGCTTGGATGGTGAAAGCCTGATAATGAAGAAGTATATCCACATAGGTATCGCAGTCGACACGCCAAACGGTCTTGTTGTTCCTGTTGTACGTGATGTTGATAAAAAAGGCGTTAACGAAATTTCACGTGAATTGATGGAAATATCTAAAAAAGCCCGTGATGGCAAATTAACAGCAAGAGACATGCAAGGTGGTTGTTTTACTATCTCTAGTCTTGGTGGTATTGGCGGAACAGCATTTACCCCTATTGTTAATTCTCCAGAAGTTGGTATTTTAGGTGTGTCTAAATCAGAAATGAAACCTAAATGGAACGGTTCTGATTTTGAGCCTAAACTGATGTTACCACTGTCATTGTCATACGATCACAGAGTAATCGACGGCGCACTAGCGGCTCGCTTTACTGTGCATTTGGCAAGTGTGTTATCAGATATACGTAAATTGGTTTTATAAAGCAGTTATAAAGTTTTTATAAAATCATAAGAAAGTCTTGCAGTTGCAGGACTTTCTATTTTTTGAGTGATAAACTCAACAAAATTTCGAGCAAACGAATATTCGTTTGTTTACCTTATTAGAAATGGAATGAAAGGCCTTCATTCCGTCACCATACAAGTGAATAGAGGTTAATTATGAGCAACGATATCAAAACTCAAGTTGTGGTTCTTGGTGCTGGTCCGGGTGGTTACTCTGCTGCATACCGTGCAGCTGATTTAGGATTAGACGTAGTATTAGTTGAGAAGCGCGCAACATTAGGCGGCGTTTGTCTAAATGTTGGTTGTATCCCATCTAAAGCATTATTACATGTAGCAAAAGTTATTGATGATGCAAAAGACATGGCATCTCACGGTGTAACATTTGGTGCACCAAAAATTGATCTTGATAAGATCCGCTCTTGGAAAGATAGCGTTGTTGCACAACTAACTAACGGCTTAGACGGAATGTCTAAAATGCGTAAAGTTAAAGTTGTTAACGGTTTCGGTAAATTTACTGGTAGCAACACTATGGTTGTTACGGGTGAAAAAGGCGATACAACAATTACCTTTGATAATGCAATTATCGCAGCGGGTTCTGAGCCTGTAAATCTTCCATTTATTCCTGAAGATGACCGTGTAATTGACTCAACTGGTGCGTTAGAGCTTAAAGATATTCCTGGTGAAATGTTAGTGCTAGGTGGTGGTATCATCGGTCTTGAGATGGGAACTGTTTATGCTGCATTAGGCTCTAAAGTTTCTGTTGTTGAATTCTTAGACCAACTTGTACCTGCGGCTGACAAAGACCTTGTTCAAGTTTATTCTAAATATAACAAAGACCGTTTCAACATCATGTTATCAACGAAAGTTGTAGCAGTTGAAGCTAAAAAAGACGGTTTATATGTAACGTTTGAAGGTAAAAAAGCACCTGCTGAACCTGTTCGTTATGACAAAATATTAGTTGCTGTTGGCCGTAAGCCAAACGGTAACTTAATGGACGCAACTAAAGCGGGCGTTACAGTTGATGAACGTGGTTTCATTAATGTTGATAATCAATTACGTACTAACGTAAATCACATTTTTGCAATCGGTGACGTTGTTGGTCAACCTATGTTGGCTCATAAAGCAGTTCATGAAGCACATGTTGCGGCTGAAGTTATCTCTGGTCAAAAACACTTCTTTGAACCTCAAGCTATTCCTTCAATTGCTTATACTGATCCAGAAATGGCTTGGGTTGGTATTACTGAGAAAGAAGCAAAAGAACAAGGCTTAAAAGTTGAGTCTGCCAAGTTCCCTTGGGCTGCTTCTGGCCGTGCAATTGCTTCTGCTCGTACTGAAGGTTTCACAAAGTTAATCTTTGATAAAGAAACGCACCGTATCTTAGGTGGCGCTATTGTAGGTATCAATGCTGGTGAGATGCTAGGTGAAATCGGTTTAGCTATTGAGATGGGCGCAGATGCGGAAGATATCGCATTAACTATCCATGCTCACCCAACGCTTAACGAGTCAATTGGTCTTGCTGCAGAAATGTATGAAGGTTCAATTACGGATTTACCAAATCCTAAAGCGAAAAAGAAAAAGTAATTTCATATTTGAATTGAATCAAAGGAGTTACATCCTTGTACCTTTGACATTAATTCATCCTTGAATTGAATCAAAGGGATTACATCCATGTACCTTTGATATTAATTCATCCTTGAATTAAAAAATGCCGACGCTGTGTCGGCATTTTTGTATCTGCTATTTATTGAAATCGTGATTTTTATAGTTTTAACGTAATTGAAGTAATGAATTTATTTAACTGAAAAGCTTGAAAGTCGCCACTTTGGCTCATATTAGATAAATAAGTTAATAAATTTATTAACTTATTTTTGCTCAATAATTAAATAGAAATAGAGTACGCAAGTTTTTAATTCTATTGCTATTATTGAACTAAGACGGATAGGAACAGTCCTATAAAGTGTTACAGTTATGCGATTAAAGTAAATGCAAAAATTGTAAGATGCTTTGAGTCTAGGTAGAATGTTTACCTTCGACTTAGTCGAAAATGGAGCTTTTTATTAAGCTAACTATAAGCAAGTGGCATAAAAGGAGCTAATAATGCTTATACTAACTCGTCGTGTTGGTGAAACGTTAATGGTAGGTGATGAAGTTACAGTTACAGTTTTAGGTGTAAAGGGCAACCAAGTAAGAATTGGTGTTAATGCTCCTAAAGAAGTAGCAGTTCATCGTGAAGAGATATACATGCGTATTCAAGCGGAAAAGGGCGGTCAACCCTCTGAAGCGGAATAAGCAATAAACCGGCGTTAAGCCGGTTTTTTCTTTTTAAGTTCTATAATAGTTATTTATCTAAGCTTAAAAGTGACAAATATTAGACGATAACTTGATAATTGCTCATTTTCGAATCAATCAGTAATTTAATTAACAATTTTATTTGACTTATATTCTTAGATCATTACTATACACGCCACATTGAGTGGAGAGGTGGCCGAGTGGCTGAAGGCGCTCCCCTGCTAAGGGAGTATAGGGTTTGTAGCCCTATCGGGGGTTCGAATCCCCCCCTCTCCGCCATTCAATGTTTTTGTGATTAAAGTGCGCTCGTAGCTCAGCTGGATAGAGTACTTGGCTACGAACCAGGCGGTCGGAGGTTCGAATCCTCCCGAGCGCACCATCATCACAGAAAAGAAGACTTATTGTGCGCTCGTAGCTCAGCTGGATAGAGTACTTGGCTACGAACCAGGCGGTCGGAGGTTCGAATCCTCCCGAGCGCAC
>NZ_CANMSK010000003.1 GCF_947500655.1 uncultured Psychrosphaera sp. | reverse complement strand
GTGCCGACTTAGCTCAGTTGGTAGAGCAACTGACTTGTAATCAGTAGGTCGCCAGTTCGACTCCGGCAGTCGGCACCATTTCTATATCAAAGCTTTCCTCAGTAATATAAAACCCAATAAAGCAAAATCAAGCTCTATAAACCAAACCAAACCAAACCAAACCAACAAATACTTCCCAAGCTTAAATTTTTAACCAAGATAAAATTTTAATAACGCTCTGCTAACATAGCTCTGAACTGAACAATTCATTAATACAATTGGTATTAAACAGCGCCCGATATTAATCAGGCACTATTTGTTATTTATGGTTGTTAGCTATTTTTGTTACTTATTTGGGAGTAGTTAATTGCTCAGATAAATGTTGCTTCATAAATCTATTTGCGCGCCATATATCCGCTAAGTGTTCGCCCGTTGCTGGAAGAATATGTGCGTATGGAAATGGGCCAAATTCAGGTGTAATAGTGAAACTGTTATCTTGACGAGCTGCTGCGTTATCAACAACTTTTTGCCATAACTGGGTATGATTTATTAAGTGTGCTTGCCAACGTTCATCTTCTGGATTGGTAACTTGCGGGCCTTCTTCAAAACCAACTCTGCCATGTATGTGATACACAGACTTAAATAGTTTTTTTAATCGCTCAATTTGATCAGATAAATCAGACTCGTGTACTACCATCCAATGACTAATATCTAAATTAAGTTTTAACTCAGGTAATTCATTTATAATTTGTTCAGTGCCAAAAGTACTAAATGTTGGTCTAAATCTGTGGGTTTCATGGGTGATAGTTATGTTATGCTTTTGCTCTAATTTCAGAGCTGCTTCAAATAGCATAAGATTATCTTTTAAACTAAAAATATCTCGGCCAGTGTGGCAATTGATTAAAGTGGGAGAAAATTCTAACGCTTGCTCTACTTGTTTGGTCAGGCTGGTTAAGTGTTGTTTTATATCTGTGCCGTCAGTCGCAATACCCGTTATTATATCTAAGCCAAATTCCGCGTGAGCTTTTAATGTGGTATCCACATCTATAGAGTAAAAAGGTAAGAACAACTCAGTTCCTTGGTAACCTTCATTTTTAATTACGTTCAAGTAATGGGTTAATTCACTCGGGTTTGTACATTGCACTTCCCAAAGGGATTTATGAAAATTTAACTTCATTTTTATTCTCTACTGCGGGCACTTTAAAATATAAACGCAGAGTACCTTAGCTATTCGCTAAATTAATATTCCTATTTGGAAAGTTGTATATTCCATTTATTCAATATTAGAAAATATTGGTTCGGGCTATAGTCATTAACTAAGAGTAAATAATACCTCTAAATTTAAACTCATCACTTAGGAACATAACAATGTTATCACCAGATCAAATCTCCCATTACAACGAACAAGGTTACATTGTATTAGACCAAGTGTTTCCTCTAGCTGAGATTGAGGCGGTAAAAAAGCAAGCTAATTTATTAGTGGAACAGTGGGCGGAAGACAGTCCAGAACATGTTTTTACCACCAACGATAATGACCGCAGTGATGACTCTTACTTTTTAGACTCAGCAGAAAAAATACGTTGTTTTTTTGAAGAAGAAGCTTTTAATGACAAAGGTGAGCTAGTTCAAGAACGCTCTTTATGTATTAATAAAATTGGTCATGCATTACATGAATTAGACCCAGTGTTTAGTAAGTTTAGTCATCAAAAGTTACTTGGCGAGCTTATGTCTGATCTTGGTATGCAAACACCACAAATTCGTCAGTCTATGTACATTTTCAAACAACCTAAAATTGGTGGTATTGTTAATTGGCATCAAGACGCGAGTTTCTTTTTTACTACACCACAAAGTGTGATCACTTTATGGTTTGCTATTGAAGACGCCACGTTAGAAAACGGTTGTTTATGGGTTGAGCCAGCAGGGCATTTGGGGCCACTTAGAGAACGTTTTAACTTAGCGGGTAACCAAACCACTATGGTTGAGTTAAACAAAATGCCATGGCCAACGGAAGATAGCGGCAAGTCAGTGGAAGTGAAAGCAGGAAGTTTAGTTGTATTCCAAGGTTCATTGCCACATTACAGCGCACCTAATCGTTCGTCTAAGTCTCGTCAAGCATTTACGCTACATGTTACCGACGGTGAATGTGAATATGCAGCAGAAAATTGGTTACAAGCTAAAACGTTACCATTACGTGGCTTTAATCGCTAAAAACGCTTAGCAGTTGCTGTCGTAACCATGTGTGAGCGTGGTTGCTTTCACTGCGTTGGTGCCAAATAAGAGAATAAACAACGGGATCAGACTGACAAGGCATCGTCAGTTTTATTAGTTTGTTAGTGTTTACTACCGAATCTGCCCACGTTGAAGTTGTGGTAAATATTAAATCTGAGTGCTTACATAAACTAGTAGCAGCATTAAAGTCAGGAGCCTGTACTATAACTTCACGCTGAAACCCCAACTTTGATAGAGACTGATCAAACATAGGAATACCAAGTTCATTGTCTTTTACGTGAATGTGCTTACTGTCTAAATAGGTTTGTTGGTTCCATGTTTTTTGTAGAACTGGGTTGGAATCTCTGACTAAACAGACCAATTCATCTCGGTATAATTCTTCACTATGTAGCTGATTGCTTAAATTGGGTTTTTGTCCAATATCGTGTGGAATGATCACAAAATCTAACCGCCCTTGATTTAGCTGTTCAATACTTATGCTGTCTTTAAAATAAGTATCAATTTGCATATTTGGCGCTTCATCCAATACACGTTGCATCACTTTGGACAATACAAATTCAAACGCGCTTTCTTGCATGGATATTTTAAAGCAGCCTTGAAACTTTTTAAGCTCAAACGTGGACGGTGAAAATATCTCGTTAATCGCATTGATCGCAATGTTTAGCTTAGGCTCTAACTCTTGTGCTAAGGGCGTTGGCATTAAACCGTGAGAAACTCGATGAAACAAAGGATCGGCAAAAACATGTCTAAGCTGAGATAAGTTTTTACTAATAGTAGACTGACTTAAATTAAGCCGAACAGCAGAAGAAGACGCATTACGTTCTTGTAATAATACTTGCAGGGTAACCAATAAGTTAATGTTAATGCGTGTAAGTTGTGAGATTTCCATTGCTTTAATTCACTTATCTTTGTGGTTAGCTAGTGTTTGATATTCAAATTTAGAAAGTGAATTTTACATACTATTCCTTTTGTGAACAGTAAAAAGTTAAATCAAAACTAATTGGTTTATCCAGATTTTTTCCACAAGTAAGTTTAAATTTATTCACTCGTCCAACGCGATATAAGTATTGGGAAACCCAATTGAGTATGCCAAACTTACGGCAATAACGATTGGGACATTTATTAGCGGCCTATTTAATTGATGATGTTAATAAAAGCAATAATAAACAAAGAGTTAATATGAACGTAATTATGGGTTTAGTTGGAATAGTATCTTTATTGGCCTTTGCCATTTTATTATCCAACAATTGGCGCGCTATAAATAAAAGAACTGTGATATTGGCATTTGTTCTCCAAGCTTGCTTTGGCGCATTTGTTTTGTATTTACCATTTGGGCAAAAAATTCTGTTGAGTATGGCAAACGGTGTGCAATGGGTTATTGATTGCAGTAACAGCGGGATTAGCTTTTTATTTGGTGGTTTAGCCAGCGAAAGAATGACGGAACTTCTTGGTAATAGTGCGTTTATTTTTGCGTTAAAAGTATTGCCCGTTATTGTGTTTTTCTCATCGCTTATCGCTGTTTTATATTACCTAGGCATAATGCAAAAAGTTATCACTGTTATTGGTGGAGGCTTGCAGAAGTTACTTAAAATAAGCCGTCCTGAAGCTATGTCGGCAACCGCAAATATTTTTGTTGGCTTAACAGAAGCGCCACTTGTTGTTCGCCCGTTTATTGCTCGCATGACTGACTCGCAATTGTTTGCGGTTATGGTTGGCGGAACAGCGTCGGTAGCCGGTTCGGTTTTAGTTGGTTATTCCTCGTTAGGTATTGAGCTTAAATATCTTGTTGCTGCTAGTTTTATGGCTGCTCCAGGCGGTTTGTTAATGGCAAAGTTAATTATGCCAGAGCAGGGAACTCCGGTTGAAACTATTCACCCTGAAGACGAGCTTGAGGAAGACCAACCAATTAATGTAATTGACGCGGCAGCAAGTGGTGCTGCAGTTGGTACCAAGCTCGCGATAAATGTGGGCGGAATGTTGCTGGCGTTTTTAGGTTTAATTGCTTTATTAAACGGCGTTGTATTAGGTTTGTCTAACCTTTTAGGTTTTGAGGGCGTAACCATAGAGATTTTATTGGGTTATATTTTCTCACCAATTGCTTTTCTTATTGGCGTGCCATTTGAAGAAGCGTTACAAGCTGGGAGTTTTATTGGCCAAAAGTTAATGGTTAATGAATTTGTTGCTTACATTAATTTTGTTGAAATCAAAGATACCATGTCACAACATACGCAAGTCATTATCACCTTTGCGTTATGTGGTTTTGCTAACTTAGCTTCTATTGCCATATTGGTTGGTGGTTTAGGTGCGCTTGCGCCTAGTAGACGACACGACATAGCTAGATTAGGTTTTAAAGCGGTAATTGCGGGTTCGTTATCTAACTTGATGAGTGCCACATTAGCTGGGATTTTTATTAGCTTAGCTCTTTAGTCTGGCTAGATTATTGATTTAGAGTATTAACCCAAGCTGCTGATTAAACTATTTGGCTTATATGTTTTGTTTGTAATAAACAGCAACAACATAAAGCCAAATATCTACACTACACCATCTTGAAACAATGTTTCAGCCGTTTAGCTATCAACGGCAATAGTTACAATTTGTGGATTGTTAGTCAGCGTTTTATGCACTGGGCATTTATCTGCAATTTCCATGATTCGAGTTCTTTGCTCGTCGGTTAAATCACCAATCAATTGAATTTTACGAATTAACGACTCCATTTTTTGTTCATGCCCATCAGTGTTACCAGCATCTTGGATATAATCACGTTCGTGCGATAAAGACACTTCTACATGTTCAAGTGGGAGCTTTTTATGGCTGGCGTACATCCTAATTGTCATGGCTGTACAAGCGCCTAAACCCGCTAATAAATGCTCGTAAGGATCAGGCCCTGAGTTTTGTCCGCCAAGTGCGGTAGGCTCGTCGGCATACCAATGATGATTGTCGGTAAATACTTGCTGTTGAAATTTATGGTCAAGTTCAGCCACCATTACATGCCCTTTACTCACACTAGGACTTTCTACTTTAGGTGCTGGAATATACCGGCTAGCCCAACCTGAAATCATTTGCGCTACGTATTCACTGTCGGCTGATTTTGATAAAAGGTGATCCGCCGTATCTAAACTAACAAAGCTTTTTGGATGCTTAGCCGCTTTATAAATTTTCTCAGCGTCAGAAACCTCTACTGTTAAATCAACAGGGGAATGCATAACCAACAACGCTTTGTTTAGATGCTTTATATGCTCAGTTGTTTGACTGCGTAAATCATCTAAAAATTGTTTTTTAATGGTGAATTCACGAGTACCTAAGTTAACTTTTGCATGCCCGTCACTTTCTATTGTGTCTAAATGAGCATGGAAATTATGTATAACATGACTTGCTTCATACGGCGCGCCAATAGTAACAACGGCTTTTACTTTTGGTAATTGTGCAGCCATAGCTAAAACCGCAGCTCCGCCAAGGCTATGGCCAATTAGTAATTGTGGAGCTTCATAATTTTGTTCAAGAAAATTAGCAGCGGCAAGTAAGTCTTCAGTGTTAGACGAAAAATTAGTATTGGCAAAGTCACCGTCACTATTGCCAAGGCCGGTGAAATCAAAACGGAAAACAGCAAAGCCATGCTGAACTAAAAAACGGCTTATGCGGGAGGCGGCTGCAACATCTTTACCACAGGTAAAACAATGGGCAAATAACACATAAGCTCGTACTTTTTGATCTGGTGTTTCAAGTAAACCTGCAAGGTTTTGGCCTTGGCTAGGGAATTCTACTTTTGTTCTCATTATTATTCCTTGGTTTTTAATAATAGCCTTGTAGTAACGGGTCTATCAGCGACTGCCATTGAGCTAAGTCTGACTTATGATCAACTGCCACATCATCTGCATTGTTAATAAACAAAGTCGGTGTTGCCCAAACTGCTTTGGTTGCAGCATAACGAATTGGCGTGCGCGCTTTAATGTATATATCGTTATCTTGCATTCGTTTAATAAAGGCTTCGCGGTCTACGTTGGCATGCTCTTGAGCAAAATCAGCAACTAACTGAATTAGATCGTTGTGAGTTTTGTTTAAAAAGACGCCGTTATAAAATTGTGTTTGGCGGTCATATACAAAGGATGCAAAGTCATAAAATTTGTTGGCATCATTCTGTGCTAACGCAAACAACCCTAAACTCATATCCCAAGCTTGTCTATGGTTGCTTAGTGTAATTAAGTGGCATCGTAAGCTTACCGATTGATTTTGATAGTGCTTTGATACTTCAAGTAATGTCGGCCAGATAGCCAGTGAGTGAGGGCATTGAATATCAATAAAAGCATCTATAGTGACGACGGCTGCAGGATCTCCAAGAAGAAAACCACTAACGCGATGGGGAATAGGTATAGCCATATAAAACTGCTCTCCAAAATAACGTAAAAAAATAGCTCAAAACATGAGTATAGTTGAATATAAACTGTTTTATATTCATTGAGTTAAGTTTTTGTATTTATTGTGAGCAACACTTGCATTGCGGATCTTTATTTATTGCAAAGCGTTTAAACTCCATTCCCCATGCATCAAACAATATTAATTTATTCAAGTTATTGGTGTTACCTAAAATTAAGCGCAAGGCTTCAGTTGCCTGCAAACTACCTAACACACCTAAAACTGGACTGAAAACACCAGAAGTTGAACAATTTAAATTTTGCGTTGCACCTGCTGGAAATAAACATTGGTAACAAGGATTAGTGCTTGGGGCTGAAGGTGATGAGGGTGATGTAGTTGACGGCGATTTTGCCGAAGAGTGTGAGGTAAAGTCAAAGCTGACTAACTGCCCTTGACCTTGAATGGCAGAAGCTGAGACTAATTTTATTTTACTCTCCACTGCTGCGGCATTAATGAAATGTCGGGTTTTAGCGCTGTCAGTGCAATCTAATACAATGTCAGTACTATCAAATAACTCAGATAAGTTGGTGTTGAAAACAGACTGTTTGATAGCTTTAATTTCAATTAATGGATTTAAACTTTTCAGTCGCTGACGTGCAATATCTACTTTATATTTACCTATATCTTGCTCTGTGAATAACACTTGTCTTTGCAGGTTACTGGTTTCAATAATGTCATGATCAATTAAGGTAATATGACCAACACCAGATGCCGCTAAGTATTGACTGGCAGGACAGCCTAAACCACCCATTCCAATGATCACTACCTTTGCTTTAGTGATAGCTAGTTGCCCAGCTTCACCAATATTATCCGCCATAATATGACGGTTATAACGCATGAATTGCCTGTCTGTTAATCGCTCGTTCACGGATAAAGAGCCTGCCATATCAATTTCTGCTTATTGGTTGTTGAAGTAGCTGTTGCTGTTGAAGGATCTGCTGGAATTGAGTCACAGCATATTCAGGGTTGTCAGCTTCTGTAATGGCAGTTACAACAGCAATTGAGCCTACATTGGTCGCTAACACACATGGTGCTTTTTCTAGCGTAATACCACCAATAGCAACCATAGGAATGGTCGGATTTAACTTAACCAAATGCGCTAGTGTATTAAGACCTTGAATTTGCCCTGTCATGTCTTTGGTTTTGGTTGGAAATATTGCACCAACCGCAAGGTAAGAGGGCCTGTATTGCTTGATTTTTAATAACTCATAATGCCCGTGTGTACTTATGCCTAATCGCACACCCGCTTTTTTAATGGCACTGAGATCTGCGGTTTGAATATCTTCTTGACCTAAATGTATGCCATAGGCTTTATGCTTAATGGCGAGCTGCCAATAGTCATTAATAAATAGTTTTGCTTTATATTGTTTACCAAGTGTTATGGCCTGTTGAATCGCAAGTTCTAGCTCATCACCTGTGATTTTTTTCTCACGATATTGAATGGTGTTAACGCCAGTTTTTAATAGCCTTTCTAACCAAGCAATAGAGTCCACCACTGGATATAAGCCAAGCTTGTCGGTTTCCACAGACGCAAAGTCTGAACAAAAGCCTTGATGCTGTTTTTGTTTTGTAGGAAATATTTCTTGTTTTATAGAAAGCTGTTCTTGTTTCTGATCTTGTTGAGAGCCAGTCCAAGCTATCGACTCGGCTAACTCAGAGCCTGCAACTAATACTTCAGGATAATCGTTTATGTCGTTTGGCCATGCCCCTTGTGTAATAGAACCTTGGCAGATGGCACCTTGATAGATATTGCCTTGGGAGATAGCAGCCGAACCGTCACTCTGGTCTTTGGATATTTTTAAGCCCTGATTGATATAGGCTTTGGCAATCACAAACACATCTTTTAATGCATAACCTAGTGCCAATAATGCCGCTAACGCAGAGGCAAAAGTACAGCCTGTACCGTGACTGTTTTGCGTATTTATTCTGTCGCTGCTTAACCAATATTCTTGTTTGCCGTCGGTACAAAAATCTATGCTTTTATTCTCGGCTATTTCAATATGTCCACCTTTGATAATGATTGCCCCAACACCTAAGGCTAATATTTTATCTGCCGCTGTGGTTAAGCAGTCCCAAGAAAAGGCAAACACGCCCGTGAGTTTTTGTACTTCTTTGCCATTGGGCGTAAGGAGATCAACTAAAGGCAATAGCTTTTCTTTGATAGTTGGCAGAATGTCATCTTCGGTTAGGTCGCCGCCGTTTGATGCCACTGCAACTGGGTCGTAAACAATAAAGGGTTTTATTGGCCAATTGCGTTTAAATTTGGCTATCTGCTGGGCAACTAACTCTACTTGTTGCTTATTTGCTAACAAACCGATTTTTATAACCCTTGCTGGCTTTTCTTGATCCAATGCGTGTATTTGCGACAAGATCACATCTTCGGACATGGCATTAATTTGTGCTACACCAAAACTATTTTGTGCGGTAACGGCGGTGATCACAGAGCAAACTTCTATACCTAAAGCTGTGTATCCAGATGCATTAACAGAGAGTCCTAGGTTGTGCATGGTTTTAGTGTCAGCCTGAATGCCTGCACCGCCGGTGCAATCGCTTCCTGCAATCGTCCAAACAGTGGCTTTGTGATTTTTGTATTTGGTTAATTGACTCATGCTCCGCTCCTGCTAACTTTGATGCCAAAAAGGCGTGTCTAGTGTCGGTGTGCTTGGGTGAGCGGTTTGTCTTTGCTGCATTAAACCTGCTTGATAAGCTTGTTCGCCAGAGGTGAGGGCGTTAGCAAATGCACTTGCCATTAACACTGGATTGTCAGCCAATGCCACCGCACTGTTTAGCAAAATACCGTCGTAACCCATTTCCATTGCTAAACAAGCATCAGACGGCTTGCCGATGCCTGCATCTAAAATCAGCGTGGCTTTTGGTAATCGTTGTCTTAAAGTTTCTAGGTTATAAGGGTTCATTAGCCCTTTGCCTGTGCCAATGGGAGATGCCCACGGCATAATTACTTCGCAGCCTAAATCGTATAAACGTTGGCACAATACTAAGTCGTCGGTGCAATAAGGTAATACGTTAAAGCCGTCTTTTATTAACATCTCGGTGGCTTTTAACAGCTCAAATGGGTCGGGCTGTAAATTGTAATCATCGCCAATCACTTCCAACTTTAACCATGAGGTTTGAAATAATTCACGACTCATTTGTGCCAAGGTAAAGGCTTCTTTTGCGGTTTTACAGCCAGCGGTATTCGGCAGTAAAAATCCGTTGGTTTGTTTCACTATGTCTTGAATGTATTGCCAAATTTGTTGGCCGGATTGTTCTTGTGGATTCTGGCGTTTTAACGACAAAGTTACTACTTGCGAACCACTGGCTAAAATGGCTTGTTTCATAATATCTGGCGACGGATATAAAGCCGTACCAATTAATAATCGGCTGTTAAGTTTTTCACCGTAAATGCTTAAGCTCATGACTAACCTCCGTGAATTGGAAATAAAACGTCAATAGAATCACCATCTTTTAGCAAGGTAGATGCATATTGGCTTTTATTAACAAAATCACTGTTAAGGGCAACGGCAAAGCTCATTTCTTGCTGCTTTTGTGACAAATATTGTTGCAAAGCATCGGCTACGCTTGTGTCTTTTGCCTTGCCATTTTCTTCGATGTTACCGCCATTTTCTAGATTTAGCGGCTCACCGTTTATATGTATTTTCATATTACTTTCTACTCTGTGTTGCTGTTCCAGTCTTTTCATTTAGCTTCAGCTCGGACGTTTTGCTTAGGGCTAAGACAGCTAATTCCACTTGTTCCAGTACAACGGGGGAAATTAAAAAACCATGACGATATAAACCATTTACCTGAATCAAGCGCTGGTTAACTAAAACTTGTGGTTGGTTATCACTAAACGCAGGTCTTAATTGGCTAATGTGCTCACGAATATTAGCTTCTGCAAAACCAGCATGAACACTGTAAGCAGCACTGAGTAATTCCATTGCTGAGCGAACTGTCATTGGCGATAAGTCGTCACTTTCTATTTCCGTAGCGCCCACCACGTAAACATGATTGGGTTTAGGAGCGATATAAAGCTGATACCTTGGATGCATTAATCTGACAGGCCGAGTTAAATTAACCTCAGGTGCAAACAAGTGAAACAACTCACCTCTTACTGCTCGTAAATCAGTAAGTGCCATGCTTTTCTCAGTAAAGTGCTGATTAGAGTGCTGAGGCGGATCCGTTCTGGCACCAACGCCTCGACAATCAATCACTAAATCAAAGGTATGAACTTGCTCATTTACAGTTAACTGGCAATGACTTGGCTGGTTATCTATTTGAGTAACCTTAGCGCCGATAAACCAGTTTACTTGTTCAAGCTCTAGCTGTTTTTGTAGGGCTGTTAATAACATGCGGTTATCAATTTGCCCTTCGTCTGGTAAAAACAAACCTTGTTTAAAGTTATGGGCAAGTTCAGGCTCTAGCTCCGCCAGTTGCTGTCTGTTTAATGATGGAGCGGCATGTTGGGGATAATGCCTACCTAGGTGTTGAGCAAAACCTTGGTAGTCACCTTTGTCTTGCTCATGGCTCACCATGATAGCGCCTTGTTGTTGAAAATAGACTTTGTATTCTAACGAGGCTAATAACTCAGGCCACTTTTTAAGCGCGCTAAAGCCCATTGCAACTATGTTAGGTTCGCAGCTCATAGACTCACCTAGCGGAGTGAGTAACCCGCCGGCTGCATAAGCTGCACTTTGCTTGGCTTGTTTGCTGTCTTTATCAAACAGGCTCACCTGATAGCCTTGTCTTGTTAAAGACAAAGCGCTCAAGCGACCCATTAACCCTGCACCAACAACGGCTATTTTCATAATCGTTTTATCCCCAGCTCTATTTTTAAGTGCTATTTACAACGCGCTTATTTATAAAACGCTATATAAAAGCTTCACTTCCTAAAGTTCTAATCAATAGTTATTTAGCTAGATGATAAATTTCACTGCCAGTGGCTTTAAATTCAGCGGACTTTTCAGCCATACCTTTTTTTGCTTCATCAAGCACGGCTTTTTCTAGCTCTGCCTTTTTTTGCACAGCCTTTTCTAACTCAGCTTTATTGGTACTGACGGTTTCATCTAGCAGCTTAATAGAGATAGACTCTCCATTAGCTTCCATGTCAGCAGCGTAATCTCTAACTTCTTGGCTTATTTTCATAGAGCAGAATTTAGGGCCACACATAGAGCAAAAATGCGCTACTTTGCCAGACTCTTGCGGTAGGGTTTCGTCGTGATATTCAAGTGCGCGTTCAGGATCTAAACTTAAGTTAAATTGATCGTGCCAGCGGAATTCAAAACGCGCTTTAGACAAAGCATTATCACGGATTTGCGCCCCCGGATGGCCTTTGGCTAAATCGCCTGCATGTGCCGCTATTTTGTAGGTGATCAACCCTTCTTTAACGTCTTCTTTATTTGGTAAACCCAAATGTTCTTTTGGTGTCACGTAACACAACATGGCACAACCGTACCAACCAATATTGGCGGCACCAATACCAGAAGTTATATGATCGTAACCCGGTGCTATGTCGGTGGTTAATGGGCCTAAAGTATAAAATGGCGCTTCGCCACAATGTTCTAATTGCTGCTCCATATTCTCTTTGATCATGTGTAAAGGTACATGACCAGGCCCTTCAATAATGGTTTGTACGTCGTGTTGCCACGCAATTTTGGTTAATTCACCTAAGGTTCTCAACTCACTAAATTGGGCTTCGTCGTTGGCGTCGGCTACTGAACCAGGTCTTAAACCATCACCTAATGAAAACGACACATCGTACTTTTTACAAATCTCACAAATGTCTTCAAAGTGCGTGTAAAGGAAGTTTTCTTTGTGGTGCGACAAACACCATTTCGCCATAATAGAACCACCACGCGAGACAATACCCGTAACGCGTTTTGCCGTCATTGGTACATATCTGAGTAATACGCCAGCGTGAATTGTAAAGTAATCAACGCCTTGCTCGGCTTGTTCTATTAACGTGTCGCGGAATATCTCCCAAGTTAAGTCTTCGGCTACGCCATTTACTTTTTCTAACGCTTGGTAAATAGGCACTGTGCCAATTGGCACTGGCGAGTTACGCACAATCCATTCGCGGGTTTCATGAATATAACGTCCGGTAGACAAATCCATTACCGTGTCTGCGCCCCATTTGGTAGACCAAACTAGTTTTTCTACTTCTTCTTCAATGGATGAAGATACCGCTGAATTACCTATGTTGGCGTTTACTTTGATTAAAAAGTTACGGCCAATGATCATAGGCTCGGCTTCTGGGTGATTAATATTAGAAGGAATAATAGCGCGGCCTCTGGCTACTTCATCGCGCACAAACTCTGGGGTGATTTCTTTCGGTATGCTAGCACCAAAGCTTTGTCCTTCATGCTGTTGCGTTAACATTTCGTCATTCAGTTGTTGAAGCTTTAGGTTTTCACGAATGGCAATATATTCCATTTCTGGCGTGATTATACCTTTGCGAGCGTAATGCATTTGAGTAACGTTTTTGCCCGGTAAAGCGCGGCGTACTTTAGGTAGGTTTTCAAAACGAATATGATCTAAGCCTTCGTCGGCCAAACGCTGTTGGCTGTAACCAGAGGTTGCACCTTCTAATACTTCAGTGTCGTCTCTGGCTTCAATCCAACTAGCACGTAACTTATCTAAGCCTTTGTGTACGTCAATTTGCGTATCTTCGTCGGTATAAGGTCCAGACGTGTCGTAAACTCGAATAGGTTGGTTTGGTTCTAGTATTGGGTTTTCTTGGGTGCCGCCTACAAACGAGTCGGCCAGTGAAATTTCGCGCATACCTACTTTAATTGGGTAAGTGCTGCCTTCAATATATACTTTTTTAGAATTTGGAAAACGTTGGTTTGAACAGTTTGTTAAAAATTGCTCGGCTTGTGCGCGACGTTCGCGGCGAGTAAGTTTAGTCATTGGTTTCTGCCTTTTGGTAAATTCGCTCAAAAAATTGAGCACAAAAGACGGAGTGTAGATATACAGGAGGTTTGTAAGACCATTCTACTAAAGATTACGCTGTGCGAGCTTTAATAAGATTGGTGTTTATTCCCTTGTTTCCTTCGCAGATATTAGTCTGAATCAGGTTCTACGGATCCCGCTTTCGCGATCTCAGCCATTACAAAAATGTAGTTGGCACTCCGACAAGTCGAGGCGATATTATGCTATTGAATTTTTTAGCGCAAGCTCTTCACGCAAATATTAAAATAACCGGGATTATGGAAATAGAAGTTAAAATACAATTAGGTTTAAGGTGTTTGTTTGATTATCAACCAAGCAGTGAAAGTAAGTTGGTTATTTGTTAAATTTAAGTTGCTATCTGCCTTGATATTATTTATCCTCGCAGCCGTTAAATTTGCCTCGATAGCTCAGTCGGTAGAGCAGAGGATTGAAAATCCTCGTGTCCCTGGTTCGATTCCGGGTCGAGGCACCATTTACTTTCCAACGGTAAATAGTGTGTAAATTTAACGATGTTCTTGTAAAAGATCATGTGCCGACTTAGCTCAGTTGGTAGAGCAACTGACTTGTAATCAGTAGGTCGCCAGTTCGACTCCGGCAGTCGGCACCATTTCTTTTAGAACATGCACATCTAATGTGCCTCGATAGCTCAGTCGGTAGAGCAGAGGATTGAAAATCCTCGTGTCCCTGGTTCGATTCCGGGTCGAGGCACCATCTTAATATTCCCCATGTTTTATAATTAAATTCAAATCTTATATATTCTGAATATTTTTCGTATACCTATCGTCCGCACAATATGCCGTGGGGAATAATAAGATAGTTCTCGACACATCGAACGCTCGCTGCGCTCGGTTAGATTATGAAATACGTCCATGTATTTCACCGCAAGCGGCCAGCAAGCGGCCAGCAAGCGGCCAGCCTGCGGCCAGCCTGCGGCTGTTAAAATTTGTTCCAGACAAATTTTTCCGGGTCGAGGCACCATTTAAATTCTCGACACATCGAACGTTCGCTGCGCTCGGTTAGATTATGAAATACGTCCATGTACATGTTGTTACGCTTGTTTATTTTGTCTTAAATATTCAAACACTGGTTTTTGGATTTTGTTAATTCGGGGGTATCTGGAAAATTGCTGTTAATAGGAGTTAATTTAAATGTATTTATGGGCGTTTGAATAAAGTAAATATCAAGTGTATGATTTTAAATGTTAAATATTAATGGTTATACCATTCAATATGTTAACTTTATAAAAAGTGAGATAAATATTTAAGGAACTAATATTTGTATTTGACTTCCTTAATCGTCAAATATATCTGAACTATAGGAATGAGAATGAATAAATATATAGTTGTTACCTGTATTATCCTTTTGAGTGCTTGTACATTTCAAGCTGGACAACGAGGGAATAGCTCTATTGATTGTAAAAGAGTAAAAAAACAGTGCAGACTAACACAAGCTTATTATGATGAGTGGTATAGAACCAATGGTGACTTAGCATGTAATTGCGTTGATTTGTAGCTAATAGTCTGTTTTAAGTATGACAGAGCTGAACATCACTGTACCCAAATATCTCCTTTAATTCTTCAAGCTGAAATGGCTGCTACTAGGAATTAATTTAATATATTTTTTTATTAATTCCAAACGCTTATAAAATTCTTTATTACCTTCCTTGTTTTTATATAAATCTGGATTATATTTAAAAATACCTAATGTTCCTTTAATCGGAATTTGTTATGTCGCTATTCAGAAAGGAAGCTGTAGCCCAACAAAGTGAACGTCTAACTGGCGCGATTATTCTGGCACAGCCATTATCAATTAAGCTAACAGTAGCCACGCTAGTCGCGATTGCTGCTGCAATTGTGTTATTTATTTTCACCGCAGAATATTCCCGTAAAGAAACCGTTCGTGGTTTTTTAGTCCCAAGCAAAGGTGTGGTTAAAAGCATCGCTACACAAGGTGGTGTGGTCGATAAGCTTTGGGTAAAAGAGGGCGATAGAGTAATAAAAGGCCAACCGCTTGTTAGTATTATTATCCAAAAGAAAAATGCGACAGGAATTGATTTAAGTGACCAACTTATTGAACAAGTTGAACATCAACAGTCAATGATCCTTGACGAAATTAGCCAACACAACACACTCCAACAACAAGAAGTTAACCATTTCAAACAACGTTATTCAGCGTTAAAAAATGAGCAAGGCGCATTAACAAATCAGTTAACTTTGGCAGATGAAAAGTTAACCTTGTTGTTAGCACAACAAGAGCATTTAAATACCTTAAGTAAAAATGGTCATTTGTCTAAATTTGAAAAAGACACTCAAGAGCAAGAGTTATTAGCTGCAAAACAAGAGAAACAAAATATCAATCGTTTGTTGATACAACAACAAAACGAACTTAGCCAAGTTACCTTTAATATTAAAAATGCCCCTCAGCAATATGCTCTTAAAATCAATAATCTTAAACGCCAACAAAGTGAATTTTCCAGTCAGATAGCCCAAATCACTAACGGCCATAAATATACGATTACCGCGAGCCAAAGTGGTGTTGTCTCCGGCATTCAAGTGTTTGAAGGTGAAAACTTAACTCAAGCTAAATCCATATTGCATATTTTGCCAGAAGACTCAGAATTAATAGCTGAGCTATTACTTCCCACTCGCTCTGCTGGATTTATTGAGGAAGGTAATAATACACGCTTACGCTTTGATGCCTTCCCATATCAACGTTTTGGTTTTGTAAAAAGCCAAATTGTACAAATAGATCAAACATTGATCACGCCAAATGAAAGACAAATGCCCATAGCACTACAAGAGCCTGTTTATAGATTAAGAGCCAAGCTGAATCAACAACAAATCCAAGCCTTTGGCAAAGCGTTTGATTTAAAAAGCGGTATGTTATTCGACGCCGACATCATGCTGGAACAACGCACATTAATAGAATGGTTACTAGAACCCATATACAGCTTAAAAGGCCGCGTTGGTTAAAGTTAAGCAAGGTGAAAATAAAGTCAGTGAAAAATGAATGAGGGTAATTGGTTGTAGATCATTAAATGTAAATAAAAGAATTTAAAAGAATTTTCTAACTAAGGGACTAGCGTTAATCACTATGACCTTTAATGGAAAATAGGGCGGCTAGCTTTAGTCAACTTTGAACGAAACAACTAAAGCCAGCCAAATTAACCGCTAACTTAAATAATTAAGTTAGCAAATTAACAATCCGACAAACTTTATATAAAGGTGATGTCGGAAACATGGAGTATATATTATGCATGAATTAAACGTAAATGAAGTTCAGGAAGTTAATGGTGGTACATATAACCCGTGGACTACCCCGAATCCAAATAGTGGACAAAGTTGTATCAATGAAATGGTAGAGCAAGGTGGAATAGGTGCAATTGGAGGTGCTTTAGGTGGTGGTATTACCTCTCTAGTCGGTGCAATATTTGGTGCTTTCAATGCGTTTGTTAATTCAGATGAATGCGAAGGTGCTAGAGAATAGCTTTATTTGTAAAATGGTTATGCCTTGTTAAGGTGACTATATTTTTTTAATGTAGCTTGGGGGGCATAATTATATATTCCTCCAAGTTACTCACAAAGTTATAAAAGGTTTGTATACATGAATAAAGCTAATATCGATAAAGAACAAAAGCTTATGAAAAAAATTAGACAGAGTTTTATTTTCTACACTGTCATTGGTTGTAGTGTTATCTCTTTTTTCTTGATAATTTCTGTTTTTACTAATTCAGGGGCATCTCTATTACCATACTTATTTATAATTATATTACTTTCATTAAATTATCTATTTATTAAAGATTGTTTTGCCGAATTATTAAGTTTATTGGAAGGCAATGAGAAAGACTAACTTATATGAAAGCTTCTTTATTTTAATCGTGTATTTTCAATATTGAAATTGAGGAACAAAAACTTTAATCTCATTCAGTTTGAACGTTTTTGCATGGCTGTTATTTATAAGTAAAGGTTTTTATGTCACCACAAGAGCCGCAACTTAATTTCTCATTCATAAAATCAGCTCCTTTGATCCTCCAAGCTGAAATTGCTGAATGTGGTTTGGCTTCTATGGCGATGGTCGCGTTTTTATGGTCATCAACTTGATATGCTCGCCATGCGTAAGCATTTTCTGCCAACTTAAAAGGCATGTTATTCGACGCTGACATTATGCTGGAACAACGCAAGTTAATGGTGGAGGATCCGTTAAAAAAATCACAAAAATAGCAAAGACTGTTGTAGGTTAGCTCCTCACCCCGTAGTAAAAATGGCTGCATTACTAATTGCTGCTGGATCTGCTGCGGTTGCTGGTTATGAAAATAATAGAGTTTAGGAGGTCTTATGAAAGAATTAACATTGGGTGAATTACAATTAGTTTCAGGAGGTTGGTTCTGGATTACTTTACCTATCTTCGTTGGTGGAGGTTATAAATGGGGAAGTGACAGAGCAAATAGAGATAATAAAAAAGATGAAAAGAAAGAGGAATAATCATTTCTTTTATTAAGCTAATAACGACACAGTTTTGCTGTGTCGTATTTGGGAGAATAACCTATGCAACAATTAGACTTGAAAGTAGGCTCTGTAGTATTAAATTTTTGTTTAACATTCCTACTTTGCCAAACATTTTTAGGTGTCATTTACGGTTACGAAATTGAGCTGTTCAATTTACTTTTATTAATACTACTAGGACCTCTTATATATAATTATTTACGTGAAAGTAAAAAGGTATTATCAATTAAATATTTTGTATTACCGCCTATTTTAGGATTGTGCTTATGGATCGTTTCATATTTATAGTTGGAGTGCTCTTAGAAAGACTCATTAAGGTTAATTTAAAAGAAGATATTGGCTTGGAAAGGGTAAATTAATATCTCACTAATTCACTGGCGTAAGTAGTAATCTTAATCCTTTAAGTAGAAGGCTTAAAGGATTAAGAGCATGGAGGGTACAACTATCGACAACTCAATTTTAAACTTCTCATCTTTGAAATCAGTACCTTTGATCTTGCAAGCCGAAATTGCAGAATGTGGTTTGGCTTCTATGGCGATGGTGGCCAGTTTTTATGGTCATCAACTTGATATGCCAGCTATGCGTAAGCGCTTTTCTGCCAACTTAAAAGGCATGAACTTACAACAGTTAATTGATGTGGGTGATAGTCTTGGTTTAGCCAGTCGTGCATTACAGTGTCCAATAGATGAAGCCTATAAATTAGCGACGCCCTGTATTTTACACTGGGATATGAATCACTTTGTGGTGTTAACTAAAGTCTCTGGCAAAGGCGATAAATCTACCTTTTCTATTAATGATCCCGCTGTAGGTAAACGTACTTTAAGTGCTGATGAATTTGGTAAACACTTTACTGGTATCTGTTTGGAGTTAACCCCCACCAATAAATTTGAAGTAAAACAAGAACAAGCACGGATGAAGTTCACTCAATTGTGGAGTTCAATGTCTGGCTTAAAGTCTGGGCTGGTTAAGCTGGTGGCATTATCTTTGGTATTACAGCTTTTTGCCCTTATGTCCCCGTATTATATGCAGTGGGTGGTGGATGAAGTCTTAGTCAGCTTTGATGAACCTTTGTTAACTGTGTTAGCAATGGGTTTTGGTTTAATTGTTATTATTTCCACTATTACTAACGCGGTACGTAGTTGGTTAATCTTGCGTTTATCTAGCGTGCTCAATATGCAAATGGGCGTGAATTTACTCAGGCATTTATTACGACTGCCAATGAATTATTTTGAGTCACGTCATGTGGGCGACATTGTTTCTCGTTTTGGGTCACTTGCGCAAATTCGTGAACGGATAACCACAGGCTTTGTGGAAACCTTAGTAGATGGTGTGATGTCTATTACAGTATTAATCATGATGGCGTTATATTCATTAAAACTCACCGCTATTGTTTTAGGGGCAATAACTTTATATACGATTGTGCGTTTGGTTTTATACAGACCATTACATCAAGCAACAGAGGAAATGATCCAAAGCTCAGCCAAAGAGCAGTCTAGCTTTTTAGAAAATATCCGTGGTATGCAAACCATAAAACTATTTGGTAATGAATCTCAGCGACAAGGTATTTGGCAAAACCGCTACGCGGAAGTGATTAATGCTGAAATTAGACTTGGCCGATTAAACATAAGTTTTGAGTCCTTTAACAAACTTCTTTTTGGCTTAGAGAATGTATTTGTTATCTATTTTGCTGCAGTCATGGTGATGGGAAACAGTTTAACTGTGGGTATGGTGTTGGCGTTTATTGCTTATAAACAGCAGTTAACGCAGCGGTTTGCTAATTTAATAGAGCAAATTATTCAGTTTAAAATGATGCGTTTACACCTTGACCGTATTTCTGATATTGCGCTCACTAATCAAGAAGCCAATAGGGAGGGATCTGTACAAATAACAGATGGTGCTTCCAAAGGTGCGTTAACGTTAGAAAATATATGTTTTGCCTACAGCGATGAAGATTCAGCGGTTTTACAGAATGTTAATTTGTCATTAAACGCAGGTGATTATATCGCTATTACTGGCCCATCTGGTGCGGGTAAAACAACGTTAATGAAGATCATGCTTGGTTTATTACAACCAACATCTGGCAAAGTGTTATTGGATGGTAAAGACATTACTCACCTTGGCTTAAAAAATTACCGTAAACAGATTGCTGCCGTTATGCAGGATGATACGTTATTAGCAGGTTCTATTGCTGATAATATTAGCTTTTTTGATCCTCAGCCTGATTTTGCAAAAGTAGAACAATGCGCTCAGTTAGCGTCTATCCATGATGATATTGGTAAAATGACAATGGGATATAACTCTTTAGTGGGTGATATGGGTTCTAACCTTTCTGGTGGACAACTTCAGCGTATATTACTAGCAAGAGCACTTTATCAATCACCAAGTATTTTATATATGGATGAAGCTACAAGTCATTTAGATACAGATAATGAAGCTAAAATTAGTGAGCAAATCCAGCACTTATCAATGACGCGTATTATGATTGCCCACAGGAAAGAAACGATTAATATGGCTGATAAGGTTTATCAATTACAAGATGGTCGATTAATAAATTGAATATATGGGTAAAGACTGGAAGGAAGTGTCTAGGTTTAATAAATACTTAAGTTAACCTTTTATAAATCAGTTAAATATTTGTATTGTTAATTGAACTCAACTGTAAATAAGTTGATGTTCTAAATACGTGGTTCTATATTTCATAACCTTCTTTACACCTTCCTTGTGTTTCTAGCAATGTGATTTATATTCAATAACCCCCTAGTTCCTTTAATCGGAATTATTAACATGTCGTTATTTATAAGCCATTTATTAATTAAAAAAGGAAATTTTATGAATTATAAAAAAGATGAATTGTTTTGGGAAAAGATAATATTACTATTGTTTATTATATCTTTTTTCTATGGATTTTTATGAGTAATTTGGGTTTCATATGTGTAGCGTGATTATGTCAGCTTATGTAGAATAAAAAGATTATATTTGTAAAAGTGAAATATTTGTTAATGGATTCGACAGAAGTAAAACCTGACAAAATGAAAGTTCCAGAGTTACAACCTCATCATTCAAGGTTGGGGAATCGATTTACTCGTTGGTTTGGTCGTAGCATGTTGGGTTTATTAGGCTGGAACATTACCGGTGAATTCCCGGCGGATAAAAAATGCGTTATTTGTATTGCGCCACACACTTCCAATTGGGATTTCTTTATTGGCATGTTCACTTTGTTAGCCCTGGACGTTAAGTTGAATTGGGGTGGAAAGCATCAAATATTTATTTGGCCGATTAAGCCATTACTGCTTGGTTTAGGAGGTATCGCAATTAATCGTAAACAAGCTGGTGGATTTGTAGGTCAAATAGTAAATGAGTTTGATAATTCTGAATCTATGGTTTTTGCCCTTGCTCCAGAAGGCACTCGTAATTATGTACCCAAGTGGAAAAATGGTTTTTTACGCATAGCGCAAGAAGCAAATGTGCCTGTGTATTTAGTGACTTGGGATTATGGCAATAAAGAAATGCATTTTGGCCAAGGTATTGAAGTGGATAACTTGGACGATTCTATGGAGTTTGTACGAGCTCATTACCAAAAGATAGTGGCAAAACATCCAGAAAAAACAAATTAAGCCTTCTTATATTTCTTCAATATCGCATGTTTTATAGTTTAATTTTTTGAATATAACATACAGAACATTAAGGCTTGAATTCAGGGCGTTAATAATTGTAATTAGTAAAGTATTGAATTAATGTGATTTTTATTTTAGTCCTTAAAGGAAGTGATACATGGAATTTAGTTTTATATCTGCAAGTTTTGTAAATTTGATCATTAATCTAAGTTATACAATTATATCGTTATTCATCGCTGTATTCGCGCTGGTATTAATCGATAAGAAATTATTAAAAGATGTCGATATTCAGCAAGAGTTGAAAAACAATAATATTGCTGTTGCTATTTTTGCTTCTACAATATTGATATTTGTCGCTATTATAATTAGTTTTGGCTTAAAGTCTTAGCATGAAATATATCAGTGTCATTGTATTTTTTGGGGCATTTCTGATTATATCTTTTTTAGAAAAACCAAAATCAAAATTTGATACTGAACTGCTATTCCAAGCCGAAATTGCCGCAAAAAATATACCTTTATCATTTGCTTCGAGTAACAATCAGCAAGGCGTCGTTACCTATTTATCTGATGGATTCTCTTTATCAGAATATGACATGCAGGAGGCTATCCGGCAACAAACTAGTTTCCAACATCACGTAAACCAGTCTTTAATATGGAAAGATTCATTTGGTAATGATGCGACCATGACTACATTTGGATTGGATCAGTATCATCATTTTGTAAATAGTTACCTGGTTGGTATTCGGCCTTTTGAAGCTGAAAATGATTGGCTTCCTTTGTACGTTATTGCGCAACGTAAAAGCTATCAATTAGACCAAAAACAGTATGGCTTTTCAGAGTTATGGCAAAATTCAGCTCAGGCGTTTAAAAGCTTACGTGGTGACTGTGAAGATCATGCGATTGCATTAGCCGATTGGCTTATTTCCGAAGGTGTAGATGCACGTGTTGCTATCGGTAAGTATGAAGGCGGAGGACATGCTTGGGTGGTTGCGTTCAAAAACTCTCAAGCCTTTCTATTAGAGGCTACCTCAAAAAGAGTCGGTAAATCGTGGTCTCATTATCCTCTGGCTAGTCTAGCTAAAGGTTATCAAGCAAGTTATATGTTTAATCGTGATACTTTGTGGAAATCATTAGAAGGTTATACGAACGAGTATAAAAGCAGTAGTTGGCAAGAGTTATCTAGGTTTAGCAAGAGCATTTAAGTTTAAGTAAAGATTCAATAATTAAATTGAGTTTTTTAGGTTCATTTTCTAGGTCAAAGGGCTGATTTATAATGAGAAGTATTGCTTTTATTTTAAGTGTTTTGGTTAGCTTTGCTATTTGTCTTCAAATTCCTTTTTTAAAAGGAATTGAGTTAGTTAGTTTGGTTTTTTCATGCGTAATAGGGGTGTTGGTTACACTTTTATCAAGACATAAAATATTAGACTTTAGTGACGTTACAAATAAATGGATAAGTTATGCGTTTATTTTCGGCCTTATGTATGGATGTATCAAGTTTTATACAAAGTACTTCATTCTCGATCATGCTATAGAAAACTCTGAATTCACTGATATGAAAAGTTTTATAGAAACTTTGATATTAGTTATATTACTTATGCCGCTTTTAGAAGAGTTTTTATTTAGAGGTATTCTTTTTGACGATGTTAAAAGAGCTCTAGGGAATAAAGTAGCAATTTTACTAACATCCAGTTTATTTATTTCACTTCACTTACACAATTTTACTATAAACTCGACGTATGAGTCTGTAGCTTTAATGCTGCCTGGAGTATTTATCTACGTCTACTTAAAGCTTAAAACAAATAATTTTTTAGTAAGCTTTATTGCTCATGCAACTCATAATTTAACAGCAGTTTTATTGCTTTTAATTCTAATTCAATAATTTAGTTTGTTAATTTAAGGTATTGCCAATGCAATACTCTAAAAAAACAGCGAGTAAATTTAACACTTACCTATAATAATTAGAGTAGTGTTGTCACACAGATAAGAAACAATTAGTAGGGCAGAAAAGTGTATGTACTTAACTCTGGCACTTTAAACTCTATTGCAGTTTAGGTTTCTAAAATAAAAATGGAGTCTTATTAGACTCCATTTTTGTTTTAACGTTCAGAATGTTTTCTAGAAGCTTATGCTTTAGAAGCAACCCACTCGTTAACTAAGTCTTCTAGTACGCTAAGTGGTACAGCGCCGTCTTTTAGGACCACGTCGTGGAACTCAGGTAAGCTGAATTTGTCGCCTAGTTTCGCTTTTGCTGCTTCACGTAGTTCTACGATTTTTAACATACCTACTTTATATGCAGTTGCTTGTGATGGCATTACAACGTGACGTTCAACCATTTTTATTGCATCTGTTTCTGGGTTTGGTGTGTTGTTTACGTAGTAATCAATACCTTGTTGACGAGTCCATTTTTTAGCGTGGATCCCAGTATCAACTACTAAACGACAAGCGCGCCATAATTCCATTGCTAGACGACCAAAGTCTGAATATGGGTCTTCATACAAGCCAATTTCTTTTGGGATCATTTCTGAGTATAAGCCCCAACCTTCAACATATGCTGTATAACGGCCGTATTTACGGAATGTTGGAATGCCTTCTAACTCTTGCGCAATAGCAATTTGCATGTGATGACCAGGAATACCTTCGTGGTAAGCAAGTGCTTCCATTTGGTATGTTGGCATATCACTCATACGATATAAGTTAGCGTAATAAGTACCAGGACGTGAACCGTCTGGCGCAGGCTGTTGATAAAAGGCTTTACCAGCTGATTTTTCACGGAATGCTTCAACTGCTTTTACAGTTAAGTCGGCTTTTGGTTTTACTAAAAATAGTTCATCTAAACGCGACTTCATATTCTCAATTAAGGCAACGGCTTCGCTCAGGTAGCGTGCTTTACCTTCTTCAGTGTCTGGATAATAAAACTGTTTGTCCGTTCTCATAAATTCAAAGAATGCTTGTAAGTCACCATCAAATTTAACTTTCTTCATGATGGCGCGCATCTCATCATGAATTCTGGCAACTTCACTTAATCCAACGTTATGGATTTCATCCGCGGTCATATTTGTAGTTGTGGTGTTTTTAAGTGCGTTGTTATAAAACGCTTCACCTTCTGGGAATTTCCATGCACCGTCACGATCATCAGCTTTAGCTTCGAGTTCTTTAAGATTAGCGATTAAGCTTTCGTAACCTGGTTTAACTGACTTAATTAATGCTTTTTTTGCATTAGCAAGTAATAGTGCTTTTTTGTCTGAATCTAATTCTAATTTATTAACTTTACCTTTGAAATCGGCTAATAAAGTACTGTCATCACCATTAGTAAATGGTGCACCATTTAATAGATTTTCGCTGTCAGATATAACATAAGGATATACAAACTTAGGCGCTAAAATACCAAGCTCCGCACGTTTGTTTAGTCCGTTTTCTAATTCAGCTAATAATGCTTGAACGCCATTTAAACGGCTAATGTAAGCAAGAGCGTCAGACTCTGAAGAGATTGAATGTTGGTTAATTAATAAAGAAGGCACCATAGAGTGTAAGCCAAACATTTGGTTTACTGGGTAGTTATGGTTACGCCATTTATAGTCAGCAATCTCGTCTTCTAATTGTTGTTCAAACAATTTATAGCTTAATGCCGTTTGTGAGTCTAATTCTTCCACATCTAATGTTTGTAGCTTTTCAAGATTGGCTTTTGCAAATTCAAGATCTTCTAATTCTCGAGCTTCTGAGATGTCATCCCATTTACCGTAATCTTTTTTTATCGCCATATAAGTTTGATAAATAGGGGAGCGCATAACGCCTTCCATAAATATATCATCAAACATTTTATTTGCTTTTTCTGATTCTGATTGAGCTTCTGTGCTAACACTTTGAGTTTCAGTTTCAGTTTCAGTTTTTGAGGTTGCTGTTTCACTGTTTCCACAAGCACTTAATCCCAAAGATAAGGCTATAGCAAGAGCTGTTATTTTAAGTTTCATTTATGTTCCCTTTTATAGTTAAGCTTTCATAGTTTATATCTGAAGCTTTTACACGTTTAATGTAACACGACTAAACAGGATAGTTGGATTGAAAATTATTATTCTGAGGTGAAATCTATAGTTAACAAGACAAATTAAGTGTAAGAAATTGTATTTATCAGGCTCATTCAGCGGGTAGTATTATTTTATTTAATTAAAGTGATATTTATTAACTCATTAGTTGCACTTTACTTGTTTGTTTAATATCTAAAGTCTACCTAAGTTGTTGATAATAAATAAAACATAAACTTCAAAATGGATGAGTTTTTAAACGCAATTAATTACTCAATGATTTATTGAATAGGTTGAAAATAAAGTAATTAAATAGACTTATGTAAATGTTATTACTGATATTTAAAGTTAATTATTTTTCCTAGCTCCACATAACAAGGAACATTATGAATTACATTAGCGTTATTGAAAGATATCAAGATTATAAAGAGCCAATTCATGAGCTTATGTCATCTATCATTGCTGGCGCATTTGATAAGACATTTTTTACTGAGGAGGATAGCCTAATAGCATCAATGAAATGGCTTAAGCAAAATTATCCTTTTGTTGATCTTATGTTTACTCTAGATAATCAAGGTGTGCAGTTAAGCCCTAATATTTCAAACAAGTCTATAAACCATAAAAGTTTTGGACTAGGTAAAGGTGTTGACCGCTCCTACCGGCCTTATTATGTAAAAGTGTGTGAAAGTGAAAACGATGGTGTTGTTGTCACTGAGCCTTATTTATCAACATCTAGTCACAACTTATGCATTTCTGTTGCTCTTAAACATGTGGATGCAACAGGTGATATTGTGGGAATATTAGTGCTTGATATTGATCTTGCTCATGCGATTGAATTTTTAATGGGTGATAATAAGCGTAAGCGTTTTCAGCCATTTTTTATCAGTGTTTATTCTTGTATTGTGATTGGTCTTTTCTTAATTGTTGGGATTCTTTTATACTCTGCTGGCAATGAGATTGTGAGTTTATTACTCGATCCCAGCATTGAAGGTCTGCAATCCAAACCCTTTGGCATTATTATATTTTTAACTCTTGCATTAGCGATATTCGACCTAGGTAAAACGACCATGGAAGAAGAAGTTTTAATGCAAAAAGACATATTTAGACACAGTTCTACGCGCAGAACCATCACCCGTTTTATGGCAACAATTTTAATCGCTATCTCGATAGAAGCGCTGTTATTAATGTTTAAGTCTGTATTAGGCTCACCTCAGTATTTGGTGAATGCGGTAGCTATGATGGCAGCATCAGCCGGTTTATTAATTGGCTTAGGTATTTATGTGTATTTAGGAGCAAAAGCGGAAGTGTTGTTAAAAGGAAATATGCTACACAAACAAGGATGATGTTTGTTATTAGTAGGGAAACTATTAATCAGTAAAGTTTTATGAAGGACGACTTTTTAACCAATGCAACTAAAAAACACGCTAAACTTTAGTAATAAGGTTTAGCGTGTTTTTGTTTACTATTTACAACTCAAAATTAAAAGCTATAAGATACGCTAACACTACCGTTTACTGGAGCGCCATAGAAACCAACATTTTCTAATGATGTTATGTATTTTTCATCAGTCACATTGTCTATATTAGCTTGTAAAGTAAGCTGTTCAGATAACTCCCAACGAGCAAATGCGTTTACTAGCATATACGCATCTTGTGTTACCCCATTAATTGCATTTTCAGTTTCTGATTGCCATTTACCACCAAAGCCAACATTAACTTCTGGTAAGCTTGGTAATGTATAACCTAACGAAAAGTTAATAACATCAGTGGCAACCCATGGGTTAGTACTTTCCCCAGCTGCATCTTCTATGTCTAATAATGTATAAGCGAACAATACGTTTAGGTTGTCAGTAATGTTACCACTAACTTCCATTTCAAAGCCGCTTGAGTCGACATTAGTACCTTTATAATAATACTGTAGATCTGCATTTAATCCTGCATAAGCCGCTATGTTTTGTTGCTCTGCTGAAAAGATAGCAAAAGTGGCAAGTAAGCTATCGTCAAACCACTGGGTTTTAACACCAAGTTCATAGTTTACGCCTTTACTTGGATCTAAAAACTCACCATCGTAGTTATATTGTTCTTGTGGTTGATATATATCTGAATAACCAGCATAAACATTAATGTCATCAGTAATCGCGTAGGTTGCTGCGATATAAGGGCTTATTTCGCTTTCATCGTTATCTATTTCAACGCCTGAACTTGTACCATTTCGTTTATAGTTAATTGCGTTAAAACCAGCAACCAAAAACAACTCGTCAGTAATATTTAACTTAGTAGAGGCAAAGCCACGTGTAAGAGTAACGTCTATATCTGCATATTTAGTTCTTTCACCCCATACAGGTTCAGGTATTACGTTTGAGGCATATGGAAATGCAGGAGTGAAACCATAAGCTGGCGTCGTTGCATAATCGTAACCGTTAGTAAATGAAAGACTTTCACTACTAGCGTTGCTAACACCCATTGTCAATTCATGAGTTTTACCTAAAAGGTCAAATTCGCCACTGGCAGTTAAATCAAATAAATGAGCTGTGAATTCACCGTCGTATCGACCCGGCCAGCTAACTAGTCCTAGATTAGTTTCACTATCGAATACTCCATATGCATCATAAACATAAAGTAATTTCCCTTGATTTGCTGAATCACGGAAGTTGTATGTTGTTTTGATTTCCCAATCATTATCAAATGCATAAACATATTCAATAAACGTTTGCGTGTTTGTAGTATCCCAAGAGGTCCAATCTTGAGCAGGGTTTGTGCTAACATCCCATTCAGCTTGCGTACCGTCAGCATAATTAAGAACTAACCCACCCCACATATTACCATCGGTATTTGCATCTTGATGTGAAGCACCAAAAGTTAATGTTGAGTTATCAGTTATTTGACCATCAATAACTGCGGAGATATAAGTGCGATCATCTTCTAATATATCAAGGTATGACTCTGAATCTTCGACTACTGCTACAACTCGTGCTGCCCAACTACCGCTGTCTGTAAGCAACATAGAGTAATCAGCTTGTAAGCGTTTCTCATTGTAAGAGCCAAGAGTTATACCAACTTCACCTTCGTTTTTGTTAGTTGGACGTTTACGTACGTAGTTTATGGTACCTGAAGAGTTACCTACACCTGTTAGCTGGCCATTAGCACCACGAATAACTTCAATCTCTTCATATCCATAACTTTCCATAGCACCCGTTACAAGGCCCCAGCTGTTTGGCATACCAACGCCATCAATTTGCGTACTTTTAATATCAAAGCCGCGTGAAGTATAACTAGTACGGTTTGTTTCACCTTGAACGACAGTAATACCTGTAGCAAGTTTTAGTGCGTCGTTAATACTGTTAGCTGCGTAATTTTCAAGTAACTCAGATGTCACCATACTAATAGATTGTGGAGTTTCGCTGATCTCCATTGTTAAGCCAGTTGCACCTTTACTGTCTCGGTCAGTACGTTTGCCAACAATGAGAATTTGTTCAACTTCATTGTCTGTCGCTTTTGCTTGTTGTTCTTGCTCTGCAGCTTGAGTTTGTGAATGGAACCCCATAGCTAAAACGAGGGCTGTAAGTGCAAAGTTATGATTGTTTTTCATGTTTACGTTTACCTTTATCAAGATCGTTATCTTGAAGATTTGAGTCATAATAGAAATTTTTCAGGAGTATATTTAAAAATAAAACAAATGTAAATGAGAATTATTCCCATTACTAGGTGGTATAGTTAATGGGAATGATTTTTATTTAGAATTATCTTGATGAGGTGCTATATGGCGAGATATGATTGCTAGCTAGGCATTTTTAATTTATATAGATTGGGTAATTCATGGCGAAGGTAAGTAATCGTTTTTGGTTTCAACTACATGGTTGGTTTTCACTACCTGTGTGGTTAATTTTTTGTGTTGTTTGCTTAACTGGCACAATAGCGGTAATAAGCCATGAATTAACTTGGTTAACAAATCCAGCTGCTCGCGCGTTAAATCCAGATAACCTTCCAGAAAAAACCATGCCGGAGCTTATCTCTATTGTAGAAAAGGCTTATCCGACAGCTAAAGTTAGTACGGCAATGAGTTATGAAGATTACTTAGTTAATGCGGTTATTTTTACTGACAGTGATAAGCCTTATGCCATTGCTTATGTGAATCAATACACAGGTGAGATACAACAAATAAACCAAGGCATGACCTTTATTAACTTTATGCGTTCTTTGCATGGTTGGTTGTTATTTCCATGGGAAAGTAATTACAGCATTGGGTATTACTTGGTGAACCTAATGGCTTTTGTCATGTTAGGTGCGTTAGTAACCGGTTTGTTAATTTATAAGAAATTCTGGCGAGCGTTTACTCAGCCTAAAATTCGTTTTAAGCAAGGCAAAAAAACTGTATTAGCCGACATGCACAGACTTGCAGGTGTTTGGTCTATTTGGTTTTTAATTGTTATGAGTTTTACTGGCTTATGGTATTTGGTTCAGGCTGTTTTATGGCATGCAGATTATACGATTGAAGAGCATCCTCCATTAGTTGCAATGGCAGAATTACCAGCCAGATCATTGGATACAAAACTTGAGTTACCAACAGCTCCAATATCACTACTTGATGCATTGGCGATCACCAAACAAAAGTTCCCAGATTTCAAAAGTACTTATATTTTACCGGCTGAGCATTACCGTGATACCTATAAACTGTATGGTGAAGGTGACTTTATCTTTTATGATCAATACGCTTATGGCGTTACTGTTAACCCTTGGACTGGCAATATAGAAAGCGTGCGTGAACCAGATCAAATGAGCACATTACAAACCTTATCGCATATTGCTAATCCACTTCATTACGGAACGATTGGCGGTATTTGGACCAAAATAATTTGGTTTTTATTCGGCGTGTTATTAACCAGTATGTCTATAACTGGTTTTATGATGTGGGGCGGTAGAACAATCAGAGCCGCTAGAAGTAGTGATGATGAAACGCTAGATAACAAACAGGAATTAAGCTAATGGCTCAATTTAAAAATAGTTTTTTTGCTCGCAACAAATATAAAATTAATGGGCTGGTTTTAATCCTGCCTTTTATTTTTCTTTATCAGTCGTTAAATCCTGTTTTTCCTGATGTTTGGCAGAAACAAACTATTGGCTCATTTGAAATAGCCCCTATGCCGTATAATTTAAAACAACCATATTTACATGGTGGTCACTACACCAAAGATTTCTTCTTAATATTTAGCAAAGGTAAGGTTGCCGATATTCGACAAGCTTATCTTAATATTGGTGAGCAAGCATTGCCATTAGCTGAACTGGAAAAGCATGATGAAGGTATTTTACATGGTAGTCAGCATGGACAAGAAGTACATGGAATTGCGCCTGAGACGTTAAAGCCTGAGCATAAAGTTTGGCTAACCATTGAAACGTGGGAAGGGGAAACCTTTGTGACTAGTTGGGAATTAGTTAAAGAGTTATTGCCAGGCTAAATTAATAAACTAGATTAATTTATTTTGAATAAAACGCATTTTGCCTTGCATTGAAATAGGCATGTAAAAAAGCTAAGAGTTATCTCTTAGCTTTTTACGTTTTGATTTGTTTTTGTGTTTGCTTAAACTCGTAAACTAACCCGTATTACGCATACCTGTTGCAATACCTGTCATGGTTACCATAAGTAACTGCTCACATACAGGATGCTCTGGTTGTTTACGCAAACGTTTTAACGCTTCTATTTGCATTAAATGCAGCGGTAATAAATACGGTCTGCGTAAGTTAAACGAAGTTAGATTCCATTGATCACTTTCTAACGTTTCCGTTTGCCCAAGCAACTGTAAAATAAAGCTCTTATCTTTAGTTAGCTGTGCTCGTAATGCATCGCCCATAGGCTGTAACCCTGGCTCAACTAAGCTTTCATCGTACATTTTTGAAATGTTTGTATCGGATTTTAAATACACCATTTCTGTCAGTGATATACGCGCTCTAAAATACGCCCAGTTATCTAACATGTCTTTAATTACATCACCTTGAGTTTGGTTATACTCAGAAATAGCTTGTCCTGATCCTAACCAACTAGGCACCACTAAACGGTTTTGGCTCCAAGAAAATATCCATGGAATAGCACGCAGTGATTCAATGCCACCGTCTGATTTACGTTTACTTGGACGCGAACCTAATGGCAAAGAAGAAAGCTCTTGTTCTGGCGTTGCTTGTCGGAAGTACTTAACAAAGTCTTCTTGCTCACAAACATAATCACGATAAACCGCGCAGCTACGTTCAGACATTTCATCCATTATTTTCCGCCACGCAGCTTTTGGTGCCGGTTGCGGTTTAACTAAATTAGCTAAAATGGCACTGGCGTATAAATGTAGACTGCGTACTGCTAAGTTAGGCAAACCAAACTTAAAACGTATAGTTTCACCTTGCTCTGTTACTCGTAATCCACCTTCAAGTGTTCCTGGAGGTTGTGATGCAATTGCCGCATGTGCAGGACCGCCGCCGCGGCCAATTGTACCACCACGACCATGGAATAATTTCAGTGTGATCTTATTACGTTTAGCCACTGCAACCAAAGATTCTTGTGCTTGATACTGTCCCCAAGCTGCTGCTAATACGCCAGCGTCTTTTGCCGAGTCGCTGTAACCTATCATCACATGTTGTGCGCCATGAGTACGTTTGGTGTATTCGGCATTATTTAACAACAAGTCCATTACTTTTGATGCGTTGTTTAAGTCGTCTAATGTTTCAAACAAAGGTGCTATTGGCATATCCCAAGTTAAACCAGTGGCTTTCATTAACAAGTTAACAGTAAGCACATCACTTTGTTGGCTTGCCATTGAAATAATGTAGATACCTAATACTTCTTTTGGTTGTTCGGCGATAAACTTAAAAGTATCAAGTATTTCTTGTGTTTGAGCGCTCCACTTTTTATTCGGTAATAATGGTCTTGGGTTGCTGATCTCCTGTTGTAAAAACTCACAACGTTTTTCTTCACTCCAAGATAAGTAATCACCTAAACCAAGACTTTCGACAATGTCAGCAATGGTTTGATCATGAAATTCACTGTGCTGGCGTACATCAAGCTTTACCAATGAAATACCAAAGCAATGTACTTTACGGATCACATCCAGTAAAAGTGAATTTGCAGCACGAGATAAACCAACGTCTAATAAACTTTCATAACAAGCGGTCAGTGGTTGTAATAATTCTTCTGGGCTTGCAATAACATCTTTGGTCTCACCACCTTTAAGTAAAGCTATGCTGCGCTCTAGCTTGCCAATAGTTTGTTTTATTAAGTTTCTATACGGACCAATGTTATCAGTATCAGCTTTAATTAAAGCGTCACTGGCTTTATGCATAGATAATTCTAAATATAAGTTTTGGAAGTCTAATAGATACAATTCAGCTGCTAGTAATCTAGCGTTTAAAATCGCTTTTTTACTTAACTCTGCCGTGACAAATGGATTGCCATCTCGGTCTCCAGCCATCCAACTTGCCATGGTGATTGGAGTGGCATCAAGTGGTAATGGTTGTCCAGATACTTGCTGACATAGCTCGTCCAATTCTCTTACAAAAGTAGGAACTGCAAACCATAAGCTGTCACGGATTGCATTCAAACCCCAACGTGATTCATCTAATGGAGTAGGGCGTTGAGGGCGGATTTCATTGGTATTCCAAGCTTGCTCAATTAATTCTTCAATACGACCATTTAATTCAGGGCCAGTTACTTCCAGTTGCTCGGCAATTTCATGGTATTTATGAATAAACGTACGACGATTTACTTCGGTAGGATGCGCCGTTAATACCAATTCAATATGCAATTTTTTTATAGCCGCCAAAAATTCATCTGGTTGACATTTATCTAACATGAGTTGTTCTTGCAAAGACTCTAACGGGTGCGGTAAATCAAGCTCTGCTAAGCCTTGTTCGCTAGTTGTATGCTGTTGCTCTGCAATATTAGCTAAGTTCAAAAATTGGCTAAAAGCACGAGAATAAATTAATAGATCTTGTTCATCACAAGATTGAAATAAGGTTTTAAGTTCATCAATTGCGTAAGCTTCATTAGCCACACCATCTTTGGCTAACAGTCTTACTCGCTCAATATTGTCTAACCAACGCTGATCTTTGTCGTTGGCAATGGTTTTACCAAGTACAGAGCCGAGCGAACGGATATTTTGTGAGATTGTTTCTAACATAATCTAGCTCTCAAATAATTATTAATGAATTGTCTAATTCATATACGGAATTGGTATAACTCCATCCTAGAATTAGTTTTGAATAGAGTCTAATATATATAATTAATTTCAATCATAGATAAAATTATATAATGAGTTTGAGTTTAGAAACAAACAGACAGCCAACAATACGACAATTACAACTAATACAAGCATTGGCACGTTATAAAAGTTTGTCTGTGGTGGCAGATAAATTACATATATCGCAACCATCAGTTTCCATTCAACTTAAAAATTTAAGTGAATTAATTGGTTTGCCAATTTATCAAATGTTAGGTCGTAAACTTGAGTTAACTGATGCGGGCAAAGCGGTGCTTAACAGTGCTAATCAGATATTTCAAACCTTAGGTAATCTGAAAACTGATATAGACAATTTACAAGGTGTGGTTACTGGCACCTTGTCTATTTCCGTGGTCACAACCGCACAATATTTTTTACCTCTATTATTGGCGGCATTTGCCAAGGAGCATCCGCAAGTAGATGTTAAATTAGAGATTGGAAATCGTGATAAAATTCATGCAAGACTCGCCGACAAGCTTGATGATTTTTATTTATTTGGTCAAATTCCTCAAAATATTGAAGTACTAGAAACTCCATTTTTAGATAATGAATTAGTCGTCATTGCACCTGAACGACATGAACTCACATTATTACCTAGTATCAGCCTCGCCAGATTAAGCCATTATCCATTTATCTTACGAGAAGCAGGCTCAGGCACTAGGGAAAACACCATAGAGTTATTTAAACAGCACGGTTTTGAGTTAAATGAGAAGATGACCATAGCCAGTGGTGAAGCTATAAAACAAGCGGTTTCTGCGGGGTTAGGTTTGTCAGTATTGAGTAAACACAGTTTGGATTTTGGTATTATGCCAGGATTGAAAATATTGGAAGTAGAGCATTTTCCTATTCGTAATAAATGGCGTTTGGTACAAAACTCCGCCCGCCAACCAACATTGTTAGCCAAAGCATTTCAGCAGTTTATGTTAGAGAATGGTGTGCATATTTTAGAGTCAGCAGTACAGAATAACCATTGATTAATGGAAAGTTAGTTCTTCTTTAAGTATTTATCCATGCTTTTTCTATAAGCTTGCCTAAGCGGATCGGTCGATAACGGGCAAGGTGTTCCTAACCAGACTGAATCACCAAGCGAATTTTTTTGAATTACATAACATGCATCGCCAGATTTTATTAATTGGCTACCATCACCGGTTTTCCCTAAATCTGTCATCCCACTAATATCAGGTGTAAATTTACCATCGTATTTTTTAGCTTTTTCATTTTCTACTTGTTCATTTAGCTTGTTTTTTGTTTGTTCAAATTGGTGCTCTTGCCAACTAGTTGGGGGAATACTTTGGTTCTGATTTAAATAATCACGTGCAGCAGAAATTCCAGACGATTTTTTCTTTATTATCATCATAGAACTTGGTGGAGGCGTTTGTGGATTTGGTTGTTCTACTACACTTGAACTTTGAATGGGCTCTTTGGTTTTAGCTGGTGTTGCTTTAGCTACTTTTTTCTTCTCTGGTGGAGGCGTTGGCTTAGATTCTTTTTTGATGGTTTCTTTTACAACTTTCTTTGGCTTTGGCAGTATTTTTGTCGGAGCTTTTTTCGGTTCAACTTTCTTTACTGCTACTTTTTTTACTTTAGGCTTAGCCACAATTAAGTAAGACTTTATTGCCTTGATAGGTTTTTTAACTTGTGTTTTTTGTTGACTAGTTTGTTCTGATAAATGTTGTTGCACTAGAATAGCGACAATAATGACATGAATAAAAATAGAGAATAATACTGGGGTTAACCATTTAGGCATCTGTTTTTTAGAGCTCCATTTTTCCATGTAAAAATTCTACTTAGATATCTATGTTAGGTTAAACAATATATTGTTAAAAAGGTTCCGCATAGATTATATGCAGAATTAAATAGGTTTTGTATAGTAAGAAGTATCACTATTGTTTTTCTTTATTTTTTGGATTAAATACTTTTCTTAACCTAAATGGAGTCGGTTGCTGTTTCCAATTGGTATATTTTGTATGCACACCTTTTGATAATGCTTGAAAGGTATTTTCTAAAATATCTACGCCTACTAAAATAAACACAACAACGAATGACAAAATAATAGAAGTAGAATAATTATTATTGGCAATAGATACGCCAATAGCTGCCAATACCCATATTGTTGCCGCAGACGTTACACCAACCACAGCGCCATCTTTTGCTAACATTACACCTGCACCCAAAAAGCCAACACCTGTGATAACTTGGCCGATGATCCTTGAAGGGTCGTAAGTACTAGAATCAATAACTACAAAATTAGCAGTGGCTACAAATATATACGTGCCAACTACAATTAATGAAGAGGTTCTAATACCAACAGGTTTTCCTCTAAATTGTCTCTCTAGACCAATAATAGTGCCACATAATAAAGACGTAAAAATGCCCATCCAGTTATATGGTGCAATGTTAAATATGAGTTCCATTATGTCCTTGAATATTACTGTTAAATTTTATGATAACAGATAATGTTATTGGTATTAGTAGTAACGAGGAAAGTTGATTAATTGTAATAACTGTCGTTCGTGAACAATGTGCACAAATATAAGCAATTCCATTCAATAAGTTAAGCAATAAGTTAAATGATAAATAATAAAGTCAGCTTTTTTATGTATTTAGATGTAATTACTTATTTTAAAATAACCAATTAAAACTCAAGCGAGCAGTACGCGGCTCTATTGGGTGAAAGTGATTGTCTTCAACACCCGCTTCAGCTTCACCTTGAAGACGTGATGCATAATAATAATCAATATCATGATCGTTACTATCAAGTATATTGAGTAACTCAAAAGACACTTTCCAGTGCGTTTGCTGATAACTCACTAAACCATTTACTACAGTAAGTGGATCAGAGCGTTGTGAGTCATCATCGGTTAATATGCGTTCACCAATATGACGTACTCGTAATGAACTATGCCATTGCTCTGTAATGTGCCAATTAATTCCTGAGCTAGCAACAACTGGAACTGCGCCTTCAATCTTATTATTTGGCCCATCAATATCTAAACGAGAGTGAGTTAATGATATTTCAGCGTCTAGGCTTAGAGACTGATTAAACCAATAATAAGCACTCACTTCTAAGCCGTATCGTTTTGATGCATCACTCGGCTCTGTATTTCCAGCATCGCCAACAAATAACAATTCAGAATCGAGCTCTAACCACCAAAATGCCGCTGAAATATTAAAGTTTTGTTCATCAAAATAACGAAAACCAATTTCACTGCCTTCACTTTTGACTAATAAATCAACTTGTTCAGCGTCATCGAGCGTTACAGGATCTAAGGTAATAGTTGAACCACGTGCGTCATTGGAATGAAAACTTTGTCCCCAATTAGCATAAGCGGCAAGATTATCAGAGAACAAGTAATTGATGCTGGCTTTTAAACCTAACAAGTCATCATCAGCGTCACCTGTATTAGCGCTGTTGTTACTGTTTACATCGGCACTAAAGTAATCGTAACGTAAACCTAAAGAGGCTTGTAAATTAGTTGATAATGACAGTTTGGATTGCCAAAATGCAGCGTAACTAGTTTCGTTTACACTATCTTCTCTAACGGTAGTTAAATATTGCTGAGCTTTGGTATTGTATAAACCAACCTTACTAATATCATCGTTACGTATTTCTACACCTGTCGTGTGTTGCATTGGTAGCCATGAGTTTTCAGTTTCAAATTGATAACTAATAGTTGAGCCAGAAATAACGCGGGCATCACTTTGTTGAAATTGATCGCCATTTATTGGGTCGTTCAAATAATAAGAAAAGTTAGAGAATAAGTTAAGATCATAATCAATCACATACGCATTTACTTTCCAGTTTTGGCTTTTCCAATTAGCAGACAAACTATAACGACTTGAGTCCCCACCAACGGTTGTATCAAGTGAACCTAATTCAGATATTAAACCTTGAGTTACCGCTCTTTGTGGAATTTGATCGGCAGAATTCCAGCTATTATCGTAAGCCATTGCAGTAATTGATAAATCACCATTAAATGCTGTACCAGCGTACCGTATTAACGCATTCTTTTTGTTTACATCCTCATCAATGTCTTGCCATGGGCCTTGATATGTTTGCCACTCTACTGCACCGGTAACATTACCTTTGCTTAATTGTGTACTACCCAGTGCAACGGAGCGTAAATAGTTATCTTCGCCAAGCGTTAGGCTCAACTGCTGATGTTGTAAATTATTACTCAGATGAAAGTTAGCACTGCCGGCGGTAGAAAAATCGCCTTGGTGTGCATCATAGCTGCCTTTTTGGTAGCTAATAGTAGAAATGGTTTCAGGGATAATAAAGTTTAAATCTGTGTAGCCTTGGCCATGACCATGGCTGCGCATATTGATTGGCATTCCATCTATGTTAGTTGCAAAATCAGTTCCGTGATCTAAATTAAAGCCACGAATAAAATATTGATTCGCTTTACCAGAACCACTGTGTTGCGTTACCGCCATACCAGGAATCAACTCAAGCATTTCAGCGCTTCTCAGCATTGGTCGGTCTTGAATTTCACCTTGGCCAATAATGCCGCTAGATGCGCTAATAGCATCGCCAATTAAGCCTGTTTTGTGTCCGTATACAGTAATTTTTTCTTCAGTTGCAAGTGCATAATTATAGCTTAAAAGACCAGCCGCCAGTAAAATAGAATGTTTCAATTTAATTCCCCCCTAAATAATGTGGGCATTGAAACATAGAGTTATTTATGTGGCAACTAATTGAGATATATGGGTAAAATTTAATGATGAAAATTATTGATGGCACACAACTGTTTTAAAAAGTTTAGCTAGTAAATAAATTTACTTGGAAAGATTAAAGAGCGCCATTCGTGTGAATAGACGCTCTTTTTTTACACTTAATGCTTGGATCTAACGTTTTAGATCTAAATGTTCAGAACTGCATGTTACTTGAACTTATATGGCATTTAGTTTGATAAATGCGCGCGGTTACTGCTTGATGTATAGGCTTTATTCAACCCTACCATTCATCGTAATAGTTAACCTCTTTGTTCATACGCTGTGTTTCTTTGTAATCTTCAATTCGTCGTTGTGTTTCAAAACGTTTGCGACGGTCGCCTTTATTTGTGTTTTCAGACACAGTTTCTATTTCATAGATTTCGTCAAAGTAATCCATAAAAAAACCTCAATAAAAAATTAATATTAGAGTTCTAGGTAATATTCACCAGACTCAAAGTTATTTTGTGGGCGTCCCATTCCATATACATTTTCGTATTTTCTTGGTGCGGCTAACGAAATGTATTTCATCCATGTTTTTTCTACCAATGTCTGCGCGATTTCTCGGCCTGTGCATACATCAGCGAATCTTACTTCTTCTGTATTCTCTGGCATCAAAGAGCCGTTTGATAACAGTTGCAAAGAATAGCCATAATCATTTAATAAATTCGATTCTTGTACTGTAAATTCTCCGCTGCGGCTAAAGCCTCTAGGGAAATTAACATCATCAAAAAACGATTTAGAACCTTTTCTAATTTGTGTGTTCATTTTAATACCCTCAACAATTTTTCTAAAAATAGTCTTAGTTTGACCATTTGAAAAACAAAATATTTTTATCGAATCCAAAAAAAATGTTTGTTAAATAGAAAAATCTATTTATCCTGCTGTTATGGACGTAAAAGTATTCAAAACCTTCCTAGAGGTTGCAAACACTAGGCACTTCGGCAAAGCCGCGGAAACACTCTATATTACTCAAGCTGCGGTTAGCGCCAGAATTAAGCAGCTAGAGGAATTTGTTGATGCTCCGCTATTTGAACGTATTAGAAATAATATTTGTTTAACGCCCGCAGGTGAAAGACTCATCCCTTATGCAACCACTATGGTTAGGGCAATGCAGCAGGTGAAAACCGACATATCGTTGGCCGACTCTCAACTTGTGCAACTATCTATTGGTGCTACGCCTAATGTTTGGGATGCGTATTTTCAAAACTATTTAACGGTAGTCACTAAAGGTTTACCAGAGTTAACCTTTAAAACTGAGATGTTAGGCATCAGGCAGTTACATTCCTCTATATTAGATAACACGTTAAATTTAGCCTTAACCTTTGATCCATTCCTATCAAACGAAGTAATTAGTGAACAAATTGCGAATGTAAATTTGGTGATGGTAACCACCAAAGGCAACATTAAAGCAGACGAAGCTATGGCTGAACACTATGTTTATGTTGATTGGGGCACTCAGTTTGCGTCTGAACATGATGCCAAATACGGTAAAAGTTACGTGCCTAAGCTAATTACATCTACAGGCCGAATCGCGCTGGACTTTATTTTGTCTGAGGGTGGAACTGCATATTTGCCGACGGCTTTGGCAGAACCCTTTATTGAAAGTGGCGAATTATTTAAGGTCAAAGGTAAACATTCGTTAACTCGTTCTATCTATGCCGTGTATCAAAAACACAATAGATTGGTCGACACAATAGAGAATGTGGTCACAGTAATTGATCAATCTTCACCTGAACGTTCAGCAGTTATTGAGATGGCTTCTAACAACGACTAAAAAATATTGTCAATTCGATAAAAAATATTAGTTTTCCAAATCGTAAAAACAACACTAATTTAGCGGCACTTCTTTTAGTGAATAAAATGTTTTTAAGAACAAACTTTTTTGGAGAATTAAATAATGAAAAAAGTAATTGGTTTAGCTTTGTTAGTTAGCAACTTAGTGTTTAGCAATCTGGTTTTTGCTAACGACGAAGTTGAAAGTCCGGATCCTGAGTTCGTTAGAGATACTTACGAATATTGTCTCAACATTCAAGATCCTGAAGCAATAGATAAAAAAACCTTGTTAGCTTGTGTAAACAGTGAAATGGATTATTACGAATACGCTAAATTTACCAGTGTAGAGAAAATAATTGAGTACATTGCATCGGTAGTTGATGAAGAAGAAATGTAATCGAACGTATTAAAACCTAAGGTAAAATACCATTAGGTTTGCAACAAAAAAACCAATAACATTTGTTATTGGTTTTTTATTTTGAGAAAAAAAATAATAGGTTAACGACATACATTAGCTACTAATGTTAAGTTAACAAACGCAAACGTGAAGTTTGTACTTGGGCAAAAGTGATAAATGTTTATCGTCAGCCCACAAGTAAGAAAATTACAGGCATTATTAACAATGAAATTTATTAAATCAGTTATTTGTTTTATCTCTTTAACTGCGTTATTAACCGGAACTGCTATGGCAGAAACCGTTGATAAAGTAGCGGGTCAGTTGTTTAAAACCGTTGAGGTTGAACTCACTAGTTTAAAACAACAAAACAATTTAACGGTTCAATCTACTAAACAACTTGTTGAAAAAGAGTTGTTGGTAAATATTGACGAAAAGTTTTTTGCTTACAAAGTGTTAGGTAAACATTTGGTTAAGTTGACGCCAGAGCAAAAAACCGAATTTGTCAGTGTATTAAAAGATACTTTGGTAGCCAATTACGCCAGTAGTTTAGTAAATTATAATAATGAAAAAATTGTTTTAGCGTCATCGATAATGACCAATTCGAATAAAGGTGCCAGTATTACTATGAAGTTGGTAGGGGAGAATAAAACAACCCAGCTGACAACCAAGTGGCGCTTTTCTGATGTGGAAGATAAGTGGTTAATGTACGATTTTGTTATTGAGGGTATTAGTTTGTTGCAGTCAAAACAAAAAGAACTTGCTAAGGTATTAGCCACATCGGGTCCTGAAGCCACGCTTGAATTACTTAAAAGTAAAATTAAAAAATAATAAGGCAGTCAATTGATTACATTTATGCAAAGCCATTTAGCTATCACCATAATGTTGATCCTAACGTCGTGGTTTTTAAAATACTTTATTTTTCAACTGATCAAAAAAAGAGCCATAGAAAAAGGCGACGATAAACGTTATTTGATCAATCACTTAAAAAACTTAATTAACGTTTTAGTGGTTGTTTTACTGTTTGCCATTTGGCATGAAGAAATTCAAGGTTTTGCATTTTCCATTGCGGCTTTTGTAGTGGCAATTATTTTAGTAACTCGTGAAATAATTCAATGTTTCATTGGCTTTGTTTATATCTCTAGTTCTAGACCATTTAGAATTGGTGACTGGATCCAAGTTGGACACCATGCCGGTGAAGTTACTGCGACAGACATGGCGAAAACCACCTTGTTGGAAGTTGATTTAGTTACTTATTCTTATACTGGGAAAAGTGTGTTTATTCCCAATTTACAATTAATTAACTTACCAATTACTAACTTAAATTACATGAAACGCTATGTGAATCACTCTTTCTTTTATATTAGAGAAAGTTTGACCATTAATCCGTATGCGCTAAAAAGCACTTTGATGAAACAAGCCCAAAAGTATTGCGCTGAATTTAAAGACGTTGCTGAACGTTATAGCTCTATGATTGAAAATAGACTCGACATAAAAATTACCGGACCTGAACCAACCGTCTCTTTTGAGTCCACTGAGTTAGGTAAAACTAAGGTGGTATTTAGTATTTTTTGTCCAACAGAGCAAGCAACTTTAATTGAGCAGCAAATGCTGGAAGAGTGCATAAGGCTCTTTTTACTTGAAGAAAAGAAACAATTAGATAAAAAACAGTTAGCTGGTACGAGTTCAGAAAGTAAATCGTTAGAGAATAAGACAGCAGCCAGTACTGCAACGGCGAAACCGAGAGCGAAACCACGCGCTAAGCCAAGTACAAAGCCAAGCGCAAAGGCAGACTCAACCGGTACGAAAACAACAACTAAAGCCGTTGTAAAAACAAAGGCAGCAGTTAAAAGTGAGCAAAACAAAACGTAATTTTTTAAGGTAGTCACATGGAACATCAAACAATACCATCACTAGACTTTGTCAGTATCTTAGCTGACGATTTGGTTGTGCTACCGGCTGAAACTGAAAGTTACACACCTAATAAATGGGCATTGATCTTAGAAGGGTTAACCAATGCTCAGCGTTTAAAATTGTGGCCGTTAATTGATCAGTCGTTAGAGGGCGCTATTTTATATGAAATGCGTGACGACGCTCGTCAACAGTTACTTTCAGTATTAACCTCAGAAGAATTAGAAGACGCCGTTAAGTCGAGCTCTGACAACGAAGTGGTGGAGATTTTAACTGCGTTACCGCAAAAGTTGGTTGCCAAGTTAATCAACAAGCTATCACCTCAATCGCAATCAAATGTTGAATCTTCGCTAAGTTATGACGAGGAACAAGTTGGTCGCTATGCTGATTCAGACGTTTATACCGTTAAACATAACACCTCAATTGAAGATGTATTAGACGAAATACGCCAAAGTGATTTAACAGATTATTCTGGTAACTACATAGTGTTAGATGACGAATTTCATTACGTAGGTGAGGTCTCAATAAACGATTTGTTAAACGCTGAAGGCGCAACGTTAGTCCAAGCGATTGCAGAAAAAAGCGATGACAATATCTTAGATACACTTTCATTAATGGAAGCGTCAAACCTGATTAAAAACAGCAACCGCCCAACCTTACCGATATTAACGGAAACGGGTAAGTTTGTTGGTGAGTTCTCAATGGGTGACGCCTTATCTATTTTCCAACATCATTACGAAGCCCAAGTTGCTCACATGGGTAAAGTAAGTGATGAAGATTTATTTGCACCAATATTTACCAGTGCTAGACGTCGTGCTTTATGGTTAGGTATTAACTTAATTACTGCCTTTTTAGCGTCAGCAGTCATTGGGATTTTCGACAAGGTATTAATTGAAGTTGTGGCGTTAGCGGTATTAATGCCAATTGTTGCAAGTATGGGCGGTATAACAGGTAGTCAAACCTTAACCCTGACCATTCGCGGACTTGCAACCGGACAGCTAAATACAGCTAATTACAGAGCATTGCGTGATAAAGAGCTAAGTGTTGCTGCGGTAAACGCGGTTGTTTGGGCTGTTATTGTTGCAGCCATGACTATATTTTGGTTCGACAACTATTTGTTATCGGTCATTTTAAGCGTGGCTATGGTGGTGAATATGTTAGTGGCAGCTTTGTCTGGCATTATCATTCCAATGGTGCTTGATAAAAATGGCATAGACCCAGCCCTCGCAGGCTCCGTTATTTTAACAACCGTTACAGACGTAGTGGGTTTCTTTGTATTCTTAGGGAGCGCGACGATTATATTTATGCATTAACATGTATTTTATGAATTAGTTTTATTAGGGAATTAATAATGCCTTTTGACTGATGGCTAAAAGAACGGCTTTAGCTTTGATTTTCCTCTACCGCTTTCAGTTCTAAGAGCTAAGACTTTTAACCTCTAGCTCAATATCAAAATCTTGAGCTAGAAGGTCATAACACTTAGTGAATTGGTTTTCTAAATAAGACGTTACCTATTTTTAAGTCGTTCCATTGTGGTGTGACGGCTTCAACTTTATTTTTCAATAAATCAGTTTCCATCTTGGAGGGGATGTCAAAGCCGCGGGTATTATCCATGTATTTATATTCCCACTGCTCATTGTTTAATTGGAACAGATACGCTGAGTAGTAATTATCTTCTTCTGATATAAACACAAAGTTTAATTCGCCGTCATTGTTTAAGTCTTTAGCGAGAACGTAATGATTTATTTTACGCCCAGCCCGATAGAGTCCTATTTCCTTGTCATAGATAGCTTGGATTAAGTCCTCAGGGAAATGACTTTGCTCTGGCCAGTATGTAAGGGATTGCTTAAATACGTCAATACTCACTATTTCAGTTTCTGTATCGTCATATTTGTAGTTCACATATAGTCCATCAAGAAGTTCTACTTTTTCAGGTGCGTTTAGCTGTAGTTCAGGTCTAATTTCTTGTAAAGCCAAATAGCCTTGTCTGCCCAAAGAGTTTGCAAAGTAGTGATAACTAAAATCTTGATATGCTGTTGTTCCATCTTGCAAGCGAGTTATTTGATTATTGGCGGTTAAACTCTGAAAGCTTAATAACGGTGAGTTAACCAGTAACATAAAGAACATCACAACAAGACCCATGACGACATTTACTTTACTTACGATTTCTAGCCATGCGCCTCGTTTTTTAATAATGCCAAATAAGTAACTAACTGAGAAACATGCTAATAAAAAGCATACTAATACAGCCCAGCAGCGTGAAACGGTTAATCCATATTGGTCGATGCGAGACCAAATACCATAAAACGAAATAATGCTATAAAGCGGTAATAACGCCACACTAATAATAATGATTTTATTTAATGCTGGGTGATAAATACGTTCTTTGATATTTCCTTGGTAAACCGCATTCACAAAAAACAAGGTTAACGCTTGTAACCAAAGTGCTAGTGAACTGCCTTTTCCTGTTTCCCAAAGTGTGTCTAAACCGGTAAATATGAGTGTTGTTAAAAAGCCTAACGAAATAATACTCAGCGCAGGTAACAAAAACTTTATAAGTGTTTTAAGTATGGTTGCTATGCTGTCAGCGGTAGCTGTAATGTTTCTAAAAATGATAATAGCAAAGCCAAAAGCAAGATTTAGTACAGGTATTACAAACCAATTTTTATCTAATAATTGAGTAAAGAAATGTATGCCTAAAATTGAAAATAACTCAGCTCCTAAATTTAGAATGCCCCAAAAAACTAAGACAAATAAACAGCATTCAGCAAAAATAATAAAATTTTGCCAAGACAGTTTGAACAAAGATTGGAAGTTCGCTTTCTCTCCAATAAGGCGTAATTGTATATACATTAATGCTTTAAAAGACGCGATTAAAATTGTGAAGATAAAGACAATTACAGCGGTGTCATTATTGATAAGTTTAAGAGGGAGTTGTTGTAGACCAATGTAAGCGCCCAATAGTGATAACACTAAGCTAAAAGGTAATAGGTATTTGAAACAACCTATAACCTTCTGTTTTGTAATACAAAGTAAAGTTAAGAAAGGGAAGCTAATGATGAAAGTCATCAATGAAATAAACCAAATAGGGTTACTACTAGGCCAGGATTGAGATTCCGAGCTTTGATATAAAAGTGTTAATAAAATACCTTGAATGAGAGATATGATAATAATGAGTGGTTTAGGTAATTGATTGTCCATAATGACTTTTTACTTACTTCTCTAATAGTTAGCCTGATAGTTAGTCCAATATGGGAAAGTATCACTTAGATGTTTTTGCTACAAGTTTTTCAATGTTGAGTTGCCTGCTCTCCAATTTCGCTGTTAAACAAAAGGTGAGTTTTATCTTTTTTTGATTTAACAATAAGTAATCTACTCCCTTTATGGAGTATGTAGTTTTGTCTCTATTTAATTGAAGTCACCAATAAGTGGTGCTAATTTACATCAATATAAGCTTTAAGTTTTTCAGGGAAGTATCTGTGAATATTAAAAAAATAATGACGTCACCAGCTTTAACAGTAAGTCTTGATGATGATTTGTCTGTTGTGAATGAGATCTTTGCGAATGCTAAATTTCATCACTTGTTAGTTGTTGAAAAGAATAAATTATTTGGTGTGGTATCCGACCGAGATTTATTAAAGGCGGTGAGTCCTAAAATAGGCACTGCGGCTGCAAAGTTGACGGACACAGCGACGTTGAATAAGAAAGTGCATCAAATCATGACTAGAAAACCGATATGTCTGCAGCAAGATAATACTGTGCACGATGCGGTAAATTTATTTCTAGAGAATAATATATCCTGTATACCTGTGGTAGATAGTAGCTTCTGTCCAGTTGGCATTGTGAGCTGGCGAGATATTCTTAAAGCAATTAAAAAACCAAAGGGTTAATTTTTGCTAACGAAATTCTAAATTCAGCAGTTCTTGAGCGGCGCTGTTATATTGTCTACAATAGAGCACTTCTTTATATTAGGTCACGAACATGAACGACAGCACATCTGAATCAACAGCACCTGAATCTAAACCAGATTTACCCGATCGCCTTTCTATTAATCCACGTAGCCCACATCATGTGAAAGCAGTTTTTGAACACAATATTGGTATTAAAATTAATGGCAAAGAACGTTTTGATGTTGAAGAGTATTGCATCAGCGAAGGTTGGATAAAAGTAGCGTCAGCAAAAGCGCTAGACCGTCGCGGTCAACCTTTGTTGATCACAATGAAAGGAACGGTTGAAGCTTTCTACAGCTAAGATATTTTACATACATGCACCCAATCTAATTATTGTTTATTTAGATTGGGTGCATGAGTAATTTTACTTATTACTTAACCCCAAGATCAGTCCAAGAATAAAATTTCCTTCTAAATATCCAGCTAAAAAAAATCCAAGTTCAACGAACTATTCACTAAATAATCAGTCTCTGTAATACATAAATAAAAAATTCGCGATATTTATTTGATCTACAATTGCTGGATGCAGGAGAGGTCGAGCGACGAAAGAAGCCAAAGCCGAGATTAATTATATCGAGACAAATTCAGCTTATTATTACATCTCTAAGATAGCTCGTGTATTGAACAAATTTTTATGACAGACTTGTATGAGATAGCGGAACAAAAACAACTTTAGGAAACAAATATATGAAATTCCTGAACAAAAAAACTTACTTTCTAATTGCCGTATTAATTTTGGCAATTATACCTTTCAGTGAAGCTTTGGCAGACGTTAATGTTAAGTACATCAGCAAAGATGCTTTAGTTAAAGCTCCAGAACTTGTTAAATGTACGCTAGAATATGGTACATCAGCAACTTGTGCTCGCTTGGTCGTTAAATACCAACCTGACAATTTGCAAACAGGGCCTTTTTGTCCAAGTACATTAAAAGACTCAGGTGGAATTTGGCAGTGGGATGGAGATAATCCAGGTCTGTACAAAATTGATGAAACCTTCTTAAAAATGATCAACGGCCAAGGTTATACTTTTTATGATGCTGATGGTTCCGTTCATATCACGGATGTTAGGACAACTAGACCTGAAGACAAAAACTCTTGTTTAGCAGCGTCACTAGATAAGACTGTTGAGATGACAATTTTGTTGCCAATCAATCCTGTTAAAGCTGATAAGCCAACAAGTTTAGGTACTGTCGCTAAGGTGGGCTTGGCGTTAGATGGTGTGCCGATATTTGCAGATGCTCCATCAGTATTAGATACCGGTCATATGCCAGCATTGGACTCTTGTGGTGGGCATGTAGATCCAGGAGGTTGGTACCATTGGCATGCAACAGCAACAGATGTTAATACCGTATTTAAAAATGAGGGCGTTAAGGTAAGTTGTCAGATAGAGCAAAAAGCAAGTGCGATCTTTGCGTATGCGTTTGACGGTTATCCAATGTACGGGCATCTTGATAACAACGGCAAGGTTCCAACAGACTTAGATAAGTGTAATGGACATATAAGTTCAACATTGGAAAACCCTGATGGTGGTTATCATTACCACGCTTCAAATAAATTCCCTAACCTTCCTAGTTGTTTACGTGGTGTGGTGGCACAAGATAATTTTTCCACTAATGCAAAACAAGGTATTGGAGCTGAAGGCGGACCAAGAGGGAGAGGTCCTGGTCATGCTGGTAATTCAGGAGCTCCACCACCAGAGTTCAGTATTGCAGCTAAGAGCCTTGGTGTTTCAGTGGATGATTTAGTCAGTGCAATTATGAATAATGGCGGGAGACAGCTTAATACAACAGCTGCGGCTCTAGAATTAGGCGTAACCGAAATAGCACTTAAAACAGCTTTGAAATCTGCATTTCCGAAACCTAAAAGAAAATAGTTTATTCATTCAAATAAGAAGTGAGAAACAAAGTATCGGTTTCTCACTACAATCCTCAATAAATTCCGTTTTAGCTGATTAATTACTATTCGTCATAGACGTTCTTTAGTATTCTCAGTTATATAATTTTCAATTACGGTTATCGATTTAAATTATGTTTAAAACACTTCCAATTTTGGCTTCTCTGTTATTAGCGCCATTTCAGTTGTTGTCTGCACAGCACGACTTCACAGAAATTGATGTTAAGGCGAAACTCGCTGCCGTTGCTTATTCAAATGCCGATGTTATTAAAAGCGCATTAGAAAATCAAAGTCAGGTGCTTGTACATCAATCTACGATTGAAGAAAACCAAGTAAGCTACTTTTTAACTGAATATAACGGCGTACAAACCATAGTAATACGCGGTACGGCTAATGAAGCAAATGTTATGGTGGACTTAGATCTGGAATTGAAACCAGACACTCAGCTTAATATAAAGTTACACCAAGGTTTTGCTTCTGGTGCGAGAGCTATTTTAAACGAAGTGAAACCTTATCTAAAAGCTGACCAACCTGTTCATTTAACTGGTCATAGCTTAGGTGGTGCAATTGCAGTTGTGTTGGGAATGTATTTAGAGAAAAGTGATTTTAACGTGACGCAAATAATTACTTTTGGTCAGCCTAAAGTTACCAATGTTGGTGGTGCTGATCTGTTTACTGATTTACCTTTAATTCGTGTTGTAACACCTGACGATATTGTGCCTTTAGTTCCGCCAATTAGTCCTTTGCAAATAAGAGATTTAGATATTTATTGGCACATGGGGGTTGGCGTGATTTTGGATGGCAACGGCAAGTATTCTGAAGTTAGTGGCGTAAAAAGTGCACTAAGAGCTACTAAATTTACCTCGTCAGTACCAGGCCAGAAAAATATTAATGCACATATGATGACGGAATATATTCGTTTAATAGAGCAACTTAAAATATCTGCACAAGAGATACCTTATGAAACCGGCATTAGCTTGTTCGGACTTTCTATTAATTAATCCGTTTTAAGGGCTCGTTGCATTACATATATTTAAACTGTGATGTACAGCAAGTCTCATTAATTTATTCGTAGTATCAAAAAACACTAAGGTTAAAAGCCTTAGTGTTTTTTTGTTAGAACTGCTTTTCTAGGTTCTCGTTTTAAAATAAGTGAACCGTCGACGTGTACGTCTCTTTGTGGGTAAGAGATAACAATTCCGTGTTGGTTAAATAGTTCATCAATCTCAAAGCGGATGTTACTACGCATAACTCTTAATCCACCTTCTACGGTAGAATTAATCCAAAAATTAACTTCAAACATTAATGAATTGTCACCAAAGTCATCAAAGATCACACTAGGTGCTGGATCTTTTAACACTTCAACTTGTGCATTTGTAGCTTGTAATAATAGCTCAGCAACTTTTTTTGCTGGTGAGCCGTAAGCGACACCAACACGCACCGAGGTTCTCATTAATTTGTCGACTAAGGTCCAATTTATAACGGTGTTTTCTAATAATTTACTGTTTGGAATTAGCATATGAACACCATCGACTCGACGGAAACGAGTAGAGCGTGTATTTATCTCTTCTACTATACCTTTGGCATTTTCAACTTCTAGAAAGTCACCAATACGTATTGGGCGTTCCCACATTAATATCCAACCGCTAATAAAGTTGTTTATTATGTTTTGAGCACCAAAACCAAAACCGATAGCAATGGCGCCAGATAAAAAGGCAAAGGCGGCGATAGGAATGTTGATCAGATCTAATGTGGTGATGAGTATGATAGTAATGGCTAATACATACATTAGTCGTTGAGTTAAATGAATTAAGTTAGGATCTTTACTTTTACTGGTGAGTTTTTTGGTAACAAATCTAACCAAGGCTTTGGTAAGCCAAAATCCAACGAGTAAAACAATAGGGATCAATAAGATATTGCCTAATGAAACAGGTTGTCCGGAGATAATGAAAAGGGTTTCATTTAATATATTTCTAATATTTTCTAAATTCATATTATTCCTTAAGCATACTTTTTACTGATTGCTTATTTCAGGGGATTTATTACACATGACTTTTCATGTTCAGCTATAGATATAGGCTACTTATAAAGAAAATCCCAATTGCTAAAGTGCAATTGGGATTAATGGTATTTTAGTTTTCTGAGATACAAAAAACTTCATCAGGGTCAACCAAGTATCTTGCCCCAATCGCTTCACGGCCAAACAACATAAGATAGTTCATGTCTGAACGGTCGGTAAGCGTGATCTCAACAAGCCAAGTGTCTTCACCGAGAGTGAGAGGTGTTTCAATAACGTAGCGCATTTCAGCTGTGCCGTTAGACGATTTTATGTTTCTAATATCGCTAAGACGAGCTGTACATGTCACTTGTTTATCAACATTATGAATATCTGGGTGAATGTCGAACTTAACGTGCGGCTTCCCTTTGATTTTTATTTTTTCAATGTTGTCTACATGCAATGACGACGTTTTAGCGCCAGTATCTACCTTTACTTGCATACTTGTTATGCCAAGTTCTGGTAATGATACTGACTCTAGTCGACCAATAATTTTTTTAACATTTATGTTGCTAGATTCGGCCGTCATTTTTCTATCCTCTTAATAAACCTTCATCTTCAGGCAATAACAACTCATTGGCTGTTTCAATTTGCTCTGCGATGTCTTCGTGATCTTCTTCAAAGCTAGCAATATGGAACATCGCTTCACCTTCTTGTGCCAAAGGTATGTTTTGTTTACCAATAACAATACCACCACGAGTAGCAAGCACTTCACCTAATATGTCACCAAAAGGGCCACATATTTTAGCCAGTAGTTGGTTCTTCTGTACATGATCGCCAAGGGCAACTAAGTTGCTTACGATGCCGCTTGCATTGGCTCGAGTCCAACTGCTGTTATTCGCGATAAAAGGTTCAACTTTACGTTTTTTAGCCGTTTGCTTACGGATCATTTTTAAATGTTGTAATACATTCAATATGCCCTTAAGACCGGCTCGAATTGATAATTCATCAAAACGTAATGCTTCACCAGCTTCGTATAACAATACTTTGGTGCCACTGGCAAAAGCCGATTCTCTTAAAGAACCTTCTAATACTTCAGAATTCAAAACCACACTTACACCAAATACTTCTGCCAACTCTTTTACTTCCACGTCTGACAAGTCAGCTCTAATTTGTGGCAAGTTAGAGCGATGAATCGCACCTGTGTGTAAATCAATACCAAAGTCACAATGTTTAATGATCTCTGTCATAAATATATGTGCCACACGTCCAGCTAAAGAACCTTTAGCTGAACCTGGAAAACTACGATTTAAGTCGCGTCTGTCAGGCATATATCGGCTTTGTGTAACAACGCCATATACATTAACCATAGGAACTACGATTAATGTTCCGCAGGTAACTTTAAAGTTCTTTTGGCTTATTAGACGACGAATGATCTCAATACCATTAAGTTCATCGCCGTGAACCGCTGCACTTACAAAAACAACAGGTCCTTCTTTTTTACTTCTAAAAATATGCACAGGTAAAGATACTGGAGCATTGGTGTATAACTTTGAAACCTGTAATTCTATTTGGCGAGACTCGCCTGGGGCGATTTCAAACTCGCCAATTTTAATATTTTCCATCTTATAATCCTAAACTTTATCTTAGCCTTGGCCTTTCGTTTTATTAACACTTGAAGCTGGTGTCGTTGCTATGCTCTTTTCAATATATTGAATAACCATTTTAGCAACATCTTTACCCGTTGCAGTCTCAATACCTTCAAGACCTGGGGAAGAGTTAACTTCCATTACCATAGGACCATTTTGTGATTGTAATAAATCAACACCACAAACACCAAGCCCCATGATTTTAGCAGCGTTTACTGCTGTTTCACGCTCCGCTTTAGTTAACTTAACAACTTCAGCTGAGCCACCGCGGTGAAGGTTTGAACGGAATTCGCCTTCCGCACCTTGACGTTTCATTGCTGCCACAACACGTCCGCCAACTACCAAACAACGAATGTCAGCACCGCCAGCTTCTTTTACAAATTCTTGTACTAAGATGTTGGCTTTTAGACCCATAAAGGCTTCAATGATTGCTTCTGCTGCTTTTGCCGTATCCGCTAATACAACGCCAATACCTTGTGTGCCTTCCAGTAATTTAATCACAACTGGTGCGCCACCAACGTTTTTGATTAAATCTTTAATTTTATCTGGTTTGCTAGCAAATCCAGTTCTTGGTAGACCAACACCTTTACGAGACAATAATTGTAAAGAACGTAATTTGTCACGTGAGCGGCTTATCGCAACAGATTCGTTAACGTTAAACGTGCCCATCATTTCAAACTGTCTTGCTACGGCAGTACCATAAAAAGTAATAGACGCACCAATACGTGGAATTATCGCATCGTATTTTGGCAGCTCTTTCCCGTGGTATCTAACAGTAGGGTTGCTACTTGTTATGTCCATGTAGCAAAGCAAAGTATCAATAATGTCTACTTCGTGGCCTAAAGCTTCAGCTGCTTCTTTTAATCTTCTAGTTGAATATAGGTTTTTGTTGCGTGATAAAATTGCGATTTTCATAGTTATTCCAATACGTTTAATTAATTATTTAATTTGATGAGTTAAGGATAGCTATAATTACTTAATTAATATAATTTATTATTTCTATCGGTTTGATAAAAAATATTGATTAACCTTTTACTTATAATAGTTATGAAAAAAAGGTCTAATACACAACACCTGTAAAGCCAATGCAGTGCTACATATATAAGTGACTAAATATAAATGAATACTCAATTGTTAAGAACTTTTCTGGAGGTAAGTGAAACCCTTCACTTTAGAATTGCTGGGGAAAACCTTGGTTTGTCACAGGCTGCTGTTAGTTCGCGTATAAAACAATTGGAAATAGAGTTATCTGCTTCTTTATTTGACCGAACCCACAAACAATTAAAGTTAACACCAGAAGGGCATCGGCTAATAGAGCATGCCAATGACATTTTAGATATGTGGCAAAAAACCAAACAAGATATTGGCATGTCGCGTCATCAATCTAGCCAATTGGTTATTGGCGCTATGATGTCTATTTGGGATATTGCCTTACATTCTTGGATGCAAAAAATTCATCGTAATATTGATGATGTGGGTTTGTTTACTCGGATTTATAATCCGTTAGAATTACGTAGTGATATTTTAAATAGAAAAGCCGACATTGGATTTTTGTTTGAACCGCCATCAGTCGATTTAATTAAAACTCGAAAAGTCGCCTCAATCCCTTTGCACTTAGTGACTACCTCAAAATTGGCCACAACTAGCCACAAGTATCCAAATTTAGTTAAAGTTGATTACGGTGAGTCGATTAATGATAGTTATCGAATATTTTTAGGTGAGCAGCATCAAGCTAAACATTATATGAGTCAGCCAAAAATTGCCTTGGATTATATTTTGGAAGCGGGTGGAACTGCTTATTTGCCTAAACCTATGACTTTTCAGTTAACTCAACAAAAACAATTGTTTGAGGTTGAGGATGCTCCGGTTTTTCATCAGGATATTAGTGCTATTTATTTAGCAAAAGGGCAGAAGCTTGAGCTGATAGAGCAGGCGTTAGATTTATTTCCAGAAGTTAAATCTTACCCAACACACCTTTGAATTAGAAATATGAAACTAAATAAACAGCAGTTGCTAAATACCTTATTAGAAGAAATAGACAAATCATTAAGCATTGCAACCAGTGCTGCTAATGATGCAAAAGATTTAGCAACCCATGAGCAAAGTAAACCAGAAACGCAATACGATACAGTAGGACTGGAAGCCTCTTATTTAGCTCATGGACAAAGTCAGCGTGTGGCTGAATTAAAACTCGCTTTATTGCAATGGAAAAAGTTAACCGGTGTGATCATAACGTCAGAGAAGCCAATTGAATTTGGCAGTTTAATTCAATTAAAAAATGACAGTGATGATAACTCTAGCTCTAAAACCAAGGTAAACAATAATGGATCTTGGTTTTTACTCGGTCCTGCCATGGGCGGTTTAAAGCTAAAACAAAACGGTCATTTAATTACCGTGATCACAGATTCATCGCCATTAGGTAAACTTGTTATTGGTAAATATTTAGATGATGAAATAACACTAACCTTACGTGGGAAAAAAATAGATTATGAAATTGTGGCAATAGCCTAGTTACTTTGTTAAAACTAGGCTCTGAAAAAAACTATGGATAGATGGATGCTCGAGCACCAATATCTTATTGTTTTAATGTAATTAATTTAGGTATGTATATGAATAAAGAACTTGCTGCACGATTTGTCACTAATATTTTAACGCTCACTACGGTGTTTTTTTCTATTGGGCTGATTTCATCTAGTATCCAACTGAATATTCAAAATATTTTCCCGTATTTAACTTCCTCCATAGTAGGGACAGGAGTTGGGATTGTATATTTTCAATTTATCGGCTTTAAATTTACCAAGTTTCAATTTATATCTTGTATTGTTCCGACCGTCTTGTTTAGCTTTATAGTTATGAAATCTGGCTTACACCATAATTGGCTAGTCCATGACTTAACCGCCATAATTTCTTTTATGTTAGCCGTACTTGATTCATTAGAGAGTAAACGTAAGTTATTTTAAAAAGGCTCAATGAGCCTTTTTATTATGATCAAATCAGAAGTTAAGGTAGTTGCTTACCTCTTGCTGCTAACCACAACTCGTACCAATGGCTACGGGTTAATTGTATGTTTGCAGCTTGGGCACAGTTTTTAATTCTTGATGGATTTGTAGTGCCAATAACGGGTTGGATTTTTGCGGGGTGTCGCATTAACCAGGCTAAGACGATAGCTTCTTTACTTACCTGATATTCAGCCGCTAATTTAGCGACTAACTTGGCGGTTTGTTGAATATGTTGTGGCTGATTAGAAACATCAGCACCAGAAAATAAGCCCTGCGATAAACTTCCCCAAGATTGCAATTGGATGTTATTTAATTGGCAATATTCTAAAGTCCCAGCGCCATAGTTGGCTAAGGTCTCACCTGAGTTTCCAGTTGTGACACCTTCTTCTATAAAGGCTAAATGAGAAAGGCTTAGCTCTACTTGGTTCACTACTAAAGGTTCAGATAAGGAGGCTTGTAAAAACGCCATTTGGTGATGTTGCATGTTAGATACACCAAAGTGTTTTACCTTTCCTGAGCTTTGTAACTTATCAAATATTTCTGCAACGAGTTCAGGCTCCATTAATGGATCTGGGCGGTGTAACAGTAATATCTCGAGTTGCTCAGTATTTAGTTGCTTTAAGCTGTTATCTACAGATTGTAAAATCCACTCCGGTGAAAAGTCGTATTGCTGAGGGTTGTGTTCATCGGGAAAGCGGATGCCACATTTTGATTGAATGCTAATTTTCTCTCGTAACTCTGGGCGTTGCTTTAACACTTCTCCAAATACTTTTTCTGCTTTGCCTCGGCTATAAATATCGGCATGGTCAAACAGTGTTATGCCAGCATCTAGTGCTGCATCTACCGCTAGATGTGCATGTTGAATGTCCTCAGCACTAATTTGGTTACTTTCCCAACTTCCACCTAAACCCATACAACCAAAAACAATGGAACTGTTTGGTGAAATTAATTTAGATAATGGGTAACGTGAATGAGGCATAAAGGGTATTCCTTAATATTTAGGGGCTGTTTATCTCATTTTTGCAACGTTGCGTAAAATGAAAGATAAACAAGCCCATAATACAAACTGGATAAATTTAGCGGATTTATCAAAGTTGGTATAAAAAGCTGGCTAGAGTACAATTAATACATGAATAGTACATGTGTTTTTACTTGGTTTTAAGAGATGATAAATAAAAGTGGTAACGAGGAATATAGTTATTGGGTTCGCTTTGCTAGCTCAGCTGCTATTTTTGCGGCCTTTTCTATGATACTTGTAAAAGGTTATGCCTGGTTAAATACCGACTCTGCCAGTATTTTAGCTTCGTTAACTGACTCTGTATTTGATATTGCAGCCTCGGTTGTTAATTTTTTTGCTGTACGTTATGCGTTAACACCTGCCGATGATGATCATAGATTTGGCCATGGCAAGGCCGAGTCATTAGCTGGTTTATTTCAATCTGCATTTATTACCGGCTCTGCACTACTATTAATATTTCATTCTGTTGGTCAGCTTTCTCACCCTAATCATGTTGAGAATATCTCAGTAGGTTTAGCGGCTATCTATTTTAGTATTTTTATTACTTTGCTTTTAGTTGTGGTGCAAACCTATGCACTTAAACGTACAAGTTCTATCGCCATTAAAGCCGACAGCCTTCATTATAAAGGTGACTTATTAATGAATGTAGGCGTTCTGGTTGCTTTGTATTTAACTCAATTGGGTTATGCCTCTATTGATTCATGGATTGCTATTTGTATTGCAGGATACTTATTTTACGGTGCGTATTTAGTGGGTAAAGAATCGGTTCAATCATTAATGGATAAAGAGTTACCAAGTGAAGACGAGCAAAAGATCATACATATCGCTAAAAATATTCCACTAGTAAAAGGGGTTCATGATATTCGTACTCGCCAATCCGGTGGTACAGTATTTATTCAAATGCACCTTGAGTTAGATGATAATCTGATATTACTGGATGCTCATGATGTGAGCGATAATGTAGAAGCCGCTTTGGAAGATGCATACCCATATTCAGATATATTAATTCACTTAGATCCCGTTTCAGTTGTGAGAAAGTAAAAAAATAAATTATGTTAGAAAATAAAGAGTAACGCATAAAATTTTAAATAAATTTGATCTAAAACAACAAAATAAGGGGATTCCCTATGTTCGTTTTGTAGGCTGATCAATACAATGCACACATCAGATTTATTAAACACTAATTAAATAATTTATTAAACGGGATTTAAGATGAAAACATTAATCACAGCATTAACTTTAGTAATTGGATTTGCATCAGCTTCTTTCACTCACACAGCTCAAGCAGCGGGCGCAGATGCGTTAAATGGTATTTGTGAAAACGTAGCAGCAGATAATAAATCTCGTTTTCGTAAAAAATTAAAAGAATCAGGTATGAAATTACGTGATATTTATACTGGTATTTCTTGTGGTGGCGAAAACTTAGTTCGTTATGCTATGACAAACAAAGCTGAAAGTGTTGGTAGCTATATTGTTAAGCGTATGCCAGCTTCTCATTTTGCAGCTTCTGGTGATTTAGATTGGGCTAACACAAGTGGCCATGCAGATTCTTCAATTGCTAGCTCTATCGCTTCTCGATAAGAACTAGAAATAGATAAAAAAGGGATGCTAATAGCATCCTTTTTTATTGTTTAAAATTTGTCGTTTTAAGGAGTTACCTATTTAAACGACAAATATTAGGCATAGTTTATTTTATTAATTGAAAGCGCTCTGCTAATACATCAATCACTTCTTGTTTTGGATTGTCAGATAATACAATTTTGCTACCTGTGATCTTTTCAGCAATATTGATATAGGTTGACGATATGTCCATTATTACTTCTTCAGGTAATGCATTATCACGTGCTAACGCTTCACGTTCCTGCATTCTGTTTTTGTTTAACAGAATATCTGGATCAGGGAAGTGGTTTAACAGCATCTGTCTAAACCCTTCTTTCGAGTTTTCAACCACTTTACCATTTCTAAAATTAGGGCCGTCCCAAATTCTTGATGAGTCTGGTGTGCCGACTTCATCCATATATATTAGTTTGTCATTACCCGCTGCATCTTTTACATAACCAAACTCAAACTTGGTATCTACAAAGACTTGATCTAATTCAGCTAACGCACCACTGATTAAATTAAACCCTTGTTTCAATAATACTTCGTATTTATCAACATCAGCTGTGTTTAAGAAATTGAAAGCTTTGAAATTATTGCTAATATCCTGACGGCTTATATTTACATCATCCACTTCTGGCACATTAGGAATACCTTTTAATATGCCTTTTGTTGACGGCGTAATTAGAATGTCATCTAACTTTTGATCTTTAGTTAAGCCTTCAGGTAGTTGAATGCCACAAAACTCGCGTTCACCTTTTTCATAACTACGCCACATAGAACCTGTAATATATTGACGAGCAATCGCTTCTATCATTACCGGTTTGGCTTTTTGCACTATCCAAACAAAAGGATGTGGAATATCTAAAATATGACTGTCGGCTAAACCATTATCTTTAAACATTTTAAACCAGTGATTAGATACGGCATTTAACGCTGCGCCTTTACCTGGAACGCCTTTAATTCCGCCCTCACCATGCCAAATACAATCAAATGCAGAGATACGGTCACTTATCACCATAATTGCTAATGGCGCGTCAGATTGGACGTTATAGCCATTTTTTTCAATCAGTCGTTTGCTATCCGCAGCTGTTAACCAGTACACGGATCGAACTTTGCCACTATGAACTTTTTGGTCTGTAATGATTGGTAGGTCGTTATTTACGGCTAAAACCGAGTTAGCTAAGCTCATTGGGCTTCCTAATGTGATAAATATGCGGGATGTTTAATGCAGGGGATTCTAGCAAATTACTTTAGTGAGCATCAAACGTTAAATTCAATACTTGCTTACATCGGTATATATAATTTCTAAGCATAAAAAAGACCACATAAGTGGTCTTTCATTGAATAAGCTATTTCTTTAACTTAACAGAGAGTACTTGCTACAGTTTAAATTTAGACGCGGCTTCTAACAAGTCATCCGACAATGTATGTAAGTTACTTGATACATCTCTGATACCACCTAAAGCTTCTAATGTTGAGCTAATAGATGTATTCATATCGTTTACATTTTCAATAACGGTCGTCGCTACAGCTGTTTGTTCTTCAGTTGCGGTAGCTACTTGTGTGTTCATGCCATTGATTGTATTAATGTGCTCTGCAATTTTTTGAACAGACTCACCAGTTTGGGCCGCGTATTCTTCATTGCGTTCTGCTTGAGCACTTGCGCTTTCCATAGAATCAACCGATGCAGTTGCAGCTTCTGTTAATGCGGTTAATAATTCACGAATTTCAGTAGTCGATTTAGATGTTCTTGAAGCTAAACCTCGAACTTCATCAGCAACAACCGCAAAACCTCGTCCATGTTCACCAGCACGTGCCGCTTCAATTGCTGCATTAAGTGCTAATAAGTTAGTTTGCGCCGCAATAGCTGTGATCACATCTAATATTGTATTTACGTTTTGAGTATCTTCTGCAAGTTTGTGAATAACAGATGATGCACCTTTGATTTCAATATTTAATGCTTGCGATGCAGCCATCGACTTACTTAAAATCTCTAAACTTTGTTGCGCTTCTATTTCAGCATCGCTTGTTGCTTGCGATGCTAATGCAGCAGAATTAGATATTTCATTTACGCTATGATGCATCTCTTGCATTGATTGGCTTACAAGCTCTGAGTCTTCGCTTTGTTTATGCATAGATGCTTCAGCAGTTTCCATGCGTTGGATAAGGCGAGTTGAGTTATCAAGTAACGGCTGAACAACCGACATAACATCACTAATCGCACCGCGTAATAGCTCCATGAACTTATTAAAGTTTTTCGCTAGTTGACCAATTTCATCTTCACTTTCTACATTCAAACGAGACTTTAAGTCACCATCGCCGTTAGCCAATTCACCTAATGTGCAAGCTGCATCTGATGCCGCTTTCCGGATGTTAGCACCAATAACATAGCCTAATATGATAATTAGTATGGTAAGTGTGATTGAAATAATAAGACTGTTATTAATTGCATTTTGAGAGCGAGTTTTAGCGTCGTTAGCCATTTTTGAATATAGGTCGTCAGAATTCATTTTATATTCGTCTAACGCTGTATTAATGCTTCCGTATAAGTCAGCTTTAATTTTTGATTTTTCTTGGATAATTGAAAAATCTAATGATTCATTAATAAAGCCTTTTACGATTTCAACTGCAGTTTGATTATAACTATTAAGGTCGGCTTTAAATTTTTCAAGTAGTTTAGTGTTAGAGGCATTGTCGAGTGCTTCAATTTTTTCAATATTGTTGATTAATAGATTGTATTGTTCGCCAGCTGCAGTGATTAGATCTTCATCACCAAATGATACAGCTTGAGTGTAGAGTTCATCGATGCGGTTGATAATAAAAGAATTGGCTGTTGAATACTGAGCAATAAGATAACGTTTATCTTTGAGTTCATCTAAACTTTTATTATTTTCACTGATAGCTGATGCATTTAAGATTAATACCACTATTAACGCGAACATAGCGATAACAGTAATGACATTAATTTTAATAAATACACTTAAATTTTTAAATTTGTTCACTCGACACCCTCAAAATAATAAAAATAACCGTTTAACAACACAAATATCGGCACAGAACTAAAATTCTTTATTGTCTACAGTAGTCTTTATTGTGCTGATTAGTAGTTAATTGTGCTACTAATGCCATTAAAATTAACATAGATAAATTTATACTGGCAATATATTGTTATGTATCAACAAGTAAAGCACATATTTAGAAAAAAGCAGGAGAGAGTGTAATTTTTTTTAAATAATTACACTCTAAATGATATTTTATTGTGTTTTCACTATTTAAGAGCGAATACCAATACCTTTATTGATTAAATAAAGAGCAAGCGCAAAGAAGATAACAGTAAAACCAATGATCATGACAACGGCAAAAGTTAAGTCTACGTCCGATACGCCTAAAAATCCATAACGAAATGCATTAACCATATATACGATTGGGTTTATTTTAGAAATATCCTGCCAAATCTCAGGTAACAATGTAAGGCTATAAAACACTCCACCAAGATACGTTAACGGCGTTAAAATAAAGGTGGGAATAATAGAGATATCATCAAAGCTATTAGCAAAAATAGCGTTTATTAAGCCAGCCAATGAAAACACCATAGAAGTTAATAACACAGTGAAAATAAGTATGGTGTAGCTGTGGATTTGAATATCAACAAATAACATAGAAACACAAGTGACAATAAGTCCAACTAATAAACCGCGTAACATGCCTCCGCCAATATAGCCTAAAATGATAATGTAGTTAGGAACCGGCGCTACCAGCAACTCTTCAATGTTGCGTTGGAACTTAGCGCTATAAAATGAGCTTGCTACATTGGAGTACGAGTTAGTGATGACTGACATCATAATTAAGCCAGGTACAATGAACGACATATAATCAAAGCCACCCATTTCACCAATGCGAGAACCAACCAAATTACCAAAAATGACAAAATATAATGTCATGGTAATTGCTGGCGGCACTAGGGTTTGTACCCAAATTCTTAGGAAACGATTACATTCTTTAGTAAGAATAGCTTTTAATGCGACTGAATATGACAACATATTATTTATCTCCTTTGGCTTGGTTAGACTTGCCTTCTTCTACTAATCGGACAAACAATTCTTCTAACCGGTTGGCTTTATTACGCATACTTAATACTTGAATATCTTGTGTATCCAATTGTTTAAATATGGCGTTTAAGCCTTGTCCTTTTTTCACTTCAACTTCAATAGTATGATCATCCACAATTTGATGATGATATTCAGCTAAATCTGGTGAGCCTTTAAAAGGGCTAGTGTCTAATACAAATGTTTCCACATTTAATGTGGCTAACAAGGATTTCATATTGGTATTTTTACCAATTTTACCGTTGTCGATAATGGCAATGTTACGACATAACATCTCAGCTTCTTCAAGATAATGCGTAGTTAAAATAATGGTTATACCTTGGGCATTTAAGTCTTTTAAGAACTCCCACATACCACGTCGAATTTCAATGTCTACGCCAGCGGTTGGCTCATCCAAAATCAAAATCTTTGGTTCATGCATTAGAGCACGAGCGATCATTAAACGGCGTTTCATGCCGCCAGATAATTCACGACCACGGGCATTGCGTTTTTCCCATAAGTCAGTTTGTTTTAAATATTTCTCAGCACGTTTTAATGCCTCAGAACGTTCCACTCCGTAATAACCAGCCTGGTTTAGTACTATTTGTAATACAGTTTCAAACATATTGAAGTTAAATTCTTGAGGAACCAAACCAATTTGCGACTTTGCCGCTTCTATATCAGAGTCGATATCGTAACCAAACACTTTTACTGTGCCTGATGTCTTGTTTACTAAAGAGCTAATGATGCCGATAGTGGTCGACTTACCAGCGCCGTTTGGACCAAGTAAGGCAAAAAAGTCACCTTGTGCCACGTTTAAAGAAATTCCTTTTAACGCTTCAACGGTTCTTGATTTTGATTGGTAGGTTTTTTTTAGATCTGTAATTTCTATGGCATTCATAGCTGTTTTTTTACCATTAATAGTCGGCTCTAAGGTGTTCATAATAGCCTCTTAAGATTTTGTATAGCCCCAGCGAGGCACTATTTGTTGATTTATTTGTAAGTGGTCTAACACTCGGGCAACCATAAATTGCACTAAGTCTTCGATTGATTTTGGTTGATGGTAAAACCCTGGAGCCGCAGGCATGATAGTCACGCCTAAGTTAGAAAGTTTTAACATGTTTTCCAAATGAATAGAGGAAAATGGTGTTTCTCTAGGCACTATAATTAGTTGCCCACGCTCTTTTATAACTACATCGGCAGCGCGTTCTAATAAGTTATCTGATGCACCAACCGCAATAGAAGAAAGTGTGCCGGTTGAGCAAGGAATAACAACCATTTGCTTAGGTGCAGCTGAACCTGATGCAACTGGCGAGAACCATTCGTCTTTGCCAAATACCGTGATCTGTTGAGGCTTAGCATTAAAAAAATCGGTGAAAAACTCAGTGGCTTTTTGTGGATGTCCCGGCACATCAATGTCAGCTTCCGTTTTAAATACCACACGAGCAGCAGAAGAAATAATCACAAATACTTGAATGTTGTTGTTAACCAATTGCTTAATTAATTCAACTGCGTAAGGAGTGCCGGACGCACCTGTGATACCAATAGTAATCTGGCCTGCAAAATTGTTTTCACTGTCAATTATGGACATTAAATAAGCCTTTAAGGTTACTTTATAGGTTAAGCTGGTTTGTTAAATTTACGATTAATCGCATCGGTTAATTTAATATGTATACCATTAAAACCGCCATTGCTCATAATGACTATATGGTCATTCGGTGCGCAAATATCAACAAGCTGACTAACAATTTGTTCCACATCATCTAATACAATTAACTTATTATCTTCAGTTAAATGCCAATTTTGTTGTGGGTTTTGACATAAAAATATTTTATCCGCTTCTTGCCATGAATCGGCCAAGGTATCTTTATGTATTCCCATTTTCATTGTATTAGAACGCGGTTCTAATACCGCAATAATTCGGCTGTTTCCTACTTTATTACGTAATCCTGCTAGTGTTGTTGCAATAGCGGTGGGGTGATGGGCAAAATCGTCATAAATAGTAATGTCATGTTGGCTGTATATTTGCTCCATGCGGCGTTTGGGGGTTTTAAATGTATTTAGTGATTGTATTGCCACTTTTACATCCATACCCGCATGTCTTGCAGCCGCTATAGCCATAACGCCATTATAAACATTATGCTGCCCTGACATTTCCCAGCTAACCGTGCCTAAAATTTGTTTATTAAGCAATATTTCAAAAGTTGAACCATCTTTGTTACCTAAATTATTTTCTAATAAGTTAACTTGCCAATCAGCATCACCCTGAACTGCAACACTTTGGGTTTCAGTCCAACAACCTAATTTAAGAGTATCAGTGACATTCTCATCGTCTGCGTTATTTAATATCAGGCCATTGGCTGGCACGGTTCTGATCATATGATGGAATTGACGTTTAATGGCGTTTAAGTCATCAAAAATATCGGCGTGATCAAATTCGAGATTATTTAAAATTAACGTGTTTGGTAAGTAATGAACAAACTTAGAGCGTTTATCAAAAAAGGCCGTATCGTATTCATCCGCTTCAATAACAAAAAAGGGATCAACACCTGCGGTCGCTGATAACTCTAAATTACCTGGTACACCACCAATTAAATAGCCAGGATTAAAACCAGCATCAGATAATATCCAAGTTAACATACTTGTCGTTGTGGTTTTTCCATGAGTTCCAGCAACAGCAAGCACCCAACGGTTTTGCAGTAAATTGTTTTTTAACCACTCTGGCCCAGATGTATATGGAATTTTATTAGATAAAACATATTCAACGGCTTCATTACCACGAGATAGAGCATTACCAATAATGACAACGTCAGGTAGAGGTTTAAATTGCTCTTCTCCCCAACCTTGAGTTAACGAAATGCCCAGTTTTTCTAATTGCGTAGACATTGGCGGATAAACATTTTGGTCTGAGCCAGTCACTTTGTGACCTAATTCTTTAGCAATAGCAGCTATGCCACCCATAAATGTACCGCAAATACCTAATATATGAATATGCATAAAGAGGATGATTTCCTTTTGTATTGTCCTACAGAGTATATATTACGCTAATCGAGAGCATGTAAATTACGTAGAAGCTATCTTAAAAAATAGATTAAAGGAGAATAATAACGCAGACAAGGTTAGACGCAAAGCGTCAACCTTGTCTAAATGCGATTAAATTGGAGAACCAGGAGGTAAAGCAGTTGGTTTAATTAACGGTAACCATTTTCTGTGTTCAAAATACCAAGACAAATGATGGCGAAGTAACTTGTTGAAGCTGTTGTTTCTTGAATGTAAAAATAACCAAGAATTTAATTCTGTTAATGATTGAAATATGTCACTTTTTACTTCAATGGATGTGCTTTCACTTAATAAACTCTTCATCAATGACTCTATGGTTAATGCAGCTACTCGTTTGTGTAATAACGCATTAACACCAGATTCCATATCCGCTTTTATAGTCGAGTCTAAAATCTGCTGAAAATATAAAGGTAAAGACCAATCACCACTGACATAGCTTGTCTGTTGAGCTAGACGATTTAATCTCGCCGGCTCCAACAAAGCACTTAATGAATGTTGTGCAGATGCTGCCGCTAACTCAATAGGATCAAATACCAAACCCGTTTTAGTCGGTGCACTTTCTCTATTGCGATAAGAACCATAGCCTTTTGGCGGAATTAAATTAACAATATGTTGCGGGATAACTAATTCAGCAGGCGTTAAAGTGCGTAATATTGCTGTAAGCGCAGTTTTTTGTTGGGCAAAAGAAACTGCAGTTACTGCTAGTTTATTATCGGTGGATGTTAGATCTTCTTTAACTTGATAACTGTAATCAACTCCAGCAATTAACTTTGCCGCAGCTGTTGTTTGAAAACGGTGGAGTAAATACACAGGCACAAGAATTTCTTGTAAATCTGATACGCTTCTACCTCTAGCTAGATTATTAAGGCCAAAGTTATTAAGCGCTAACTTACGTACATCTAATATATGTTCTAACTCAACAGCAGGGTTTTCACCATTATCCCATAAATGTCCATTAGGCTCAGCACCAGAAAGTGGACGAGCATCAGGATCAGACATATACAAGTAACCTTGTTTTTTTGTTGCTGAAATCAATCCAGATAGTTGCTGTTTTTCTAGTTCAGGTGTAGCAAATTCGCTATAACCATATTTGATCACATATTCATCCCAACCCCCTATTTTATCATCGTAAGCATCGGTTAAATCTATTTCACCATTGGTTATTTTTACTAGCGGGTGAGGGTAATCCATAACAGATGCTCGGTTGTTAACTGAGGCTGCAAAGTTATGAGCTATACCTAACGTGTGGCCAACTTCGTGCGCTGAAAGTTGACGAATACGTGCTAATGCCATTTCTTTTACTGCATTTGTATTACTACTTTCATCTTTAAATGGTGCTGTTAGGCCTTGGGCAATTAAGTAATCTTGACGAACTCGTAATGAACCTAATGTTACATGGCCTTTTAAAATCTCACCGGTTCTTGGGTCGATAACAGACGAGCCATAACTCCAACCACGAGTAGCACGGTGTACCCATTGAATTGTGTTGTATCTCACATCCATAGGATCTGCATTATCAGGTAACATTTTCACTTGAAATGCATTTATATATCCGGCTTTTTCAAAAGCGGTATTCCACCATTTTGCACCATCTAACAATGCAGAACGCACAGGCTCTGGTGCACCAGGATCAAGATAATAAATAATAGGTTCAACAGCTTCACTTTTAGCAGCGTTAGGATCCTTTTTCTGTAAACGATGGCGAGGAATATATTTAACACTCATATCATCATCTAAATTAGCCGCGTAGTCTTTGTATTCAACACTCCAAAAACCAGAATACGGATGAAAAACTCTAGGCTGGTAATTGTCATCAGGTAATTCAATTAGTGAATGATGTAAATGCACTGTGATGTTATAAGCATCGGGCGCAATGCTGCGTAAATGTTTACCCGGTGTAGAGCCTTTAAAGCTGACGATAGATTCTAATTCAGTGTTTTTAGGGAATGCTTTACTACGCTCCATAAACACGGCGCTACGAGATGCATCTAAAGAAAATTTACCTTCTTTTTTAGCCGCTAACTTACGAGTAACGCCATGAATATCAGTTAGTAAGAATGGTGTGTAATCAATTAATACTGAGTTTTTATCTTGGCTGACAATAGTAAAACCATGTAATACCGATTGTGAAAATGCTTCTTTCACGCTTTGTACTTCGGCTTTATTGTTAGAATCTGCTCGATAATATGTATTTAATTGGTTAAGGAAAACTTTATTCCCATAACGCTCAAATTGCACAATACGAGTATCGCCAAGTTGTCCACGGTCAAGGCCAATATCATTAGAGCCTAAACCTTGAGGCATGGAGCTTTGAAATAAAAATGGTTGTGACAGTTTATCAATATCTAAATAAATTTTATCTTTAGCATCATCGTAATAAAAAGTATAAAAACCTTTGGTCGTAACCATACCTTTGGTAAAGCTACTAATATTCTTTGCGATAACCGTGTTTGAAAGTAAAGTTATCAACAATACAAAAAGTTTAATTTTAGCTGTCATTGTTATGTTCCATCTTTATGAATTTATTACCAATATACATATATTGTTGATTTTAGTGTGCCCGATAAGACGAACAATAGGAATTGATTTATGAATGAGATTGATTCACTTCTATTTTTAGCGATGGCTTTCAAAAGTGTGCTTATTTAATGCTGCTTTATTGAGTTTAAGAAGAAACCACAGATGGTAAATTACGTTTAGCGTAACCAAGTAGTAAAATACCGCAAGCAACAATAATTGCAGTTAAGTACAAAGCTTGATCATAAGTATTAAATTGTTTGATTAAAGCGACAGAATATAAAGGTGCGAGTATTTGACCAACGCCGTATGCCGATGTAATAGCACCCATTATAAATACGGGATTTTTGCTTGATTGTTGGCCGCCAAAATTCATAAATAAAGCGACTAAACCAATAAAGGTTGCACCAAAGAGCAAACCACTGACAAGATTCATTACTATATTGTTAGAAATAGTAGGAATTAAAATCCCAACTATCTGTAACAACATCGCGACTATCATAATATTAATGCTGCCAAATCTATGCGCCAAACGCATCCAGATAATACAAGATGGGATACCTGCAAGGCCAACAGCTAACCAAACATATCCGCCGTAGCCAGCTAGACCATCTAACGAATTAACTATGTCGGGAAGGAAGGTTGCTTGTACCACCATACCAACACCTTCGGTGAAGTAAGCCAAAATTAGAATGATCACCATTGGTGAAAATAATGATTTATCAAATTCATGCTTAACTACTTGGTCTTTTGGTTGTTTTTCAAATTGTAAAATGTAAACGCAATAACATGATAGTAACGCGCCCAATAGAGCCAATATTAGCCATGCATCTTTCCAGTCACCGCCATAATAAAATACAGCTCGCATTAATAAGTCGGTAATGACTATTGAGAACCCTAATCCGCTAAAATGTATGCCCATCGCTTTAGTTTTACTGGTTGCTTGTAGTTTTAGCATTACAACCGCAGAGCCTACAACTAAAGCCATTGCAGCGCCAAAACCAGCAAGTAATCTTGCAATTATCCATACCGTACTATTTTCGGTAATGCCCAATACCAAAGAGGAGACAACACAGAGGACGAGTCCTAAACGGAAATATTTTACCTTGCTGTGAATGTCTTTAATAAACACAGAGAAAACAGAACCTGTTAAATAACCAACATAGTTTAATGATGCGAGAATACCTGCAAAGGCGATACTAATTGTATCTTCTAACATGGCAGGTAAAAGTGAGGTAAACACAAACCGAGCTACACCAACGCCAACCACTAGAGCTAATATGCCAGCAAGTAAAATAGAACTATTTTTGTCTCGGTTGAAGATTGACATATTTTCCTATTAAAATTTTGATTGTTGTATTTAGTTACTACGGCTTGGAGATATTTTATGATCAAGCAGTATATGACTAATTGATATCAATAAGGAAGTTAGCAATAGGTCTAATTAAGATCAAAAAGCGCTAGCAGGGTTAGAGCTAATAGTTATTGCAGTGAATTGACTTTGCAAATTTTAATAAAAAAAGTTAAAGCCTGTTAAAGTAAGGTCAGAATAAGCGTTTCTTAGAACCGCTCTATATATTTAATAAACTTAAACAAAGAAGGCGACGTTAACTTATGCGCAGACTAGCTCCAGTATTACGGGAAGATGGTGTAGAACTCGATTTGATTTCTTTGGTTCGTACCATATTAGCCGCGTGTAAAGATATTTCATTCCGTGTTGGACAAGCTGAATTAGCTGGTGTTTTGGGGTCAACTTTAGACGAAAATATTCAGGGCGAAACACAGAAAAAACTAGATGTATTATCCAATCAACTACTAAAAGACATGTTACTAGAATCTGGTTTCGTCCGCGCTATTGCCTCGGAAGAAGAAGACTTTGTCGTGGAAGGCGAAGCTGGTGGACGCTTTTTAGTGGCTTTTGACCCTCTTGATGGCAGCTCAAATATCGACATAAATAGCATAACTGGAACTATTTTTTCTATTCTACCAATACCGGACAACAAACCAGAAGGTGAGCCAATAACCGAGATTGACTTTTTACAGCCAGGTCGGAACCAAGTGGCATCGGGTTATATCATGTATGGCGCATCTACAGTATTGGCGTTAACTACAGGTAAAGGCGTAAAACTGTATACGTTAGATAAAACTCATGGCTCGTTTTTATTAACCAATGAAAACGTGAGTATCCCAGAAGAAACTCAAGAGTTTGCTATTAACGCCTCCAACCAACACAAATGGCAATCGCCAATGCAGCGCTATATTAGCGATTTATTAGATGGGAAAAACGGAGTGCGTGGTAAAAGCTTTAATATGCGCTGGGTTGCTTGCATGGTGGGTGATGTACATCGGATTTTATGCCGAGGTGGCATTTTTACTTATCCTGCGCATACCGACAATGACGCACAACCTAATAAATTACGACTATTATATGAAGCAAACCCAATGGGATGGTTGATAGAGCAAGCTGGTGGTTTAGTCTCTAACGGTGAGCAAAATATATTGGATATTCAGCCAACTGAATTACACCAGCGAGTGCCTGTTATTCTAGGATCTAAACAAGAAGTTCAAGTGTGCTTGGATTATCATAATTAATCTTATTGATAGCTGTAATAAAGGGTTTGAGTTTATCTGGTCGGATGTGTTAATTTATCTCGATTAAAAGTAATACTAAATAAAAATAAACAGGGTAAGCAGAAAATGAGCGAAAATTACGTATTAAAATTATTTAACAAATTAGAAAAATACCCATTTGGTCATAAATTATTTTCTATGTTTGCTGCTAGAAAAGCACCATATTTTCAGACTATTTCACCGGTTATAACTAAAGTAGTTCCGGGTGAATGTCATTGTTTAATTAAAAAGAAACGGGCAGTAGAAAACCATATAGGCACAGTGCACGTTATTGCTATTTGTAATGGCTTAGAAATGGCAATGGGTTTTATGGCAGAAGCTTCTGTTCCTAAACATTTACGTTGGATCCCAAAAGGCATGCAAGTGGATTACACCGCCAAAGCTGACTCCAATATTCGTTGTGAAGCTGTATTAAAAGACAACAAATGGGAAGAGGGCGATGTGATTGTTGATATTAACGCTTATGACGAAAACGACGTAGTTGTGGTTAAAGGTCATATTAAGCTTTGGGTTTCTGCTAAGAAATAACTAGGCTGAGGTGCATTGAAATAAAAGCCGTAAGTAATGTGATCACTTACGGCTTTTTAGTTTGTTTTATAACCGTTTTCTTTGTAACTGTTTAGGCTCAGAGCTTAATCAGAAAAAACAATAGTCTTGTTGCCTTGCACCATCACTCTGTGTTCAAGGTGATATCTTAATCCTCTGGCAAGTGCTGACTTCTCACACTCTTTACCTTTTCTTACCATATCTTCTATAGAGTCACTGTGACTAATACGAGATGTTTCTTGTTCAATAATAGGCCCTGCGTCTAACTCAGCCGTAACATAATGACAAGTCGCACCTATCAGCTTTACGCCACGTTTATGCGCTTGGTGATACGGTTTAGCGCCAACAAATGATGGCAAAAAACTGTGATGGATATTGATCACCTGATGTTTAAATTTCTGACAAAGTGAGTCAGGGAATATCTGCATAAACCGCGCTAATACAATAGTATCGGTTTGGTATTGCTCAATTAAATTTTCAAGTTGAGAAAATGCAGCTTGTTTATCGGTTTTAAAATCAACATGATGAAATGGCAGTTGATACCAGTTTGCGTATTTTTCCATTTCTGGATGATTAGCAATAATCGCCACAATCTCACAATCTAGCTCTTGTTCATGCCATCTGTGCAGTATATCAGTTAAACAATGTGATTCTTTACTGGCTAATAACACCACTTTGTTTTTAATTTTTTTAGGGGTAATTGCCCAAGTCATTTGAAACTGCTCAGCGATAGTAGAAAATTGTTTTCTTAGCGAGTCAAAACTAATAAGACTTGGGTCAAATAGCATTTCGTGACGCATGAAAAATGATTGAGTTTCACTGTCGGTATGATGATTTGCATCTAATATAGTAATATTGTTTTTTGCTAAAAATTGACTCACCGCAGCAACAAGTCCAACTCGGTCGGGACAAGAAATGGTGAGTGTTAGTTTATTTTCTAAGTTCATGTGTGCCAATGGATTTACTATCAGCTGTCTAATCTAATGATAAATTAAGCAAAAATAAAGCTGATATTGGTATAACTTAATCTTAGTTTTCTAATATATAGTAAAACAGTGGTGAATTGATTAGGTTATTACTTAATTCAAGACTCGAATTTTATAAAAAACCGTTTATAATTCCGTGCAATAGTTTTATTGCCACTAGTTTTGCCATTAATTTGGGTCGACTGGCGCAACATTTAATTTTTAAGGTTTGATATGCCAAATTATGTAGTGGGTCATAAGATCCCAGATTCAGATTCAATTTGTTCAGCAATTGCGTTGTCTTATTTAAAAACAACATTAGGTGAGCCTACTGTGCCAGCTCGTTTAGGCGAACTTTCTCCTGAAACGCTTTTCATTTTGGATAAGTTTGGTTTTGAACAACCTGAACTTAAAACAAGTTATGCCGGTGAGAGCCTTTATATTGTTGACCATTCTGATCGCGTTCAAGGGCCAGATGATATCGACCAAGCTACAATCTTAGGCATTGTTGATCATCACAAACTTGGTGATATCACCACATCAACACCGTTAGAAATATGGGTACGTCCGGTTGGTTGTACCAATACTATTATTAAAATGATGTATGACTTTCATGATGTAGCAATTCCAAAAGACATTGCTGGTGCCATGATGTGTGCCATTTTAAGTGACACGGTTCTTTATAAATCACCAACTTGTACGACAGCTGACATTAAATGTGTTGAAGCATTAGCTGAAATTGCTGGCATTTCAGATCCGTTAGATTTAGGTATGGAAATGTTTAAAGTAAAATCTGCAGTTGAAGGCACGCCAGCACGTGACTTAGTGCTACGTGATTTTAAAGACTTTAATATGAACGGTAACTTAGTAGGGATCGGTCAACTAGAAGTTATCGACCTAGCTATTTTTGATGAAATGAAAGCGGACTTAGAAGCTGACATTATTAAGTTAAAACAAGAAGGTAAGCGCCATACGGTTATGTTGTTATTAACTGACATTATGAAAGAAGGTTCTGAATTCTTAGTAGTAAGTGATGATACTTCTATTATTGAAAAAGCATTTAACGCTAAATTAACCGACAATAAGTTTTGGGTCGATGGCGTATTAAGCCGTAAAAAACAAGTTGTTCCACCACTACAAGATGGGTTTGCTTAAACCTAATATCATTTTATAAATAAAGCCGCCAAGTTAATAGCTAGGCGGCTTTTTTGTGTCTGAGAATTATTTTGAATTTTATCTCAATAAGGTAACAGTTCTGTGGCACACTAGAGTTCAGGCCATTGTTGGCTATTAACTACTCACAATAAGTTTGTCGCACCATGACTAAAATTCAACAACTGCTTAAAAATACCACCCAACCACAACTGTTTTTACTGGTTATGGCATTCACTATGCCGTTTGTTTTCCAAGTATGGATGACGCTATTAAATAACTTTGTGGTAGAAAAGGCTGCATTTACTGGTGCTGAAATTGGCATGTTGCAGTCTATTCGGGAAATTCCCGGATTTTTAGCCTTCACCGCTATTTATATTTTGATTGTTATCAAAGAGCAAAAGTTCGCTATTTTATCCCTTGGTTTATTAAGTATAGGTGTTGCGGTAACGGGCTATTTCCCATCTGAATATGGTTTGTTTATCACTACGTTTATCATGTCAGTTGGCTTTCATTATTACGAGACTATCCAACAAAGCTTAACGTTACAGTGGTTAGATAAAAAAGAAACAGCACACTTTATGGGTAAGCAATTGGCGGTTAAATCCTTTGCTTCATTAATCGCTTTTGCTGGCATTTGGTTGCTTATGGGGCAGTTAAGCATAAGTTATGAAACCACTTACTTATTAGCGGGCATTATCGGATTTTTAGTTGTGCTTTGGATGGCGTGGCACTTTCCTCAATTTGAGCAGCCACATACTCAGCACAAAAAGTTTTTCCTTAGAAAACGTTATTGGTTGTATTACTTACTCACGTTTTTAAGTGGCGCTCGTAGACAAATATTTGTGGTGTTCGCTGGGTTTATGATGGTAGAGAAATTTGGTTATAGTGTTAGCGAAATTAGTATTTTGTTTGGTGTTAATTATATTTTTAACCTGTTCTTTGCCGCAAAAATTGGCAAGTGGGTTGGAATAGTTGGTGAGCGTAATACCTTAACGTTTGAATACGTTGGATTAATCTTAGTATTTACCGGTTATGCGTTTGTTGAAAATGCCAATATAGCCGCAGGTTTATATATTATTGATCACATGTTTTTTGCTTTAGCTATAGCGATTAAAACTTACTTTCAAAAAATTGCTGATAAACAAGACATTGCAGCAACGGCATCCGTGAGCTTTACCATCAATCATATTGCCGCTGTAATTATTCCAGTTTTACTTGGTTTTCTTTGGTTACATTCACATATGTTAGTGTTTTTGGTAGGAACAGGTTTTGCTGTTTTAAGTTTAATTGGTAGTCGTTTAATACCTGATAATCCGAGTCAGACGGAGCATATTCGGGCGCGGGTGTGAGTTTTGTTTTTTTCCTAAAAGGCTGGAAGCCTTTTAAGGGGTAATTTGTTTTGTGCTATTACCGTGACATTGTATTTGGCTGAACTCTAAGGTTTCGCCCCTCGGCGGTCATCAAGAAAACATCCCTGTATTGATGGCATCCCATCATCCATGATGTGAACAATACCTTTTTTCAACAGCCAAAAAGGCGGTGTATTCTTTTTTTTGTGTGATTACAGTGACATCGTATTTGGTTGAACTCTAAGGTTTCGCCCCTCGGCGACCATACCTTTTTTCAACAGCCAAAAAAGGTAGGCGAAAAAGGCCGCTTCCAAACAAAATCTAATACTTCATTAAATAGTTATTTTTGTTTATAAAAACGGACTGAAAAGTCGTCCCTGACAAACAGTCCTTTCTCAGCATCCATGCTTCGAATTTTATAAAAAATAATATTTAACGAAGTGATTTTGTGATGGAGAATTAAAAGCAAAAGCAAAAGCAAAAGCAAAAGCAAAAGCAAAAGCAAAAGCAAAAGCAAAAGCATTACAGCTTTATATGCCAATTACTTTCTCTAGCAATTAGTTAACTACTCTGGTAAAAATAAGTGATTCAGGAAAGTGAGCTATGACTCGGTAGAAAATACGCAATTCGCTCGCTATAAACATGTTATAACCTCTTGGAGTCTGGATGATCTTTCTAAGTTACAATCATAATGACAAAGATGTCGTAAAGCCTTTGGCTAATAAACTGGCAAGTGTGTTTTCGTCAGAAAATATATTCTTTGACGATTGGTCTATACAGCCGGGCGATGGAATTATAGCTTCGATGAATAAGGGGTTAGACCAAACTAAGTACTTTTTCTTTTTCGTAAGTAAACATAGCCTTCAAAGTAAAATGGTTGATTTGGAATGGCAAAATGCATTGTTGAAAGCGACCAGAGGCGATTTGAAACTAATTCCAATCAAGTTGGACGATTGCTTAATGCCAGCTATCCTTTTACAAACTTCATATATCGATCTATTTGGTAAGGGCTTAGAAGTAGCTTTTAGGCAAATGGTTGATGTTATAAATCAGAATAATGAACAGCCTGATATATCACAACAGACATATGAAAATGTAAGAGCATTTATTAGTAAAAATGCTGATAAAATTAACATAGAAATACGTGCAATGACATATATGGCACCGCAATCACGTTTTGCTATTTTAGTTTCTAACGAAGAAGCGGATTTTGGGAGATGGGAAAAAGGAGCTCCTATGTTTCAAGGACGCTTCCAAGAAAAAGTTGCTCAGCTTACAAATGGAAATTGGGCAAATGCCTTATATTTTGAAAGGCAACGGCCATTATCCCCTGGTTTTCCCTATGTACTTGAAATATCGGAAAAACAGGGTAAAAAACTTAATCTAATTGAAGTTATGCATGCAAGTGATGAGAAGTTTTATAGGTTTATTCCTAGGCAAATAGAATGAGGTTATAATAAATAAAGCGGGTCAGGGTAAAATTAAACCCAAAGACGCGCTAGATTGCTACTCAGTTGATAGCTGCGTTGAGGCTGTAGAATAATTCTTTTTTTAAGAAAATGGCCGGTTTTATGAGATCCAAATGCATTACATAGTGCGAGAAAAGCGCTTAGAATTTGTTACAGGAACTATGTTTTTCATTAATTTGGGCTGTTGAAGTGATTCTACAACTTTTTTATGTTTCAAGGGTACAACGTGAGAAAAATATTAATTTTACTGCTAGTTACTTGTGATTCATTTTCTTGCCAGCTAAGAGACGAAGAGCGCTTTCGAGATCATTTTTTTGAGGCGATGAGTGCTGGAAAAATAGTGGCTATTGCGGAAGTAAAGCGAACTTATCAGCGTCAAGATATGTGTGGTTCGAAAAAATTCTGTTCAGATAGCGGGTTAGTTTTTGAAATTAAGGAACTATTAAAAGGAACGTCCTCAAGGTTTGTTGAAGCATTTAGGTCAACTAGAACTTCTTGTTTTGAGAGTGAACTTCATCCTCCAATTATAAGGGAATCTGGTTATTCAGACTTTTTAATCCGTTATCAGGTGGGTAATGATTACCTTGTTGTAATAGACGAATTGGAAAACGACTTTATCCTTGTTGCAGGAAAGAGGTTAAGAGATAGCTTATTACTGATTAAGAAGTACCAGAGTGTTGGTATAGCTAGCAAGCCGATGAAGAAATAAAACGAAATAAAATGAAGGTTTACAAGTTACTTAAACGAAATATAACGCTTAAACGAAATATAACGGGTCAGAACAAAATTAAATATTCTAAATGTCATTTAGATATTTAAATTGTTAGAACGTAATTACTGAAAGGAGAGCAGGCAATAAGTCGTGGTGAAACTGTGTCTAATATTGAAGCCGAAAATAAAATGGATAAATGGCTGAATTAAATTAACCCCGTGTCTACTTTTACGAGGTCACATCAATCTCGAATCTCGAATCTCGAATCTCGAATCTCGAATCTCGAATCTCGAAACTTGCAACTAAAAATTAAATTTTACACGGCCTGCTTTTATCCTTAACATCCTATTCAGATTTATAACTTTCCTTAAGGATTTCAATGTCTAACTATAACGAATCAGCAGAACAGGTAGCTCAAGCTACTGATGGCTATGTTATGCAACAAACTATGTTGCGTATTAAAGATCCAAAACCGTCTTTAGAGTTTTATCAAAACGTATTAGGTATGAAACTTTTAGGTAAGTATGACTTTCCTGCTATGGAATTTACGCTTTACTTCCTTGGCTACGAGCAGGAGTTACCTACAGGTGATGACAGAGCTAAAGCTGAGTGGGTGTTCCGCCGTCCTGCGTTAATTGAATTAACGCATAACTGGGGCAGTGAAAAAGACGAGAACTTTGCTGGCTACCATAGTGGTAATGAAGACCCACGTGGTTTTGGTCATATTGGTATTAGTGTGCCAGATGTTTACGCTGCCTGTGAACGTTTTGCTAAATATGATGTGGAGTTTGTTAAGAAGCCTGATGATGGTTCAATGAAAGGTTTGGCGTTTATTAAAGACCCTGACGGTTATTGGATTGAAGTTTTATCTGCCGAAGGTATAACAGATATTATTCTTGCTCAGTAGTTTTTTGTAGATAAAAGAAACGGCCCATAAATCATAAGATTTATGGGCCGTTTTTATATAAAGCCTATTGTTTTTATATCATGTGTAACCATGAAAGCTACACAATTATAAAAGCTAACTTATATTACATACGCGTGTAACGAGACAAGCTAGTGTAATCTGTCGCTGGGTCAAATAAACACTGAAAGCTATCAGCTTCTACGTTCATTAAATGGCATGTGTAAGTTTCCTGAGTCGCCTCATTGAATTCTTGATCACATGCTTCACGGATTTGGTCAGTACCTTCAAGTTCTAAAGTATTACCTTTTTTAACCCATGAATAGTTTGATTCATATAAGTTACACGAGTTATTGTCAGACTTAGACTCGTAATAACCTGTGCCGTCAGCTTTTATATCGTCGATTGTGGTACCTGTCCATTCACAATTTTCATCCATATATTCAACGCGGTATTTACCAACTAACTGGCTACTTTTAGCTACAGGCTTATCCATACTGCCAGCATATTTTGTTACTATGCCATCCATTTCTACACTAGTAACCATACTCATATCCATCTGTAAGCTATTAAACATGTGAGCCATTTCATATTGTTGCATACAAGCATCAACACCACCCATGTTTGACGATAAACTATTGAATGTGTTGGAAGTGATTAAATCTCCAATTTTACGATAGTTCAATGCCACGCTCATTAAACCGTTAGCTTCAATTGATTCACTAGTCTGTTCATTAGCAATTTTTGTTGATTCTTCACCAGAAAAAACAACCAGATGTTTGCCTTTAATCGCAGCTTTAAATTCAATTGAAGGTGGCAACATAGGTAAGTTTAATACTGCTGGAGTACCATCGTCAGATAAAGTTAAATCAGCGAAAAACGGTAACATTTTTGCCATATTTAATAATGTAGTTGGGTTTTCAGTTGCGATGCTTGCTATAACGTCTATATTTCCTGGCATTGGATTATCGTCGCTCATAGTAATATCAAATAATGATACACCAACACCTTGAACGCCTTGAGCCATTGCTGTCATCATACCTAACATAGCTGGGTTTTGCGCACGTGCCATGCCTTGAACTATTTGTAATTCACTACAATTATATTCTACGTTAGTGAATTGTGTCCATAATGCAGTAACTGCAGAGCCTATGTTATCGGCATTTACACCTAAACCAAACGCAAAAATTTTATCTCTAGACATTGTACTATGTAGTGGTAAATGCCCCTGCATTTGTTGTAGCTCAGTAACAACATCTGTATTTGTTAGCTCTAATGCTGAGTGCATATCAAACTCCATACCGCTGTTATTAATGTTTAAAGATTGATAACCCATTACTAAACGTGGCATTGAATCAGCAAGTTGACCATACTCAGCTCTACATTCAGCTGTTATGCTTCCTTGGAATTGACCAAACTGGTCTTGAGGTAAATAAGTTAGTAAGTCACGGCCTAGGCTATTACTTTCTGGCGATAATATTGCTTGAGCAATTTGGTCAAATTGAATGAAACCAATCATGTCGTCAGTGTAGCTATAACGATTTTTTAAATCTTTAACCGTTGAGCTAGTCGCTAATGACATTTCTGGTTTAACAATACCGAAACGACGTTGTTTAGCCATTAAGTCATCTTTATTAGTTACAAAGGTGATAACCACATTACCTTGATGATTAGAAATAGCTAAGTAAGCTTCATCTTCTTTATCATTGGCGGTTAATTTCCAGGTACGAGCTTTGAATGCACCTAAGTCTTGCCATTCATATTGCCATTCGCTGCTTTGTACTGCATCTTCAATTAATGCATTAAATACATCTTCATTAGCAACATCCATGCGTAGAACTGGCATGATGCCATCACTATAGAAAGCAAAAGAACCCGTTAGTGATATACCACTAAATGCAGCTAGTTCGCCCATTGTTCCTTCACTAAAGTCATTATATTTATTCATTAAATGAGTAAAAAAACGAAGCTTAGGAGAGTTTTCTTGATCTGCAGATATTTCGCCTAAAAGTGTTTCCCACACTTTTGATTGGCTAGGAGATGTCGGCATAATCGGATAATCTTTAGCAAACTCAGCCATTGCATCTGTGGAAGTACCGCCAAAGTAGTATGCAGTATCTGCAGGCACATAAGCTAAGTTTTCGTTAGATTTTTGCATTGGTAGCCAACCCGCATTCCAAGCGAGAAGCCCGCCGGATACTACAATAGCTGCAGCAAATAATGTCCATTTTTTCATGTAAAAAGTCCTAAATATTTTTTGATAATTTAGAGTCGAGTATTACTATCACGCTCTAGATGTAAATTGACCGCATACTTTCTCTTTTTTAACCTTTAAAATCAATAGGGTATTTCCTAGTAGATTTGATATTTAAATCCGATAATATTATCTACCACTCTTTTTTTAGTCATGCAACTGGCTTGAATTAATGATAAATATAACGATTGCTGGTATAACAATGACAAGCACAATTAAGGTATCAAATTACCGATTTCCTTCTGTAATTGGTTATAGCTTAATTGGTTAGAAGCTTAATGAGCTGGAGACTAATATGAATTTCAAATTTACCAAAAACATTAAGCCCTTTGTCGAAGAAGAATTACAATTAGCTTCGTTAGCTAATTCTCAAGGTGACAAAATAAAAGCCTTTAAGCATTTAGAAAATGCACACGTGATTGGTCAAAACTCCACATACTTACACGTTAAAGTGCACTGTTTAATGTTTGCTTGGGCGCTAAAAGCAAGAAAACCTAAAGAGCTTTTTGGGCAAGTCATGAGAATATTTGGTGCTGCAACTAAGACAGCTATTGGCCTAGTACCAGAGGGGAATACTGGCGGCGCTAATGTTAGCCCTTTTAAAGTTATGCCTATCAGTGTTGAACATGCTCATTATATAAAAACTGCAAAAACGACTAAATAAGAAAGAGTAATAACTATGATCACTTGTTATCTTAACTACGTTATTGACCCATACAAACTGAAAGAGTTTGAGCATTACGCTAATCTTTGGATCCCGTTAGTAAATAAGTTTGGTGGCGAGCATCATGGTTATTTTTTACCTTCAGAAGGGGCTAATAACAAAGCATTAGCTTTGTTTTCTTTTCCAAATTTGGCCGCTTACGAAGAATACCGCACAAAATCCCTGCTAGATGTTGAGTGTATTAGTGCATTTCAATATGCTGAAGACACTAAATGCATTTTAAGTTACGATCGTAGCTTTTTCCGTCCCGTATTAGGGCGAAGTTAGGATGACAACCGTTTACTCATCGCGTGTAAATAAGAGCGTTCAAAAAAACTGGCTCAATCAATCAGACGTTAATTTAACCCATTAAGTGGTAGGGAACACCAATGCATCACACCCCTTGTTACATTTCACTACGTATTATTTATATTCTTTTTTTTATTAATATCAGTGTTGTTTTTCCTCTACAAGCTTCACCTTTTATAGACGCAGTATCAGAAGCCGATGCGGGTAAAGCCAAAACCGTCACTTTTATCCGTGACTACACTTACAACGCCAGTGAAAATGATTCAAAAGTCAGTGCTAGGCGGGCAGCGTTAGAGCAGCTACAAAAAGCCGCGATAGAAGAAGTTGGCGTACACGTTCAGTCTAGTGTTGTTAATCATGATACGGTTACGCAAGGTACTGATACTGAAAGGACTTTAAAGCGAGAAATGCAGCTTAACTTTAAAACATTTTCTCAAGCACTGACAAAAACAAAAATATTAGAAGAAAAGTGGAATGGTGAAAGCTTCTATATAAAAGCAGAGATTGAAGTTGATCCTAACGGTATTACTGCTGCAATGAAATCAATTGAGGCGGATAAGCCGATTGTTGATGTTTGTAAAGATAACTCAGATAAAGTCGAAGTGTTATGGCAAAAACCAGCAAATACCGAACGTAACCAAGCCTTGTATGATATTGCAATTACAGCAAACTTTGATGATGATTGTAATCGCTGGCAATACGGTGTTTTATCTAGCCTTACTCGTCACACCAATTATCCGATACCCGCTTACCGCGAGTTTCTTTTTAGTCAGGTTAGTAGTGTAAAAGCTTACGAACTTCCAGATTTGTTACCTAAGGTTATAAATTACGCAATTAGACATAGCGGCAATACCACTGAAGAAGAATGGAAGGTGATACTGGCTGCAATGCAACGTATCCCTCAAAGATATGTCTATAGTGTTCTGAGAAGCTTATCTTATTTAAATGCAGTAGATTATAAGAATAAGATCAATGACATTATCAGCTTAGCGTCCAGTAACAAATTAGGTGATCCCGCCATAAGCAAAGAAAGTGCAATACAAGGCATTATTAAAGTTTCTTTGGAAAAACATAAACAGTTAACCGCTAAGCTTTATTTAGCTTATGCAGACCAGCTATCCGACATTGATAAACTCACGCCAACGGTTATTAAAATTTACCAATGGGGACACTTGCCAGAGAATAACGAATTTATTGAGTTAGCCGATGAGGTATTTGAGTATTTTATTAATAGTAATGACTTCGATAGTGCTAATAACAAGAGCAACGATAGAACAACAAGAGCTTTGTATCAACTAATACAACCTTTGATGAATGAACGTTCGGCACAGGATCCAAAGAATCAATACCTCAAAGATTTAATACAGCACTACCCGAGTCAATTTGCTTACGTTATTGAGTCACAGAAGATCCATGAATCGTATAAAAACTTGTTTTTACTTAAATACAATTTGCCGTCAAATAATTTATGTTCACCTGCTGAATGTGCAAAACAAGCGGCTAATCGCGAGTTAAGCACGACAGAGCAAAACCTATTTCTTGATTACCTAGTTGCGTATGGCAATAGAGCAAAGCCAGTAGAGAAAAACATTGTGAAGTTACTTGATAGGTCACGAGCTATGGGGAGTTCAGCTCTTAGAACTCACAGGAAAACCCAATTGATCATTATTTTGGCTAATATAAAAACAACCAATAGCAAAGCGATTGACTTGTTAATCACAAGTTTAAAAGACTTTGACTATAAAGTGCCTCATACCGCGATAACAACATTGAGCGCAATATGGATGCCTGCTTTTGAACGTATGAAAGTCGTGTTTGCTGACTCAGAGGATTTAAGCAAACGACGAATGGTAGAAGCTATGAGAGAAATGCCACCTTCTAAAGACATTCTAACTTTTTTACAGTCGTTACCTGTGCCTAAGAATCAGGCTTTGAAGTTTGCTATTGAAGATGCAATTGAAGTCCATGAAAGCGCACAATAAAACGTTCCATTTATACAGTTAAAATTAGCTAATAAAAAACGCCCTAATTTCACAATTAGGGCGTTTTTGTTTGAGCTTAATGAAATTAAAGCCGTAAGGCTTTAGAGCTGTAAGGTTGTAAGGCGTTAAAGCTGTAGAGCTAAAACCTTCAAGCCCCATGGCATTCCAGCCCTCAAGCTTTCAAACCCTATAGCCTTCCAGCCCTACGGCCTTCAAACCTTCCAGCCTTAAAGATTCTTATCAAAGTAACGCACGATGGTTTTCGCTAAATGTAAGCCTGTTTTTTTACCACGAATACTGTGTTTACTGCCCGGATACGTCATCACGTCAAACGGTTTACCTAAGTCTTGCAAGTGTTTATATAACTTAGTTGAGTTAGTGAATAAAACGTTGTCATCCGCCATTCCATGGTAAATCAACAAGTCACCTTTAAGGCCTTCAGCGTATTGGAATACGTTGCTTATTTCGTAGTCTTTATTGTCTTTACCTGGGTGTCCTGCAAAACGTTCTGTGTAGTGTGTGTCGTATAAACCCCAGTCTGTAACTGGAGAACCAGATACACCTACTTTATAAACGTCAGGTGCTTTAAACATGCCCATAATGGTCATGTAACCACCGTAACTGTGGCCATAAATGGCAATACGATTTGGGTCAACAAAGTCCAAAGTTTTAACGTAATCAATTCCAGTTAATTGGTCTTTAAGTTCAACGTTACCTAAATGTTTGTAAATAGGATCTTCAAACTTTTTACCACGGTTAGCTGAGCCACGGTTATCAAGGGTAAATACCACGTAACCTTTTTGGGTTAAATGTTGGAACAAGGCATTACGGCCACTCCAGCTATTGGTGATCTGTTGTGAACCCGGACCGCCATAAACAAAATTAATAACAGGGCGTTTACCTTCAAAGCCCTTTGGCTCAAAAATACGGTAATACAAGGTTTGTCCGTCTTCTGCTTTTAACGTGCCAAAGCGTGGTTTGATAAAGTCAGACTTGTACGGATAAAACGGGTGGTTTTTATCTACTTTGTTTTCTTCCATCCAGGTAATTTGCTCGCCATTGGCTTTATGTAAACTCACTTGCGTTGGCTGCATGATGTTGGAATAAGAATCTAAGTAAATGCTAGCGTCTTTAGAAAAACTAACACGATGATAACCGTCACGTTTAGATACACGAGAGATCATATTTGGCTTATTAAGGTTTACTTTATAAACATGGCTCTCCAGCGGCGTGTCTTTACGGCCTGTGAAATAAATGTCGCCCGTTTTTTTGTTTACCGCTTTAAGCGCATCAACAACCCAGTCGCCTTTAGTTAACTGAGCAATTAACTTACCTTGATAGTCAAACTGATAAAGGTGGTGGAAACCATCACGCTCAGAACCCCAAATAAAGCTGTTATCTAAGTATTTAAGTGAGTCATGAATGTTTACCCAAGTGTCAGATTTTTCTTGAATAACCACTTGCTGCTCTAACGTTTTGGCATCGACAAAACGTAACTCAAGTAACTGCTGTGTACGGTTTTGCCATTGGTAACTAAAGGTTTTGTTGTTTGGTAACCATTTACCACGCGCAAGGTAAATGTCTTTGTCTTCTCCTAGGTCAATCCAGCGAATGTCATCAGCTTTACCAGCAACATCCATAATACCTAATTCAATGTTCACATTTGGCGTGCCAGCAAAAGGGTAACGCTGATCAACTAACTTGATGCTGTCGGCGTATATTTCGTTACGAGTCACCACTTCAACCGGAGACATATCTACTTTGGTTAACGCAATTTTAGACTCATCGCCAGACCACCAGTAACCAGTCATGCGGTCTATTTCTTCTTGGGCTACAAATTCAGCCATCGCATATTTAATATCGCCGCCACCAAGTGTCGTTAATGCTTTGGTTTTGCCCGACTTAATATCAATAACATACAGGTTTTGATTTAACACGTAAGAGACAAAGTTACCCTTTGGAGAGAACTTAACGTCAGTAGCAAAACCTTCAGAGTTAGTTAACTTAACGGCTTTTTTTGTTGCCAGTTGGTAATAATACACATCACCAGCAAGAGGGAACATAAGTGCAGAACCATCTGCCGACCAAGTGTATTGCAAGATACCTTTGCCATAAATGCGCAAACGTTCGCGGCGCGCTTTTTCTTCATCCGACAAATTTTCAGCGCCAGACATTAACGCCTTGGAGTCCACCAACATTGAACGTTCACCAGACTCAACATTGTATTCCCACAAGTCATAACGATTGTAATCGTCAGTACGAGATTGAATGTAAGTGGCACGTTTCCCATCTGGCGATACCGTTAGGTTTTTAGGTGTTTTGCCAGAGAGTGAAGGGTCTGAATAGATACGTTCTAAGCTAATTTTTTCAGCTTGTGCTGTTGATGAAAGCGCCATCAATCCAGCAAGCAAGGTACTAAGTAATTTGTTCATTATTGATTCTTATTTTTGAGGTTATAAGACGATTAGAAAACTAATTTTTTACTGTCAGTTCTAATTTTCAGTAGATAATGCCAGAGTCCGACCAAGGATTAAATCCTCAACAACCAAACTTGAGATAAAAAAGATGGATGGTGGGGTAAGGGGGAGAAAAGGCTGATGTAAGAGATAAAGCTAGGCTCATTTATTTCAACTACTCTGGCCAATGGGAATTTAAAAAGTATTTATTTAAGGCTATTAATTTGTTTATTTATAGCTGTAATTCTAGTTAGTTTTTTCTTAAATATACGGTTTAAATTATTCCTTGCTGAGATAAATAACTCTGCTGAAGTGGTATCATTTTTACTATTTTCATTACTAATAATTTCGTTAATTTCTGAGTTTAACTTTTCAGTTTTATCAAGTATCTTGAGCAGATCAGTGAAATCCTCAAATTTTGCCCGTGCATGTATTTTTGAATATTTGGATAGTGCTTGGCTATATGGTTCAATCTCATTTAAATACGTATCAACATCAGAGTTTTTCTGTTTAATACGAATGAGTTCTCGTGCGTATATAATTGCGTTAGTTTCTATTTCGGAGAGTGACTCAAATACTTCTAAGCATAGTTGGGATTCGTTTTTATACTTTTCTTGAGCTTTCCAGCTGTTTAAAGCAAATAAAGCAACTCCAGCTGTAAAAACTCCAGCGAGCGCTGAAACAATGCTTCCTGCTTGAGCTAGTAAGTTCAAAAGGCTTTCATTGGAAATAAAAATACCTCCGAAAATAGAGCCGGCTAAGAAAACTAATAAGCAATAAAAAAAATATGTAAATCGCATTTATGTTTTGGTGTCCAATAGAACTTAGATTATAAAACACTACATTAAATAATACCCTGTATCAATTTTATGTATTTAGAAGTCGATAGGGGCTGCCGCATTGATTTATAGTGTTTAGATTTACTAGATGGTTATTCATTCCAATCTATCGATTTATTCTCACATCTTCAAATAAAACGCTTTGCACAAATCAATATATTCTGGCGTGTAATTTTGCTCTTGGTCTCTAATTGTCAAAGTGGATGTTGTTAGCGTTTCATCGGTTTTTGGTAACTGCTCTTTTTTCAAACAGAACAACACTCGGCTTATTGGCTTTTTGGGTGTTGTTTTCACTAATAACTGTTTGGTTAAGGTGAATCCCATATTTTCTGCCAACGTAATCACTTTGCTTGCTTGTTCTGGTGGCAACACCAAGTTAAATTCGCCACCTTGTGTTAGTAAGTTATCTACCGCGATTAACAGTTGCTCAAAGCTCATGTGCTTTGTGTGGCGGGCTAAGTTTTTGTTTTGGCTGTCACTTAATAATGAGTCTTCAAAATAAGGCGGGTTAGACACGATAAGATCAAAGCTTTCAGGTTCAATTTTTTGTTCTTGTTGCCATGACAAAAAGTCGTGATGAATGACCTGTATTCGCTCAGCCCACGGTGACTGCTTAACGTTAAAAATGGCTTGTTGGTAAGCACTTTCATCAATCTCTAACGCGCTGATATTGGTTGGCTGATTGTTAGAAGAATGCTTAAAAGCACTGGCTAATGACTCAGTGCGTTGTGCCAACATTAACGCGATAAGTCCGGTTCCTGTGCCAATATCTAAAATGTTTTTTGTGTTATCCACACCTGCCCAAGCGCCTAATAAGATGCCATCTGTATTTACTTTCATGGCGCATTGTTGGTGCCAAATTGAAAATTGTTTAAAACAAAAGTCGGCAGGAGTGCTACTTATCAAGATTAAGGTATCCGTCGTATAACTAATTCCGCTATAATACCAAAATATTTTACTTTGATGTTTTGTAAGTTAACGTTTTGCCAATATAAAAAGGCACAAGCTGTATAAAAACTCACAAACATCAGAGCCGTGTTTTATCCATAGATAGTATTTCAGGAATTTTAATGTCGTTTAGTGAATTTGATTTAGACCCTCGCCTTGAACAAGGCATTTATGCAATTGGTTATACGCAGCCAACAAGGGTTCAAAAATTAGCGATACCTGAAGCGCTAGAAGGGTTAGATATTTTAGCTAGCGCGCCAACCGGTACAGGTAAAACGGCTGCGTTCTTAATTCCGGCTATTCAGTATTTATTAGACTTCCCTCGTAATGCGCCGGGTTTTGCTCGGGTATTAGTGTTAGCTCCAACTCGTGAATTAGCGTATCAAATTTTTGAAGTAGCTCAACAGTTAACTGCGTTCACAGACTTAAAGTCAGGTGTAGTAACGGGTGGTATTAACTACGGCAGCCATAAAGAAATATTTGAAAAAAATAACGACATATTAATCGCCACACCCGGTCGTTTAACGGAATACTTGGAAGCTGAAAGCTTTCACTGTGAAAATGTTGAGATACTTGTATTAGACGAAGCTGACCGCATGTTAGACATGGGCTTTCGTAGCTTTATGGCAACCATTGCTGAGCAGTCGCGTAATCGTAAACAAGCTATGTTGTTCTCTGCCACATTAGAAGGTCGTGGCATTATTGAGTTTAGTAACCAAGTATTAACAGAAGCTGCGCGTATTGATGCAGATGCGCCACGTAGAGAACGCGGTAAAATAGTGCAGTGGACTCATTTGGCCGACAGCACAGATCATAAATTTGCTTTGTTGCTGCATTACTTAAAATCGGAAGAAGTCACCAAATCAATTATCTTTGTAAAAACCAAAGAACGTTTGGAATTAGTAGTGCAAAAGCTACAAGCTGAAGATATATCTGCGACGTATTTACAAGGTGACATGCCTCAAGATAAACGTTTAAAGGCAGTTGAACGTGTTAAGTCTGGCCGTTCTACGGTATTAGTTGCAACCGACCTTGCCGCTAGAGGATTAGACATAACCGATATCAGTCACGTATTTAACTTTGATATGCCACGCACGGCTGACATCTATGTTCACCGTATTGGTAGAACTGCACGAGCTGGCGCAAAAGGTTTTGCCATTAGCTTGATTGAAGCGCATGAAATGGCGGTTGTTAAAAAGATTGAACGTTATACAGAACAACAGTTTAAACATAGAAAAATTAAAGGTTTAGAGCCTAAGAACAAAGAAGCAAGTGTGCCGAAGAAACATAAAAAGCCACATAAAAAGAAACTTGCTAAAGCGGCTGTTAAGAAAAACAAAAAGAAGAAGTAGCCAAAAATAAACTTAACCCAATTGTATTACAAACCTAGTGGTAGTTATTTAATATGAGCAATCAACCTAAACAAATTGGTAAAACCTTCTCATTCATTTTTTGGGGACTTTTGTTAGCGGGTCTATTTTATTTTTTCCAAGATAAATTAGCTAAACAAGAAAATCCAAACTCCAATCCCAATTCTTATCAAGTTGGTGATGTTCAAGTGCTTGAGCTTCAACGCAATCGTTATGGTCATTACGTTACTAGTGGAATGATCAATCAGATTGATGTTGAGTTTATGTTAGATACTGGCGCAACCAATGTTGCCGTTCCTCAAGCGGTAGCTAACAAGGTTGGTTTGCTTAAAGGCCGTGCGGTGCAAGTAAATACAGCCAATGGCATAGCCACTGCTTACACCACAGTGATAGACCAATTAAACCTTGGTGAAATTCAATTGTTTGATGTAAAAGCCACTATTGTTCCCGGTATGCAAGGCAATCAAATTTTATTGGGTATGAATGTATTGAAGCAAGTAGAATTCCGTCAGTTAGGTGACCAACTGACGCTAAAACATCATATTAGTAATAACTAAAACTGCACTAGTTAAATAAGAAATAATAAAATAACTATTTTCAACAGTCAAAATTGTAAGTAATTGAAATGCATAAACCTTATATAAAGCAACAAGTTAACCAAGCCTTAAGCGAAGACCTAAATGGTCAGTCAGCCTTTGATGGCGATATCACCGCACAACTCATTCCTGCTACACAACAAGCCACAGGCAAAGTGATCACTCGTGAACTAGCCGTTATTTGCGGTGTTGAGTGGGTGAACGAAACTATGAAGCAAGTTGACTCTAGCTTAGTGGTGACTTGGTTAGTAAAAGACGGTGATGAAGTTAAACCTGATCAAACCTTATTTATTGTAAAGGGTGCAGCAAGGGCTATTTTGACAGCCGAGCGCACAGCGTTAAACTTTTTACAGACCTTGTCTGCTACAGCAACATCAACGCATAAATACGTTTCTAAAGTTAAAGCATTGGGTAGTTCCACTAAAATTTTAGACACGCGTAAAACAATCCCAGGCTTACGTTTTGCACAAAAATACGCTGTTAAATGTGGTGGTGGTGAAAACCACAGAATAGGTTTGTTTGATGCATATTTAATTAAAGAAAATCACATTCAAGCTGCTGGTGGCATTACGCAAGCAGTTGCACGTGCACAAGAATTAAACCCAAATAAAACCATTGAAGTAGAAGTTGAATCTGAACAAGAATTGATGGAAGCAATAGAAGCTGGTGCGCATATTGTTATGTTAGATAACTTTGACGTGGCACAAACTGCTAGTGCAATGGAATTGGCCGATGGCCGCGTTAAGTTGGAAGCGTCAGGTAATATGGACGGTGAAAAGTTTAAAGCGTATGCACAATTAAATGTCGACTTTATTTCAATTGGTGGCTTAACCAAACACATTGAAGCCATCGATTTATCTATGCGTTTTACTGAAATATAAAAAACTCATTTTATATTTGCATCTGATAAAATCTTAACTAGTATTCATTTTGGGAACAAAATTAAATATTAGGAGAAATTATGTCACATTCAAATATAAAGGGATTTACGTTAATTGAGCTTATGATAGTGGTTACTATTTTAGGTATTTTGTCTTGGTTTGCGATCCCGAAATATCAAAACTACAGCTTAAAAGCGACAGCCTCTACCCAAATCAGTTCGGCTATTCGGCCACTACAAAACGCCATTTTTGAATACGTTGCTTACAACGGACAATTACCAACAAGTTATACTGACTTAGCCAGCAGTGGATTTGTTGGTGATGATGGTTTGGAATACGACAGTGCTGCCGATTTCGCTAATGGTGCCGTATCAGGTATTGATGTTACTTTTCCAACCGACACCTCTAGTGAACTTATTTTAGGAGTCAATTTTGCCTGTACAGCTGTATCTTCTACTTGTGCAAAAATAGCCCCTAAAGCACTACAAACATTAACCGCTGAGTTAGTTATAAACCTCAATGATAATGGCTCTGTGAATATGGCATTGGATCCTAGTCGTGATGCCAACCTAGAGTTTGAAGGTTTTCTACCAAGTTTGTAATGTAATACTGAATTGGTCTATAGGGATAGGTTGTTATGCCAAATGTTATGGAAAACATTTTAATAAAGCAGATGCTAAGTCACGGTATTATTAATGAAGTGGACATTGAGTTACTAGACAAACAATCTAATAACTATTTAACCATTCCTTTAGCCTTAGTATCGGAAGATATTGTGACATCAGAACAGCTAGCGAATTTTTGTTGTACTGTTTTTGATGTCTCTATTTTTAATATTATAGCTTTTAACATTACCGCGTTTGAATTTACAGGCGGGCAATGCCAGCATCAAATGTTATTAGACGAATACTCAAACTTTATACGTGATAACCAAGTATTACCGGTAATGCAAAAAGGGGAGCTAGTTACTCTAGCCACGGCGGAACCATATAATTATGCAGTGCAAACTAGCTTTGAATTTAATACTGGCTTACATGTTGAATTTGTTTTTTGTGAGCCTATTTTATTACAGCAAACAATTTTACAATTACTTCCGTTAAATCAACCTAACTCTAAACACGGTTATTCAAATCAGGGCAGTGTCGATAAAAACGATTCAAGTCCAAGCCATTTAAAAAGTAGCGACAACTTAGATTTAGAGCTAGAACAAACTCCAGAGTCTGTAAACTCTTCTGCTGAACTCGTCATAACAACCTCAGCTTCTTTTGATCAGCAAGATGATCTTATTATTTCTTACGTAGATAAAATACTAAAGTTAGCTATTGAACAAGATGCATCAGACTTACACTTTGAACCCTATGAAAATAATTACAGGATAAGATTTAGAGTGGACGGTGTACTAATTAACAAAGGTTCACCTCCTGATAATTTACACTCTCGTTTAGCCGCAAGAGTAAAAGTGATGGCTGATATGGATATTGCCGAAAAGCGTAAACCACAAGATGGTCGTCTGAAATTAGATTTGGACCACAACAAACATGTTGAGTTTAGGGTGAGTACATTACCGACAATTTGGGGTGAAAAAGTCGTTCTAAGGATTTTAGATACTAACGGCTATATGGCTGATGTCACCCAATTGGGGTTTGAACAAATACAGCAGCAAAGCTATATAAAAGCATTATCACAACCTCAAGGGCTTATTCTTGTTACCGGTCCCACAGGTTCAGGAAAAACACTAACCTTATATAGTGGACTTAACTTTTTAAATACAGAAGATAAGAATATTTCCACCATTGAAGATCCGGTTGAGTATCATTTACAGGGGATAAACCAAGTACAAGTTAATCACAAAGCACAGCTAGACTTTGCTAGTAGTCTTCGTGCTTTTTTACGTCAGGATCCAGACGTAGTTATGGTTGGTGAAATTAGAGATTTAGAAACCGCACAAATCGCAATAAAAGCCTCCCATACTGGCCATTTAGTATTATCTACAATACACACAAACTCTGCCGCAGAAACCTTAAACCGCCTGAATAATATGGGTCTGCCAAGTTATAACTTAGCCAGTGCAATATCTCTTATTATTGCGCAAAGGTTAGTGCGTTGTTTATGTGAGCATTGCAAACAACCAGAGATAAACATTCCTAAGTCAGAATTAATTAAGCAAGGTTTTGAGACTGAAGTTGTAAGCAGTTTAAAGTTATATAAACCAATAGGTTGTCGTCGGTGTAATCAAGGATATAAAGGCCGTACGTCTATTTTTGAATTATTAAAACCCAATGAACAAATTAGGCAAATTATTATGCAAGGTGCGAATGCATTGGATATACAAAAAGCAGCAGTGACAGCGGGTATGATGTCGTTAAGGCAAGCAGGGTTGTCTAAGGTTTTACAGGGCGTAACAAGCTTGGAAGAAGTGAATAGAGTGGTGATTCATTAGCCTAAATTTCATGTTTAACCTGAACTTGGCTTATCTCGAGTTTAGGTTATTTAGCTAAAACTATGACGGATAAACAATGTTGTTTAATCAAGAGCGTACATACATTTATCAAGGAGTTGATACTAACGGGCAAAAGGTGTCGGGTAAGCTCACCGCTATGTCTAAACCATTGGCACAACAGCAGTTGGATGATAATGGACTTACGTCAGTTAACTTACATTCCAATTTTAACTTTAGGTTTTTTAATAAGTCGTTATCTAAAAAACAAATTAACGATTTTACACGTAGTTTAGCCACACTTTTACAAGCTGGATTACCGATAGTAACTAGCTTAGAAATTATAAAAAAAGAAGCTAAACATTATGGTTATGAACAGCTATTAACTAGGCTAATAAGTCGGTTGAGTATTGGCCATTCATTATCAGACGAGCTTAGATTTTGGCCGCAGTATTTTAGTTCGTTTTATTGTGAATTGGTTGAAGCTGGCGAATCAGTAGGACGGATCGATGAAAGTTTTGTTAGGCTTACTGACTATTTAGAGCATAAAGAAAAACTTAGAAATAAAATCAACAAAGCCATGATGTATCCTACCGCAGTGCTTATTGTCGCTTTTATTGTTGTTGGTATTTTAATGGTAAAAGTCATTCCTAGTTTTGAAGATATTTTTGCAAGCTCAGGCAGGGCATTGCCTGAACCCACAAGACTTGTAATATCTTGGTCTGAAAGCATTCAACAGAATTGGCATTTAATTTTAGTGCTTTTGTTTTTTATTGTGGTGGCAATTAAATTTGCCTGTCGTTTCCATTGGTTTTGTTTACTCAAAGACGCTGTAATATTAAAACTGCCTCTATTTGGCCCTATTATGACCAAGTTTATTTATGCAAATATCAGCCAAGCTTGTCATACCTTATTTTCTGCTGGAATTCCTATCCACCAAGTTTTACATTCTGCAGCAAAGTCGGCAGGCAATTTGATTTATAAAAATGCGCTTTTAGAGATTCAAGCACAAGTTTCTTCTGGTACTATGTTGCATATTGCTATGGAAAATAAACATCTGTTTTCCGATACCTTTATTCAGTTATTAGCGATTGGAGAAGAGTCGGGAAAGTTAGAATATTGTTTACTTAAAATTAACAATATTTATCAAAACGAAGTTGAATACGATATTGATAAGCTAACCAATCTTATCGAGCCTAGTATTATGGTCGTGTTGGGAATATTAGTGGGTGGATTAGTGCTTGTTATGTATTTGCCTATTTTTGATATGAGCAGTTCCATATAATACCAATTACATCGAAAACGGAATGTTAAAAACCTATGTTTGAACCTGTATTATCATTGTTAGAAACGAACTTAACCTTTTTTGTTATAAGCGTTGCGGTATTGTCATTACTAGTAGGAAGTTTCTTAAATGTGGTGATCTACCGACTGCCTAAAATGATGCAAAATGAATGGCAATGTGACTGCCGAGAGCTTTTACAAGACGAGTTAAAGGCAGAACCTAAAGATAAACCTAAAACCTTCAATTTAGCCAAACCTGATTCCCACTGTCCAAGTTGCAATACGCCAATAAAAGCATGGCAAAATATTCCAGTTATTAGTTACTTATTATTAAAAGGTAAGTGCGCAAATTGCCAAACTAAAATATCTAAACGTTATCCAGCTATTGAGTTGTTAACTGCGGTAGCATCTGCTGTGGTGGCTTATCAATTTGGTTTTTCAGCTCAAAGTTTAGTGCTTATCCCCTTAACTTGGGCATTTATTAGTTTAATGTTTATCGACATAGATCACATGTTATTGCCTGATCAAATTACACTTCCACTTTTATGGGCTGTGTTAATTGCTGCTAATTGGAATGTATTTTTAACGCCAATGGCGACGATTTGGGGCGCAATAGCTGGTTATTTATTTTTATGGACTGTGTATTGGGTATTCAAATTAGTCACGGGTAAAGAAGGCATGGGGCACGGCGACTTTAAGTTATTAGCGGTTATTGGTGCGGTTGTCGGTGTTATACAGTTGCCTATGGTTATTATAATGTCTTCTATTGTTGGTGCCATTGTCGGTATTGGTTTGATAGTTACATCTGGTGCTGGCCGTAATACCGAAATTCCATTTGGACCATATTTAGCAATAGCTGGTTGGATTGTTATGCTATGGGGTAGCGAGATATTTAACTGGTATATGGGCTTATTGTCATGACTGAAACAGCTAACACTAATCAATTAAATCTTAATGATAAATTAATCATAGGTGTGACAGGTGGTATTGGATCTGGTAAGTCAGCACTAACTGCTGAGTTTGAAAAGTTAAATGTAGTTGTTGTTGATGCCGATGTGGTTGCCCGTGAAGTGGTTGAACCTAATTCACCAACTTTACTACAAATTGCTAATGAGTTTGGTAACGATATTTTATTACCAAACGGTGCGTTAAACAGAGCTAAATTAAGAGATATTATTTTTAGTGATGAGCAAAGCAAACAGACACTGAATGCGATTATGCATCCGGCTATTCGTAATGAACTGATACAACAATTGCTTCATGCAAAATCACCCTATGTTATTTTATCGGCTCCTTTGTTATTTGAAAATAAGTTAGATAAGTTAGCTGATAAAGTAGTCGTTGTGGACGTGCCAGAGCATGTTCAGGTACATAGAGCGTCTAGCAGAGATGATGTGGCGCAAGAACAAATAAAAGCGATTATGACAAGTCAGTATTCAAGAGAACAAAGAAATGAAAAAGCTGATTATTTAGTTACCAACGAGCATGATATTTGTTTTTTACAGCAACAAGCGATTAAGTTAAATACTGAATTTTTACGATTATCTGCCGATAAGTCTATTAATGTGATGAATTAGTGCTAAATTCATTAATCTCTAGTTGATATTTTAAGCAAATGTTTTTAGAGAAGTAATTTTAATAATAAAAAGACAGAATAATGAATTCAGTGATTTACGAACATCCTTTAAATGAAAGAGTACGTGTTTTTATGCGCTTAGAGTTATTGTTTGGTTTGTTAGATGGCCACAAGAACATAAGCAACAGAGTAAATATCCAATCTTTCTTTTCAGTTTTGTTCAATTGTATTGAGGTTCTGGAGAGAAATGATATTAGGCCCACTCTGTCTTTTTATTTAGACTTACTTGAAAAGAATATGGTGCGTTGGTCTGCTCACCCTGATGTATATGACGAAAATCTGCAAAACAACCTACAGCAAGCCGTTGAATTACAAAGTAAAGTAAACAATATGGACAAGGTTTGTTCTATCTTAAAAGATGATAAATTTTTAGCTAGTTTACGTCAGCGTTTTTCCATTGCCGGAGGTACATGTAGTTTTGACTTACCTCAGCTAGATTACTGGTGCAATAAACCAATAGAGCAAAGACAGCTAGATGTTGACGAGTGGGTAAATATTCTAAAGCCTTTAAGAGAAGCGTTAAACTTTACTTTGTTATTTTTAAGAGAGTTAGGCCCATTTGAAAATAAGACTGCGGTTAAAGGGTTTTATCAAAACTCTTGCGATAATCAGACATCTCTTATTAGAGTAAAGTACGACGCTGACCTCGGTGTATTTCCTATGGTAAGTGGCAGTAAACATCGTTACACCATAACCTTCATGATGCCAGATAAAGTATTAGTCAAAACAGGTGTAGATGATACAATTGAGTTTGAATTATCAACTTGCTAGCAAATTAGAAAAAGTTATGACTACAGTAGTGAAATGCCCAACCTGTGAAACCGCCGTTATATGGCAACCCCTTTCTGAATTTAGACCATTTTGTAGCGAACGCTGCAAGTTAATTGACCTAGGTGAATGGGCTAGTGATACAAGAGTGATCACCCAACCAATTCAAGGTGCAGTAATGTCAGACGCTGACTTAGACGCAATGGAAGATATGTTAGCTGAGCAAGATAACGAATTTTTTAAAGAATAGGTTACTAAGATCTAGTGATAGTTATTTCAAACAATGTATCCATTCCCGATGAAGAAGTGGAGCTCACAGCTATTAGAGCACAAGGTGCTGGTGGGCAAAATGTTAATAAAGTCTCGTCTGCAATCCATCTTAGATTTGATGTTGCAAATTCCAGCTTGCCTGAGTTTTATAAGCAGAGATTGCTCGCTTTAAAAGACAAACGCTTAACCAAAGAAGGCGTTATTGTATTAAAAGCTCAGTCCCACAGAACACAAGAAAAAAATCGTGATGATGCAATTCAACGTTTGATTGAAATAATAAAAGCCGTGAATGTACCAGTAAAGGCTAGGATAAGTACTAAACCAACTAAAGCGTCTAAAACTCGTCGTTTAGACGGTAAAAAGAACAAAGCTCAAGTGAAACAATTGCGTGGAAAAGTGAACTTTGATTAACTAGGCTCTAATTAGAACCTGATTTTTTCTGTGCACTAAATTTATCAGCATCCACGCCTTGCTTCCAATATCCAACCGCTGTGCAGTCTAGTCTACTGAATCCTAATTGCTCTTCTAGCATAGGTCTGAGCGAGCGAATTTTACAGGCTTCTAATGCTAGAAAAACACGAGTGTCTTTTGCCATGTTTTTGGCGAGTGTTAACACTTGCTCTTCTAATGAAATGCTCATTTCATCCTCAACAAACCAATATGTATTCGCTGAATCATCATAATCCATTGTTATAATATCTGAGCGTGTTGGCACTGATATTACAGCTCGAATGTCGGCATCTTGATTAAACTTAGGTACAAAACCGTTGATTGCATTTACTGAGGTAATATCGCCCACTAATAAATAACTCGTTTGATCGTAGTCCGTGATCTTTAATGGGCCAGGCCCTGCAATGATGAGCTTATCAACTAATTTAGCGTTTTTAGCCCAGTTGGTAGCCGGGCCGTCATGTCTATTTATGACAAAATCGAGGGTTAGTTCTAGCGTGTCTTCTTTAAAGCTGCGTATGGTATATGAGCGCATTTTTTGGCTTTTATCGGCTGAAGTAGTTTGTAGCTCTGACGGTTGCTCTGAGGGTTGTTCTGACGGTAGAACCACTTTTACATGAGCACCTTCTTGCCCGGTAGAAAATCCTTTAAGGCTATCACCTGATAGAACGATGCGGCGTAAATGAGGTGATAATTCAATAATGTCACTAACTTGTGTTACACGAACATTGGGTTTTCTTTGAGCCATAGTCAATCACCTTTAACTTGTATATTAGATATTAAGTTGATAAGGTCTACTATATTCTTGTTTGGTTGATTTTGTCAACTATATTATTAAAGGTATTAAAATGCACGACAATTCAATTTCAGATACTGTTTTTGCTTTTGTTCATTCTTACAGATTGGCAATGAGGACAGGTTTAAATGCCAGTGAACTTGGCTTGAATTACATGCACGTAAAATGTTTGACCTTTATCGAGAGTAATAAAGCATGTGCCGCCAATGATATCGTTAATTTTTTTGCCAGAGATAAAGCCCAAATTGCCAGGTTGGTGAAAGACATGATCACCAATGCTTGGGTGATAAAAACAGATAATCCAGAAGACAGAAGAAGTCAGTTATTGTCATTAACGGATGAAGGAAAACGTTTAGCTTCATTGATTGCTGAAACTCAAAGTAATGTCCATCAACAAATGCAGAAAAATCTGACGGATCAAGAGCTAGAAGACTTTAAAAGAATAACCAACACCATAGTGAATAATCTTAATGATCTTAACAGTTAGTTGTTTGCTGGTATGTTTTAGCTTTTGAATGATCACTAAGGAATAATCTCTGAACCCCAAAATCCTTGAAAACCGAATCCCTTGAAAACAAAAAAGCCATCTTAATGATGGCTTTTGAGATTCAGGTTTACAGATATTAATTAAATATCTTTCACACCCATGTTATATAAAGTGAAGCCATAAATGTCGGCGTACTGTTCAATTGTTTTACTAATTGGTGTACCAGCTCCGTGGCCTGCGTCTGTCTCAATGCGAATTAGAGTTGGGTTACTACCAGCTTGCTTAGCTTGTAATTCAGCGGCAAACTTAAATGAATGTGCTGGTACAACACGGTCATCGTGATCGCCGGTTGTTACTAACGTTGCCGGATATTGCACGCCAGCTTTAACGTTATGCACAGGAGAGTAACCTAACAAATACTCAAACATCTCTTTGTTGTCTTCAGATGTGCCGTAGTCATAAGCCCAGCCAGCACCAGATGTGAATGTGTGGTATCTCAACATGTCTAATACACCAACCGCAGGTAAAGCTACTTTAAATAACTCAGGACGTTGAGTCATTACCGCACCAACTAATAAACCACCGTTTGAACCACCCATCACAGCAAGCTTGTCTGATGATGTGATTTTTTCACTGATCAAGTACTCAGCAGCGGCAATAAAGTCGTCAAATACGTTTTGTTTTTGTAACTTGGTTCCAGCGTCATGCCATTTCTTACCATATTCACCGCCGCCACGTAAGTTAGCAACTGCGTAAACGCCACCTAACTCTAACCAAGCTGCGCGAGTTGAGCTGAACTGTGGTTGCAAGCTAATATTAAAGCCACCGTAGCCGTAAAGAATAGTTGGATTTGTTCCATCTAGTTTAAGGCCTTTTTTATGGGTGATGATCATAGGTACTTTAGTACCGTCTTTTGAAGCGTAGAAAACTTGTTTAGATTCAAAATCGTCGCTGTTGAATTTAACTTTAGATTTCATGTACACATCAGACGAACCAGATTTAACATCTAAGCTAAAAGTAGTACTTGGTGTTTTCTGATTACTAAATGAATAATAGATTTTTGCTTGTGTTTTTTTACCAGAGAATCCGCCAGCGGTTCCAACTTCTGGTAACTCAATATTGCGGACTAATTCACCTGTTAACTGGTATTGCTGAACAAATGAAGTTGCATGGCGCATATATTTAGCAAATAAGTAACCGCCGCCAGTTGAAACTGATAATACGTTTTCAGTTTCTGGAATAACATCAACCCAGTTTTTAGGCTCTGGCGATAACGCATTCACTTTTACAACACGTTTATTTGGCGCATCCATATTCGTTACTAATAAAAGATCATCACCTTCACTTGTTAGTAAGTAGTTATCAGAGTCTGTGTTAGTTACGACAGGAATTAATTTTGAGTCAGATTTAGTTAAATCTTTTATAAATAAACGGTTGCCAGATGTAGAAACCGCAGCAGAAACTAATAAGTATTTTCCATCGTCGGTAACATTACCACCAACGTAACGATGCTTTTCTGCATCAGTTCCACCAAATACTAGCGTGTCGTCAGCTTGAGAAGTACCAAGTTTATGGTAATAAAGTTTGTGTTGATCAGTCTTTGCAGAAAGCTCACTGCCTTTTGGTTTGTCGTAGCTTGAGTAGTAAAATCCTTCATTACCAACCCAAGATAAGCCACTGAATTTAATATCGACTAATTCTTTTTCTACCATCTCTTTGGTTTCGGTATTAATTATTCTAGCTTTACGCCAGTCGCTACCACCTTCAGATATCATATAAACAGCAAGTGAACCGTCTTGAGTAAATTCAAGACTTGCAAGTGAGACGGTGCCATCTTCACTAAAGGTATTTGGATCTAAGAATACTTCAGCTTCGCTTTCACCTTTTTGGCGATATAAAACATATTGGTTTTGTAATCCGTCATTTTTATAAAAATAACTGTAATCGCCTTCAATAAAAGGCGTTCCTACTTTTTCGTAATCTAACAATGCCGAAAGACGTTTTTCGATTTTTTCACGATAAGGAATATTACTAAGATAGCTTTGTGTTGTAACATTTTGTGCTTTTACCCAGTCTGCGGTTTCTGCACTCATATCATCTTCTAACCAACGATATGGATCAGGAACTTGCGTACCAAAATATTCGTCAACAACATCACCTTTTTTAGTGATTGGGTACATAACTTTTTCCATTTTTGTTTGTTCACTGCTTTTGGCTGCATCTGAAGAGTCAGCAGATTGACCACAACCTGCTAAAAACAAGCCTGAAATGACAGCTAAACTTAGTGAGATTTTTGTTTTATTCATTAATTATTATCCAGTTAAATTGGTTCCGTGCTTACGTTATGTAAATACACAAAAAAAGTCTAGGGGGGTTAGCTAAATAGGCGATTAATGCCATGTAATCAGAGTCGATCGATTACAATGTTCATCACTTATTTATTAGGTCATGTTTCATTTAATATAAATATTTTTTCTACAGGAACTGAAAAATAATTGGCAAGTTTAAGAGCTATAACAACTGATGGTGTAAATCGGCTCGTTTCAACTGTGCTAATTGTTTTTCTTGATACGCCAATTGCATCAGCTAATTGCTGTTGGGAGATTTTTCGTTGAGCTCTTAATTTTGCGATATTGTTATCTAGTTGATTAATCATCTTTACTCTTTAATGACAATATCACAGTTAAACCGTAGGTGAAGAAACCTAAAGCGGCGCCAAATTTACAAAAACTATCAATTGGAATGGATTCAAAGTTTTTTCCAAAAATTGAAAATATTGTAAGGTAAATTAATAATGTACAACAAAGGTACTTATAGCCTTTATTGTTAATATAATTAAAGTACTCATCTTCATAGTTATCAACCCAGAAATTTTTTTTACTCATGCGAGTAGCCGCTTTTATCAGGTTTCGAATAAGCAAAATAAAAATAGCGATAAAGGCTATGCCATATAACACATATATCAAAGTGTACATTTTTATTAATGGCTCTTGGAATTTATCTAAATAGTCAAAAATAAACATTGCCGCGACTAAAAGACTTGTAATGGCATTGTTGTATAAGTCTTTTTCTTCTTTTACCACGGTTGATTTAATGTCGTTAGTCATAGTTAATCCTTTAAAGTATTTTAACTTGTAACCTAAAGGTATCAATTGTAACCTTTAGGTGTCAATGTGTTATTTGTCTTTCAAGCAAAGTCAGATTTACAGTTGACCAGTTTTTAAAGCTTTTTAAACATTTATATAAAGCGAAATCGGTTTACATTTCCGGGTTTGTTTGTATTAATGTAGCTTGAAATTATTTTGAATTAATAAGGATTTTTTTTATGGAAATGTTATTTTCTACATTATTCACATTTGAGTTTGCAATACTTGCTTTAGTCGTTGTATTACTTAAGTCTTCAGTTAAATTTGTACCGCAAAACAGAGCTATTTTAATAGAACGTTTTGGTAAATTTAATAAAACAATTGAAGCTGGTTTAAACTTCATTGTGCCATTTATTGATAAAGTGGGTTACGACCGCTCGTTAAAAGAACAAGCGATTGATGTACCTAGCCAATCAGCTATCACTAAAGATAATATTTCGTTAACCGTTGACGGTGTATTGTACTTCCGTGTTCTTGACCCTTATAAAGCGTCTTATGGTGTTGACGATTATATCTTTGCTGTTGTGCAATTATCGCAAACAACAATGCGTAGTGAAATTGGTAAAATGGAACTAGATAAAACCTTTGAAGAGCGTGATGCGTTAAATGCGAATATCGTATCTGCAATTAATGACGCTGCTGCACCTTGGGGTGTTCAGGTATTACGTTATGAAATTAAAGATATTGTTCCACCATCTTCTGTTATGGAAGCGATGGAACGTCAAATGAAAGCAGAACGTGAAAAACGTGCGCAAGTGCTTGAATCTGAGGGTGATAGACAAGCGGCAATCAATGTTGCTGAAGGTCAAAAACAATCTCAAGTATTAGCAGCAGAAGGTGAAAAAGCTGAGCAGATTTTAAGTGCTGAAGGTGAAGCGCAAGCGATACTTCAAGTTGCTAAAGCACAAGCTGAAGCATTAGAGATGGTTGGTAATGTAGCAAAGACCGAGCAAGGTCAAAGTGCAATTCAGTTAGATTTAGCGACAAAAGCAATAGCGGCTAAACAAGCAATTGCAAAAGAGTCTTCGGTTGTTTTACTACCTGACAGCGGCACAGATGCATCAAGCATGGTTGCTCAAGCAATGACGATTATTAATACTCTTAACAAGACTAAGTAAACGGGAGTTTTTATGTGGTTATTTTCTGATGTGAGTCAGGCGTTAATGGCTGTTGGTTTATTAATGGCAGTTATTGATGTACTGGTATTTGGTTTTGCCACTTTCTACTTAACTTTAATTGGCTCTGCTATGCTGGTTTCTGGTGGCTTAATTCACTTTGGTGTGATCCCCGCGAGTACTAGTTCAGTATTGATCTCGGTGGCATTTTTAACTGCGCTATTTAGCATTTTGTTATGGAAACCACTAAAAAACTTACAGGCACATAGTAACAATAAAAAAGTGACTACTGACTTAGATGGTTATCAATTTACCCTAGAGCAAGATGTTGATGCTGGCGTATTTGGTAAGCACCATTATTCAGGTATTGATTGGAAAGTGGAATCTGATTCACCTATCGCTAAAGGCTCAAAAGTAGAAGTACTTGAGTTTAAAGTAGGTGTGTTATTGGTTAAAGCTTGTTAACTAGCTGAGCTAATTTGTTTTATTAGCTGCGTATTAGCAATAATATAAATAAAAGGGAGTGTTTTTAAACACTCCCTTTTTTATTTAATCTTCATTTTTATCGCGAATACCGTTTAGCTCTATTGGCATAGGTTTAGTTTCACTACCGCTATACAGGCTAAGGTGAGGGAAAGGTATTTCAATGCCTTGTTCATCAAAAGTTTTCTTAATTTGCTGATACATAGAGTTTTTCAGCTCTAGGAAGTTTTCTCGTTTAGCCCAAACAGAAAATTGAATATCCACTGACGAATCACCAAAACCCTTTAAAATGAACAGTGGTGCAGGCTCGTCCAAACAAATCACATTTTTAGCCGCTATACCTAATAACACTTCACGCACTCGTTTAATATCTTCTTTGTAAGCAATCCCAACTTTTATATCGGCTCGTCTAATTGGAAATTTGGTTAACGTGGTTACTGGCGTTTTGATCATGCTTTCGTTTGGAATGCGCACAAATAAATTGTCGTATGTTCTAAGTTTTACCGACAATAAATCAATGGAAATCACTTCCCCAGTAATATCACTGACCTGAATAATATCAGAGATAGAAAATGGTCTTTCAACCATTAAAAACAAACCGCTAATTAAGTTAGAGGCCGATGTTTGTGAAGCAAAACCTAATGCCACAGTAAATAGACCAGCAGCGCCCAATAATATACTTAAGTCAAACCCTGCATGTTTTAGAGCTGACAAAGCAAATAAGGCCAAGATGATATAAAACACTGTTCGTTTTAATAAAAACTGGCCGTGTGTTGTCATTTTATTATCAACGATTTTAGCCACAATTCCACTGAATATTCGGCCCAGAATATAGCCAATAATGACTAATAACACTGCCTGAAATAACACATATAAAAATGAAGTTTGTATTAAGGTAATAATCTCGCGAATAGAATCCATAGCTTTGTTATCCAAATAAGTTGCTGATATTGCGTATTAATTTATTTGTTTCTGATTTAATACGAGGCGTACTTATCAGTTCGTATGAATGCACTTCTGTCGGTACTTTTTGATTAATGTGCATTTCTACATTTTTTGAGTTGTTCTCGGTTGTAACTGTAATGCCTGACGTCCAAAATTGATGGTGGTTATCACAATATAAATGCAATAAGTTAACTGGCACATTAATGCGTTCTATCACAAGCGGTGTGTGTTGATGGTTAATAACGGTAATTGGCGTTATGGCTCGGTGAGAGCGCTTTTCCAAGTGATCTAGCTGTACTCTAGCTGAAGTGTATTTTGCGTAGCATAGCTGCCCATCTATTGTTGAAGCACCAAACCAAGAGTCGGAAGGTCGCCAAAATGGTAAGTCTAAAAATACTTGTTGAGTTGGTAACGTTTTATGATCAGTGAGCGTTTGCGCACTAAACCAGATTGGCGTACTAATAAATAGTCGAGCACTTTCACCGGCTAACAAGGTTAACGGTGTTGCAGGACGTGTGACTACTGAACGGTCTGCCAGTAAAGGTAATATTCTGATCTTACCTTCTGAATGGTTTTCTAGGTAACGGCCAAACATTTTTTCAGCGGTATCCGACTCTTGATTATTGTCGGTCAGCTCGCGTTGCACAATAGGCTGGTCTATTTCATCTTCGGTATCAAAATTCCAGCAATTCCATTCATTAACGGAACGTTTTATGGTTATTGCTCGTTCACCAATTTGCCAACTTTTGATCTGTTGGTTATCAAAAGAAAAGTCGCCCCACCATTTATCGTCAGTCATAACCTTGTTGATCCTAAAAGCTAAGTTTGAAAAGTAAGTCGCCAAAACCCCAAATAAAGGTTCCAGTCATTAATAATGAGACTTCAAGTATGCCTAACTGCAAGCGGAATTTATTTCTTAACTCTTCAACTTTACGTTCATGTTCTGATTCAATGGACTCAAGTTCTTTTTCCACATATTCATCTGGTGCACTGATTTTACGTAATTTTACTTTGGCACGAGAAATTGCAATTCGTCGTTGCACATCAAATCGACTGATCAATACATGCTCTTCAATTATTCCGCCCATGCCAGACCAAATGCCCAACATCACGACAACGCAACCACTGCGCGTTAACCATTCGATATTACAAAACTCTATCATGGTTAGATAAACCCCAAGAGCTATGACTAAAATACTAATTAGCCAAATGCTAACATGTTGTACTTTACGAATGACTCCAGTTTCGACTTCTCGTTTGTTATCGCTCAATTTAATCTTCTTTTTCGGTTAATCATTGTTGTGGCTTTGAAGTCATAATACATGGCTTTATACTCATCAACTAAGTGATTTTTATTTTACTATGAACGGGGTTGATTGATGACTGACTTTAACAAAATAAATTTATTGAGTAGTGGATAATTTATTAAGTTACTTTATTTTGTATTAGTCTATATTCACCACCTTATTTACTTATTAGGACACAACTTATGTCAATGGACATTCTTACTTGGTGCGCAATTGCTTTTTGTATCTCACAATCAGCGATATTTTCAGGCTTGAATTTAGCGCTATTCTCAATAAGCCGACTGCACCTTGAAGTTGAGGTTAAAAAGGGCAACAAAGATGCTAAGAAAATACTTAAGTTGCGAGATGACTCTAACTTTCTATTAGCCACTATCTTATGGGGCAACGTGTGTATTAATGTTTTGTTAACCTTGTTATCAGACTCTGTGTTGGCTGGCGTGAGTGCATTTTTATTCTCAACTATTGCGATTACTATAATTGGTGAAATTACCCCGCAGGCTTATTTTTCGCGTAATGCATTAAAAATGGGTAGCTTATTGTCACCAATAGTACGCTTTTACCAAATGGTGTTTTATATAGTGGCAAAACCGACAGGTCTTGTTCTTGATGGTTGGTTAGGAAAAGAGGGAATTACTTACTTTGCAGAAAGTGAATTACGTAACATTATACGCTCACATATTACGGCAGAAGAAGCTGATTTAAATCATGTTGAAGGCATCGGCGCGTTAAACTTTTTTTCTATGGACGAAATTAAAGTGATAGAAGAAGGGGGGTTAATTGACCCTAAATCAATTATTCCCTTACCTACAAAATTGGATTTACCCATTATTCCTGAAATGACAAATAAAACCGATGATCCATTTTTAGTTTTAGTTAATCAAACCGATTACAATTGGGTTATCTTAACCAATGAAGATGGTTGGCCTTTGTTAGTATTAGATGCTGATGGATTTTCAAGAGCTGCCCTGTTTCAGCCTAATGACTTTGACCCTTATCGCTACTGTCATCGCCCTGTGGTACTAACGGACGAATCAACCTCGTTAAACGAAGCTATATTGGATATGAAAGCCAATGGCTCAATTGACAAAAATTTTGATGGCGTTATCGATCATGACGTACTGTTAGTTTGGGGAGAAAATAAACGCATCATTACTGGCGCTGATATATTTGGCCGACTATTGAAAGGCATGATGGCACCAGAACAAGGCGTTGTGATAAAGCCTCATGTTGATAGTAAAAAGTCCTAATTTGCTGGTTTAATTACTAGTTAAATGCAGGAAGCAACGTCATTAATGATGTTGCTCTTTTGTTTTCTTGTCTAAAAATTGTATTTTTGAAATTGTTTTCCAGCTCCAAATTACCAAGATGAAACGCTATTTTAAATTTAACTTATGTGGGGTAGACTGATTGTTAAATTAAAAATGGAATTTATAAATGTATAAACCATCTCTTTTCAAATCCATAATATCGTTAGTCTTTTTTGTATTCATCTCCATTTTTAGCCTTCAAAGTCTAGCCAAAAAATTACATGATTCGGTTTCTATTGTTGAGCAACCAACTTGGATTGATAGTCGTGATCTAACTTTGGATACACCAATCCCTATTGATGAAATCAAAGACGGTGTCTTTTATCGATTAGTCGACGACCAAATTAAAGTAGAACATGACGGTGAGAGAACTAGATTTTCGCGTTTTGTTGAATCTGTCGTTAACCAAACTGGTGTGGAAGGCTCATCTCAAATAAACATCGATTTTGATCCCCTTTACCAAACATTACATTTACATAACCTTGATATTATTAGAAACGGTAAACGTATTAATAAAATTGAGTCGTCAAGCGCCTCAGTTGTGAATCGTGAAGATGATTTATCTAATCAAATTTATAATGGTTCCTTATCGTTAAATATGATCGTTGATGATGTACAAATTGGTGATGTTATTGATTATAGCTACTCTAGAGTTGGCACAAACCCTGTGTATAAAGGTCTTTTTTCCTATACTCGTAGTATCAATTGGAGCGTACCCGTTGAAAATCAGTTTTTACGAATACTGTGGGGGAAAGACAAACCTCTGAATGTAAAAGTAATAAATATTGATGCACCAGTTAAACAAACAAATTGGAATGGCTATAAGCAATATCAAGTAAGTTTACATTTAGAACCAACTATTGATAGACCAAGCCAGACGCCTAATTGGCACGACTCTTATGCCCATGCGTATTTTAATGAAACTAGTGACTGGGTTGATGTCGTCAATTGGGCTGAGCCTATGTACCATTTTGATACAGATTTTGACTCAATTAATGACATAGTTAGCACAATAAAAAATTCATATTCTAGTAAAGACCAACAAATAATCGCTGCATTAAAATACGTGCAAGATGAAATTAGATATTTTGGTATCGAGATGGGGGAAAACTCCCATATGCCAACGGCACCAAATCAGACGTTAAAACTTAAATATGGTGACTGTAAAGACAAAACGGTTTTATTTTTATCCTTGCTAGAAGGCTTGGGGGTTGAATCTTATCCTGCGTTAGTTAATACCGATGACACTAAGCTGTTAAAGTCTTTACCTCCCGGTGTTGGATACTTTGATCATGTTATCGTAACTCTGTTTTATAAAGATAAACAGTTCTGGCTAGACCCAACTATGTCTAATCAATTTGGTCAGTTAGCTGATATTTATCAACCTAATTTTGGTTATGCTTTGGTGTTAAAGGAAGGGCAAACTGATTTAACTGAAATGGTAAATGTTGATGAATATTCAGAAGTTGCAATAACGGAAAAATACTCTGTGGGAAGCGGTGAAAATGCAGATGCTGTATTAACCGTTGATACTAAATATTATGGTTATGAAGCAACTTCGCGTTTAAATCGTATTGAACGAGATGGTAAGAATGCCATGTCAGAAAGTTACGAAATTTATTATCAAGGTTTCTTTGCTTCGTTACTTGCAACTGCAGATATTGAGATTGAAAACGATAGTGAATTAGGCGTAGTCACTATGAAGGAAGCATATACTATCCCTAAATTTTGGCATCAAGGTGATGATCTTTCAGTCGACTTTTACCCTACAGATATTCGCAATACTGTTAAAAAAGTGGAGGAAATAAATCGTACAACGCCGTTTTATCTTCAATTCCCAAATAAGATAAGTAATACTTTTATTGTTGAGTTTGCTGATACTGGATGGAATTTAAATAATGAATCAACATTGGAAGATAACGATTTTTTTAAATTTTCTGAAAATATTGATTTTAAAAATCATACATTAACGATTCGTTATGATTACCAATCAAAAGTGGATCATGTACCAGCAGATAAAATTACTGAGTATATTGAAGCTCGAAAACGTCTACGCGAAATAGCCTATTACGGGATCAAAAAGTATCCAGATGTAGCCGAGAGTTCAGATACCCCCGCGGCGGATAATGCTTCAATAGACGAAAAAACGAATAAGTTTGAAGAGCTTGGATGGAGAGCCAACTTAGCAATGGCTTACATTCTTGTCTTGATTATTATAATTTTGCTCTGGCGTCAGGAATCTAAAAAACGTCCGCAGTTTGATGGTGCTGTATTTTTCCCTATCTCAATAGTGAAGTTCTTGGTTTTAAGTACTTTGACGATGGGATTATTTAACGCTTATTGGATGTATCGAAATTGGTTGGCAATAAAAACAGCCCATAATTTACACACAATGCCAATTGTCCGTGGTTGGTTTGTTGTTATTTGGTTTTATCCATTTATGGCTCACCTAATTGAAGACTCTAAAAAACGGTTTGGCGATAACCGAGCTATGCCAGTTTATGCAGCTATTTTATTAGCTGTAGGTTATGTCTTAATGTCGATTATTGATGTGTATTTCGACTCAAATTATGGAGATATAATCTTCTTTCTTACTCCATTGTTATTTTTGCCTTCATTAACTTATATCAATAAAGTGAATGAAAAAGACACTCGAGCTTATAGCTATAATTCTACTTGGCGTGTAACTACTTATTTAAGCATTATTCTTTTTATCCCATTATGGATTCATACGGCGATTACTTTTACTAATTATCTTCCAAGTTCCACTGTTGTTACTGAGCAAGATATATTATCAAGTGATCTTAAATATCTTTACCGTAAAAGTGTATTGTCGCCAAATGAAACCATTTCACACTTTTATAGTGCAGGTACGTTTGATATTCGTGAAGATGGCAATGGTTTCACAGAGAAAAGAGTGTTTTCGTATTGGATGGATGATGACAGTGGGTTCCAAGTTAAGTCGGCTACTTATGACAAAATAACAGCTATTAACGTGAAGCAATCACAAAGTGTTGCTGATGATACTATCGTTACTATTGTGTTAAATGATGAAAGTGAATTTATTCTATTTGTTTCTGCTGAAGAGCAGGGAGATATTAAATTTGTGGATACTTTGAAATACAATTGGAAACAGTATGGAAATACTCAGGAGGTAAAGTAAATGTAGCACCAAAATAACATTAGTCATTTTGGTGCTAATTAATTTTTATTAAATAGACTTTTGCTTAGCAATCCAGTCTTTTGTTAGCTCTTCTAATAAGGCTAACGGTAAACTGCCGTTGGTTAAAATTTGATCATGAAATGCTCTTATATCAAATTTATCACCAAGCTCTGTTTCTGCTAATTTACGTAGCTGTAACATTTTTATCTCACCAATTTTGTAAGACAAAGCTTGAGCAGGCCAGCTAATGTATCTGTCTATTTGACCAATCACATCAGCCATACTTAATGCTGTGTTTTCTGCTAAATAATCGATAGCTTGTTGACGAGTCCAACCTTTGGCATGAATACCTGTATCTACCACTAAACGACATGCGCGCCATGCTTCGTAAGTTAAACGGCCAAAGTCACTGTAAGGGTCTTGATAAAATCCAATCTCTTTACCTAGCTTTTCTGAATATAAACCCCAACCTTCGGTAAATGCTGAGTGTGACAATATTTTTCTAAACTCAGCCATATCAATCTCACGAGCCAGTGAACCTTGCAGGTGATGACCTGGCTCTGCCTCATGGAAGGTTAATGCTTCCAGTGTGTATAACGGTTCGCTTTTTAAGTTTTTAGTGGCAAGAAAATAAGTGCCAGAAGTTTTTCCTGTACCGTCAGAGCCAACATAATAAGCACCACTGGCACTTGATTTAATATCAAATGGTGTACGTGGTAATACTGAGAACCATTTAGGTAATTGGGCTGCCATTTTTCGGCTTATGTAACTGGCTTTTTCTAATAAATCACGTTCCGTCGTTGCATAAAATTGCGGGTCTGTTCTTAAGAATTTAATGAAAGATTTAAAGTCACCTTTAAAGCCCACGTTGTCTATTATTTGCTGCATTTCTTGGCGTATACGTTTTACTTCATCTAACCCAATTTGATGAATTTCATCCGCTGTCATATCTGTGGTTGTGAAGTAGTTTATTAGATATTTATAGTAATCGGCTCCACCTTCAACACTACTAATTCCAGCGACGGTTCTACAATTTGTCATGTAGCTTTGTGTAAAGAATGTGTAGAACTTTTGGTACTCAGGGATCACTACATCAGCGATAAGCTGTTTAGCTTTTTTGCGATAAGCTTGTTTGTCTTGGGCGTTAAAGTTTGCTGGGATATTGGCAAGAGGTGCCCAAAAGTTACTGTCTTCAACCTTATCAACTATATGTTTGCTAATTGATTTGTGATAATCCTTAAAGGTTTCACAGTATTGGGTATAACCTTTTTCAATCGCTATGGTTAAGTCATTAATATGTTCTTGGTTATAACGTGGGAAATCCGCCAAACTTACTAAATAGTTATCATAATCTTTGGTAGTTAAAAACGACATGTTACCAGGTGCGCCAGCAAAGTAGCTGTGGTAACCAGCGTAATAATTCATTGGGAAATAGTGATCAATATTCTGATAGCTTTTAGCTTCTGTTTCACGTTCGTATTTAAATAAACGGTAAGTAACTTGGTCAGCATCATTCAGTGCATTAACGTCAATTTTTTCTAAGTCGGTTAAAACGCTTTGATTAAATTCGGCACGGCGTTTTCTACCAACTTCAGACATCTCTGGTAATTTACCATTCATTCTAAAAGTATCAGGATCATTCCTAAAAAAGACTTGTTCTTTGTTGGCATTTTGCCAATGCTCTTTTAATAATTGTTGGAACTGAGCAGTATTATTATGGCTAGCATCAGTACAGGCGTTGAGGATAAATAATGTAGACAGGAAAAAAATGGATGTTAATTTCATTGGACTCTCTTGAATAGTCTTAGTTATGACACTCCTTAGTTTACCGATAGTTTGCTGAAATAAAAGGAAAATACCAGAATGGCCAAACGGTAGGACATTCTGGTGATTGATTAGTTAGGTTTAAGTCTGTTATCTCTACGCCAAAATTTCTTATGTTCTAAATCAACTTGCCAAGCCTCTGATGGATTCCAATAATAGCCATTAGGAAATTGTTTTTTATAATAAGATGTATCAAATTCTGAATTTTTTCGTGCAGTGCTGTTTGACACTATATAGTCTTTAGTTACGGCTACTTGAGTATGATCATCCGCATAAACTTGGCGTCGAGTTAACTGCTTAACAATAGCTGTTGTTGGATCTGGCGGATTCAATGCAGAGACAATTGCACGTTCTGGATACCCAGTTTCTAAAGATATAAATGAAATTCCTGCACCTAGTGGATACTTGCCAACCATGTTTAAGAATACTTCTGCATAAGGTTGGTAAATAACCTTTTTTTCTATGCCGCTAGCTAAAATATCGTAAGCTTTGAAGATGAATCTAAAGTCGTGTTGTAATTTAGTAGATAAGGTAAATGAGGAATATATCATTGGAATTCGTAGTAAATTGCCAATAGGACTTTGCGATTTGGGGTAATTTTTGACTATCGACTGCATAAGGTCAAATTTATCTAATTCAATATCAAGATTTTCTTCTCCCCAGTAACGTTCTAATGGCTTACCAAAACCCCAATTTAAATAGATATTTGTATGTTCGCTTATGGTTTTAATTAATGATTTACGGGCTTCTTCATCTAATACTTGATAACGGTCGCCTTGATAAATAGCTTCAGCCTCTACGCAATAACTACCTATATTATGGAGTAGAGCAGCGACTATAATAGGATTAAGTACTTCAGTTATATAAATTTCTAATTCTTCTTCATGATGTTCTACCAAGTCTGGATCTTTTTCATTTTCGGTTAATGTCGGAATTCGGCTTGTAATATAATCATCATCAATAATATCTTTATTAATTAGCTGACTTAGCAATGAAACAACCAGTGCTGCTATATAAATAGGTTTTGTTTTTTCGTTAATATCGCAACGGTTATGATCCGCGGGTAATGGTGCTCGTAACATCATAGTTGCTATAAATTGACTAGCATCTCTCTCATTAATCATAGATTTTGCAATGGCAGTTGCTACTGTTGTTAACAGAGCTTGGCGTTTTTTAAACCCAGCAAAAACTTTAGGCTCAATTTTATCTACTTCGGCTTGCGATCTTAGCTTTATTGCTTCTAACTCTGAAATATAAGACTTAGCATCGCTATGACCTTTTATATTCGGTAATACGTTATGCTTTTTTTTGTAATTATAAATAGTGGTAAGCTGATGTTGTATTTCTTCAAACTTCTTAGACTCTTTAGCATATATAAGATGCAAAGTTTTATATTCGGCAAAAAATTCAACAGCATCATCTAGCACAAGTTGGTATTTTGATTTTAAAGTATTTAGTAATTCAGTTACAAACTGAGGTTGAGACATTAAATTTAGCCCGTAATTTTATTTTATTTAATAAGCACTTAGCTTATAAGTGTTAGTTAACTTTAGTTCGCGTAGGTCATAAGAATAGCGCAATTAATATAAGTTTGTGAATAGTAGTTTTTACCATATTTATTTGTATAAAATTAACGTATAATTCGCGCCCTCAATTTCAGAACCCTTAATTTATTAAATTTAAACCTTGGAGTTTAACTAACATGGCTTTAGAACGTACTTTTTCAATCATCAAACCTGACGCAGTTGCTAAAAATGTAATCGGCGCTATCTATAACCGTTTCGAATCTGCAGGCTTACGCATTGTTGCTTCTAAAATGGTTCACCTTTCAAAAGAGCAAGCTGAAGGTTTTTACGCTGAACACAGCGAACGTCCTTTCTTTGGTGCTTTAGTTTCTTTTATGACTTCTGGCCCAGTTATGGTTCAAGTTTTAGAAGGCGAAAATGCAGTATTAAAAAATCGTGAAATCATGGGTGCTACTAACCCAGCTGAAGCGCTTGCTGGTACTTTACGTGCTGACTACGCTGCTTCTATTGACGAAAATGCTTGTCACGGTTCTGATGCTCCTGAATCAGCAGCTCGTGAAATCGCATATTTCTTCTCTGCAGATGAAATTTGCCCACGTACTCGTTAATTTAACTTTTGCTTAACCACAACAATCGTTAAGCAATATGAGCACCGTTAAATAATACGTTAAAAGGACTTGGGAATACTAAGTCCTTTTTGTTTTTCTAATTGCTTTTATTTTCAATAAATAATCATCAGAAAATGAGAGTTATTAGAAAAACCAGTACGCGTGTAATAACGCATCCATTTCTTTTAGGGAACACTCCCTAATAAAGAACCAAGATATAAGTTACAAAGAGGCTTTTATGACTGTAGAAATAACCACACCGGCGACTCAACCTACCGCTGCAAAAATTAATTTAATGGATTTTGACCGTAAAGGTATGCGTAAGTTTTTTGCTGATGAATTTGGCGAGAAAGGATTTCGTGCTGACCAAGCGGTGAAGTGGATTTATCAAATGGGTAAAACTGATTTTGATGAAATGACCAATTTTTCTAAAGTCTTAAGAACCAAATTAAAAGAAAAATGTGTAATAAAAGCGCCTGAAATTAGTGTTCGCCAAGTGTCTACAGATGGCACAATTAAATACGCTTTATTATTAGAAGGTGGACAAGAAGTTGAAGCGGTTTGGATCCCAGAAGGGAATCGCGCTACCTTGTGTGTATCTTCGCAAGTTGGCTGTGCCTTAGAGTGTCCATTTTGTTCAACTGGTGCACAAGGATTTAATCGTAACCTAAAAGTCGGTGAGATTATTGGTCAAGTTTGGCGTGTTGTGCAAGACATTGGTTGGGATGGCTTATCAACCAACCGTGCCGTCACCAACGTCGTTATGATGGGCATGGGCGAGCCGTTATTAAATGTTAATAATGTGGTTCCTGCCATGGAATTAATGATGGATGACTTTGCTTTTGGTTTGTCTAAACGTCGTGTCACCCTTAGTACTTCTGGTGTTGTACCAGCGTTAGATTTACTAAAAGAAAAAATTGATGTGGCGTTAGCTATTTCATTGCACGCTCCAAATGATGAATTACGAGATATCTTAGTTCCAGTAAACAAAAAATATAATATTGAAGCGTTTTTAGCATCATGTCGTCGTTATATCGACGGCTCTACAGCCAATCAAGATATTACCGTAGAATACGTTATGCTAGATGGTATTAACGACTCTATGGAACAAGCACGTGAGTTAGCAAAAACATTACGCGGCACGCCTTCAAAAATAAACCTTATACCATGGAATCCGTTCCCAGGTGCGCCATATGGAAAATCGTCTAACTCACGCGTAGACAGGTTTGCTAAAGTGCTACAAGAGGAAGGTTATACTTGTATTGTACGCCGTACTCGAGGCGATGATATTGATGCAGCGTGTGGTCAATTAGCAGGTGATGTTGTTGATAGAACTAAGAGAGTATTGAAAAAACAAGAAAAAGGTGATTCAATCTCAGTCAAAATAGTTTAATAGTTTTAAACACTTATACTAAAAATAATTGAGAAAAATATGCGCACTGTTATTTTGCGAGGGATCATATACAGCTTAGGATTAATATTTATATTTGGCTGCGTGACAGAGCAGTCTTATATTGACTCTAATCAGCAAGCTCGCTCGTTAGCGTTTAATAAAGAAGATGCAGCTAAGTCTAGATTGCTATTAGGTCTAGGCTACTTACGTAATAAAAACTACCCACAAGCTAAATACAATTTAGATAAAGCCTTAGAATATGCGCCTATGCGTGCCGATGTTCATTCTAGTTTAGCTTACTATTATCAAGCCGTAGGCGATGTTGTAAGAGCTGAACAATCTTATCAAAAGTCATTGCAAATAGGCCCTCATAATCCTAATACATTAAATAATTATGCTGTATTTCTATGTAAGTTAACTGATTATAATCAAGCGGTTATACGTTTTAAGCAAGCTATTGAAACGCCTAGTTATAGCCAAGTTGCTGAAAGTTATGAAAACATGGCATTATGCCTGCTGAAAGCTGATGATTTCAACGGAGCCCTCCAAGCGTTAACTCAATCGTATCAACATAATCCAAATAGAATAGCGACTTTGCTTGATTTAATTTCGGTACATTATGCTATGGGTAACCAAACAGAGGCCCTTAAACTATATAATACCTACTTATCTCAGTCAGAACAGACTTCAGATAGTTTATTATTAGGGGTTTTACTGCAAACATCTGTAGGTGAAAATTCTTTGGCTCAAGAGTACCGTATTCGTTTAATCTCAGAATTCCCGCTAAGCCACCAAAGTTTATTATTGCGTTCAAATTTGCTGCACGAATCTATTTTTGAACAACGTAAAATACGCTATTTACAAACAGTTAAACAAGGTTCTAAACAAAATAAGCAAACGGCGAAAGTACAAAAATTAGCAAAAAATCAAGAAATTGTTAAAGTACAAAACCAGCCGAGCAGTCAGCAGTCCGTAGTCGGTATTGGAAAGTCTTTACCTTTACCAAATGAGATTATTGTTTCACAACAAGGTGATAATTCTACGATTGAGGCAGTTGAACGAAGACCTACTTTAGATATAAATGTCGATAATGTTGAAATTCCACGTTATACAGTTCAATATGGTGAAAATTTATATCGTGTGTCAATTAAGTTTAATGTTCAAATTTCAGCTTTAGTTAAGTGGAATAAATTAAAAAACCAGCAAATAAACTCTGGTGATAAATTGTTTGTTCAAAATCCTGATATTTTCTATACGGTAAAACAAAATAAAGATTTGTCAGATATAGCCGATGAATTAAACGTTCCTTTGGCTAAATTAATGGCTTGGAATAAAGTAAAACAAGACGGTTTAGTAATCGCTGGTACTAAAATTTTAAAAGTGGAAGTGGAGTAGTTTCGGTCATGAGTGAGCAATTGAACGACGAAAAAAAACAAAAACAAAGTCCTGGAAAAATTCTAGTTGCGGCTCGACAAGCACTAAATATTGATTTAGTAGATTTAGCAAAACAAATAAAAGTACCTTTACATGTATTAGAAGCGATTGAAAAAGATCGTATACCTAAAAATTTACCCGAAACTTTTGTTCGTGGATATATTCGCTCTTACGCTAAAAAAGTTAACGTAGCGGAAGATTTGGTCCTCCTTGAAGTGGAAACTAAAGGTGTTGTTTTTGACGAATCAGATAAAGAAATGCAATCTTTTTCACGTAGAACTAAACGCAAAGCACTAGAAAGACGATTATCTTTTGTCACTTGGATCTTTGCGTTGGTTGTTATCGCTGCATTAGGTTTTTGGTGGATACAAGACAATCAATATAGTGATTTTGCACCGGTAGCTGGTGACGATGATGATCATATTATTGTAGCTGCCAATGAAGTTAAAGCGGTAGTACCGGTTAAACCACCGGCTATTTCAGATGAAGAAAGCTCTACCATAGCCGCGGCAACACAAACGGTTGCAGCTGAAGAATTACCTAAGTTCGAAGAAACCGCGGTACCTGTTAATAATATTCAACGACCTGTCGAATTAAATGCATCACAAAAATCTATGGTTGCTGATAATGGCACGGTTGATGAAGAAGGTTTTGTTAATGTAGAAATGCGTTTTGAAAATGAATGTTGGGTTGAAGTTTATGATGTAAACGGTGACCGTATTGCGGTTGGTAATAAACCGAGTGGTTACGTAATGTCACTAAATGCACAGGGTCCATTAAGTGTATCGCTTGGTAAACCCGAAGGTGTTAGTGTTTTTGTAAACGGCAAAGAATATAGTCTTGCTGATTTACCTAAAAATAGAGTAGCTCGTTTTGAGTTAGAAGCATTATAATAGGGTAAACTAGCTAAATAGCTTATTCATAAATAAAAGGCTGTCACGTTCAGCCTTTTATTTTGCCCGTATTTAATTGTAGAGAGAAATAAATGTTTGGTGAAAACCCAATAACTCGCCGTAAGTCTAAACAGATCATGGTTGGTAACGTACCTGTTGGTGGTGATGCTCCAATATCGGTTCAGTCAATGACCAACACAAACACTTTAGATGTTGAGGCTACGGTAAAACAAATAAAAGCACTGCAAAAAGCAGGAGCCGATATCGTTCGAGTTTCGGTACCTACGATGGATGCTGCAGAGTCATTTAAACAAATTAAACAGTTAGTGGATATTCCATTAGTTGCTGATATTCATTTTGATTATCGCATCGCATTAAAAGTTGCTGAGTATGGCGCTGACTGTTTACGCATAAATCCCGGTAATATTGGTAGTGAAGACCGTATTAAAGCTGTGATAGATGCGGCAAAAGAAAAAAACATCCCTATTAGAATTGGCGTAAATGGCGGTTCATTAGAAAAAGACATTCAAGAAAAATATCATGAACCTTGCCCAGAAGCTTTATTAGAGTCGGCTATGCGTCATGTTAATATCTTAAAGAGTTATGATTTTCATAACTTTAAAGTGAGTGTGAAAGCGTCTGATGTACATTTAGCGGTAGGTGCTTACCGTTTATTGGCCAAAGAAATTGAACAACCAATTCACCTAGGCATTACTGAAGCCGGTGGCTTTCGATCTGGTGCGGTTAAATCAGCGGTTGGCTTAGGTATGTTATTAGCTGAAGGTATCGGCGATACAATGCGTATTTCATTAGCTGCCGATCCGGTAGAAGAAGTGAAAGTGGGCTTTGATATCTTAAAGTCATTAAGTATACGTTCTCGCGGAATTAACTTTATTGCTTGTCCTAGTTGCTCAAGACAAGAGTTTGATGTGGTGCAAACGATGAATCAACTTGAAGAGCGACTAGAAGATGTCATTGAACCAATTACCGTATCGGTTATTGGTTGTGTTGTGAATGGCCCAGGCGAAGCACTAATATCCGATCTAGGTTTAGCTGGTGCGAACAAACGCAGTGGTTTTTACATTAACGGTCAACGCCAGAAAAAGCGTATAGATAACGCCAGTGCTGCGGATCAGATGGAAGCTGAGATCAGAGATTATTTAGCTAAAAAGATACCAGTTGAAAACCTGGATTAAGTCATCACACACATTATAAATGATTGTATAAAAGAAAAGGCCAATGAATTCATTGGCCTTTTTTATTTTCATATCTACAAAAATAACAAAATATATATTTGGGGTACTGCCAGAATAAACATTGTGGTTAAGGCTATTACTAGTGCAAAAATAAACAACCAATTAGTTATTGTGCAGATGAGAGCACAGTAATTTAAGCTTATGTTTTTTAAAAACAGACTCAAACTTGTTTGATTTTTCTTAATAGAACGCCAAATTTGCAACATCAAATAAGTGGTTAATATTAACCACAGACCAACGACTGCTAATATAACTTCAATTTTTTCAACGTTATTGAGAAAAATATAGCAGACATAACTTCCAATTAAAAATAAAGCAATGGACGTTAAATTACCCTTTAATAATATAAAGTTAACTATTTTTATATTGGGCAATCTCATCTTTATTTCTGTTTTTGGTGCTAGTTTAAACTTGAGCTGTAATATGAAAATACCAGCACTATAAGCGTATATACTGGCGCTTAAAGCAAGGTTTGAAAACGACCAGTCGGCTTTTGCATAACCTGCCCAAACACAAACATGTAATAAAATAGTAAATTTAAAAAAGGTAAGTAATAGATTTTTGTTAAAATTTCGGCCAAATAAATACTTAAAAAATATCAACTCTTTGTTTTGCCAAACGGACAAGAATAAATACCCTTCGAGTAAGCTAACAACCGTAATAATAAGCCAACCTACAAGGTGCGATACGTAATTTTCCGTACCTTGATAAATCAAAAAGCTAGGTAAAGGTGACAATAATAAAATTACTGGGCTAAACAAGAGCAAGCAAAATATAAGAACACGGTAGAGTTGATCTTGCTGTTTATGAATTTTTTGTTTTTTACTGAATACTTGGCTAAACATGCACAGAGTCATCAAAATCTAAAATATTTTCGTGGTCGACAAAGATTAATTTTCTGTCATCTGCCTGGATGATTTCTTTGAAAACGATCTGACTGTCTTGATCTAAACTGGCAAAGGGTTCGTCCAAAATTAGTATTTCTGAATGTTGCGATAAAGCCCAAAGAACAGAAAATTTCTTCTTTGTCCCTGAGGACAGCTTGGCAAACTTTTTATGTTCAAATTCGCCAAGCTCCAACTGCTTAATAACATTTTGATAATAAGTGTTATCAAAATGGCTATAGCGTTGAAATAACTCAGTGACTTCAGCAGTCGATAAAAACTCTGGCGGGGTAATGCTGTCAGAGCTTATTGATATTAATTCAGATAATGACGCCGAGCTATTTATCTTTCCTTTGGTTGGCATTTCTAAGCCAGCTAATAATCTAAGTAAGGTTGATTTACCACTGCCATTTGGGCCAAGAACTTTTGTGCTATTAGTTGTAAAGTCGTGACTGAAATTATTAATAATAGGCTTTGAACCATATTGTTTTACTATAGAAAAACATGTCAGCATAAACTAAATACTTCTATCGGCATATTCACTAAAATCGGTAGCGTGTACTTGAGGCTCTTCAAATAGCGGACTTTCAATAACAAAGTCAGCGGTTGCAAAGTTACAAGCGACTACGCAGTTATACATAGTTGATAAACGCAATAGAGCTTTAATATCAACATCATGTGGTTGAGGAGTCATAGGATCTATTATGAAAAATAAAATGTCTAATTTACCCTCACAGATCATTGCTCCTAGTTGTTGATCTCCACCTAAAGGACCACTTTTTAATGGCGTGATATGAAGACTAGGAACTGCTTCTTTAATTAATTTCCCCGTTGTACCTGTGCCATATAAATTATGTTTCACAAGCTTATCTTGGTGCTTTTTAGCCCAAGCAATAATTTCTGGTTTTTTTTTGTCGTGCGCTACAAGTGCGATATTTTTGACCATTGAACAATCTCTTATTTATTATTATTTTTAGTGGGTTATAAAAATGACTGTTTTTTGTTTTTAAATCAAATTTAATTCTGTACTTTTTATCATCCGTTGTTAGAATTGTTGAGAATAATTCTCACTTGCGATAACTCACTCATTGGATTTTCTATTATATGAAAAAATTAATATTAGTATTTTTAGCATTAGGTACATTTGGCGTTGCAGCAGAAACTACACAAACGGTTAATATTTACTCTTTTAGACAGTCGTTTTTAATTGAGCCAATATTAGAAAAGTTTACAGCCGAAACGGGTATTCAAACCAAAGTGGTGTTTGCTAAAAAAGGATTAATTGAGCGTCTTAAACGTGAAGGAAAATACAGTCCTGCTGATGTGGTATTAACCTCTGATTTTAATAAGTTACTGCAATTAAAAGATGAAGGCTTAACTTCTGAAATTGTGAGTGAAGAAATTAATAAAAACGTACCAGCACATTTTCGTGATGATCAAGGTCAATGGATTGCATTAACCAAGCGTATTCGTAATATTTATGCATCTAAAACCAGAGTGAATGCTCCTCAAGTTTTAACTTATGAGTCATTAGCGGCCCCTCAGTTTAAAGGCAAAGTATGTACTCGCAGTGGTAAGCATCCTTATAATTTAGGATTAATCGCTTCTATGATTGCCCACAAGGGTGAAGCGGAAGCTGAAACTTGGTTACAAGGTGTTAAAGCTAACTTGGCTCGTAAACCACAAGGTAACGACAGAGCGCAAGTTAAAGCCATTAAAGAAGGCTTATGTGATGTATCTTTAGGGAACAGTTATTACTATGGAAAAATGCTTGAAAATGCAGAACAAAAACCTTGGGCTGATGCGGTAAATATTGTTTATCCAAATCAAAACGATCGTGGCTCACACGTTAATGTATCGGGTGCCGTGATCACTAAATATGCACCTAACAAATCAAACGCTCTAAAATTGTTAACTTTCTTATCATCAGAAAAAGCGCAACAGACGTACGCGTCGGTCAATATGGAATACCCAGTTAATCCAAGGGTAAAACCTGCTGCGATAGTGTTAAGTTGGGGTGAGTTTAAAGAAGATACTTTACCTTTAACTAAAGTTGCAGAATATAGAGAAGCTGCGTTAAAGTTAGTTGATAAAGTAAAGTTCGACTTATAAATTAATGATCTGTAACTGTGAACGAATAAACGCTAACCACAAGCTGTAAATACATGAGCTTTAAATGAATGAGCTAAAGCCAACAGACGATATTAAAAAAGTAGACTCTGTTGGTGTTTCACCTCCCTCCTTAAGAATACGCTTATTAAAATTGGCTCATTTGTTGCCGAGTTTTAAACACGTCAAAATTATAAGTTTTTTATTAGCGCTAGTAATGGCGTTGCCACTAATCACATTACTTTTTGAAGCCCTCTCTAGCAGTGGTGATAGTTTTGCGCATATAAGAGAAACCGTATTAACCGACTACGTTATAAACACAGCGTTATTAATGTTATCTGTTGGCACTTTAGTTTTACTCATTGGAATACCGTTAGCTTGGTTGATAGCCAATTGTGACTTTTGGGGAAAACGCTTTTTCAATTGGGCGTTAGTTTTGCCACTTGCCATGCCTGCTTATTTAGTGGCTTACACTTACACTGATTTATTAGATTACGCTGGACCTATCCAAATTACACTTAGAGATTGGTTTGGTTGGACAAGCGTTAATGATTACTGGTTTTTTGACATTCGTAGCTTATCTGGCGCAGCAGTTATGTTGTCTTTAGTGTTATATCCTTATGTGTATTTGATGGTTAGATCGAGCTTTCTTGAGCAAAATGCAACGTTAACCCAAGCGGCAAGAGTGCTAGGTAAGACACCTTTTAAGTGTTTTATGCAAGTGTCTCTACCTTTAGCAAGAAACGCTATTGTTGCCAGTTGCGCTTTAGTGATGATGGAAAGCATGGCGGATTTTGCTACTGTAAATTACTTTGCTGTGAGTACTTTAACCACTGCGGTTTACGATACTTGGTTAGGCCATTATGATTTAGCCAGTGCAGCCAAGTTGTCATCAATTATGGTGATGGGGATCTTTGTACTTTTATTTTTGGAGCAATTACAAAAAGGAAAACAAAAAAGTAGTAATGATGCCAAAGTTAGTCAGCAGTCACTTACTTATAAATTAACTCAAAAACAAACCGTATTAGCCGTGAGTTTTTGTTCATTAATTTTATTTGTGGCTTTTCTCGTTCCTGTGTTTGTACTGCTGCAATATGCGGTGCATTACTTTGAACAATCTTGGAGTACACAAGTATTTGAGTTTGCGTTTAACAGTGCAGGTATTGCTTTTATTACTGCGTTGTTAGCTTTGCTTTTATCCTTAGTTCTAAATTATGCATACCGAGTTAAACCGAACAAGGTACAAGCATTTTCATTAAAGGCTGCTAGCTCTGGTTACGCAATTCCTGGTACTGTGATGGCGATTGGCGTATTAGTGCCATTAACGTTTTTAGATATACAAATTAATGATCTTACGGTTTGGTTGGGATTTTCCGCACCGGGGTTGTTATTGAGTGGTTCTATTGTTGCTATTATCTTTGCTCATTTGGTGCGATTTATTGCGATTGCTAATAAAACTTTAGAATCCAGTTATGAAAAAATAAGTCCATCGTTGGATATGGTCGCTAAAACCATGGGAACCAATGGGGTTAATTTATTAAAGAAAGTACATATTCCGTTAGTACGAAAAAGTGCGATGGTTGCTGCCTTACTTATTTTTGTTGAGAGTATGAAAGAGTTACCTGCAGCTTTGTTATTACAGCCTTTTGATTTCCAAACGTTACCAACTTATGTATATCAATATGCCAGTGACGAGCAATTAGAATTAGCCGCGTTGGGCGCGATTTTGATAGTATTAGTGGGCCTTATCCCTTTGTTAATTTTAAACCGTTCTATTGATACAAGTAGCATTGACTCAAATAAAATTGATCACAGTAAAGTGATTCAAAATAGAGTGGATGGCAAGTAGAGTGAACCTTTGTATGGAATTATTACCATGTCAGTATTGAGCTTATCCAAGTTAAATGTCAGTTATAAAAGCTCGCAAGGCAAGATTCAAATAATTGATGAGCTTGAGTTACAGGTTAACTCTGGGGAAATCGTTGCCTTGTTTGGTCCATCTGGCGGTGGAAAAAGCACAGTGCTCAAAGCTATTGCAGGATTATTAGATAATGTCTCTGGTGATATAATCATTGGTGGCAAACAAGCTCTTGGCATTAACAGTCGCGGTAATACGAGTATTAACATTGCTACTGAAGATAGAAAAATAGGACTTATTTTTCAAGATTATGCGTTATTCCCACATTTAACCGTGGCACAAAATGTAGCTTTTGGCTTAGATAAGTTATCAAGGTCTGCAAGGAAAGCCAAAGTTGATTCTTTATTAGAGTTAATAAAGATGGTGGAATACAGTGATAGATATCCACATGAGCTATCAGGTGGCCAACAACAACGAATCGCAATTGTTAGAGCATTAGCTTGTGAGCCTGAGTTGTTACTGTTTGATGAATCCTTTTCAAATATCGACCCGCAATTTCGCTTTGAGCTGATAAGCGATATTCGTGCGTTATTGAAACAACATAATATTGCAGCTTTATTTGTAACGCATAACCAAGATGAAGCGTTTGCCTTTTGTGACAGGATTGCAGTGTTAAATAAAGGCAAAATTGAACAAATAGACTGTCCAGAACGTTTGTTTAATTATCCACAAACTCGATTTGTCGCTGAATTTTTAGGACAAGGTTTATGGTTGCGCTGTAAAGTGGCATCGGCTAATGTTTTGTTATCAGAATTAGGTGAGATTAGCTACGCCGGTGATAAAGATTTATTCAGCTCAATGTCGCTAAAAGTTGAAGGCGAAGTGGATGTTTATATTAGGCCACATCAACTTAAATTAACCTTATCTAACGATTTTCCTATTGTGGTAACAAACGAGCGTTTTGCTGGTGAGTTCTATGAATCACAGGTTCAATGGTTAGGTCAGGTTATCGTTGTAAAAACACAAAATTCATTTTTAAATCAATCGGTGAAAATTGAAATTAATACTGCCGTTTGGTCAGTCTTTCCAGTCGTTAAATCCCCAATTTAGTACCCATGAAACGTGCACGGTAATAGTGCACCATAATTGCACATATAAATACCCCACCTTGGTGCAAATATTTTTAATTAATGTGTTATTTTTTATATTTGTACTTATATAACAAATACTTATATTAGTGGCATTGATCTTCCTTTAGATATCACCGATAAGAAAAACAATAGACTAAGGAATAACAATGAAACTGGTAACAGCCATAATCAAGCCATTTAAACTTGATGATGTACGCGAAGCCATCAGTGAAGTAGGTGTTGAAGGACTTACAGTAACTGAAGTTAAAGGTTTTGGTCGTCAAAAAGGTCATACAGAACTATATCGTGGTGCGGAATATCAAGTAGATTTCCTACCAAAAGTAAAACTAGAAATTGCTACATCAGATGAAAATGCTGAGCGTTTAGTTGAAGTAATCGCTGAAGCCGCCAACACTGGGAAAATCGGTGACGGTAAAATATTTGTAGTAGAGCTAGCTCAAGCCGTACGTATACGTACTGGTGAAACTGACGACGAAGCGATATAGGAGAATAACAATGGAACAAAATATATTTCACCTCCAATATGCAATGGACACATTCTACTTTTTAGTTTGTGGTGCATTGGTTATGTGGATGGCAGCTGGTTTCTCAATGTTAGAAGCTGGTTTAGTTCGTGCTAAAAACACAACAGAAATTCTTACTAAAAATGTAGCCTTATACGCTATATCTTGCACTATGTACTTAATTGTTGGTTATTCAATTATGTATGACGGTAGCCTGTTCTTAGCGGGAATTGAAACCGTAGACGTTGAAGCAACGCTTGGTGAGTTTGCTGCTCGTGAAGACGGTTTTGTTGGTGGCTCTATCTACTCAGGAGCTTCTGACTTCTTCTTCCAAGTTGTATTTGTTGCAACGGCTATGTCAATTGTTTCAGGTGCGGTTGCTGAACGTATGAAACTTTGGGCATTCTTAGCATTTGCTGTTGTTATGACTGGTTTCATTTACCCTATGGAAGGTGCTTGGACTTGGAACGGTGCTTCTGTATTTGGTATGTATACTCTTGGTGACTTAGGATTCTCTGACTTTGCTGGTTCTGGTATTGTTCACATGGCAGGTGCTTCTGCAGCATTGGCTGGTGTATTGTTGTTAGGTGCTCGTAAGGGTAAATATACTAAAGACGGTAAAGTAAACGCTATCCCTGGTGCAAACATGCCAATGGCAACATTAGGTACGTTCATTTTATGGATGGGCTGGTTTGGCTTTAACGGTGGCTCAGTGTTAAAACTTGGTGACATCGGTAACGCAAACTCTGTTGCTATGGTATTTTTAAACACTAACGCTGCTGCTGCTGGTGGTTCAATTGCCGCTTTAGTATTAAGTGCAATATTATTCAAGAAAGCTGATTTAACTATGGCGCTTAATGGTGCTCTAGCAGGTCTAGTTGCAATTACAGCTGAACCTTCAACTCCAACGGCTCTAGAAGCAACATTATTTGGTGCTCTAGGTGGATTGTTAGTTGTAGGTTCAATTTTAGCATTAGATAAATTGAAAATTGATGATCCTGTGGGCGCTATCTCAGTGCACGGTGTTGTTGGTTTATTAGGTTTATTATTAGTACCATTAACAAATGACGGTTCTTCATTCTCTGGTCAGTTAATTGGTGCTGCAACAATCTTTGTTTGGGTATTTGGAACAAGCTTTATCGTTTGGGCAATTCTTAAAGCAGTGATTGGTATTCGTGTTACAGAAGAGCAAGAATACGAAGGTGTTGACCGTTCTGAATGTGGCATAGAAGCTTATCCAGAATTTGTTAATGCAAATAACTAATACTAATTAGTTTAGTATTTTAAATAAGCCGTCCTTGTGACGGCTTTTTTGTATCTGTCGTTTACTACCATAAGTAGGCATAATACCAATTGTATAAATAGAGTAGCGGTAATTAACAAAATGGTAATTAATAAGGAATGGTCAGTTTTAACTATCGGAGATGGAGATTTATCTTTTTCTCGATCTATATTTGACAATTTCCAACCTAAAAAGCTTACAGCTACTGTATTGGACTCGGTAACTGAGTTAACCAACAAATATGGCAGTGAAAACTTAGATTACCTACAACAGCAAAGAGATGGAGCATTAAGCTTGGTTGATTGTCAGGTAATAACAGAATTTGATATCACTAATTCAGATAACATTCACCAATTAACTAAAGAATACGATTTAGTTATTTTTCAATTTCCTCTAGTGCCGAACTTTACTAGCCAAAATGAATTTCAACAACATACACAAGCAGATGAACTTCCCCTAAGTATAAATACAATAAACAGAAGGTTGCTAAGGTTGTTTTTAGTTAACAGCTTTGATTATTTACTAGCAGAAGATGGTGCTCAGTTAGCCTATATAAGCTCCAAAGACGTCAAACCTTATACAGAATGGGATATTGAGTATTCGCTAACAAAGAGCTCTTTAACACAACTCCCTGAGTTTAGTTGTGTTGGAACTATGCCTTTTGTAATTGAACAATTCCCAGGTTATAAAATTAGGAATGTGGATAGAGATAAACATGTAAAAGATACCGCATCTTTAACTTATGTTTGGACGTCAAATAAAAACAGAGATGTCGCGTTAGAGTTATTACCTACCATGAACCCGTTACCGACTTTATTTGGTGAACTAGGTTGTGACATTTGCCATGCAGGACCATTTGAAACGGAACAAGAGAAAATAAGTCACCTAGCAGGCAAAAAGCATAAACGTATGAGTGAATATGAAGTTCAGTGGCAGGGTTACTTACTGAGCCTATAGTTGTCTTCGATTCGGTGACTAAAGAAGTGAATATAAACTTTTAAATTACAGGCATAAAAAAAGTAGCCTGAGCTACTTTTTTTATATTCCTTTTGGCATCCTACCAAACAAATCCATCTGTATGTTCTTCCTTTTTGCTCCATGCTGCCCAATCCCTAGACTTTCCTTCCTTTTTTCCCTTTCCTTGCAACAAGCTTCCCGCTTTCCTTTATCATCCCTATGGCATCCAGCCAGTCCTTTCCTTTTTTCCTTGAATCTGGTTTGGCGTAATACTCGCCTATCCTTTTCGCATCATGCGATCCTTGTCCCTTTTATCCTATTTCCCTGTCAAAAAGCTCCTGCTTTTCCTAATTAAATCCGTTTTCGCATCCAGCGATTCCAATCCATGTTTGCTAAGTCGTTTAGCAGTCTCGTCGTTAAGATGGAACTATAGTACGTAATTTTCAGATAGGAAGTAGATTGAAATTAGATAAAAGTAGATGTTTTACAGATGTAATAAATGTATTTTTTAACAAAAGCGCATTAAAAACATGGGGTTGCTGTTTTTATTAAGTAGAAATATTGTTTAATCGCAGCGTTATCCCTATTGAATGTAAGATATATCTCACAAGGTAGTTAGAGATTGGATATAAAATATCTAGCATCATTTTACTATAAGTCGTATACAGAGCGCGCTCTATACAATATGCTCTAATAAATATTAATTACATTAACTAATTTATTATAAATTGCAAAGGAATTGATTTGGACTACGAATTTATCTTAGATACAAATACTAAAATACACACAGTTGAAGTTGTCGGTGAGCAATTTGCTGTTGGTCGTTTTTTAAATACCGAATTTGGCGATGTGAGCAATGCACCTGAAAAATTAAATGATTTAGTTGATGTACTAGAAACAAAAAAAGATGGTGTTATTCAATTTACAGAATGGTGTATTGAAGTTGATAACGATGAATTAACTATAATCCATGCTAGTCAACTTGAAACTAAAACTGAGCAGGATAAACTAATTGAATCCGAACAAAGTTTATCTGATGTCGAGTGGGATTTTCAGTCGGAGTGTGGCAAAGCTGATCTAATTGAGCTTTTAATAGCTTGGTCTGATTTTAGAGCTGAGTAACGAGAGCCATAAAGGAATTGTTTTTTTGATTAAGTCTAGAATTGTATTACATGCTTCATTAATATTCTCATTTTTGATTTTTATTGGTAGTTTAATTACTGCTCAATTTATTCACCTTGATGTTACGAGTTTAAATACTCATCAAGCTATTAGTTTGATGAAAGGGCTAGTATGTAGTTCTGTATTTTTATATTGGTTATTTATTCGCTATAGCTTGGCAGCTATGGCTCTGTTTAGTCTATTTAAAACATGGCAAATAGGATTTGTTCTATTACTGCAAGCAATTGAAGGCCTGTATTTGTTTTTCAGCCATGATCAAACAAGTTGGTCTATGGTTATTGGCATTAATTTATTTGTCACTTGCCTGCTGTATTTAAATTTATATCTTACTTTTTTATCTAAGCGTCTAGCTGACTTAATTGTGATCACCTTATTAAGCCTGAGCTTTTTTCTGTTTATTGCTTACACTTACGAATGGACAAGCACAACTGAGGTGTTGCACTCCGACTTATCGCTAATGATGGTGTTTAGTGCATTTAGCTGTTCAATATTGTTAGCGGTAAGCTTAATGAGAATTCAGTTTAAATTAACCCAATACTCTGAATTTGAATTGCTACCAGTGTTAATTATGTTTAGTGGTTTTCTTGGTTTAGTTGCAGCTGAAAATGCTATTTTATGGTCTGCAGTGACTTTATTACAACTGCTGTTTGTTTTGGTAGTAATAAGCTTAATTGTTAAAGTAGATAAATACTTTGCTGGAGATTGGACGTTATTATCGACTGGATTAAACTCCTCAAAAAATGCCTATTTTTATTGTACAGAACATAATGAAATTCGTTTTATTAATGATGCATTTAAAAAATTATTTGGCATAACTGAGGGGACTCGGTTAGATAAAGTAAAACATCCTCTACATACTCATCCGTTATTTGAAACAATCTCTAAAGCATTATCAAACCAAGGTTATTGGTCGGGTGAAACGGTTATTATTGGTGATAATGGCAATGTTATCTCTGTGGGGGTTGAGTTTAAAGTTATTGATATTAATGGTGAACGCTACCATCAAGCTTGGTTTTTAGATTTAGCAGAAAAAATTGCATTGCAGACCAATGAACACACAATTAGAGAAAAGTTAGAAAGACTTTCATTTAACTTAATAGACAAACAAGAAGATGAAAGACGTTATTTTGCGAAAGAACTACACGATGAAATTGGCCAGAGTTTAACCTTGTTGAAAATTCAGCACCAATTACCAGAACCAGATAAAGAACTAATCACATCCGTTTTATCTGAACTTATCGATAAGGTTAGAAATCTATCTCTAAATTTAAGACCTTCTATTTTGGACGATATGGGACTGTCTGCAGCATTAGATTGGTTAACTGACCGACAAAGAAAGTTCAGTCAACTGGCTATTGTCAGTGACATAATGCCAGCATTACCTAGATTTAATGATAAGTTTGAAATCTCTGTATTTAGGATTGCACAGGAAGCATTTACCAATATTCATAAATATTCTCATGCAGATTTAGTTACCATTCGCTGTACGATTGAACATAACTATTTACAGTTAACAATTGAAGATAATGGGGTTGGTTTTGATGTTAGCTCTAAAATAAACAGTGCAATTAAAGGTCAAAGTTTAGGTCTATTAGGTATTAAAGAAAGAGCATTTTTAATAAATGGTTTAATTGAAATTACATCGACACCAGAAGAGGGGACTTTAATTGAATTAAGAGTGCCTGTTTTAGATCATGTATTAGATGGTGGTTCGTTTGGTGTGGAGGTAAATGATGAAGCTATTTAACGTATTATTATGTGTTAGTTTAGTGTTTAGTGCAGAATTACTCTCGATAGAAAATGAATCGATAGCATTTACTCAAGTTTATAAATTAGTTGAATCGGTTAATGGTGATGTTTACCTTATTACAGATACGGGTACTTGGTTATTAAACAACGATAAGTTAACAAGAATTGATGCACCAAGTAATATTGGAATGGTATCTATCAATGCTAAGCCTTATAAAGCCGTTATTGCTAAAGCAAATACAGAGTCTAAAAGCCTTTGGCAACAGTTTGTTGGTGTTAGTTATATATTGCTCGTTGTTATTTTTGTCGGGATTTACCTTTATTACCAATCAGCTTTAAACAAACGCCGACGAGCTTATTACGAACGAATGAAAATTCAACAGCAAGTATTGAGCATATCCTCGTTAGCCACAGGGGATGAAGTTTTAGACTGCGATATTGCCAACAATACGATTAACCGCATTAATAAAAATGCCACTATAGGTTTGTCGGATAAAGTATATTTCCAGTCAGAAGACTTTATTGAGACTTTACACCCTGACGATAAAAGTGTTTTCTTAGCGCATTTTGAATCATTAATGCAAGGTGGTAAAAATAACTATGAGATTGAATACCGTATTTTATGTAAAGACCGAGACTGGATTTGGTTAGTTGAACGCGGTTGTGTTATTGAGCGTGATGATAAAGGTAAAGCCAAACGATTAGTATCGAGTATGAGAGATATTAGTTCTATTAAACAAGAACATGAGAATTTAGTTCGTTTGATCAGTGAATTAGAACATCGTCTAAAAAATGCAGAAGCAGCATTAAACAATTAAGGTTTTTTTATGAATAAGTACAGTATTTTATTTGCAGACGATCACACCTTGTTACGACAAGGCTTGATCAGCTTGACCCAGAACTTTTCATTTATTGATAAAGACCGAATATATCAAGCGGCTAATGGCAGAGAAGCGGTTAATTTTGTAAAGAAAACTCAACCAGAACTCATCGTTATGGATGTTTCTATGCCTGAGATGAACGGACTTGAGGCTGTTGATATAATAAAAAGTCAATTTCCGGAAATCAAAGTCTTAATGTTATCTCATTATAATAATGAGCCTTATGTGATCAGAGCATTAAAAGCCGGAGCTGACGGCTATATGCTTAAAGACGCTGCTGTAGATGAACTGCAAGATGGGTTGAAAGATATAATTGATGGCAACATGTATATTAGCCCAGATATAGATCAAAATATCATTGCTAAGATCAACAGCAGTGAAGATGGCGCTATTGATGCGTTAGATATATTAACCTCTCGTCAACGCAATATATTACAGTTAATTGCGGAAGGTCATTCCACTAAAGATATTGCCGAAAAATTATTTTTAAGCGTAAAAACCATAGAAGCACACAGAGCTAATATTATGGACAGATTAAGTATAAGAGACGTTGCTGGCCTTGTAAGATTCTCTATTCGCGTGGGCTTGATTGAAGCGTAACTCGTTTTTTACTTATGCTAGATAACAAAAAACGCCGGTAGTGTTACTAACGGCGTTTTTTTATGTTTTTTTATAGGCAGATTTATCGAGCCTAGAAAGAACTAATTAAAATCACAAAGTTGCCGACTACGGCTGCAAATCCCATAAGTACAAAAGTATTCGGCATGGAATTATTTTGATCTATGTGCAATTGGATTAATCCGTTTATATTGCCGATTTTTGCATTTCTGATCACGTTCTGTTTTAACGGTTCAAAAATCAACTTAGATACTAAGTAACCATAAAGAAAACTAACTAGGCTAGCTCCGGTGCCCGAGTATATTTCGGCCGTAGTTGTGACGTTTGACAGCATAGCTAATTGACTGAGTAAAGTTCCTAAAATACCTGCGATAATCGCAGTGTTTGAAAGATGATCAAAAAACGATACCGCTAAAAAGAATTCTTTTTGTGAAGTCACAGGACGCGAAATATATTTAAAAGCACTAAATGCATGAATGCCATAACTTAAAAACATAACACCAAACACCATGCCAAAGATAAGCAGTAAGCTAAATCGGTCAATGAAAAATTCGCTGTAGCCTGTTAGAAATATTACACCGGCAAAGGTTGCAATAAATAGTAAATATCCAATGAATTTATTCATATTACTTCCCTTTTTTCTCGGTGGCAGAATCAACACTTAAGCGGTTAAGTAAAATGCCATGTTTAATAGGTTGTATGATGATAAAAGAGAAGACCAACCCATAAATAATATTAAGCAGTGTGATCGCAATCGCCGGACCTAACATTTTTACATCGGTAAAATTAACTAATATAACAACAGCGCTAATGAAGAAAGCACAAATACCTGAATATAGTGTTAGTCTAGAAATGTAATTAAAAAAGTTTAACGCTGGCAATAAGTCTTTCGACGGTATTTGCTTTTTACCGGCTAACATAAAGTAATAAATCGTTTGTTTTCCGTAACCTACAATAGTACCCGCTAACGTAATACCAAATAATAAAAGCAATGTAGGCAAATTAACATACATGTTAAAACCGCCTCCAGCCTTCATAACAACCGCGATAGATGCGATACAAATAAATAAACCAATTAACTTAAACATAATACTCCTCACGTAGATCGCAAAATGATAACCCAATCGTCAGAATAATTAACTATAAAAATTAACGATATATTAAGTTTTTATTAAACTATTACTAACGGTGCCATCTAAATGACTTATCTTTATATAGCGGCGGCTCCGAGCTTTTATTTAGTTTTCATTTGCTTAGAATAAAAAAATGCCAGCATTTGCTGGCATTTAAAATCGATTAAATATAGTGACTAATGTGTGTGACCACAACCGTTTTCACTATGTACATGTCCGTGGGTGATCTCGTCAGCTGTTGCTGCTCTAACGTCTAAAATTTCCACGTCAAATTTAAGATCAACACCTGCAAGTGGGTGGTTGCCGTCTACAGTAACAAACTCATCAGTTTTATCGATAACGATAACAGTTTGGTCACCTTCATCAGTACCCGCTCTAAGTTGCATACCAACTTCAACTTCAAAGTCAGTGAACATTTCTGAACCAACTTTCTGAACTAAACCATCAATGCGAGGGCCGTATGCATCGTCAGTTGCAATAGATACTTCAAATGTATCACCAGCTTCGTGGTCGGTTAATGCGTTTTCTAAACCTTCAAGTAAGAACTTTGTGCCATGTATGAATTCTAATGGCTCAGCGTCGTACGAGCTATCGATTAAGTTACCTTCACCGTCGAGTACGGAATAGTGCATTTTTACTACTGTTTTATCTGCAATTTTCATGTTGAAACCTTGTTAGCTTTGTTCTAAAGAATATGGCAGTGCCATTAATGTTAAGGAGTGTGATGTTGTTTGATTTACAAATATAGGATCAGCTAAGTCAGTATCATTAGGCAATACAAGTTGTAAATAGGTTTTACTATCGGCATAACAAACGTTGATAACTTTACCTGCGGAACGTTTGTTGCCGTTTACTTCACGATAAACATCATCACCTATGTTTATCGATTCCATATTATCAGACGATGCAATATACAAAGCGCGTTTGTTTTTTCCTAAGTAACGCATACGGGCAATCATTTCTTGCCCCATATAACAGCCTTTATTAAAGGAGATATAATCCAGTGCTTGCATATTGATCATTTGCGGCACGTATTCGCCAGAAGTCGCTGTGTATAAATGCGCACGACCTGATAAAATTTCTGTTTTCCACCAAGACTCAGAACTGATTGTTTCAGTTAGTTCTTGTTTGGATAAATTAATAAAATGCTCGTCGGCCAAAGGAATGGAAATGTCAGCGTTCTCTGTTAACGCTAGGTTTTCATCTGAGCCGTAAATAAACCAATTTTCACTTTCGTCGGTAATATCAACTTTAGCAAAAACACCGTATTTATTTAATTCTGCTAAAGATACTTCAGCACTTTGTTTTGTTAATACTAAAAGAATATCTGCGTCATGCTGAACCGCGATAAATGTTGACCATGCTTTGCCTTTTGCATTGCAATGGCAACCGGGCATAATTTTTTGCTCAGCCAGTTTAGTTACGTCACAAGATACTTGTCCTTGTAAGAAGGAAACTGCATCTACACCGGTTAATTTAATAACGGAAAACTCGGGTAATCGTGTAATATTTTGAGCAGACATTTAGCAAAACTTAATTTTAATAAATTAGAACAGTTAATAATGGGGATAAATAGCTAAAGCTCAAGTAGTTTCATATATAATCGCGAATATATTTATAAAAATTTGTTATTATCCTCTCGTTAACAAATATATTAGACCAATAATGGCGCACAAATAAGATGACAGATAAAAATCCAAAAGCAGAAGTAGTTTATGTTGATGTTAGTGGTAATAAATTCCAATTAGATTCAAAGCCTAAATTAAAGTGGGCGTGTCGTCGTGGTATGTTGGAATTAGATGTTTTGTTGGAACCTTTTGTGGATGAAGCTTATGACGCTTTATCCACCCATCAAAAAGCAATTTTCCAACGTTTATTAACCAGTGAAGATCCTGATTTATTCGCTTGGTTTATGGGGCATCAAGAATGTAAAGACGCAGAGTTAGATAGCTTAGTTAAAATCATTTTGAACCGCGTGAAAGCGGATTAGTTAAGCAGATAAAATAAAAGGCGGTTAAAACCGCCTTTCTATTATTTAAAACCACCCGCTATTTGGAAGTCATCTAAGCGTTAACTTCTTGCTTTAAATTCCAATACTGTGGCATTGATGCAATATCTAGGTTGTCCATTTGGACCATCATTAAATTTATGACCTAAGTGTATATCTGACTTCTTAGCTCTAATTTCTATACGCTCCATACCAAATCTATTATCTTCTTTGTAATACACTGAATCGTCTACTGGCTTAGTGAATGATAACCAACCAGTACCTGAATTAAATCTATCGCATGTATCAAATAGTGCAGCGCCAGACACTTTGTCGATAAAAGTACCGTCGGGAGTATTTTTAAAGATCTCGTACTCTTTACAAAAGCGTGAGTCAGTACCTTCAGTAAAGGCCACATTAAATGCTTCACTGTCGCCTAGTTTAAAATAACCTAATGCTTTGTAAAATTTAGCAGGTTCAACATAACCTTGGATTGCATATTTTTCTTTACCGTCTTGCATAAACAAAATAGTTGGCGTTGCCCAAGTCGGTGAAGTAATTGTTAAACCATCTAATTGTGATGCACGGCGAAAATGCATTGGAATAGTACCTTGGTAGTCATTGGCAACATCTGCTTTAAACTTATCGCAATAAGGGCAGAATTCAGAGTCGATGATCACAATATGTTGACCTGACAGGATCGCAGAGTTGTCTTTCTTCTCTACTTTATCTTTCTGTGAGCCATCTTTTTTTAAAAAACGCACACCAGTTGAATGGTCAGGACAATAACCATTTGGGTTTTTAACTAAATAATCTTGGTGGTACTCTTCCGCTGGATAGAAAGTGTCGATTAGCTTTATTTGGGTTTTTATCTCACCCAAACCGGCCTTGGTTAACAGCACTTGATATTGCTCAGCTACTTTATTGGCTAAATCAATTTGTTTTTGGCTCGTTAGTAAAATGGTTGAACGGTATTGTGTACCAATATCGTTACCTTGTTGATTCATTTGAGTCGGGTCATGCTGCTCAAAGAAATCTTGGAATAATTCAGTGAGAGTTATTTGAGCAGGGTTATAAGAAACCTGTATAACTTCTGCATGATTGTTTGGATTGAATTTGTTTTTACGTTGAGTAATGGTTCTATAATCCGCTTTTACACCTTTACCATCTGCATAACCTGATACAACATCAGCCACACCTGGTAATTGCGCAAAGCGTTTTTCTGCTCCCCAAAAACAACCAAGACCAAATACTACAGTATCAAGATGCATGGTTTTAAAATCAGAGTCGGCTAGTAATTTAGTTGACGTTTTTGATTCAGTGCTGCAACTAGCAAAGCTAAATGCCATTAAACTAATAACTAAGGCATGAAATGTATATCGTAAATTCATTGGAAACTCCAAAATGGAAGTAATGTCACTGTATTGTATATAACCAGAATAAGCAGATAAAAATTTCAAAATGATGTTAATAAATAATAAAACGCTATAAACCTGTCACGGCTTCTTATATATTCTCCTCATAATAATTGGGAAACATTCTTTATGGAAAAACCAGAAAAGCCTGCACCTAATGAATGCTGTGGTGGTGGGAGTTGTTGTCCTTGTGTTTGGGATGATTATTTTGAAAAACTCAAATCTTGGCAAGAGCATCAAGACTTGGCTGATTTAAAAAAGTTACAAACAGCAGAAGATAAAAAGTAAGCTAGCAGTGAAAACACGATACTAAAAACGTAAGACTAACAACGCCATACAAACAAGACTAAAAATGTGAGAAGTGCAAAGTGGTAATGAGTACAGTGGAAATAGATATTATTTATGTGATGGGATTAGTCGGTTGTGGCGTTTTTGCTATATCTGGTGCCATCATTGCGTATCAAAGAAAAATGGATGGCTTTGGTGTGTTAGTACTTGCTGCGGTTACAGCCATTGGTGGTGGTACGGTTCGTGATTTATTATTAGACGCTCCGGTATTTTGGTTAACCGAGCCTAGCTATATTTACGTGGTTATATTTGCTGCAATTGTGGCGATTATTTGGCTGAATTATTCTGAAAAAATTCCAGCCAAAGCCTTAGAAGTTGCTGATGCTATTGGACTGGCTTTATTTGTTGTTATGGGCACAAGCAAAGCATTAAGTTATGGAGTATCTGATGTAACCGCGATTATCTTGGGAATGATGACAGGATGTTTTGGTGGCATGATCCGTGATGTATTAGCCAACGAAGTCCCTATGATTTTACAAAAAGAGTTATATGCCATTTGCTGTATTGTTGGTGCTAGTTTATATGTTCTTATTATTCCATTTGACGAAGAGTTAGCAATTATAAGTACTTTTTTCACTGTATTACTTTTACGTTTAGCTGCGATTAAATGGAAATGGCAATTACATGTGTTTAAGTATTAATCTTCAGATTTTTTAAAAGGTAATCGTGTTTCACAAGCTTGCATGTAATTCTGGTTTTGTTGTTTTTCTTGTTGGCAAAAGTTATCTATGGCTTCGTGAAATGGTTCAAGTTCAATTACGTGGTAAGAATAGGTTTTGGTGGGAACAAACCCTCTTGAGATTTTATGCTCACCTTGGGTGCCAGGATTAAATGTTGTTAGTTTGTTGTTAATACAATATTCAATACCTTGGTAATAACAGGCTTCAAAATGTAGGATGTCGTGTTCTTGCATTTCTCCCCAATATCGACCATATAAAGTATCGTTAGAGACAATATACAAAGCCGCAGCAATAATTTCATCATCATGAAAGCAAAATAGTATTTGTACTTGGTCTAACATAGTGCGGCATATTTGTTGGAAAAACTCTGGATTCAAATAACCTGTTTGTCTGCGTTTGTAATAGGTGGATTGATAACACTGATAAAATATTTCTAACTCCAAATCTGAAACCTCAGCGCCAGAACGCCACTGCGTTGTAACTCCAGCATCGCGTATTTTTTTACGTTCTTTAAGTATGTTTTTGCGTTTTCTGGCTGTCATTAACGATAAGTATTGGTCAAAATCAGTTAACAAACTGCCATCTTCTGCTTTATTAAACCAATGAAATTGATGTCCTTCTCGTTCAATCCATTTTGTGCTTTCTGTTAGAACTGATCCACTTACCATGAGTTCTTGTTCATTGTTGACTAAGCGTTGCTCAGGAAAAATATAATGACTGCTACTGATATCGCTGTGCTGCACAACGAGTTTCTTAATCTGACTAAAAGCGGCAAGTTCAGACATTGACGTATTGGATAACCATTTACTACACGGAATGGGAGAAAACGGCACGCCTGCGAGTAATTTAGGATAATAATTTAATCCGTTACGTTGATAAGCGTCTGCCCAAGCCCAATCAAATACATATTCACCATAAGAATGTGTTTTTAAATAACTAATAAATAAACCAAACTGCTTAGGCGTTTCATTGTTATTTTTATATATAAAATAATGCGGTATCCAACCTGAACTTTCGCCAATACAGTGACTCTGCTCTAAGGCGAGTAAAAACGCTAGGCTAGTGAACGGATTGTTTGAATGAGCAAATATTTGTTTTTGCAATTCAGGTTCAATATCATTAAGCGAATGGATTAATTGCCAGTTATTATTATCGGTCACGAGTTATCTTAATTAGTTAGTTAATTAGTGGCTTTCAACGATGGAATTCCACCGTTAATAAGGTATGATTACTCACTTTACTAAAGAATACCATCATCAAATAATTATTACAGATCAGCATCATTTACATTGATTGTTGAATTACGGAAAATAAGTAGAATTTATGAAACTTGTTGTTACTAAAGCGAAGACTCTAAATGCGTTCACTTGGATTAGACAAGGATGGCGCTTATTTACTCTGCAACCTGGCCCATTTATGGCGATGAGTGCCATACTTATTGCGATTAGTTTATTCGGTAATTTACATGCGATTTTTGGCGTCGTTATCATTTTTATGATGCCATTTTTATCTGCTGGATTCTACCAATGTGCATCTAGAGCTGAACAAGGGGAAACTATAACCGCAGCCGATGTTTTTGCTTATTTTTCTCAGATACAAGCTCACAAAGTCTTCATCCGTTTAGCTTTTGTTAGCATAGTATTAAGTATTCCAATGACACAATTTGCAGTTTCTTTTGCGGCTGACCTTCAACTTATGGCATCTGGAGAGGGCACAATCGACTTGGTTAATGCATCTTTGATGGTTGCTTTAATATGGTTGAACTTTATGTTGTTAGCTTTTGCTATCCCTGCGGCTTGGATTGCGCCAGAGACAGACGTATTAACTTTATTAAAACAAAGCTTTCAAGCATGTTGGATAAATGTCATGCCGTTAACTGTTTATGGTTTGATAATATTTGCGCTTATTGTGATAAGTATGCCGATTATTTTAGTTGGCTGGTTAATTATGTATTCAGTAAGTGTATTGTCATTTTATCAAATGTTTTTATCTATTTATCAGCCAGAAACGCCAATAAAAAAGAAAAAGATAATTACCAATGATGCTGGTGAAATTATTAGAGATGACGAAACTGAGGTAAGTAGCGAACAAGATACGGACAATGAACAAGTTTCAAAAAACAATACCCCTGATAACTGATCCCGCTAAGCTACGCGCTAGAGGATTATATTGGCTTGGCAGACAAGAGTACTCAATACATGACTTTAGAGTTAAGTTAGAGAAGGTCTGTGAAAATATTGAATTAACGGAAGCGTTAATTACAGATTTTGTTAGCCGAGATTGGTTGAACGAACAACGTTACTTAGAAAGTTTTGTTCGTAATAAGTTATCAATGGGATTGGGCTGTCAACGAATTCAGCAAGAGTTAAAGCAACACGGTTTAAAAAGTGATGTTACTAGCTTGTATATTGAGTCATTAGAGATAGATTGGTTTGAACAAGCCAAATCTACTTATGAGCGAAAGTTCGCAAATAAGCCAATGGATATAAACCAATTGGGTAAAGATAAATTTTATAAAGAAAAAGCGAAACGTTATCGCTATATGTCGTATCGGGGATTTAAACCCGATGAAATAAAGTATTCAATGGAAGATCAGTCAAACGGCTGGTGATCAAAGAGTATTGTAAATAGAGAATTAGAACTTAGGTATTTATTGTATGTATAACACGACGGCCAGTTTACGACAGGCATTTTTAGATTTTTTTGCAGATAAACAACATCAAATTGTAGCTTCAAGTTCTTTGGTTCCGGGCAACGACCCAACATTGTTGTTTACTAATGCCGGCATGGTTCCTTTTAAAGATGTATTTTTAGGCGCTGAAGCTCGTCCTTATACTCGTGCAACTTCATCTCAGCGCTGTGTTCGTGCTGGTGGTAAACATAACGATTTAGAAAACGTTGGTTACACGGCGCGTCATCATACTTTCTTTGAAATGCTCGGTAACTTCAGCTTTGGTGATTACTTTAAACAGGACGCCATGAGCTTTGCATGGGAGTTTTTAACTAAAGAGTTAAAACTACCAGAAAATAAATTATTAGTTACTGTGTATGAATCTGACGATGAAGCATTTGATTACTGGAACAAAGTTATTGGTGTTCCTGCGGAAAAAATCATTCGCATTGGTGATAAATCAGCAGACAAAAAGTACGAGTCAGACAACTTTTGGTCAATGGGTGATACAGGACCTTGTGGTCCATGTTCTGAAATATTTTACGATCACGGTGAACATATTTGGGGTGGTCCTCCGGGTTCTCCAGAAGAAGATGGCGACCGTTTCATCGAGATTTGGAACTTGGTATTTATGCAGTTCAATCGTACTGCCGATGGTGTTATGCATCCGTTACCAAAACCATCTGTTGATACCGGTATGGGTATTGAACGTATTTCTGCAATCATGCAAGGCGTACATTCAAATTATGAAATTGATATCTTCCAAAACTTAATTAAAGCAGCCGCTTCAATATTAAATGTTACTGACTTAGAAAATAAGTCGTTACGTGTTATTGCCGACCATATACGTTCATGTTCATTTTTAATTGTTGATGGTGTTATGCCGTCAAACGAAGGCCGTGGTTATGTATTAAGACGTATTATTCGTCGTGCTATTCGTCACGGTAACAAATTAGGCGCTAACGATTTATTCTTCCATTTATTAGTGAAAACACTAGTACAAGAAATGGGACAAGCGTTTCCTGAGCTTGCTCAGAAACAAGCGATTGTTGAAAAGATGCTGCGTATTGAAGAAGTACAATTTGCCAAAACATTAGAACGTGGATTAGCGCTTTTAGAAAGCTCGTTGGCTGATTTACAAGGCACTGAAATTCCAGGTGAATTAGTATTTAAGTTATACGACACTTATGGATTCCCGGCGGATTTAACCGCTGATATTGCCCGTGAAAAAGAATTAACTATTAACGAAGAAGCGTTTGCTTCTGAAATGGCGGCTCAGCGTAAAATGTCGCAAGCTGCTTCTGGTTTTGGCGCAGATTATAATGACCAGGTTAAGTCTGAGCATGAATCTATATTTAAAGGTTACGACAACTTAGAGTATTCAGCCACAGTGGTTGAATTATTCAAAAATGGTGAGTCGGTAACTGAATTAAGCGACGGTGACGAAGGTATTGTTATTTTAGACAATACACCTTTTTATGCTGAATCAGGTGGCCAGTCAGGCGACCACGGTGTACTTGATAATGACGTTGCTCAATTTACTGTTACAGACACACAAAAAGTCGGTAATGCGATTGGCCATTACGGTAAAATTATTGGTTCATTAACGGTAAATGCTCGTGTTAATGCACAAATAGATTCAGCACGCCGTGATGCAATTAAACAAAATCACTCAGCAACGCATTTATTACACGCAGCATTACGCAAAGTGTTAGGCGAACATGTTGGTCAAAAGGGGTCGTTGGTAGAAGCGGACAAATTCCGTTTTGACTTCTCTCATTATGAAGGTGTAACCGCAGAGCAGTTGCAACAAGCTGAGCGTTTGGTGAATGAACAAATTCAACAAAACCATGACTTAACCACAGATTTAATGCAAATTGATGCCGCCAAAGAAAAAGGCGCAATGGCATTGTTTGGCGAGAAATACGACGATGAAGTTCGCGTTGTTAGCATGGGGCCATTTTCAATTGAGCTGTGTGGTGGTACGCATGTATCGCGCACTGGTGACATTGGCTTATGTAAAATTATATCTGAAGCAGGTATTGCTGCTGGCATACGCCGTGTTGAAGCCGTTACTGGTATGGCGGCGATTGAGTATTTACATCAAACTGACAATACAGTGAGTACGGTTGCTAGTTTATTAAAAGGTGAAGCGAGTTCTTTAGTTGAAAAAGTAGAACAAACCTTATCTCGAAATAAAACACTAGAGAGAGAGTTACGTCAGTTAAAAGAAAAAATGGCAAGCCAGCAAGGTAGTGACTTAACTAAACAAGTGACTGAAATTGCAGGTGTTAAATGTCTCATTGCTAATTTAGAGTCGGTCGATCCTAAATCGTTACGCGGCATGATTGATGAGCTGAAAAACAAATTAGGCTCAGTAGTTATTATGCTAGCAGCGGTTAACGATGACAAAGTAAGCTTAATTGCCGGTGTAACCAAAGATTTAATTGGTAAAGTAAAAGCTGGCGATTTAGTTAACCATGTTGCTTCACAAGTTGGTGGTAAAGGTGGCGGTCGTCCAGATATGGCTCAAGCTGGTGGTACTCAACCTGAAAATGTTGATACAGCATTAGCCTCGGTTAGTGCGTTTTTAACTGAAAAACTATCTTAATGATGTACTTATTTACAGCTAGTTAATATATAAAGTAATGCCGTTCTTAATTGGAGCGGCATTTTTGTTTTTGTACTTCAAGTTAATGTCATTGGTATTAGCTGTTTCTTACCCTGATGGAGTTTGTTTCATTGAATACAATAAAAGTGAAAGCGCAGTCAATATTGTTACTGCTTTTAAGTTTAGCCTTACCTAAGCTGGCGATGGCACAAGATGCCAATGAACTCTTTACTACTTTTAGTCCTGCGTTAGTGCAGATAAAGTCGATAAACTTGGAGTCGGGGCAAAAGTCGTCCATCGGCACTGGTTTCTTTATTACTAAAGATGGCAAATTAGTCACTAATTATCATGTTATTTCTAGTTATGTACAGTCACCACAGAAGTACAAACTTGAATATGTTGACGATCAACAACGTACAAATAATGTAAAAGTCATTGCGGTTGATGTGATCAATGATCTTGCCTTGTTATCGAGCAATACTCAAAGTGATGTGTTTTTTGAATTATCAAAAACAGCTCCTGAAAAAGGATCAGATCTTTTTGCGTTAGGAAACCCTCATGATTTGGGCATGATAGTGGTTCCCGGTACTTACAATGGTATTCAATTAAAAAGTTTTTATCAGCGTATTCATTTAACAGGTTCAATTAACCCAGGAATGTCTGGTGGTCCAACGGTTAATCAAGAAGGAAGGGTTGTTGGCATTAATGTGGCTACAGCAGGAAATCAAATCGGCTTCTTAGTTCCAGTTGAACGACTGTGGCTATTGGTGAATAAATATAAAAACGTAAATGTAGAGACGCAAGCAAAAGAGGTAGATTTAATTGCTGATATCCGTGAGCAATTGCTTTTTAATCAGACAAGTCTGTATCAAAATTTATTAACGAGTGAATGGTCAACAAGCTCTTTAGGTAGCGCTATTGTGCCAAGTGAAATATCTGACTTTATGCCTTGCTGGGGCGACTCAAATCAAGACCGCGAGAAAAAACAATATAATCAGGCAACATCAAATTGTCAGTTAGAAGAGAGCATTTACATAAGCGATACATTACGGACGGGATTTGCACAAGTTGGCTTTAATTGGATCCAAAGCGATAAATTAAGCGCCATGCAATTAAGTCACTTATATACATTAAATTTGAATGCTCGTTATGGTCATACTAATGCCGGTTTTGACGACGTTACTGATTTTCAATGTAATGAAAATATTATTAAAAACTCAAGTGGCGAGTCGGTAAAAGGCTTAATGTGTATACGAGCTTACCGAGAATATTCAGGATTGTTTGATGTTAGATTCAATTCTTTATTACTGGAAAAAGATGATCAAACATTAATTGCTAAGTATTTTTTACAAGGTGTGACAAAACAAACGGCAAACGCCTTTTACGTTAAGTTTATGGAGAACGTGAAATGGAAATAGTCATTGAATTACTCACTCGTAACAATAAAGTTAAAAGTTTCCATAAACTATCTGGCGACTCTATAAAAATAGGGCGATCGTACGAAAATGACTTTGTGTTACACGATGAACATATTAGCCCACATCATGCGGAAATAATTCAGTCTGAAATTGGCTCCTTGGTATTAATCGACAAATGTTCGGTTAATGGTATTCGTGACAAGAAAAACAAAGACCTTGGCTCACAAGCAAATTTGAAATCGGGCGATGTATTAACAATAGGTAAGCATTTACTACGCATTGTATTACCGCATCACCCTGTTGCTGAAACAAAAAAAATGAATGCATTAGAAGATATTACTAATCATCTAAATCAATGGTATTTAGCATTCATTGCTGCATTAGTGTTCTTTTCTAGCATGGTAGTGAAGTCTTACTTTTCTACCATAGGCGATATTATTTGGACTAAAGTGTTTGCAACGTCTTTATTAGTGACGATAGCACTTATGCTGTTTCCTTTATTTATTGCTATTTTTGCTAGAGTATTCAAAAAAGAAGTTAGGTTTTTTACTGCTGTGGTATTTAGTTTTACCATGTTTTTGGCTTGGCAGATCACCACAGCTTTAGGGCAAGTATTACTATTTAATTGGGGCGACTCCAGCTTAGTGAACTTAGGTGCCGATGTTGTTGAATTCGTTATGATGGTTTTATTCTTTTGTGGCTGTTTTTATCTGGCCAGTAATATGAGTGTTAAACGTCTCTGCATTGTTTCATGTTCATTGGTCATATCTATTGCAGCATTATTCCATTTTAGCAGTCAAGATGATGGTAAAGTTCAGCTATATCCAGTGTCATACGCCGTTGTTTTACCGCCTGCTATGTTAGTTACAACGGCTATTTCAACGGAGCAGTCTATCGTTAATTTTGAGGCTTTGTTTGAGTCCGCTTCAAGAGAATCCATAAAAAGAAATAAAGAAGCTGATGAGCACGAATAATATAGAAATACCTGTAGAGTCAAAGTCGACTGTAGATATAAAAAGCACTGCAAGTTTTAAAAATAACTCAGTTAGGGTATTAAGAGACTATCAACGCCAGTTTTCTACCCGTGAATTTAAAGCCCGAGGATATTTGCTAAAACGTTGTGAGTCTTGCTTATTAGGTATAAGTAAATGTGTTTGCGGTTTAGTACCACAGGTCGAGTCAAACCTTGGTGTATGTATGTTGATGTATCATGCTGAGTATTATAAACCATCAAATACCGGTCAGTTAATCTGTGATGTAATAAAAGACAATTATGCATTTCGTTGGCAAAGAACCGAATTAGAACCTGAGCTTGAAAAGTTATTAACGGACGAGCAATGGTATCCCATCATTGTATTTCCGCACGATAATGTTGAAGTCGAACGTCAAATTCAACAAGTACCAACAAGTCTAGAACTCGGCTCAAGGCGTCCATTATTAGTGTTTTTAGATGGCACATGGAGGCAGGCTAAAAAGATGTTTGTTAAGTCGCCTTATTTAGCCAAATTACCAGTGCTACAAGTCTCCCATAAAGCAAAAGGCGATTATCAATTACGTGAGGCATATCACGATCATCATTTAAGTACGGTTGAAGTCGCCGCTGAAATATTCAAACAAGTGGGCGAACTTACCATGGCTGAAAACCTTACTCATTTATTTCAAGTGTTTAGAGATAATTACAAAGAGTTCAAACGTTAAGGCTATTTAGCGTATTTTAATTGTAACTAAACGTTATCTGCGTTGACATTAATGGTGTAATCCGTAATCTTATCGGGGACTTTTGACAGTGCTTCAGTGCGGTGACGTAAACTGGTCGAAATTAGAATAATAAATTGGAAGTTGTTTAGATTTAGTTAGAGCTAAATTAGACAATTATCTTGTAAGTCATTTTTGGGAAATCATTATGAAAAAAATTAGTGCAATTGCAGCAAGTGTTGCATTGAGTCTTGGAGTATTGTCGTTAGCGGCTTGTTCACCAAAACAAGATACTCAAACCGAGCAAGCAGAAGTTAAACCATTAACCTCAGGTATCGCACTTGAGAATATGGATGAAAGTTACAAAGCTGTAGATAATTTTTATCGTTATACCAACGGTAAATGGTTAGACACTACGGAAATTCCGGGTGATAAATCTAACTATGGTTCTTTCACTAAATTGTATGACGATTCACAGGAAAACCTTAGAACTATTATCGAACGTGCTTCAACGGCAAAGAATAATAAGCCAGGCTCTGATGAGCAAAAACTAGGTGATTTTTACAATTCATTTATGGATGAATCACAAGCTGAAGAAAAAGGCTTTGCACCGCTAGAAGGTTTAGTTGCTAAAATTAATTCAGTAGAAACTCATAACGACATTGCTTCATTAATTGGTGCTTTATATAGCGCAGGTGTAAATGGTCCTTTAGGTTGGTATGTAAATAACGACGCTAAAAAATCTGACCAATACGCTGTGTATGTTGTTCAATCGGGTCTAGGTTTACCGGATCGTGATTACTACTTAAAAGACGACGAAAAATCAAAAGCTAACCGTGCAGCATACGTGAGTTATATTACTGATATGTTAACTATGGCTGGCTCTGAAGATGCAGCTGGTGCAGCTTCTCGTATTTTAGCGCTGGAAACACAAATTGCTGAGAAACAGTGGTCTCGTGTAGAAAGCCGTGATGCTAACAAACGTTATAACAAATACAGCACAGCTGAATTTGCTAAATATATGGGTGACTTTCCATGGGAAGTATACGCAAAAGCAACAGGTCTAGATAAAATAGATACGCTAATCGCCTCACAAAATACTTACCTTAAAGCGTTTGGTGAAGTATTTGATACGGTTGATGTAAATACTTGGAAAGAGTATTTAACTCTGCACTTAGTGTCAGAATACGGCAGTAAATTATCTAAGCAGTTTGTAGACCGTAGCTTTAGTTTTTATGGCACAGACTTACGTGGCATTGAAGAACAACAACCTCGCTGGAAAAAAGCCGTTAACGGTGTTAACTCAGTATTAGGTGAATTACTTGGCCGTTTATATGTAGCCGAGCATTTTAAACCTGAAGCTAAAGAGCGTATGGAGCTGTTAGTTGAAAACGTGATCAAAGGCTATGAAGTTGCTATCAAAGAATTAGAATGGATGAGTGAAGAAACTAAAAAGTCAGCACTTGAAAAACTATCTAAATTCACACCTAAAATTGGTTACCCGGATGAGTGGAAAGACTACTCAGCTTTAGAAATTAAACCGGGTGATTTGGTTGGTAACTATATGCGTTACAACCAATGGCAAATGCAAGAAATGCTGAACAAATTAGGCCAGCCGATTGATCGCAATGAATGGCACATGACACCTCAAACGGTTAACGCTTATTACAATCCAGTAATGAACGAAATCGTATTCCCTGCTGCAATTTTACAACCTCCATTCTTTAACTTAGAAGCGGAAGATGCAGTTAACTACGGCGGTATTGGTGCAGTTATCGGACATGAATTAGGCCACGGTTTTGACGACCAAGGCGCTAAATACGACGGTGAAGGTAACTTACGTAACTGGTGGACTGAGTCTGACGAAGAGCAATTTAACGCTCGCGGTAAAATGTTCTCAGAGCAATACAGCAAGTTTGAAGTATTCCCAGGTGAGTTCGTAAATGGTGACTTAACACTAGGTGAGAATATTGGTGATTTAGGTGGATTAACAGTCGCGTATAAAGCTTACTTCTTATCGCTTGATGGAAAAGAAGCACCAGTACTTGACGGTTATACTGCTGAGCAACGTATATTCTTAGGTTGGGGCCAAATCTGGCGTCGTCTGTATCGTGACAAAGAGTTACAAACTCGTCTTAAAACAGACTCACATTCGCCTAGTGAATATCGTGTAAACGGTATCCTACAGAATATGCCAGAGTTTTATAAAGCCTTTGATGTTAAAGAAGGTGATGGTCTTTACTTGAAAGAAGAAGACCGCGTTAAAATTTGGTAATTAATATTAATTACTAAGATTTTCGATTAAAAAATGCCAGCTTATGCTGGCATTTTTTTGTAGAGTTAAACTAAATATAAATAATCTGTTTAACAGCGGTTAAATTCTAAATAAGGAGTTTGGTTAGAAATGGGTACTGAGATTTTTTCCATTTTTCTGTTTATACCAATTATCTTTTTCATACTAAATATACTTGGGCTGAGGTCACCCCCAACTAGAAACAAAGCTTTGTATATTTTAGTCATTAATACGATATTTATGTCTTACTTTTTAATATCTGGTTTTATTGGTGGTTCTTTCAAGCAACACCTAGTGTTTGCAAGTCTACTCTTTGTACCTTTTCAAATTATTACATTAGGTATTACTTGGACTTTACTTAAGTATTCTTCATTAAAATCGACTAATTAATAGTACATCCCAGAGTAATAAAACAGATCAAAATTAAACCCAAATCAATATTAGTAGCATGCGTTCAATACGTATTTATAATATTTGGCTTACAGCCTTACAGCCTTACAGCCTTACAGCCTATTTTCGAAACTCGCCACTCGAAGCTCGAAACTATCTAACTCACCCCTACAACTCTTCCATATCACTCCTAATTCTTATAAACACCGGAAATCTTGGTAAGCCTGTTTTTGTGGTGCCTGTGTAACGATAACTAATGATGTCACCAATTTTAGGTGGTTTTTGTCTTTGCTGATCACTAAAGCCGCTGCCTATTTTAAACTCTTTGCCGTTTTTATCTTTTACTAACAATGAGCCCATCATATTCTTGTATTTACCTTTGCCTAGCAGGTGTCTAACGACTATGGCTTCTTTGTCTGTGAAAGGTTTTAACTTTATGATCTTGTCGGTACGGCCGCTTTGATAATACGCATCAGCTTTATTTAGCATTAATCCTTCAGCGTTATTATTAACTAGCTTATTATAATGCTCGATAAGTTGGCTGTATTTCTCAAATGAGTGGTGGGGGACCAATTTCAGCCATGAAATGTTTAAAGGTGATATTAAGTTTTCTATGTAGTCCATACGTTGAGAGAATATTAACTGGGACTTAGGGGCATCAAACAGCATGAATTTCACGTTTTGCCATTCACTGTCTATGGGTGTTTGTTTGCGGATAATGCCTGAGACTAAATCAAATTGACCTCTGCCAGTCCAGAGTTCGCCTTCAAGTAGCACGTTTGGGAAGTCTTTTATAAACCAAGTTGGCGCATGAATAATGTTGCCCGCTCTGGATATTAGATTTTCACCATTCCAATAACCACGTACGCCATCTAGTTTCTCACTGGCTAAATATCCCTTATATGAGTCCTGTAAGCTCTCCAGAGTCGTTGTTTGAGATAACATGATATTAGGTTTAGCAGACAGAGCAATTGCGTAGAAAGGCATAACAGCTAGCCAAGTACATAATAGTAGAATAATGATATGAGTCATAACCGTCCTTGTTTATCAAAATTGATATCGTATGTTGAGCATTAAGTTGAATGACAAGTATAGATGATGTTTCTAAAAAGGGTAAATGTGAGGGTAAAAAAAACCAGCCGAAACTGGTTTTTTACATTAAGCGTTGCCTACGTTAGTTACTTAAGCGACACCAAATACTGCTTTTAATATAACAAAACAAACAATTGCAAGGCCGGCACCAATTGGTAATGTGATAACCCAAGAGACAACGATATTTCTTACAACACTCATATTAAGCGCTGCAATACCACGTGCTAGACCAACACCTAATACCGCACCAACTAAAGTTTGTGTAGTAGAAATAGGAAGACCCGTACCTGATGCAATAATAACTGTAGTTGCCGCAGCTAATTCAGCAGCAAAGCCTCTACTTGGCGTAAGGTGAGTAATACCTGTACCAATTGTTTTAATAACTCTATGACCAAATAATGCTAAACCAGCAACAATACCAAATCCACCAAGTGGTAGTATCCACCAAGCTAATGTTGCTTTTGCAGCGATTTCACCACTGTTACCAACTATGCTTACAACGGCAGCCAAAGGACCAATTGCATTAGCAACGTCATTTGAACCGTGAGCAAATGCCATACAACATGCTGTTACTATCATTAATACTGAAAAGATTTTTTCAACATTGTTGAATTGCATTTTTTTATCAGCTTTAGGATCAATTTCTATTTTACTAATAAAGTATTTACCAACCAAAGCAACCAAAATACCAACTAAACAGGCATAAATATAAGTTTCTAATGTACCTATGGCAAAATCAGAATCAGATAAAACGTGTTTTAAGCCTTTTTTGATTGTCACAAGTGACATAATAAAACCAGCTAAGAACATATAAAAAGGCACATATTTTTTTGCATTTTCTAACGGGTTTTTAGTATTGAATATCAAGCGTTGTGCTGACATAAAGATAACGTAAGCAAGAATACCTGACAGGGCAGGGGTCACAATCCAACTCAATACTATACCGCCTACTTTACCCCAGTTAACGGCATCCATTCCTACACCAAATGCAGCGAAACCAACTATGGCACCAACAATTGAGTGGGTGGTAGATACTGGCCAACCTAAGTAAGAGGCAACCGCTAACCAAATAGCTGCAGATAAAAGAGCTGAGATCATACCAATAACCAGTAAATCTGCGTTATTGACGAACATAGCAGAGTCAATGATACCTTTGCGGATAGTTGAAGTAACTTCACCGCCAGCTAAATAAGCGCCGGCAAATTCAAATATCATTGCGATAACAATTGCTTGTTTAATGGTAAGTGCTTTAGAACCTACAGAAGTACCCATAGCATTTGCTACGTCATTGGCACCTATGCCCCAAGCCATAAAAAATCCGACTACAGCGGCAGTTACTACCAGCATTACACCGTACGTTGTGAAAAAATCCATCGATTTAACCTAATTTTTTAATTAATAAAAGAATGTTTGAGATTAACGTGCAAGCATAAGCTCAAGGCGTGAACCTACTCGTTCGGCCAAATCGGCCAACTCACCAATCCATTCAATCATGCGGTAAGTCACCATCACATCAATAGGATTTAATTCGCTTTCCAACTGTTTAAGTTGTAAACGTATGGCTATTTGCATGCGATCGGTATCATCTTCTATCGCATCCAATTCAGTTATCATGTTTTCAACTAAGTCTACTTCACGGCCTTTAAAACCAGTTTCAAGTAATTCGTCCATTTCGTTGATAGCATTTCTAGCTTGTTTCGTCGCATCAATGTTGCGTTGAACAAAAGCTTTGAATTCTGTTTGTATTGACTTAGGAACTGAAAGTTCGCGCCCTAAGAATCGCCCAGAAATATCTTTAGCTTTGTTAGCTATTTTGTCTTGTTGGGTAACAAGCTCAAGGATATCGGTACGCTCAACAGGCATGAATAAACCACGTGGTAAATTCATTCTGATCTCACGTTTAAGTACGTCTGCTTGTTTTTCTAGTTGTGATATTTCTTCACGAATTTTTGCAGCAGTTTTCCAATCGTCTGCAAAGACAGCTTCAAAAAACGGAACTAGTAATTTAGCCGAACTGTGTACTTTATTAATGTGCTCTTCTAATGCTTTTAGAGGAGATTTTGCAAATAAGCCAAGTATTGAATTAGAGGCCATATTTTTATACCTTTTTGGGGTTGGTAAAAACGAGCGAATTGTAACTTGTAGAAGTGACCATGTCACATCTGTTTAGTCGTTTCTGCAATTTAATTAATGATGCATTGCAACAAGAGTAGATTATATGTCGGTAATGTTACACTTGTGTGACAAGGTTTTGATTTTGAAATAAAAATGTAACATATAAGTTTAAGCATAAAAAAACGCCTTTAATAGGCGTTTTCATTGGCTTTGTGGGAGGTATACAGTATAGTAATTCTATACTTATTTCCCTAGCTTAAGATGTTTTGTTTAATTTCATCTTCTGATGTGTGACGAACATCCTTACCTTTTACAAAGTAAATAACGTACTCAGAGATGTTTTGGCAGCGGTCACCAATACGCTCTAAAGAACGCACAGACCATAACACATCCATTATTTTTGGAATGGAACGAGGATCTTCCATCATATGAGTCATTAACTGACGCGCAATACCTTCGTATTCACGGTCTAGTTCTTTATCTGCTTTGTGTACGTCAAACGCAGCATCCACATCCATTCTGGCAAAAGCATCTAATACATCATGCAACATAGTAATCGCTTTTCTGCCCATGCCGTCCATAGAGACTAAGAATTCTTGCTGTGTTTTATTGAATGACTCAAGAGCAACTTTGGCAATACGTTTAGCTTCATCTCCAATACGTTCTAAATCTGTAACGGTTTTGATAATGGCTAATACTAAACGTAAGTCCGATGCTGCAGGTTGGCGTTTTGCAATAATACGGTTACAGTCTTCATCAATTTGCACGTCCATTTTATTTACTAGGTAATCCGACTCTAAAACTTGTTTAGCTAAATCTTTGTCGCTTTTATTAACGGCGTTAAGTGCATTGGTAAGTTGCTGCTCAACCAATCCACCCATTTTTAATACGTCGTTTCTGATCTGTTCTAACTCATCGTTAAATTGACCAGAGATATGTTTGTTAATATTAAATTCCATCGTCTTACCTTTTGTAAATTTGCTATGCCAAATGTAGAGTTAAAAACCGTATTTAGGAGTAATGCGATATTACTAACCGTAACGGCCAGTAATATAATCTTCTGTTTTCTTCTTACTTGGTGTTGTAAATAATGTGTTTGTATCAGCATGTTCAATTAACTGGCCCATGTACATAAAGGCAGTTTGATCAGATACACGAGCTGCTTGTTGCATGTTATGAGTAACAATAACAACTGTGTATTTATTTTTTAACTCTGTGATCAATTCTTCAATGGTTAAAGTTGAGATTGGATCAAGTGCTGATGTTGGTTCATCTAATAGTAGTACTTCTGGCTCAATAGCAATGGCACGAGCAATAACAAGTCTTTGTTGCTGTCCGCCTGATAAACCTAATGCACTGTCGTGTAAACGGTCTTTTACTTCATTCCAAAGGGCTGCATTACGTAATGCGTTTTCAACTACTTCATCTAGTACACGACGGTCTTTCACACCTTGTAAGCGCAAACCATAAACAACATTCTCATAAATACTTTTAGGAAAAGGATTAGGACGTTGAAAAACCATACCGACTTTACGACGTAAAGAGGCAACATCTACTGACTTGTCATAGATGTTTTGGTTATGTAAAAGAATTTGGCCTTCAATTTTACAAGTATCTACCAAATCATTCATACGGTTAATACAACGTAACAACGTTGACTTACCACAACCAGAAGGACCGATAAACGCAGTAACTTGTCCTTTAGGTATATTCATAGTGATATTTTCTAAAGCTTGTTTTTCAGCATAATAAAGATCTAAGCTTTTTATGCGAAGAGCAATTTGTTGCTCTTGTAAGTTACTTAAATCTATTATTGATGACTTTTTGTTACTCATATCAGGTGCCATGGAAATCATGTCTTACTCACTTAATCGTTTTAATTTGTCTTAGACGGTATTCACTCTCAATGGTTATAAATACCGTTTTACTAATCTATTACTAATGTATTAATGGTCTAGCGCTTTATATTTTTCACGTAAATGGTTACGTATGCCAATGGCAGTTATGTTTAAAGCGACAATAACAGTGACCAGTAAAAAGGATGTTGCATATACTAACGGTCTTGCAGCTTCAACATTTGGACTTTGGAAACCAACATCATAAATGTGGAAACCTAAATGCATAAACTTACGGTCTAAATGCACAAACGGGAAGTTACCATCTAGCGGTAATGTTGGCGCCATTTTTACTACGCCGACTAACATTAACGGTGCTACTTCACCAGCCGCTCGTGCCACAGCAAGTATTAAACCTGTCATTATTGCAGGGCTTGCCATAGGAATAACAATGCGCCATAAGGTTTCAGCTTTTGTTGCTCCAAGCGCTAATGAACCTTGGCGTAATGAGCCAGGAATTCGAGATAATCCTTCTTCTGTTGAAACAATAACAACAGGCAAGGTTAATATAGCCAATGTTAAGGCTGACCAAAGCATACCAGGAGTTCCAAATGTTGGACCCGGTAATGCTTCTGGATAAAATAGTTGGTCTATAGAGCCACCAAACATGTAAACAAAGAAACCTAAACCAAATACACCATAAACAATAGACGGCACACCTGCTAAGTTAATAACCGATATTCTGATGATTTTAGTGATCGCGCTGTTACCTGCATATTCATGTAGGTAAACCGCAGCGATAACACCGAATGGCGTTACAATAACAGCCATCAACATCACCATGAAAACCGTACCGAATATAGCAGGGAATACGCCGCCTTCGGTATTGGCTTCACGTGGATCATTAACAATAAATTTGCCGATTTGCTTACCAAATTGGCCTAGCTTTTCTATTGTTGACATGTCATTTGGAAAAATAACATCCAGTATATAATTTAGTTGTATAGTAACTAGTTCGCCACGCATATCTTTAATGATAACACTGTCACGTTTTGCTAAGTTACGGTATTCAAACAATTCTTTTTCATACGTGAGGTATTCAGCTTGAAGTGCATCACGTTGAGCTTCTATTTCTAACTTAACTTGCTCAGTTAAATCACCTTCTAACTCATGTTTTCTTTGTTTAAGCCTAAGTCTTTCAAACTCGTAGTTGATTGCACCAATTTCACCGTTTTGTAAATCTAATGCTTTGTCGTTTAACTCAACGGCACGCTCAATTAACTCAGCTAATAATTGATTTTTATTCTCGGTAACAACCTTGCCGTCTTGAATAATACTATCTAAGTAACCATAAAAGTTACCATTTTTACTACGTTCAAAAACCGCTAAACCAGTTGGCGTGGATTCTTGCTGAATATAAGTGGTTAGTAACCATTGAAAGTCTAAATCAACATATTCACGGTTACCGGTTTTAATTAAAAGTCTCTCTACAGTCTCACCTTGAGTTTCTTTAAACAAAACACCCGATTCAACAAGTTGTTGAGTTGGTACTTGTTCTTTTTCGTATATCTCACCAATAATGGTTTTACTTACACCCGCTTGCGTAGTGATTTCAAATTGATGAATATCGGCCGGCCAAAAATACGTTAAGCCACGGCTTGCGATTAATAGTAATAAGCCAATAACGGATATTAAACTGACACTTACTGCGCCAGCTGTCATCCATACCCACGGTGACCCAGACTTGAACCATAATTTCATTGTTATACTCCTGATATATTCAAGTTACGGGTTAAAGTGAACTGTACTTTTCACGTAAACGCTGACGCACAAACTCGGCGATAGTGTTTACCACAAAAGTAAATATAAATAATACAAAGGCGGCTAAGAATAGAATTCTATAGTGCGAACTACCTACTTCAGATTCTGGCATTTCAACCGCAATGTTTGCAGATAAAGTGCGCATGCCTTCAAATATGCTCCAATCCATAATTGGTGTATTACCTGTTGCCATAAGCACAATCATAGTTTCACCAACTGCGCGGCCTAAGCCCATCATTACGGCTGAAAATATACCTGGACTTGCTGTTAGTAATACCACTTTAACTAAGGTTTGCCATTGTGTTGCGCCTAACGCTAGTGAACCATTAGATAGTGTTTTAGGTACGCTAAATACCGCATCTTCTGCAATGGAGAAGATAGTTGGAATAACCGCAAAGCCCATGGCAATACCAACAATCAATGAGTTACGTTGGTCAAAATTAATGCCTAACTCGTTAGTAATGTATAAACGTGTATTACCATCAAATAACCACTCTTCTACTAATGGACTAAGACTAAAAGCCATATAAGAAACGATAACAACAACCGGTAATAATATAATGGAGTCCCAACCTTGTGGAACTGTATTTTTAATTTTGGCTGGTAAGTTATGCCAAGCAAATGCAGTTAATATAATGGTAATAGGTAATAATATTAGTAGCAGCACAACCCCTGGGAGATGGTCTTCAATCACAGGTGCTAACCATAACCCCGCCAAGAAGCCTAAGATAACAGTTGGTAAGGCTTCCATAATTTCAACGGTAGGTTTAACAAATTTACGAACATTTGGAGCCATAAAGTAAGCGGTATAGATAGCAGCCGATAAACCAATAGGAACGGCAAATAACATAGCGTACATAGCCGCTTTTAAGGTACCAAACGAAATTGGAACTAAGCTAAATTTAGACTCAAAGTCATCACTTGCAGAAGATGATTGCCAAACGTAGTCGGCTTCAGGGTAACCTTCATACCACACTTCTTGCCATAATCCAGACCAAGTTACTTCAGGGTGTTCATTTTCAACTTTTGAAATGTTTAACGTATTGTTCGCAATTGAAATAACGGCATTTGAACGAGGTGAAAACGCTAACGAATCAATTTTCCCGTCGGCTAGTTTACCTTGCCACAATTCTGCTTCTGAGGTGGTGTGGAAAAGATTGATATGACCTGATTCTGTTGCAGCTAGGAAAGTACGACGATAGAACTCAGGGTAAATCGCTTGAACGGAAGAGCCTTTAGCGTCACCTGATAATTCAAATTGGCGAACTTTAACAAAGTCACGGCCTTGGTCGCTGTTGGTTTCAAACCATTGTTCAAGTACCCCGTTACTAAAGCCGACGATAACTGAGTTAGCACCTGCCAATAAATTTGCCGCTGTAACTTGAATGTTTGAATTTAAATTAGCAATCAAGTTTACATTATAAAGTAGTGATACGTCACTTGAGTCGCGAGTGTTAAATACATATAACTGATTGGTTGTAATAATAAATGCACGAGACAAATCAGGCGATACAAGTGTATGTAGAATATTCCCACTTATTTGAGTTAACTCTGTCGAGTTTGCAGTCCATTCAATCTCTTCTGAAAACATATTTTCTTCACCTTCTAACTTAGTGAAATATATTTTTGAATCAGAATGTTGATGGATTAAGCCAATAGATTCTTCGTTAGTGGCAAATGAAAATTTGTTAATTGTAAATAAGCTGTCGGCTTCTAAAGAGATAGTACTTTCTCCAAAAGGATAGCTTATATAAGGGAGCAGCTGTCTTTTGTCATCTGGAAACGTGACTCTGAAATCAGGTTTTATAATTAATAACTCAGACTGCTGGTTAATGTAGCCGTATAATCCTTTTTGAGGAGCACTAGCATCAAATGCCGTTATCTCACTAACTGCTGGGATCTTCTCAGACAGTATAAGTTGTCCAGCTTTATTACCGGTTAATGCATAAAAGTCAACTAAGCCTTTTTCGGTCAAAGCAAATGCAATTTCATTTTGTTCTTCTACAGCCACACTTGCATAAATCTGTGTCAGCTCATCTATATTGGTAACCGATTCAATTTCAGCTGCATTAAAAACCGGTTTTACAATATAAAGAAGATAAAAGAATATTAGTAACAAAGCGCATAAAACCATTATGCCGCCGGCGGTTACACCATACTTGGCTACTTTATCTTTAAGTAACCTAGTCGATTCTGTTTTTAAAGCATTGTCTGAAGTACTAGACATCTAAAAATCCAACTTATTTTTGATTGCCGTTAGTATATGGCGTTAATGTTACAGTTATGTGACATAAAAATTATACCAATGTAATAATTTGATGATGGCACAAATAAAATTTGATTAAAAATCAATCATCAAGTAGTTTGGTGGGTATTTATGCATTCGTTTTCTGGATTATTTATACTTTACCGTTAATACTCTGGAGACGTTTAAAAGAGGCGAGAAGGACTTAAGGTTTAATGAAACGACTTATTTTGACAGTAATTGGTAGGGATAAATTAGGATTAGTAGAGATTATTTCTAATGCTTTAGTTGAACATCATGCCAACTGGTTGGTAAGTAACTTATCCCACCTAAGCGGTTACTTTGCTGGCGTAGTAGAGATTGAAGTTGCAGCGGATAACATTCAAGCATTGACTTCAGCACTTACCAATATCAAGGAATTAAAAATTGATATTCATGATGCAACCGGAGAAGAGCTACCTGCAGGGCAAGAAATTGAATTTGTTATTACCGGTAATGATCGTAAAGGTATAGTGCAAGAGCTTTCAAGCATAATTACCCACAAAGGTGGCAGTATTATTCAATTTACCAGCCGTTGCCAAACAGCACCCAACTGGGGAGGAGGTTTGTTTCATGCTGTCGCAAAAGTATACTTACCAACAGGAATGAATGCGGATGTTATAGCTGATGCCTTAGAAAATTTAGCATCAGATATTATTGTTGATTTAGATGAAGCATGTTGAAATTATAATACGAATTAAAAACATAAAAAAACCGAGCGATGCTCGGTTTTTTTATGAATGGCTTATAGCCATATACGTTAGCCTTAGTTTAAGCCAAGTACTTTAAGCTGTTTAGCTACAACTTTTGCAGGTAATGGAATATATCCATCTTTTTCTACAATTTGTTGACCTTGTTGTGAAAGTACCATTTTTACAAACTCAGTTTCCATTGGAGAAAGCGGTTTGTTTGGATGCTTGTTAACATAAACATAAAGAAAACGAGATAAAGGGTATTTACCAGATACTGCATTTTCCATGTTAGCTTCAACGTAGTTAGTGCCTTTTTTCGCTAATGCGATAGCTCTAACACCAGACGTTTTGTAACCGATACCTGAGTAACCGATACCATTTAATGATGAAGATACAGATTGTACAACAGACGCTGAACCTGGTTGCTCGTTTACGTTGTTTTTGAAATCACCTTTACATAGTGCTTTCTTTTTAAAGTAACCGTATGTACCAGAAACTGAGTTACGCCCGTATAATTGAATGTCTTTAGCAGCCCACTGACCTGTTAAACCAGTGTCGCCCCAACGAGAGATATCTTGGTCGCTACCACATTTACGTGTAGCAGAAAAAATAGCGTCTACTTCTGAGATTTTTAATCCTTTAATTGGATTGTCTTTATGTACAAACACAGCAAGAGCATCAATAGCTACTGGAATTGCAGTTGGTTTATAACCAAAACGTTTTTCAAAAGATTCAATTTCTTTTGACTTCATTTTACGGCTCATAGGACCAAAGTTAGATGTCCCTTCCGTTAATGCCGGAGGAGCAGTAGAAGAACCAGCCGCTTGAATTTGAATATTTACATTTGGGTATAGACGTTTAAATTCTTCAGCCCAAAATGTCATCATATTAGCCAAAGTATCAGAACCAACCGTTGAAAGGTTACCTGAGATGCCACTTGTTTTTTCATAGTCGGCAATTTCTTTATCAACAGCCATTGATGATGTTGATACTAACGTAGTTAAGGTAAAACCTAACACGCTGAACAATGTTTTTAATTTCATATTTTACTCCTGCCAAGTTTAAATAATTGGCAATGGGTTAAAGGTTTCGTTATAAAAAAATACTTGTTTCTTAAAAAGCTGTGGCCATCATATTCGGGTTATATGTCAAAAATATTACAAAGTGAATTTAACTGAATAATTATTAAATATTAGAAAAAACTGAAGTGTCTTTGTTTGGAACAATGACTTTGAAAAGGCTAGAAAAAAACGGTAAATAGAAGGCTTGATTTAAAAGTGATTAATCTTGTTGTTCCATGAGTTCAAAGGCAACGCCTTGGCCAAGATCAGCTTGTGAAAACTCCATATGGCTAATTTTTAAGGTGCGGAACATAGCTATTAATATAGCTAAACCTGCTGGGAAAACACATTTTCTGTCTTCATTAATTACACCTAACTTAAGTAAGTTAGCAGATTTAAATGTGATGATTTGTGACATTAATGTTTCTAAATTGTGAAGGTTAACTTGATTGCCTATTTTCATCATTTGCATAACAGAAAAAATACTCTCAATTGAACCAGATGTGCCAAAACAAACATCCCAACTATGTGCTATATATTCGGCTGAAATAGGTTCTATTTGCTTACAGGCGGCATCAATTGCTTGGTTAAATGCATGCTGGCTAAGCTCACCGTGACTAAAAAATTGGTTGGTAAAGCTCACACAACCAATGTTAATACTATTGAGTAATTTAGCTTGTATACTTTGTCCGATAACAAATTCCGAAGAACCGCCACCAATATCAATAACTAATTGAACCTCACTAGCTTGTTCTCGACTTACCACGCCTTTGTAAATTAAACGTGCTTCTTCTTTACCTGAGATCACTTCAATCGGGTAAGGAAATACTTTTTGAGCTTGGTTAATAAACTCTTCTGTATTTTTTGCGCTACGTAATGCTTGTGTTGCAATAACTCTTACATGATCAATTGGATAACTATCGACCACAGAATTGATTTGCTTGAGTGCCTCTAAACCAGTAGCAATAGCTTCTGGGCTGAGTAATCCAGTGTTAATTAAGTCCTCAGCCAATCCAACTTTGTATTTGGCTTTATGTAAAATACTTAATTCATTTGGATTTAGGCTAACTATGATGAGATGGAAACTATTTGAACCTATATCTAAAACAGCAACGTTATTTTGTGTTGGTGGTGTTAGTTGGTTGTTTTGATAAGGTTTATTATTCAAATCGCAGTCCAGATATAAATCAGTAACAAAGTGAATGGTGAACGTCACTTTGTAGGATTTTCTTAACATAACGGCAATTTATATATTTGTCTATAAATGTACTTGTTTTAATGGCTGTTTAGTCACTTCTTAATCATTTGTAGACATTTAGATTCACTTATTACTTAGATTCAAGAAGTAATAGAGAGTGTTGTTTTAATTTAACACGTTCACTATTACACAAATTGATTAATCACTCTTTAACAATAAACTCAGCTGGGATAGTGAAAGAAAAAGTACTGCCAATATTAACCTGACTCGAGATCTCTAAGTCTGAGTTATGATTGGCTAGGATATGCTTAACAATAGATAAACCAAGACCAGAACCTCCCGAGTCGCGAGTCCTTGCTTGATTCACCCGATAAAATCTTTCCGTTAAACGTGATAAATGCTCAGCTGGTATACCATCACCAGTATCACGACAGACAAATTTAGCGCCGCCATTATCCAATGCTTTCCAACTAATATTGATACTTTCACCTGCTGGCGTATACCTTGCTGCGTTAAATATTAAATTAGAGAAGGCACTGCGTATTTGTTCTTCGCTGCTGCGAATAAATAAATTGGGCTCAATATCTAGATTTATAATATGTTTGTTTTCAGAAAGTGTTTTTGCTTCTTCTGCGATCATTTGTAGTAAACGAACCACGTTCACTTTACTTTGAGCTAATACAAATTGTTTGTTTTCTAATTTGGTTAGTGTTAACAATTGATTGACTAATCCGTCCATTCGAATGGTTTGTTCATTCATCATGGCATGGGCTTTTTTCCAAATAGCGGCTTCTGGCACGTCAGATTCAGTTAATAGTTCTAAATAGCCACGCATAACCGTTAATGGTGTTCTTAATTCGTGAGAGACATTAGCAATAAAGTCTTTACGCATTTGTTCAATTTGTTTTATTTGGGTGATATCTCGGGCAATTAATGTCCATTTATCTTTTTCAAATGGCGCAATACGACACTCTAATATAATGAGTTCATTTACTGGAGAAGGGAATTCAAATGGTTTTTCGTAGTTTTCTAATTCTAAATATTCAATAAACTCAGGCTGGCGTAAGAAGTTATCTATACGATTTCCCATATCTTCTGGCCATTTAAATCCTAGCATTTTTTGTGCTAAAGAATTACACCATACTAAGGTTCTATCATTGTTAAATACAATAGCAGCATCAGGTAATGATTCAGCACCTAAACGAAAACGTCTTACTAGTACTGTTAATTCATTACGCTTTTTTTTATGTTTACGTTGTTGCTGATAGATGCCGTCAAAAACGTCAGACCATATTCCTTTTGATGCCGGTGGGTAAGCTCCACGTTGTTTCCACAACCAATTTATGAGTAATAGAAGCTGATGGTAATTCCAACCTATTAAACAAATAAGTCCTAGACAAACCATTTCGACTGGAATGCCAAGTGAAATGCCTATTAAGAAAAAAGGTAGTAAAAATAATACTACCTTAGTTAATAAATTTCTGCCGTTTGGTAAATGACGCATTTGTTACTTCTTTATGTCGTTTTAGAGAAACGATACCCTGAGCCTCGTACCGTCTGGATCATGGTATTAACTTCACCAATTGCTTTTCTTAATCTTCTTATCTGAACATCAACCGTACGGTCTTCAACATAAACGTTGGTGCCCCATACATGGTCTAGTAGCTGTTCTCGGCTATAAACACGGTCTGGGTGAGTCATAAAAAAGTGAAGTAATCTAAATTCAGTAGGCCCTAGCTCCACCAATTTGTTGTGCACAGTAACACGATGAGATACCGGATCAAGGATTATACCGTCTGCTTCTACGGCTTCTTCAATCGCCGTAGGCGCTACTCGGCGTAATACCGCTTTAATTCTAGCCATTAATTCTTTTGGAGAAAACGGTTTAGTCATATAATCATCAGCGCCAACTTCTAAGCCTTTTATTTTGTCTTCTTCTTCGCCTTTGGCGGTTAACATAATAATAGGAATATGTTTAGTTAGATCACCTTGTTTTAATGACTTGGCAATTTGAATGCCGCTAACATCAGGTAGCATCCAATCAAGTAATATTAATACAGGTACAGGCTCAACTAAGTGACGTTGTGCTTCTTCAAAGCTACCAGCTTCTAAAGCTTGGTAACCATTTTGTTCTAGTATAAAGACTAGCATTTCCCTGATAGGAGCTTCGTCTTCTATAATTAAAATTTTATTCATCATTGTTAATCTTTATCTATAAGTTATACAAAATTCAATTGGAATGATGTTGAAATTATTCAGTGTGCTCAGTATGTCTAATAATTATGACATTTTTATGACAGCTAGGTTAGTTTATAACTTATATTTAATAAAACTTGAATGTTAGTGGCTGTATATATTTGATTTTCCAGTAATAACTGGCGGCTATTGGTTGCATGTAGCAAGACTGAGGGCTCTAAAATACGGGTTCTATTTACTGTTTGACTGAAATTTATAAGAACCTAGTTGGAGTAACTAATCGTCCATAGTTAAACTCAAAGGCATAAAAAAACCGCACAAGGCGGTTTTATTTTTAACTTATACTACAATTAGTAAGTGAGCTTTAATTATTTAGAATTTATGTTCTAGGCCTAAAGCGAGATAAGATTCGTCGTCACCAACGTCAGGAGTAAAAGTCGTATAAAAAGCAAAAGCTTTTGTACTTTTACCTAATTTACGGTCTAACCCAAGTGTAATTCCAGCGTCATCTTCTAATGTCTGGTATTGGCCCTTAACATTATATAAACCAATTTTATAGTCAGCACTTAACATTACACCAGATTTTTCAATACCGGTTTCAACTGCTTCTTGAGTTTGAAATATTAAACCCAATTTAACATCAGACAGTTTAGTCCCTAAAGTAATACGAGTAGAATCATAACCACCAACTTCACTGTCTAGTGCTACTGCAGCATAGAATTTGTCTTTTTTCAGTGCGCCATCACCATAGGTTGCAGAGAAAGAGGTTGATGCATCGTCGTTTTCTTCATCAAGGATATATGTTAAACCAAATTGGAAATTATTAAACTTAGGTGTTTTATATGTGACAGAGTCATCAGCGCGGTTTTCACCTTTCCAACCAATGTTTTTTATATCAGCTTCGTAATCAGAGAAAAGATCGAACTTGCCTTGTGACTGTTTTAAGACAGTATCATTACGCCCTAGTAGCACTTCACCAAAGTTACCTTTTAAACCAATGTATTGGTTACGTGACTTAAGATTTTCTTCTTTAGATTCATCAGTAACATCAACTTGAAATTCATATTTATAAACTAATGATAAGCCATCATCTAACTGAGTTATTCCTTTTAAGCCAAAGCGTGAAGAATTGCTTTTAAGCTCTGAAACCGCACCCTCACCACTATCTGAACTTTGCACTGAGACATTAAGTTTACCGTATACATCGGTATCAGCTAAAGCTGGAGTAATTGAAGCAGAGATAACAGCTGTTGCTAGTATTGTTTTAAGCATTTTCATTTGAGGCGCCTTCATAAGGAATTGGTTAATAATAGATGTACATAATAAAACGTTAGTCTTATTTAAGTTGACACTATTAAAAAACACAAATGTTACAGTAGTATTACATTGGTAATGTTTTTGTAATAAAAAATACTCACAACTGTAATGGTTGGAACATATTCATTTACTGTTAGGTTTGCACGGGTACAAACTTAGCTATGACTATTTTATTTATATAGTTTCAAGGGGAAATAAACATAAGCTTCACTTTTTAAATGGTTGTTTTAGTGAAAATTGAAATAAAAATGATATAAATAAAAGAAGTATTCGCATTGATAATGTAGAGTATTCAAAATAAATATCTATACTCTAAGCCGTTTGGCCAGTATGGCTATATCAAGATTATTATAAATGTAGTTTAGGAGTGATTTGTGGCGAGAGAACAATGGGGGGTTTGCGCAGAAGCGAATTTACATGGGCTTCATTTGTTTTTTAATGCACATGATGGTTATGAACCTGTAATACGTGAAGCATTAACTCAGTTACCTAAAATATTCGAAGAAATTAACGAACAATTTTCTGAAGCTATGTTCAGTGCCGTTATTGCCATAGGTGCTAGTTTTTGGGATGATCTCTATCCAGATAAAAAACCAGAAGGTTTGAAACCTTTCTCTGCTATTAAACATGATGATAGGTATATGCCTGGTGAGTCGATAGATTTATTTGTGCAATTAAGATCCGATAGACAAGATGTTAATTATATCGCATGCCAGCGTTTGGTTAGTTTGTTCGGTGAGATGATAGAGCTAATAGAACAAGTCCCTTGTTTTCGTTATTTAGATGGCCGAGACCTAACTGGATTTGTTGACGGTACGGAAAATCCGAAAGGACGCAACCGTAGAGATGTGGCTTTAGTTAAACATGGCACGTTTGCATCAGGAAGCTATTTACATGTCCAGCGTTACCGCCATAACTTGGCTCGCTGGGATAAAGTTCCTACTGAAGAGCAAGAACTGATCATTGGCCGAACCAAAATAGATGATATTGAAATGTCTAAAGAAGATATGCCAGACACTTCACATGTAAAACACGCTAGTCTTAAAGATGAAAATGGTAATAGTTTAGAATTAATGCGTCAAAGTATGCCTTACGGGAATGCATCAACTCAGGGATTACTGTTTATTTCGTATTGTGCACAACCAACTAATTTTGAACGTATATTGCATAATATGGTTTTTGGTAGTGGTGATGGTAATTACGATCATATGCTAGATTATACAACAGCAGAGACTGGTTCAGCGTTTTTTGCACCTTCCATCGATTTCCTTAAAAACCAAGGCAATGTTGGTTAGTATTTATCGTTTTAGTAAAACACAAACAAAAAAGGTTCCTTTTAAGGAACCTTTTTTGTACATTAATTTTTAATTAAACGCTTTCAAATAATTGTCTAATATTTTCAAGAGTATGCTCTATATCGCTTACTTTTAATGGGGCTATAAAAATAGTGTCATCACCAGCAATTGTACCTAACACACCTTCTGCTTTACCAACAGAGTCCAGTAATCGAGCTATGAGTTGTGCAGCCCCTGGACTGGTACGAATGATCACCATAGATTCATTGTGTTCTATATCTAACACTAGCTGTCTTAATGGGCTTTTAGCTGTAGGCATGCCCAATTCAGCAGGTAAACAATACACCATTTCTTGCTTGGCATTTCTAGTTCTAACCGCTCCAAATTTTGATAGTAAACGGGATACCTTAGATTGACTTACATTATCAAAACCTAACCCTTTTAATGCATCGACAATATCACCTTGAGAGCCGAATTTTTCTTCTTTTAATAGTGCTTTAAATGACTTTATTAATTCTTCTTGCTTCACTTGGCTCATGTATCCCCCTAAAAACTTGTGCGTAGTTTAAAGTAATTAACAAAAATATACTAATATAGACTAAATGCTAATTGAGTTTTTACTCAGATTTAAGTATGGTCTGTGCGTATAAATATCCTCTAAACAAAATGACTTCGGAGAAGAATATGAAAGTTGCAGTATTAGGCGCCGCAGGCGGTATCGGTCAAGCTCTATCTTTATTACTAAAAACGCAATTACCAGCAGGTACAGATCTAGCGTTATATGATGTTGCACCGGTTGTTCCAGGTGTTGCAGTTGATTTAAGCCACATACCAACAGCTGTAAAAGTTGAAGGCTTTGGTGCTGACGATCTAGATAAAGCATTAACAGGTGCTGACGTAGTATTAATTCCAGCTGGTGTTCCACGTAAACCTGGTATGGACCGTTCAGATTTATTTAACATAAATGCTGGTATCGTTAAAAACTTAGTAGATGCAATTGCTGATCATGCTCCAAAAGCTTGTATCGCTATCATCACTAATCCAGTTAATACAACTGTAGCGATTGCTGCAGAAGCATTAAAAGCGAAAGGTGTATATAACCCAGCTAAATTATTCGGTGTTACAACACTAGACGTTATCCGTGCTGAAACGTTTGTTGCTGAATTAAAAGGCTTAGACGTAGAAGAAATCGTTGTTCCAGTTATAGGTGGACACAGTGGTACTACAATTCTTCCATTACTTTCTCAAGTTGAAGGCGCTGACTTCACTCAAGAAGAAATTGAAAAATTAACTAACCGTATCCAAAATGCTGGTACTGAAGTTGTTGAAGCAAAAGCTGGTGGCGGATCTGCTACATTATCAATGGGACTTGCAGCAGCTCGTTTCTGCTTAAGCTTAGTTGACGCATTAAATGGCGAAGACGACGTTTATGAATACACATATGTTGAAGGCGACGGCGAAGATGCACGTTTCTTTGCTCAACCTGTATTAATTGGTAAAGACGGCGTAAAAGAAATTTTACATTACGGCGATATCAGTGAATATGAAACAAAATGTAAAGCTGACATGCTTGACGGCCTAAAAGCTGACATCAAATTAGGTGAAGACTTCGTTAATAGTCCAGCTTAATAAAGCTTTAAGGCTTTAAGGCTTTAAGGCTTTAAGGCTGTAAGGCTATAAGGCTATAAGGCTGTAAAAGAAAGGTGCATATTGAATGCACCTTTTTTTATGGAAATGGTTAGAAGAATGTCTTTAAAATCTTTGTAGGAAAGTTTGAGGGCTAGAATATTGGAAAGCTTGGATAATGGGATGTAATAAATAATACTAGCTTAGAAACTAGTTAAGTATTAAGTTTTTAAAGCCTTAAAGCCTTAAAGCTTACTTTATCGAAACTAGCGCTTAAGCCGTCCTATTCACAGAAATATTCGCTAAGCCAATTAGCGCTTGTTTGTAACTAGACTCTGGAATGATATCTAACATTTTAATTGCTTTGTCAGCTTCATCTTCGGCTTTTTGTCTTGTGTATTCTAGCGCACCGGTTTGTTTCATCGTTGATAAAATATCAGTTAAATGTTCCATACCATTACCATGCTCAATAGCATCGCTAATTTGTTGTTTTTGTTTTCCTTCACAATTCCACATTGCATATAGAAGAGGTAAGGTTGGTTTACCTTCAGCTAAGTCGTCACCAACGTTTTTACCCATATCTTCAGCTTCAGATGAATAATCCATAACATCATCAATTAATTGGAAGGCTGTACCTAAGTGCATGCCGTATAAACGCATAGCATCTTCTACCTCAGGTGAGCTTTCAGCAATGATAGCAGCAAGCTGTGTAGTCGCTTCAAACAGGCGAGCTGTTTTTCCGTAGATAACATCAAAGTAACTTTGTTCTGTGGTGTCAGGGTCGTTACAGTTCATTAACTGCAATACTTCGCCTTCAGATATAACGTTAGTTGCATCGGCTAAAATATTCATGATGCGCATGGAGTCTAATGTCACCATCATTTGAAATGAGCGGGTATATAAGAAGTCACCAACTAATACGCTGGCCTGATTGCCAAATACCGCGTTTGCAGTTTGTTTACCACGGCGCAAGGTTGATTCATCAACAACATCGTCATGTAACAAAGTAGCCGTATGAATAAATTCAATAATAGCTGCGAGTGTATGTTGATTATCACCTTGGTAGTTTAGTGCTTTGGCAGCTAATACTGTTAACATAGGACGAATACGTTTTCCGCCACTATTAACAATATACATACCGAGTTGGTTGATTAACGCAACATCAGAGTTTAACTGCTTGCCAATACATTGATTAACCAATTGCATGTCTTGCTCTGCTAATTCAGAAATTTGTTTGATGTTCATTTACTGCCGACTAATTTATACTGGACTATTAAATTGTCGGTTATCTTACCTGAGTATGCCAACTTTCTAAATAACTTAACTTAACTTCTTCGCATTTTTACTAATTTGTTTAATGAACCCATTTATTATCAAATTAGCAAATTAGGCTTGTTAAAATAGATTTACCCTCAAATATTTCGCTACTTTGGCTTAAATATCGATGAATATGCCAATTATTACCGATTTATTTAAAATTAAGTCAATTTATGCTTGCGTCTATATTTCAACTCCATTAGAATTCGCGCCCTGTTTTAAAGAATTAATTTGTGCGAGAAACGCACAGGAGACGGAGTAATATGTACGCGGTATTCCAAAGTGGTGGTAAACAACACCGTGTTGCTGAAGGCCAAACTATTCGTCTTGAGAAACTTGAGGTAGAAACTGGTTCTATCATTGAGTTTGATCAGGTGTTATTAGTAGCTAATGGCGACGACGTTAAGGTTGGCGCTCCATTAGTAGCTGGCGGAAAAGTTTCAGCTGAAGTTGTCTCTCACGGTCGTGGTGAGAAAGTAAAAATTGTTAAATTTAAGCGTCGTAAACATTCACGTAAACAAGCTGGCCATCGCCAGTGGTTTACAGAAGTGAAAGTTACCGGCATTAACGCTTAATTAATAGAGGAACTATAAAATGGCACATAAAAAGGCTGGTGGTAGTACTCGTAACGGTCGTGATTCAGAAAGCAAACGTTTAGGTGTTAAACGTTTTGGTGGAGAATCAGTTTTATCTGGCAGTATCATCGTTCGTCAACGTGGAACTAAATTCCACGCAGGCACAAACGTTGGCATGGGCCGCGATCATACATTGTTTGCTACTGTAGAAGGTAAAGTTAAGTTCGACGTTAAAGGTCCTCTTAACCGTAAATACGTAAGTATTGTTGCTGAATAATTTCAGTTAACCTTTGCAAAATTTGAAACCCCGCTGCTGCGGGGTTTTTTGTTTTTGCGCTTGTAACATAAGCATTAATATAGAACAAAGTATCTTGAAGAGTTGGCAGATATTGCGTTCGAACATATAGTTGTAGTTATTCAATTTGGTATTCTAGTAAAATACATCTTTGAGTAATAACTTGAATAATTACAATCCTTCTTAAGATAAGAGTTGTTGGTAAAATGAAATTTGTAGATGAAGTAGAAGTTAAAGTAGAAGCCGGTGATGGTGGCAATGGCGCCATATCATTTCGTCGCGAAAAATATGTGCCAATGGGCGGTCCTGATGGCGGCGATGGCGGAGATGGTGGTGATGTATTTCTTGAAGCCGATGAAGGTCTAAATACATTAGTTGACTATCGCTTTGAACGATTTCATAAAGCACAACGCGGCCAAAATGGCATGGGTCGTAAATGTACGGGGCAGCGTGGAGAAGATTGTGTTATGCCTGTTCCAATTGGAACGCGCGCAAGAGATTTAGATACTAATGAAGTTATTGGTGATTTGACTAAACACGGCCAACGTTTGTTGGTTGCTAAAGGTGGATTCCACGGTTTAGGTAATACACGATTTAAAAGTAGTGTAAACCGAGCACCAAGACAGAAAACAAACGGTTCTGATGGCGAAGTTCGTGATCTTCAATTAGAGCTATTATTATTAGCAGATATTGGCATGTTAGGTCTTCCTAATGCTGGTAAATCTACATTTATCAGAAATGTATCTGCAGCTAAACCTAAAGTAGCTGATTATCCATTTACCACTTTAGTGCCAAACCTTGGTGTGGTTCGAGCTGGTAATTCGTTTGTTATTGCTGATATACCTGGATTGATTGAAGGTGCTTCAGAAGGTGCTGGTTTAGGAATACGCTTTTTGCGCCACCTTGAGCGTTGTCGTGTATTACTGCATTTAGTTGATATTTTGCCGATGGATCAGTCTGATCCAGTTGAAAACGCTAAAATCATCGTAAATGAACTAAAAAAATACAGTGAAAAATTAGCTGAAAAACCTCGTTGGTTAGTATTTAACAAAATTGACTTAATGTCTGATGAAGAAGCTGACGCATTATGCAAAAAAATTGCAGCTGAACTTGAATGGGAAGGTCCTATTTATCAAATATCGGCGGTTAATGGTATTAATACCAAAGCCTTATGTAACGATATTTCAGACGCATTAGAATTAATGCCAAGAGAAATAGTTACCGATGCAGAAGATAAGCTTATGTTCCAATGGGATACGCCTCAACCAGAAGCATTAGACGATGAGCAAGACGATGATGTTTGGGATGATGAAGACGATCATCCAAATGTTGTCTATACTAATGAATAGCGTTTAAAAAATGACAAAAATTTCTTTAATAGCTGCTATGGCGAAAGATCGTGTTATTGGCAAAGATAATGACATGCCTTGGCACCTTCCAGCAGATTTGCAACATTTTAAAAAGGTTACGCTAGGTAAACCTGTAATTATGGGACGTCGAACTTTCGAATCTATCGGTCGTCCTTTACCTGGACGTAAAAATATAGTGATCACTCGTAATTTAGATTGGTCACATGATGGAGTTGAGGTTGTATCTTCGCCTGAATCAGCACTGGATTTAGTATCCGATGTGGGTGAAGTTATGATCATTGGTGGAGGTAATATTTATCAGCAGTTTTTACCTCAAGCAGATACCTTATATTTAACTTTTATAGACTTACAGGTTGATGGTGATACTCACTTCCCTGATTGGCTTGAAGTGGCAGATTGGCAGCAAGTTTCACATGAACAACACCAGCCTGATGAAAAAAATTCTCTTGCATATGAGTTTGTTACACTAAATAAAAATAGTTAGGGAACTTTTACGATAAAGTTTAATAAGATATTTTTTTATGTTATTTTTAAATTGAAATAACTAATAAAGGTGTATTTTATGAAGTTTTTTGCAAGTATTTTAACGAGTATTTTGGTGATGATAACACTAAGTTATTCACCAGTAGTTAAGTCTGCGGATGTTGGAGCTTTGTTAGCGGGGATTTGTGAGAATGTCGCAGCTGATGATAAAAGTCGATTCCGTAAAAAATTAAAAGAAGCCGGAGTTAAACTTCGCAATATCTACAGTGGTATTTCCTGTGGTGGTGAGCCCTTGGTTCGTTATGCGATTAAAAACGGAGCAATAAGTACAGGGGAATTTATCGTAAAACGATTACCTGCATCACATTTTGCAAGTTCAGGTGATGCAGAATGGGCTACCGGTAATGGTTTTACTGATTCTCCAATTGTTAAAGCAATAGCTGAGCGCTAATCGTTGTTATTTTTATCCATAATAAAAAAACCGCATTTAAGCGGTTTTTTATTATCTTTAATTTGATACTTAGTTCTATATGTTAGAAGGTCAAGGTGTGAATTTAAAATCTTTTATTTGATCCACTCTTAATGGCCTACTAATGTAATACCCTTGAGCGAATTCAGCGCCTGATTTTCGTAATTCATCAAATGTTATTTTATCCTCTACAAACTCAGCAACACAAACTTTGCCAAGAGTATTTGCTACGTTAATAATAGCTGATACTAAAGACCTATCTACTGAATTTGTTGCCATGTCTTTAACAAAACTACCGTCAATTTTTACGGACTCAGCGGGCAGTTCTCTCAAATAGGCAAATGTGCTGAACCCAGTCCCAAAGTCATCAATTGAAAATTGACAACCAAGTTGCTGTAACTGCTGGATCATTCTTCTGGTGGCACTAACATTAGTTAAACTAGCTGATTCCGTTAACTCGAAAATTATTTTTGCACCGTTAACATTGTGATTTTTTAATTCTTTGTGAATTAAAGGCAATAAACCTTCATCAGAAAATGCTTGAGCTGATAAATTAATTGCAATTTTATGCAATTCAGGATGTTGACTGACGAGTTTTATCGCTTTATGAACCACCTGATGATCTAATAAATTAATATCTTCAGTGCGCTCTAAAGCAGAAATAAAGTCATTTGGGTATATTAATTCGCCATTAATATTTAATCGGACGAGCGCTTCATAATATGCGACTTCATCATTTGTTAAGTCCCAAATAGGTTGAAAGTGCAATATGATACCATCATTGAGCACAGCTTCTTGTAAGCGATGTGCCCATTGCATATTATCATGTTGTTGTTTGGTATCAGTATCTGTTTCTGAGTAGCCGTGCGTCCGATTACGACCTTTATTTTTAGCTACATATAATGCAATATCAGCTCTTCGTAAGTATTCTGCAGCTGAGGCGTTACCATCAATTTCTGCTGCTCCAATACTGGCACTGATCTTATAACTGTTATTACCAAATTGAAAATGAGCTTCTGCAATTTGATTACAAATACTCTTACCTATTGTCATTGCTTGTTGTAATTCTATTTCAGCCAATAAGATAACAAACTCATCACCACCGACACGGCATAATATATCAGACTGTCGTATACGTTTTTCTAATAACAAAGCCACTTCTTTTAGCACTAAATCACCCATTTGATGGCCTTCGGTATCGTTAATGATCTTAAAGTGATCTAAGTCGATATATAACAGGCAATGGGTTGTTTTTCCTCGGGATGCGAGCATAGTTAAGCGGTTTAATTCATTATCAAAAAAGTATCGGTTATTAAGGCCTGTTAATGTGTCATGTAAGGCTAAATGTTGTAATTTTTCTTCGGCTATTTTTCTATCATCAATATTATCAATAGTTGCAGCAAGGCCTCTGGCTTGTTTATTTTTAATTAGTTGATGAAATTTAATTTCTACCCAAACACTTTTTCCTTGAGCATTTAATACTCTAACTTCTTCTGTTGAAGATGATGTCGCTTGCATTAATAAGTTGTTTAATTGATTAGAAAACTTAGTTACGCCTAATTCATCGGTGTCGATAAAATCCATAATATTACGGCCAAGTGATTGAGAAATACTAAATCCTGTTAGAGTTTTCCAAGCATTGTTTAAAAAACGAATATGACCAGTTTCATCGAGTTCCATAACTACAGAACTTAAGTTTTCAAGTAGCTGAGTATGTTCATTAGATAATGCCTTAAACTTTTTCTCACTTTTTTCTAATTGATTTACTTTACCAGTGAATTGTTTGTTACTGATCATAAAATCATTTCGACGAGCAGCACGCTCACATATATTAATAACTCTCGAGGAATTAAAAGGTATATAAATAAAATCACTGGCGCCATTTAATACAAAGTGCTCAGCACAAGCATAATTATTTTTAGAGACTAAAATAACAATAGGTAAACTCGGCATTTCAAAACGTATTGTTTGCATTAGTGGCATTGCAGCTTCGTGCTCTAATTCACTATCGATAATGATAAAGTCAAATTCCTTTTGTCTAATAAGTGCTAACCCGTCTTTGCCAGAATATGCAGACTCAATATAAAACTTTTCTTGTAACAAAGCCTCAAAATCAGTTGTGTTTTCAGGTGTTGAAATAATAGTTAAGCCATTAAGTCTGTCCCTAAGAGGTAAAGAGGTAGAAAAAGCGTCAGCTAAAATTTCATTAACTCTAGCTGAGTCAGACTTAGCTAATACCGAGTTGATACCAAAAGATTTTGCTGTGGCTTCTGCAATACGTTCACTGTGTGTATCAGCTAATAATACGATCGGGGTTTTTTTGTCACATTTATATATATCTGAGCGGATCAAACTTGATAAACACCAAGCGTCCACGTCGCCAATATTTATGTCTGAGATAATGAACTGATAAGGGTTTTGTCTTAACTTATCGATTGCGTCCTTACTATCAAATGCTACGTCAACGTCAAACAGTTGAAGTTTATTAATGTAATTCTTCAACTTTGTCCTAGTTCCTGCATCAGCAGAAATTAACAACAAGGGTAGTTGACTATTCATATTGAGTAAAATCGCTTATATGGTTTTTTTGGTTAAAACGTGTCCTACTTTATAAAGAATATGAGGAATAAACAAGGCTCTAAATCTTAAACGCTGATACAATATCAATTTATATTTCATCAATTTTCCATGCCAGTTCAATTATGGCAACTTATTCTTGTAGAGGTTTGTAGTGCAGGTAGCCGATTTTCATTTTGATTTACCAGAAAAATTAATAGCTAAAGCGCCCAAAAAACAACGTAGTAGTAGCAAACTAATGGCGTTAAATGGTCAAACTGGTGATATACAAGATTGCCAATTTGAACAAATAGTTGAATTGGTAAACGAAGGGGACTTATTAATATTTAATAATACTCGCGTTATTCCAGCTCGCTTGTTCGGTCAAAAAGAAAGTGGCGGTAAAGTTGAAATATTAGTAGAACGTTTAGTGGATGAAAATACGGTTCTTGCGCATGTTCGTGCTAACAAAGCGCCTAAGCCTGGTAATATTTTAATTTTAGAAGGTGCCGTAAAAGCCGAGATGATAAAACGTCATGACGATTTATTTGAATTGAAATTTTTATCGGACGAAAGCGCGTTAACGGCGTTAGAAAAATATGGTCACATGCCATTACCTCCATATATCGACCGTCCTGATACTGAAGATGATAGAGAGCGTTACCAAACGGTTTATAACGAAAAGCCAGGCGCGGTTGCAGCACCAACTGCAGGTTTGCATTTTACAGAAGAGCTTATTGAAAAGTTAAAACAAAAAGGTGTTAACACCGAATTTGTTACTTTGCATGTAGGGGCGGGGACTTTCCAGTCTATTCGTGTTGAAGATGTAAAGGAGCATGTTATGCATTCTGAATATGCAGAAGTACCATTAAATGTGGTTGAAGCGATTCAGAAAACTAAAGCTAATGGCAAGCGAGTAATAGCGGTAGGCACAACATCAGTGCGCTCCATTGAGTCCGCGGCTTGGAAATGTAATATGCCAAGTAAACAGTTTGATAAGCTAACTACGTTTACTGGTGAAACCGATATTTTCATTTACCCAGGTTATGAATTTAAAGTGGTTGATGCCATGGTAACTAATTTCCATTTACCAGAATCAACGTTAATTATGTTGGTTTCGGCTTTTGCAGGTAAAGAAAATATCCTTAAAGGTTATAACCAAGCAATTGCTAATGAATATCGTTTTTTCAGTTATGGTGATGCAATGTTTTTAACCAATCAAGCGGCTGATTAGCGTTTTGTGTTGTTGACGTTCATGGCTGTAATTATGCTGTTAGTTAGATCATAGCTAATTTGATCTAAAGGGTTACTCTTTAAGCCCTCTGGTATATAATAGACGCCATTTTATTACCTATCGCTGGATGTTAGTTACTCTCGTTCAGCCCTTAGTTTTGAGACTTATAATGAAGTTCGAATTATTAAATACCGACGGTAAAGCCCGTCGAGGTAGAATTACCTTTGACCGAGGTGTTATTGAAACACCTGCATTTATGCCTGTAGGTACTTACGGCACAGTGAAAGGCATGACTCCGGATGAAGTAAAAGAAACCGGTGCTCACATTTGTTTGGGTAATACCTTCCACTTGATGTTGCGTCCAGGTACAGAAATTATCCGTAAGCATGGTGATTTACATGACTTTATGGGGTGGGATAAACCTATTCTTACCGACTCCGGCGGTTTCCAAGTATTCAGCTTAGGCGATTTAAGAAAAATTTCTGAAGCGGGTGTTGAGTTCCGTTCACCAATTAATGGTGAAAAAATCATGTTAACACCAGAACGTTCAATTGAAGTTCAGCGTGAACTAGGCTCAGATATCGTTATGATTTTTGACGAATGTACGCCTTATCCTGCAACATTTGAAGAAGCTAAAACCTCAATGGAATTATCACTTCGTTGGGCTGAGCGTTGTAAAAAAGAACATGGCGACAGCGAGTCGGCTTTATTTGGTATTGTTCAAGGTGGCATGTACCCAGATTTAAGAGAATCATCTCTTGAAGGTTTGGAAAGTATCGGCTTTGACGGTTATGCAATTGGCGGTTTGTCAGTTGGAGAGCCAAAAGAAGACATGATGAATATTCTGGACACTACCGCGTATAAATTACCTGAAAATAAACCTCGTTATTTAATGGGTGTTGGTAAGCCAGAAGATTTGGTTGAATCCGTCCGTCGTGGTATCGATATGTTTGACTGTGTTATGCCAACACGTAATGCTCGTAACGGTCATTTGTTTGTTACCAATGGCGTAGTTAAAATCCGTAATGCTCGTCATAAAGACGACCCATCCACGTTAGATGCTGAATGTGATTGTTATACATGTAAAAACTATTCTCGTGCTTATTTGCATCATTTAGACAAGTGTAACGAAATCTTAGGTGCTCGACTTAACACAATACATAACTTACGTTTTTACCAACGAGTTATGGAAGGTTTAAGAGGGGCAATAGAAACCAATACATTAGAAGAATTTGTTGCTGACTTTTATGCAAAACGTGAGTTGCCAGTACCAAGTTTATCTGACGAAGGTCTAACTAATTAATACAAAAAAGTAATTATTCTAAGGGAAATCAGTTGTTTCTATACCTGTTTGCCCTTATATAGAATTCCATATAAAAATTAAAATAAAATACTAAGGAAACATAATGAGCTTATTTATTTCAAACGCATACGCAGAAGGCGGCGCTCCAGCTTCAGCAGCAGGTCCAGACATGTTGATCATGTTAGCAATTTTCGGTCTTATCTTTTACTTCATGATTTACCGTCCACAAGCTAAGCGTGTTAAAGAGCAAAAGAACTTAATTTCTGCACTAGCTAAAGGCGATGAAGTGCTTACCGCTGGTGGCATTCTAGGTAAGTTAACAAAAGTGTCTGACGATAAAGATTTTGTTAAACTTGAGTTAGCCGACGGTGTAGAGATTTCGATTCAAAAAGCCTCAGTAAGTTCTGTACTTCCAAAAGGCACCATCAAGTCAATATAAGTGTCTAAGAAGGCCAGCCAATGGGCTGGCCTTTTTGTTTTTTTAATTACATAAATTCAAAAGGGTTAACACGTGTTAAACAAGTATCCACTTTGGAAATACATAATGATAGTGATGGTATTGGCTATAGGCGCCTTATACTCAGCTCCAAATTTATATGGTGAAGATCCCGCTATTCAAGTTTCAGGACTTCGTGGTGCGGAAGTTAACACCTTAATACTCGACAGCGTAGTGGCTAAGTTAGATAGAGCCCAAATCAGTTTTAAAAAAACTGAATTAACCACAGACCGCATTCTTATTCGTTTAAATAATTCAGACGATCAGCTAAAAGCAAAAGAAGCGATTGGCGATAGTTTAGGCGAGAAATACGTTGTGGCATTAAACTTAGCACCTGCGACACCAGCTTGGTTGGACGCGATTGGTGCTACGCCGTTAAAACTAGGTTTAGATTTACGTGGCGGTGTGCATTTCTTAATGGAAGTGGACATGGATGAAGCTTTAAATAAGTCATTCACTCAAATGGAACAAGACTTTAAAGCTGACTTACGCGGCGAAAAAATTCGTTACCGTACAATTAAACGTGACTTGGCTAAAGAAGCAATCCGTGTTGAATTACGCAGCGAAGAAGATATTGAGACAGCTCAAGACTTTTTAGAAAAACGCTACCAAGGTTACAGTGTTTTCGAAGATAGCAGCACAAACGAATTTGATCTGTTAGTTAAAATGACGCCAGAGAAAATAAGCGAAATTCGTAGTTATGCTGTAGAGCAAAATATTACGATTATTCGTAACCGTGTAAATGAATTAGGTGTTGCTGAGCCTTTAGTACAACGTCAGGGCCAAGACCGTATTGTCGTACAACTTCCGGGTGTACAAGACACCGCTCGCGCTAAAGAGATTTTAGGTGCAACGGCAACGTTAGACTTTAGACTTGTTGATAAAAATGGAGACCTAAGTGCAGCATTAAATGGTCGAGTACCTCCACGCTCTAAATTATACAAAGACTCAAAAGTAGGTCCTGTTTTATTAGAGAAAAAAGTAGCGCTTACTGGTGATCATATTATTGATGCAAGTAGCTCTTTTGATGAATACGGCATGCCACAAGTTAATATTTCTTTAGACTCAAAAGGTGGCAGTAAGATGTCAGCGTTTACTAAAGATAATGTTGGCAACCAAATGGCCGTTGTTTTTATTGAATACAAAAAAACAGACAAACAAGACGCTAACGGTAAATTCAAGCTTAAAAAAGTTGAAGATGTTATTAGTGTTGCCACAATCCAAGGTCGTTTAGGTCGTGACTTCCGTATTACTGGTTCTGGCTCACAAGCGGAAGCGCATAACCTTGCATTATTATTACGTGCAGGTGCGTTAATTGCGCCAATTCAAATTGTTGAAGAACGCACAGTTGGTCCAAGCTTAGGTCAAGAAAATATTGATGCAGGTATGAACGCAGTATTACTCGGATTTGGTCTAGTACTTATCTTCATGCTGGTTTATTACAAGAAATTTGGTCTAGTTGCTAACGTAGCTTTGGCTGCAAATTTAGTGATGATCATTGGTGTCATGTCTATGATCCCTGGTGCGACATTAACTTTACCAGGTATTGCAGGTATCGTATTAACGGTAGGTATGGCGGTTGATGCCAATGTACTGATATTTGAGCGAATTAGAGAAGAGCTGAAAGATAATCGTAGTCCGCAACAAGCGATACATCATGGTTATGACAGTGCATTTTCAACAATTGCTGATGCCAACATTACAACGTTTATCGCAGCGGTTATCCTATTTGCTGTTGGTACAGGTCCAATTAAAGGATTTGCTATCACGTTGGCGATTGGTATTGCTACGTCAATGTTTACGGCAATTGTAGGTACTCGTGCAATTGTTAATGCCACTTGGGGTGGTAAACGTATTGAAAAACTTTCAATTTAATTAGGCGGAATAATTACAATGCAATTATTAAATCTTCAAGACACAATTAAATTTATGTCTATACGCCGTTTTACTTTGGCGTTTTCACTGCTCCTTATTATTGGTTCTTTAGCGTCATTTGCGACAAAAGGGATCAATTGGGGATTAGACTTTACTGGCGGTAGTTTGATTGAAGTTTCTTTTGATCAAAGTGCAGACCTGCAAAAAATTCGTGCTGTTATGGACGAACAAGGTTTTAGAGACGCAACGGTACAAAACTTTGGTTCAAGCAAAGATGTATTAATACGTATGGCGCCAATGGAAAATGCAGACAAAACAACTGCCGACTCTAAAATGGTTGGCAATCGTATTATGGAATCATTAACGGCAATGGATGAGACTGCGACAATGCGCAGAATCGAATTTGTTGGACCAAGTGTTGGTGGCGAGCTTAGAGAACAGGGCGGTTTAGCTATGCTAACGGCGCTTATTTGTATCCTAATCTATGTTGCTATGCGTTTTGAATGGCGTTTTGCTGTAGGCTCTGTATCGGCCCTTATGCATGACGTTATTATAACGGTTGGCTTGTTTAGTGTGTTAGGAATAGAGTTCGACTTAACGGTATTAGCTGCGATATTAGCGGTAATTGGTTATTCACTTAACGATACAATTGTTGTATCTGACCGTATTCGTGAAAACTTCTTAAAAATGCGTCAAGGTGATGCAGAAGAGATCATTGATACCTCATTAACTCAAACACTTAACCGAACTATGGTTACGTCAATAACAACGGCATTAGTATTAGTTGCCTTGTTATTAGTGGGTGGTGAATTAATTAAAGGCTTCGCGACTGCATTATTATTTGGTGTCGTTATCGGTACTTATTCTTCAATCTATGTAGCAAGTTCAATTGCACTTGGTTTAGGTATAAGTAAAGAGGACTTAATGCCAACGGTTGTTGAGAAAGAAGGCGCGGATCAAGATCCAATGATGCCTTAATTGTTAGACGCATATAAAAGTAACTTGTTATAAATAAAGCCTTTCTTATTATCCACAATTAGGATTTGAAAGGCTTTTTGTTAGGAGAAAACCCATGCCATCGTTTGATATTGTTTCAGAAATAGATATGAATGAAGTACGCCATGCTGCGGATAACACTAAGCGTGAACTAGCCACTCGATTTGATTTTCGTGGTGTGGACGCAAGTGTTGAATTTAAAGATGAAAAAGTGAAATTAGTTGCGGAAGGCGAGTATCAAATTAGTCAACTAACGGATATTTTGCGCTCACAATGTACTAAACGCGGTTTAGATGCCAAAGCAATGAATACCTCTGCCAAAATTGATATCACTGGAAAAACCCACACGTTTTGGGTCGACTTTAAGCAAGGCCTTGAACAGGACTTAGCTAAGAAAATTGTTAAGATGCTTAAAGAAGGTAAGTATAAAGTCCAAGCTTCTATTCAAGGTGATAAAGTACGTATTACTGGTAAAAAGCGTGATGACTTACAACAAGTGATGCAAGTGTTAAGACAAGCAGACCTTGAGCAAGCTTTACAGTTCAATAATTTTAGAGACTAGCTATTTAATGCTTTCTTTAAGAACCTGATTTTTATGCTCGTTAAGAACTTAAATGATAGGCAATAAAAAACCCAAACATGTGTTTGGGTTTTTTGTATTAGCAATAAGTATTTATACTATTTAGCTAATGCCGCGTCTAACTCTTCTTGAGCTTTGTATGCTTTAAACTCTTGGTATAAAACACGCTCTTGGTCTGGAGTTACAGGGCGTTCACTTTGTTTTAAAATGTTTTCAAATAACTCTTTAGTAGCAGATGAACCCAGTGTTGTTAAAACACAAAGTTGATTCTTGCCATCAAAGTTTGCATAAGATGTTTTAGAAACTCGTGCACCTGTTAATGATTGCTCAGTAAGCTGTTTAGATACAGATGAGAATGTTGAACCAACTTGTGCTTTTCCGTCAACATCAATACGCTCTTGATACGTTTTATCTAGTACTTGAACCTTTGTACCAATTTGTTGAGCTAAATCAACACGAGATAAAGCAGTTGCTTGAGCTCTATCAGTCGTCATGCTGCCAGATGCTGATACACAAGCTGCTGCTGCAATACCGTCTTCAACAGTAGGGCTTAATACCCACTCTGGAATATTAGCGTTAAGCTCATCCGGAGTTTCTGGAGTTGTTCCACACGCAGCTAGAGCTGCAGTAATAGCGATGACTGTTGATAATTTTGTAAGCTTATTCATAATAAATCCTTATTTTTCCAATAACCAAATATATATCTCAGGTTGTAGTTTGTCATTAATTTTCATCTTCATATCTGCAATATATGCAGAAACTATAGATTCAGTATATTGATGAGATTTTCTCATCAGCGAATAATAACCTTGTTCATTTATAACTAATTTAACATTATTTTTCACATTTATATTTTTTGCTTTAGCCATTTCGAATAAAGCACGTCGAACAGCAATTTGCATCAAGTCACTTAAACGGCCCGTTGAGGTTTGCCCTTTGGCATGACCAACAACGCCAAGTGTATTACCTAGCAAAGGTTGAGCCATCCAATTATGAGCAGAGCCAATATTTTTATTATTTAAGCTAACCTGAGATAACAAGGTACCTTTGAGGTTACACATTTCCCCAATTGTAACTTTAGGTTGATGCTTAACTAAGCTGGTTATTGAGTAGCGTTGTTGAATATTTGACACATTTACTTGTTTTGAATTTAAATGCAATGTGTCAATGTAGCCCTTTACGTGAGTATTATTAATCGTTTGAGCTATATCTTGAGCATTTTTTATGATGCTTTTAATTTGAGTGTTTGGCATTGCGGTGCGTTCAGACATGCTAATAATAGCAATATTGTCACTTGTGTTTTCACATAACCACAAAGGTGAACATTGTTTAATATCGCAAGACTTAATTTCACAGCGTTGGCTGATAAAGTCAGAGCTTGGTATATCAGAGACTAAACTATAAATACGATTATTTTCTTCGTACTGATCTAGAAAATAAATAGTATGTTGCTGTGTTGAGTATTGTTCTAGTGGTGCTAGGTTTTCTATTACTTCAACAGGCTTTAAGCCTTCAGATAACAACCAGTTATTTAACGCATTGGCTTTAGCAAAATGCAGAGCTGGCATATTAGACGCACTTATTTTACTAGATACACCATAAATGTTTTTGTTATTGGCATTTAGATTTGTTAACCAACAAGGTGTACTAGCAAACGCTGGAAATTGCGGAACAACAATCAAAGCCATAAAACTAATTACAGTTAATATTTTTTTAGTGCTGCGTTTTATAGACACCGCATTAGCAAAAAACTGAGTGATTAAACGACAATCCATGAATCTAATCTTTCCAATTATTGGGGCAAGCCAAACTGCTTTCACCCGATAGTATAAGCATAAAGCTAAGCCTACAAGTAAACAGCAAGTATTAATTGTAAAAATGTGTAATCAAAGTGGTGATTAATCAATATATTGCTATGCTTGATTCGATTATATAACTCACTAAAAATGTAGGGAAATTCATGGATCCACAAGTATTATTAGATAAGTTAACTGAGTTGGTGCTAACTAACGGTCCTAACTTATTAGCGGCAATCGCTGTTCTATTTATAGGTGGCTGGGTAATAAAAGCGGTTGTTGGTAGCGTAAGAATTGCGTTAGATAAGGGCAGCGTTGACCCGTCACTTAAACCTTTCTTACTTAGCATGTTAGGCATGTTACTTAAGGTGATGTTGTTCATCAGTGTGCTTGGAATGTTAGGCATTGAAATGACGTCTTTCATTGCAATCTTAGGTGCTGCAGGTTTAGCGGTTGGTATGGCATTGTCTGGTACGTTACAGAACTTTGCTGGCGGTGTAATGATACTGCTATTCAAACCGTTTAAAGTGGGTGATGTCATTGAAGCACAAGGTTATGTAGGATCTGTTGCGCAAATCCAAATATTTAATACCATATTAAAAACGCCAGATAATAAGACCATTATTATCCCAAATGGTGGTTTATCAACCTCTTCAATGATCAACTATTCAACGGAAGAAAAAAGACGTGTTGATTGGACAATCGGCGTTGCATACGGTGATGATCTAGACAAAGCACGTCAGGTAATTAAACAGTTATGTGATGCGGATGAAAGAATCTTAAAAGATCCTGAAGTCTTTATTGCGGTATCAGCATTAGCAGACAGTTCAGTTAACTTCGCGGTAAGAGCTTGGGTAAAAGCACCAGATTATTGGGGCGTATTCTTCGACATGAATGAAAATGTATACAAAACATTTGGTAAAGAAGGGCTTAATATCCCATTCCCACAAATGGATGTGCATTTACATAAGTAAGTATTCAGTAATGAAGTAGCTTTTATTGTTATTTTAATCCAAGAAATAAAAACCGACATTAGAGTAATTTGATGTCGGTTTTTTGTTAGCAAAGTAAAAAAAGCGAATTAAAAATAAATCACTTCGTCAGTGGATAGGTACAAAGGATGCTGCGCCATTACTTTGTTGAACATGGCACTTTGTAGATAATTATTTAACCATTGTTTCAAATTTGGATAAGGTGATTGTAAATACCACTTACGTTCCACTTTGGCGAATTGGCGAATAAAAGGTAATAACGCCAAATCAGCGAAACTTTCTCGGTTGGAAACTAAAAAAGTATGCGTTGTTAGCCTTTGCTCCAAATCTGCAATATAAGCTTCGCAAACTTGTCGGCGCTCAACTAAGTTGTCTTCATGGTAACGTTTGGCGGCTTTGTACTGTTCTAGTGCGGACTTAAATTCGTTATCAAATTTACTCACTAAACTAAACATATCTTGTGATATTGCTGCTTCTCCAGCATGTAATAAATCGTCCGGATCACTTTGTGTTAACGCCCAAACCATAACATCAAAGCTTTCATCAATAACGGTTTTGCCATTATCTTCTTTCGGTAACACTAAAACTGGCACTGTGCCTTTTGGTGATGCCGTTAACATTTCCGCAGGTTTGTCATTTAATACAATAGAACGCAGGATGACTGGAGATTGTGAACGAAATATTGCTAATCTTGCGCGCATGGCAAAAGGGCAATTTCTTAACGAGTAGAGTATTGGTAACTCACTGGCTTTATTAACATTATCTTTCATCACGTTGTATTCTTTGCCTGCAGTATTAATAATAGTTGAGTATTTTAGTAGGAATAAGCATTTTAACCATATTCATTCTTTAATTATACAGGTAAAATCCCCGCCCAAAGTTTTGTAGATAACAAGTTGTACATATGAACCCAAAAATTGAATTACTCGCCCCAGGTGGAGACGCCGAAGCAATTAAAGCCGCAATCATAGCCGGAGCTGATGCCGTTTATTGCGGGTTAAATACATTTAATGCACGTAATCGTGCGGGTAATATCACATTTGAACAACTTGTTGGTCTAATTCGTTTGGCGCATCAATACGAATGTAAGATATTCTTAACCCTTAATATTGTTATTTTAGAGCACGAATTTAAAGCATTAACTAAATTATTAAATAAGTTGGTAAACACCACATTAGATGGCGTTATTATCCAAGATTTTGGTTTGCTTTATGTATTGAAAAAATATTATCCAACTCTTGATATTCATGCCTCAACGCAAATGACCACACATAATGCAGGGCAAATTCCATTCTTGAAAAAGTTTGGCGCTTCCCGTGTTAATTTATCCAGAGAAATGAACTTACGTGAGATCACAGAACTAACTAAAGTTGGCGTTGAGCACGATGTCTTGATGGAAGTATTTGTCCATGGGTCGCTTTGTATTGCGTTTTCTGGTTTGTGTTACTCCACCTCTGCAAGTGTTGGCAATTCAGGTAACCGTGGCCGTTGTAGCCAAGCTTGTCGTGAAGAATATGAAACCACTGAATCTGGTAATAATTTTCCACTTAATATCAAAGACAATTCAGCCTTTTTTGACCTGCCTGCGTTAATTGAAGCCGGCGTCCATTCTTTCAAAGTAGAAGGGCGTATTAAAGGCGCAAGTTATGTACATACGGTTATTGATAGTTTCCGCAAGCAAATTGACGGGTTCTTAAAAACCGGTGAGTTGTTAGAAGATGGCGAGCGTTTATATAAAGTATTTAACCGCGACTTCTCCAATGCTTTTTTACGTGGCGATTTAAATCAGTCGATGTTTATCGACAACCCAAGAGATAACTCTAAAGTTTATGCACTAGAGAAAAACGGTGTAGAAAAACAAGTTGCGGAAAGCTTGGTATTAAGAAAACCTGGTATCGAGAGCAGCGACCTTATATCGGTAGTTCAAATTCAACAAGTTGAGAAAGATCTAAACAAAGAGAAAAGCGAACTGCAAGACATCATGTTAGATAAAATCAAACATCTAAGCATAGATAAAATACCATTAACGTTAAACTTCTCAGGGAAACTTGGCGACGTATTTACCGTTACGGTAACAACCCAAGAATATATTTCTAGCTTGTTAACAACAGAGACTAAATCGTTTGAAATTACTTCAACCAGTTCATTAGTTAAAAGTGAGCAGTTAAGCTTAGATGAGAGCACGCTAAGTAAAAGATTCAGAAGCTTAAACAATGAAGAGTATGACTTACTTGAGTTAAACTCAGATGGGTTAGATGACGGCTTAAGTATTCCTTATAAAGAGCTGACTGCGATTAGAAATGAAATATCACTCATTCTTAACAAGCACACGCCAATTCACCCAGAAGTGATATTGCCGCCGTTAACTAAACATCAAAAACCGCAAACAGCCGGCCTTAAAAAAGCAGACTTGAGTATTCTAATTTGTGACGAAGCGGATGTGGTATTAGCGGATTCTACCGACGCGGATATTTACTTCAAATTGCCAGATGCTTACAAACGTGACTGCACACACTACATAGATTTTTTAAATCAAAATCCTCGTTTAATACCTTGGTTTCCACCAGTGTTAATCGGCAAGGATTACGATGTAGCGGTTAATATTTTAAAGCAGGTTAAACCTAAACTGATTGTGACTAACAACACAGGTATCGCTTATGAAGCGAACGCGTTAGGTATTAAGTGGATAGCAGGTCCGTTTTTAAACACCACTAACTCGTATGCGTTATTAGGTTTACAGCAAGAATTTGATTGTGCCGGTGCGTTTATTTCTAACGAGATAAACTTCAAGCAAATTAGACACATGGCGCGTCCGGATAACTTTAAGATGATGTACAGCATTTATCATCCAATATTATTGATGACAAGTAGACAGTGTTTCTTCCAACAAAGTGTTGGTTGTGAAAAACCACGTATAGACAATGGCTGTATGCTGTCTTGTGATAAATCGACCAGTATCACCAACCTTAAAGGTGACTCGTTTGCTATCGACAAACAAAAAGCCGGTTACCCAAGTATTTATAATCAAGATCAGTTCTTAAATACTGAGATCATCAAAGACTTATCAGACTTGTTTGACAGCTTTATGATTGATTTAACCAATATTGGCGCTGGCGATAAAACCTCACCAGATAAAGTAACCTTAATTGAGCAGTTTGAACAATTGCTTAGTGGTGAGACAGCACCAATTGAAACCATTAACACCTTGGTACCAGACTCAACGGTAGTGCAATACCATAACGGTTTGTAAGCAGGATTAAGTGTCACATTAAATTTAGTTTCCGGTTATAGCGATAGCAATAGCCGGCAACTAGCTTTTTGATTTAAAGCCCATTCGAAATCCACCCCAATGTTTGCCTTTTACATAAATTGGTACAGACAAGTCATGTAAAATTTCACCAGTATCGCGTTTATAAGTTTGTAATAAGAAACTATCAGTATGCGCTCCACAACGTCGTCCAGTTGGATCATCAAAAATTCGTTTAGTACGGTTATTAATTAAATCTTTGTCGTAATCGCCACTTAGTGCTTGGCTAAATTTTTTGTTATGAGTCGGGAAATATCCCTTTGTATCTACCGCACCAGCAAACATAACTTCATCATATTGTTCTAATACCGCTTCTTGAATAGCTGGAAAGTTTTCATCGGTAAAGTGATCGTAACTGGTACTAAACTTTTGTGGGTTAGTGCCTTTAATTGGCAGGTATTCTGTTGAGAACACAGCCTGTTGGCTTAAGCCGCCACTATCAATTGCAGCTTCAAAGAGTTCACCAAGGGCTTGAGCCGAAACTTTTGCGGTTTTAACTAACTCAGAGAAAAACAGTGATTGATCAACTTTGTCTAACTCTCTAAATACAACTTCAGCACCATTGCTTAAGGCTGATGCTTCAGTTGATAAATGTTCACTACGAGTCGATATGTCTTGCAGTGACGAATTAATATTTGTTATTGAACCACCAATTTGAGCACTTGTACTGCCTAATTTCTCGCCTGAACTTTCCACTTCGGAAAGTACTTTTGATGCGTTTTGTACTTCTTCTGTTAGCGTTATAAAGCGCTGGGTTTCACCCAATAATGTGGTTGATAATGATTCGGTTAATTCTTTGAGCGACGACATCTCATGATTAGTAAGTTCACTGTTACGGCGCACGTCAGTTAATAATGTGGATATTTGTTCAGAAGCGTCTGCACTTTTACCTGCTAGAGCACGAACTTCATCTGCAACTACCGCAAACCCTCGTCCTAATTCTCCCGCTCTGGCCGCTTCAATCGCTGCATTTAGCGCTAATAAGTTGGTTTGTGCTGAAACTCCAATAATAACCGCTGTAATGGTGTCTATATCGTCGGCACTTTTGGTTAACAAGGCTAACTGTTCACTGGCGGTTTGTACTTTTTGTGTGAGTTCATTTACTTGATCTGCACTTTGTTTTAGTGACTGTTGAGCGCTACGACTGGATTCTGCCGTGTCATGCATGGTGTGAGTTAATTGGCCAAGACTTGTGGAAAGTGTCATGCCTGTATCGGATAGTGTTTCAACGGCTTGTGTAATTTGTTCGCTGTCATCACGTGTAAGATGTATATCTTTATTTAAGTTATCAACAAAATAGGATACTTCCGCTGCACCTATTGCCATTTTTGAGGTGGCACTGGTGACCTTCTGACTTATTTGGGTATAAAAGTTATCGGACTCTACATCCGCCCCTTTAATTTTGGCGCCTTGATTGTCTGCACTTGAAGCTCTAGAACACAATAGTGGTAGAAGAAAGCAACTAAGTAAAATACCAATAAGCGCAAAGGTTGGGGTAATTGAATTGTTTAGGTAACCAATTATAAATAAAGGGAAAAGCGATAATATGCTGATGAGTCTGAAGTAAACCATAGTAATTCCTTCTTTTTTTATAGTGTTTAACTATGACGATAGAAGGTCAATATAAAAGGTATGAATTACGACTAAAGTCTTAGTAAAACTAGTCATATTAACTGGTTTAAGCAAGTTGTCCGCTAACCTCTAATAATGAGACCTCAATTAATGTGAGTAAAATCGCTTAGTTAGATATAACGATTTGGCATTTATATAATGTCTTAAATGTTTATCCAGCTAAATTATAACCATAAAAAAACCGACAATCCTTATATTAAGAAAGTCGGCTTTTATTTACCCAGCATATAATTTTTTATTATGCTTATTTCTTATCTTCTAAACGGCGCTTTTTAAAGTCATATTTTTAGAAGAGCTAAGACTATAAAGCATTTATGTTATTGATGTCACTGTTGATATTTCATTAGATGTTCTTAAAGTAATAGAGTGTTTAATTGTTAAAAGTCAGTAAAATTTCAAATTCAGTTTTCACATTTATATGTTTTAATTTACAGTGTGCTCCTTAGTTTTAATCACGAGACTTCATGAATAAACTTTTTATTATCGGCTTACCTAGAACGGGCACAACAAGTATAAGTGTGACTTTACTTGAGCATTATAAAGTAGCGCACACCGCTTACACCAAACGCGCTTTTGAATTAGCTGACGTTGTATCTGATTGTCCTTGTTTTACTGATTATCAGCAGTTAGATCAGTTATTCCCCAATTCCAAATTTGTGTACCTTAAGCGCCCATTATTACAATGGTTGCCATCAATACAAATGTTACTGCATAAAATGCTTCCGAGCTTAGGTATTGACAATAAGCAGCAAGGAAGCGAATACGTAAATCCAATATTAAAGCGCAGTTTTAGCCAAGTTTTTGGCATTGGTGATGTTGAGGATCCTCTGGATGAAAGTCATTTAACAAGTTGTTATCAAAAACACGAACAACAAGTGAATGATTATTTCCAAGGACGAAATGACTTACTAAGTATTGATATCAGCCAAGCAGACAGCTTACCTAAATTATTACAGTTTTTAGGGTTGGCACACACAGGTAATGAACGTTTTCCACATTTAAATATTGGTAAACGAGTGGATAATTGGAAAGAGATCAAAAGTCCAAATAAAGTAAACCCAAATGCAGCGGGAGTGGAGGGGCGTAAGTACTTTTAGTTTTAGAACTAAAGTAAGAGTCAATTTGGGGAGCTGAAAACAAAAAAGTGAACCATACGATTCGCTTTAGCTGTGTTAATTCAGCTGTGCTAATTCAATTATGATTTACTTAGCAGACATTACTTTATTAATCCATGAGTTATGTTCTTTTACAAACTCAAGATCTGGCGCTAACGTATCCGAGAGCATTTTCTCCATTAAAGGTAGATTTTGAGTCATTTGCTCTATGCTAGCTTCCATTTGAGTTATTGTTGCTGGAGATTGCAGTCCTTGTTTCTTCGTTTCAGCTAGTTGTGTTTTCATCGTCTCAAGCATCTTGCTTGGGCTACCTGAATATCTCATGTTAAAGCTAAACGTTGCATTGAAAACACGCGTTCCTGTATTTAGGTAATCTTCAATATCATCAAAGCCCTTGTCTATAACCCCTGCTTTAAATTCAGGATAAATGTCTAGTGTACGTATAAAGGCAAGCATTTCATTTTGGTTATTCACTTGAGTTGTATTCTCATTCATATCAGAGCTACTGCTTAGCAAGGTATCTAATTGCTTACTGGCTGCTGCATATTGCTCAATAAGTTCTTTAGATAATGGTTTCTCTGCATGAACATTGAAAACTATTAAAAATAGACATGAAAATAAGAGTGAGTTAAATAGATACTTCATTAGAGAGCCTTTGATTGTTCCTTTGAAAAGATAATACCTGAACTTTGTTTTTAGATTTGTTTTTATGTGTATTTTATTTTTTACCTGATTTAAGTATAGGACAACACAAAAAGCTCATTTGTATTTTCGTTAGGGAATAAAATTTAATCCTGTCATTCTTAATCCCAAACCAAACTGGTTTCCTTTATATACAACATCATTTTCGTCGGTAAATTCTGCAAACATATAAGTGCCTGTTAAATTTATATGAGGTAGCATTTCCCAAGATGCACTGATGAATGGGGAAATAGAGTCATCTATTTTAGTTTTCTTTCCGAACTCATCTTTAGTATGGCTTAAAATATCTAAATGTAGGCCAATGCCAAGATGGTATTCTCCAAAGTCATAGTCAGCTTCAACTCGACTTACCAAACCAAAGTTCTCTCCATCACCTAATTGAGCTCCTTGATAACGAAAACCGGTTGATACTTGATAACTAAAATCATCATTAGAAGGCCAGTCATAACCAAGCATCAGAAGTGCGCCACCACCCGCTTTGTAGTTATCACCTCCAGGATTGTTAGCTATTGTGTCTCCACCAAAGTTAACACCTAAATCAAAGTACCAGCCGTTTTGTTTATACTCTGGACTAAATTTATTTTCTTCCGGTAATGCCAATTCAATAAAGCCTTTATCCATTAACGTATAAGTTACTGAATATTGATTATTTCCTGAAGGAACATAGTATGTAGAACCATTTGAAAATACTGGAATTACAGTGTTTTGATTTTGTGTAATATTAAATTGCTGGCCAACTAACTCCTGCGGCATATTAATGGACATATAAACATCTTCAGGCCCAAACGGAATACTAATTTCAACGCCTTCTTTGTAAGCACCAATAGACTTAACATTAATTGGACTTTTTATTTCACTTCGTACGTTTTTAAATTGATCGTAGAGTGTAATGATTGGATAAAATAAGGTTTTATCATCCACAATTACAGTTAATTTTATTTCATGGTAACGATGTTTAATAGGTAAACTAAACCAAGTTAAATCAGAACCTTGCAAGTAAACTGTTTTATTGTTGTTAAAGTGTAATTGAGTATTAGCAAAGGCTGAACTGCTTATTATTAACAATAATAAAAAGCTCATATTTAGCATAGATAAATTAAAACGCTTGGTATTCAAATACTGCATAACATTCCCTTGGGAGTTTAAATCTAAAAAAATCATAATAACAAAAAGTTACGTTTGTTGAAGGTTTGTTTATTTGTGAGGGAGGGGCTGGTTTTAACCCCGTTGATTAGCACATTGTTAGTGTTTTTTGTTTTCACTAATCCAGAGATTCAACTTTTTAACATTATTATTTGGGGGGCTAGCCAAATACTGGTGATATAGTTCGATAAGTTCAAGCTTGCTTATTTTAATTACATTTGATCTAACATGCGGTCCAAGTATAGTCACTCCCCAAAGACCACATTCTATATGATGATAATTTGACTTTGTTAAATCAATATCTTCACCCCCACTTATTGTTTTGTCAGCAGTCAGTCCTCTATATGCGTATGAAACATATTGAAGTTTTTCGTCACCATGCTGCTTGTCATAACTTTGTTCTGGGTCCCTTGGGGTTATCATTCTGTCGAAATAAACTTGTGTAAATCCATTGTTATCATAGTATTTAGTTTCTGATTTGTAGACATAACATCGCATCTGCTGTATGTATCCATTGCTTTTCATATATGCGAAAGGTGCAGAACCAATAAACTTTATTTCGATTGTCGGTGCAGATATCGATTCTCTATTAACTCCAACTTTGAAATAATCAATATCTCTATAATCTATAATTTCAACAGATGTTTTGAGTATTTTCATTTGACTTGGAAATGAGACACATCCAGAAAGTAGAACAATTGAAGTAAGTAATAACAAACCGATATTCAAGTGCTTCATAACATTCCCTTGGAGTTTAAATCTAAAAAATCCATAATAACAAAAAGTTACGTTTGTTGAAGGTTTGTTTATTTGTGAGGAAGGGGAGACAGTGTAAAAGTTAGAAGCAATAGGGTTAGATCACTTGATTTGAATTATATCTAAGATAACTTAAAATTTAGACATAAAAAAACCGACACCTCAAATTGAGTTAGTCGGTTATCTCTCATTCATTCCGAAGAATAAATGGTACCGGTGTGCGCTCTTTGAAATTGGGAACCGCCACGCATTTCTGCGAGGTAGCTCTTATGAAAAGGTGCTCTTATGAAAAGTGCCCTATGCCTACCAATTCTATTACTACAAAGTTGCTGAATTTCAGGCATAAAAAAACCGACACCTCAAATTGAGTTAGTCGGTTATCTCTCATTCACTCTAAAGAATAAATGGTACCGGTGGGCGCTCTTTGAAATTGGGAACCGCCATGCATTTCTGCGGGGCGGCTCTTATGAAAAGCGAATCCTCTATGTCTACCAATTCTATGCTAAAGTTGCTGAATTTCAGGCATAAAAAAACCGACACCTCAAATTGAGTTAGTCGGTTATCTCTCATTCATTCTAAAGAATAAATGGTACCGGTGGGCGCTCTTTGAAATTGGGAACCGCCACGCATTTCTGCGGGGTGGCTCTTATAAAAAGCGGATCCCCTATGTCTACCAATTATATCACTAGGATTTTATTAAATTACAGACATAAAAAAACCGACAGTTCCAATTAAAGAAAGTCGGTTGTTTTATTTACTAATATAAATAATATAAAAGTAAATGGTACCGGTGGGCGGACTCGAACCGCCACGCATTTCTGCGGGGGATTTTGAATCCCCTATGTCTACCAATTCCATCACACCGGCGCTACATTTAGCGAGACGAATTATAACCACGCTTTGGTTGCTTGCAAGTGATTTATCAATATATGGCTCTTGAGTGTTTATATATTGTGCAAATTGCTAAATCAAGGCGCTCTATGTTGTTTGGATTTGACGGTTTTGTTGTTAGACTAGCTGGCAATTATTGTTTATTTAATGAAACGAATAGAAATTTATGTCTGAAGTTTTCCCTCGTGCTGGTTTTTTTAAACGTTTAGCGGTTATTGTTTATGACTTGTTGGCGGTTATTGCCTTAACTATGTTGCTTAGTATTATCAATTTAGGTGTCTTGTTTATCTTAGTGTCGTTTGATCTGTTTACGTTGACGGGTTACCAAGATCACTCTGCGTATTTAAATCAGCAATGGTGGTTTAAAGTTGAAACGATTGCTGTGATTTGGGGGTTTTACGCTTGGTTTTGGTATGATGGTGGTCAAACGCTAGGAATGAGAGCGTGGCGCGTGAAAATTCAAAGTACTAACGACGAGCCAGTTTCGTTTATTCGTGCTGCAAAAAGAGCTTTATTCGCGTTGTTTGGTTTAGGTAATATCTTAGTATTGTTGATGCCTAAAACTAAATTGTCATTACAAGATAGATTGACCAATACTGAAATGGTGGTGTTGACTAAAGAAGCAAATAGACAAGTGTATTTACGCGGAATAGAAGAGCCTTTACAAAAAAATAGCGATAAATAAAAGCTTATACATATTTAACGCACTACACTTTCTTGCTTACAGCTTTGCTATTTCTGTTTTTTAGTCAACAAGCGCGCTGCGATTAAGCTAAATATTAAGGTTGGGGTGAATGCCCCAATCACAGTTGGCACTTCATAAATTAAAGAAACCGATCCAAATATTTTATCAAACAAGAAAAACGAAAATCCTGTCAGTATCCCCAATATAACTCTTGCGCCCATAGTCACACTTCTCAGTGGTCCAAAAATAAAAGATAAAGCTAATAACAGCATCACTGCAATGTTAAATGGTTGGAATATTTTCCGCCACAAAGCGAGTTCATAGCGGCTAGCGCTTTGCTCGTTTTTATTTAAATAACTTAAATAGTCAACTAAGTCAGATACAGCCATACGCTCTGGTTTTACAGACACTACGCCTAATTTTTCTGGCGATAAATCTGTTGGCCAAGGTAGTAAATCTATCTTTGTTATTTCTATTTTATTGCTGTTCCAGTGTTTAATAACAACGTCATTTAACAGCCAGTTACCGTTGCTGATTTGAGCAGACTTAGCATTTATTTGTTGGGTAAGTTTTAATTCTTCATCAAAATCAAAAACAGTTACATTAATTAATTCACCGTCTTCGGTAACTTCTTTTATATTGATAAACGCATCAGCATCTTTTGCCCACAGGCCTTGTTCGGCAGAGTATAATTGACCACCAGAAACCGCTTGGGTTTTAATCTCTTTGGCTGATTGTGTTGCGTACGGTACACCCCATTCTGAAAATACCATCATGATCAATATTAAAATGGTGCTGGACTTCAATACCGCAGTTACAATATTTGCCTTAGACATGCCAACAGCTTGCATAACAATTAATTCTGAATTAGTTGCCATTGCTCCCAAAGCAACAAGACCACCGATCATGGCAGCCATAGGAAAAAACATTTCTAAGTCTTGTGGTACGGAATAGAAGGTAAATATTACAGCGGTTAAAAAGGTAAAGTCGCCACGGCCAATATACATAATTTGATCAATAAATCGAAACAGAGAACTAATGCCAGTAAGTACAACTAAGGTCACGCCAATTGAGCTTAATACAGTGCGACCTATGTAACGGTCAATCATAGACATGCCAAACATGATCAGTCACCTTTCCTTGTTAGTTGTAGCCATTTTTGTCTAATTAAACCGCCTGCGCTTCGGTCTTGAATTAAGAGCAAGGTTGCAGTAACTAAACCGAGTAAATGAATCCACCACAAACCAATATGAGGGGGTAAATTACCATCTTCAATCGCAGATTTAGCTAATACTAATAAAATATAATAAGCAAAGAATAATCCGAGTCCTGGCAGTATTTTACCAAAGCGGCCTTGTCTTGGATTTACTGAAGCTAATGGCACAGCTATCATAGCTAAAATTGGAATAGAAAGTGGAATGGCTATACGCCATTGAAATTCGGCAATAGCTTCTAACTCATCAGATTGAGCAAGTTCTAAAGTCGGTAATGCCGCATAATTACGACTGCGTTTTTCAACGGCCTTATCTTGTAATTGAATTTGGTATTCAGAAAAGGTGAGTCGTTGTGATTTATTGTCTTTGCCTGTGTAATACCTATGGCCTTGGGATAGCACTAAGTCTTGCTTGCCATTATCATATTCAACAACCAGACCTGTGTCAGAATATACAACATTATCAACGCCATCGTCGTTAGTTTTGGCAACAAATACTTTCTTCATAATGGAGGTTTTACGTTCTATATCATGGATAAATACCACGGAATTACCGCTGCCGGCTTTTTGAAAGCGGCCAGAATTCAAGGTTGATAATACACCTTCAGAGGCAGCTTCTTCTTTTACTTGATATTCATATTCAGCTGATAAAGGTGATATATATAAAGTTACAGTGCCTGCAACAAAAGCTAAGATAAAGGCATAAATTAACGTAATGCGAGTAAGGTACCATTCAGATACACCACACGCTTTTAATACGCTCATTTCATGATCGCTATAAAGTCGTCCGTAAGCGAGCATTACGCCAAGAAAAACACTTAAAGGCAGTATAACTGCAGCAAGTTGTGGGAAGCGCAGACCAATAATGGACGCAACAAGATAACCGGGGATTTTACCCTCTGAAGCGTCGGCTAATATTTTAACAAATGTCTGACTGAGAAAAATGCTCATGAAGACTAGAAAAACCGCAAACTGCGACTTAAATACTTCAGCGGTTAAATAACGCAGAATTATCACAAATAAACCTTAGAAAACGTATACTTTTACTGGAATAATGCCAATTAATAAGTAAACTTCTTGTTTTCATAAGAAAACTATTTTGTAATACTTGAACTTAAAGTAAGTTACTTATAATTGGGGCGGCCTAATCATAACAGGCATAGAAATTATTATAATGGTAAATTGATGAATCGCCGATAAAAATTTCAAAAAAATAAGAATAGCTTAAACAAAAATAATAAAAATAAATGCGATTGGAGAAATCATGGAATTTAGTGTTAAAAGTGGAAGTCCAGAAAAACAGCGTAGCGCTTGCATAGTTGTTGGCGTTTATGAACCTCGCAGACTCTCTCCGATAGCGGAACAGTTAGACCAGATCAGTGATGGTTATATTAGTAATTTATTACGCAGAGGCGATTTAGAAGGCAAACCCGGCCAAGTATTGTTATTACATCATGTACCAAATGTACTGAGTGAACGTGTGTTACTTGTTGGTTGTGGTAAAGAACGTGAACTAAATGAACGTCAATATCGCCAAATTATTAAAAAAACTATCGACACATTAAACGATACAGGCTCAATGGAGTCGGTATGTTTTTTGACAGAAATGCATGTTAAAGGTCGTGATACCTATTGGAAAGTAAGACAAGCGGTAGAAGCAACGTTAGATAGTCTTTACAGTTTTGACGCATTAAAAAGTAAAAAAGACGAAGCTCGTCGTCCATTACGTAAAATGGTATTTAACGTACCTACACGACGTGAGTTACCTTTAGGCGAAAGTGCGATTGAGCACAGCTTAGCAATTTCAAATGGCGCAAAAATGTGTCGTGACGTAGCTAATATGCCACCAAATATTTGTAATCCAGCTTACTTAGCTGAGCAAGGTAAATCGTTAGAGTCTTACGATAAAGTAACTGTGCAAACGGTTGGTGAAGAAGAAATGGCTAAATTAGGCATGAATTCTTATCTAGCAGTTGGTCGTGGTAGTGACAACGAATCAATTATGACCATCATTAATTACAATGGTGGCAAAACGGACGAAGCGCCAATCGTTTTAGTTGGTAAAGGATTAACCTTTGACTCAGGTGGTATTTCAATTAAACCTGCTGCTGGCATGGATGAAATGAAATACGACATGGGTGGAGCTGCCGGTGTATTAGGCACAATGCGTTCTTTAGCAGAACTAGACTTACCAATTAATGTGATTGGTGTGTTAGCTGGTTGTGAAAACATGACTGGCAGTAAAGCGTATCGCCCTGGTGATGTATTAACGACTATGTCTGGAAAAACGGTAGAAGTTTTAAATACCGATGCAGAAGGGCGTTTGGTATTATGTGACGCATTAACTTATGTAGAACGTTTTGACCCTGAATTGGTTATTGATATTGCAACATTAACTGGCGCTTGCGTAGTTGCTTTGGGTAAACATGCATCTGGTTTATTAAGTTCACATAATCCATTAGCCCATGAGCTGTTAAATGCATCAGAGCAAAGTGGCGACAGAGCATGGCGTTTACCTTTATGGGATGAATACCAAGATCAATTAGACAGTCCATTTGCTGACTTTAGTAACTTAGGTGGACGTGATGCTGGTACAATTACCGCAGCTTGTTTCTTATCTAGATTTACTAAAAAGTATAACTGGGCGCATTTAGATATTGCGGGCACATCATGGGTAAGCGGTGGTGCTAAAAAAGGCGCAACTGGCCGTCCTGTTCCAATGTTAACGCAGTTCTTAATGAACCGTGCTGGTATTTCAGTTGAGCAGAACTAGAGCTGATAACGTATTAAATATAGTAAATTAACAAATAGAATATAATCAATGAATGCAATTTTCTGGATATTATCAGAACAACAACAAGCGCCTGCTCACGCCAAAGAGGCAAATGTAACGGCGCACATTCATTATGCTTGCGTGTTAGCGGCAGATTTATATCGCCAAAATAAAAAGCTATTAATTGGGGTCGAGAACCAAGATCAAGCTCACATAGTTGATGATTGGTTATGGCAGTTTGAAGCGGATAGGTTTATTCCGCATAACTTGCCTGGTGAAGGCCCTCATTATGGTTCACCCGTTGAAATAAATTGGGAACCAAGTCAGCAAAGGCGTGGCTGTTTTGTTAACATATGTCAAAAGCTGCCTGACTATGTAGCAAAATTAAAAGGTGTTAATGAATGGCATGATTTTGTGCCAAACGATGAAGCCGGTAAAGCAGCAGCAAGAGAGCGTTATAAATTGCTGAAGCAAGCGGGCTTTAATTTAACAACCAACCAAATTCCAGATTCAATCGTTTAAGCGACGTTTTATTAACTAAGTTTAAATAACGTTTGTCGATAGAAAAAATATCAAATTAATCTTTACAGAAATTCAAGGCTAAAACCATCATGGAAACAACGTATAACCCAACCGATATCGAACAATCTTTGTATGAAGAATGGGAATCTAAAGGTCATTTTAAACCTTCAGGTAAAGGGGACAGTTATAGCATCGTCATTCCACCACCAAATGTCACTGGTAGTTTGCACATGGGACACGCGTTCCAACACACAATCATGGACACTCTAACGCGTTACAAACGTATGGATGGTTACAATACATTGTGGCAAGTAGGTACTGACCACGCTGGTATCGCAACACAAATGGTTGTAGAGCGTCAGTTAGCTGCAGAAGGTGATGTCACTCGTAAAGATTTAGGCCGTGAAAAATTCATTGAAAAAATTTGGGATTGGAAAGCCGAATCTGGTGGCACAATCACCAAACAAATGCGCCGTTTAGGTAACTCGGTAGATTGGGAACGTGAACGTTTCACAATGGATCCAGGTTTATCAAAAGCCGTAGAAAAAGTATTTGTTGATTTATACAACGACGATTTAATTTATCGTGGTAAGCGTTTGGTTAACTGGGACCCTAAACTGCAAACCGCTATTTCTGATTTAGAAGTTGAGAACAAAGACAAAAAAGGCCACATGTGGCATTTCCGTTATCCGTTGGCTGATGGCCAAAAAACGGCAGACGGTAAAAACTACTTAGTTGTTGCTACTACCCGTCCTGAAACCTTATTAGGTGATACAGCTGTTGCGGTAAATCCAGAAGATCCACGTTATAAAGACTTAATTGGTAAATCAGTTGTATTGCCATTGGTTGGTCGTTTAATTCCTATTGTTGGTGATGAACATGCCGACATGGAAAAAGGAACCGGTTGTGTAAAAATCACACCAGCACACGACTTTAACGACTACGAAGTAGGTAAACGTAATAACTTACCTATGATCAACGTATTAGATTTTGTTGGACACATTCGTACAGAAGCACAGGTATTTAATACGAACGGTGAAGAAAGCGATGTGTATTCAACTGACTTACCTGAACAGTTCCAAGGTTTAGAACGCTTTTCTGCACGTAAAGCCGTTGTTGCTGCAATGGATGAGAGTGGAAACTTAGAGGAAATTAAAGAGCACGAATTAACGGTTCCTTATGGTGACCGTGGTGGTGTTGTTATTGAACCTATGCTGACAGACCAATGGTATGTGCGTGTTGAGTCAATGGCGAAAGTTGCAACGGAAGCGGTTGAAAATGGCGACATTAAATTTGTGCCAAAGCAGTACGAAAATATGTACTTTGCTTGGATGCGTGATTTGCAAGACTGGTGTATTTCTCGTCAACTTTGGTGGGGACACAGAATTCCAGCTTGGTATGACGAAAATGGCAAAGTATACGTAGGCAACAGCGAAAGCGAGGTTCGCTCGGCTAATGGTTTAGCTGACGATGTAAAACTTCGTCAAGATGAAGACGTATTAGATACTTGGTTCTCATCGGCACTTTGGACGTTCTCGACATTAGGCTGGCCTGATAATTTAGAAGATTTGAAAAAATTCCACCCAACCGATGTATTGGTAACGGGTTTTGACATTATCTTCTTCTGGGTTGCGCGTATGATCATGATGACCATGCACTTTATTAAAGATGAAGAAGGCAAACCACAAGTACCATTTAAAACGGTTTACGTTACAGGCCTTATCCGTGACGAAAACGGTGATAAAATGTCTAAATCTAAGGGTAACGTAATTGACCCATTAGATATTATTGACGGTATTGAATTAGAAACCTTAGTAGCAAAACGTACTGGCAACATGATGCAACCAAAACTGGCTGCAAAAATTGAGAAAAGTACCCGTAAAGAATTCCCCGATGGGATGGAAACTAGCGGAACAGACGCATTACGTTTCACCTTAGCAGCGCTTGCTTCAACTGGCCGCGACATTAGCTGGGACATGAAACGTTTAGAAGGTTACCGTAATTTCTGTAACAAATTATGGAACGCTAGCCGTTACGTATTAATGAATACAGAAGAGTTTGATTGTGGCAAAACAGCCACAGACGCTGAATTAGAATATTCATTAGCGGATCGTTGGATCCAAGGGCAAATGCAAAACACTATTCAAATGGTACGTGGTCATTTGGATGCATACCGCTTTGATTTAGCGGCTAATGCTTTATATGACTTCACTTGGAATGAATTCTGCGGTTGGTACTTAGAGCTAACTAAACCAGTGATCAATACAGGTTCAGAAATACAACAACGCGCAACACGTAAAACATTGGTTGTGGTATTAGAATCGTTATTACGCTTAATGCACCCAATTATGCCGTTTATTACAGAAACGATTTGGCAACGTGTACAGCCTCTAACTGGCCTAACAGCAGACGCTGAAAGCATAATGTTAAATGCTTACCCAACGTATAATGCAGACTTGGTTGATGAACAAGCGGTTGCCGATGTTGAATGGTTAAAACAATTTATTTTAGTTATCCGTAATATCCGTGGTGAAATGGACTTGTCGCCAAACAAACCAATTAACGTATTGTTACGTAATGCGTCAGCTCAAGATCTTGAGCGTTTAACTGCAAATAAAGCATTCTTAATGGCGTTAGCTAAATTAGAAACAATTAATGTATTAGCAGACGGTGAAAAAGCTCCAGCATCGGCATCAGGTTTAGTTGGCGTAATGGATGTACTTATTCCAATGGCTGGTTTAATCGATAAAGACGCTGAGTTATCGCGTTTAACTAAAGCAATGGAAAAAGCGAATCAAGAGTTACAACGTGTATCTGGTAAGTTATCTAACGAGAAGTTTGTAAGTAATGCGCCACCGGCTGTTATTGAAAAAGAGCAAGCTAAAATGGCTGAATACCAACAAACGGTTGATAAGCTAAAAGAGCAATACGCTGAAATAGAAGCGATTTAACTCTGGTTTTGAGCAACTAATGGTTAACTAATTAAGTCATTAGTTGTAAATAAGAAACGCTAAAAGAGCAATCTTTTAGCGTTTTTTTGTGAGATAAAAAATGCCAGAGCTAGCTCTGGCATTTTATTATTTGTATAACTCAAAATGAATAAACGTGATTAATGCTTATTCGAATTTTTTTGATTTGAGTTGTATTTGTCAAAGCCGTGCGACTTTGAATTATCTTGCTTTGAATTGGACTTATGGCTCTTTGAGTGGGGTTTATTAGAACCATACTTATTAGAGCCATGTTTTTTAACGTCTTGTTCACTACAGTTGCGATATGTACATAAACTACTCATAACTCGGACGTCACGTAAGTTAATTTTATCATCGTTGTTTAAATCAAATGACATATCAATATCTTGGTGCTTATGGATAGCTGCAAAGAACTGAAAAATATCTTTCCAATCTACATCGTTATCACCATCCCAATCACCTAATAGAACTGGCTCTGGTGTTGGTTCAAAGAATAAGCTGATCACAACAGGGTCGTGATCTGACATTCTGTAAGCGTCATCCGAATAAAAATCATCAACTTGAGTGTCTGATTTATATTCGACGTTGTAGTCCAGTACTCTAGGTTCGTCAGCATTAATATGCCATTCACCTGCATCTATTACTTTCTCAACCAATGCGGGACTTGCCAATGCGTGATCTAAATAACCCAATAAACCACTGTAAGAATAAGAATATGCTTCAGCTCCTGCAAATTTTTCAATAAGGTTAGTGTAACCGCCTGTTACAAAAGCAGTAATTGGATCTTCTTTTGCGTAAGCGTTTAAATCCCCCATTATTAACAGGTTTTCTTGTACACTTAATTCTTCGTTTGTGCTGATCCATTCCATTAGTAATTGTGCTTGAGTTACACGTGTTGCGTTATAGCAACTCTGACCATCACCTAGGTCTGCATCATCACCAGAAGCACTGCTACAACTTTTTGATTTGAAGTGATTTACAATGACCGTTATTTCTTCATCACTGCCGGTTATGCTAAATGTTTGTGCAACTGGTGGACGATTAAATGTACTGTCTGTATTTAATAAAACAGAACTCGCTGGTGTCACGTTTGCTGTTTTGTATAACAAGCCAACTGCAATTGCATCGGTTCCAATTGTGGTTTCTGCGTCTACATAAGCATAAATGGTATCGCCAAGCGCTTCGTTTACCTTATTGACTAACTCAACAATAGTGCTGGTGGTTTCAAACCCGTCGTTTTCAATTTCCATTAAACCAACAATGTCTGCATCCATAGCGACTAAAGCTGAAACTGTTTTTGCAACTTGACGTTCATATTCTACAAATGTATCTGCGCCACGTGAGGTTGGGAACCCCTCGCCAAGGCCATCACCATTAAATAGATTAAGTACATTAATGCTAGCTACCGTTAAATTACCAGGGACAAGCTCAGGAGCTTCTGTTCTTGGGTTACTTTGTACAAAAACAGGATCAATCGTTGGAAGAACACGATATGCACTAAAGCTATAATCCATAATACCAGTTACCGAAGAAACACTATCGCCAGAACGTAATGTGTTATCAGCACTTAATCCCCCTGTAGGATAAATAACATCTTCAGGGTTACTGCCGTTAACATTGTCATCTAAAATAATTGTATTTAGGGTATTTGCTTCAGCTAAAGCAATGGCTTCATCAGAATTTGGTAAAAACAGGTTAGTTGGATTAAACAAACGACCATTCGATAACGTTACTTCACCGTATTGGCCTAAGCTGTAGTTATCAGATACGGTTAGTTCATTATTTAACGTGATCAACATACCTTCCAACGCTTCTGGAGTATCTGCAGTTTCAAATGGTAGTGATAGCAGAGTTTCAGTTACAGTGTCTGTACCACAATCAAACAAGCTGTTGCTAGCGACTAACTGAGTCTTGTTATAACTTTCTTCAATTACACCAACAACACGCACAACAGAACCTACTGTTGGGTATGTTTCTTCATTATTTACAACAAAAATACCTTCAGATGTTGTTGCATCTCCATCTTCATCAGCCGATTGCTCCTGCACAAAATAACCGCCTAGCTCAGAAAATACGCCTGTTACCACACCTTCAATAATATGCGTCTCATCTAATACTAGTGATATATCAGTGTTACCTTGGATTGCACTAATAAGCGTTGCAGGGTCAAAACATAAACCAATTTCTACAATTTCAGGCTCTGTTGTGTCTTCACCTTCGCTTGAATTATGGAAACCTAAATAGTCAAATGTATCACTATCGAATCCATCCCACTCAAAGCTAGGTGTAAATTCATCATCAGAAATAGTATCACCAACCGTAACGCTGCTTTTTCTCACTAACGTATTGTTTTGTGTGCCTTGTAAATCCGAACCCCATTCTGAACCTGGATCTTCACCAACACGGCCAAATGAATCAATAACAACACCATCTTTGTATAGAACATAAGCGTCGTCACCGTTATGAGAAATATTTCCAGATAATTGATCTGCAACATCTAAAATAGCTTCTGCAGCTGAACTATTGGCAATAACAAATACATCGTTACCTGCAATAACGCCGGTTAAATCAATAGACGTTCCAGTTGTTGAACCATTAGTAAAACGAGCTAATTGGTAATTATTAGCTGATAAATCAACAGAAGACCCCGCAGGATTATATAACTCTAATGCCTTGTTGTAGCTACTGCCCTCAATGTATTCTGAAATATAAATTTCTGGATTGATAATAGTGTGCTCACCTAAACCAGAAACAATATCAGTGCCAAAACCTGTCCATTCAAGTTCAGGAGCGAAAGCATCATCGAATATTGTATCGCCAGAAATAACAGTAGGGTTTCTGCGTAACGTATTATCTTTTGTTGCAAAGTCATCTTCGCCCCATTCAGAACCAGGGTCTTCACCAACATTACCAAATGAATCTACAACGTCGTCACCTTTATATAAAATATAAGCGTCGTCGCCGTTATGACTTAAAGAGCCTGTTAGTAAATCTGCAACCGCTTGAATGTCGTCATTCGCTGATGTATGAGCAATAACAAAAGTACTATTGGCTGCAATAACACCAGAAAGACTAATGTTAGTTGCGCTTGTACCACCATTACTAAAGCGGCCTAATGTGTAACCGTCGGTAGCTAAATCTATGTCACTACTTGTTGGGTTGTATAATTCTAGAGCTTTGTTGTAGCTGCTGCCTTCAACATATTCAGAAATGAATAATGAAGCTGAACTTGTAGAGCCACCAGTATCAGTATCATCTGGGTCTGTCTCTACTGGATCGGTTTCATCAGAGTTGCCCTCGTCAGGATCTGTGTCATCAACTGGAGTGTCAGTACACGCATCTGCGGTAAATAAAATATCTACCCATTCAGGGTGGTCAATAAATGGATTACGATTTCCTTGAAACTCATAAATACGGTTGTTACGAGTTTCCTCAGTAGTATCCACGGGATCGCCATTATGCCATTCAATTAAACGACATAAACGCCCCAATGCGGCTTCACCTGTCGAGGTTAATCTGTCTACGATTTGTAAATCTGGAGTAACATCAGCACCGTTATAGCGTGTGTCCATGTAAAAAGCCATACGAGCTACATCGCCTTTGACTTCATCACGCGGCTCAAATGAGTCACTATCTACTCGGTTACTTGGTGACTCAGCTAATTCGTTGTCGCTGTTATCAAAGTCTAAATTACCACGAGAGCTGTTTATTGAAATATCAGTAGGACGTAAATGGTGAATATCGGTATACGCTTCATAACTGTCGCTGCTAAAACCATGGCTTTTAGGCCAAGTGTGTTCACGGTTCCAGTTGTCTTGATCTGTACTTTGTGTTCCGCTGCCATTCGACAGTTTTGGAAGTGAAATGCCACTGTATAACAAAATAACATTATCTGTGTTATTAGGATCTTCATCAGTTTTGGTTAATGCTGACCATACTTCAGAGTAAGTTAATACTTTGTGATCCTCACTGATAACCGCATTTAGCGATGTGTGTATCTCTGTAGCGGTTAAATTATCTGATACAGCTTGAATTACTGTTTCATAGTAACTGCTATCGTTAAACTCACTAGCGATAGCAATGGTTGATAAATCTGGGCAATTAAAGCATGGCGCTGTAATTACTTCGAGATCTTCGGCCTGTGCAATGGATTGCATGGATAGCAATGCGAGCAACATAGGATATTTTATTTTCATTGTATTCCTTTGATTTTATTAGTGTCAGTCTCATTCGCTGACTTTTTGTAGAAATCCAATCATATTGGATAACTATGAATAAAATATGACAATATGGTCAAGAAATGAAGTGAATTGTATTCACCTGACTTTATCTTTGTTTAATGAGGTTTGTTGTCGTTTCTTGTTTGGGGAAATATTGACTTGACTAAACGGTCAGGAAAATGACTGTTGTATTACTTTGTTTCTGATTTAGCTTGTTCCCACCACATATCTAACTGCTCAAGGTTAGTTTCGTTTATTTTTGCATTATTGCTGGTGGCTATGTTTTCCACATGACGAAAACGACGTTCAAATTTATTATTAGCCGCTTTAATGACTTGCTCTGGATTTAAACCTAAATGGCGTGTGACGTTGGTTAAGGCAAAGTATAAATCGCCTAACTCATCGGCAATAGCATCTATGTTATCACTATATATATTGCCACTTAACTGCTTTGATTTGCTTTTATTTGAATTGGCTTCATCTAGAAGAGTGTCACTTTTAGCTGAGTTAGTTATTAACTCTGCTTTAACTTCTTCTATTTCTTCACTTACCTTATCAAGTGCGCCATGTATATCTGGCCAATCAAAACCAACACTTGCAGCTCGTTTTTGAATTTTATATGCGCGGGAAATAGCAGGAATAGCCAGAGGGATATCATCTAATACGCTAGTGCTTTTTGAATCTTTAAACTGGCGCTCAGCAGCTTTTTTATTTCCCCAGTTTTGTTTTATTTGTGCTTCGGTTTCAAATAGAGCATCAGAAAATACATGGGGATGTCTGGAAATTAACTTAGCGCAAATACCATCAATAATATCGTCAAAACCAAATAAGGATTGTTCTTTGCCAAGTTGTGCGTAAAACACCACTTGGAATAACAAATCGCCTAATTCACCTTTTAAGTCAGCATAATCTTTATCTTCAATGGCTTGGGCAACTTCGTAGGCTTCTTCAATGGTATAAGGTATTAACGAATCAAAGGTTTGTTTTAAATCCCACGGACAGCCAGTTTCTGGATCTCGTAACATACTCATTAATGTTGTGAGTTTTTCTAAACCGGTTAAAGCCATAAGAGTATTTAAATTTTGGTTAACTTTAGTCACAGCCTTTTTACTTCAATCATTTCATCAAGTTGACTTAGCTTACTAACAACACGATTAAACGCGCCTACGTTATAAACTTCTAATTTTAATCCCATAGTGGCAATTTGTTTTTGCGTATCGGATTCAGTAGTCATGCCTAGTACGTTTATTTTATCGTTAGCCAGAATACTAGTGACGTCTCTTATTAGCCCACTGCGGTCATTAGCAATAATACGTAAATGAGAAACATAACCGCCTGAATAATCTTCTTCCCAGCTCGCTTCAATAAAACGCTCTGGGTGTTCATTCATAACGATTTTAAACTGTTCGCAGTCACTTCTGTGAATAACAACGCCACGGCCTTGAGTGATATAACCAGATATTTCATCCCCAGGTATCGGGTTACAACAACCAGCTAATTGGTTCATTAAGTTACCAACGCCTTGTAAAACGACGCCGTTTTGGAATTTTTTCTGCTTACGTGGTTTTTGAATTAACCTTGGATCAATTTCTGGTTCTTCTTCATTTATTAGCTTAGATTGAATGTAATTAGTCACTTGATTTAAACGTACGTCACCGCCGCCAATTCCTGCTAACAAGTCATCTAATGTCATCATGTTAAAGCGTTCTTTGGCTTGTTCAGCCTCTGACCAAGGAATATTTAATCTAGCCAATTCTTGTTCTAGTAACTGTTTACCTTCATGCAGGTTTTTATCTTTATCTTGTTGTTTAAACCAAGTATGAACTTTGGCTCGAGCGCGTGATGAATGAATATAATCAAGATTTGGATTTAACCAATCACGTTTTGGATTTGATTCTTTACCGGTAATTATTTCAATCTGATCACCGGTTTTAAGTTGGTAAGTAAAAGGCACTATGCGGTTAAACACTTTTGCACCAATACATCTATGACCAACATTGGTGTGTATATGATAAGCAAAGTCTAATGGCGTTGAACCATTAGGCAAGTCTACTACATCGCCTTGTGGAGTAAATACATACACGCGGTCTTCAACAACTTGATTTCTTAGCTCTTCGGCAAAGTCACCAGAGTCGGCCATTTCTTCTTGCCATTGCAGTAACTTTCTTAACCATGCAATTTTATCTTCGTAGCTAGAGCCTTTTCCTGCTTTGGTTGGCAAAGCACCTTCTTTGTATTGCCAATGTGCCGCTACACCAAGTTCAGCATCGTCATCCATATCTGCGGTTCTGATCTGAATTTCAATTGGTTTGCCTTGTGGGCCAATAACCACAGTATGTATTGATTGATAGTTGTTGGGTTTTGGCGTGGCAACGTAATCATCAAATTCAGACGGAATATGGCGCCAGCTTGTATGAATTATACCTAAGCAGGAATAACAATCTTGGATTTTATCGGTAACAACACGAACGGCTCTGATATCAAAAAGCTGACTAAATTCGTAGCCTTTTTTCTGCATTTTTTTCCAAATGCTATAGATATGTTTTGGTCTGCCGTATACTTGGGATTTTATATTAGCGTCGTCTAAACGGTTTCCTAAAGTATCAACAAAATCTTCTAAATATTGCTGTCTTTCGGTTCTTTTTTCTTCAAGGCTAGAGGCGATGTTTTTATATAAGTCAGGCTGTAAATAACGAAATGCGTAATCTTCTAGTTCCCATTTTAATTGACCAATACCTAAACGGTTAGCCAAAGGGGCGTAAATGGCTTGAGTTTCTTTAGCTGCTAGGACTCGGGTTTCCTCGTCGCTTTTTTTGATCTCTCGTAAAAATACTACTTGTTGAGCTAATTTAATAACAACAGCACGGACATCTTCAATCATGGCCGTTAACATACGACGAATATTTTCACCTTGTTCTGGGGAATGCTTTACTCGAGCAGATAACAAGCCCATGCTGGCCATTTTAGTAACACCGTTTAACAAGTTAATTATATTGCGGCCAAATTTCTTTTTAAGCTTTTCTTTAACTTTGTTGTCAGATGATTGATGTTCAAAATAAGGATATAACAAGGCGGTAATTAAGCTGTCATCGTCCATATGCAGTTCAAGTAATATTTCAACTATTAATAAGCCTTGGCGTGTAAAATCGCCGTCGACAGGAGATAAGAGTTCAGCTTGCTTTGGTTGTTCCTGTAACCAGTTAACTGCGTCATCAATAGCTTGAACAGTATGATCCGAAAGACCAGCAGATAGTAGCCACTGTTTGGTATCTTTACTTTCTAGAATATCTTCTAAGTGATGTACACGAGTTACCGAAACCACGGGTGCTCCTTATTCTTTTTCTAACAAAGCCATTGCTTCTATATGAGCGGTATGAGGAAACATATTGAGTAAACCTAGTTTCGACAATTTATAACCACTTTGTTGTAATTCTTTAATATCTCTGACCATAGTGGATGGATTACAAGAGACATACAATATTTTTTTAGGGGCTAATAATGGGATCTTTTGCACAACATCAAAAGCGCCATCACGAGCTGGGTCTAATAATAACTTATCAATTGGCTTTAGCCACTTGGGTTTATATTTAAGTACTAATTTAGATAAATCGGCTTGGTGTGCTGAAATATTATCTATTTGATTTAATTCAGCATTTTTTTGTAAGCGCAATACCATATTATTGACACCTTCAACGGCAAAAACTTGTTTTGCTTTTAATGCTAATGGCAAAGTAAAGTTGCCAACACCGCTGAATAAATCTAATACAACATCGTCTTTAGTGGGCGCTAGCCACTGTAATGCTTGTGCTACCATTTGCTGATTTACCTCTGAATTCACTTGAATGAAATCTTCTGGTGAGAACTGGAATCGGCAATTTTGCATTTGGTATTCAAGCTCTGTACCACTTGTGCCTTTTAATGCGGATATTTGTTCAAATTCATGTTCGTTATGTTGCAAAATAATATTAAATTCATTTTGCTTGGCAAACTCGCTAAGCCTTTCTTTATCTTCATTTTTAATCGATTCAATGACTCTAAAGATAATAGTGTTGCCATTATCTAACGCGTACAGTTGCACATGGGTTATTGCTCTGCGATTGGTTAAACTTTGGATTAAAGTTTTAAGAGAAGGCAATAAATCGGTAAGGCTTTGAACCAGAATAGGGCATTGTTCTACATCTATAATTTGTTTAGATTTTTTTTGTCTGAAACCTAAGCGGAATGATTTGTCTGAGTCAAACCAAATAGATAAACGTGCCGTACGTCGATAATGCCAATCTGGACCTACAATCGGTTGTTGCCATGGGATATCAGTTAAGCCAAGTTGCTTTTGAAATAAGGTGTTCAACGCAAGCTGCTTAGCCTCAGTTTGATGTTCAGATTGCATATACTGTAATTGGCAACCACCACACACATCAAAATGAGTGCAATGAGGAGTGACTCGTTTTGGACTTGGCTCAATAATTTGTAAGGTTTCACCTTTCATTATTTTTTCGTTGTAGGTTATTGGACGTACTTTTACTACTTCGCCTACAAGCGCTCCGGTGACAAATGCAATACGGCCAGATTCGGCTCTGATAATACCTTTGCCTTCAGGGTCATAACTTTCAACTTTTGCGATAAAGTCAGGCAGTTGCTTGGCAAGAGATTTATGTTTTCTATTTTTGCCTGACTTGTTTGGGTTAAATATTTGAGCCATACGAAGGTGTGCCTTTGTCCTTAAATCTTATTGAGATAGAGAAATATGAAATTGAGAAAGCTGTATTCTTGTTAGTTTAACAAGTTTAGGATAAGTTATTCTCCCTAAATTTATTTAAATTATACTCGTACTCTTAATGAAAGAACTGTTTTCTTTACGTCAACGCGCGTTGATCATCACTATTTTACCTACTATCTTAATTGGCCTTTTGTTGGGCGGGTATTTAACATACAAAAGATATACTGAGTTGGATGAAAACTTAATCCAACGTGGTATCTATCTTTCCGAGCCATTAAGTATCTTAAGTGCTGATGCTATTTTGCATAATAAACAAAAAATATTAGAGCAAGCTCTCGATATGGCACACCGAAAAGCCAGTCCAATAGTACGCTCAATTTCTGTTTTTTTACCAAATCATAAACTTTTCCAATCTTCTAATTTTCATAAAGATTTTGAAAATACCCGTTTACAACCTGGGAAATTGCTGGCAGAAAACACACGCGTTGAAGTAACGGATAATATTATTTACATTCGTTCTCCCATTTATGGCAAAGATATGGACAGGGATTCAAATTTATTTATTACTAAAAATGGCCAAACATTATTTGGTTATTTAGTGGTTGAACTAAGTCGCGATCAAGCTTTGTTACAGCAGCAATCATCTGTTGTCACCTTGGTATTGATTTTATTATTCGTAATTATATTAACTATTGCCTTTGCCTTATTTTTCATTAGAGACATTATAACGTCAATTAATAAGTTAAATGTCGCAGTGAAAAGTATTACTAATGGCGATTATAAGTGCCGAGTTAATACACCTATGGTTGGTGAATTAGATCACTTAAGGGTCAGTGTTAATGCAATTGCTAAAGCTATGTATGTCGTTACTGAGCAAGCTGAACATAATATAAGTGAGCACACTCAAGAGTTACAGCAAACAGTAGAGCAATTAGAAGTACAAAATATTCAACTTAATATGGCCAAGCGAGAAGCCCTAAATGCCAACGACGTGAAATCACAATTTCTGGCTAATATGAGTCATGAGTTAAGAACACCTCTAAACGGTGTATTAGGTTTTACTCGTCAGTTGAAAAAAACTCAATTAAATACTAATCAAAGTGATTTTCTTGAGACAATCGATACATCAGCTAATAATTTACTACAAATTATTAATGATATTTTAGATTTCTCAAAACTCGACGCAGGTAAGATGGAATTGGAGTCAACGCCATTCACTTTACGAGATTCCGTCAACGAGGTAATGACACTGTTAGCTCCTGGTATTTTTGAGAAAGGTTTAGAAATTCATCTTAATATTGATACTCGTGTACCTGACGAGTTACAAGGTGATCCTGTTAGGTTAAAACAAATAATTATTAACCTTGTAGGTAACGCAATTAAATTTACCCGAGACGGTTATATACGCTTAGATGTGAAGTATTTAGGAAGTCATGAGTATGGTCATCATATAAAATTTATTGTTTCAGATACTGGTATTGGTATAGGGACTAACTTTAAAGATAAATTGTTTTCGGCGTTTGGTCAGGCTGATAATTCCACTACAAGAAAATTTGGTGGTACTGGTTTAGGCCTTATTATTTGTAAAAAAATAGTAGAAAGCATGAAAGGTGGAATTAGCTTTACTAGTGAAATAAATAAAGGATCACAGTTCTTTTTTGATATTTATATTAATGAAAATAACACAGCGATTGGCCAAAAATTACCTCTTGCAGAAATTGAAGGTAAAAAAATACTGTTCTTCGCTACCTGCCCACAAGCGTCTAAAGATATAGGGCAATTGTTGAATGAGGAAACTGAATTAGTTGTTACTACTTGTGATTCCGAACAGTCTTATTTAGAGTCCTTGCAACAGCAGGTGTTCGATATGGTATTAATCTGCCGTAAAATATCCCCTAGCATGATAGGTGAGCTTAAAAAATATATAGTTATGGCGACAGAGCATTGTTCACATGTTTACACCATAGTGAATAGTATTTCTCCTAATTTAAAAGAAGTCAGTATAAGTTCAGGCGCCAAAGATTGCTTGAGTATGCCAGTGAATCATCGCAAACTAATAAATACCTTGGCTGACCCTTATATAGAAGAGAATATTCAACATCAGCCTTTATCTTCGTCATTTAGTGGTATGAAAGTACTTGCTGTAGATGACACCCCTGCTAATTTAAAATTGTTAACCACATTACTTAATGAAATGGGCATGGTTGTTGATATTGCTCATGATGGATTAGTTGCTCTGCAGCAAGCAAAAAAACATATTTATGACGTCATCTTTATGGATATACAGATGCCAATAATGGACGGCATAACGGCTTGCCAAAAAATTAAAGAATCATCGTTAAATGAAAATACAGCTATTATTTCAGTCACAGCTCATGCTGGGCCTGAGGAGCAGAAAAGAATGTTAGCGGTTGGATTTACTGGCTATTTAGCAAAGCCAATCGACGAAGATATGTTAACTCAAGTGATTTTAGATGTTTGCCCAGGTTGTCGATTACAGCAAAGAGATAATCGAACTCCGGTTATAATTAATCAAACAAATTTAGAATTGCCTTTTGTTGATTATCATCACTTAGATTGGGAGCTTGCCCTTACTCGTGCTGCTGGAAAACAAGACTTAGCTATTGAAATGTTTACTATGCTGGTAAAAAGTTTGCCAGATTTATTGATAACAATTAAACAAAGTTATGACGATGAAAATACTGAAGAGTTATTAACTGCTATCCATAAATTTCATGGTGCTTGTTGTTATACAGGAGTGTCTAAATTAAAGCAGTTAGCCGAAATTATAGAGTCAGGATTAAAGAGTGAGAGGATAATTGAGTCAATCGAACCTGAACTTTTGGAGTTGATTGATGAAATTGCTCATATAATTAATGATGCAAAAAATTGGAATTTAGATTAACAATAAAGGTTATTTTAGTTATCATCTTGTCCTGATTGTTTGAGTCGACTTAGTTTTAGAAACTTTTCTTTTAACGGTCCTTTGCTAGACTCAGCAATAGATACAAACATTTTTGCAACGTCTGGTGGAATAGTTTTAGTGCTTTTTGGGGTTTCAGCTGGGGCTTCTGCTTTTGCTCTTTTTGATTGTAGAGCCGCAGAATGCGGACTAACTTTCATTTCGATGGTAACAAGTGCAGGGTTAAGCTGTTTACGAAATAAAGATAAAACTTGAGATTGTTGCATTTTAAATCCGGTAGCAATGCCGGCAGAAGTGGTTTCTAAATAGACAATTGAGTTTTTATAGTTGCTTACTATGATGTTTTGAGCGATATTAGCGCCTAAGACTTCTGATAAAAGTTTGTGGATTAACCTAAACTTACTCGTTTTTTGACGATATAAAGATAGGTTGTTTGTTTCTTTGTCTGAACTTATTAGTTCATTTAACGATTTGGGTGTCTTCACTTATATGTCCGTGAAATTAGGTAGTAGTGAATGAGTTTAACACTTATTTATAGAGGAAAAAATGTAAGCTTTAAAACGAGAATGTTAAAGGCTCAGTGGCTTTCTGTTGCCTTGGTTTTAACATTGCTCACGATATGGCTTGTGCGTGGTGCAATTGGTCACACAGATGATACTAATCATGTACGCGAACAACTAAGTGTCGCGCAAAAAGAATACAGCGATGAAAAAGAGCTGCTTATTCGTCTAAAAAATCAAACTCAACATCAATTAAGCGCATTAACGTTAAAACTTGGCGAAATAAAAGGCCAAGTAAATCGATTAGATGCATTTGCCTCTCGTTTAGCGCAACAGTCTGAAATCCCTGATGATGAATTTAATTTTGCTACATTGGCAGCAACTGGCGGTCCTTTGACAACCAATGCTGAAGATGTAACTGCAAATGCTGAAACTTTATTCAGTGAGATGGATGAAATGTTGATTAAGTTAGATGGGCAAGAAAGAAAGATGGCTGTACTTGAATCTATCTTGATGAATACCCATATAGAAGACGAGATATTTATATCTGGGAGACCAATTACACGCGGTTGGTTATCCTCATATTTTGGTGTAAGAAAAGACCCGTTTACCGGTATGCCAGCCACTCATAAAGGTTTGGATTTTGCTGGTGAAGATGGCGGGGCTGTTGTTGTGACTGGTTCTGGTGTTGTAACTTGGGCCGACAGTCGATTTGGTTATGGTAACTTAGTGGAAGTAGATCACGGTGATGGTATTATCACTCGATACGGACACAACAAAGCCTTATTAGTAAATGCGGGTGACATAGTAACCAAAGGACAAAAGATTGCATTAATGGGCAGTACAGGTAGGTCTACAGGACCACATGTTCATTACGAAGTAATAAAAAACGGTAAGCGAATAGATCCATTACCTTATGTCTATCGGAAAGCCGATTGACGATTAATTAGACGATATTTAATCAACATGTTGCAATCGGCCCTTTGGCCGATTGTTTATTTTTAGAATAATTAAAAGTAAAAAGCTAAAACCATGATCTCATCATTACTTACAAAGATGTTTGGTAGCAGAAACCAACGCACGCTTAAACAATTAAATAAAACGGTTCAAACAGTTAATGCTTTAGAGCCTCAATTCGAAAGCCTTACAGATCAAGAATTAAAAGCGAAGACCGCAGAATTTAAAGCGCGTTTAGCAGAAAACGAAACATTAGATGATTTATTACCAGAAGCATTTGCCACTGTGCGCGAAGCCAGTAAACGTGTTTTTGGAATGCGTCATTTTGACATGCAGCTAGTTGGCGGCATGGTATTGAATCGTGGTTCCATTGCAGAAATGAGAACGGGTGAAGGTAAAACGCTTACCGCTACTTTACCAGCTTACTTAAATTCATTAACGGGTGATGGCGTTCATGTTATTACCGTGAATGATTACCTAGCAACTCGTGATGCTGAAACTAACCGCCCATTATTTGAATTTTTGGATATGAGTGTTGGTTGTAATACTGCAGGTATGGCACATGATGCCAAAAAAGTTGCTTACAACGCAGATATTACTTACGGAACCAATAACGAATTTGGTTTTGACTACTTACGCGACAATATGGCGTTTGAAAGCAGCGAACGTGTTCAACGTAGCCGCCCATTTGCTATTATCGATGAAGTTGACTCAATCTTAATTGATGAAGCTCGTACCCCTTTGATTATTTCTGGTCCTGCTGAAGATGGCTCAGAAATGTACCTTAAAATAAATGAAATCGTACCTTTACTTGAAAAACAAGAAAAGGACGATGAAGAAGGTGTTGAAGGCGATGGTGATTTCACCGCTGATGAGAAATCAAAACAAATTTATTTAACAGAAAGAGGGCAGGTTCGCGTAGAAGAAATTTTATTAGAACGTGGCATAGTCGCTGAAGGTGAATCTTTATATTCAGCCACTAATATTCCGTTATTACACAATGTATATGCAGCATTGCGTGCGCATTTAATGTATCAAAAAGACATTGATTACATAGTTCAAGATGACCAAATTGTTATCATTGACGAGCATACAGGCCGTACAATGGAAGGTCGTCGTTGGTCAGAAGGTTTACATCAAGCTGTTGAAGCAAAAGAAGGTGTAAAAATTCAGAACGAGAATCAAACTTTAGCTTCTATTACATTCCAGAACTTTTTCCGTATGTACGACAAATTGTCTGGCATGACAGGTACTGCTGATACAGAAGCATTTGAATTCCAACAAATTTACGGACTAGATACGGTTGTTGTACCAACTAACCGTCCTATGGTTCGTAATGACATGACTGATTTGGTTTACCTAACTCAGTTAGAAAAATACAAAGCAATCATTGAAGACATTAAGGATTGTCAAAAACGTGGACAGCCAGTTTTGGTTGGTACGGCGTCAATTGAATCTTCAGAATTGTTATCTTCTTTCCTTAAGAAAGAAAAGATCAAACACAGCGTACTTAATGCGAAACAGCATGAGAAAGAAGCGCAAATCATTGAAGATGCAGGTACTTCAGGTACGGTAACTATCGCAACTAATATGGCCGGTCGTGGTACCGATATCGTATTAGGTGGTAATTGGCAGGCTGAAGCAGCTCGTCTTAAAAACCCAACTGAACAACAAGTTGAGCATCTTAAATCAGAATGGCAGAAACGTCATGATGCTGTATTAGCCGCTGGTGGATTACACATCATTGGTACTGAGCGTCATGAATCTCGTCGTATAGATAACCAATTACGTGGTCGTTCTGGTCGTCAAGGTGATGCTGGTAGCTCACGTTTCTATCTTTCAATGGAAGATACCTTAATGCGTTTATTCGCATCTGAACGTGTTACTAACATGATGCGTCGTTTAGGGATGGAAGATGGCGAAGCTATTGAACATCCTTGGGTAAACAAAGCAATTGAAAACGCTCAACGTAAAGTTGAAGCGCGTAACTTTGATATCCGTAAACAGTTATTAGAATATGATGACGTTGCTAATGACCAACGTAAAGTTATCTACTCACAACGTGATATGTTGTTAGAAGAAGGTGATATCGGTGAAGTTATTTCTGGTATCCGTCAAGACGTAGTGGCAACAGTTCTAGACCAATACATTCCACCTCAGTCGTTAGACGAAATGTGGGATCTTGAAGGATTAGAAGATCGCCTTAAAAGTGATATGTCAGTCGACTTACCAATCCGTAAATGGATAGAAGAAGACGAAAAACTACATGAAGAAACATTAAAACAACGTATCAGCGAAAGCATTGACGATATGTATAATGCAAAAGAAGCATTAGTTGGCAAAGATGTTTTACGTCACTTTGAAAAATCTATAATGCTACAGAGCTTAGATCAGCACTGGAAAGAACATTTAGCGTCAATGGACCATTTACGCCAAGGTATTCATTTACGTGGTTATGCCCAGAAAAATCCAAAGCAAGAATACAAACGTGAGTCGTTTGAATTATTCTCTACTATGTTGGAATTATTAAAATCTGAAGTAACTAATGTGTTATGCCGTGTGCAAGTCCGAACTGAAGAAGACGTAGATGCCGTTGAAGAGCAACGCCGTAAGGCCGATGCAGCTCAAAAAGAATATCAACATGAGTCATCAGATCAATTATCTGAGCAAGAACAGAAAGATTCAATGATCAGAAACCAAGCTAAAGTTGGTCGTAACGATCCATGCCCTTGTGGTTCAGGTAAGAAATATAAACAATGTCACGGTAAGTTATCCTAATTTATTAGGCCTAAGTATTGTTACTAACGAAAAAAGGCGGATATCCCGCCTTTTTTTATGACTAAAATAAATTGCTACAAACGCCTTTAAAGTGAAAAGTGAAATGAAGAAAACAATTAATGTTGCTGCTGCGGTTATTTATGTTGATGGCTTATTTTTATTGAGCAAACGTCTGGATCATCAACATCAAGGTGGAAAATGGGAGTTTCCTGGTGGAAAAATAGAAGACGGTGAAAGTACAGAACAAGCATTATCTCGTGAATTAAAAGAAGAGTTAAATATTGATGTAATTGAACAGTCAGCTTTTATGTCGCTAAGTTTTGAATATCCAGAAAAGCACGTTAATTTACACTTTCAACTTGTCACTAATTTCAGTGGTAAAGAGCAAGGTGTTGAAGGGCAGCAAGTTGAATGGTTTACTCAGAACGATTTAATAAAGCTGACCTTTCCCGATGCAAATGCACCCGTTGTGAATAAAATTAAACAACTAACGTAAAATTTGGCGGTAACGGCACTTTATAGCTGACTTTCGGCTGTAAGATTTGTTACAATCCCGCCTCATTTTTGTTCAACACTCAAAAGTAAGAATTTCTAAACATGTTTGAAGTGAATCCTGTATTAAACCAAATCGCCGATATCCGCACTCGTACCGATGTGCTTCGGGGGTACCTTTGACTACGATAACAAAAGAGAGTTACTAGAAGAGGTTACAGGCGAGCTTGAAAATCCAGATGTATGGAACGATCCAGATCGAGCGCAAAAGCTTGGAAAAGAGAAGTCAACGTTAGAAGCGATAGTCGACACGATTGATCAGCTTGATTTGGGAACAGAAGACGTTGAAGGTTTAGTTGAACTAGCACAAGAAGCCGAAGATGAAGATACGTTTGAAGAAGCGCAATCTGAATTAGCTGAATTAGTTGCAAAATTAGAATTATTAGAATTTCGCCGTATGTTCTCTGGCGAACAAGATGCAAGTAACGCATATATAGATTTACAATCAGGTTCCGGCGGCACAGAAGCGCAAGACTGGTGTAATATGTTATTACGCATGTATTTACGTTGGGGCGAAGCTAAAGGCTTTAAAACAGAATTGATTGAAGTTACCGCCGGCGATGTTGCTGGTATTAAAGGTGCAACAATTCGTTTTTCAGGTGAATATGCATTTGGCTGGTGTCGAACAGAAACGGGTGTACATCGCTTAGTGCGTAAATCTCCATTTGATTCAAGTGGCAAACGTCACACATCATTTGCTTCTGCGTTTGTATATCCAGAAGTGGATGACAATATAGACATTGAGATTAACACCTCTGATTTAAAAATCGATACTTACCGGGCATCAGGTGCCGGTGGCCAACACGTAAATACTACAGATTCAGCGGTACGTATTACACACGTTCCAACCAATACGGTTGTTCAGTGTCAGAATGAACGTTCGCAACATAAGAATAAAGACCAAGCCATGAAGCAGCTAAAAGCGAAACTTTATGAATTGGAAATGCTAAAACAAAACGCTGAAAAACAAGTAGCAGAAGATTCAAAATCTGACATAGGCTGGGGCAGCCAAATACGTTCATACGTATTAGATGACTCGCGCATTAAAGATTTGAGAACAGGTATTGAAAATCGTAATACTCAAGCGGTATTAGACGGTGATTTAGATAAGTTTATAGAAGCTAGTTTGAAATCTGGTTTATAGTAAAACGATAAACTGGTAAAAATAAAATTGTAGTTGAGCTATGCATTTGAATTAAATTGCCAAAGCTTAACAAAGTAGATGAAAGTAATTAGAGAATAATATGACTGACCAAATTCAAGACGAAAACAAATTGATAGCAGAGCGTCGTGCTAAATTAGACGCAATCCGCGTTAACTGTAGTGCCAATGGTCACCCAAATAAGTTCCGTCGTGAACATTATGCAGAAGACTTACAAAAAGAATTTGGTCAAAAATCAAAAGAAGAATTGATTGAATCACACACGGTTGTTTCTATCGCTGGTCGTATTATGGCGAAACGTGGTCCGTTCTTATTACTACAAGATATGTCTGGCCGAATTCAAGCTTATGCATCTAAAGACACGCAAAAAGTATTAAAAGAAAAGTACGGTGTATTAGATATTGGTGACATTATCGGTGTTACAGGCCCTCTTAATAAGTCAGGTAAAGGCGATTTATATGTAGATATGGCTGAGTATGAGTTATTAACTAAATCATTACGTCCATTACCAGAAAAATTCCATGGTTTAACAGACCAGGAAGCTAAGTATCGTCAACGTTATGTGGATTTGATCACTAATCAAGATACACGTAATACTTTCTTTATTCGCTCTAAAATAGTTGATGGCATTCGTCGTTTCTTAACTGACCGTAATTATATGGAAGTTGAGACGCCGATGTTACAAGTTATCCCTGGTGGCGCATCAGCAAAACCATTTGTGACACATCATAATGCAATGAGCCGTGATATGTATTTACGTATCGCACCTGAACTTTATTTAAAGCGTTTAGTTGTTGGTGGTTTTGAACGAGTGTTCGAAATTAACCGAAACTTCCGTAATGAAGGATTATCAACTCGTCATAATCCAGAGTTCACTATGATTGAATTCTACCAAGCGTATGCGGATTACAAAGACCTAATGGACATCACAGAAGAGATGTTACGCACATTAGCGAATGACATTTTAGGTTCAGCTGTGATCACCAACACAGTTAAAGATACAGACGGTAATGTAGTAGAAACTAAAGAATACGACTTTGGTCAGCCGTTTACTCGCTTAACTATGTCTGATGCAGTATTAAAATATTACCCAGAAGCAACAGCCAATCCAGAATGGAAAACGGCTATTCAAGACCCAGAAAATAACTTGGCGACATTGAAAGCGATGGCTAAAGCACTTCACATTAAAGAGCCTGAAGTCGACGGGATTTGGGGCGCAGGCAAGTACTTGTGTGAAATCTTTGAAGCAACAGCGGAAGAGTTATTAGACCAGCCTACATTCATCACTGCGTATCCATGGGAAGTTTCTCCATTAGCACGTCGTAACGATGAGAATAGTTTTGTTACTGACCGTTTTGAATTCTTTGTTGGAGGCCGTGAACTTGCAAATGGTTTCTCTGAGTTAAATGATGCAGCGGATCAGGCTGAGCGTTTCTCTAAACAAGTTGAAGAGAAAGACGCTGGTGATGATGAAGCAATGCACTTTGATGAAGATTACATTCAAGCATTAGAATTTGGTTTACCGCCAACAGCTGGTGAAGGTATTGGCATCGACCGTTTAGTGATGTTATTTACTGACTCGCCAACAATTAAAGATGTAATTTTATTCCCTCACATGAAACCTGTTGCTAATGCAGAGCAGGCTGACGAAGAATAAAAATAGGTTTAGCTAAAGAAAATAGCGAACTAAACACTTAGTGTTAAAAAGTAAAACGCCTTCATAATGAAGGCGTTTTTGTATGCGGCTTTATATTTCTATTTTGTTTTGAACAAAGCACTAATGTCAGTTGCCCAGTCTTGTTCAGGAACTTCTAATATTCGTCCCAATTCAACACCGTCTTTATATACAATAATGGTTGGGGTTTTTAATACATTATGTTTTTCAGCTAACAATAATGGATCTGACTTACTGGTATCTAATGCATAAAACCAAGGTTTGATATTTGGATTGTTCACTTGTCCTAATAGGTTAATAACTCGCGGTACTTCACGGACGCTGTCGTGGCACCACTGACCAAAAAACACTTTTATCTGAATATCAGCATCCAGATTTTTTAATATGCTTAGGTCTGATTTTGAATAGTCTATATCGTTACTATGTTGAGAAAAGTTTGAGAAATTAGTTAGAATGTCTTCTTGGATGATTTCACCAACAAAGTAACTTTCATCATTGGCATGGACTGAAGTTAACGATAAGAATGAGCATAGTATAAGTAGTAGCTTAAAAGGTTTTGTTATTTTCATAATGATAATCTCAAGTTAAGGATAAAAGGGATTCATTTTATTATCCTGACCTAGAGTGCTTGTATAAGCAATTAACATTTTGTTTATATAGAATTTTTTTTTGCCACTAATTGAAATTATTAATATTCCTTATATGAATGTATAATAGACAAGGTGGTTTAAATTTTAGATACCTTGTCTCAAAGTATTGAGCACAATAAAGGAAAGATAAGTGAAGTTTGTAGTATCGTTTTTATATTTAGCTATGGTGTTAATGAGTCCAATAACTTGGGCGGCAAAAACCTATTTAACTTTAGATAGTGTGGCTGTATTAGATTCACCAAATGGAGCTATTGTTGAACAGTGGGATAAAAGAACACTGTTTACCTCAGACTCTGAATCTGATGAATGGATCACTATTTCAGGGCACTTCCCTAAAGGGCAATGGCAGCCTCTGGAAACTGATCTATTTATTAAGAAATCTGAGCCATTAAAACTGCGTATTCCTTATAAAGATAATTCTGCAAAAACTGTCGTGTATCGCGCACTTCATACAGTAGGTGTAGATGCTAAAAGATATAAGTTACTAGCTGATACTAAAGTTTATTTTTATAATCCACAAACGGTAAAACCAGATAGCTCAAGTGAAGCCGAAGACCCTTCAAACGAAATTGAAAGCGCATTGCAGACTCAATCAGTTGGTATTGATGCTGTTGATAGCAAATCAATTGAAGCTGAGCCGGCTAAAACGGCGATTTGGAAAAAAGACACTGTCTTCACTTCAGCTTCAGAAGACCGATATATAATTAAAGCCACAGGTTATGTCACTGAAAATTCTTGGCAAGCGCTAGATAAGCCAGTTTGGATAAAAAAATCAGCTCAATACCAAGACCGCACTAAACCACTGAAATATGAACGTAAATCGGGCAGTAAACGATTTGCGATTATCGATAAAAAGCGCTTTGAATTATCAGTGTATGAAGTTGTTGATGGTAAAAAAGAAAAATTAATGCGTACGCCGGTTGCGCTTGGTTTTGATCGTTGTTTGCCTGAAGAGAAAGGTGGTAAATGTTACTACACACCAGAGGGCGAGTTTGAAGTTGAGTTTCAATTATTTGATCCCGATGGAATTAATTGGTGTATTCCGCCTAAAATGTCTGGCGAATATAAGAATAAAATAGCGAAAGGCGAACGTTGTTCACGTGGAACCATGGGGAATTATGCTATGCACTTTGGCAATTCATATTTTTTACACGGTACATCAAACCCTAATTCAATTGGCGGACGTACAACACACGGATGTATTAGACTGCGTAATCCAGATATCGAAATGGTGTATCAAATGCTAGACAATGGCGATAAGGTTTTGATCAGCGATACACCAGAGGAATTTGATTTATTTGCGTTAGCAGGACAAAAGCCTGAATCTGAATTAGAAAACGAAATTACACCCGTAAGCTCAGAAGATATAAAGTCAGAAGAACTGCAAACAGAATCTATTTTATAGGCTCTGTTTTAAAGCACTAGATGTGGTATTTAATAAAGAAATGAATGATTCAAAATTGTCAGTGATAATTGATACTTCATCATGCTTTGCCGCTTTTTCTATTACTGCTGAAATTGCTTGAATTTCAAATGCTCCAATACTTGCTGAAGCCCCTTTAATAGAATGAGCTAGTTTTCCTATTTCTATCCAGTTTTGCTCTGAGTATGCTTGAGCTAACTGTGGCAAGTTTTCAACTAATTGCTCCATATACATGCCTATAATTGACATATATAAATCTTCATCATCCATACAGTTGGTTAAACCCTGTTTGGTATCAATTCCGCTAATACTTGCAAGTGCTTCAATAGACATATTAATCCTTCAATTAAACATTACGCTTGATGCACTTAATATACAGACACACCAACAGATCATTCAAGTAAGAAAGAGATAAAAGTAAAAATAATTCTATTTACCAAGCGTTATCCCAATCTTTTAACTCAATTACATCATTTACTTGTACGTTATTCATAAAGGCGGCATCTAAACTCTCGGCGATAGCGCTGTTTTGATAAACTTGAGTGATCCTTACTCTGTATGGGCTAATAATAAAGTTAGTTAATGAGTTTCCATTATTATCTAAATCATTTGATTGATATGAAACACGATACTCTTGTCCAATATTAACCCCTTGATCTCGGCCAATATTCAATTGAATTTGTCCACCGTCTCTAATGGTCATGATTTTACTTTGTAATTGTTGGCAACTGAATACCGCCACTAAGTCGTTACGCACATCCGCCAATAAATTTTCGATGGCGGTGCCATAACTATCATCCCAAAACTTTTGGCTGGTAACACTTACTTGTTTATTTTTTGGGGTATTCCAGTTAGCCGATGTATCAAATTTGTTTTGATATAAAACTTCATGGGTAAATGCATTGGCAACTAAGATATCTAAAGCGAAATAACGCTCAAATTGATCATCTTGCCAAAATTTATAATTGTTGGTTTCATCGCCAAATGAAAGGTCTGTAATACGTCCAAATAAAACAAATTGTGTATTGGCGCTATTGGCAACAGCATCAATAAGTTCATGACGCATTTGACCTTGTTGTTCAAAGTCGTTATTCACGTTTAATTTTTTATCTAGCCAAGCTACTGGGTATATTCCATTGGCTTCATTTTTTAGCAAGGTTTGGAATTTCCTTGGGATTTCTTTTTCTAACGGGTATAAATTACCAATATTTGCATCAGCCCAATGCTGAATTGGAAATTGTGTTATTGCTAATTTTTTACTGAATTCTGATGCGTGACATTGTTCATTTTCTGCAAATATATCCGCGCGTACAGTGATAGTGAACATATCACCACTTTGACTTTCTTCTACAATTTCAATCTTATCAACTATACCAAGCGCTTGAACTTGGAGTTGGTCGTCAACTAATAACCCCTGTGATATCTTTTGCACACTAGATACATTAGCACCAGAAAATAACATAGCTTGCTTTACGGCATCTTGTAATGCTCTGTTTTTAGCACTTTTATAATCACCGTTACGTACTTTCGCTTGTCCACTAGCTTCATACCACTGTGCATTAACAGTAGTGATATTTAGCATAAACGCTAAGGTTAAACAGATCTTGATGATGGCGATGTTATTAAGCATATTGATATTCACTAAATGATAAATAATTAAAATTAATTGTTTGCTATGGCTATTCAATTTAAAACACATATGACAATAAATTGTCACTAGCCAACAATAATAGCTTTGCAGGTTAGAAAAGCAAAAACTACGCCAAAGAGTTATTTGAAAAAAACACATATAAAATAATAACTTAAGGTGGCTTGATTGCGTTAGTTATGATTGGCGCAATTATTGAATGCATAAATGCCAAATACTCATAAGTAATAACCAGAGAATTGTCTTAATGAATTTTATTAAATCAAAATTAGTACCAAGTGTAACAATATTATTTGCCTTTATTTTATCTGGTTGCGGTATGTTGCTGGACAAACATGTTGCTTGGGAATACGAAGAGCCTGAAAATTTTCCAGTGCTTAGGGCTATTGGTTATGCGCCAATTGAAGCTCAACCTGGCGATAGCATTGAAATAAAAAACATTATGGCTATGCGTGCATCAAAATTAGATGCTTATCGTGAATTAACTGAACAAGTTTATGGCCAGCAGATACAAGGTAAATCAGAAGTGAAAAACTTAGTATCATCGGATGATAAGTTACGCTCTAAAGTTTCAGGAGTGATCCGTGGTGCTAAAATCGTTAAGGTTTATCCTGTAGGTGGCACTTATGCGACTGAATTAGAACTGGATATGAAATTAGTGCACGAGTTGTATAAAGTTAGTAATCGTTCAAGAACCATAAAAAGAGTCGACTACTATTAGCGATTAGCTTTGCCTTTATATAAATAGCTCTGGTTATAAATAACAGATACAAAAAAGCGCTGACGATAAATCGTTAGCGCTTTTTTGTAGGACTCTATTGTATAAAAATAGACTACTGAAAGTGTTTTAAAAGTTATGCTAACTTTTCAATATCTGCAATTTCTTTAGTGAAATCGCCTAATTCTAACTCAACACATTCTTGTTCTTCTTGCCAATCTAGACCAATTATCATGTTATCTTCTGATAAGTCTTCAAACCAGAACTCTAACCAGTCAGCTACTGAGATTTGAGTTGGCTTATAGTCAGCCCAATCGTCTGTACAGCTTTTTTGTGCCATGCTTTCAGTTGACCATAAAGGCATACTTTCAGCATCCTCAAAGTTTGCTGAGTCTACTATAACCCAACCTTCGTTGTCTTTGTCTTGTAGTGCCCAAAGCATTTGTGTTGCTTGGATTTCTGCAAAAAATTCTTGTTTTACGTCTGACATTTTAATTACCTTATGCGGCTTCTATTGCCTGGTTTATTGCCTGACTTTTTAGCGCCAGAACCATTTGAATTTTTACTCGACGGTTTATTATTCGTCGGTTTATTATTACTGCTAGGTTTAGAATTACCTGTCGATTTACTACTGGTAGCCGGTTTTTTATCTGACGAATTTTTGTCTGATTTAACACCAGGTTTGAATTGCCCTAAACCAGTATGACGAGATAACGCACGTTGTCCTTTGCCTTGTGGGCCATTCTTAGCGCCTGGACGACGATTACCTAAACGTTCTTCGTTCTCAGATGCTGGCGGTACTAAATGATGTATGCCGTGACCAATAAGTTTAGCTAATCCCATGTCTTTTAATGCATGGCGGATCATCTTCCAGTTTTTAGAGTCGTGGTAACGTAAAATCGCTTTATGCAATCTACGCTCTTTTTCACCACGAGGTATCGCAACGGTTTCATTAGTCTTCTTAACTTTATGCAATGTATCGATTTCTGTGTGATACATAGTTGTCGCCGTAGCCATTGGCGACGGATAAAAGTTTTGTACTTGGTCTAAACGGAATTTATTTTCTTTCAACCACAAGGCTAAGTTGATCATATCTTTGGTTGTAGTACCTGGATGTGCTGCAATAAAGTAAGGTATTAAATACTGTTCTTTACCCGCTTCTTTAGAGTACTTCTCAAACAACTCTTTAAACTTGTGGTAACTGCCCATACCCGGTTTCATCATCTTAGATAATGGACCTTCTTCGGTATGCTCAGGTGCAATTTTTAAATAACCGCCAACGTGATGCGTTACTAATTCTTTAACATAACGTGGGTCTTGTATCGCTAAGTCATAACGAACACCAGAGGCGATTAATACTTTCTTTATGCCTTTTAATTCACGCGCTCGTTGATACAACTTAATGGTTGGTTCGTGATCTGTGTCCATGTGTTTACAAATATCTGGATAAACACAAGATGCACGACGACACGTAGCTTCTGCTTTGGCTGACTGACAACGCAACATATACATGTTTGCTGTAGGGCCACCTAAGTCAGAAATAACACCGGTAAAACCAGGAACCACATCACGAATTTGTTCAATTTCTTGAATAATTGAATCTTCAGAACGACTTTGAATAATACGACCTTCATGCTCTGTAATAGAGCAGAACGTACAACCACCGTAGCAACCACGCATAATATTAACTGAGGTTTTTATCATGTCGTAAGCAGGGATTTTTTTGCCTTCGTATTTTGGATGTGGAATACGCGCATAAGGCATACCAAATACAAAATCCATTTCTTCTGTTTCCAGAGGAAATGCAGGAGGGTTAATCCAAATACTTCTATCACCATGACGTTGCATTAATGCTTTAGCACAACCTGGGTTAGTTTCTTGGTGTAAAATACGGTTGGTGTGTGCATATAAAGTTTGGTTTTTAGAAACCACTTCATAAGCTGGTAATTTTATATAAACACGATCCCAAGGACGACGTAACTGAGTTTTATCTTTAACTCGGTTATATGGTTGGACTACAATAGCTTGGCTGCCGCCATTTGCGTTTGCACTTGGATCAACGGCACTATCTTCAATCGCTTGGTCTTTATTGGAACAAGTATTGGCGTCATATTCTTGGTAAGGATTCATTATCGGATCGATAATACCTGGCTTATCAATATGGGTTGAATCTATACCTTGCCAGTCTTCTAATGCGTTTTTCACCATGATCGCAGTACCGCGAACATCTTTAATCTCTTTGATGTCTTCACCACGAGAAATTCTGTGTGTGATTTCAACAAGTGGACGTTCCGCATTACCAAATATCAACATATCGGCTTTTGAATCTACAAGTACAGAACGACGAACTTTGTCCGACCAATAATCATAATGGCTAATACGGCGTAAGCTAGCCTCAATACCGCCGATGACGATTGGAACACCTTTATAGGCTTCACGACAGCGTTGAGAATAGACAGTTACAGCACGGTCTGGACGTTTGCCACCAATATTGTCTGGTGTATACGCATCATCGTGTCTCAATTTTCTGTCGGCTGTGTAACGGTTGATCATGGAGTCCATGTTGCCCGCTGCAACACCAAAGTATAAGTTTGGTTTGCCTAGCTTTTGAAAGTCATCTTTTGAATGCCAATCTGGTTGGTCAATAATACCAACCCTAAAACCTTGAGATTCTAGCATTCTGCCAATAACAGCCATACCAAAGCTAGGATGGTCTACATAGGCATCACCGGTAACAATAATAACATCACAGCTGTCCCAACCGAGTTGATCCATCTCTTCTCGTGTAGTTGGTAAAAAAGGCGCAGGCCCAAAACATTCCGCCCAATACTTAGGGTAATCCCATAACTTCTTTTCCGAGATAACGGTAGCTTGTGGTGGCTTATTTGATTTTGTCAAAGCAGACAATTGAGATTGCATATTATTGGTGTACCCGTGGCTCAAATTTAATAATAACGAGTGGTTAAAAAATAGCCACCATTAATGGACTGGCGATTATACAGAATATTTAGGTCAAGTAGCAAAGGGATTCCCCTAAATTTTGATTAGTGTTCAATATTTTGTTGCAGGTTACGCAAAGAAACATACAATAAGACAAATTTTTTAAAGGATTGCTGAACATGAATTCCAGTACGACTACTGAAAAGTCACTAGACGTAGAGATTAAAAACAAAAGTAATACAAAGACTTGGATTGCTTTTCTAGTATTTGTTGCCGTTTCATTATTATTTTACTTAGTACCTGAAATCGACTTATGGGCATCAAATCTATTTTATGATGAAAAAGATGGTTTTTATTTACATGAAACGGCATTAGTACAAATAACTTACGATGTTTTTAAACATTTACCTAAAGTATTATTACCTGTGATGCTGGTTTTCTTATTATTAGGTTTTAAATCTGATTATTGTAAAATTCGTAGGCATCTATGCTGGTTTGCATTAGTAACCTTGTTAATTGGCCCAGGTATTATTGTACATAATGTATTTAAAGATAGTTGGGACAGAGCTCGCCCTCGAACGGTTGTTGAATTTGGTGGTGATAAAACCTTTTCTCCAGCTTGGGTTATTTCAGATCAGTGCGAACGCAATTGTTCTTTTGTTAGTGGGCATGCCGCAATGGGTTTTTATTTTATGATCTTAGGCTGGTTGTTTGGATCGAGAAAATGGTTCTACATTGGTTTAGGTATTGGCTCTGCAGTTGGGATGATCCGAGTGATCCAAGGAGGACACTTTCTGAGTGACTCTATACTGGCCGGCTTTATGGTGTATTGGTCTATTTGGTTAATTGCTAAATGGATGAGAGTGCCTAATCCAGGCGATAAATGGCAATGTCCAGAAGTAGAAAAGCAAAGACAATTATGCGGACAAAAAAAAGAAACTGTGGTTAATTCATAAAAAAACGTATTAACTCGTTATATCCCTGTTTGATTTGCTTAGTCAACAGGGGTAAAGTTCACCCTTTTATTTAGGTGGGTGAATAGTATTGGAAAAATATGAAGAATTGTTTGTGTCAATTCGACAAATAATCAGAGCAATTGACTTACGTTCAAAAAAGTTAAGTAAAGCTGTGGGGATCACAGGTCCCCAATTATTAGTTTTGCAAGAAGTCCTTGCAGCCCCAGGCTTAACCTCAAAACAAGTTTCAGACAGTATTAATTTATCTCAAGCTACCGTTACTAGCATCTTAGATCGATTGGAAATCAAACAATTGTTGGTTAGAAAGCGTGACAGTATTGACCGCAGAAAAGTGTCTTTGTATCTTACAGAGCAAGGTGTCATGACATTAAATGATGCACCTAGAGCGATGGAAGAAAGTTTTATTGAAAAATTTGAGAACATCGAAGGATGGGAACAAACACTCTTATTATCAAGTGTTCAGCGTATTGCTAGTATGATGAATGCAGAAGAGTTAGATGCAGCACCTATGTTAAAAATTGGTGAAATTGATTCAATCCATAAGCCTTAATTTTTCCTAAGTTTCCCCCGCACCTTACACCGTTTACTATTATCTAAAGTAGTCTTAATCTAGACTACTTATGTACCCAACTGTATTACCTTACAATTGCAACTTTATTCATTTCTAAGAACGAAATAATAAATAATAATAAAAAAATGATTAGTGCAGTAATTAAATTATTGGAGCTAATATTCAATAATTAGGCGGGTTGGATTAAAATATAATCATATTTTGTTATAAATAATGATTATCTTATTCCTTATCTGAAGTTGAAATTAATTTAATGGTTAGTATACTAAGCATCAACCTTCATTATTTATATATTGGATTTATGGTTTTATTTTCAAATTTCGAACGAATTGTTTTAAAAGTTGGCAGCGCATTAATTGCACCAGACGGAAAAGGCTGCAGCCCTCACAAGTTATTCCCTATCGCTCAGTTTATTATTGAATGCCGTGCTCGTGGCATTGAAGTTGTTTTAGTCTCATCAGGCTCTATAGCTGCTGGCAGACAATACTTTCCTAAAGCAAATTGTGATTCAATCGCAATGAAAAAAGCAATGGCTGCTGCAGGACAATCTGACATGGTAAGTACTTGGGACAGATTGTTTGATTTTCCAACCTGCCAAATATTATTAACTCATGGTGATTTAGCCGATACCGAACGTTATCAAAGCGTATCAGCTACAATTGATAAAGCCTTAAGCCATGGGATATTGCCGATTGTTAATGAAAACGACACCATCACCACTGATGAATTAAAAGTAGGTGATAATGATAACTTAGCTGCAATTGTTTCTGCAGCGGTTAATGCCGATGGCTTAGTGCTATGCACTGATGTTGATGGTTTGTATACTGGCAATCCAAGAATTGACGAGAGTGCCAAATTGATACCAATTGTAGAATCGATTACCGCACATCTAAAAAATATCGATATGTCTGCTACTAACGATGTTGGAACGGGCGGCATGGCAACAAAAGTTGAGTCAGCAGAAAAAGCCATCGCCCATGGTATAACAACTTATATAATCAACGGTGAAAAACCTGATGTATTCCCAGCGTTATTAAGAGATGAAAACCCTGGAACTATATTCTTAGCGTCTAAAACCCCAATGAGTGACAAAACCCATTGGCTAAAACATACGACTCGTTCACAAGGTGAGTTTGTAGTTAATAAATCAGGTGAGCAAACTGTTTTAGAAGGCATTGAAGATATTACTAGTGATCAATTGCTTAGCGTAAACGGCGAATTTAATACTGGTGATACGGTATTAATTAAATCAGAAGATGGTAAGTCATTAGCCAAAGCAATAACTAAACGTAGTAGTTGTTTAATGAGCTATGTTACTGAGTTAGGCGATGCTGAGTCAGAGCAGTTAACACCAATAGCCGCTGTTTTTGAACAAGAGCAGGTTTCATTATTAAAAGAGGCTAATTAATCGTTAATTAAGCCGAGAATATATTAGATAATAGGGACACATTAAACTTCACTCGGAGTTTTAATTCGGTATAATTACTTATGTGTCCCTATAGTTTAACAGGATAAAACTGCGGCCTCCTAAGCTGCTGCTCCAGGTTCGAGTCCTGGTGGGGACACCATACTCATCTGACCATCATTAATTTCAAAATCACTTCCAACTATATTTTGTTTATTTATCCATCACTGCATATACTCTAATAAACTCTTACAGTAATAAAATAATTCTTATTTCATAACAAACCTTTAGGTCGCTTGTATGGTAAAACTTTCCCACGCATTTACTTTTATTATATTTCTATATCCAAGCTTAGCTATTAGTAAAAGTGACTGTTTAAACTTTCATGTGATCCATAGTGAGCCGTTGGGTTTTGTAAATGATGAGGGCCAACTTACTGGTGTTCAGGTTGATATTATTAACGCTATCGCAAAGAATTCGGGTTTGTGTATTAATACACTTTTGATGCCTTACCCAAGAATATGGCAGGGTCTCGAGATGGGGAAACATGATGGTGGCATAGTATTCAAATCTGAATCACGTAGTTATATGGTGGATTACGTGGCTAAAATTCGGGCTGTTAAGGTCGCAGTTATTACTAGAAAGCTAATAGAAGTAAATAGCTATGATGATTTAAAAGGTATCTCTATTGCAGTTAGACGAGGTATCCATTTAAGTGAAAGGTTCGACAACGACTCTGAACTTGCAATCATGGAAGTTAACCAATATAAACAAGTAATAAAAATGCTAATACACGACCGTGTAGACGCAATGGCTGGATCGGCATTTGTACTGCATTATATATTAAGAATTAATAATGGTTTAGAGAAGGTCGACTTCAGTAAAAAACTCAATCTCGGTGAAAAAGAGCAGTGGGTGCAATTATCTAAAAAATCTAAGCATACAGATAAAATACCTTTGTTGAATAGCGCGGTACAAACCATGATAAATAACGGTACATTAGATCAAATAACTGAGAAATATTATGGGCCTGACTGGAAAGTAATTAACCAATGATTTAGTAATTTGCAGTGTTGTTAGTGGAGCGTTAACAAAAAACGGATTATTCATATAATCCGTTTTTTGTTTTCAGTTAGTAAATTCATTGGTAAATGTTAATGTTTTACTAAGCGTTAAGGACTTTCTAATAACTGAACAAATTCCATCATTTCTAAATGTAATAAGATGACATCTTTTAATTCGTCATCGTTACTCGTTGGTAGTGTAGGTAAAATATATGGATCGTTCTTCACTACTTTATTCACTGAAGTTTTAGATTGATAACTGACTCTAAATGAAATCCCTTCTGATATTTGCTTTGGCGTGATGTGTAGATACCAATTAGTATCTTTTACGTCTTCTGCAATATTAAATTGGTAGCTGGTTAAGTATTGTTCCATTGCTGATTTGTAGGGCTCAGGAGCATTAACGAATACGCTATTTAAGGCCAGTAGTTTTATTTGGTTGAATTTTTTAGCATCAAATTTATATAACGAAAATGATCCACTCACCTTAGATAAAACAATTAGTGCAGATTGTTCGTTTTGCGGTAAGTCTTGCTTTGTTATTGTTATGCTTGGATAAACCGATTTAATTGCGTTATTGATTTGAAATAAGTCATTGCTTTTGGCTAGAAACGTCCAGGTATCAGGCTGATCAAAGTCAAAGTAAGTACTGTCATCGTTAGTAAAATCTAGCGTTACAATCGCCTGATAAGTCACACAGGCGTTATTGCCTTCAAAGTAATAATCCATATTTAAGTGTTTATCATTCAGTTGATACATTATGGCTAATTCAGCTGTATTGAGACGGCGGCCAAACATGCCTGTTTTTATATTTCTAATCTGCTCAATGAAGTCTTTATTATAATCCTTCACATAGTTATGAATATTATCGATAACTGCTTCAGGTAATTTTTGTTTCGACCTTTTTCCATAAGTACAGAGATCGCCAGATACTGTTAGTGTCTTTTCACTTTTTTGATAATCAAATTTAATGTCGCTGGTATCGGCATAAGTAGATACCGCAAATATAGATAAAACGAATAACAGTACTTTTTTCATAATGTTCAACTTATCAAATTACATTTTTGTTTTTAAATATGAGCTAGGAAGGCCAATTGAAACTGCAAAAATTTGCTCGCCACGAGTTGGTCGATAAATACCTTTAGCTGCCTTTTTCTTTAAATCGTCAGCGATATCCGTTTTTTTCCATTTTACTATTTTAGCAATTGAGCTTTCAGAAGACGGCTTGGCAATGGCTACAGCGATTGGATCAACAAAACCGCCATCATATTTAAACAAAATAAAAGTATCGTCAGTTAAGACTCCAGCGTTACGGCCTCTATCTAAGGTGATTTGGTCGCCTCGTAAACCTGTAACTTGGGTAGATACTGGCATTTCCGTTAACATTCTAGATAACATTACATCAAAAGCTTTTGAAGCAATTTTGCTAAATACTGCATTAATATTTTCAGGGTTTGTATAATCAAATCCGGTGTAATACTTACCATTTACTTCTGTGTACACTAATTCATGCTTTGGTTTAACATCAATACCATCAATACGAATTTTACCTATGTTTGGATAAGATAATTTCTCTTTGGTAAATGGGTCGATAACACTAACCGTTAGCTCTACTGCATATTGAGCCATGCCGTTGTATTCCGCATAAAAACGGTCGGCTGTTTTGATTGTGTCTATCTTTAATATGTAGTCTGGGCGCAATGTTCGGTTGTCTTTCATAACGCTTGCAACTGTTTTTGCCGACTGTTCTCTTATTTGTGATGCAACTTCTTGAGACGTTATGTCGTCTTGTGTTACAACTCGAAAGCGATTTAATCCAGCTAATTGGCTTTCAAACATTAAGCCTAATTTTTTATTGTTTAAAGACTCTAGTACTTTCTTCTCTTCTTTTTGTTGGCTAGTACTGTTATTTCCGTCAAAGTAAACTCGGATTATTGGCTTTTTCAGTGGACAGTCATCAGATTCATTATTAATGTCAAACGTACAGTTGTCGATCCCTTGTACATTAAAATTGCTTGGTACTTCTATGTCTTTATCTTCAAACTCGTAAGCAGATTTAGCGACGATTATTTTCGAATTCAGAGCTTGTGCGTCAGTTAAGTTTGTCTGTTGTTCTGGATATTTTATTTTTGCAGAGCTAGTACAACCAACAATGGTCATTACAAAAATTAAAGTACTTGTAGTTGTTAATAACTTCATCTGTTTATTTCCTGTTAATCAGCGTCTTGCAATGATTGTAATTGTTTTGCAATATCAATAATGGCTTTTTCGTCGTTAATAAATTCATTGGCAACCTTAGCTAAATGCAAACGTATTTCGGCTAAATTATAAGCTTCACTTACTTTACTCGCATTAAATAACATTTGTATGCCTTGAACACCGAGTAAGTCATCGCCTTGTGAATAAATAATATGGGCTAACTTTAATGTCTGAGCTGTGATCAAAGCGGTTAGCTTAGTATTTTCATCTGATATTTTTTGCGATGCTCTTTCGTATTCTTTGATCTTAGGTCCGATCTTTTCTCGTTCGTTTTTTGCTGACTTATCAAAATCGTTAATAGCCTGCGCCAACTGAGATTTGTCTTTGCCTTTATTCGCCATTAAAAATGACAATACATCTCTGTGGTTGTCGAGCATAGTTTTATGCTCGGTCATAATATTGTTCTGATGTTTAAAAATACTTAACGCACTATCGCTGAATGTATCAAAGACACCAGAAACTCTAATTCGTTTAAAACCTACTTTTTGAATGTCGCTACTGATGCGCTTTAAACGCTCTTCTCGTGGTAATGATTTAGCGACAAATTCACTAACGATTTTATGTTTGTTAAATTGAATATCATCGCCATCTTTTATATTTATAGCACAACCAAATAACAATAAAGTCGTCAATAAAGTTATGATTGGAATGACTTTCATTAATAACTACCCAGCTGTACTTGAATTGACTCTAGTGCTTGTTGCTCAGCTAATTTAGCACTTTGGTTGAAAACGGTTGCTGTCATTGGGAATTGGTAAATAATAGAATCATCAAGTAAATAGATTAACTCTGCAGACATCTTGATGGCAAAGTGGAACTCAGTTGTGGTTTGTTCTTGGTTAATACCTGCAAAAACGACACTAAGTGTATGTTCTTTTTGGTCTGATGTGATCCCTATGGTTTGTAGTTGTTTAATAATTGAAAATTTAATGTCGGTGGCATTGGCTTCATCTACGTTTGCCATTACAATTTTGTAACCCACTGTACGGGATATGGATTGAGCTAATAGCTGTAACTTAGTCGTTAATACTTCTAAATCCATAATGTTAAATGCATAAGAATCTAATAAAGATATTTTTTTACTAATATTACTTTTTATTTGATTGTATTGGATAAGTTTAGCTAGAGTAGGTTTTAATGTTTTTTTAATTAATCCTTCAGGCCCAGGTAAAAAGTTAGATAACTGTTGTTTAAGTGAGTCATGCTGCTGTTGGAAAAAAGCTTGTCTGTCTATTTTAACTAACTGAATAATCTCATTATTATATTGTGAAGACTTAACCATTTCTATATTAGTAAAGATTAAGCCTGTGGTAGATAAAAGAGTGTCAGCTTCTAAGTATAATTCAGTATTTCCATCTTTAGCTTCAACAAACTGCTGTGTATTTGTGTCTACAGTCACTTGTAAACGCGCACTTAATTCTTCCAGTGCATTTTGTTGAGCTTGTTGTTTAGTTTCCCCCATACCAACTGAATAGAACCATTGCATACTATCGCCAGGAGGATTTACAAACCAATCGGGTAATGACTCAGCTTGAACTTGTGGCAATAAAAAAGTTAGCGTTATCAGTAAGGTCTTGATAAATCGCACAATAAATCTCCATATCTGTCAGTGTGAAGTAATATAATAATGTAATTTATATCAGATGTTAAAAATAGCCATCATTTTTTATAAATTATTTTATTTACAGAGTACTCATTTTTGAATGAAATATTGTCTGTTTAATTTAGATTATGCAGGAGGATCAGGTTTTTAAATAAAGCTTATTCATGAATGTACTATTAGTAGGTGAGAGGAGTGGAGCGGCCCGAAGGCCAACTCCTGGGGTAGTTGTTGTAGCTACGCAATTTTCATGCAGTTTTTACCTGCATCTTTCGCCGCGTAAAGCGCTTTATCTGCACGAGCAAATAAATCGTTAGGCGTGTCGTTTTCATTGAAACAAGCACAGCCAATACTGGTACTAACATTGTATTCATTGAATGTTGTATTTTTGCTGATAGCTCGGTGGATCCTAGCAGCAACAATATTGGCGCCATTCAATCCTTCTTTTTCCAGTAAAATAGTAAACTCGTCACCGCCAAATCTAAATATTTGATCGGTACCACGCAAACAGTCTTTAACAAGAGTTACAAAGGCAGACAAAATATCATCGCCCATTAAATGCCCGTGGGTATCATTGACAGTTTTAAAATTGTCTAAGTCCAACAGCATTAATACAAACGTTTCTTTAAAACGTGATGCATGTTGCACCTTATATTCAATCGCATCGTCATACATGGCTCGATTACCAATGCCGGTTAATGGATCTTTTAATGCCATTTGTTGCAATTGCCAAAATGCTAATGCATTTCGTAATGGGTAAATAAGTTTCTTTTGACTACTCGTTAGAGAAGACATCAAAATATCAGTTATTGGTTTTTCTGAAAAATAGCTAATACGACCCATCAGGCGGTCATTAATTCGAATTGGTAAAGTCATAGCTTGTGAAGACTTACTTCGAGTGCCAGATTTAAACTTCCCGTGATACGTGTCGAGCTCAACTGAATTAATCTTATACTGAGCCGTAATTGCGCTAAGATAAATAGATAACAATTGTTCAACATCTAATGTAGTTTGGAGTTGTTCAACTAAAGAGTCGCTTTCACGCTCTGCATTTGAATAACTTGACCAAGTCGCTAGTATATTAACGTTGGCTTCTGAGCCTAATGCGTCTAAGTGACTAATATAATCCACATTGCCCCCCGTATATTGGCCGATTAATTTCACTTAGTAGAAACTAAGCGAAAAATGTGCCAAATATGCAATGTGTTGAATTCTATGAAATAAATGTATAACTTAATTTAATTGGTTAAACTCTGAACATATAGTCGGCAAAAAACTGCCAAAAAGGAGCTTGTATTTATGTCACACGGTTATTTCTTTGAGCTTATTTTATTGTTAGCTACTTCTGTTTTTATTGTCTGGTTTTTTAAACACATCAAATTACCTCCTATATTAGCTTATTTAGTTACGGGCATTATTGCAGGACCACATGCGTTAGCTTTGATCACATCTCCCGATGAAGTTTCTTTAGTGGCGGAGCTAGGCATTGTATTTTTACTTTTTTCATTAGGTTTAGAATTTTCAGTACCCAAATTAATAGCCATGCGCCATTTAGTTTTTGGTGTGGGCAGTGCTCAGGTGATCATTACTTTGTTGTTAGTAATGGGCACCAGTTTTATCGCTGGTGTTGACGGTACAACGTCGTTTGTTATTGGCTGTATTTTTGCTTTGTCATCTACTGCAGTGGTGGTGAAGTCATTAAATGAAAGCGGTATTACCCAAACTAAGCGTGGCCAAATCGCGATCAGTATTTTGTTATTCCAGGATATTGCAGTGGTTCCGTTTTTAATTGCCATGCCTTTATTAGCGTCAAACGGCGGTGAGAATGTATTTGTTGCTCTTTTAATGGCGCTTGGTAAAGGCGCTATTGTGGTTGCCATTTTATTGTCAGTTGGTAAGTGGATACTACCAAAAGTCTTTAATCAGGTGGCGCAGGTAAGAACCGATGAGTTATTTGTATTAACTGCAATCTTAGTCACTGTAATGGCTGGCACTTTAACTAGCTTCTTTGGTTTGTCGATGGCATTAGGTGCATTTTTAGCTGGGATGATGTTAAGTGAAAGCCAATATAAACATCAATTAGAAGCTGATATTCGTCCATTTCGTGACATTTTAATGGGGTTGTTTTTTATTAGTGTTGGTATGCAATTGGATGTAATTGTCATGCTTAAACACTGGGAATGGATACTAGCTGGGCTTGCCAGTTTATTAATTGTTAAAACGTTAGTGATCAAGCAACTCGCTGTTATCTCTGGCGAGACTCGAAAAGATGGTTGGGGGACTGGACTCATGATGTTTCAACTAGGTGAGTTTGGTTTTGTTTTGGTCGCTCTTGCTCAGCAGTTAAATATTTTTAGCCCAGACTTATCATCCACTTTAATTGGAATTGGTGTGTTAAGCATGGCGGTTACACCTTCTATTATTAGTAATAATATTAAGATAGTAAATAAGATTGATACGCTACGAGGTAAAGAGGATGACAGTACCAACGAAGAAATAAATGCTGATTTTGAAACTCATTTAAAAGATCATGTTGTTATTTGTGGTTTTGGCCGAGTAGGACAAACCGTAAGCCGTTTTCTTAAAACTGAGGCTGTGCCTTATGTGGCGTTAGATGTTGATCCTGTACGAGTTAGTGAAGCGCAAGCAGCAGGTGAAAATGTACAATATGGTCATGCTAGAGATAAAGCTATTTTAGAAGCTGCAGGTGCTGCTGATGCGCGGTTAATAGTTATCACTTTTGGTGATGTAACCAAAGCACACGTTGTAATTAAGAATGTTAAAGAGTTACACAGTAAAGCTCGTATTATGGTGCGAACTAAAAACGATGAAAATCTTAAAGAAATTTTAGCAGATGGGGCTGATCAAGTTGTACCTGAGGCACTTGAAGGTAGTTTGATGCTAGTGTCTCAAGTTTTGTTTGAGTCGGGCGTTCCTATGTCTAGAGTATTAAAAAGAATTAGAAAAGAAAGAGAAAATCGTTATGGTCATTTACACGGTTTTTATCCAGGCGATGTCACTGAAGTTACCGCAAATAGACGGGACTTATTAGAATACATCCATGCTATTGCGATTCCATTAGATGCATTTGCAGTTAAACAAACTCTAGCTGAACTTAATTTAACTTTACGTCGAGTAGAAGTCGTTGGATTAAGACGAGGTGGGGCTGAGCTAGCTTCTCCTGATGAAAATACCGTTATTGAAGCATTTGATACTATTATTATTAAAGGTAAGCCACGTAGAGTGGAAAGAGCCGAGCGTTACTTAATGACCGGCTAGTAAAGTTAAACAGGAGTTAGCGCTCGCTAACTCTTGTTTAAAGGAATATTTTAGTATGCACCTGCTGCATAAGTTAGTTCATAACTATGGCTATAAATTTCAAGAATATTGCCAAACGGGTCTTCCATATAAATCATGCGATATGGCTTCTCATTCGGATAGTAATAACGAGGCTCTGCCATACGTTTTTTGCCACCGGCGGCCACTATCTTTTCAACTAACTCTTCCAAATTAGGATCTTGCACACAGAAGTGGAATATTCCTGTTTTCCAATATTCAAAGTTATTTTCAGGTTGTTGCTGATTAACAAACTCAAATAACTCTACACCAATTCTATCTCCGGTAGATAAATGGGCTATTTTAAACTTTTTCCAGTTAGCGCCAAATACATCGGTACACATTTCACCGATAGGGCTGTTATCTTCAGTTATCTCAGTGGGTTTCATTATTAAATACCAGCCTAGTACTTCAGTATAAAATTTCACGGCTTTGTCTAAGTCAGGTACCGATATACCTATGTGTGAAAATGCTCTTGGATATGCTTTGCTCATTTTAAATTCCTCTATTTATTTGATAGGGAAAGTATATGCCTGATGATAAAGTACATAAAATTATCAATTGTTATTTAAATGAGTATATTTTGTAATGATAAATCAAGTCTGGTTAAAAACATTCTGTACCTTAGTTGAGGTAGGCCACTTTACTAAAACGGCAGAAAAACTGTTTATGACTCAATCTGGAGTTAGTCAACACATCAAAAAATTAGAGTTGCAACTTGATGTTGCTTTATTGAGCCGGGACGGGAAGTCATTCATTTTGACTGACTCTGGTGAATTGTTATTTCAAAAAGGAAAAGAGTTACTCAAATCTACTGAGGAGTTAGAAAGCTTAATCAAATACGATGAAGAGCATGAAGGTAGAATAAAAATAGCATCTCCTGGAAGTGTTGGCTTAAGACTGTATCCTTATTTATTAGAGCTTCAAGAGTCTTTTCCAAAGTTGGTTGTTGATTATACCTTTGCGCCAAATAAAACTATTGAACAAGCCGTTTCTGAGCGAAAAATTGATTTCGGGTTAATTACAGAGTTGAGTCAATCGAGTAACTTAATTAGCCACAAAGTAGCTGTTGAACCATTAGTGTTAGTAACACCAAATAATATTAAGTCAGTGACTTGGGGAAAGTTATTAGAGCTTGGTTTTATTTCGCACCCTGATGCCGCACATCATGGCCGTTTATTGTTGAGTCAAAACTTTGAGCAATTTGAGCATGTCGACCAATTCACGCATAAAGGCTTTTCCAATCAAATAAGTTTAATATTAAAACCAGTTAGCAAAGGATTTGGTTTTACGGTTCTACCTTTACATGCAGCTAACGCTTTCCCTCAACAGGATTTACTTCAAATACATGGGTTAAAAAACTCAGTCAGTGAGCAATTGTACTTATGCTTCAATCGACACTCAATACAGACAAACAGAACAAAATATATAAAAAAAATACTGACTGAGTATCTGAACGTTTTAGCTTAAGACTGTTGAGAAAAATTAACTTTGGCAGATAAAAATATATAGTATTAACTTATGTTTTTTTACTTCATCGGTGTAAGTTCAAGAAAAGACATAATTTCATTTTTGTGCTTTAAACCATCTTCATAACCTAATTTAATCAATTCTTTCGTAAATTGCTTTTCAAACATCAAATAGCTAAGAAGGGTTGATTCAGACTTTTTCTTAATACCAATTAAGCGTAATAAAAAACGTATAGCTGGTGGCATGTTTTTATAATGCTGCGCTGCTAACTTATTGAAACAAGTACTCGGGTTAATTAGTAAAGTTTCTACTTTCTTTAATCCTGCTTTATCTTCTGAGGCGTAATTAAGGGTAGAGTTTATTCGCTCCATTCTCTCTATATCGGCATTAAGAGAGTCAGTGAAAATTGTATCCAATAAATGACCTGTAATGGCTGCAGTGTTTGGTTTAAATTCTGACTCACCGCTATGCTTATTCTCTTTAGGCTCTTCCACTCCAATGATTAATATTTTATCAGCGCCTAAATGTATTGCGGGACTTAATGGCGATAGCTGATGAACTGCACCATCACCAAAATGTGCAGTACCAATCTTCACACTTGGAAATAACAGCGGAATTGCAGCTGAAGCCATTAAATGACGAGTGGTTAATACCGTCTTAATACCTTTTCGTTTTGCTCGTAACCACTCATGGTGTCCACTTGATTGAAAAAACGCAATACTGTCACCATCGCTATAACTCGATGCTGCAACTGAAATACCATCCAAATGACCAGTTAAGATGTTTCTATCAATACGTTTGTAATCTATTAAGCCAGATAGCAGGTTTTCTAGTGGTTTATTATTTAATAAACTGGTTGCTCTAGTGTTTCCACCTTTAGAATTTTTAAAAAAATAATTTTTTAAAATATAACCAAATACACCAAACCAACTACCAACATAAACATGTTCAGTTTTAAAATTTTTCCATACCCATTCTGTTTTTTTTACACCTAAGTGAAAGCAAGATGCATGGCAAGCCATCGATACCGCATTAATAGCACCTGCGGAGGTTCCACAAATAACTTTAAAAGGGGAATTTTGATTACGAGGTAACTGGGATGCAATTGCTTTTAGAACACCTACTTGGTAGGCCGCTCGTGCGCCGCCACCAGTTAATAATAATGCATTCGTTGATTCTTTAGCTGGAGGAAAAAATATCATTATTGGTTTTATTGAACTCGATTACATAACATTAAAGCTGAGAGCTGAATTCTAACGTAAAAAACTTGATCTATAAATGGTTCTTTTTGCATAGACTATTGCAACTAATTCGAGTTTAAGTAATAATGCGCGCCGCTTAGGTAGGAGATTCTATTCCTAACTTTAGGCAGCACTATGGTAACTCCATTGGTTCTCTCGCAACGATAGCTCGTGAACTTGGTCAGGCCCGGAAGGGAGCAGCCACAGCAAGTGACTCGTGTGCCGGGATGTAGCTGGTGGGGTTGCCACCAATCTACAGTTTTTTGTTATTGCCCACTCTCAGTTTTGCTAGATTTTCTATCTTATCTGCTGCATGAATATTAATAGAAAAAGCTACTTTAAAAGTAAAAGTAGCACAGTATTTTCTATCTCGAACAATCAATCATTAAATCTTAAACTGGCCAACAACTTTATCTAGTTCCCCAGCTCTCAGGCGTAAATTTTCACATGTGCTGTTATTAAGCTGAGCAATTTCAGTTAACTCGTCTGTTTGATCTGAAATTTCAACAATTCGTTGACCTATATCACCACCAACAAGACTTTGCTCTTCAGACGCTGAGGCTATTTGCGCATTCATATCCATAATTACCGCAACAGATTCAGCTATTAGATCTAATTGTTCAGAGGTCTCGGTGACACTTTTTTCTGCCGAGTCACTGCGAGTCATACTCTTACCCATCGCATCTACTGCAGAGCGAGAGCCTTCTTGCAGTTTTTGGATCATATTTTGAATTTCTTCTGTGCTACCTTGAGTTTTACTCGCTAGGTTTCTTACTTCGTCAGCAACAACGGCAAAGCCACGTCCTAATTCACCAGCTCGAGCTGCTTCGATAGCGGCATTTAACGCAAGTAGGTTTGTTTGTTCTGAGATGCTTTCAATTACCTGCAAGACTGCGATGATATTTTCAACATCAGTACCTACTCGGTCAATAACGCTACTGGCTTCACGTATATCTTGACTTAGTATTCCCATTTCATTGCTGCTTTGTTTAATTTTTTCTAACGCTAATTCACCATTACCATTAGCAACTTTTGCAGCCTCTGCAGCACTAGCTGCATTATTTGAGACTTCACCAGCTGAAGCCGACATTTCGGTTGATGCTGCTGCTACGGTTCCAATTGCATCACTTTGTCGTTCACTGATCTGTTTAATTTGCTCTACTTGTTGAAGTAGAATGTTAGTCTCTGAATTTACCGCTTTAGAAACATCGAATACGCTTTTGATGCTTTTTTGCAAAGATGATAATAGGTTGTTTACGTGCTCTGCTAGTACGCCAGTTTCAAACTTGTCTTGTATAGGAATACGTTTGGTTAAATCGCCATTACCTTGACTTAACTCTTTTATCGCATCTGATACATTAGCTAATGGATTGAGAATAGAGCGGCTAACCCAAACTCCAACAACCGCCATTACAACGATAAGAGCAATAGTCAGAATATATACGAATGCCAATACTTGGCTTTGTGCATCACGTACTTGGTTTTCTATAACGGCAATTTCTTTTTCTATGGTATCAACATAGACGCCTGTACCGACCATTAGATTCCATTTAGGTAGGAATATGGCATAAGACAGTTTTTCCGATGCTACTTTTTCACCTTGGCGAGGAAAGTGATAAGTGACAAATTGCTCACCGCTTCCAAACTGATTGTTTTTACCAGCTGTAACTAAGTCGTTAATTAAATATACGTTGTTCACATCTTTAAAGTCTTTATAGCTTTTTCCTATACCTGCGCTTGAACCACCACTAAATACTCTAACTGAGTTTGAGTCGTAGCCAAAAAGATAACCGTCTTTACCAAAATCCATGCGTTTTAATAATTCGATTCCTTGCTCTAAGGTACCGTTTGCATCGTAGACAGGTTTAATTGTGTTGTACGCCACATCTACAATGTTTTTGAGTTCTTGTTTTTTCTCGTGGCGTAACATGTTTGTTGCAGAGTCTGTTTGGGTTTTTATTAAACCGTTAATTTGACTGTCAAAAATTACCACAAGAGTAATCGCGATAAGCGTAATAGGGACAATTGAAATAATCAAAAGCCTCTTGCGTATGGATAATTTGTTTAGGATCATAATACATACCTGCCCTGTTGTTTTTTCTAAAATATTTTTATTATATTTTTAATTGAAATCTAACCTATAACTTAAAGTTACTGTTCAAAGGTATAGTTTGATAATAGTAAAATTTCTAATAATTTTTGTGATAAAGCCATATAAGTAATAGAAAGCTAACGGCATAAATATTAATAACTTTAATTATCTTAAGTTGGAGTTCGTTAGGGATTAACTTAGGTGACATGAGGGATTTGATGAGTAAGTATTTATAACCTTCATACTATTTATACAACTAAAATTTTATTTTTTACTTAAAAACAAAGGTTTATATTTATAGCGTTACAAATTGTAACTTTATTAAATGGTTCTTTTATTTACATTATGAGTGCTTACCTATAAAGTTTTAAGCCACTTATTTTTATGCACTTTTGCCAAAAGAAGAAATTACATGGAGTTAACTGTGAAACGACAACTGCTAACCTTACTCATATCGTTAGGATTGATGGCACCTAATCTTGTATCCGCATTAGAGCCAGATCTTGAGCCAGAATTAAAACTAGAAGCCTGTTTTGTCTTGGGTGTTAAAAGTAAAGTTTTGTGTGGCACGCTTGATGTTGCTGAAAACCCAGATATAGAAATGTCAGATGATAATAAACTGTCTTTAAACGTAGTTGTGCTGCCTAAAATTAAAGAACAAAGCAAAGAGCTGCCAGTGATGTTTTTAGCAGGAGGCCCAGGACAAGCTGCGACAGAATTAGCCAGTGCATTAAATATGGCTATGAGCGATATTAGACAAGAACATGACATTATATTAGTCGACCAACGCGGTACCGGTAAATCAAATGGAATGTTATGTGACACTTCAGAGTATGTTGACCCTCTAGTAGTCGATACTGATAATTTAAACCTCGAACAAGAAGTAAAAGACTGTTTAACTAGCTTTTCAGATTTTGACTTACCAAGTTACAACACCTATCAATCAATTGAAGATTTTGAAGCTGTTCGTCAAGCATTGGGTTATCAAAAGGTTCACATTTTTGGCGGTTCTTATGGCACTAGAGCAGGATTTACATACTTAAAAAATCATCCTGAATCTATTCAGACTGCAACGTTAGATAGTAATGCGCCAATGGAATTGATTGTTGGATTTTTTGGCAAAACATCAGAACGTGCATTTGATTACTTAGTTGAAGATTGTAAAGCGCACGAATACTGTAAGAAGTCGTTTCCTAACTTAAAACAAGATTATTTAAATCTGTTAAGTAAGTTGGAAAAACCAATTAAACAATCAATTTACCATCCAACTACAGGTTTGAAAGTAGAGATCGTGTTAACGAAAAGTAAAGTGACGGAAACGTTAAGAAGTACCTTATATGCTTTATCTTCTCGTCAGCTTTTGCCATATGTCGTTAATGCCTCGGCCAATGGTGATTATCGTCCATTAGCGGCAATGATCAGCCAAAGTAGTGGCTCAGAAGAACATGCGCCAGGCAGTTTATATACAGGACTTACAATGAATATTATTTGTAATGAAGATATGCCTAGAGCGGTTGAGTCTGATTTTAAAAAAGATGCAGATAACTATTTTAATGGTGAGTTAGGGTTCACTAACTTTACAGGCGTTTGTAAATACTGGCCTAAATGGCAAGCGCCTACAGACTTTGCTCAGCCAGTAACGGTAGATGTTCCGGTATTACTGTTCTCTGGTAAATACGATCCTGTAACACCACCTGCTTATGGTGAAATGGCGGATAAATCTTTAGCTAACTCAAAACACGTTGTGATTAAAAATGGTGCGCACGTAGCGTCATTAAGAATGTGTATGGATGCGGTTAAAGAGTTTATGCAGAAAGGTTCGTTTGACGAGGTTGACTTTAGCTGTGCAGAAAAGTCGGTACCCAATTTATTCTTCACTAACTTAAATCAACTTCATTAGAAAGGATCATCAAATGTTACAGGTAAATAATTTAGTAAAGCATTTTGGCGATATAAAGGCCTTAGACGATTTAAGCTTTTTAGCAGAAAACGGGCAGATCACTGGAATATTAGGCCCAAATGGTGCGGGTAAAACCACAGCATTAAGAGTGTTATATGGTTTATTGGAAGCGGAAGAAGGCACTGGTTTAATTAATGGTGTCGACAGTCAAGTATCGCCACAGTTAGCGCGAAAAGAAATCGGTATATTCCCAGATAAATTTGGTTTATATGAGCGCTTAACCGCTCGTGAGCAAATATCTTATTTTGCCGGTTTACATGGTTTAAAAGGCAAAGAGAAAGAACAAGCTTTGGATGATGTAATCGAAAAGTTAGATATAGCTGACATTGCAGACCGACGATGTGAAGGTTTTTCGCAAGGTCAAAGAATGAAAGTGATCATTGCACAAGCCTTAGTACACCAACCTCAAAATTTAATACTGGATGAGCCTACTCGTGGTCTTGATGTAATGAGTACTCGGATATTACGTGAAATACTGTTGGAATTAAAACAACAAGGGAAGTGCATATTGTTTTCGTCGCATGTGATGCAAGAAGTGGCTGCGTTATGCGACAAGGTTATTGTTGTTGCTAACGGTAAAGTAGCAGCGGTAGGCACACCACAAGAGTTGTGTGAGCGTACTGGTAAAACCGAATTTGAAGATGCATTTGTAGCATTAATAGGCAGTGATGAAGGGATAGCAGCATGATAAAAACATTATTTACCAAGGAGTTCTTAGACTCAATTCGTGATAAGCGTTCTATTTTTGCTGCGCTATTAGGTGCGTTCCTTCCACCTATTTTCTTTGCGGCTATTATGACGTTTACATTGGAAGAGAGTACGTCTGTTGACGAACTGTATATTAGTATTGAGAATCAACAACAAGCGCCTCATATTGTGGCTTTGTTAGAGCAAAGTAAAATACTGCAAGCTAATATGCCTGAAACGGGTAAGACGTTTGAGTTAGATGGTGAAAGCCTTGAGCATTCTAAAATTACTCTTACGTTTGCCGATGACTTTGCGCAGAAGATGGAGCAAGGACAGAAAGCGACAATTACCTTATTAGCTGATTATTCTAAAAAAGGTTCTAGAGAAGAAATATCTCGCATTAAACGGGTGGTCAATAGATACCAAAGTCAATTAGTGACAATGAAGCTAACCGCAAGAGGAATTTCACCTAGCATATTAAGTCCAATTCATATTGAAGAGAACGATACCAGTTCACCTTCGTCTAAATCGGCTTTAATATTGGGTATGTTAGGTGTGATGATTTTGGTTGCTGCTTTTGTGTCGTCTACTAATGTGGCGATTGACTGTAGTGCAGGGGAGCGTGAGCGTAATTCATTAGAACTGTTAATTATGCAACCGGTAAGTACGCTGCAAGTGGTTATAGCCAAAACAATGAATACTGCATTTTTTGGCGCGGTGGGTGCCACTTTGAGTATTATATTAACCGCTCTGGTGATCCCGTTTATTCCATTGCATAAGGCTGGAATGGCGTTTAACTTTGATCTGCAGTTAGGTCTTACGATTTGGTTATTGTTATTACCATTAGCTTTGTTTGCTGCTGCATTTCAATTGGCAGTGGCTTTTCATGCTAAGTCTTTTAAAGAAGCACAATCTTATATTCAATACACAATCATGGTACCTGTATTCTTACCTATGGTATTGGAAATTATGAATTATAAGAATGCAGCCCTTAGTTACATTCCCATTTTTGCTCAACAGCAAGCGATTAGCCAATTGATAAGAGGGGACTTAGAAAGTTATCTACCTTTTGTTGGAGGCTCTATAATCACAATTATTGTGTCGTTTGCGATTATCAAATTTACCGCTAACTCATTAAAATCTGAAAAGGTTGTATTAGGTTTATAACCTTAATTAGGACGTGGTAAATGGTTAAAACAAAAAAGAGCCTTGAGGCTCTTTTTTGTTTTATGGATATGAGTAATTAATAAATCAATATTAATTTGGGGCTAGCTTTTTTGTAAAGTCTGCGGCGACAATATCCAGTGCTTTTAGTACCGTTTCTGCTGGCATTTCATTTGACTCAAGTAAATAAATCAAGTCAACGGCTAGTTGAATATGTTGCTCAGCAGTTTCTAATGTTTGTGTTTCATTATAGGGAGGTAAATTTTCACTCAATTTCGTTTTCTCGTAATTCTTTGGAGTCCATAAACTCAAGCGCTCGACCAATTGACTCTCTTACATTCATTTCCATTTCGTAACGTTCAGCTACTGGTAAATAAAACGCCATGTCTACTTCATGTCTAATGTACTTAGATGGTAATTGGTTTAATACGATACAGCATAAGTCAGATAAAAATTCAGTTGGGAATCGTTTATCCAAACGATTTGCAATTATGTATTCGAGAACTAATTTTTCGTAATAGTTGTGAATGTCGTCATTAAGTTGCATAAACCTTTTCCTAATCTGAGTTCCTTTGTTTATGACAATAGCACCGTATTTATAAGAATCAATCAGAAAATTACTCTTGATATTATTTAGGCTTTTAAATCAGAAATCTTGGCTGGTGCTATTAACCGTTGATGCTAGCGAGATAGTTAATTAATGAATGTATCAATCGCTGCATTTATAAGTTGCATATGAACATCTGTCAATGCCGTGATATCTCTTTGGTAACCGCCACCTATAACCGCCATAATTGGAATGTTATGTTGTTTTGCTAGCTGAAAGACCATAAGGTCTCGTTGGTAAACACCTTCAGTGGTGATATTGAGCAAACCTAAATCATCGTATTTATGAATATCGACACCAGCATCGTAAATAATGAAGTCAGGCTTAAATGAATGAAATGCCGATATTAGCGCGTCATCAACTTGTGCTAAATAGTGATCATCTTCTAGATGTTTATCTAACCCTATGTCCCAGTCACTTTGCTGCTTTCTCGTTGGAAAGTTCTTTTCACAATGAATAGACAAACTAAAAATGTCAGGGTTATCTGCAACGCAAGTTGCGGTTCCATCACCTTGATGTACATCACAATCAAAAATAAGTACCCGATTAACTTTGCCTTCATTAAGAAGCGTTTGTGCAGCAATGGACAAGTCGTTAAATACACAAAAGCCAGAACCAAAATCTGGATGTGCGTGATGATAACCACCTGTAAGGTTTATCGCCACACCATTTTCAACGGCTAACCTTACGGTTTGTAAGGTTCCGCCTACAGCGGTTAAAGTGCGATTTACAAATTGCTCCGACCAAGGAAAACCAATGCGTTTCATTTCTTTGTCGGTCAGTTGATCAGTCAAAAAATTATCTATGTAATCTGTTTGATGTATTTGTTTAAGTTGCTCGGTGTTAATTGGATGACTTACTAAGTTAATGTTAACTTTTGCACCATGCTTTTGCATTGCAGCATCTTTTAAACTTAAATACTTTTCAATCGGAAATCGGTGGTTTTTAGCAAGATTAAGCTGACTGTAAATTGGATGAAATACTAAAGGTAAAGATAACATAGACATGAGATTAGTTATTATTGTCTAGCTTCTGAATAGACTCTTCTATTTTACTTAGTGCTTGGCGACAACGTCCCAGTCTTTGTTGATTGGTTAATACGTCTTGTTGTAAGGCCATCCTATTGGCATTGCCTTTATACATAGAAAGCTGTTGTTGCGATTCACTAACCTTGTCGAGTAAGCGACGCTCAAATTCTTGCAGCTTGGACAGTTCGGCATATAACTCCTGGCTTGACTGCGAGGCTTTAACTGTAAATTTCTTAATTTTGCTTAAGTTACGAATTCTATCTCTACTATACTGGCTGTTTTTTAAATTGATCTCGTTGGACTTAACCAAGCCTTTGAGGCACGAAAACTGTTGGGTTATTCGTTCAGATAAATAAGCGATATGTTGTTCATCGGTGACTTTTGCAAGTTTGTTAATGGTCGCCGTTAACTCTAGTAAATAATCACTAATATCTTCACTGCGAGTGGCAAAGCCTGAGGAACGAAATATATCGCTATTAGCAAACCATTGTTGTGAATTGAGCTTTAAGCCCTTGATTTGTTCTCTCAGCTTTTCTGACTGTAAGGTTAATTGCGTAATAAGTGTATTCAATTTATAAAGCCCAAGCGTCAAAGGCAAGTTTGATAGCCATACAAGAAACCACCACAGTAAATACCGGACGAATAAATTTATTACCATATTTAATAGCAGAACGCGCACCAGTATATGAACCTAACATCAAAAACACACCCATTAATAAGCCTACTGCAAAATTAACATAGCCTAAGTAAATAAATGCGATTAATGAAAATATATTGCTAATAAAGTTCATACTTCTGGCAACACCAGAGGCTAATAAAATATTCAGTCGGTATAAAAATAAGTTACTGACGGTCCAAAATGCACCAGTACCAGGACCTGCAAATCCATCGTAAAAGCCTAAAATCATACCTTGGCTAATTTGTTTGTTTTTTAATGTTGAATTAATTTCAGGGAGTTGATTTGAGTCTTCGGCTTTCATTCGATTAAATAATGCATAAAGCGCACTGAATCCAATAAATATAGGCAGAATTTTGTTAAGGTTTTTTGCATCAATAAAGCTAACCATTATCGTGCCAATAATTGCACCTACCGCAGTTGATATAACACTTAACTTCCAAAATGTAGGGGAGAATAACTGACGTTTATAAAAAGTATAACTAGCCATACAAGTACCAAAAGTAGATGCTAATTTATTTGTGCCTAATACAACATGTGGAGGTAAACCTGAAGAAAGTAGAACCGGCACGGTTAATAAACCACCACCGCCTGCGATGGCGTCTATATAACCCGCTGCAAAAGCAGTTAAGATAAGAACACCTAATATAGATGGTGATAAATTTATAAATTCGGCAAACTCAGTGATCCAGTCCAACTAATACTCCATAGAATATGTATTTTATACAGCTAACGTTATTTAGTTATGCCTTAGCTGTGCTTCGCGGTTATTATAACTGTGATTTTGATTGATTAACATGAATTAAAGCGATATGACCCAAGAGCAAAAAAATGGTTTTTTATTAACTCGTAAACAATACGACCGTAATGGTCATTGTGTGTTTGAGTTGTGGGTGAAGTCTGATGATGGGGTTCATCAATTAGTCATTGAAAATGAAAAAGCAGTTTGTTTTGCCTTTGAATCAGACAGAGTTGAGATATTAGCTTTATGCCAACAAGCTCAATTAAATATAGCCTTTAAAGATCTAGAATTAACGTCTTTTGATGGTCAAGCGGTATTCGGTTTGTATAGTGAATCGTTAAAGGATTACCACAGACTAAGAAAGTTAACTGAAGAGCGCAGAATAGAGCTGTTAGAAGCAGATATAAAACCAATCGATAGATACTTAATGGAAAGGTTTATTCAGGGCGAATTATGCTTTACTGGAATAAAGCAATTAAAGTCACAAAATAACTCCGTAAAATCTGTAAGCGTGATCAATCAGGCTCAAATAAAACAAGGTTTATACAACCCGACTTTTTCAACCTTATCAATAGATATTGAATGTGATGAACAAGGCTACCTTTATTCAATAGGGTTACACGGTATCGGTTTTTATGAAAAAAACACTCAGGGTACGGATCTTCAAGGAACAGATATCCAAGAGAAGTCTGTAGAGTTTGTACTTTATAATGGTATGCAAAGTAATGATAAACCCATTATCAAGCCAGATGACTTGCCTGATTACACTATATGGCTCGATAGTGAATGGAAGTTGTTATTAAAGTTTAATCAATTAGTGACTGAATTAAACCCAGATTTAATTATAGGTTGGAACTTTGTAAAGTTTGATGTGCGTGTATTAGTTGCCGCCGCTAAACGTAATGGTATTAAGTTAAAGATTGGCCGTGATGGTTCAGAGCTTGAGTTTATAGACGGTAATAGAGATGGCGAACAACGTTATCCAGATAAAGCTTATGTTGCAGGCAGAGTAATACTAGACGGTATTGAAGTAATGAAAAATGCCACTTATTCATTTCCTAGTTTTTCACTTAACCATGTTGCAAGTCAGATCCTTGGGGAGCAAAAGTTAATACAAGAAAGTGCAGGGGATAAACTCGCTGAGATAAAACACCTGTACAAGAACGACCCCATTTCATTAATAGAATATAACTTACAAGATTGTATTTTAGTTTCCAAAATATTCAGTAAAGAAAAATTAGCCGAGTTTGTTATTACCAGAACCAAGTTAACAGGAGTTGAACTTGATCGTGTAGGAGGTTCAGTTGCTGCATTCACCAATTTGTACTTGCCTCATGCCCATCGGAAAGGCTGGATAGCGCCCAATTTAGTGTCTGCTCAAGATTATGTAAATAGTCCAGGCGGTTTTGTAATGGACTCTATACCTGGTATTCATAACGATGTACTGGTCTATGACTTTAAAAGTCTGTACCCAAGTATTATGAGAACATTTAATATCGACCCAGTTACTTTACTCGAAGCCAGATCCTTGAATGAAGAGCTGAGAATACCGGGTTTCAGAGGTGGGGAGTTTAGTCGTGAAAAAGCAATACTCTCTTCTATTTTAGACAAGTTATGGCAAGCAAGAGAGCAAGCCAAGGCTGATAATAATAAAGTGTTTTCTAATGCGATAAAGATCATCATGAATAGCTTTTATGGTGTTTTAGGCTCTTCCGGTTGTAGGTTTTACGATACCAAGTTAGCAAGCTCGATTACCATGCGTGGTCATTGGGTATTAAATCAATCCAAGTTATGGTTTGAACAGCAGGGCTTAACGGTTATTTATGGCGATACAGATTCTGTTTTTGTTAGTTTAGATGATTCTAAATTTAGTGTTGAAGATGCTGAACAATTGGGCATTGACCTAAATAAATGGTTTAACCAAAAAATTCAACAGGACTTTAATTTAGATAATAAAATGGAGTTAGAGTTTGAGACTCATTTTTCGCCGTTTTTTATGCCCACAATTAGAGGGTCGGAGTCAGGCTCAAAAAAACGTTATGCTGGAATGAAAAAACATAAAAATTCAGACTCTGAACTTATTTTCAAAGGAATGGAGACGGTTCGAAGTGATTGGACTGAGTTAGCAAAAGTATTTCAAATGAAATTATTTCAACTAGTGTTTGCGAAATTGGATTGTGATGAATATATATCATCCGTCATTAGTAAGTTAAAAAGAGGGGAGTTTGACCATCTACTAATTTACCGAAAACGAATTAGGCAACATATCGCAAGCTATGTGAAAACGACGCCTCCGCACATCAAAGCTGCGCGCTTAGCTAACTCGCAAGCTAATAGTGACATTTATAGAAAAGGCAGCAGTATTGAATACATTATCGGGATCAACGGGCCTAAGATTAATGAACCTAACCTGATACCTAACTATGAACACTATATAGAGAAGCAAATTTTTCCAATTGCTGAAGCTATTTTGGCAATATATTCTCCGAAAACATTAAAGCTTTTTAATCAACAAATGGTTTTATTATAAATGCATAAAAAATGATGAACTTTTAATGCAATTATTGACCCTAATCTTTGGTCGTCCACCTCATTTTGTATGAGATTAGGATATTTTTGTAGTAAATTTGTTCAACTGAATAATAAGTACAAGCATTGGCTCTCTATTGAATTGACATTGTTGAATATGTTTGGGAGACTCTGTAGCGATTATTCATGTATAAATTTAATGAGCAAAGAGTATTTGCTCTAAAAATAAGAAATTAAATACACACATTGGTTGGGAACTATGTCTAAGATGAAACTAAATCTAGTAGCGTCAGCTCTTGTAAGTGCAATTGCATTTACCGGTTCTGCACTGGCGGCAGATCCACTGGAAAAAATTCACGCTGCAGAGCGTACAATTCATAAAGCTGCGGCAAACTCGCAGGTTAAAATCGATTCTATTCAAGAACAAACTCAAGATATCGTTATCGAATATCGTGCAGTTGTTGATGAAACTGAAATTAACAAAGTTTACAACGACCATGTTGCTAAATTAGTTGCTGCTCAGAATGAAGAAATTAAATCACTTGAAGGTCAAATAGCAGAGATTGAAAATACTAAGCGAAATGTTGTTCCGCTTATGTATCGTATGATCGATATGTTAGACCAGTTTGTTAACGCAGATATTCCTATTAAATTAGATAGACGTTTAGCTCGTGTTGAAAAACTACGTGCGTTAATGATCGACCCTAAAGTAAGTACTTCAGAAAAATACCGTCAGGTATTAGAAGCGTATGAAATTGAAAAAGATTACGGTTCTGCAGTTGTAGCTTGGCAAGGAACAGAAGTTTTTGATGGTAAAGAAGTATCAGCTGATTTTGTTCACGTAGGTCGTATTGCGCTTGTAGCTCAATCAAAAGATCTTAAGAATGCGTGGGTATGGAATAATACTACACGAGCTTGGGAAAAATTAGGTGATGAATATCTTAGCGATATCACGTTAACTATTCGTATGGCGCGCAAACAAGCACCATATGAATTAATTAAATTACCAATTTTTGCAGCGGAGTAAAAACATGAAACAAGTATTAAATTCATTAGTTTTAGCTGCAGCTTTAGTAGCAACTAGCTTTAATGTTAGTGCTGCAGGTGAACTAGACACGCTTTTAGAACAGGTTAAAAAAGACCGTATATCTGAAGGCCAATTAAACAAAAAACGTGAAAAAGAGTTTTTGGCTGCTAAAGCAGACAAACAAGCTTTATTAAATAAAGCTCAAAAAGAACTTAAAGACGAAAAAGCACGTGGAGATCGTTTACAAAAGCAATATGCTCAAAACGACCTTACGTTAATAAAACGAGCAACTGAACTTAAAAATGCCCAAGGCACTTTAGGTGAAATGTTTGGTGTTGTACGTCGTGCAGCAAGTAACACAATTGGTTCAATTACAGCTTCTAATATCTCAGGTCAACCTGGATATGGCGACCGTTCTGCTTTATTAGCTGAACTTGCTGAAGCTAAAAAACTACCAACAACGAAAGAATTAGAAGACCTTTGGATTGCTCTGCAAACTGAAATGACTGAATCTGCTAAAGTTGTAGCATTTGATGTTGAAGTTGCTCAATTAGAAGGTGGTTCTGTTACTAAGAAAGTTACTCGTGTTGGTTCGTTCAACTTAATCGCTGAAGATGAGTACTTGATTTACAACTCTGATGTTGGAAAAATTCAACCTTTAGGTAAAGCTGCTGATGGTTACTATGTTTCTTCTGCAAATGCTTTACAAGAAGCAAGTGCTGGTGAATTAGTACCTTTCTATGTTGACCCTTCACGTGGTGGTATTTTACGCCTTAATACACAACGAGCTACATTATCTGACCGTTATCATCAAGGTGGTACTCCAGGTTATGTAATTACTGTTGTTCTTTTCTTAGGTTTATTCATTGCGGCATTCAGCTTATACACTACGTTAACTGAAAGCACTAAGATGAAAGCTCAGCTGAAAGATACTGATAATCCTTCTGATGATAATGCATTGGGTCGTATCTTAAAAATCTATCAAGAAAATAAGACTACTGATGTAGAAAACTTAGAGCTTAAATTAGATGAAGCTATCTTACGTGAAACTCCACGTATTGACCGCGGTATCAATACAATCAAGATCCTTGCTGCTGTAGCACCTCTTCTAGGTCTACTAGGTACGGTTATTGGTATGATTGAAACGTTCCAACAAATTACATTGTTTGGTACGGGTGACCCGAAATTAATGGCTGGTTCAATCTCAATGGCATTGGTAACAACAGCTATGGGTATCATTGCTGCATTACCATTAATCTTTGTGCATAGTATTGTTGCTGCAAGAGCTAAGAGCATTATTCATGTTCTTGACGAGCAAAGCGCTGGTATCATTGCTTCACATGCTGAGAAGGAGAAAGCGTAATGTTATACCTGATAGGCCTATGGGAATCTGTCAGGGATTTTATTGCGACTGGCGGCTTCGTATTATATTTCGTAGCTGCTGCTCTTCTTATTATGTGGGCATTAATGATCGAGCGTTGGTATTTCCTTAGTTTGGAATATCCGAAACTTCGTGACTCAATTATTTCAAATTGGGAAGCTCGATTAGATACCACATCGTGGAGTGCACATAAAATCCGTGATGCTTGGGTTTCTGAGGCGTCCGAAAAACTAAATGCAAGAATGTTAATAATTAAAACTCTTGTTGCTATGTGTCCGTTAATCGGATTACTAGGTACGGTTACAGGTATGATCGCTGTATTCGATACTATGGCAACACAAGGTACTGGTAACCCGCGTTTGATGGCTGCTGGTATTTCTATGGCAACAATCCCTACAATGGCAGGAATGGTTGCGGCTTTGTCTGGAATATTCTTCAGTACTAGGCTAGAAACAAGAGTTAAAGTGGCAAAAGAAAAGCTAGTTGATAGCTTGCCACATCATTAGGAGATTGAACTATGGCACGTAAACAACGTTTCCGTGAAGATGATGACGCTGCAATTGATATGACACCGATGCTAGATATCGTGTTTATCATGCTAATCTTCTTCATCGTTACTACCTCTTTTGTAAAAGAAGCTGGTATTGACGTATTAAAACCTAAAGCAGCTCAAGCGAGTTCAAAACCTTCAGCCAATATCTTTATTGCTATTAGACCAAACGGAGAGATCTGGATGGATAAAGCTGCAGTAGATATTGAAAGGGTTGGCGCTCGTTTAGAGAGTATGCTGGCAGAGCAACCAACTGATATCGTAATTATTCAAGCTGACAAAGAATCTAAACATGGTGTTGTTGTTGAAGTTATGGATGCTATCAAAGCGGCTGGAATAGATAAAATTTCAATCGCAGCGGAGAAAAAGTAGAATGAAAAGATTTATTACATCAATCATACTTGGTGTAGTAGTCACTTTCGGCTTATTTGTCTTTATGGCTTTTTTAATATCAAGCGGGTCAAGTCCTGATGATGTTGAAAAAGAAAAGATAGTAGTCGAAATTAATTCTACTCCACCAGATAGTAAGACGCAGCAACGAAAGCTTGTTCCGCCGCCGCCGCCGCCTCCACCGAAAGCGCCGCCGCCGCCAGATCAGCCAGAGCCTGAACAGCAAATATCTGATAGTGGCTTTAACTTCAATATGCCGTCTGTAAATGTTGGTGGTTCTATTGGATTGAGTGGGCCTGGGGCTTTATTACGTGATGGTGATGCAACGCCTATCGTCCGTATTGAGCCAAAGTTTCCAACAAAAGCTGCTCGTGATGGTATTGAGGGATGGGTTCAATTGAGTTTTGAAATAAACAAAATTGGCGGTGTTGAAAATGTACAAGTTATCAATGCAGAACCTAAACGTGTATTCGACCGTGAAGCTCGTAAAGCTCTACGTAAGTGGAAATACAAACCTAAAATGGTTGATGGTAAGCCACAACACCAGACAGGTTTAAGTGTTCAATTAGACTTTAAACTAGGGAATTAATAGATATGAAAAATGTTTTTAATTTATTCCTTTGTGCTGTTATTTCAGTAGGTATTACGGTTTCTCCTCTAGTAGAAGCAAAAGTACCTGCGGATAAGCAAGAAGAGTTGAAAAAACGCCAAAAAGCCCGTGGCGGCAAAGCTCTCGGTCCACGTGTTGGTAAAAAAGTAGCTAAAGCTTTTGAACTTTATCAAGAAGAAAAAATAGATGAGGCGTTAGCAATATTGTTAGAGCTAACACCTAGCAATGATTTTGATAAAGCTAATGTAGATCGCTATATCGGGTCTATGTATGCTGGAGTTGAGGGCAAAGGATTAGAAGCTATTGCAAGAATGAAGTCTGCTGTAGAGTCTGATGAATTAGCTTTTAGGGATCATGCTGAACTTCTTAAGAATATGGCAGCTTTGTCTATGCAAGCTGAAAAATATGAAGATACTGTTAAATATTATAAAGAGTATATAAACTTTTCTTTAGATGAAGATCCTCAAGCTTATTTAGGTATTGCTAACGCATATCACGTAATGGAACAATACAGTAATGTTATTGCGCCTGCTAAAAAGTCGATTGCTTTACAAGAAAAACTGAACCAAAACCCTTATATCTTAGTTATGGCTGCTTATTATGAGCAAAAGAAATATAAAGAAACGGTAGAGGCTACAGAATTACTTGTAAAAACTTTTCCAGCTGAGAGCCGATGGTGGGTTCAACTCGGTAATTTTTATGCATTAGTAGAAGATTACGACAAAGCATTATCTACTTTTGATGTTTCATATAAAAACGGGTATTTGAAAAAAGACTCTGAAATGAAACGTCTTGCTCAGTTATATGCTACTAAGGGTATTCCGTATAAAGCGGCACTTATTCAAGAGAAGTATATTAAGAGTGGCTTGATAAAAAAAGATGATCAATCTTTATCCGTAATGGCTAGTACTTTTCAAAATGCTAAAGAATATAAGAAAGCCGCATCCTACTTTGGTGAAGCTGCTAAGTTATCTAATGATGGAGATCTTTTCCGGAAACAAGGTAACAATCTTATGATACTTGAGAAGTATAAAGATGCATTAGTTGCCTTTGATAAAGCTGATAAAGCTGGATACAAAAACAAAGGTATGTTGAATCTTCTAAAAGGTGAATCTCACTTTTACTTAGAAAATTGGAAAGCATCGTATAATGCATTTAACGATGCAACAAAAGATAAGAATTCTGCTAGAACGGCGAAAAGCTGGTTAGGTTATGTTAAAGAAACTGCAAGCCGTAAAGGTGTTGCACTTTAATAAAATTAAGTTTTAATTATCTTTTATTAAAAACCGACCTTGTGTCGGTTTTTTTATATCTATACTTGATAAGCCATAAGCCATAAGCCATAAGCCATAAGCCTGATGTGACCTCGTAAAAGTAGACACGGGGTTAATTGAATAGAATTTGAGACATAAAAAAACCGACGTTAGTCGGTTTTTAATTACCTGATGATTGAATTATTTACTGCGTAAGCCATCATTTAAATGAGGACGAATAGTTTTTAATATTGCACCAAGTACTTTAGGGGTTGCAACGACTATGTTACCAGACTTGTCGTAGTTATCTCCACCTTCAAAGTCGGATATAACAGCTCCAGCTTCTTTAGCAATTAGTTGGCCTGCTGCTGTATCCCAAGGCTTAAGTCCCATTTCCCAAAAACCTTCCATACGGCCCGCAGCAACGTATGCTAAGTCTAATGCAGCTGAACCAGCACGACGCATATCCGCAACCTGTAAGAACAAATCTGAAAAGATTGCTGTGTATGCAACTGTTTGGTTTTTCTGTTTAAAAGGGAAGCCAGTAGCTAGTAAAGTTCCTGCTAAATCTTTGGCTTTAGATACTCGTATGCGTTTTCCATCAAGTTGAGCACCAGCTCCTCTAGAGGCTGTAAATAATTCACCGCGAATTGGGTCAAAGATCACAGCTTGCTCTAATTTCCCATCTACTTTTAATGCGATTGAAACCGCAAAGTGAGGAATGCCTTTAATGAAATTTGTTGTGCCGTCTAAAGGATCAATAATCCATTGGTATTTAGAGTCACCTTCAGTAACTCCACTTTCTTCGGCAACAAATGAATGGTCTGGAAATGAAGATTTAATTGTATAGATGATTGAATCTTCTGCTTCTCTATCTATGTTAGTTACAAAATCATTTGTACCTTTTAATTCAGCTTGTACTAAATCTAGTTGCTCATAAGCACGAGCAATAATTTTTCCAGCATTACGAGCAGCACGAACTGCGATGTTTAACATCGGTTGCATAATTCAATCACCTATTTTTAGAAAGAACGTAATAATTTATACGTGACAAAAAGCCATATAGAAGCCCAATAATTAAATTGAAGCTTACTCAACGTATAAACTAATTACTAAAGAACATTTTTTAATCAGCGCGCATTGTAGTGATTTTCTACAAAAAGTAAATAGGGAATGCTTGAAAAACATCACAATTAGAAAGATTCTACTTGGTATATCCCCGAATCTATAAACCTTCTTGAACGTTCAGATATTTCAGCAAACTCAATTAATCCTGGGCCTGTAGGTTCCGCTAATGTGTAGTGTAACCCTTCTACATCTAATCTATAGTCAGTACTTAAGTGTGAAACATGCAGCCCAATTAGGGCGTGGTCGGGGATATATACAATAATTATTTGTAATTTAGGGTACATGGCTTTTATTATACTAGCCATCAAAGTCACTTTACTATCACAATCACCCCTGTTGTTTGCTAAAACTTTAATAGGTGGAGAAAATCCAGCGCCATTGCTTTCTACACGAGATTCTAAAGTACTATACGGTATAGATTGAAAGAATGATAAAAGGAAAATTGAAGTTGTTCTAGCAGTAGCCCCTGGGAGTTTTTGGCTAAGACTTTTAATTAGAGGCCTAAACGATTGTTGACTCTCTTTGGCAAATCTTACATGGTCAGGTTTATAGGTTAGATGCGATTTATCGGCTTTGTAACCAATTGGTTGAAATTCAATATAGTATTCTTTATGTAAGAACTCTTTTAAGGACGAATTGTATACTTGATGTAACGCAGCAGATTGTTGTTTCATCCAATCTCTATCAGTACTTCTAAATTCAAAATCAACGTTTTGGTAACGAGGTTGTATTTTCACGCTGCCTTTTCTAGGATCAAGTTTTGCTATTGCTTGCTTTAGTTTCTTGACAGAGTACATTTGTAAACGGGATGGCGTTAATGCTTTAAAGTGTCGGAAGTCGCTGTTAACATTTTTAGTCGCTAGTTTGAAATCGAACTCTAAAATGTCAGAATTAACATCCTTCCATTTGTAACTGAATTTAGTTTGATCCCCAGTTCTAACTTTTTTAAACGACAACTGCTCCGCAGCCAGATTACTGGATAGGATCAACAATAATAATGAAGCCGCTTGAACTAAAATTTTATTTTGCAAAATATTACCGTTCCCAATTTACTCAAAAATACACACATATTAATATAACGGTAAAACTAGTAAATCTCTAATTTTCTCATGAGGGATTTACAATATTCAGTATTAGGGCAATTCTCTGTGTGGTTAATTGGGATTAGCGTATATAACTAGTGCGCATGAGCAATTGACAACAATTCTTGAGCGTTAGCTTTTGTAGTTGCAGAAATAGTATCGCCACCTAGCAACCTAGCAAGCTCTTCAATTCTGCCTAATTGGTCTAATGCCTCCATACTTGTTTGTGTTGTGCCTGTAGAGGTTTGTTTGTTAACAAATTGTTGTTGGTGTCCATAACAAGCCACTTGTGGCAAATGTGTTACACAGATAACTTGTGTGTTATTACTTAATTCTCTCATTAATTTGCCAACGGCAGAGGCGGTAGGTCCAGAAACACCAACGTCAACTTCATCAAATAATAAAGTAGGCGTTGTCACTTTTTGCGCAATAATAACTTGTATCGCTAAACTCATACGGCTTAATTCACCACCAGAAGCTACTTTAAGTAAAGGTTGTAGTGGTTGTCCTGGGTTTGCACTAACAAGAAATTCTACTTTGTCAGAACCAAACTGAGTGAAAATGTCTGGGTCGGAATTGATATTAATATTAAATTCTGCATCAGCCATATTAAGTTGTTTCATACTTGCAGTTATTTTTTTATTAAGTTGTTGAGCAAAATGATTACGTTTTTCAGTTAACGTAATAGCTAACTCTTTATAACTATTCTTAGCTTGCTCAATTTCTAATTCTAGCTCTAACAAGCGAGTGTCTGAATTAGCTAGTTTATTTAATTCATCAGTTAATGAGGTTAATTTTTCTATCAATAACTCTGGGAATACTTGATGTTTTCTACTTAACTCAACATATAAGTTTAGTCTTTGTTCAACTTCAATCAAACGCTGAGGGTTTAATTCTAGCTGATCGATATAATTACGTAATTCGCTAGTACCTTCATCCAATTGGATCAATGCAGAATCTAATAGTTCTATTGTTGGATTTAATCTTGAGTCTAAGTTAGCTGATTTCTGCAATAAGGATAGTGCAGTTTGTAATGCTGAGTATGCATTGCCAGTTTCGTTTTCATGTAGAATATCTAGCGCATGCTGAGTGTCACCTTGGAGTGAGTTAGCATGGTGTAAGCGTTTATGTTCGCTTTCAATTTCTTGATATTCACCGTCAATAAGCTCGGCATTATTTAACTCATCAACTTGATATTGAAGTAGTTGTTTTTGAGCGCTGAATTCAGCTTGTTTTTCAGTTAGCTGTTTAAACTCAGAAGTTTTAGACTGTAGTTCTTGATACACCAATTTTACTTTGGCAAGTAAATCTAAACTCCCAGCGTATTGATCTAGCATAAAGCGTTGATGATCAGGTTTTATCAATAATTGATGTGCGTGTTGTCCATGAATACTAACCAGTAAACTACCAATTGCTTTTAATTGCGATGCTGGAACCTGGATGCCATTAATATAAGCTTTAGAACGACCTTCTTTAGTGACAACACGACGTAAAATACAATCATCGTCATTAAATAATTCGTTTTCTTTTAGCCAATTTTGAGCTGTTGTTAGTTTTGATACATCAAAAGAGGCAATCACCTCTGCTTTGTCTGTATTTGCTCTAACCATAGACGCTTCACTACGTTCGCCAAGGGCTTGAGCTAAAGCGTCGATCGCAATGGATTTACCAGCGCCAGTTTCTCCGGTGATAGTTGTCATTTGGTGATGCCAATTGACTTCCAATTGACTCACAATCGCAAAATTTTTAATAGCTAAAGAAATTAACATATAAACACATCAAAAGATTAATAACTGTTGTAATGTACAGTAGTTTAAAATTTTAGACATGTCTATAAAAAATTCATTTTAATGCTGGTTGAATTAGTAGTTTTGCTTACCCCAATGTAATTTTTTTCTTAGTACACTGTAATAATCATGTTCCATTGGATGAACTAATCGTAAACCGAGCTGATGTTTATTAATAACAATTTCATCACCCGGTCTAACCGCTAGCATAATGTGGCTGTCGCAACTGATTTGTAACAGAGAATCTTTGGCTTTCGATACAATAATTTTAATTTCACTATCTGCATCAACAACTAAAGGTCGGCTCGTTAATGTATGTGGAAACATAGGCACAAGGGTAACCGCGTTCAAATTAGGATGAACAATTGGTCCGCCACCAGATAAAGAATAGGCTGTAGAGCCTGTTGGTGTACATACAATAAGACCATCTGAGCGTTGATGGAAAACAAATGAACCATCGATAAAGGCTTCGAATTCTATCATGTGCGCTACTTTGTCGGCATGCAATACAACTTCATTAACTGCACAGTTACTGGCTTTTAATTCGCCATCGCGATAAACCGACACATCTAATAAAAATCGTAATTCAGTTTTGTACTCACCGGATAATACTTGAGTTAACGAGGTTTCATAATCATCAGGATTTAAATCCGTTAAAAATCCTAAATTACCACGGTTTACACCTATTACGGCCACATCGTATTGACTCAGAGTACGCGCTGCACCAAGCATATTACCGTCACCACCGACGACAATGGCCAAATCACACTTTTTTCCTAGCTCCACTAAATTGACAACCTGACAGTTTTTATCGTCAATATAACTTGCGACACTTTCTTCTATTATGGGCTGATAACCCTTATTAATGAGAAAGTTATATAGGTCGACCACAGTCTCCATCGTGGCATCGTGATTTGCTTTGCCAATTAATCCAATTGTTTTGAAGTGCTGAGCCATTGTATTTTTCCTAAACGCCCTAATTAATGTATCTATAAGCTAGAAATTGATTATCTAGTTGGGTTATAGCGTTTTTTCGACTGAATTAGAAGACTGGTAAAACATTGAATCAAAAAAAAATAATCAATACACGCTGCGAACTCATACTAAATCTAGTTATTAGAAACTATTTAAAGTGCGGCAGCCCAACATCCTCTAAGGCTATCTCAGCATCAGATGAGATATCGGCGAGCTCGGCAACCATTAGAAATGAAATGGTAGCATTAGAAAAAGAAGGGTTAATTTTTTCTCCCCATACCAGTGCTGGTCGCATTCCTTCAAAAGAAGGGTTAAGACATTACGTTGATCATTTATTAGAAAATAACCAATGTAAGCCTAATACCATGCAAAAACTGTCTGCCAGTTTAGGCTATTCATCCAATCCAGAAGTTATTTGTGCCAAGGCTAGCAAACTAATTGCAGATATGACTCGGTTAACCGGTTTAGTTGTTATGCCACAAAGTAATGACCTTGTTATTCGTCAGTTAGAGTTGGTACGTTTGGCCGACCGACGTTTATTATGTGTATTAATTGATGAACATGACCATGTACAAAATAGGCTTGTTGATTTAGCTCAACCTGTTTCTGAATTAATTTTACAACAAACGATACAACTACTTAACATCGCGTTGTCTGGCTTTACCATGAGTGAAGGCGCAGAACGTTTACCTTATTTAATTAAGCAGTCTGACCCAGAAGTGTTTGAGCTAGTGAAACAAACCTTGTTTGGTGACATAGTTGAGGCTCACGAGCCCCTTGTATATTTATCCGGACAAACACGTTTATTAAATAATGAAATATCGAACGACACCGATACTTTGCGTAAATTAATTAAGTCATTTGAAAATGTATCTTCGTTAAATCAGATGTTTAATAAATGTAGAGATAATAGCGATGTATCGGTATTTATTGGCGATGAAATAGGTGTCGAACTTTTTTCTAATTGTAGTGTTGTTGTTAAGCCATTAATCAAAGATAATAGAGTAGTGGGTTATATTTCAGTAGTCGGTTCAATACGTATGGATTATGCATCGGTAATATCTGCTGTGGATGTAACTGCGAATATTCTATCGTCAGCCTTGAATCGAGAATTTCAATCCCCATAATATGCGATATCACATTTTTATTATAATTAGAATGGTTTGGAGTCTATAACCCCATGTCTGATCAAGATCAAAACAACGAAGAATTACAAAACGAACAAACTGCGGCTGAAGTAAATAGCCAACAAGCTGATGTTCAATCAGAAGAAGTTGATGCAATTGCACATATTGCCAAATTAGAAGCTGAATTAGCAGCGGCTAATGCAACTATTGAAGGGCAGAAAGACTCTGTCATAAGAGCCGCAGCCGATAATGATAATATTCGTCGCCGTGCCGCTATAGATGTTGAAAAAGCTCGTAAGTTTGCGCTAGAAAAGTTTGCTAATGAATTATTGCCGGTAATCGACAATCTAGAACGTGCTGTTGAATTCTCTGATAAAGAAAATGAAGCGTTAAAGCCGTTAATTGAAGGTATTGAACTTACGCAAAAATCATTTATTGATGCCGTTGCGAAGTTTGGCATTGAGCTGGTAAACCCAGAAGGTGAAAAATTCAACGCTGAATTCCATCAAGCAATGTCAATGCAACCAAGTGCTGATGTTGAACCAAATACAGTTATTGCTGTAATGCAAAAAGGTTTCACGTTAAATGGTCGTTTATTAAGACCTGCAATGGTTATGGTTTCAAAAGCACCATAGCTTAAACCGAATAGCATATTCAGAATTAAAATTAAAAACCCGCAGATAGCGGGTTTTTTTATATCTGTATTGCGGTAATATTCATTCATTGAGTGGGTAACAACTCGCAACTGACAAATTAAACGAGAATAACAATGGCAAATGTAGGAATCTTTGGCGCAAATGGCCGTATGGGTCGCAACCTTATTGAAGCGGTAACTGCCGACCAACAAGCTAGCCTAAACGCTTGCTCTGTTAGAGCTTCTTCACCGTTTAATGGGATGGATGCAGGCTTAATCGCTGGAATAGGCGAACAAGGGGTTATGGCAAGCTCAAATTTAGATGCTTTGGCTAAAGTAACTAATGTTTGGATTGATTTCACATTACCAGAAGTATTAAGCACTAATATAGATTACTGCGTTAAACACAAATTAAACATGGTCATTGGTGTTACTGGTTTACCCGAGTCATTGATAGAGAAGATGAAGCAAGCTTCGCAACATATTGCTATCGTATTTGCGGCTAATTTTTCTACTGGTGTTAATTTGATGTACAAGTTACTTGAAGTTACCTCAAAAACTATTGGTGATGATTGCGATATAGAAATTATAGAAGGGCATCACCGATATAAAAAAGATGCACCATCAGGTACGGCGATGGCATTAGGTCAGGTGATTGCAGATACATTAGACCGTGATTTAGACAAAGTTGCAGTATACGGACGAGAAGGTGATACCGGAGAACGTAGCCGAGAAACCATAGGTTTTGCAACCGTTCGAGCTGGCGACATAGTTGGCGACCACACTGTTTTGTTTGCAGATATAGGTGAACGTCTGGAAATAACACATAAAGCATCAAGTCGATTAACCTTTGCTAAAGGTGCAGTAAGGGCTGCGAACTGGTTGGATGGAAAACAAAAAGGCTTGTTTGACATGCAAGATGTGCTTAATTTGAAGCAACTTAATATATAAAATAACGGGTTATCATAAAAAAATCATCTAAACAGACTATTTATCTAATTTACACAAATTTTTCTAGCCTAATGAGTCAGTCTTAGCTACAATAATTCAAATTTGCCTAATACAAATGCTGTTGCTCATTTGTCAGATGAAAAAAACAAGCTTTGTGTGGCTAAGATTAACCGGTTACAGATAAAAACGTACAATCTGTGACTCATTGCTAGGAGGTTATCTTGACTCAACCCGCGCTATTAGTTCTTGAAGATGGAACGATATTCCGAGGTACCGCTATTGGTGCTGAAGGTATGTCAGTTGGTGAAGTAGTTTTTAATACTTCAATGACAGGCTATCAAGAAATTATTACTGATCCATCTTACGCTGAACAAATCATTACTTTAACCTATCCACATATTGGTAACTACGGTACTAACTCTGAAGATGAAGAAAACGATAAGATCTGGGCCAAAGGCTTAGTGATCCGTGACTTACCTTTAGTTGCTAGTAATTTCCGCAGTGAACAAGACTTAAGTAGTTACTTAAAAAAACACAATGTAGTTGGCATCGCTGATATTGATACTCGCAAGTTGACTCGTATTTTACGAGATAAAGGCGCGCAGAACGGTTGTATCATTGCAGGTGAAGTTGATGAAGCCAAAGCATTAGAAGCGGCTAAGAAATTTCCAGGTATTAAAGGAATGGACTTAGCAAAAGTAGTTAGCTGTGAAAAACCATACCAATGGGATATGGGCAGTTGGCAGCTTGGTCAAGGTTACTCAAAATTAGCAGATGAACGTTTTCATGTAGTCGCTTATGACTATGGTGTTAAACGTAATATTTTACGTATGTTGGTTGACCGCGGTTGTCGTCTAACGGTTGTTCCTGCACAAACCTCAGCGGAAGAAGTTCTAGCACTTAATCCCGACGGTATTTTCTTATCAAATGGTCCTGGCGATCCAGAGCCATGTACTTATGCAGTTGAAGCAATTAAATCTCTTTTAGAAACTAACATTCCAGTATTTGGTATTTGTTTAGGTCACCAATTACTTGCAATCGCAAGTGGTGCTAAAACAGAGAAAATGAAATTTGGTCATCATGGTGGTAATCACCCAGTACAAGATCTTGAAACCAAAAAAGTTATGATCACAGCGCAAAATCATGGTTTCGCAGCTCAAGAAAGTACTCTGCCTGATAATTTAATAGCGACACATAAATCTTTGTTTGACGGTACGTTGCAAGGAATTCATCGCACAGATAAACCAGCATTTAGTTTCCAAGGGCATCCAGAAGCAAGCCCTGGTCCACACGACGCAGCACCTTTGTTCGACCATTTCATCGAACTAATGACTGAACGTAAATAATAACTAATACAGATTTAAGAGAAGAATTCCTATGCCAAAACGTTCCGACATAAAAAGCATTCTGTTATTAGGTGCTGGTCCAATAGTTATCGGTCAAGCCTGTGAGTTTGACTATTCAGGCGCTCAAGCTTGTAAAGCATTACGTGAAGAAGGTTACCGAGTTATCCTAGTTAACTCTAACCCAGCCACAATAATGACAGACCCAGATATGGCTGATGCAACGTACATCGAACCTATCCATTGGGAAGTTGTTGAAAAAATAATTGAAAAAGAACGCCCAGATGCGGTACTACCAACAATGGGCGGTCAAACTGCATTAAACTGCGCACTTGAGTTAGAAAAACAAGGTGTGTTAGCAAAATACAACGTTGAAATGATTGGTGCCTCTGCTGATGCAATTGATAAAGCAGAAGACAGAAGTCGTTTCGACAAGGCAATGAAGTCTATCGGCTTAGAATGCCCTAGAGCAGAAACATGTAATACGATTGACGAAGCTCATGATGTTTTATCAAGAATTGGCTTTCCTTGTATTATTCGTCCGTCATTCACTATGGGTGGCAGCGGCGGTGGTATTGCATACAACAAAGAAGAATTTGACGAAATATGTACACGTGGCTTAGATTTATCGCCAACGAGTGAATTATTAATCGACGAATCTCTAATCGGTTGGAAAGAATATGAGATGGAAGTGGTTCGTGACAAAAACGACAACTGCATCATCATATGTTCTATCGAAAACTTTGATGCCATGGGTGTTCACACTGGTGACTCAATTACAGTTGCTCCTGCGCAAACATTAACAGACAAAGAATACCAAATCATGCGTAACGCATCGATTGCAGTTTTACGTGAAATTGGCGTAGAAACTGGTGGTTCAAATGTTCAGTTTGGCGTTAACCCAGTTGATGGCCGTATGGTTATTATCGAGATGAATCCTCGTGTATCTCGTTCTTCTGCACTTGCATCAAAAGCAACGGGGTTCCCAATTGCTAAAATTGCCGCTAAGTTAGCAGTTGGTTATACGCTTGACGAATTAAGTAACGACATTACCGGTGGTGCTACTCCGGCTTCTTTTGAACCTACAATCGATTATGTAGTTACTAAATTACCTCGTTTTAACTTTGAGAAATTTGCCGGTTCTAACGACCGTTTAACCACACAGATGAAATCTGTTGGTGAAGTTATGGCTATCGGCCGTAACCAACAAGAGTCATTACAAAAAGCACTTCGTGGCTTGGAAGTGGGGGTATCTGGTTTCGATCCAATCGTAGATCTTAATTCTGACTGTGCGCATGACAAAATAATTCATGAACTTAAAGAACCAGGCCCTGATCGTATTTGGTATATTGCCGATGCATTCCGTAGTGGCATGGAGTTAGACGCTATCTTCAAGTTAACCAATGTCGACCCTTGGTTCTTAGTGCAAATTGAAGATATTATTAAATCTGAAACTGAAGTGGTAACACGTGGTTTTGCAGGTTTAGATGAAGCTTTCTTACGTTCACTTAAACGTAAAGGTTTTGCCGACCTTCGTATTGCTGACTTGTTAGCGATGAATGAAGCGGAAGTGCGTAAAAAACGTTACTCTTTTAATCTTCACCCTGTATATAAACGTGTTGATACTTGTGCCGCTGAATTTAGTTCAGACACCGCTTACATGTATTCAACCTACGATGAAGAATGTGAATCAAACCCAACAAGTAATGACAAGATCATGGTTCTTGGTGGCGGTCCTAACCGAATCGGCCAAGGTATTGAATTTGATTACTGTTGTGTACACGCATCTCTTGCATTACGTGAAGATGGTTATGAAACCATTATGGTTAACTGTAACCCTGAAACGGTTTCAACAGATTACGATACATCTGACCGATTATATTTTGAGTCAATTACCCTTGAAGACGTATTAGAAATTGTACGTATTGAAAATCCAAAAGGCGTGATTGTTCAATACGGCGGTCAAACACCACTTAAATTAGCTCGTGCATTAGAAGCTAACGGAGTGCCAATTATTGGTACATCGCCTGACTCAATTGACCGCGCTGAAGACCGTGAACGTTTCCAACAAATGGTTGAGCGTTTGAACTTATTGCAGCCACAAAATGCAACTGTAACATCAACGGAACAAGCGATTCTGAAAAGTGCTGAAATCGGATTTCCATTAGTTGTTCGTCCATCCTACGTACTAGGCGGAAGAGCAATGGAAATTGTATACGATGAAGCGGATTTACGTCGTTATATGACGGATGCAGTATCGGTATCCAATGATTCTCCAGTATTGCTTGATCACTTTTTAGATAATGCGATTGAAGTAGATGTTGACGCTATATGTGATGGTACCGATGTTGTGATTGGCGGTATTATGGAACACATTGAACAAGCGGGTGTTCACTCAGGTGACTCGGCATGTTCATTACCAGCTTATTCATTACCTCAAGACGTACAAGATGTTATGCGTCAACAAGTGCGTGACATGGCGTTAGAATTAGGTGTTATTGGTTTGATGAATACTCAATTTGCAGTTAAAGACGGCAAAGTGTATTTGATTGAAGTTAACCCACGTGCAGCTCGTACGGTTCCTTTTGTTTCAAAAGCGACTGCAGTACCGTTAGCGAAAGTTGCAGCTAGAGTAATGGCTGGTAAGAGTTTAGCTGAGCAAGGTGTATTGAAAGAAATCATTCCACCATATTTCTCAGTAAAAGAAGTGGTTATGCCATTTAATAAATTCTTAGGTGTAGATCCAATTTTAGGTCCAGAAATGCGCTCAACTGGTGAAGTTATGGGGGTTGGTAATACGTTTGAAGAAGCGTTTGCCAAAGCCGAACTTGGCGCTGGTATTGAAATCGCTCGCGGCGGTCGTGCATTAATTTCAGTTCGTGACTCAGATAAAGTACGTGTAATTGATTTAGCCAAAAAGCTAATTGAATCTGGTTTCGAATTAGACGCAACTCGTGGTTGTCAAAAAGTATTGGAAGACGCTGGAATTGAATGCCGCAAAGTAAATAAAGTATTTGAAGGGCGTCCACATATACTAGACCGTATTAAAAATGGTGAGTATGCTTATATCGTTAATACTGTTGAAGGTCGCCAAGCGATTGAAGACTCTAAAGTATTACGTCGTGGTGCATTAAGATACAAATCGAACTACACAACAACATTAAATGCGGCTTTTGCTACTTGTCTAGCTAATACTGCAGATGACCGTGGTAGTGTAGAATCATTACAAAACTTACATAAGAGAATTCAGTAAATGAGTACTCAAGTACCAATGACAATTCATGGCGCAGAAGCTTTGCGCTTAGAATTGATTGAACTAAAAACAGTAAGTCGTCCTCGTATTGTGGCAGATATTGCATCTGCTCGTGAGCATGGTGACTTAAAAGAAAATGCTGAATATCATGCAGCACGTGAACAACAAGGTTTCTGCGAAGGTAGAATTCAAGAGATTGAAGCTAAGTTGTCTAACGTACAGATCATCGATGTAACCAAAATGCCAAACACTGGCAAAGTTATATTTGGGACAACCGTTACAATTTTAAATTGTGATACGGAAGAAGAAACCAAATATCATATAGTTGGACAAGATGAAGCTGACATTAAACTTGGTAAAATCTACGTTGGTTCTCCTATTGCTCGTGGGCTAATAGGGAAAAGTGTTGATGATGTTGCTAAAATTCAAACACCAGCTGGTGTCGCTGAATATGAAATAATTGAAGTTGAATATATCTAAGCAGATAGTTAACTTTAATTAATAAAAAAAACCGTCATTTGACGGTTTTTTATTTTGTGGGAATAATCATTGTATTTAGTTATTTTTCCCACATATCAAAGTCAAAGAAAAAGTCGCTAGGGGCAGAAGATTGAGTAATATAATTGATATAACGTTAGAAAACTTTCAGCAAGTATTGTTGGAGCAGTCTAAAGAAACTTTAGTTATGGTGCAGTTTTGGGCTGACTGGTGTGAAGCATGTAAGCAACTTACTCCAAGCTTGTTTTCTATAGCATCAAAATTTCCAGATAACTTGATCTTAGCCAGAGTTAATTGCGACGAGCAACAGCAGATTGCAGCTCAATTTGGTGTTAAAAGCTTACCAACCGTTGCGATTATGAAAGACAGCCAGCCAATTGATGGTTTTTCTGGTGTGCAATCTGAAGCTGAAATTTTAGAGTTAGTGAATAAACATTTACCACAAGAGCATGACACTTGGTATATCAATGGCGTAAAGCTAGCGCAAGAAGGCAACTGGTTAGAAGCGTATCCATTATTTAAAAATGCGTTTGAAGCAGACCAAAGCCAAATGACATTCCTGTTCGCGTTTGCTAACGCAAGTATTGAGCTTGGTAAGTTAGAAGATGCTAAAACATTACTAGACAGTGTATTACTGGTTAATCAAGATACGGCTTATCAACAACTAATTGCAAAATTAGATTTAGCCTCAAATGCAGCGGATTCTCCAGAGATCATTAATCTGCAAATGGCACTAGAAAAAGAACCAAGCTCACTAGAGTTAAAACAACAATTAGCGCTAGCGTTAAGCCAAGTAAATCGAAACGAAGAAGCCTTAGAATTATTGTTTGAAATACTAAAAGCCGATATGAACTTTGGTGAAGCTAAAAAATTCTACTTAGATATTATTGCTAACTTGCCAGATGGTGATGTGTTAGCCGGAAAATATCGCCGTAAACTTTATACTTTACTGTATTAAGTTTTTGAGGATATAAAGAATGTATTAAACCTAACTCCAAGAAACTAAAAAGCCTCAACATTTGAGGCTTTTTTGTAAAGAGACAATTAAAATTACACTGATTAACTTAACCAGTCCTTCATTCGACCATATTGATAAAAGAAACGTTGTCCCGTTCTTCTAAATTGTGCAAACGGTAAAGACGGCAATTCAGATATCAATGGCGAAATCACTTGTTGTTCTTGAATTAAATTAGCCAATAACTTTCCTGCATAAGCACTAAAAGACACTCCTGAACCACAATATCCTGTGGAATAAAAAATGTTATCTGCTGTCTTATGTATATGTGGCATTTGATCAAAGGCAACGGAAATCCAACCAATCCAATTGTAATCAATGGTTAATGCCGACAATTCAGGAAAGGATGCTTTGAGTTCGGATAATAATCGAGCCGCATAAATCGGATTTTTAGCATCTTTGCCAGATATAGCACCTCTTCCACCAAACAAAATACGGTTATCTGGTAATAAACGGTAATAGTATTTTAATTCGCGGGTATCCATCATCACTTGATGAGTCTTAAAGTTAGAACGTTTTAATTCATCAGCGGTAAGAGGGCGGGTAACAATAACATTGGTTAATACTGGTAATATTTTGTTTTTTATCGGGGTGTTTAATGCTTTAGGTGTATATCCATTAGTTGCGATCACTAACTTATCAGATAATGCAGAACCTAATTCAGTTGTAATCAAATGTTGTTGACCATTTTTAGTAATATCAGTAACTGGACTTTGGGTGTAAATCATAACGCCTAAAGAGCAAGCTAGCTCAGCGTAACTATTAACTAGCTTAAGTGGATTTATACCAAAACCATTGGTATAGCGAATAGCGCCAAATACGTTTTTATGATCAACGTATTGTTGACAAAAGTCAGGTTTAGAAATGACTTCAACATCATAGTCAAATTCATTATGAAGATAGTCAGCTGAATTTTTTAGTTTTTCAAACCACTTTTTACTATGGGCTAACTTTAAGTAACCTAGCTCTGTTTTATCAATATCAACTTGTGCTTTGATACTTAACGTATCAACCAGCTCAATTGCCGACATATAATCATTATGCAAGTTTTGAGTTTGACTAAGGCCGAAGCGGTCGACAAGTTGTTTATAGCCTAACCGACCTGAACCAGGTAGAACAAAACCTGCATTGCGGCCACTACAACCCCAGCCAATTTCATTAGCTTCAACAACCACAATGTTTTTAACACCTTGTTGGGCTAAATGAATAGCACAACTTAAACCAGTATACCCAGCTCCAACAATGACCACATTGGCATTAATAGACTTATCCAACATATCGTAATTGATAGGGGAGGTAGTCGAGCTCCAATAAGACTCAGGGAATCCTTGTTTATTGCTTAATTGGCGATTAACGAGAGGATCGTACATAAACTTAGTTACTCTTTGTCAAATTCAAGGAGCATTTCAGATGCATCGCAATAACAGTCTTCGCCACAAATAATACATACATAATTAGGTAAACTTTCATCTTCATGCCAACGTCTAGGATGTGTTTTAATAAGAATTCCTCCTGCTTTGGTAAAATACTTAAATGATGCGTTTCCGGGGCTTTGCATCCAAATGTGGCTTAAGCCTGCTTTTGCTCCCATTTTCTTTAAAACTGAAATTGATTCAGATAATAAAGTTCCACCTAAACCTTTGCCCTGAAAATCAGGATGAATGGTATTACATTTAAAGTAAGCCACCTCTTTTTGATCAACAGTCCAAAGTTCCGGAGTACACCATCTATCAAGTGGCCAATTGTTAGGAGCGTAAGTAAGACGGAAGCCAACCAATAAATCTCCTTGATATAAAACAAAGCTTGAGTTTAATCCGTCTTTTATTCCTTTAGTATGTATAGTCGCGATAGTGTCGGGAAATAAATAACCATCACCATGAACTAAATTCCCTAATTCAATAACATCAGAAAAGTGTTCTTTATTTAAATTTAATAACTGAAATTGTGTATTCATAATGATTTACTGTAAAACATCTATTTATCCATACTAACTGTTTTTCATATTTTGTCTTTAATAAGCCAATAAATATTACGTTTAAATCATCGTTTTAGTTGAGTTATCGCACATATTGCTTGGTATTTAATCATTCAAACGTTTTTTGTAACTTATTTTAAATAAAGGGTTGCACTGAATCCGAAACTCCCTATAATGCGCCCCACGTTGTCAGGAAGACATCAAACAGCAGAAAG
>NZ_CANMSK010000002.1 GCF_947500655.1 uncultured Psychrosphaera sp. | reverse complement strand
AAAAAATAACTATTAAAGGCTTAAAAGATTAAGAGGGATCAGTGTTTTTAACTTGACGTGGGGAGTCATACCAACGCCTCATTCAGAGGCAATAAAATAGCTGGTTAAAATTAGCGAGGCACGAGCAAAAACCAGCTGTTTTTTGTCCTGCTGAAATGACTTGTTATATGCATGTACTGCTAATGAGTGCATTTTGCTTTTTAATTTCACTCGCATTTTTATCTGTTTCAGCAATTGCTAAGTCAATTTTAGCTTTTGTACATTTATCAGATAACTCCTTGCCAACTAGGTAACTCTGATCTTTTTGATACTGAGCCATACCTTCAGTACCATTATACTGATCCCTATCTTCAGGGTTTCTATCTTTTTGGTATGGTGGTGGTTGAGTTGCACCACAAGCTGATAACAAAACGATCAGCGAAACTGGAATTAATTTATTGAACAATGCCTGATACTCCTTGTGCATATAACGCCCGCCTAACACGCAATGTGTTGGCGTGGCTTTTTGCGTTGTTTGCCAAAACCATGACAACTAATCATTGTCGGAGTTCAGGCGCTTGTTATAAATCGTGACCTAATGACTTAACGTGGTCGATAACTAAACCATGACCACCTAATAATGCAGACAATCTTATTTTAGCGCCACTCTCAAAAGTTAAAGTATACCAATTAGGGGTAGAGTGAAATTTTACTTGTTTTAAATTAACCCACAATTCGTCTTTTGATCCAGACCAAGGTGTATGAAATTGAATTGATACTTCATCAAACCTACCATGAACCTTGAATGCTTCGCCAAACGAATAAATCGCACCGATACCAAAGCCAACGATTAACCCTATTAAAGGGTAAAAATCTTGTTCATGGTTATATTCAATAAACAATAAAACATATAGACACCCTAACGAAAAAGCTAAACAACACCAAAATAAACCAGAAATCAAAACTCCAAATTTTAATTGACCATCTGTTGTTTTATGACTGATTTTAGATGAAACGATTGTGCATAGAATTACAGCAATGATGCCACCGATAATTCCACTATAATTAGAATCCATACTCCGAAACTCCTTGAGGTTTATAACGCCCGCCTAACACGCAATGTGTTGGCGTGGCTTTTTGCGTTGTTTGCCAAAACCATGACAACTTTACATTGTCGGAGTTCAGGCGCTTGTTAGGCAACATTACTCTCTGTAGAAAGGTGTTGGAATACCATTAACCATTTTAGTTGAACCAATAATACAGTCACTTTGAACGAAACCATGCACTAAAAAAGCGGCAAAACAAAGTGCGCCCGTCTCTGACTGGTAACGTAACTCCGCCATAATTACTTGATCATTTTTTATGAGAAAAGTAACTTTTTGAATTCCGTCATCCAATAATATCGGTATAGGAATAATGACTAACATAGCAAAAAAACCTTTATTGGCTTCTTTGAAATGATAATCCCACTTTTCTGTATTTAACTCTTCTGATATCTCTTTTGAATCTGGTTGCCCCCAGTATTCAATTAACTTGTTCACTGACGTTTTTTGAGTAGTTTTTTTAAAGCGTCCTTTTTCTTTAGAGATCGTGGGGCTGTCAATTGTTAGCCTTTCAGCTTTCATTGATATAGCTCCAAGTCCTACACAACCTGATAAGCTAAAAAGTAATAATAATGTGATAACTAACCGAATTCGCATAACTTTCCTTGTTGCCTAACGCCTTGCTCACCTGCACATACTGCGGAGAGCGTTTTGTGTGAAAATGGAGCGCTAGCGACAGACACAAAACGAGCGTAGCAGTATGTGTCAGCGTGCAGCAATTTGTTATGTGTTTGTTGCACTTCAGTTGTTAACTCAGGTGTAGATTAATCGAGCGGCACTAATTCAAAATCAACAAAATCATCCCACTTTTTAAACCACTCATAAAATAATTCAATATCGTTTGATTCCATCAATTGATAGCACACATTAAGCTCTCTATTCACCCAAGAATTCAAATAATGAAGTCCGTTTGGAAACATGCGGCCTTGGCTATTATATCTTTCATAATTTTCTTCTATACAGCCTGGCTTGAATTTTTCTACAACCATATATTTTTTCAAGTCTATATATCCTTTTGTATTCCGAACATTTTACTTCATCAGCTTTACACATAACGCTTACATAAGCGGAAATTTACGTTGGCTAAAATGTTTGAGGAACGAAAAACAGCCAACTGTAAATTTTCCGTTTAATGTTTTTGTTAGTTTTTGTCTTGCAACTCTACTCTTTTTAAAGCGATTGAAGCAACTATACCTGCGAAAACTGCAAACCCCATAAAACCTATAATAGATTGAATGGTTGCAATAACCTCTGCAACTATATCGTTAGGAACTATATTACCGTAACCCAGTGTTGTGAGTGTTACGGTACTAAAGTAAAAGTGTTTCCAAGTGCCTTGAATTTCATTTCCACTCGCGTCTACAACACTCCCAAACATATAAAGACAGGCAAATAACGCTATATAGTTGAGAATAATAAAAGGAACACTAATTTTTAGCATCGCGGAATCATAAACAGGCTGAGAAGATTGCTTAATTATCAAAGCCCAAGGTTTATAAACACCTTGTGAAAACCATAAGCCAAAAAGCATAAATACTATATAAGGCCAAGGTGAATACCAAGCTGTAGCCCAATAAAACAAGTGAGTAAAAAGAATGAATATTAAAACAGATGCTCTAATTCGAAACTCTGAAGAAAAGGCAAATTGGGCGAATCGAGTTTGAGCTAACCAATTGGAAAATTTGATTAATCGGCTTTGTTCTTTATTTTCCATAACTTAATTCAAACTCCGATCAATGGATTAACACTGAGAAAACTAACGCCCGCCTAACACGCAATGTGTTGGCGTGGCTTTTTGCGTTGTTTGCCAAAAACATGACAACTAAACATTGTCGGAGTTAAGGCGTTTGTTATGTGTATATAGCTAGAGTTTTTCGAATTTCATAACTCTGTAGTATTCTCCAGAAATAATACACTTATAATTACTATCATTGATACCACCACCTTTTACTTTTTCCAAAGTTTTATTTTCGAAGTAGCAGGTATTAAATGTACTCGTAAAAATAGCTTCACCTCTAAAGTGATTAAAGCCTGCATAAACAGGAGAGCCATCTTCTGTCATTTGGGATATTGCGATAATAAACCTTTGCTTCCTAGCCAAACTGATAGCCTCCCTATACACATAACAATTTAATCAGAGGACGATTGCCTAAGTTTCTGACAACGCGTTTCCTCTTATTTATTTTCACTATTAATACCAAACCTCTACAACATTTACCATACCTTTGTTACGTACCAACTCGGTTTTTTGTGATCCCCCAAAGATGGGCATTGTTCCTGTTTTCTTGACTTGGTAGGAAACTCATTAATACTGTGTATAAATACAGCTACAAAGTGAGAGTGTAATGAAAACAAGATCGCCATTTTTAAACAGCATTGTAGAATATATGTACCGTAAACATTACGCCAAATCATCTATCGAAACATATTTGGGTTGGATTTCCGCTTATATTCATTTTCATGATAAACGTCACCCTGCTAGCATGGGTGATAGAGAGGTTGAGTTATTTTTGGATGACCTAATATTAACTAAAAATGTCGCTGCTAGAACTCAAGCTACGGCGTTAAATGCGCTGTCGTTTTTATACAAACATATCCTTGATAATGAACTGACACTAAATTTAAACTTTATTAAAAGTAGCCGTCAGCAAAAGTTACCTGTTGTTATGACACCGGATGAGGTAAGTCTACTGCTGTCTAATCTACATAAACGGCATCATTTGGTCGCAAGTTTGTTATATGGTAGTGGTTTGCGGGTTATGGAAGCGGTTAAACTACGTGTCCAAGACATCGACTTTGACTACAAATGCATTCGAATATGGAATGGAAAAGGCAATAAACATAGAATAGTCACTCTAGCTCAAGAGTTGTGCCCAGCGCTTAGAAACCAAATTGTTCAAGTTGATGAATATTTACAATTAGATTTGAAAAATGACATGTTCGCGGGAGTATGGATGCCAAACGCGCTTGCAAAAAAATATCCTTCTGCAAATAAATCACTTACATGGCAATTCTTATTTCCGTCCTATAAATTAAGTGCCGATCCTGAAACTGGTGAAATAAGACGACATCATTTTGATCCTTCAGGGGTTAGAAAGTCCATTAAATCTGCTGCGCAAAAAGCTAAACTTACAAAGCCAATAACGCCTCATACATTAAGGCATTCATTTGCAACACACCTATTACAAAGTGGTGCAGATATTCGAACGGTTCAAAGTCAATTGGGACATTCAGATGTAAAAACCACCCAGATTTATACTCATGTATTGCAACAAGGCGCCAATGGAGTTGTCAGTCCGTTGAGTAAGTTACTTTAGATTTGAAAGTAATTACTCTAACTCGCTTTGGGGCATAAACGAGTTACACTTAAAGAAATAACATTGCCACCCACTTTAAAGGAACTTGAATCTGGTACATTGAAAAACTGTCAAATTAAGATGGGTGACCATGTTATTCTTCATGTTATATTTCTATAACTTTTAGTTTTTAATTGGTCTACTTTCTATTAATAGTTTGAGGAAAGAGGTTAATATATTTTTAATATAAGGATTATTAAATAATGAATAATCAAGATTATTCTATTTATCAGACGCTAATGACGATCGTAGCATCATTTCCGTTAATTTCAGAAATCATTCTGAATTCAGCTTTAATATTGTTGACGTGTTTTTCCAAACCATTTGTTGCTCGTGGTTGGTTGATTTCTACTTTTTCTTTTTATTTATTTAATGCACTGATAAGTTGTTTGATAATGATTTTCCAAAGTTCAACTTCTCATGATAGAGCATCATTTGATCTCATTAGCGTTTTGCTTAATTTACAGTTTATACTTTTATCTTTTGGAATGTTTAGTTTATTAGTATTCTTTTTTGTTTATTTTATGAAAATAAATATGAATATTAATGTCAATATGAAAGAGGTGTTGTTGTCAACATCAGGACGATTATCCAGAAAGCAATATTGGATTTTAATGCTTATGATAATGTCTGTTGCTGTTCCTTTGTTTTCTATGTTTTTATCAGCAACAGTTAACTTAAACTATAATCCTGAAAATAATAAAAATACTGATTTTTTCATTATTAAACAAATAGTTTTATGTGTTTTGTCATTAATACCTTTGTGGTTTTCAGTCGTGATATATATTAAACGCTTTCATGATTTTAATAAAACTGGCTGGTTTACCCTGGTTTTATTCATTCCTGTAGTTGGTGTACTGATATCTATTTTTTATTTGGGTCTGGTGCGAGGTACTGAAGGTGAAAATAAATACGGTGACGACCCTTTAACCCCTAATGATAACTTAGCCGATTCTACTACTTGATATTAAAACGCAGATTCAATTGAGAAGTGAGCTGCTATAGCATGATGAGTAGAGAAAAAGATTGGCTGAATCTAAACACCCATTCTTTTTTCTACTATCTTAACTAAGTTCGTTGGCTTTACGGTATTTGCCTTGGTAATCAAAGATCTTTTCTTGTATCTGCCAAAAGTGTTTTTGTTTTCTAGCGACGATAAAGTCAGGCGGAGAAAGCTGTGCTTGTTTGTCTATTACTTGTTGAGCGTTTAAAAACTCGGTTGGTGTTGCACCATTATTAAGCCTGCTGCCAAATTGCTTATTAAAATGAAAACGCACTTTTTTGTTGCTCATATCAAAGCTTTCTTTTAATTCGGTGCCGTCTTCGTCGTAATAAGTAATAGTGAGTTTGTGCTCTTGATCTGGTTTTAAGCACTGTACACTCATACCCGCACAGCGTATAACTAAAGAGTTTTTAAGTTTTAAAGCTGCTTTTAGTTTGTCATCTGGATCAATAATATCTTCATTACATGCATGGCAAACCCGAGCTGCAATGTCGTTTTGAGCATTACAATGTTCGCATTCTTTAAAGCGAAACCGATAATCACAGTCCACTCTTTCAGGCTCAGCTCCAGTTCCTAGATCATCCTCGTCAGATTCAAAAAAGCCTTGGCATTTACGCCCGTAATGCTCGGTTATATTGCCTTGGCTGTCTTTAAGTCCCCAAAAGGTATTAGCAAAACCGCAGCTTGGACAAAAAACTTGCACAAGCTCACTGTTGCTATTTGGCTTTTTCTCACCAACTTCTGGATAAAAAATATTAATGCCGTTACCTGCATAATCAACTACCAAACAATCTTTTTTATTTTCGTTTAACCTTAACCCTCGGCCAACAATTTGTTGGTATAAGCTGACGGATTCTGTCGGTCGTAAGATGGCAATAAAATCAACGTGAGGTGCATCAAAACCGGTAGTTAATACTGATACGTTAACTAAGAATTTGAGTTTTTTAGCTTTAAATTGATTAATCAATTGTTCACGATCAGCAAGTTTGGTCTTGCCTGTAATTAACGCAGTTTGATCAGTTGGTAAATATCCCTGGATCTCTTTTGCGTGTTTTATGCTGGCTGCAAAAATCATCACGCCTTGGCGAGTTGTGGCTAACTGTTCTATTTGTTCGGTAATGGCTTGGGTCACTCTTGGATATTTAACTAATAATTCATTTACTTCTTTTTCAGAGTACTCACCGTTTTTATTTGAATCTAACGCTGAAAAGTCATATTGCGCTATGGGAGCGTCAACCATATTGGGAGGCGTAAGAAAGCCATGCTTGATCATATAAGACAAAGGCAATTCGTAAATGCATCGGACAAATGGCTTTGCTGAATCACTGCGCTTAATACCATGATGATGGTATTGATATATCCAGCCCATCCCCATTCGATAAGGCGTAGCTGTTAAGCCTAGAATTTTTAAGTCGGGATTAATGGTTTTGAGTTGTTGGACTATTTGTCCGTATTGGCTGTTTTTAGCTAGAGCAACAGCAGGAGAAGCTGCATTAGCACCACCATCTTGGTCAGCTTTGGTTTTTTGTAGCTGACTAACACGATGGCATTCATCAATAATAACTAAAGAATATTCGGCGGCAAACGCATTTAGATTACGAACAACCGACTGCACGCTTGCAAAGGTAACTTGAAATTGTGTTTGTTTTAACTTTAATCCTGCGGAATATACGCCAGACTTCACTCCAGAATAATCACTGTATTGCACAAACTTATTATGATTTTGTTCTACTAATTCTTTTACGTGGGTAAGCACTAGGATTTTACGTTTGGCCAGTTTGGCTAATTCAGCAATAACTAAACTTTTACCTGCACCTGTGGGTAACACAATAACAGCAGGTTCGTTGGTTTTACGAAAATGCTCTAAAGTGGCGCTGACGGCATCGGTTTGATAGGGGCGAAGTGTAAACATTCTTTATATAAGTTTTATCATTAATCGTGTTTGGCCTGTAGTTTAACAGGTTATAAAGCTTTATCTTAGAGGCGTATTTATATAGATTTGATTTGATTTACTAATAAATCATGCATAAGCGCAACATACATTTACATTTGAGTGTTAAATAAAACATTTATTTACAATTAGATAGTCAGACAAATCACAATTGTTACGTTATTATGAGTGTAATTTAATCAGGGTAAGAATTATTATGAATAAGAAATGGATAAAAATAGCAGCTCCAATATTAGCTTTAATATTAGGCATTGTTGGTATGAGTGTTATTGGGGCATCTGGCCCAGAAGAAGAAGAAAAAAAACCAGTTGAAACTCGTCCTACGGTAAAAGTAGAAAAAGTTAGTTCGCTTACTCACCAGGTTGTTATTACTGGTCATGGTGAAGTAAGACCGTTAGAAAGTACTATTTTATCTGCTCAAGTATCAGGTGAAGTTATAAGTTGGAACCCTAATTTTGTTGCTGGCGGCTTAGTAAAACGTGGGGACATATTATTTAACGTTAATCCTGATAACTACCAAGCTGCTGTATTACAAGCGGAAGCTGCATTAACGAGCGCTCAATCTAGCTTAATACAAGAACGTGGTTTAGCTGATGTAGCTGAACGTGAAGCTAAAACCCTACCTAATTCAAGAGTAACCGATTTATATTTAAGAAAACCTCAATTATTAAGTGCACAAGCGGCTGTTAAATCAGCACAGGCAAGATTAAAGCTAGCGCAAAGAGATTTATCTTATTGTGAAGTAAGAGCGCCATATGATGCGCTAGTTATTGCAAGAGATATAGGTAAAGGCCAAAACGTAAACCAAGGTGCCCGAGTTGGTGAAATTAATAATATCGAAACTGCAGAAATTATTTTCCCAATTGCTGGTTTTGACAGCGCATTTTTACCAAACCAATTATTAGGCTTAGAAGCCGACGTATCAAAAGATGGCCGTTATGCATTTAACCGACCTGGAAAAATTGTTCGTGATTTAGGAGTGGTTGATAGCGACACTCGTATGACCAATATTGTTGTGCAAGTCGAAAATCCATACAGCATAGGCTCTTCATTACCTAAGATGCAATTTGGTAATTACGTAACCGTTAGATTTAATGGCCAACGTCTTAATAACGTATTTAAATTATCGCAAGATTTAGTGACTAATAATTCAGTTTGGATAGCAACTGATGAAAATAAACTCGATATAAGACGTATTGAAGTTATTCGTGAAGAAGCTGATTATTTTATTGTTGGTAACGGGTTACAAAATGGTGACAATTTAATCCTTACACTTCCTGAATATCCGCAAAAAGATATGGACGTGTTAATCGCCGGACAAAAAGACATCAAAGCAAAAGACAAGTCTGATGACGTATCTGTTGAGCCAACTAGCTCTGAAAAAGAATAGGGATTAGTTATGTCAACAAATGAAAAAAAGCAAACAGGGTTAATTGCCTTTTTTGCAAATAATAGCGTTGCTGCCAACTTAATGATGCTCTTCATTATTATCATGGGTTTAGTGAGCTATTTCACCATGCAACGCCAAATGTTTCCTAATGTAGAGTTTAACTATATACAAATCACGGCTACTTATCCTGGTGCATCACCACAAGAGATAGAAGAAAGTATCCTAATCAAAATAGAAGAGTCACTTAAAAGCGTGACTGAAATAACAAAGCAGAAAGGAAGTGCCTTTAGAAACTTTGGTCAAATAGAGCTTGAAATCGATCCAGATAAAAACTTGTCGGATGTATTAGATAAAGTTAAATCTAAAATCGATAGTATTGCGACATTCCCTGGTGCTATGGAGCCAATTACGGTTTCACAATTAGAGTTTAACCAACCAGTTATAGAATTATCGTTAATTGGGGATTTTCCGGTACCTGAACTTAAACGTGTAGCGAAACAAGTTGAACATGAGCTACTTGAATTAAACAATATTTCTCTTGTTGATGTTTATGCCCCTAGTGAAGAAATTGCGATTGAAGTAAAGCCTGAAGTATTACGTAAATACGATTTAACATTAAGTGATATTTCGCAAGCAATCAAACGTTATTCAGCTAATTACTCCGCTGGTCAACTACGCACTAATTCTGGCGTAATTTCTTTGCGTATTGAGAACCAATATTACAATGGTGAAGAGTTTAGAGATATTCCTGTCAAAATTGGCATGAATGGATCTAAGGTTTTATTGGAAGATATAGCGACAATAAAAGACGGATTTGTGGAAGGTGAAAATTACTCCAAGATGTCTGGCTTAAATGTTGTCAATATGTCGATAAAAGCAACCAAAGATCAAAATACCATTCCAGTTGCCAAGTCGGTTAAAGATTATGTTGAATTAAGAAATAAAACACTACCTATCGGCATGAAGCTAGATCCAATCGTTGATATGACATATTACTTAAACGCGCGTTTGGATATGATGATCGATAACTTATTTTACGGCTCGTTATTGGTTGCTTTGATGTTAGGCATATTTTTGCGTGTTCGATTAGCATTTTGGGTAATGTTAGGGTTACCAGTTTGTTTCTTAGGTGCTGTGATGATGATGCCTGTTTTAGGTATTAGCATTAATATTCTTTCTCTTTTTGCCTTCATTATGGTGCTAGGGATTGTGGTGGATGACGCGATTGTTATTGGAGAAAGTGCTTATTCTGAAGTTGAAAAGCATGGTGGTGGTGTAGAGAATGTTGTTAAAGGTGCTAAAAAAGTAGCCACTCCTGCAACTTTTGGAGTGTTAACAACTATCGCTGTATTTGCTCCAGTGTTATTCGCAAGCGGCCCACAAGGAGACTTTTTCTATAACATTGCGGGTGTAGCTATTTTATGTTTAGTATTTAGCTTAATAGAATCAAAATTAATACTGCCTGCTCATTTATCACATATGAAAGTAACCCCAATAAAAGCGGGGAGCTGGCGAGAAAAATTCAATGCTAAGTTCTTTGGTTTTGTAAATGGACCCTATAAAAACTTTTTGAATAAATGTATCGAATGGCGCTGGCTAGTAGTGATGGTATTCATTGGTTTACTTTTGTTAAGCATTGGACTCTTAATCGGTAATCATGTACGCATGGTTGCAACACCTAAAGTACCTCATGATTTTCCAAGTATTGAAATTGAGATGAATGAAACGGTTTCTGATGAAATGACCATCAATGCAATTAAAGCTATTGAACAGGTGATCATTAACGTTGAAAAAGAAACAGTTGCTGAATACGGTACTAGTATGGTTAAAGATATCCTTGCTTATAATAATGGCCGCACTGATGGTCGTATTATGGCGCCTTTGGTTGATGAAGAGTTACGCCCATTTGACACCTTTGAACTTGCCCGTCGCTGGCGTGAAAACATGCCTGTTATTCCAGGGGTGAAGTCATTTACAGTGCAAGATGATGTTAATGGCAGTGGAGGACAAGGTGAGTTTGGTTACTTATTATTCGGCCCTGATATACCAACGTTAAATGCAGCAGGTAGAGAATTAATATCTATGCTACAGCAAGAGAAAGGTCTATATGATGTGAGCTCCACAATTGACCCTGCCAGTAAAGAAATACAACTAGAGCTAAAAGCGGTTGCGTATGACCTTGGACTTAATCTGCAATCTATTGCTAGCCAAATAGGTGCCAGTTTTTACGGTGGTGAGGCACAACGAGTATTACGTGAAGGACAAGAAATAAAAGTAATGGTTCGTTACCCTGAACTGACACGTGAACGTTTCTCTGAGTTGAAGTATGCAATATTAACCACGCCAACGGGTAAAGAAGTAATGTTAGGTGATGTTGTAACATTGACTGAAAAACCGGGGATTAGTTACATTAGCCGCGAAGGTGGCTATCGTAGTGTTTATATCTTCGGCTCCATAGATGAAGATGTTATTGCACCTAATGAAGTGGTTAAATCAATACAAGAAAATTTATTGCCAAAACTAAAAGAGTTATATCCAAGTGTTAAATCTGAGTTGGGTGGTCAAATAGAAGAAGACCAATCACAACAGAGTGAGTTTGTAATGTTCTTGATCGCTGGTTTGTTGATGATTTACATTTTATTAGCGATACCACTTAAGAGTTACTCACAACCATTGATCATTATGTCGGTTATCCCATTTAGTTTAACAGGTGCTATAGCTGGGCATTGGTTCTTAGGTTTAGATATGAGCATGATGTCTTTATTTGGTTTGATTGCTGCGGCTGGGGTTGTAATAAACGACAGTTTGGTAATGACAGATTATGTAAACCAAAAACGAACACAAGATTTCAGTATTAAAGATTCAGTAGTAGAGGCTGGCACCGCTCGTTTTAGAGCGATATTATTAACATCTATCACAACATTTGTTGGTGTATTACCAATTATGTTTGAAACTAGTTTGCAAGCTCGTTTTGTTGTGCCAATGGCGGCGGGACTAGGCTTTGCTGTGATGTATGCAACAGTTATAACCTTAATATTAGTACCTTGTTTGTATCTGATTTTACAAGATTTAATTAAGCTTATAATGTGGTTTATATCTAAGTTTAAAAAACTAGCTATATGGATTGGAGTTTTGAACGCTGTAAGTTAATTTAGAAAAGCCTCAATTTACTGAGGCTTTTTTGTTTATAAATTACACATGCATTTATTATTTAAACTGATGACAAAGTAGAAGTATTACCGTACATTAAAACTTCAACAGTCTGTTTTTATTGATAATTTGGAATTTCATTGCTCGATTTAACGCTTTTGGTAATCTTTATCCCGACATTCTTTATGGTCAGTATCACGCCAGGTATGTGTATGACACTAGCAATGAGTCTAGGTATGTCTATTGGTGTTAGAAAAACCATGTGGATGATGTGGGGCGAATTACTAGGTGTGGCAGCTGTGGCTATTACGGCGGTAATTGGTGTCTCTGCCGTTATGCTGCAATATCCATTACTATTTACGGTATTGAAGGCTTTTGGTGCGATCTATTTGTTATGGATTGGTATTAATATGTGGCGCTCAAAAGGTAAGTTGGCGCTGTCGGATACAAGCTCTGAATCTGCTTTTGTAAGTAAAAAAGCTTTGTTTAATCAAGGTTTTATAACGGCAATTGCCAACCCTAAAGGTTGGGCTTTTATGGTGTCTTTATTGCCTCCTTTTATTAACCCTAACTTACCAGTTGCTTCTCAATTAGTGGTATTAGTATTAGTAATAGCTTGCTCAGAATTCATCTGCATGACGTTATATGCAACAGGCGGGAAAACCATAGGGAAAGCATTAACCCAGAAAGATAATGTTAAAAAACTAAACAAAATTTCTGGGTCGTTAATGATAGCCGTTGCTATTTGGCTTGCTGTTAGCTAGTGAATATAATGTTAATGCTGCTTTAACCAATCTACAATTTCTGGAAAGTGATCCCTTGGTGCATGAGGCGAGGTTAAGATGTTGATATGATCATAATCTAATTTATAGCCGCCCTTTTTAGATAAATTACTAAAACGTGCTGCGTTTTTACTACTTTCATTAATAAACAGCTTCACATCTTGTGCATGACCTAATGCAAAGTCTTTAATTCCTGTTATGTGCCAAGTGGCTGGCCAGTCTATTTTTTCTGCGGCGCCACGGTAATCAAAATTATCAATTGGATCGATCCAGTTTTTTGATTTAACCCAATTGACACCCTCAATAATAGATTGATGAGTTTCATTATCCGAACCTATTTTATATTTAACGGCATTAAGATAACCGGTTCTTTTAGTTATTATTGGACTGAGGAAATTCCAAACTAAGCTCACTTTAAGTAGTCTCTCGATATTCCATACAGACACTCGACGTTTTGTGCCAAAACACAACTGAGAACGAACATGGGGTAATAAGTCAGGGGATCTTGCTAATGCACTGCCAAATAAAACACCGCCCCAAGAGTGACAAACAACATGCATAGCTTGTTTAGTTCGGCTATAAACGTATTCAACTAAGGCAGGAATGTCATGCACTATGGTTTCATGCTGGCCAAAGTTAGAGTCACTATCTATTTTCGGTGTACTTAATCCTCTACCACGAAAATCAACAACATAAACATCGAAGCCTTGCTCGGCAAGATAACAAGCTAACCCTTTGCCTGATTCAGTATAAAAAATCTTACCGTTTTCGATTGCACCATGCAGCATCAATACAGGAATTCCATTGGCTGAAGTATTAATATTTCGGATATGTAAAATATGGTTATCTTGAGATAAATATAAGGATTGCTGAAACATATAGCACCATCTGGTCGGATGTCTTTAGGTGTAATTAGTGTAAGTATTTAAGTGTCTTCAGACAAGGGTAATTTAAACTCTCAACATAAAATTACCCAATGAGTATAAAGTTACAGCGTCAATGACTTATTAAAATGCATAGTTGAGGGCAACTGAAGTCTTACTTTGTTGGTCGTATATTTTATGGTTAAACTCTACACCGACACGCTCCAAGATAGAGTAAGAAGCAGCTATGTTATAAACGTATCCATCAATATTCGTATTAATATTATCTACTTTAGTACCTTCAGAAGCTAAACCGGCTAAGATACTAAAATCATTTGTTAATGCGAAATCAGCTTCAAGCTTTATAACCATTGTTGCGAAATCAATAGTATTAGATGAACCATGAGAGTTCAGATTTAAGGTTGGAAATGCAATATAAGTATATGCACACTCAACTTGATAATTTTGATACGAATATGGTGTACCACGACTTAATATCCCTTCTTGAGTTGGGGTATTATTTTCAATGTGATCTTTTAGTGCAAATGATAAAGCTGAATAATTATCTTTATATGTTAACTCAGCGGATAATGCTTCATTAACTGCAATCTCACCAGATACATAGCCGAGGTAAACATTATAACTTAGTCTGTTAGTCAAATTAGCAACATAAGATACACCAATTTCAAGCTCATTCATCTCAACGGATTTAGATACAAGATAGTTATTTGAAAACTCATCCTCAGTGCGACTTCCATTGTATATTGAGTCTAGCTCAGACGTGATGGAACCAATACCAAATGACTTTAGTAATGTATTAGTTTTAATATTTGAAAATGAATTGGAGTCGCTGATGAATTTGTTAGCTGAAACTTCATTGTTTCTTGCTAACATTGATGAAGTAGAAATAGAAATCCGACTAAAATCTACTTCTTCACCAGCGGTTAAATTGGAAATTGTTACTGTGCTTTTTGGACTGCCAGTTGCTGATGTTAATTTTTCATCAATCACAGCATCAAAATTCGCCTCATCATTTGCTAAATAAATATCAGTTACAACTATGCTGTTAGCATTAACTGACGTAGTTAATACTAGAGCAAATAATGTAGTTAACAGAGTACTGAAATTCACGTATTACACACTTACTTATAGAGGCTTAATGTTCGATTCAGTGTGCATTTTACAAACAAATTAAATTTTATAGAATAGGGAAAGCCCTATACTGATTTTAGGAACAGGTGTTTTAATGCGGATTTATAAGGGTTTTAAATACAAAAAAGGCTGTAAATACAGCCTTATGATAATTAATAACTATTTATTAAAACTTGTAGTTTAGACCAACTGAAGTCTTACTTTGGCCGTCGTAAATTTTATGATTAAATTCTACACCAACACCTTGCCAAATAGTCACCGAAGCACCAAGGTTATAAACCGTATCTTGGTATGTCTCATTATCAGTCTCAATATCTGTACTTTCAGATGCTATACCAGCTAGTAAATGGAAGTTATTTGTTACCGCAATATCAGCTTCTAATTTCATTACAAAAGCAGTGTAATCAATAGATGTAGATACATCACGGGCATTTAAGTTATCGTCTGGATATACTGAGTAACTATAACCATATTCGGTGGAATAGCTTTGCTGTATGACTTGCTCTTCTGTGTTAGGAATTAAACCTTCATAAGTACTTGGGTTGTTATTTATATAACTTTGTAAGGTAGAAGGTACATCTGAGTAGTCATCTGTAAATATTAATTTAGTTGATAGTTTTTCATTAACAACAAGCTCGCCAGAGATATAACCTAAGTAAATATTAGCACTTAATGAATTACTAATATTTAAAACATAAGCTGCACCTATTTCAAATTCATTCATTTCTAAAGAGGTCGATACTTGATAGCCATTAGCAAAAGAACGTTCATAAGAACCATCTTCGCTGTATGTTGCTCCCCAACCGTCAGCATAATAATCTAAGCCAAATGCCTCTAATATAGCATCGCCATCTACAGTATTGCCCGATTGATAATATAATTCATTATAAAGCTCTACTAATGACGTTTCAGCATAGGGATCAGACTCTGTTGTAAAATAACTAGCAGATAATTTGAAATTTTCTATAGGCATAAGAGAAGCTGAAAAGTAAATACCTGAAAGGTCTAAATCACCTAAGCTAGCAAAGTCTTCTACTTTATTATTTTGGCTACCAATAGATAAGGTTAATTGTTTTTCCGCAAGGGTATCAAAAAAAGAGTTTTCCGTAGTAACTGGAGTTTGGGTTTCCGCCGTGGTTTCAGCAAAGGCTAAAGTAGGTAGTGATAAGGCGAATAACGCCGTTAATGAAGTGTTTAAGTTCATAATTTATATCCTTATATATTTAGGTATCTGAAATTAAAACATATTCTAATATAAAATAAAGAGATCCCTTAGTTATTTATTTTATATTAGATTAGGCCTGTTATTAAAAAAGCGGCTAAATAGCCGCTTTTTTTAACTCAGAGGTATTAACCTCTAATATGACCATCACCAATAACTACAAATTTCTCTGTTGTTAATGACTCTAATCCCATTGGGCCGTATGCGTGTAGTTTACTAGTAGAAATGCCAATCTCTGCGCCAAGACCAAGTTCACCACCGTCACTAAAGCGTGATGAAGCATTAACCATAACAACGGCAGAATTGATTTGACGGATAAACTTATTAGCTAACGTAATGTCTTGAGTGATGATCACTTCAGTATGACCAGAACTAAAGCGTTGAATATGCGTAACAGCATCGTCGTAAGAATCTACAATTTTAATAGCTATCTCTAATGCTAAGTACTCTGCGTCATAATCTAAGTCAGTTGCTAGGTCTGCATTTTCAAAATACGGTAATGATTTTTCACAGGCATGTATGCGAACTTTATTTTCAGCAAAAGTAGCTGCAACTATAGGTAAAAATTTCTCCGCAACATCTTTATGCACTAATAAAGTTTCTAATGAGTTACAAACACCTGGACGCTGAACTTTACCATTCACTAAAATCTTTAATGCTTTATCTAAATCAGCAAATTCATCAACATATAAATGACACACGCCTTTGTAATGCTGAATAACTGGAATGCGGCTATTTTGGCTAACATATCTAATTAAGTTTTCACCACCACGAGGTATTAATAAATCAATATCTTCGTTTAGCGTCATTAATTCATTCATTATTTCACGGTCTGGGTCTGGAACTAAAGAGATCGCTTCTTGTGGAATATCAAACTGGGCAAGAGCCTGATGAATAGAGTCAGCTAATGCTAAGTTACTTTGTAGTGCTTCTTTACCACCACGTAATATAACGGCATTACCAGCTTTAAAGCATAATGAAGCAGCATCAACTGTAACGTTTGGACGTGATTCATAAATCATCGCAATAACACCAAGAGGTATACGTTGCTTTGACATGTTTAAGCCGTTTGGTAAAACAGATGACTTAGTTACCAAACCTACTGGATCTGGCAAAGTCGCAATGTATTCTACTGATTTAGCAATGGCAAGAATACGTTCTTCCGTTAATAACAATCTATCGACCATAGATTCAGCAAGATCATTCTTTTTTGCAGCATCCATATCTAATTTATTCGCCGCTAAGATTTTTGCGGTATGTGCTTGTAGGTTTGCAGATATGGTCATTAAAACCCGATTTTTAGTCTCGGTGGTAAGTGTTGCTACTACATTTGCTGCTTCTTTTGCTTGTGAAGCCATGTTCTGAATAGAAAAAGTCATTCTGTGTTCCTTATCTAGCTATTAAATAAAACCAGATCATCCCGATGGATGATCTCCTCTGTGTGTTTAGAACCGAGCCTAAAACCTAATATGGACTCAAATTCTGCACTGTCTTTGCCTAAAATTAATGCCAACTCTGCTTTAGAATATTGGCTTAATCCTCGGGCAATTATTTCATTGTTGTACTCTATATCTATCGCATCACCACGCACAAAATCACCTTGTGCGGATACGATTCCTTTTGCTAACAACGAGGCGCCATTGCCCAGCAATGCTGCTTGTGCTCCTTCATCTATGACTAATTTACCACTGGCATGCAGAGTGTATTGTAGCCATTGTTTTTTTGCTGAATCTTTATTATTTACTGCTTTAAACCAAGTGCCAACATGTTGATTGTTCGACAACTTAGAAAATGTATTTTCATTCTTACCATTTACTATAAAAGTATTAATACCGTTATTTGTGGTTTTTTCAGCGGCCTGTAACTTAGTGATCATACCGCCTGTGGCGATTTTATTTTGTGTATCACCCGCTAACGCATATATGTCTTTAGTTATCGCATCGACCGATGGTAGTAACTTAGCATTTCGATTCGTTTTTGGATCTGCGTCATATAAACCGTCAATATCACTGCAAATAAACAACACATCGGCATCCGAAACCAAGGCGACCAAAGCAGCTAAGTTATCATTATCCCCAACCTTTATTTCTTGAGTTGCCACAGTGTCATTCTCATTAATGATTGGGATGATGTTATTAATAAGCAACTCACGCACTGTATTTTTTATATTAACATATCTTCGCCTATCTCTCAGGTCACCGTGAGTTATCAATAATTGAGCACAGCTAACATCAAAGCAGCGTTGCCAATTTTCCATCATTTTAACTTGGCCTACCGCAGCCATCGCTTGCTTTTCTGCAATTGTGACGCCTTGATCATGACAATTAATTTCATTGCGTCCGGCTGCAACAGAACCCGAAGAAACAATTATCACTTCTTTGCCCGCTAATCTAGATTCGTTAATGAATTGTGCGATAGGTAAAATATACTGGTCGCTAACTTGATCACCATTTGGTGCAATTAATGCGCTACCTACTTTTATTACCGCTCTTTGCCAGTTAGTCCAATTTTGTGTGTTCATAATGGAAGTTTGAATGTATGAGTGAAATTTACTCTAACCGATTAGCCCTGTGAGATCGATACACAAATGATATGAGTTAGAAATTAATCTTTGGATGGACAAAATTACGCCTTTACTCTCTCGTTATGGCGTTTATTTAGCAAAAAAGTGAATTTAATTGCATTTTGTCGACTTCTAACCTTTACCCTGGTTAAAAATGCTGCTAACTTATGTCTCATGTTTGGTGCACTCCTGCACAATACCCGATTAATAACTCCAGAATTCCACATCAAAACAAAGACACTTCTATGTATTTAAGAGAACTAAAAAGTAAGCCTATTAGCGAATTGGTCAATTTAGCTGAGACTATGGGTTTAGAAAATATGGCCCGTCTGCGCAAGCAAGACATAATTTTCTCCATTTTAAAAAGACATGCCAAAGGTGGTGAATCCATCCACGGTGACGGTGTTTTAGAAATACTGCAAGATGGCTTTGGCTTTTTGCGATCAGCTGATTCGTCGTATTTAGCCGGTCCAGATGATATTTATGTATCACCTAGTCAAATCCGTAGATTTAATTTACGTACCGGTGATTCAATAGACGGAGTTATTCGTCCGCCAAAAGATTCAGAACGTTATTTCGCGTTATTGAAAATAGAACAAGTAAACCACGACAAACCAGAAATCTCTCGTAACAAAATCTTATTTGAAAATTTAACTCCATTACATGCAACGTCTCGTTTTACGATGGAACGTGGTAATGGTTCAACGGAAGATATTACGGCTCGTGTTTTAGACTTAGCATCACCAATTGGCCGCGGCCAACGTGGTCTTATTGTTGCTCCGCCAAAAGCGGGTAAAACAATGCTAATGCAAAACATTGCAACGTCAATTGCGGCTAATCACCCTGAAGCGATATTAATGGTACTTCTAATAGACGAACGTCCAGAAGAAGTAACAGAAATGCAACGCTTAGTTAAAGGTGAAGTAATAGCTTCAACGTTTGACGAACCAGCTAGCCGTCACGTACAAGTTGCGGAAATGGTTATCGAGAAAGCCAAGCGTTTAGTTGAGCACAAAAAAGATGTTGTCATCTTACTTGACTCAATAACTCGTTTAGCGCGTGCGTATAATACAGTTATACCATCATCTGGTAAGGTACTTACTGGTGGTGTTGATGCTAACGCACTACATAAACCAAAACGTTTCTTTGGTGCAGCTCGTAACGTAGAAGAAGGTGGTAGTTTAACTATTATCGCAACTGCGTTAGTTGATACAGGCTCTAAGATGGACGAAGTAATCTACGAAGAATTTAAAGGTACAGGTAACATGGAACTGCACTTAAATCGTAAGATTGCAGAACGCCGTGTATTCCCAGCTATCGATTTCAATCGTTCTGGTACTCGCCGTGAAGAGTTAATGACGTCTAAAGAAGAACTACAGAAAATGTGGATACTTCGTAAAATCATTAACCCTATGCAAGAAGTTGAAGCAATGGAGTTCTTAATTGATAAATTAGGAATGACCAAAACCAACGAAGAGTTTTTTGAAGCAATGAAGCGACAAAAAGGTTAACAACCACTAGGTTGAAAATATGAAACCCCAACTTAGCTTGGGGTTTTTTAATATATGGGTGTTATACCAATTACATTAATAAACCCAGCGATTAAAGAAGTGTTTAAATGAAATATAAAGACTTAAGAGATTTCATCGACCAGCTTGAACAACAAGGCGAGTTAGTTCGGATCAGTAAAGAAGTGGATACCCACCTTGAAATGACTGAAATTGCCGACCGTACGTTGCGTGGCAAAGGTCCTGCTTTATTATTTGAAAATCCAAAAGGTTTTGATATTCCAGTATTAGCTAATTTATTTGGTACACCAAAACGGGTTGCTATGGGCATGGGACAAGACGATGTTTCGGCATTACGTGGTGTTGGCGAAACCTTAGCGTTTTTAAAAGAGCCCGAGCCGCCAGCTGGATTAAAAGACGCTTTTTCTAAGTTGCCACTTTTTAAACAAGTATTAAATTTATCCCCTAAAGAAGTTAAAAAAGCCCCTTGTCAGAAAGTAGTGATTGAAGGTGATGATGTTGATTTAACTAAGTTGCCAATTATGCATTGTTGGCCGGGTGATGTTGCGCCATTAGTAACTTGGGGATTAACTGTCACTAAAGGGCCAAATAAACCTCGTCAAAATTTAGGAATTTATCGTCAACAATTATTAGCCAAAAATAAACTGATCATGCGTTGGTTATCTCATCGTGGTGGTGCGTTAGATTTTGCAGAGTTTAAGAAATCGAACCCAGGTGAAAAATACCCAGTTGCCGTTGCACTTGGTGCCGACCCTGCCACTATTTTGGGTGCAGTAACACCAGTGCCAGATACCTTATCAGAATATGGTTTTGCTGGTTTATTACGTGGTGATAAAACAGAAGTGGTTAAATGTATTTCTAACGATTTACAAGTTCCAGCCTCAGCCGAGTTTGTTTTGGAAGGATATTTAGATCCTGCGGAAACTGCACCAGAAGGGCCTTATGGCGACCATACTGGTTATTACAATGAAGTAGAAGAGTTCCCAGTATTTACTGTTACTCATATTACTCACAGAAAAGACCCTATTTATCACAGCACTTATACTGGCCGTCCACCAGATGAACCCGCTATTTTAGGTGTGGCATTAAATGAAGTATTTGTGCCGTTAATTCAGAAACAATATCCAGAAATTGTCGACTTCTATTTACCGCCAGAAGGTTGTTCATATCGTATGGCTGTCGTGACAATAAAAAAACAATATCCCGGTCATGCTAAGCGCGTGATGATGGGGGTGTGGTCATTTTTACGCCAGTTTATGTACACTAAGTTTGTTATTGTATGTGACGACGATGTTGATGCGCGTAACTGGGAAGATGTTATGTGGGCAATCACTACCCGCATGGACCCTTCTCGTGATACAGTTTTAATTGAAAACACACCTATCGACTATTTAGACTTTGCTTCTCCAGTTTCTGGATTAGGTTCTAAAATGGGAATGGACGCTACCAATAAATGGCAGGGTGAAACAGACAGAGAATGGGGTGAACCAATCGTTATGACAGAGGAAGTAAAAAGCCGAGTCGATGACATTTGGGATGAATTAGGAATTCCACTGCCAGAGTAAATACACCAAGTAACGCAACAGACAAAGGATAAACTGTGACCAAGATAACGATAAAACCAAGCGGAATTGAGTTTGAAGTTAATGAAGGCGAAACTATTTTAGAGGCGGCCGAACGCAGTAAAATAGGATTTCCATATCGTTGTCGCCAAGGTGTATGTACTTCGTGTGTATGTAAGACAATTGACGGTGAAGTGAGTTATGGTGACAGAGATGAAGCCACATTATTAACTCAAGCCGACGACGGACAAAAGTATACCTATGCATGTATTGGCTATCCAAAAACGGATATGACCTTACATCATCCGTTTATTAAATAAAGAGAAAATAACATGCCACAAACTATTTTAGCCGAAGTTGTATCAATTGAAGCGGCTACCGATATTGTTAACATTGTTAAATTAAAACCTTTAATTCCAGCTGAGTTTAAAGCTGGTCAGTACTTACAAATTGTATTGTCAGAAGAAGATAAGCGTGTCTTCTCAATTGCATCAGCGCCAAATGCTGAGTTAATTGAATTGCATATAGGTGCAGGACCAGACGATTCATATCCGCGCGGCGCGCTTGATCATATGTCGGTTAATCGTGAAATTATTTTAGAAATTGGTTTAGGTGATGCATTTTTGCAACATGAGTCAGAACGTCCAATTATATTAATGGCTGGTGGGACTGGATTCTCTTATACAAAATCAATTGCTGATCATCTAGCACATATAAAATCTACTATTCCTGTTTTGTTTTACTGGGGAGTTGGTGATGAATCTGCACTTTATGCTAAAAGTGAAATAGAAGCGGTTGCTGCCAGCCATGCTAACTTTACTTTTATTCCTGTGGTAGAAAATCCAACGTCTAGCTGGAAAGGTAAAACAGGTTATGTGCATAAAGCCGTAATGGACGATATAACCAGCTTAGAAGCGTATGATATTTATCTAGCAGGACCATTTAAAATGGCCGGTATTGCTAGAGAAGACTTTATTAAGCACGGCGCAATTAAACAACATATTTATGCGGATGCATTCGCCTTTATTTAACTTATTAAAGAGCCTTTTTATGTCTATTGAAATATTACTCGCTAATTACACTAATCCACAACATGCTCAGGATTTAGTGTCTTTACTAAATGGTTATGCTTTAGATCCTATGGGCGGTGCAGAAGCTTTGTCTGAGCATACACAGCAAAACTTAGTAGCAGCATTAAATCAAACGCCAAATGCCTTTACTGTTTTATGTTATGTCGGTGGCAAGCCAGCTGGGCTGATCAATTGCTTTCAATGTTTCTCTACTTTTAAGTGTAAACCTATTATTAACATGCACGACGTAACAGTTGATAGTGAGTTTCGAGGTTTAGGACTGAGCACTAAAATGATGGAAAAAGTAGAGTCAGTGGCTAAAGAACGTGGTGCTTGTAAAATTACTTTAGAAGTTTTGGAAGGAAACAAAGTTGCACAAAATTCATATACCAAATTTGGATTTTCTGGCTACGAATTAGATCCAGAAATGGGCAAAGCTATTTTTTGGGAAAAAGTTATTTAGTACACTTTATCTGCTAATCTTAAAAGACAGCAATTGCTGTCTTTTTTTATGCTCTAATATTGTTTTTCACAATTTTGAAATATAAGTTAAATATACTGAAATTAGCTATTCTCAATAATTTGAAAAACGCATGACATTACCAGTAGACGCTTCAGTATTAGACACTAATCCAGAGAACGAATTAATGTACTTTTCCAAAGAATTAAGTTGGCTGTCTTTTAATGAGCGAGTCTTACAAGAAGCCGATGATGCGAAAAATCCTATTATTGAACGTATCCGTTTCTTAGGAATTTATTCCAGTAATATGGATGAATTTTATCGAGTAAGAGTGGCCAGTGTTCGTCGTAAAATTCTTATTTATAAAAACAGTGGTCAGCTTGAAAAGGCCGAACAGTACTCACAAGTAATGGCCGATATTAATGAAAAAATTGCTCAAATGGCAATTAAGTTCGACACTATTCATAAACGCGTTTTTAATGTTCTACGTAAAAATAAAATCCATTTAACTATAAAATCAGAGTTGAGTGAGCGTCAATTAGATTGGCTTAAAGACTTCTTCGACAATAAAGTCCTAAGACATATAGCACCAATATTAATCGATAAAAAAGTGAATTTAATGAGTCGACTTAATGACTCTGCCACCTACTTTTATGTCGGTTTATATCGAGATGAAAAGCCAACGCAATATGCCACTATAGAATTACCATCTGACAAAATGCCTCGTTTTATCGTTTTACCGTCAGAAAATAAGGTTAAACAAATCCTATTATTGGATGACGTTTTACAACTTTTTTTAGAAAATATATTTAAAGGTTTTGTTGAGTTTGATTCAATTGACTCCTATTCATTTAAGGTAACTCGAGATTCAGAATATTCAATTGATGAAGGAATAGATGACAGTTATTTAGAAAAAATGTCAGACAGTATGAAGCAAAGATTAATTGCAGAACCTGTACGCGTCATATATGACGAGGCTATGCCAGAAGACATGATCAAAAGTATGAAGAAGAAACTAAAACATTCATCATACGACAACCTTGTGGCCGGTGGTCATATAAGAAACTTTAAAGACTTTATTAGCTTCCCCAATATAGGTCGCCGTAGTTTAGAAAATAAAGAAATACCGGCAATTAGCTCAAGACAATTTACTGACTTTAATACCGTGTTTGACGCCATCGCTCATAATGATGTGTTGCTACATTATCCGTATCATCGTTTTTTACATTTTACTGAATTTGTTCGTCAGGCAGCATTTGACCCTGAGGTAAAACACATTCGAATTACCATGTACCGCATAGCGAAAAACTCACGCATAGTCAGCTCACTTATTGATGCAGTGGATAACGGTAAAATGGTTACTGTGGTCATGGAATTAAGAGCAAGGTTTGATGAACAAGCAAATATAGCCTGGGCGAAAACCATGACTAATGCCGGGGTAAAAGTTATTTTTGGTAACCCTTCCTTTAAAATACACACTAAGTTATGCGTGATCAGCCGCGAAGAACAATCCAAGTTAATTCATTACGCACATATAGGTACGGGTAACTTTAACGAAAGCACCGCGAAAATTTATACTGACTTAAGTTTATACACTGCCGATCCAGTAATAACTCAAGAAGCGATAAAAGTATTTGAGTTAATTCAGTTGCCTTATCGCCAGTACAACTTTAAACACTTAATGGTATCGCCTGTTAATTCTAAAGAACGAATTTTAGGTCTAATAGATAATGAGATTGCTTTAGCAGAACAAGGTCACCATGGCGAAGTTACCTTTAAAGTGAACAACTTGATAGATACCGATATTATCGACAAGCTTTATCAAGCGAGCCAAGCAGGGGTTAAAATTCGTGGCATAGTGCGCGGTATGTGCTCGTTAATGCCAAACATTAAAAACCTAAGTGAAAATATTAAAATCATCAGCATAGTCGACCGCTTTTTAGAGCACAGTCGAGTGATGGTATTTAATAACAATGGAGATCCTAAGGTTTATATCTCATCTGCAGATTGGATGCGCCGCAATATGCAAGACAGAATAGAAATTGGTGTTCCAATACTTAATCCAGTTTTAGCTCAACGTATTATTCATATTTTAGAATTACAATTTAAAGACACGATGAAAGCGCGAATAATCGATAAATTACAAAACAATAGCTACGTTAAACGAGGCAACAAGAAAAAATTACGCTCGCAACTTGAGATATATCAGTACTTAAAAGGATTGGAAAAGCAGGAGTTGTGATTTAGGTGAAGAATCTGTGTCGCCTAATCCTCATCATTGAATACTCTATTGATGAAGAAATAGGCGACAGTGAATGCTTATTTCTTACTTAGTTAAATGCACCGCATGAAAACGTATGTGCTGCTCAATAAACGACGAGATAAAATAATAGCTATGATCATAACCATCATGAATGGTTAACTCCAGTGGGTAACCACTCACTTTTGCAGCAGCCTCTAATACCTCCGGCTTTAATTGCTCCGCTAAAAAGTTATCAGCACCACCTTGATCAACTTTCGTTGGTATAAGCTTGGTCGCTACTTTCATTAGTTCGCTGGCATCATGTTGTTTCCAATCTGATTTGTCTTCGCCTAAGTAAGTTGTAAATGCCTTGATCCCCCAAGGTGAGTTAATTGGATTACAGATAGGACTAAATGCAGATATTGAGCAATAACGTTCAGGGTTTAACATGCCAATAGTTAACGCGCCATGCCCGCCCATTGAATGTCCTGAAATTGAGCGTTTACTGGTTACCGGAAATAACGACTCAACTAACTCAGGTAATTCATTCACCACATAATCGTACATTTGATAATGACGATTCCAAGGCGCTTGAGTGGCATTAACATAAAATCCTGCACCCTGACCTAAGTCGTAACCTTCATCATTCGCCACATCTTCACCGCGTGGGCTAGTGTCTGGGGCGACAATTGCCACACCTAACATAGATGCAATGCGTTGAGCGCCCGCTTTTTGCATAAAGTTTTCATCGGTGCAGGTTAAGCCCGAGAGCCAATACAATACAGGTACTTTTTCACCACTTGCTGCTTGCGGTGGTAAGTAGATAGCAAATTGCATTTTACAATTTAAGGTTTTAGATTCATGGCTATATTGTTTATTCCAACCGCCAAATACCTTATTTTCGCTTATGTTCTCAATTATCATGGTAGGCCTCAAAACGCTCCCCCGTTAACCAGAATAAAAAGGGAGCTGGATACTAATTAATGTAGATAAATTTTATTTATAAACAGCTATATTTATAAAGCGATCTATTTATCAAAGTGAATAACAGAACGAATACTCTTGCCTTCATGCATTAAATCAAACGCGTCATTAATATCTTCAAGTCCCATAGTGTGGGTAATAAAGTCGCTTAATTTAAATTCGCCTGCCATGTAACGTTCTACGTATTCTGGTAATTCAGTACGACCTTTAACGCCACCAAATGCTGAACCACGCCATACACGCCCAGTTACTAATTGGAATGGACGGGTTGATATTTCTTGTCCAGCCCCTGCAACTCCAATAATGACAGACTCGCCCCAACCTTTATGACAACATTCTAAAGCCGAGCGCATAAGATCAACGTTACCAATACATTCAAAAGAATAATCAACGCCACCGTCTGTTAGCTCAACAATTACATCGTGAATTGGTTTGTCATGATCTTTAGGGTTTATAAAGTCAGTTGCCCCCAATTGCTTGGCTAGGTCGAATTTACTTTCGTTAATATCAATGGCAATAATGCGACTTGCTTTGGCCATAGTTGCGCCAATAACGGCTGATAAACCAATACCGCCAAGACCAAAAATAGCAACCGTTGCACCTTCTTCTACTTTTGCCGTATTCATTACCGCACCAATACCTGTTGTAACACCACAACCAAGTAAACAAACTTCTTCTAAATCCGCTTCTTTATTAACTTTAGCTAATGAAATTTCAGGCAAAACTGTGTATTCAGAAAAGGTTGAACAACCCATGTAATGGTAAATTGGCTGGCCGTCTTTATAAAAACGAGTAGTCCCGTCAGGCATTAATCCTTTACCTTGAGTTTCACGAATTTTTTGACATAAGTTAGTTTTACCAGACTTACAGAATTTACATTCTCGGCACTCAGGCGTGTAAAGTGGAATAACATGGTCGCCAACTTTAACGCTGGTAACACCTTCGCCCACTTGCTCAACAATACCACCACCTTCATGACCTAAAATCACTGGGAAAATTCCTTCAGGATCTTCACCAGATAAGGTAAATGCGTCGGTATGACATACGCCAGATGCAATAATTTTTACTAACACTTCACCTTCACGCGGTAGCATTACATCTACTTCTTCTATAGATAAAGGCTGTTTAGGTCCCCAAGCAATAGCGGCTTTTGATTTAATAAATTGATCTGACATAAATGTTCTCACTGTTAATGGTTATATCAACTGACTTGAACTGAACTAGTAAGTGCAACATGGCAGTCGATATTAAGTAATTTATTTACTCATTATATTTATTTCCCGTATGATGATAATACACCAATTAAACAAATAACTTTTACACATGAGTAACAATATGCAATGGGAAGGTATTAGCGAATTTGTAAATGTGGCTGAAAATGAGAGCTTCACATTAGCAGCAAAAAAGATGGTGATCTCTACAGCGCAAGTAAGTCGTCAGATAAGCGCGTTAGAACAACGCCTTAATATCAAACTGTTTTATCGAACCACTCGCAAGGTATCTTTAACGGAAGAAGGTCGAGTGTTTTATCAACACTGCCGCAGTGTGCTCGACGGTTTAGATGCAGCTGAGCGTGCCGTCACTAACTTGCAGTCCAAACCTCAAGGGAAAATTAAACTCACGGCACCCGTGACTTACGGTGAAAAGCAAATACTGCCTTTACTTAATAACTTTATGGTTAAGTATCCGGATGTAGAAGTCACCGTCAACTTAAGCAATCTTAAAGTCGATTTAGTAGAAGAAGGTTACGACTTGGCAATTCGCTTAGGGAAATTAACTGACTCTTCCATGATGGCAAGAAAATTAGCCCAACGAACCAATTTTGTTTGTGCCTCACCTGCTTACCTTAATAAATACGGAACCGCACATTCAATAGCTGAACTAAACAAGCACAGTTGTTTATTGGGTACCTTAGATTATTGGCATTTTAAAGAAGCCGGCAAAGAAAGAAATGTAAGAGTCACTGGTAAGCTACGCTATAACAGTGGTTATGGTCTTACCGACGCAGCATTAAAAGGCTTAGGTATAGTGCAATTGCCAGACTATTACGTTGAGCAGCATATAAAAAACGGCAAGCTAGTTACTCTACTCGATATCTACCGAGCTAATGATGAAGGCATTTGGGCTATCTACCCACAAAATCGTCATTTATCACCCAAAATAAGATTGTTAGTGGATTATTTAGCCCAGCAATTAATCTAGCACTACAGAATGGCTCTACCCTTCAATTCAATACCTTGTCATCATTTAGCCATTATTTTGTAACTTAGTTGTCATCTTACTGGAATATCCTCACATCACTTTTACATACCTTGATGGTGACTTGTGATCTCAGTTGAAAATATAGTGGCAGAGCGACTACCAAAAATCGACTCAGGCAATCCTCTTATTAAATCGTCTGCACTGCGTTTACTTAAATACTTATTTCATGAGTCAGAAATGAAAGAGTTTGGGAAAAACTACCCCGACTTACAAGGTGTGGATTTTGTAGAAAAAGTATTAGATTATTTTGAATTTGATTACCTAGTTAACGACCGAGAAAAAGCGAACTTCCCTTACACAGGATCTGTGGTCGCTATTGCTAATCACCCAATTGGTAGCTTAGACGGTTTAGCATTATTAAAACTCTGCACCGACATTCGCCCAGACGTAAAGATAGTTGCTAACGAACTGCTTTGGTCAATAAAACCATTACGTCCATTATTGCTACCAGTAAATAACATGGCGGGTAATACCCCAAAATCTAATATGAAAGCCATTGAAAAGCATATTTCAGCCGGTGGCGCGTTATTGATATTTCCAGCTGGTGAAGTATCTCGTTTAGGGGTTAAAGGGATAAAAGATGGCAAGTGGCGAAACGGCTTTTTAAACTTTGCTAAACAAGCTAAAGCACCCATTGTTCCTATTCATATTGACGGTAAAAACTCCCTGTTCTTTTATGCGTTATCTTTGTTAGCTAAACCGCTTTCTACCTTGTGGTTAATAGATGAAATGTTTAAACAGCGCAATCAAGATATTCGCATACGTATAGGTCAAGCTATTGAGCACAAAACCTATAACGACTTACAAATTGATCGTAAAAATCTTAAAAAGTTATTCAAAAAACAGGTTTACTCATTAGCTAAGAAAAAATATCAAACAGAATTTAAACCGCTAGTGGAAAGTGTTGCTCACCCAGAAGACAGAAAAATACTCACCAAAGAATTAAAAGAGTGTGAATTGCTTGGACAAACCAATGACGGCAAACGCATTTATTGTTACCAACACAAGAAAGACTCAGCGGTTATGCGTGAAATTGGCCGCTTACGTGAATACACCTTTAGAAAAGTAGGTGAAGGCAGCGGTCACAAAAGAGACTTAGACAAGTTCGACAATTACTACGATCACATAGTCCTGTGGGATAACGAACAGTATGAAATTATAGGTGCTTACCGTTTAGTCCCTATAGCCAAAATGAAACAAAATAGCGGGCTAAATAAGTTATACAGCGAAACCTTATTTGATTTAACGCATTTAACATCCAAGGTACAAAACTATGGTTTGGAACTTGGACGTAGTTTTGTGCAACCAGAGTTTTGGGGAAAGCGCGGCTTAGATTATTTATGGCAAGGTATTGGTGCTTACCTTAGACAACATCCTGAAATCAAATATCTTGTTGGGTCTGTCACCATGAGTAACGACTTAAACCAAGACGCCAAATCGTCTTTAGTTAGGTTTTATAAAACCTATTTTGGTCAGAGTAATAATGTTGTCATTGCCAAGCGTCCATTTGAAATGACAGATCAAGACGGTATTCACTTTACCGGTGACGATTACGAAAACGAGTTTAAACTACTTAAAACTGAACTTAAAAAGCACAATGCCCTTGTGCCTACTTTGTATAAACAGTATTCAGAATTATGTGAACCTGGCGGTACTATATTTACCGCATTTAATGTGGACCCAGATTTTTGCGATTGCATTGACGGATTTATGATCACTGAAATTAGTAAATTTAAAGAGGCCAAAAGACAGCGTTATTTGGAGGAAAGAACTTAAACGAGCAAAAGTAGAACCTCTTTTTCCAAAGACTATAAATAATTTGCGGCAGTTCAGCCAATACGGTGATAAAGTTAGCGCCATAAATATTAAGTAATCCTTAGAATCAACGCTAGACTTAAATCATACTCAAGCACCGTTAGAGGTTAATACAAACTTGCAAGCCAACTTGATCACCAAAACGTTAGATAGCATTGAAAGTGCAGACTCGACCAAAATAGCAGTACTCGATATAGGCTCTAATAGTTTTCATTTAGTGGTTGCCCGAGTTATCTCTAATACTGTGCAAATTTTGCATAAAACCAAAATCAAAGTGCATTTAGCTGATGGTTTATCCAAAGATCATCACCTGTCGCAAGAGGCTATTGATCGCGGACTGGAAGCACTTGAGATCATCCAACATAGCCTAGAAGGTTTTGAACCAGAAACGGTACGCATTGTAGCAACTTACACACTTAGAAAAGCCAAAAATGCTTTAGCCTTTATTAAAGCCGCAAAAAAAATATTACCTTACCCAATCGAGATTATTTCTGGCCAAGAAGAAGCGCGTCTTATTTACAATGGTGTTGCACATACGGAAACGCTAGACGGGAAAACCTTAGTTATCGACATTGGCGGTGGTTCAACAGAGTTTTCTCTTGGCGAGCAATTTGAACCTCTTTTATTACGCAGTATTGATATTGGTTGTGTCAGCTTTAAACAGATGTTTTTTAATCAAGACAAAGTTAAACGCAAAATGGTTAACAAGGCTATTGTTCATGCTCAGCAACAATTAGCTCTTATCGAAAATAAATATATTAAACAAGGTTGGCAGCAGTGTATTGGCACATCTGGCACCATTGAAAGTATTGTGGCGATAGTTAATAAAAACTCAGCTGAAGGCGCTTTGTCATTAATTCAACTAGAAGCGTTAATGGAAAAATTAATCGCTATTGAAGATATGGAACTACTGGATTTAGGTGATGTTAACGAAGACAGAAGACAATTAATTCCTGCGGGTTTAGCTATTCTTATTGCCATTTTTAAACAGTTTGAAATTGATACAATGTCATTTGCTCAAGCTGCATTACGTGAGGGGGTTATTTATGAGATGGAAGACTCACTCACTCATACCAACGTACAAGAACGTTCAGTACAAAGCTTGGCGACTCGTTACGATATCGACACGGTTCAAGCTAATTTAGTCCTTAATACTGCATTTAGATTATTTAAAGCTGTTAAAAAAGATTGGCAGTTAAAAAGCAGCGGTTTAAAACAATTGTTAGGTTGGTCTGCGTTATTACATGAGATTGGTTTGCATGTGAGTTCAACGGGTGTGCATAAACATTCGCATTACATATTAAGTAATTCCGACTTACCTGGCTTTAATGCAGAAGAGCAACAGTTTTTGGCAACACTTACTCGCTTTCACCGTAAAAGGGTTCGGTTAGAAGAAATTCCGCTATTCAGCCAATTTAGTACTAAAGATGTTCTACATTGCATTATATTGTTGCGCTTAAGTGTGTTGTTAAACATTAAGCGTCAGCAAGACTTTTTACCTGAATTTACTGCAACCGTAGCGGATAATGAAATATCACTACAGTTCCCCCCCAATTGGTTGTCACTGCGACCGATCATTGAAATTAACTTAACCGCAGAACAAGAAAAACTAGCGCGAGTGGGTATTGAGCTTAATTTTTTATGATTTAGCAACCGTAGTTATTGGTCATCTTAAAATTGAATATAATTTAAGATTTACTGCTTAATGCCATTAATTAATACTCTTTTTGTAGAAAACGTTGTAAATTCGAACCTCGGTTTTATTCAGTGGATGTTGTCTCTGTTGACTTCACTTCATTGCAAAGTATGAAAGATACAGAATGCGTGAAATAAGTAGCCCTAGTATTACGTAATTTAACCATCCAGTATTTGAATAAGAAGTGAGTAATTATTTATGAAAAAAACATTATCAAAAAAGAGATACTTAATTGTATGTATAGTGTCGATTTTTTTAGGCGCTTGCTCTAAAAGCGACTCAACTCCTACGGAAGATGATACGCCAGATGTTAATAGTACTGAAACCATTAATATCACCGGAACTATTCAGTATGAACGAGTCCCTTTTTCTACCTCAACTTATGGTTTAGATTACGACAATATTATAACACTGCCAGTTCGTGGTGCGGTTGTTGAAGCGTTGGATGGAGCTGGCGATGTTGTCGCAACCAGTACAACATCCGATGAAGGTACTTACTCAGTTACGGTACCCCAAGACTCTGCTGTGCAAATTAGTGTTAAAGCTCAGACTTTAAGTGACGCAACGGCTAAATGGGATATTGAGATTAGGGATAATACAAATGACGGTGGTTTATACCTTTTGCAAGGCTCCCTTAGCAGCTCTGATACTTCAGCTGACTCTATACGCAATTTGACTGCAACAACTGGATGGGATGGCAGTTCGTATTCAGGCACAAGAGCCTCTGCTCCATTTGCTATTTTAGATACCGCTTATGACGTTGTCATGAAAATTGTTGCTGTCGACTCTAACGTTAACATGGATGATGTTGATATTTTTTGGAGCAAAGACAATAGCACGGCATCTGGAGAGCTTTCAGATGGAGAGATAGGCACCAGCTTTTACTCAGGCGACCAATTGTATATTTTGGGTAAAGAGGATGTAGACACGGATGAATTTGATGACCACGTTATTATCCATGAGTTAGGTCATTATTTTGAAGACAATTTATCTCGCTCAGACAGTATTGGTGGTGCACACAGTTTGGATAATATCCTGGATATGCGAGTTGCTTTAGGCGAAGGCTTTGGTAATGCTTTTTCTGGCATGGTATCCGACGACCCAATTTATAGTGACACCAGCGGTGCTCAACAAGGTTTAGGATTTATATTAGACGTTGATGATAATAGTAACACTAATCCGGGTTGGTATAGTGAAGGCTCTGTTCAAGCTATTTTATACGACATTTATGATGCGGACGAAGATGAAGGTGATACGGTAGCACTTGGCTTTGCCGGTATTTACCAAGCGATGACAAGTTCTGATTATATAAACCAAACAAGCATGACCAGTATTTTTTCTCTTATTGATGAAGTTAAAACATTAAATCCTACATCTGAGACTGCAATTGATACTTTAGTGGAAGGTCAAACATTTGATACTAATTATGGTATTGACCCTATAACCGATAAATTTGGCACAGATGAAACGCATAATGCAGAAGTAGAGAGTAACTTAGATGTTTATAAATCAATTTCAGCTGACGCTCTTCCTGTAAAATTATGTAGTCATGCTGATTCGCAAGAATATAATGGTTTAGGCACTCGTCAGTTTTTACGCTTAGATATAACAACTGCAGGCAGTTATATCATTACCGCTGATTTTGTTGCTACTGGCAACGATATATTAGAAGCAAACTCTGATCCTGATTTTGTTCTGTATTTAAATGGTGAGGTTGCTGGAGGGATAAATGGAGGAACCTCTGGAAATGGTGGTTCTTTAGAAGTAGGAAGCGAGACTAGCACTGTAAGTCTAGAGGAAGATGAATATATATTAGAAGTTTATGATTATTCCAATGTTGATGATGATGAGTCTGAAGTTAACGGTACAGCGTGTTTTAACGTCACAGTAACAAATTCTTAAAAGGTATTATTTATGAAAAAATTAACAATGTTATGTCTAAGTGGTTTAGTTGCTTTGGCTGTTTCTGGTTGTCAGAGTGAATCAACCGTTAGTAATGTTATTTCTGCTGCCAGTTATACAAAAAATACGACAACGTATCAAAAACAAGGATCTGCCGTTTCTTTAGTTAATAGCAAAGTAACTTTAGCTGAAGCTGGAGTTCAATACTCAATCGACCTTGCTATTAATAGTAAATATAGCTCAGGTGAAATGACCGCAACGGTTTCTTCTTCCGATGGCCTTTCTATCGTTTCTGGTACAACAGATATAAATGCTACGTTATCAAAAGGAAACATGACGTTTCCATTTGAAGTAATCGCAACTGAAGCTGGCCGTTATTATGTATATGCAGTTGTAACAACGCAAAGTAATGGCATGAAAAGCAGCCGAGCTTTGACCTTAATAGTCCAAGTTGGCGAGGAAGAAAAAAGCAGTAAAAGCACACCAGTAAAAACTAAAAAAGGAAGTGTTAAGCAGACGGGTGATAGTGAAACAACCTTTGGTGCTCCTGTTGTATTGCCAGCAAATGAAGAAATTATTCAGTAGTTAGTAACCTTTTTTGAATATTAAACAGAGCCAATAATGGCTCTGTTTAAATATATTTAACCACTAAGTAATGCGCTTAGTTTTTACTTTAAAAGATTAAAGACGGTTTCACCTTCGGCGGTCATACCTTTTTTCAACAGCCAAAAAAGGTAGGCGCTCTTATAATGAAACAGAGCGCCGCTTCCAAACAAAATCCAAACTTCATTAAATAGTTATTTTTGTTTACCAAGCTTTTTGTTCCAGACAAAGCTTAAGTTACTACATCCATGTAGCTAAAAAACGGACTGAATAGTCGTCCTTTGGTCATCAAATAAAACATCCATGTTTGATGACATCCCATCATCCATGATGTGCGCCCTAAATATTACATCCCTGTATTCAGGGCATCCCATCATCCATGATGTGAACAAGTCCTTTCTCAGCATCCATGCTTCAAACTTTATAAAAAATAATATTTAACAAAGTGAAATGGAGAAAAAGTTAAAGGTTGATAATCTTGATAAAGACTTCTATTGCTATAAACCTATTAGTAAAAATGTAATTTCGTGTGCTAAAGAAGTAAAGTAGAACTTTTATATTGAGCAATATCAATAATTTTCCATTCTGTTTAACCTTGCCGTTTATTTATCACACAAACTCCGTATAATGCCGCACTTAATTTATCCGCAATGCTCTGGGTTTACGACTCAGGGGGCAAAGAGGAAGACAATATGTCATCACAAGTAGTAGTGTGCGCAATGTATAAGTTTGTGCGCTTAGAAAATTATCAAGAATTACGTCAACCATTACAACAAACATTGGAAGACAATCAGGTTAAAGGTACCTTGTTATTAGCTGAAGAAGGCATTAACGGTACTGTTGCAGGTTCTCGTGAAGGGATTGATTCAGTATTAACTTGGTTACAACAAGACCCACGTTTAGCGGGTATTTCTCACAAAGAAAGCTTTGACGACACCATGCCGTTTTACCGTACTAAAGTGAAACTGAAAAAAGAAATTGTGACTATGGGTGTTGAAGGAATAGATCCTTTGCAGGTAGTGGGTACTTACGTAAAACCAAAAGACTGGAATGCGCTTATCTCCGACCCAGATGTAATTTTGGTTGATACTCGTAACGATTACGAAATCCAAATTGGCACATTCCAAGGTGCGGTTAATCCAAAAACAGAAACCTTTAGAGAATTCCCAGAATACGTTGCTAAAAACTTAGATCCGGCTAAAAACAAAAAAGTTGCAATGTTTTGTACCGGCGGAATTCGCTGTGAAAAATCTACGGCTTACATGAAAGAGCAAGGTTTTGAAGAGGTGTATCACCTTGAAGGCGGCATTCTTAAATACCTAGAAGAAGTACCAGAACAAGACACCATGTGGGAAGGTGACTGCTTTGTATTTGATAATCGCGTAGCGGTAGATCACAGCTTAGAAAAAGGTAAATACGACCAATGTCACGCTTGTCGTATGCCTATCACTCAAGAAGAAATGCAGTCAGAGCATTATGTAAAAGGGATTTCTTGTCCGCATTGTGTAGATTCGGTAACGGATGAACAACGTGCACGCTTTGCTGAGCGTCAAAAGCAAATTGATTTAGCTCATGAACGTGGTGAAGAACATATAGGTTCTGACGCAACAGAAGCGTTATTGAAGCGCCAGCAAGAGAAAAAACAACGTAAAGAACAGGCTCGCGCAAAACAAAAATAAGTCTTTTTGTAAGTCAGTCCTACGTGAAAAAGAAAACGAGCATTTTGGCTCGTTTTTTCTTCTAGTTTATTAATAAATACTTTATGTGAAAGTGTTTATTATGGTATTTATCGTACTCACTTTAATTAAAAGAGCCTTCAGTTTTTAGCTCCCATTCAATTTAAGCAGAAATCATAATATGCGTTTTATCAATATCTGTGTTTATTTGATCATCTTAACTTTTACTAGTTCAGTAATGGCGAAATTAGATGATCCTATTGTTTTGCAATTAAAATGGAAACATGGATTTCAATTTGCTGGTTATTACGCAGCTCAACAACAAGGGTTTTATAAAGACGCAGGTTTAGATGTTAAAATCAAAGAAAAAGATTTCAACTATTCAGTAATAGAAAGTGTGTTGGAAGGTAATGCAACCTTTGCCGTAGCAGACTCAAGTATTGTTTTACAGCGTTTACAGAATAAACCCGTCGTTATTACCTCTACAATATTCCAACATAATCCACTCGTTTTAATGGCATTAGCTACTAGTAAAATTCGTAACTCTGGAGATTTAGTCGGTAAAAAAATCATGTTCCAGCGTGGAGCAGATGATGCTTCCATATTAGCTATGTTGTTTATGATGGGGATCACCGAGGAGGACTATACATTTGTACCTCACAACTATAATGATATGGCATTATTAGATGGTGAAGCAGATGTAATGTCTTCTTATTTAACTAATCAACCGCTGTTATATCGAGGCATGGGAAAAGAAACTGTTTTATTTGACCCAGCCAGTTATGGAATAGATTTTTATGGTGATTTACTATTTACCAGTGAAGACGTTATTGAGCATGATTTAAGTCGAGTTGAAGCATTTAGTGAAGCCTCTCGAAAAGGTTGGTTGTATGCACTTGAGCATATTAATGAAACGATAGATTTGATCCTGTCAAAATATAACCCTAATTTAGATAAAACACATTTATTGGAAGAAGCGAAAAATATTAAGCGATTGATCAGTCCTAGCTTAATACCTATTGGCACTATACATAGCCAAAGATTTGAACGTATAAGTGATATTTATAAAGAGCTTAATATGGCTCCTTTAAACAGTAAATTGAAAGGATTAACCTTAGATGAATATAAACAAAATACAGCATGGATAAGCACTAGATTAATTGTGATTATTGGCAGTATTTTGATGGCATTACTTACCTTGTTATCTGTATTTTTTTACCTAAACAGAAAATTAAATGAAAGAGTAAAACAGCGAACGTTTGAGTTAAATCACACCAATAAGTTGTTGGAATATCATGTTAAAAATGTGAAAGAAAAAAATAACGAATTGAACTTAGCAATGGAACAAGTTAACAGCGCTAATCAAGCTAAAAGTACATTTTTAGCTAATATGAGCCATGAAATAAGAACGCCAATGAATGGCATATTTGGCTCTTTGCAATTATTACAACAAATGCAATTGGATAAGTCAGCCCACGATCTAATTGAAAGTGCATCGTTTTCTACTCAAAACTTACTGGTGATAATTAACGATATATTGGACTTATCTAAAATAGAAGCCGGAAAATTAACTATTTCTAATGTTCCTTTTGATTTAGTAAAAATAATTGATTCGTTAAAACAAGATGTTAAATCATTAATAGCAAATAAAGAAAACTTAGAATTTAGTGTAAAACTATCAGATAACATTCATAAATATTGGCGTAGTGATCCGGTTAGAGTTAAACAAATATTATTAAATATGGTATCTAATGCGATTAAATTTACAGAAAGTGGCACAGTTTCTATTGAGATAAAAAACAATGGTGGTTTGTTAATTAACATTACAGACACAGGCATTGGAATGAATGAGGACATGATGTCCCGTTTATTTGGTCGCTTTGAACAAGCTGATAGCTCAACCACCAGAAAGTATGGAGGAACAGGCCTTGGCTTTTCAATCACTCGTTCATTAGTAGAAATGATGGGCGGGAATATAACAGTGGAAAGTGCCGTTAATAAAGGCACTGAAGTATCCATTTTTTTACCACTGGAACAAGCCGTCTTATCAGACTTAACTGGCATTGAATTTCCAGATATTCGATTATTAAAAGCAAAGAAAATATTGCTAGCTGAAGATAATAAAATTAATCAGATGATAGCGGTAAAAATGCTAGAAACTATGGGTGTTAATATTACGGTTGTCGAAAATGGCCAACAAGCCGTAGATGCTGTTAGTAAAGACAGTTACGACTTGATATTAATGGATATACAAATGCCAATAATGGATGGCCTGATAGCTTGTAAAATACTCAGAAAAAATAACATTTCCATTCCTATTATTGCGTTAACGGCTAACATAATGTCCGAAGATGTTGCCCAGTATAAAGCTGAAGGGTTTAACGATCACATTGGAAAACCAGTTGAACAAAATGTGCTGCTTAAAGTACTCGCTCAGTATCTATCTAACAATTAAGTGTTAAACCAAGATCATTATTGACGCTGGTTTTTATGCGCCTAATTAAGCTTTTAGATCACCCTTCCCTAAATGCTTCAGGGTTTAAATGATGTTTATTTAGTAACTTATAAAATTCTGTGCGGTTTCGTTGTGCCATTTTTGCAGCTTGCGATACATTACCAGCCGTTGCTTTTAATATCGTAGCTAAGTAATCACGCTCAAACTGGTCTCGCGCTTCTTGAAACGACGGATGCTGAGTTGGCGCTTCTCGTAACGCACTTCTTACTAATGACTCACTAATTAATGACTCGGTAGACAAGGCCACACTTTGCTCAACTACATTTTGTAATTGCCTAATATTTCCAGGCCACGGAGCACAAATAAGCAACTCCATTGCAGTTTGAGAAAACCCATTTACTTGCTTGGTTGTCTGCCCAGATGTTTGACTTAAAAAGTGTTGAGCTAATAATGGAATATCTTCTCTACGTTCCGCTAATGGTGGTAAAACAAGCTCAACTACATTTAAGCGGTAATACAAATCTTCTCTAAAGGTCTGCTCTTTTATCGCTTTTTGCAGATTTTTATGGGTAGCTGAAATAATACGAACATCCACCTTCACTGAGCTGGTACTGCCAACCGGCCGCACTTCTTTTTCTTGTAAGGCACGTAATAATTTTACTTGAAAGCTCATTGGCATATCGCCAATTTCATCTAAAAATAATGTGCCGCCATCACTTGCTTCAAATAAACCAACATGGTGTTGGTCTGCTCCGGTGAACGCACCTTTTCTGTGGCCAAACAATTCAGACTCTAATAACTGTTCGGGTATTGCAGCACAGTTAATTGCGGTAAACGGTTTAGTACGTCGCTCACTTGCTTGATGAATAGCTTGGGCTAATAATTCTTTACCTGTACCACTTTGGCTGTTTATTAATAAACTGAAGTCACTTTTTGCAACTTGAAAGGTTTGTTGTAACAGCGTTTCCATTACTCCACTGCGAGAGATTATTTTGTCACGCCATAAATGGGCTTCTTGATCATCACTGCCTTGACTTGAGAGTGGCTGTAAACGAATAGCTTGTTGAACTATATCGAGTAGTTCTCGGCTTTCAAATGGCTTAGTTAAAAAGCTGAACACGCCTTGTTTGGTAGCATTAATCGCATCCGGAATGGTGCCGTGCGCGGTCATAATGATCACAGGTAAGCTTGGATATTGTTGGCGTATTTTTTCAAATAAAGCCATGCCATCCATACCTTCCATGCGCAAGTCGCTTATCACTAACTGTGGCTGAAAACTTTTTAAAACACCTAATGCTTCTTTTGCACTTTGTGCCGACTCAACATGGTAGTTAGCTGCATTTAAACGTATGCCTAATAAACGTAATAAACTCGGGTCGTCATCAACGATAAGTATTTTTTCTTTTACTTGTAGCTCATTAACGTTTTCTTCATCTATGAGGTTATCGTCTGTACTAGGTATTACAGTCACCTTTGCATCTACATTCATAGCGGTGTTCCATGATCATTAATTGAGCGTTCAATATTTTTTAACTGAATAATCTGTTGCTGTAATTTTTGGGTTCGCTGCTCAAGCTGCTCAATAGATTGCTGTTGAACCTCTAATTGCTTTTGACTTTCAGTATTAGTTTTGTCTTTATCTATTACTCTGTTAAGAATAAGTAACTGCTGATTAAGTTGATCTTTTAGCATAACAATAAAGGCAAGATCAGCCACGTTAAAGTGCTGAGGTGATGTTTGTTTATTCAGTTTTTCCTTGGCAATATAAGGATTATGTATTGGTGAATTTGGCAAGCTATGTAACAGCAATAAATTATATTCAGCCCCTTGATTTCCGTTGGATTGTTCAACCTGTTGTTTGTCTATCTCAGCTAGTAATTCATCATTATTTAAGCTTTTTATCCATAAATAATAATTACCATAAGAAGAGTGCTCCTTGTCGATAACCTTAATGTTATCGCTGTCATCGTTTGTATCTAGAGCCATTGATTGGCAACCACAAAGCGAGACAGAAAATGCAATTAACAAAGTCACTCGTAATAAAGAAATATGAGTTGAAAAAGTGTTCATAATTAAGATTTTTCCAGATGATAAGTTTTTATTGGTGTCATTAATTGTGTTTTCGGCAAGCTTATTTTGAATGTAGTGCTAGTAGAAGCAATGCTTTCTATAGTAATACTGCCATTTAAACGCATAAGTAATTCTTTCACTATGGTTAGCCCTAAACCACTGCTTTTTATTTGGCTGTTATGCGCTGTAGGCCCCTGATAAAAAGCATCAAATATTTTGTTATAAAGTGATGGTTCAATACCAACACCTTGGTCAGTTATCGTTAGTTGTAGCCTTTGCTGCTCTATCCAACCTTTTATCGTAATTGTGCCTTTATCGGGAGAGAACTTAATTGCATTGGATAAAATGTTATCTAAGATAACGCTAAGCTGCTTACTATTACATTGCAACGAAATATCATCCACTTGCTGAATAACCGTTAACTGTTTTCTTTTTATATCTAAAGCCCATAAAGATAAAGCCTGCTCAATTTCTTGGTTTAAATTTATAACCTCAGCATCTTGTAAACTGGTTGAGTCCAGTACGATATTAAAATCAAGCAAGTCCTCTATTAATCGTTGTAAACGAGTAACACTAGTACGAATAATGTTCGTCACTTCTTGTTGATCATTATTTAATTCACCTACGCTATTATCATAAAGCAGCTCAGTGCCTTCTCTAATTGCTGCTAACGGTGTTTTTAATTCATGGGATATATGGCGAATAAAGCTAGATTTTTGTAGCTCTAATGCATGCAGGCGTCTGCGCATTAATTCTAGTGCATCCGCGATTTCTTCTATCTCAGTTGAGCCTTCAACCATAATAGGTGATTCAAAGTTACCTTGTTCTAATAGCTTTATTTTATTGATCAGCTCTTTTAATGGACGAGTGATCAATATAATAAAAATACCCGCAATAAATAGTGTCATCGGAATAACAAGTAAACTAAACATCATGGTTTTTTTTATTTCATTACCCGACGCCACCATATTATTAGCTTGTTGATTAATAAGCTGATTTGAATGCAGTGATAATTTCTGATTTAACTGGGCAAACTGTTTAAAGTGACTTTGCAACTGTTCTAAATTTACTGAGTTAACAGAAGTCATTTGTATTAACTGATCTATTTCTTTTACTTTGCTAGCAAACTGCTGCACTAAAAGAGAAAACTGTTCATCGTTATAGGTTTTAAATTCTTGTGCTAAAACCGTTTTTAGCTGTTGTTTTTGCTCAGTGTATTGTTTGAGCAACTCTTGTTCTTTTAATACAAGATATTGGCTGGCGAACCTTTCAAGACGAATAAGGGTTTGACTAATTTGACGATTATTCTCAACTAACTCAGCCACATTAAAAATAGCAGAGGTTCCTTGCTGAGACAGTTGATTCACTTGATTAGCACTGTATAAAAAAGCCAAAACTAGCGGTAAGGCAACTAAACCAAACCCCATCAATGTCAGTGTTTTAATCGAAAGATGATAAAACGATAAATTTTTAATCCATTTCTGCATTAATTAATGTACTTCTTATATTGAAAACAAATAACTGAGGCGTTGATTTAACCTTGTTTGAACAGGATAAACAACATTGTCTTAAATTGACGACAGTCAGTAAGATTTATAGATAAACAACATTAGTCATTGTTTTTTAAGGATAATTTAATATTTATTACTAATTTACTGTAGAGATACTAAATTGAAATATTTTAACTGTTGCTAATTGGCGACAGATAAAAACCAATGATTTACAATTTTGCCTTTAATATCAAATAGTTACACTTTGGCACACAAGGTGCTATATCCCTATCGATAGTAAAATAATCTACTACGTTAATTATAATATAAAGGAAAAATGAATATGTTTAATTTAAAAAATATCTCTCTAGCAGCAGTTGCTTCTTTATTAGTAACATTTTATGCAAGTGCAAATGCACCGGTTACAACTGAAGTAGCTAGCGCTCCAAAAGCAGACCTAACTATATTATTAACCCAGTTTGACGCTGATAAAAATGGTTCATTAAGCAAAGCTGAAGTTGCTGCAAGCAATAACAAAACGCTAATGGAAAATTTCAGCAGCATCGACACGAACAAAGACGGTGAGTTAAGTAAAAAAGAACTTAAATCACTTTAATAGAATCATAATTAACGCATTTTAGTTAAAAAAATATAAAGGAAAATCAATATGTTTAATTTAAAAAATCTTTCACTAGCAGCAGTTGCTTCTTTATTAGTTACATTCTACGCAAGTGCAAATGCACCGGTTACAACTGAAACAGCTAGCGCTCCAAAAGCAGACCTAGCTAAATTGTTAAGTCAGTTTGATGCTGATAAAAATGGTTCATTAAGCAAAGCTGAAGTTGCTGCAAGCAATAACAAAACGCTTATGGAAAATTTCAGCAGCATCGACTTCAACAAAGACGGTGAGCTAAGTAAAAGAGAACTTGAATCATTCTAATAGAATGGTGAGCTACACACTTTAGCTAGTTCGCCCCTGGATTTAAATGGACTAGCTAAAGCCGTTATCTAATATTAACCAGTTACTTCCCCGCACGGGAGTAACTGGTTTTTTTTTGGTAATAAACTATGAATTAGTCCAATCACATTAAATATTGAACAATTTACTATTTCGCTGTGTAACTTACTTTTGTTTGTGCAATATAATCATGTAAACAACGTTTTTCTTTAGTAAAAATAAACAGAGGGTTAATTAAGCCAACAATAATAGTTCCAACCATAGGTATTTGAGCAATAACCTGCATTACTAATAAGCGTTTAAAAAAGATAGTGGTAAAGCTAGCTTGTGTCCCATCTAAATTTTCAATACGAATAGAAAGAAAGTGCTTACCTATCGTTTGGGCGTAGTTTGCCAACAGATAACCATGAAATAACAAAAACATTACTAAGCCATATAAAAACATAAATGCTAATAAAGACACTGATGGCTCTTTAAATGCCTCAAGCCCAACATAAAGAACAACAGGTATAATGCCTGCAATACCAATTACTCCATCAATAACAGCAGCAATAAATCGGTCGCCTCTGGATGCTTTTTCACCCACTTCTTTTTCAACAACCGCGTTGATCTCAATATTTTTTTGATTAATTAAATCATCTATCTCTTTTGCTCTTTCAGGATACTTTTCTCTATCTATTGTTTGAGCTGAAGAATTAAGTTCTTCTAATGAGTAAGTTGAAAAATCTATTTTTGATTCCATTCTGTTTTCCTTTTTATGCTTAATCTAACTAATTATTTTAATAATCTAACAAGTTAGTTTTAAAATTACAAACCTGTTTATTTCCTGCGTGACATGCCCCAAGGATCTTCTGCAGTAGATGCTTTTTGTCTAATAGAGCGAGTTAAATTGGCTTTTTGCTTGTTGTAACGTACACGTTCCGCATCTTCCAAACTAAGCTCTCTTGGCGTTCTTGGTTTTTGATTTAACGGTACTATGCGATCACGAGGTGGTAAGTCAAATTGAGTATCATCAGGCTTTGGCAGGTTTTTTAGTTTATACATATAAAAGCTTTCAACTTTCTCTAACGCCCATTGAGTTTTTCTTAAAAACTTACAGCTAGATTCAATACTTGGATTCGTCTTAAAGCAGTTAATATTAATGTACGCAAATAGAATACCCCAGCCATAAAAGTCCACAAGTTCTTCTAAAATCTGCTCTAATTTTTTACCGTGTAATGGGTTATTTTTGTATATTTCTTCGTTGCTCATGGGATATTGAATTACTATTAATCTATTAGATGTATTCATTATAGTTTGTATGACTTTTTTAAGATAGTCGCCACTTATACTTGAAGGCTAAAAATAACAAAAACGATTTATAACATGTCACTTTTAGCAAAAATTTTATATGGGTGATCGGTAAATCTATAGTTGGAATAATTAAACTCCTTGATCTTTATAGGAAAACATCTCACTATCTCTGTGCGTTTTTTAACACATTTATGATTATTTTTGGTGCGAGAGCACTAGTAGAGAATTACATTATTTAAAATAAAGTATGATTTAGTCAAAAAAACATACTATAAATCAAAGACTAATAAAACTTAAATATATCATGCGCGTTTATGGTTCAAAACTTGATGCTTGAGTCATAAAAATCCAATTGCAGTAAAATAAAGGGTTTAGTTTATTCATATGTCTGTACAACAAAGAGCACCAACAGCAGTAAAACTGTTAACAGTCTTAATTATTGATGACAATATGGACCGAGCGTTAACATTTGAAACTGCATTAAAAGACACCCCTTATTTAGTAAAGCACTTGGCTCACACAAGTGTATCCCTGTTAAAAGAAGTAGAAAAAACCGAACCTGATATCATTCTTATAGATATTGAGTCACCTAACCGTGACACGATTGAAAGCTTAAGCACCATATCCGCTTTTAACCCTAAACCTATTGTGATGTTTTCCGAACAAGACCAACCTGACTTAATGCGAGAATCTATAAAAGCAGGTGTTAGTGCTTATGTTTCCGGTGATACTAACCCAGAGAGAGCAAAATTCATTTTAGATGTTGCTGTAGCAAGGTTTAATGAACACCAAGGTCTTAAAAACGAATTATCAGACGCTAAACGCCAACTAGAATCAAGAAAGTGGGTTGATCAGGCAAAAGCGTTATTAATTGAAAAACAAAATATGACGGAACAAGAGGCATATTCCGCTATCCGAAAAATGGCAATGGATAATGGCCAAAAAATGGAAGATGTCGCTAAAAATCTTATCTCCATGATGCAGTTAATGGGTGGAGCAAAATAACATGACTACAGAAAATAAAGCGTTAGAACAAACAGAATTAAACATAGGTATAGTTGCACTTACTGATTGCGCGCCACTTGTTATGGCAAAACATTTAGGCCTTTTTGAAAAGTGGGGGCTTGATGTCAACTTACATACACAGCACTCATGGGCAACCGTTAGAGACAGGTTACACACAGACTTATTAGATGCTGCACAAGTATTAGCACCTATGCCGTTTGCTAGTACATTAGGATTAAATAGTGCTAAATGTGACGTAATTAACGCCTTTAATTTAAGTATGAATGGTAATGGTATTACATTATCGATCGCTCTGTTTGATCAAATCAAAAAACTAAACCATGGTAAAGAGCCTTCATTACCTCTTGATTCTTCATGGATAAAACAACTTGTATTAAACAGACAGAAAAACGATGAGCCTAAATTGCGTTTTGCTGCAGTTTATCCATATTCTTGTCACTTTTTCCAATTAAGAGACTGGTTATCATTAGCTGGTATTAATGTTGATAACGACATTGAAATTATTTTTATTCCACCAACTGAAATGACTACCGCATTAGAAAATAATGAGATAGATAGTTTTTGTGTTGGTACGCCTTGGAATACCAAAGCAGTAAGAGCTGGTATTGGTGCTACAGTGATCACCTCATGTGATATTTGGCAAGAAGCACCAGAGAAAGTATTAGCGGTCACTAAAAAATGGCAACAAAAAAATCCGAACACTTTTTTAGCTATGTTAGCCGCTGTACAACAAGCGTGTGAATGGCTAGATTCCATAGCTAACCGATTTGAAGCAGCTAGAGTGCTACAAACTTACCTAGATGAATCTTTAGATGTTATAGCGCCATCGTTAATTGGTAGTTGTTTAACAACAAAAGACGGTATGCCTAGAGAGATCCCAGCTTATAACCGTTTTATTAGTAAAGACGCAAACCTACCACAATTAAGCCAAGGTCGAGTTTTATTGGACAAGATGATTTTAGCTAATCAATTACCAAAAGACTTTACTCAAGCAATGAAACAACAATTACTTAAAGATGTTTACCGACCAGATTTATATCAAGAGATGCTAAATTTAAAAAAGTAAATGACCCAATTAGGTGACTTTAAATAATGATCATGGATGATCAGCACCAACAATGTGCAAGTAAAATCCCAACCCATTTGCCAAATAAAAAATAAAATCATTAATAACATAAGGTTAAGCTAATTAATTGGTTTCGTTGTTACTGGCATATAACTTGTTACTTAATAACTATCGCCGAATAATTAAATTACCAATTAAAAACGGTTATTCGTCATCAGCTAAGAGTGACCAAACTCTATATCACTAGCTCCTCAATGTTGAGGTAAATATTAATTAAACAAGCAAAGGCGCTTCCCAAAAGGTTGTCGCCTTTTTTTGTGAGTAAAATATGACCCAACAATTTGAACAGAAAATTATTAAATCAAGTTGCCCATATTGTGGGGTAGGTTGTGGAGTGGATGTTACCACTACAAATGGAATTCCAAGTGCGGTTAGTGGTACTGAAACTCATCCAGCTAATCTTGGCCGTTTATGCGTTAAAGGCTCAAACTTAATTGAAACCGTTGATCATGATGGACGCTTATTACATCCAATGATTGATAACAAACAAGTAGATTGGCCACAAGCAACTCAATATGTTGCAGATAAATTCAGTCAAATAATTAATGAGTTTGGCCCTGATTCAGTCGCGTTTTATGTATCTGGGCAAATCCTAACTGAAGACTATTATATTGCTAATAAACTAATGAAAGGCTTTATTGGTTCAGCCAATATAGATACTAACTCTCGTTTATGTATGTCTTCTGCGGTTGCCGGATATAAACGTGCGTTTGGCTCTGACACTGTTCCTTGTAGTTATGAAGATTTAGACAATACGGAGCTTCTAGTCTTAGTAGGCTCTAACGCAGCTTGGACACACCCAGTTTTATTTCAGCGTATGGAAAAAGCCAAGCTCAAGAACCCTAACGTCAAAATCATCGTTATTGACCCAAGGCGCTCAGCCACAGCAGAATTAGCAGATACTCACTTACCTCTTAAAGCTGGTAGTGACGTTGCTTTATTTAATGGTTTATTACATTACTTAATTGAGCATGATGCATTAGATAATGATTACATTGCCAATTATTGTGAAGGTTGGGAGGCAACGGCAGCAGGCGTTGCTAACTGTGATATTAAAACTACCGCTTTATTATGTGATTTACCTGCTAAGCAGTTAGAACAATTTTATCAGTTATTTTCTAGCTCTAAATCTGCCGTCACTTTTTATTCCCAAGGCGTTAATCAATCTAGCCAAGGCGTAGATAAGTGTAACGCAATTATTAATTGCCATTTAGCCACTGGAAAAATTGGTAAATTAGGTTCTGGACCTTTTTCTATCACAGGGCAGCCTAATGCGATGGGCGGTCGTGAAGTTGGTGGATTAGCTAATATGCTAGCCGCGCACATGAACATTGAAGACAAAAGTCATCGAGATTTAGTACAATATTTTTGGCAATCTCCAACTATTTGCCAAAAGGCAGGAGCAAAAGCCATTGATTTATTCGACCAAATTAATTCAGGTCAAATCAAAGCGGTTTGGATCATGGCAACTAATCCGTTAGTGAGTATGCCCAACAGAAATGTCGTGGAACAGGCGCTTAAAAAATGTGATTTTGTTGTGGTATCTGAATGCATGGAAAAGAACGATACGCTCACCTACGCACACGTAAAATTACCCGCCACAACTTGGGGTGAAAAAGACGGCACAGTAACTAACTCTGAACGTAGAATTTCACGCCAAATGGGGTTGATGCAAGCTCCAGGTGAAGCCAAGCATGACTGGCAGATAATTCGTGATGTCGCTCATAAAATGGGATTTACAGAACATTTTAATTATCAACATTCAGCCGACATATTTAAAGAACATGCAAGTTTGTCGGGTTATAAAAATGGCACTGATGGCTATGCCGTTCGTGATTTCGATATTTCAGGTTTATCTCGGTTATCATTAAATGAATATAACCGTTTAACTCCAATACAGTGGCCTGTTAATGAAGAATACCCAAATGGCCGTCAGCATATTTTTGATGATGGATTATTTTACACACCATCGCAAAAGGCTCAGTTTATAAATGTAGTTGCGCAATTACCGCAACAAACACCAAGTACAGAGCACCCGTTTATTTTAAATTCTGGCCGATTAAGAGACCAATGGCACACCATGAGTCGCACCGGAAAGTCAGCGGCTTTAGCCAAAAATATGAAAGAACCATTTTTATTTATCCGTCCAGAAGAAGCTGAAAATTTAGGGCTAACTAAATCTGATTTAGTAAAAGTAAGTAGTCCTTATGGCGAAGTTATATTGCCGTTACAATTTGATAAAGGCTTACAAAAAGGTAACTTATTTGCGCCGATTCACTGGAGCCAATTAACCGCACCAACCGCCAATATCGCTAAATGTTTTGGCTCGTTTGTTGATCCTATTTCCGGTCAACCAGAATGTAAATATACGATAGTAAAAGTAGAAAAATATAGCACCAAACAATTCATTCAATGTTTCTCAGTTACAGAATTTGAACCGCAAAGTGATTACTGGGCAAAAGTAAAAATAGCGTCTGGTTTTGAATATATTTGCGCAACGCCTGAGTCGATAGATTTAGCCATAAACTGGTGTCGCGATAACGCTGACGTTTCGGGTAACTGGAGTTATTTTGAAAATAGTCAAAGCGGACTTCGAACTGTGCTTTGTATTGATAACGATGACAAATTACAGTTCGCTGCATTTTTAGCAGATTACAAACCTGAAATAAATGCCGATTGGGTTGAAAGTTTATTTGCTAAATCAGCTGTAACAGTGGAACAAATCAACCGAATTTTACGTGCTGACGTAGAGCAAAATTTCTTAAACGGCAAAACAATATGTAGCTGCTTTAAAGTCGGCGAAACCCAAATTATCAATGCAATTGTAGAGCACAACGACAACACCACCGAATTGCTTGGTGAACGTCTTAAATGTGGAACCAACTGCGGATCATGTAAAAGTGAACTAAGAACATTAATTAACGAACACGCACAGACAAGTACTCCAACAGCAAACTCATTATCGGTTAAAAAGCCAAACATAAAAAATGGTAATAAGTTTGTTCAAATCCCAATTACAGAAATATAGGCAGGTGCATTATGTTTAATTTAACGTTTAATTTATCCCATTTAGCTATTTTCCGTTTACTTAGTTTTGATTTAACAAAAAAAGACAGCAAGTTTACAAGTCGTCATAAGGCTAAGCTAGCTAAAACAAGCAATAAAGTTGGCCATGTTCATTTAGTTGGTTCAGGTCCTGGAGATGCTGAGTTATTAACATTAAAAGCCTATCGTTTATTACAAACTGCTGACGTTGTAATGTATGACTGGTTAGTAAGCCCTGACATCGTAAACATGATCCCAAAAAATGTAGAGAAAGTATTTGTTGGTAAAAAATGTGGTCGTCATAGCATGACGCAAGATGAGATTTGTCAGTTGTTATCAGAACGCGCGCTTGCAGGACAAGATGTCGTACGTTTAAAAGGTGGTGACCCATCTATATTTGGCCGAGCAGCAGAAGAAATTGAGCATCTACAACAGCATAATATAGACTTTGCGATTGTACCCGGCGTAACAGCAGCCTCTGGTTGCGCAGCTTGGTCAGGTATACCTCTTACACACAGAGATTGTGCCCACTCAGTTCGCTTTATTACTGCACATTTTAAAAGTGATGAAATCCAATCCGACTGGAAAAATTATGCTGAATCTAATGATACATTAGTATTTTACATGGGTTTAAATAAAGTAAAACTGATCGCCGACAACTTGATAACTCATGGAAAAACCGCAACAACACCAATGGCTATTATTGACCAAGGCACCACAAACAACCAAAAAACTTACATTTCTAACTTGGCTGATATTGAGCAAGTATTAAATAGTGAAAATATTATAGGTCCTGCTTTGATTGTGGTGGGCGATGTTATAAATTACCAAGCACAGGTTAATATTGATTTGCTGCATGCAAAGTCAACACACGCTGCTGCGTAACGGTAAAACAATAAAAATGAATGAATTCTCACAGTACATTAAACTCATTGGTAAAGGTAAAAATGCCGGTAAATACTTAACAAAAGTTCAGGCTTACGATGCCTTTGATATTTTGTTAAAAGGCCAAGCTCAGCCTGAGCAAATTGGCGCTTTTTTAATGTTGCTGCGAGTCAGAGAGGAGTCTGCCGAAGAACTTGCGGGATTTGTTAAGGCAACCCGTGAACACACACCAACAGCTATTCAGCAGATTAATGTTGATTTAGATATGGGATGTTATGCTGGAAAACGTCGTCATTTACCTTGGTTTTTATTGGCCATGTTATGCCTTGCTCAGTCAGGCAAACGAATATTTTTGCATGGTTGTAAAGAGCCTGATTCAAACCGTTTATATTTACCAGAAGTATTCAGTGCGTTAAATATCCCCGTATCGCAAAATGCAGAACAAGCTAATGAGCAACTGGATAAAACAAATTTTGCTTATATGGACTTACAGCAAGTAAATCCTAAGTTAAATCACCTAATTCAAATGCGTAGCTTGTTTGGGCTGCGTTCACCGGCTAATACATTAGCAAGAATGTTAAACCCGACATCAGCACCATCTAGCTTCCACGGTGTATTTCATCGTCACTTTGATGAAAGACATATCCAAGTTGCTAAGCTATTAGGCGACCAACACGTATCCTGTATTCGCGGCGAAGGAGGAGAAGTAGAAGTAAATCCTGAACGAGGTTTTATCCAACACCTTATTAATAATGGCGAAATATCATCTTATGAATTTCCAACCTTATTACCTAACTGGCAAATAAAACCAAGAGAACTGAAACCGTTAGAGTTGAAACAGTGTTGGACCGGCGAATTACAATTTGAATATGCGACACAATCAATTATTGGCACAATTGCCACTTACTTAACTTTGTTAGAGTCCATAAGTGTTGAACAAGCATTACAGCAAGCTGAAACTATGTGGTTAAACCGTAACGCTGTATTCGAGTTTTAAACTTAACTCCTTAAATATGTTGAGGCTAGCCAAACACAACAAATCCATCTATAGTTTAGTAGAACTGATTTTTTCATCTATTAGGTTAGTTAGTGTATTTTGTTGTTTTAGCTCTGTAGTCTGCCTTACTTTTATCGGATATTTATAAATTATGTTTATTAATCTTCATATCTCATCGTTTGTGTATTCCATCATCTTGTTATTTAGCTTATTTGCTTCAAGTTCTGTTCTGGCTTTAGATAAAATAAAAGTTAACAAAGGTCAGTCAGAAATAGATATTAGAACTAAATATACCTACAACATTCTAAATAAAGCATTAAGTATTGGGCGTAATAAATTTGGTCCTTACAAAATTGAAACCGCAGGCTTTTCTATTCCTAACCATCAAACATTAAAAGAACTTACAAAGGGTGAGTTTATAAATGTAGCCATGGCTTTGTCGACGGAAGAATGGGAGGAAAATAGCATTCCAATTCGTATTCCGCTAAGACGAGGTATTTTTAGTTACCGTTTATTAGCTATCAATAAATCCAATTCAGAAGCTTTCAATAATATTAATAATCTAGAGCAACTTAAACAGCTCACTATTGGCTTGCGTAAAAGTTGGCGAACACGTAAAACATTCGAAGTATTAGGTTTTACTATTTCGGACGCCTATTCTTATGATTCTATTTTTGCCATGTTAGATAAAAATAGGTTTGATTATATCCCCAGAGGAATTCATGAAATATACGATGAAATTGAGATCAGAAAAAATTCATTTCCAAACTTAGCAGTTGAACCAAGATTAGCATTATATATTCCATCGCCTTTTTATATGTTTGTATCAAAAACTACACCAAAAATAGCACAGCGTATACAGTGGGGATTGGAGGAGTTGGTTAAGAAAGGTATTTTACAAAAAACATTTGAGCAATATTATGGCAAAAGCATTAAAAAGGCGGATTTAAAAAATAGAACCATAATTAACGTAGGTAATCCGGTATTACCTAGTAAAACACCATTGGAACGTGAAGAATTATGGTATTCATTTTCAGTAGAGCCGCCCGCTAAATAAGAGAAATTAACGAGCTAATTCGCTCTATTTTTAGATCATTTGCTTTTCACATTATTTAAAAATGTTGTTCAGCACTCAACTTTACTGAAATCTAGTGCCATTACATCTGGATAAATAAACTGATAATTCAACTTGTTTTTTATTTTTGTATTATCAATTATTTTAAATAATGGTGTGGTTTCCACATCACATTTGGCAGGTTCCACCCCTAACGATTCAGCTGCATAAGTATAAAATTCTTGTTTGTTTGGGTGGGCATCTGAACATACATTAAAACTCTCTCCCCAAACATCATCATTGATTATTTGAACCAGTATATTAAGGCAATCATCACGATGAATAAGATTTACTTTAGCTTGTGCATTTTTAATCGTTTTTCCGTTACGAAAAAAACGGCCAGGATGACGTTCATAACCAATAAGCCCACTAAAACGAACAACAGTGGTGGTAAACGTTTTAGCTTGTTTAAATAAGTTTTCTATTTGAGATAAAGGATGATCAGTTAATTCAATACCATCATCTTCTGAAATAATTGAATTATTATCTGGATAAACGGAAGTGGAGCTAATAAACATCACGTGTTTAATCGAGGACTTTTCTATCAAGTGAATGAATTCAGCAAATGCAGGAATATTTTTATTCGTTATATTAACAATTAAAATATCAGCTGATAAAAAAGCAGCGATATTTTGTTGTAGCTTCTCTTGTAAATTTTCGATATCAATTAAAAAACTTTCTACATTTGACGCAAGCTTATAAGTATCTAATCTCTGTTGAGAACGAGTAGCGAGATTAACCCAAGCTCCAAGCTCACTTAACGTTTGAGCCAACGGATAACCCAACCAACCGCCACCTAATATACTAATTTTATGCTTTTTGATCTTATTGAAATCCATATACAACATTACTTAAATTTTTATAGTTAACATTAAAATTAATCGTTGCGCTCTTCTATACACTCAAAAGAACCCATTTCAAACTCTCTACAAATAAGCGGACGAACTTCATAAATACTGCACATATGTGTGTCTCGGTCTAACGCAGCACACCAACCATCATCCAGTCTTAACATGACTTCTGAACCCCATTTGTCGGTTTTAATGTACCGCGGTGGAACGCCAGTTTCCGTGATCAACATGACCTCCAACTTGCAACAGTTTGCTCGGCAAGTGGAACAAGTTACATCTGGATTTATCTCAGATATATCCTCTATTGGGATCAAATCAGACATGAGCTAACGTTTCCTAAAGTTTAAGTCATTAATGAATTTACCAACAATCATAAATGACTTTAGTCGACAGATTGAAGTGTCAGGACTATGCCACAAAGTAGCTCTATTCTATATGACTAATTACCATACAAGGATACACTTTACTGCTTACCGCCTTATCGCTAGTCTTGCGTGAGTACAACTGACATTGAACATTCGATATGTTTTAACATGTCGCTAACAATTTTAGGGATCGGTTGACTAACATTAACCTTCTCCATGTTAACCATTATCGAAATATCACAATCATCCAATGTCAGTTGTTGCTTAATATAAAAATCGATAATATCGTTAAGGCTCATTGGCGTTAAAGGCACCATGCCTATGTACTGCTTTTTCTCTTCGACCTCAATGCAATAAGCATCCATTAACTCTTTATTTAGCGTAAAACTCTGCATACGATTAAGTGATAAAAATCGAAACATCACTTGAACTGAGCTTGCTACATTCATTTAATACTGCCTATTATATTGTCCACATAAACCTTAACTATTTTATAGCTCCAACAACAAAGATAAAATCAAGACTTGGTATAATAACGGCGACCCATTATTACTATTAAAATACCGCCGAGAACTAATAAAGATGAGATAACTAACCTAATAGAAATAGGCTCACTCACAAATAATACACCACCAACAGCTGCTAATATTGGCACCAAAAGTTGTACCACAGCAGCTTGTGTCACTGATATATCTTTAAGTACTAGATACCAAAGTGCATAACCAATAGCAGAAGTAACTGCCCCAGATAAGATGGCATATATCATGCCCCAGTCCGTAATTTTACTGTATTCAAAGGTCAGTAAAATTAGCACGAGTACAAAAGGAATAGTGCGCAGAAAATTTGCCGTTGTATCTATTATAGGCTGTTTGGATCCTCTACCTAATAATGTATAAATCGCCCAAGCAATACCTGATAAAGCCATTAGTATAAAACCTAATAACGAAGGTGTTGATAAGCTAGGAAGCACTAGATAAATCACACCAACAAAAGCTAAGGCTATCCCTAACCACTCTGCAAAATGTAATTTATTACCATATAACGCACCAACAATGATCATTGTAAGTTGCACTAAACCAAATAAAATTAATGCCCCAGTGCCTGTATCTAACGAGATATATCCATAAGAAAAAGTAACGGCATAAACAAATAACATTAAACTAGCTAACCAGGTTTTTAACGAGTTTTGTTTTTTAAACTCCTGTACCACACTGACAACATTGCCTTTAACTAAAATAAGGCTGATGACGAGCAAAGAAACAATGCCAGACAACAGGCGTATTGATGTAAAACTTGAAGCATCAATTAAACCTTGCCCCAAAGCCAAACGACATAAAACGGAATTTCCAGCAAAAGCGATTAACGCAAAACTAATAAAGGCGAGTAATTTAAAGGTTTGAATAGGCATAATTAACTTAAAATATTGTGACTAATTGAGTTAATTCTTTAACGGTCAATTAGTCTGATAATATGAACACGAGTAATTCATTTACTCAGCTGCTAGCTTTGGTATCCGTTCTGTTGATTAATCAGGATATCGGTCGTATTTATTCGCAACTTGTCCTTCTTCCAACCAACAGGCTTTTTCTTTAAAGAAAATATTAGCTGATGGGCGTATTTTGGGATCTTCATCTAAGTAACCAGCTGGAATAGCCAATGTAGAGCCATCTCGACTTAAATAAGGAACTTGTGAACCACAAGTTGTACAAAAGGTATTACAAAAACGTATCGCATCGGGTAAATCATAACGTTTTACTAACTCTTGCCCTGACACCCATTCTATTTTATCTGGGTCGGTAAAGATTAATGATGCAAATGCAGAGCCTGTTTTTTTCTGACAACGGTCACAATGACATTGGTAAAACCTTTTAAATGGTCCAGTTACTTTACTAACAACTTGTCCACATAAACAACTTCCGCTAATAGTATTTTTCATATGAGTACTTACTCCGATTTAAGCCAAAATTAATAGTTACCTGCATCAGCCTAGACTAACGAAGTAAAGAGGTCTTGCCAAACTATTTATACCAATTGGTATGAAAAATTTATATTAAGAGCTCTTTATTTCTTAATGTCATTATCAGATAGATATTTTCAACGTAAATAGCAGCACTATTATCAATACTTTCACTTGCTAGTGACAATAAATAACAAAGTCTGACATGAAAAACATCATTAAACTAATGAGTCTAAAACAATGGATGAACTAGGGTCATTTAACAACACCATTTATGAGTGTCGGTCATTTAATTAAATGTAAATTAAAATCCATCATCATTAACGGTAAAATAAATACGTTTGAATAATTAATAAAAAAGCGAGCAACGTGCTTAACATCTTCCAAAAACCAACAGGGTTTCTTTCAAGTAACGGCGCTGACTCTATTTTGTTTACCATCATCCTATTTGGAGTTGTTAAGTCTTTTAAAAATTCAGACAAAGCTAAATAGCGGCTAGATATATTTGGTTGAGTGGCTTTTTGTAAGGCTAAATCTAACCATACAGGAATGTCTTTTCTTATTTGTTTAGCAAAGCGATATTGCCATTGGTCAAAATTGGTTACTTGTTGATGTTGCACCAAAGGCGTTTTAAACGGTAATTCTCCAGTTAGCATTTCGTAAACAATGACGCCCAATGAGAATATATCCGAACGATGAACGCCTTGCTGTCCCAACAAATATTCCGGTGCGATATAACCAACGGCACCCGCTAATGTATCTTCAATTAAAGGGGAGCTTATCTCAGCTAAGCCACTTACCTGCACAGTACCAAAGTCGATAAGTTTAATATTACCGTCATTCTCAATCATGATATTTTCAGGTTTTAAATCTCTATGCACCATACTTTGACGTTGGAATACTCGCAGTCCCGCAATGATTTTTGCCGTAACGTCACGCACCAAGCTTAAGCTAGGATTTGGATTATCATACATCCATTGTCGTAACGTTATACCTTCAACATATTCACAAACATGGTACAAAAATGGACTTGTAGCTTGACCATTTTCTTTTACCCTAGGGTAAATTTTCATTATAGATTTATGATTTATACGACTGCCAACCCACTGCTCACGGACAAAGCCTTCAAGGTAATTTAAGTCTTCGGCAAAGTTATCGGACGGTGCTTTTAACACTACTTTTTGCTCAGTATTTTTATCTTTAGCAACATAAACATGACTACGAGCGCCGCTGTGAATTACTTTTTCAATTAAATAATTATCTATAGTTACGCCGGGTTTCATCACAGGCGGAATTTTTAATGCAGTAAGTTGTTGATGAACCTCATCGATGTCTTTATTAGGTAAATTGACAACCTCTGCAATTATGCAGCTCAAGTTATCTTTACTGCCAGCCTGTTCAGCGGTTAAACAGATTTCCGTAGCTATCTTTTCTAAACTCAGTTCTTTGTTTGATAGATGTGCTTCAAGTTGTTTGTTGGTTAAGCAGTCGTGTACGCCATCGGTGGTTAGTACAAATCGGTCATTTAGTTGTAAATCTCGCTGAATAAAATCCACTTCTAAGTGGCTATCCATACCCAATGCACGGGTTAATACGCTGCTATGTTCATTTTGGAAATAACTGTGATCTTTAGTCAGCTGTTCTACTTTACCTTGACGATATAAGTAAACTCGACTGTCTCCAGCATGACATAAGTACGCAGTATTAGACTTAAAAATGACCGCACTAAAGGTTGTGACTAATTGATTTTGACGACAGCTCGCTTGCTGACCGTGATGGAATAACCAGGAGTTTAACGAGGATAAAACACGCGCGACCGAATCTTTAGTCGACCAAGATTCAGGAGTACTGAAATAGTCACGAATAAAGGTAGTAACACTGGTTTGACTTGCTTGCTGTGCATTGTCACTACAACTTGCACCATCGGCAATACAAACAACACTACCTTTTAATTCCCGAGCAGAACCTTTAGCTTGTTGTGCGGCAAACGCATCTTGGTTTTCAACCTTAACCCCTTTGTCAGAAAAGCCTCCAAACAAAACATCTAACATTTTTGTAGATGTATTTTCAGAATCAACAGAGCCTTTTTTAAGACTCTGTTTTGTGGCTATTAAATCAGACAAAGGTATTTACTCAGTTGTTTATCCAAATAGGCTTGCAAGTTAATATATTAAATTAACTAACTGATATTAGCTCTACTGTACCATCTTCTTGTACTTCAGCAATGTGACCTTCCGGCTCTTTCATCATTAACAATGCAATAAAACCAACCACAGCCGTTGCAGCAATCACTAAGAAGAACGTACTGTAATCAACCAAAGACAACACAGTTAAATACACAACTGCACCTACGTTTCCGTATGCACCTGTCATACCTGCAATTTGCCCTGTCATACGACGTTTGATTAATGGTACGGCCGCAAATACAGCACCTTCGCCAGCTTGCACAAAGAACGAACACGCCATAGCTGCAACAACTGCTAACCATACAGCCCATGAACTATCCACTTGTCCCATTACAAAATAACCAATGGCCAAGCCTGCAGTTAAAATAAGTAACACTGGCTTACGACCATAACGGTCAGATAACCAACCGCCACCAGGACGAGACATTAAATTCATAAAGGCGTATGCCGAAGCAACCATTCCAGCAACTACAGGTGTTAATTCAAAGGTCTCAGAGAAGAATAAAGGTAACATTGAAATAACCGCTAATTCAGAACCAAAGGTCGCAAAATATAGAATATTTAATACCGCAACTTGTTTGAAACTGTACTTGTGAATTTCAGCCACTGGCTCAACAAATATATTTTTATTCACTTGCCACACATGGTAACTATCAAACAAATATAACGCTGCCAAACCAACATAAATAGTATTCACGACAAATTCGCTAAACATGCTTATTCCAGCTGGCGACAACTTCCAAGTTAATAAAGCAAGTGCGCCGTACATAGGTATTTTCATCACTAACAATAACCAGAAATCACCTTTAGAAGTTACTTCCATCGCGCCTGCTTTTTTAGGACGATAATAAGTAGAACCTTTTGGAGTGTCAGACACATTTTTATAAAACACAAATGAATACAGTAAACTGACTAAACCAGTAAGTCCCATAGCCCAACGCCAACCTTCTTCACCACCAAATACACCTGCACAAATTGCAGCTACTGTAGGTAATGTGAATGCTGCAGCGGCCGAACCAAAGTTACCCCAACCGCCATATATCCCTTCTGCAGTACCTAATTCATTATGCGGGAACCATTCAGAAACAAGACGAATACCAACAACAAACCCGGCACCAATAAGACCTAAAGCAAAACGAGCAATCGCAGCTTGAGTAAATGTATCGGCCATAGCAAAAGCAAAACAAGGAATGGAACAGATCGCTAATAAGCCAGTGTAAATTAATCTTGGCCCGTACTTGTCAGTCAACATACCAACAATGACTCGGGCGGGAATGGTAAAAGCAACGTTTAAAATAAGAAGCGTTTTGACTTCGGCGGTGGTTAATCCTAACGATTCTTTAACTGCCATTAACATTGGGGCAAAGTTAAACCACACCATAAAGGTGATAAAAAAAGCAATCCAGCTTAAATGTAATATTTTCATTTTCCCTTGAAAGGAAAACAGATTGAATTTTTCTGGAGTTGCATTTGTCGTCATGGAATTTCTCGTCTCACTGTTAGTATTATTTTTTTAGACATAAAAAAAAGCCACCAAGACAAAGTGATTCACTTCTTCTTGGTGGCTTCTTTGCCGTACTTTCAACTTTAAACATAAACTCAGAGGTTTAATTTACTAGAAACTGCACCTTTAATGCCATATGTATAAAGTAGATATATAACATATAGTTAAGTTATAAATACATCATCAATTAGTCAGTTATTTACTTATTATGCACAACAATGATCCAAAACCGCACTAATAAAGCGCAGTCTATTTTGCCCCAAATACAACTCAATGGTCATTATTGGTTTTTTCTTGTTCTTTTCTTGGTGAATGCTGAGTACACTTAATGCCTATGCTGATTAATTTACTCTTACAGGATTAATAATGAGAAACGTCCTTATCATTTTGGCACATCCCAATTTGGCAAACTCCCAAATAAACCAAGCCTTATTAAATGCCGTTAACAAGAATGACAAAGTAACGATTCACGATTTGTATTCCATTTATCCTGACGGTGTTATTGATATCGACGACGAGCAAGAAATGCTAACAAATGCCGATGTAGTGATATTTCAACATCCGTTCTATTGGTACAGCGCCCCAGCTATTCTTAAAGAATGGCTAGATCTCGTTTTACAATTTAATTATGCCTACGGTCCAAAAGGTGAAGCATTAAAAGGTAAACAATGGTTAACCGTTCTCACTACAGGTGGTAGTAAAAATGCTTATTCAACTGAAGGCCATAATCGTTTCACCATCCGAGAATTATTAACCCCATTTGATCAAACTGCGCACTTGTGTGGAATGGAGTTTCTGCCTCCTTTAGTTGCTCATGGCGCTAGGAATTTAGGTAAATCGCCAGAGAGACTCAAAGAGTTATGCGAGCAATATCAATCTTTTGTTACCGAGTTACAACAAGATGATTTTGACAGTAATACGGTAAACCACTTAGACACCTTAAACCAACGCTGGGAGCAGTAACATGGAACATGGCAATTTGTTATTTGATGCCTTTATATACTTATGTGCGGCTGTTGTTTCGGTTCCTATCGCCAAACGTTTAGGTTTAGGTTCAGTACTTGGATATTTAGTGGCTGGTGTATTAATTGGTCCATTTGTTCTTGGTTTTGTTGGCGACCAAACAGACGTAATGCATTTTGCTGAATTTGGTGTTGTTATGATGTTGTTCTTAGTCGGGCTAGAATTAAAACCTAGCTTGTTATGGAAAATGCGCGGACCTATCGTTGGCACTGGCGGATTACAGGTTTTATTAAGCACTGCAGCAATAACTCTATTTGGCATGTACTTAGGTTTAATTTGGCAACAAGCGTTAGCGATAGGCATGGTATTGGCTTTATCTTCCACCGCTATTGTATTACAAAGCCTACAAGAAAAAGGGCTGATGAAAACCTCTGCCGGACAAAGCGCCTTTGCTGTTTTGTTATTCCAAGATATCGCCGTTATCCCGATGTTAGCAATTTTGCCTTTATTAGCCGTATCTTCGCCAGAATTATTAGTTAATTCTAACTCGACTCATCTTGGTGAAACTGGCTGGATTCAAGGACTGGTTGTTGTAGGTGTTATTGCTGCCATAATATTTGGCGGTAAGTATTTAATGAATCCAATCTTTGGCTTTATCGCTAAGTCTAAACTTCGTGAAATTTTCACCGCCTCCGCGTTATTACTTGTTATTGGTGTTGCCTTAGCAATGCAAGCTATTGGTTTATCACCCGCACTAGGTACTTTTATCGCCGGTGTAGTTTTAGCCGACAGTGACTTCCGCCACGAATTAGAAAGTAATATTGAGCCGTTCAAAGGTTTATTACTTGGTTTGTTTTTTATCAGTGTTGGTGCAGGTATAGACTTTGCGCTGTTATTTGCTGAGCCATTAGTGGTTATAGGCCTTACCGCCGCATTGATCATAGGCAAGTTTTTAGTCTTATTTGTCTTGGCTAAATCAAATAAATTAGCCAAACCTGACGCTTGGTTATTCTCCGTAGCACTTGCCCAAGGTGGTGAATTTGCCTTTGTATTATTTGCATTTGCTAGTACTAGCGGGGTATTACCAACCGGATTAATTGGACTATTAACTTTAGTGGTTGCAACCTCGATGTTGTTAACGCCATTAATGTTAATCGTAAATGAAAAATACATATCGCCACGTTTTGCTACGCACAAAAAAGAACATAGAGACGCGGACGTAATAGATGAAGAAAACCCAATCATAGTAATTGGTTTTGGCCGTTTTGGTCAGTCAGTTGGTCGTTTATTATTAGCCAATAATATAAGTGCTACGGTTTTGGATCATGATGCTAGCCAAATTGAAATGGTGAAAAAGTTTGGCTTTAAAGTGTATTACGGCGAAGGGGAAAGCGCTGAGTTATTACACAGTGCAGGAGCTGACACAGCAAAAGCAATTGTGGTTGCAGTTGACGATGTTGATAGCAGCTTAAACATAGTACATATGGTGCAAAAACATTTCCCGCATTTAAAAATATTAGTGCGTGCTATTAACAGGCTTCATGCTGTTGAATTACACCGTTTAGGGGTCAATGATATTGAGCGAGAAACTATGGCCTCTGGCGCCGAACTTGGAGCTAAAGCTTTAGTTGCACTTGGCTGGCAAAGTAATATTGCTTACCGCAAGAGCCGTTTATTCAAAAAACATGATGATAAAAGTGTCATGGAATTAGCGGCTTATAACGGCGATGAAAATGAATACATATCAAAAGCAAATGAAGCGAAACGGCTACTAGAAGAAACATTGAAACAAGACACTCATTGGCCACATGAAGCCGACGAACACGCATGGGAAAAACCAGGCAAACTTAAATAAAGGAGTTATCATGGTTGGTGAAACAAACTTAGTTAAATTACTGCAATCTATGTCGCCGCAGTTAATGCCAGAGCAATACGTTTTTTGCTGTGTGCAAGGAGGTTTTGCTGATTATCAAAACCTGTCACCTCTGGCTATGTTTAGAGAAACTGAAGGTCTAACTTTAGTGGTGACTAAAGCACAAGCCGAGGCAAACGGCTTTGCATTTGAGTCGGTCTTTAGTGGCATAACATTAACCGTGCATTCAAGTTTGGACGCAGTTGGTTTAACCGCAGCAGTAGCCACTAAATTAGCTGAGTACGATATTAGCGCTAACGTCATTGCGGCGTATTATCACGACCACATTTTTGTACAGACAGAAAAAGCGGAATTGGCATTGAAGGCTCTTAAAGAATTTAATTAAACTATTATCCAATCTTATATTGAATTTACATTAGATAGCCCTAATGTAATCTATACTGAGTTACCGTTCCTACAAATATAAGAAGGAAAATATAATGACAGACATAGATATTGGTATAAGCAAAGAAAACAGAGCAGAAATTTCAGAAGGGTTAAAAAGACTCTTAGCCGACTCATACACTCTATATTTACAAACACATAACTTCCATTGGAATGTTACTGGCTTACAATTTCGTGAGTTGCATTTAATGTTTGAAGAGCACTACACAGAACTTGCTGTTGCTGTAGATGATATAGCAGAAAGAATTAGAACTCTTGATGTACCAGCCCCAGGCACTTACAAAGAGTTTGCAAAATTAAGCTCAATTAAAGAGGTAGACGGTGTACCAAGTTCAACTGATATGGTTACATTATTGACTCAAGGCCATGAACAAGTAATTAAAACTGCTCGTCAGGTTTTAAAAGTAGCTCAAGCAGCCGATGATGAATCAACTGCCGCTTTAGTATCTGACCGTATGCGTTTACACGAAAAAACTGCATGGATGTTACGCGCTACACAAAAACGCTAAACCGCAGTAAAATATAGCTAACATGTGACGGCCTTAGAATACTAAGGCCGTTTTTATTTACGCAATTTTATTGTTGCATCGCTAGTTAGAGTCTTTTGCTACTTTCTGTATCGAGTCGGCCTTTGAAGACGTAGATCCCACTTTTCGCCAAGCTTCATATTCTTCACTGTCCAGCCAAGTTATTCCAATATATTGTTCCCAAGATATAAAATCTGCGCTGCGATAACGTTCCCCTGTCCATGAACCAGCACCAAACGTTTGTCGGTCAACGTGCAAAACAATATATTTACCATCGAGCTTAAGATAATTCTTATTTGGCACTCGCTGGGCGCAAGATGTGAAAGCTCTACTTGGCACTGTAAATATAACAGTTTCGGCTTTAACGCCCGCCTCATCAGTTGTCACTTGAGTCACAGAGCATGGTTTACCATAAAATTGGTCACCATTTATGGATATTGGTGGAACCATTTCCCACCAAAGTGCAGGTTGAGTGTCTTGGGACTCATTAACCTTGCTAGCGTTATTATCAGCAGTACAGCCCATAAGCGCAGCAATAAAGATTAGTGTGACAATGAACGTTCGGAAATCACTCATGACTAGACTATTTACGCCCCAGTATTCTTAAAATCCGTAGGAATAAATTGATGATATCCATATATAGCGCGGCAGCACTATCAATCGCATTATCTATCGTTTTTGGTATTTGATTAGCTCTAGACCAGTCATAGCCTATATAACCACAAAAAATTAAAACCACAATCCAATCCAATATTCCGTGGTGAATACCAAAAACAAATATCTCAATCATTTCTACGACGATAACTAGAAACAAAGCAACCGTAAGCCCGCCTGATATTTTTTGGAAGAATTTAGGGTACATTGAGCCTAAAAACATCATACCGACTGTCACTAATCCAGTAATTTTAATAGCCTCAGTTACCAAAGCCGCATCATAATTACTCACGACCAAATTGATAATAAAGCCAAATGGCACAACAACAAAATTGTAACCAATAAAACTAACAAGCGGTTTATTCGACTTATTAAACAGATAAATACCAAAAAAACATGAAGCAAAATAACCTATAAAAAATATCCACGGATTAACGTTGGCTATAGCTTGAGGCTCTATGCTAGTCACCATTAACCAGTTAATAAAAAAGCCCCAACATAAGGTTAATCCAATAACAAAGTTATACGTTGAATCACTAATTATTTGATCTGTTGTGCAGCGTCTTTCAAATACATTTGACTTCATACTGCTGCCTTTTTTGTTGTATGTAAACGCCCTTAATGAGCTATAAACCTATCGGTTATCTCTGCTATAACTCCATTGAAGTTAAATTAACCATCATCATAATTCTATATTTACAAAACGCATAGATATAGCTGCCTCAATTATGTATTTATATTAATATAAAAACCAAGAACTTATTCACGATTTAACAGTCTATACAACCAAAGCGGATAAAAACTGTAATTGTACTAATTGAGAAGTGAGGTTGTTAAATATTATGTTATTAAATAAAAAAGCATTAACCCAAGGTTTAATTTCTATCGTAGTTATTACATTTTTAGCTGGATGTATTCTGCCAAGACCTATGGGCGGGCATGATGGCTCTCACAAAAGTAAATGCAAAGGCGAATGTCAGAGTAAATCTGGAAAGGGGCATAGATTCGATAACTAATATTAAAAAGTTAAAATAGATTAGGGCAATGCTGTAAAGCCCTAACTCTATTTGTAAGCATGTAAAGCAGCCTCTAATTACTTAACCATAACTAAAGACGTCAGCGCTTCAATATCAATAAACAATTCATCAACCAATTTCGAGTTAACAAAACTTGCTGGAATGTCCCCGCCAAATTCTGTGTGCATTAATATATTTAGCTGCGTTAGTTCTTCGCTCATTGGCGTTATTACGTAATGGATATTTGACTTAGCCCTTACCAAATCTGATGGATAATCTACGTCCTCAGCCGGAGTTAAGGTTAAGTTTGTTACCTTTGTAGCAGAGTTGAAACTAAGTGCGGCGTAAAATAGAAAGTCACGATTAGATACTGGCCACGGCATGTCTATCACTGTATAAATTAAGCGGTCACTTTCATTTATCTTTTTTATTATATTTACCGATGAACAACGCCCCTGCCAATCCCAACATTTATTTTCATCACTAAATTGTGCAATAACCTTTGTCCAATTTGCCGATAAGGTCACCTCTGCTTTTACTTGCAGAAATTTAGAATTCGGTTTATCACGAGTATAAATAGAAACATGTTTAGTTTGCTTTTCTAACTGCCAATCTGCTGGATTGGCACCATAAACATCAATGCTAATTGTGCTGAATAATAACAAACCTATGATAAATAATACTTTCATGACCTTGTCCTGCCCTAAATTAACATAATAAGTGATATTGAGCCGTTATGTTCAGGTTCTACAATAAGTAAAACTCATTCTAACTTAACTTAAAAAGTACACTAATTGAAATACAATATATTAACCATTAGTATGTACCTATAACCTCGTCAGTTTAAAAGGACTTTTATGAGAGTATTCAGCCATTTATCATTTTATTTTTTATCAAAAAAATTAGTAAAACGTTTAGCAAGCTTAGATAACAAAAAAGCAAAACGAAATAAGTTATCTACCACGACTCTATTTATATTCAGCCTGTTATGCAGCTTTACAACTATAAATACCGCGCACGCTGCAATAGACATAGTTACGGAAGCTAAGTGGACAGTATTTGAAACCAACAGTTTTCGTATTCATTACACGGCAGAATACCGAGATTGGGCAATTTCGGCTGCGCACGACATGGAAGCCGCAGCTAAAACAGTGAAAGAACATCAAGACAGAGACTTAAAAATGAAAGTCGATGTTGTTGTTTTTGACCCTTTCAATGACTCTAACGGGTTCGCGATTCCATTTAGTAACAGACCAATTATGGCGCTGTTTGCCACACCTCCACAGTCAAATTCCATAATTTCAAACTCTAGTAGCTGGCAACAATTATTAAGCTTGCATGAATATGTTCACTTGGTTCATATCGGACAACCTTCACGTCAAAGCTTTAAACAATCTTTATCTAAATATTGGGATTTATACGACATTTATAAATCATCAGGTATGCCTCGCTGGGTAACTGAAGGTTACGCAACTCTGCTTGAGTCTAAACTTACTGGCAGAGGACGTTTGTTCGATGTGCAAGTAGAAGCCATGTTATTACAATTTGCTCGTGAAGGTGCGTTACCCAAATACAGTGAATTAAGTAATACCAGTGGACGTTACCAAATAGGCAGCATGGCATATTTAGTTGGTGTTCGTTATTTATCTTGGTTAGAAAAAAACTATTCAGATAAAACTTTAGATGCAGTTTGGACACGTTTACGTGGTAAAAAAAGTCGTTCATTTAACGATGCTTTTAAAGGTGTATTTTTAGAGACACCGGAATATTTATACCAACGTTTTGCGGCAGAATTTACCTTTAACGCGCTTGCCCAGCAGCAGAGATTAGAACAAACACAGCCTAATAACGCTTCTATTTGGTTAAATGCCGAATACCATATTACAGCTCCCGCTTTAAGCCCAAGTAGCAAATATCTAGCGCTTGTGGAAGCAAGCAAAGATGGGAAATTAATATTAAATGTTTATCAAACCTCAGAGAACAACAAAGCCAAAGAAGAGTTTGAAAAAAAACAAGCTGAGTTATTAGAAAATGATCCTGTAGACATTGCCGACAACGCACCAAAAGTATTTAAACGTAAAGTAGAACATAGTCTGCAACAGACAAACTTTACTGACATTACAAACCCAAGGTGGCTGGATGATGATCATATTTTATATGGCGCTAAAACAATCGACAGTAATGGGGTGCAACATCAAGATTTATTTCAATGGCAGTTAAGTACAGGAAACACTAATCAATTAACTCGTCATGCTAATTTACGCCGTTTTGATGTTACTCCATCAGGTAAAGTGATTGCAGAGCAAACACGTGGAGGTTATTCAGGTTTAGTCTCTTTTGAGTTATCGAAAATTAATGGCTCACCACTTACTAGCCATAAGTTAGTAAGAATGAGTGATTTTACTCTAGATAATTTATACGACTTTCCGAGATTTAATCCGGTAGACAACACACAAATAGCCTATTTAAAAAACACCTATAACCAACCTTGGAGCCTTTACGTAACAACCTTAGCAGCAGGAAAAGACACTATATTAAAAGCTGTGCGTGTGCCGACACCAAAAGGTTATCAGTTCTTATCATTCCCAGAATGGGCAAACGATGGTCAATCTGTGTATTTTGTTGCTGGCATAAAAGACACATTAAAAGTTTATCAATACAAGCTAGCTACAGGTCAACTTATGGCGGTAACTCAAGGGCAAACAACTGTGTCTTGGCCAATTGAGCTAGTTCAAATACCGGAAGCAGATACAGAACAAGATCAACAAAAAACAACAACGAGCTTACTGAATGTATCTGTACAAAGCCGTGGGCCAGATATGTTTATTCAGCCTTTAGCTGCTGAAAAATTTACCGCCGTTTCAGAATTCTCTGATGTAAACACATTAAGTGTCACATCTAATAATTCAGATTCAGCAATTTTAATGCCTGCTGCTAAATTAAGTGCCGACACTTCAATTGGTAAAGAATATGATTATCATGTGAAAAACCAAGATATTACTTTTACTCTATCCGGCGTATCAACAAGTGCATCAATTGGGGCTAATGAATTTGGTATTAAGGGCAGTGATTTATTGCAAAAAACAAATTGGGATTTAAGTTTCTTAGCAGGTGGAAGTGGCGGATTGGCCAACGCAGTAGCTGGTAATTTTACGTTCAGCAGCTTACCTATAAAATTCTCAGCTCATGTTTATGACTTTGAATTAGACGCTAGCAAACAGCAAAATTCGTCTGCTACAAGCATTGAATCTTATACAGGATATAATGTAAGTGCTCACTATCCTTACTTATTTACTCGCGGGTTATTAGCAACCTATAAAGGTGAATATACCGCCAGCTATAATGCCCAAGAGCAGTCTTTTGTTGAAACAAAAATCACAGAAATTAACCATCAACAATCTTGGTTTTTAGACAAACAAACATGGGGCTTAACTCAGCAATCTAGCTTTACATATTTGGAAGGTGAGACTGATATTGAAAGCTTAACGACAACAGAGCAATGGACAGGCTCTCAAGGAACCTTGTCATTAGGCGGTTATATTTACGGTATAAGACTAACCGTCTCGGGACAGTTTGCCAAACGTAATGACAGCAGTTTAGACTTGTTAAGCTTAGGTGGTATAGAAAGCAATATTATTAATGCTAAAGCGCACTCAAACTGGATTTTTTCACCAGAGCTACCTTTTAATTTCCAGTTAGGTAACGATTATAAAAATACAACCATTAGCTTAAACGGACGTCAATCATCATGGCAGCTATATTACTCGGCCCCTGAAATGGATGATGTAAATCGTGCGAAAATAATAGGGTTTAAAGGAAACATGTCAATAGATGCATTTCGTTCAGGCTTAACCAACCTAAAAATTAGATATGGCATTGCCGATGTGCAGTTAGATGATGAAGATCACAAAATCCAAGCCTGGTTACAACTAATGTATCGTTTTTAAAACTATTCCTTTTTTAAAAGTAGCGATTGCTTTTTTAGCGCATAAAAAAGCACAATATTTACCAACAGAGTTTAGCTCTTGCCGGTAAATATTGTGCTTTATTCCCTGTAACTATTTTTAGTCTTTTAATTAAAACTTATAACCCGTCCAAATCCATAATTTATCTGTATCTACTTTACCAGCGTCTTGGTCGCCTGCTGTATACATGGCGTATTTAATTCCAACAGGAAAATCAGATATTTTAGTGGTGTAAATCACATTTAATTCAGTACCTAAATCATCAACCGTTGCTGATGCTTCATCCGCCGCATAACTATGGAAAGTGGCTGACCATTTACCGCCACCAGCTTTACCCGCAATCGTTGCGTATAAATCATTTAAACCAACACCTGGCGTACCAAGGAATTGATCTGACCAACCATTAAATTTATGTAATGTGGCCAATGGTGTTGTAAAACCAACTACGCCATCATCTGAACCTAAAGATTCATAACCAGCTTTTACGCTAACGCCACCAAATTTAGTACCTACCTCACCAAGCATATAACTTGTGTCGTATTCAATACCTGAACTTTCATTGGTTTGGGTAGCAAACTCAAGGGTATAACTAATGTCACTTTTAGCACCTGTTAAACGCGCACCAAAGGTATTTAGTGAATTGTCTGTACCATTATCAGTTTCCAATAAATAACCGTAACCTGTGACTGTGCCGAACTCGGTTTTTAATGCGGCATTTAACAATATATCGCTTGCGTCAATGTCTGCTGCATCTGCAAAAATACGATTACGTTTTGTGATATAAGCCGCTGAAAGTTTTAATTTTTCAGACGCATCATACGTCGCAGATAATGCATCAAACGTTTGTTTGTCATTGCGCCAACCTACGTGACCAACAAAACGGTGATTGTCCATAGTGATCACCTGACGCCCCAATTTCACCGATACACCATCATTCTTATAACCAACATAGGCTTGATCTAGCTCAGTAGTTGCCGGATCAGCTATGACTGAATAACCAGCCTCGCCATTTTGCGTACTGTTATAATCTTCAATTAACGCCACTGAGTTTTCTAACTCTACAAAACCATAAAAACCACTATAAGCATTAGTTTTAAAGTTGGCAGTTGTGCGTAAAGTAAGCGCGCTTGCATCTTCCAATGCGTTATCTTGAGTTACGTTTTCAAAACGTAAACGTAAATCCACATTGGCTTTACCTATGCTAGTTTCAATGGTGGCATAAGACGCAGTAGACGCCAGTAACGGTATTAGTGTCGCTAGTAGTTTTTTGTGCATGGCTTTTTTTTTGTTCATGACTGTTCCCTAATAAGTTTTGTATTTATTCTTTTAAATTCTTGTAATTGTTTTTGTACTTTTATTTTTTGTTTTCTATTTTGTGCAATTTTATGCATCTATTTTTTATGTTATTGCCACTTGGGCAATCCCTGTTTTGTATTCGTTTTAGTCAAAGCTAGCTTGTTTACACTTTGCGCTGTTTTTCATATAAAAATGTTAATACTTCTGAACGGTACTGGTTGTATTGAGCATCTTTAGCCAGTTCTAATCGGCTACGCGGTCTTTCTAAATTCACATCTAGTATCTCGCCAATTGTCGCTGCTGGGCCATTGGTCATCATGACAATTCTGTCAGACAGTAATACAGCTTCATCAACGTCATGAGTGATCATGATGACTGTATTGTTTAACTCATCTTGAATTTCCATTAACGAGTCCTGCATATGAGCACGGGTTAACGCATCCAATGCGCCAAAAGGTTCATCCATCAATAATACTTCTGGTTGCATGGCTAACGCCCTTGCAATACCTACGCGCTGCTTCATACCGCCAGATATTTCGTCTGGGCGTTTGTGCATCGCGTGATCCATATGAACCAGCTTTAAGTTGTACTCAATCCACTCTTTCATTTCTGTTGGTGATTTAGTGTTAGCAAACACTTGTTTAACGGCTAACTCCACATTTTGATACGTTGTTAACCAAGGTAATAAAGAATGATTTTGAAACACTACTGCGCGCTCGGGTCCTGGTTCGTTAACCTCTTTACCCGCTAAAATCACTCCACCACTGGTTGCTTGGTATAAACCAGCAACCACATTAAGTACGGTGGATTTACCACAACCTGAATGACCAATTAATGAGATAAACTCGCCTTTGTTAATTTTTAAATCCACTTCTTTTAAAGCGGTAAAGTCGCCTTTAGGTGTTGGAAATACCATGTCAATTTTACTAATATCGAGTAGTAATTCGTTTCTAACAGTCATATTCATCTCCTTAATTACCGAACTTCAGAGTTTTTGTCCCAAGACAAAACTCGTTGTAATTGCATCATTGTACGGTCCAATAAAAATCCAATAACACCAATGACAATCACCGCGGTCATAATGCGACTTAATGATTCCGAGCTACCATTTTGGAATTCATCCCAAACAAATTTTCCTAAACCTGGATTTTGCGCCAACATTTCTGCCGCTATCAATACCATCCAAGCAATACCTAACGACAAACGCATACCTGTGAAAATGGCAGGAACAGAAGCGGGTAATACAATCTTTTGAATATGCTTAAAAGTTGAAAGCCTTAATACTTTACTTACATTTACCCAGTCACTATTTAACGACGCCACACCAACCGATGTGTTTATCACCATTGGCCAAATACAGCACAAGGTAACCGTGATCATAGAAACCACGAATGACTTAGCGAACATAGGATCGGTTGAGGTATAAACCGCACTCACCACCATAGTGACCAAAGGCAGCCAAGCTAATGGTGATACAGGTTTAAAAATTTGAATGATTGGATTAATGGCTGTGTTCAGTGACTTACTTAAGCCAATAGCAATACCTAAAGGAATAGCGAAGACCGCAGCAACAATAAAGCCACTCATCACCGTAATTAAGCTAGTTATTATTTGGTCAAAGAAAGTTTCTTTACCAGTAAAGCTACGGGTTTTAGGTTTATATGTAGGATCTTTAGCCAAACGTGCTTGATTACGATTTTCTTGGCGTTCATAAAAAGCAGATTCTTTTTCTCGGCTTTCAACGTGCTCATTAACTAAATTACCAATTTGCGTCATTACTTGCGCAGGACCTGGAAACTTGCCTAGTGATGTATCAATACTGTTTGCCGCAAGACTCCAAAACATTAAAAAGATTAAGATCCCAATAAACGGCAAAGTAACCAGTTTAAAAAAGTTAACAACAAACGGCGGTAGCTGCGCTTTGATCACAGATTCATTTTTTCGAGTAATAAGTTGCGCTATAAAACTAGACATAATCAACTCTCTATAATTAAAAAGTGCGGAAAAGCTAAACTTCACTTTTCCGCATTGAGGTTAAAGTTTGTCTTTGGCTTTTAAACCAATGGCGAATTTATTAATGTACTCATTTGGTTTTGTACCGTCATAAACTATGTTGTCGATGAAATGAGTTTGTGGTTCGCGATATCCATCTTCACCTGTAAGTGATGAAAATTCAGAAGCAGGTACCAGTTTCTCGTCAATTAATGACTTAACCGCTGCCATATATATATCTGGGCGATATACTTTCTTGGCTACTTCTGCATACCAAGCATCTGGTTTTTCTTCACTAATTTGTCCCCAACGGCGCATTTGCGTTAAGTACCAAATAGCGTCTGAGTAATATGGATAAGTCGCGTTGTAACGGAAAAACACATTGAAATCAGGGACAGCGCGCTTGTCACCTTTTTCATATTCAAAGGTGCCTGTCATGCTGTTTGCGATAACTTCGTAATCTGCCCCAACATAGTTTGATTGAGATAATATTTTTACTGCTGCTGGACGGTTAGCATTATTGTTTTCATCCAACCACATCGCCGCACGAATTAGAGCACGAGTTAAACGAATTGTGGTATTTGGATATTTTTCAGCGAATTCTTTAGTGATACCAAATACTTTTTCTGGATTGTCTTTCCAAATTTCATAATCGGTTACTACTGGAACACCGATACCTTTAAATACAGCTTGTTGATTCCAAGGTTCACCAACACAGTAACCATAAATAGTCCCCGCTTCTAAAGTAGAAGGCATTTGAGGTGGAGGTGTTACAGAAAGTAAAGCTTGAGCATCAATTTTACCTGACGTATCACCTTTATGCGGTGCATAAAAACCTGGGTGAATACCACCAGCGGCTAACCAATAACGTAACTCATAGTTATGAGTAGAAACGGGAAACACCATACCCATATTAAATGGCTTACCTGCATCTATATATTTTTCTACTACAGGTTTTAATGCATCGGCTTTAATTGGATGAACAGGGCGTCCATCTGCCATTTTAGGAATATTGGGTTTCATTTGCTCCCAAATTTCGTTGGATACTGTAATTGCATTACCATTTAAGTCCATTGAAAATGGGGTAATGATCTCAGCTTTTGTACCGTAACCAATGGTTGCAGCAATTGGCTGACCAGCCAACATGTGCGCGCCATCTAAACTGCCGTCGATAACGCCATTTAGTAATACTTTCCAGTTAGCTTGTGCTTCAATGGTGACGTATAAACCTTCATCTTCAAAATAACCATTTTCATACGCTACTGCTATTGGCGCCATGTCGGTTAATTTGATAAAACCAAATTTAAGTTCTTCTTTCTCTGGGTAGCCTAATTCAGCGCTAGCGCCAAAGCTCAAAGATGTAGCGATTAAGCTTGTCACTGCAACAAACTTTTTGACGGTGTTTTTTGTTCTTATTAAAGTCATTGTTATCTTCCCGTTATTTATATAATTAGCATCTCTGCAAAGTATCGGTTCAAAAGCATCGGCAAATTGCTACTGGGAGTTTCAAATACAAAACTTAATCCCCAGAAACGAAAAAACCACCGTTCAACATCCCCAAAAGGAATGTCGAAACGGTGGCTGCTTTGCCGAATTCACTTGCCTCTCCGAAAGTGAATTACTAGATATATAAGTGCATTTACAATGCCAGTGAAAAATTTTTCTTTAATAACAGAACGTTAATAACATTAAACCAACAAAAACTTTAATTTTGAATGATATTTGCACTACTTTAGTTTGAGCTTTGCACAAACATGATCCAAATTAACCTTTAAAATCAACAGATTAAAATAATTCACTTAATGAGTGAATGAAAATAACCCATAAATCCTTCAAAAAATTCGCTTTAGCTCAATAACATATAACTTTTACATAACAACCCTGTAATTTTTACCACAACATAAATCGCATAATAATAAAACCCATTAAAATCAATTAGTTAAATTTGGCACAACTCTGGCAACTACCTATACGAGTTTAACTAAATAGGAGATTTTTATGAAAAACTTATTATATCCATTAACGCTAATTTCAGTTTTAACAGCGGGTTCTGCTTATGCAGGCGACGAATGGAAACCAGAGATACAAGATGCGTGGTTAGACGGGAAAGCAGAAACCACCATTTTATTAAATAAACATTTAAATTCTTTTGATATAAACACTGATGTTAAAAACGGTGTGGTTTATTTAACTGGTGAAGTTAATAGCCAAATAGAAAAGTCATTGGCTGGTGAGTTAATCACAAATTTAGATGGTGTTAAAACGGTAGAAAATAAATTAGTTATTTTACCCGAAAGTACACAGAGCCAAGAAGTCATTGATAAGTTAACTGATGCAAAAGTTGAAACCGTAGTAAAAACTAAGTTACTTATGCATCCAGATGTTAGTGGTACCAATATAGAGGTAGAAACCGAAAATAAGGTTGTTACCTTAACGGGTCATGTTGACTCAGAAGAAGAAAAAGAATTGGCCGCTGAAGTAGTAAAAGGTACGGAAGACATTGAGTCGATTGTAAATAATCTTAGTGTAACCCAATAGAGTAAAGGCATCATTATGATTAATTGGGTACTTACATTCCTAGTGATAGCACTTATATCAGGACTTTTAGGGTTTACAGGTATAGCAGGTGCTGCCACTGAAATTGCAAAAATCATTTTTTTAATTTTTATCGTATTATTAGTGATTTCTATTATTTCCAATAGATTTCGTAACACCAAAAGAAGGTAGACAAACTATGAAAAACATTACAATTTTATTATTAATTCTTACATCAACATTTTTAGTTGCTTGTGGCGACGGAAAAGTGGAAGAAGCGGGAGAAACCGCAGACGAAGCAATTACAGATGTACAAAACAAAACTGAAGATCTATGTGAAAAAGTAAAAGAAGGCGTTAAAGCCGAAGATACTGACTGTTAATTCCCTGTTAGTTTAACAAAGGGGCGAAAGCCCCTTTTTTATTTTTAACACCCCATCATTTCTATAAAATTAAAAAAGGTATTGTCATGTTTATCACCAAATATTACCTATTAGGCGCTTTATTATTTACCTTACTTGCCTATATTGCTCCCAATGTATTAACAGCGGTAATATCGTTATGGATTGCATTATCGTTAGCATTAGTTTCAATAGCATATCTAGCTAACAAGCCTGCTATTTTTAGAAAAAACAGTGATGGTAAAATTCCCACCTATATTCGCTGGGCCTTTATTCCTTTTTTAATTGGGGTAAGTGCTTACAATTATTTTGTTAGAAAAAAGGACGCAGTTCCGCCAATACAAAAAATTGAAGACGGTTTGTATTTATCAAGACGCCTACTGCCAAGCGACTTAGAGTTATTAAAACAACAAGATATTACCGCCATACTGGATGTAACTGCTGAGTTTGAAGGCTTGGAAAGTTCGTCACATAAAAAGGCATTCGACTATCTCAATATTCCAGTACTAGATCATTGCTCACCTAGTACATCTACCTTATTACACGCTATTCGCTGGATAAAATCGCAAAAAGCAGATGGTAAATCTGTTGTTATCCACTGTGCATTAGGCCGTGGGCGTTCAGTATTTGTTTTAGCTGCATACTTGTTAACACAGAACAACGAATTGTCGGTTGATCAGGTATTAGAAAATATTAACGCAATACGAAGTACTGCAAATTTAAACAAATCACAAAGAAAATCATTACAAACATTTGATTACATGGATTTTGATAAAACCAATAAAACACTTTGTATGGTTATTAATCCAGTATCCGGTGGCGGTAAATGGCAGCTTTATCGTTCAGAGGTAATTCGCCAACTTACCATGCAATATACTTTGCAAATTAAAACCACAACGCCTGACATTTCGGCAAAATCGTTAGCCTTGGAAGCAAAAGAGCAAAACATAGAAACCATCATTGTTGGCGGTGGTGATGGCACAGTAACCGAAGTAGCTTCCGTGCTGGTCAATACTGACATCAAGTTAGGCATTTTACCTTTGGGTACTGCTAATGCGTTATGTCACGTACTGTATGGTATTAAAAACAAATTAATACCTGTAAAAGCAGCGTGTGATGCCATTTTAAACAACCATGCAACGGCAATCGATACCGTACACTGTAATGAAAAACTTATGCTACTAATGCTAGGTATTGGCTTTGAGCATGAGATGATTGACTACGCCGAACGTGACGAAAAAAACAAAGATGGTCAATTAGCGTATTTAAAGGGCTTTTTTGGCGCACTGAATGAAGGCGAAGCACAAGAGGTTTCAATACGCGTAAATGATGGTAAAGCACAGCACTTAACTATCAACAGTTTAGCGGTTGCCAATACAACCCCATTTATCAGTTTATTAGCGCAAAGTAACGGCCGTGATTCAGCAACTGACGGGAAATTGCACATTACTTATATTCCACATTCAGACGCTGCAGTTAATCGTATGTTATCCATATCACAATTAGCTTTATCTGGTGTGATTGGTAACGTAAATACCGAACAAGTTAGTTACATCAAAGCTAAAAAGGTAGAACTCTCTAGTAAAAAAGACATTCACTATGTGATCGATGGTGAGCTGTTTACAGACAGTCAATTACAAATAGAAATTGAACCTAAGTCTTTACAAGTATTAATGCCATAGATTATCACAGACCTAACAAGAGTAATTTGCAACCAGACTTATTTGGAACGCTGTATTTAAACAATAAAGAAGGGAAAATAAAGAGGACATTATGAACTTTGACTTTGTAGATGTTACAAAATTTAAAACACTCATTGAAAGTAAACTTCAAATTTGGATTGAAGAAGCCATTAAATTACTACCTAACTTAGTAATGGCTTTTATAACCATATTGCTGTTTTCTCTGATTGCCAGATACGCCGCTAAGCTGGCCCGTAACATTTTGAAGAATATTGTCGACTCAGCTGAGGTAATTAACCTTCTAACTTCCATTTTGCGTGTGATTATTTTTATTGCAGGCCTTTTCATAGCTCTGGATTTCATGAGTTTAAAAGGTACGGTCACCTCATTGCTTGCTGGTGCTGGTATTGTTGGTTTAGCTATTGGTTTTGCCTTTCAGGATATGACAGAAAACTTAATCTCTGGCATTACCATGAGCATAAAAAAACCGTTCAAAATTGGTGACATTATTGAGGCTGAAGGAGTATTTGGTAACGTTAAAGCAATTAAATTACGCAATACGTTAGTTGAGACTTTCTCAGGACAACTAAAGATCATCCCTAATAAAATATTATTCAGAAATATTTTAACTAATTATTCCTCAACCCATAAGCGCAGAATAGAGTTGGACGTGGGGATCTCATACGCAGATGATCCACAACAAGCCTCAGACGTTATTGTGAATGCGTTAAATAACTGTGATTTTGTCATCGACAAGTCTGAAACCGCCGCTTTTGCCAAAGAGTTTGGCGCAAGCAGTGTTAACTTAATCGTGTGGTTTTGGATTGATTTCCCTGGTAACAAAGGGTTTATGCAAGCCCGCCATGATGCAGTAATAAACATTAAGAAAGCACTAGAAAAAGAAGACATATTGATCCCATTCCCAATTAGAACATTGGACTTTGGTATAAAAGGTGGTGAAAGTTTACGCCACTCCTTACCCCAAAATAGCGCCAACACTACGTCATAAGGTAAGTTCGTAAGTTTGCTGCTTGTTAAATACAAGGAGATGACATACATTGTCCGCAGAATAATAAATTAGGACAATGTATGCCACTTGCGGCTTTGTATTTAAACGTACATGAACCAAACGTTCATGAAGCAGTCACTCAGTGTGCATTAAATTCACAATTATCTCTTTTAGATCATAGTGATGAAGATGACTGGATCAGCCAAATAGAGAAATTGTCCCCCAGTATTGCCGTTGTTGAATTGGAACAGTTTGACGCCCATGACTATAGACGTTTATCCGATTTATCTTCCACATTAGATATTGATCTAATAGTAATTAGCCAAGGTGAGCCAAACTCACATTTAGACGCTCTTATGCAAGTCGGTGCTATTTTTCATTATCGCTCTCCGGTTAATGCCGATTTTCTTACCGACACTATTGAAGATATAGCAGAAGAAACCAAACGAAGAACTCAACAAGGCGAAATAATAACCAGTAGTAATTTAGACCAATTTGGTTTATTGCTTGGCTCATCTCGTGTAATGCACAAACTTTACAGAACCATAAGACGCATATCAAAGAGTGAAGCAAGTGTATTTATTATAGGTGAAAGTGGTGCTGGTAAAGAGCTCGTCGCCAATACTATCCACTTATCAAGTGACCGCACCGAACAACCGTTTGTTGCTATTAACTGCGGAGCTATTAGCCCAGAATTAGTGGATAGTGAACTCTTTGGTCATGTAAAAGGCGCATTTACCGGTGCAACAAAAGATCACAATGGTGTATTTCAACAAGCCAACGGTGGCACTCTTTTCTTAGATGAAATTACTGAAATGCCCATTGAACACCAAGTTAAGTTACTCAGAGTATTAGAAACTGGTGAATACCGACCTGTGGGAAGTCAAAAAGTCTATCATGCAAATGTTAGAATTGTCGCCGCAACCAACAGAGATCCTAGCCAAGCAATTGAAGATGACAAATTACGTGAAGATTTGTATTTTCGCTTAGCTCATTTTCCTCTGTCCATTGCTCCATTAAGAGAAAGAGACGGTGATGTTATAGGGTTGGCGAAACATTTTATTGCTCATTTAAATTCTGAGCTTTCTACCCAAAAATCTATTGTTACTGATGCATTAAGTAAATTATCTCGTCATTCATGGCAAGGAAATGTGAGGGAATTAAAACACACAATTGAACGTGCCTTTATTTTGGCCGACTCAATAATCGGTCCCGAACATATCCAATTTGATATGAGTGATAACGTGTTAAATAACACTTCCGACAATAAAACATTACAACAAACTATTCCTGGTAGCGTTCCACTGGACGACATTGAAAAAGCAGCCATCATCAACACTTTAGATGATAACGATGGCAATAAAACGGATACGGCTAGTGATCTCGGCATCAGTGTTAAAACGCTCTACAATAAACTCGAAAAATACGACACTTAATAGCCACAACGCTCTATATATGCCTATATTGGTTAATTATTTACCAACGGCAAGCTAAAACTAAAACAAGTGCCTTTGCCTAATTCGCTTTCTACCCTCAATTCAGAGTTAAGTAAGGCAACTAGTTTTTGGCTGATAGCCAATCCCAAACCTACATGGGTATTTTTATCTTCTTGGGCATTACTTGCTCTGTAACGGGCATCAAAAATATGAGCAATTTCATTACGGTTAATACCCGTTCCGGTATCTCGTATGTCTATCCGCAATTGATTTTTTTGTTCTTTTAGCATGTTCACTGACAAGGTAATAACCCCGTTTTCTTGAGTATGCCTAATCGCATTTTCAATTAAGTTAGTGAGTACACGTTCTAACTTACCTATATCGGCAAAAACTAAATAGTTAGCCGCCAAAGACTCTACTTCTAGTCGAACGCCTTTTTTTGTCGCGTTAAGCTCAAATTTAGCCGTCACATCAAATAATAAGTCAGCTAGTGGGAAAGGTTCATGATGAACGGTAACTTGACCGCCATCTAAATAAGCCAGTTCAAATATTTGGTCTATTAAGCGTTTTAAGTTATTGGCATTACGCATGGAGATACTGACAAACTTTTGCCTTTCTTGCTCTGTCAGCTTTTCCCCATGAATAGATAAGGTTTCTATATAACCTTGTAGGTTAGCTAATGGCGTTCTTAAGTCGTGAGAAAGATCTGCCAATAAAATACGTCTGTGTTCATCAATATTTTCTAATTGCACCAACTGGCTTTGCACTTGTTTTATTAACGAATTAAATGCCGAAGCCAACACGTTAATTTCATTGTTTGAGTCTTTGGATACATTAAAGTCTATTTCTACCTGACTGAGGTTATTTTGATCTATCGCTTTAATAGCTTTTGCCATTTTATTAAGTGGTGCGGTAAATGCTCTAAATAAACCTAGCAGCAATAAAAGTAACACTCCTAAACTGGCGACAATGACAATAGAGACATCTTTTAAACTATGGCTGTCCTGCACAGATTTAACAATGGAGTCATGTATTTCACCGCCAATGATCATGTACAAATAGCCTTGTAGCTCTCCCTCTTTATACACAGGAGAGGCTGAGAATATTTTTTGTTTCTCTAGATTTCTAGGGTCGTCACCCAACACGGGCAATTCAACCTGATTGGATAACAAAGAACGAATAGGCTCTACGTCTACCAACTCACGCTTAACTTTTCCCGGTTTAGCAGAATATGTGAGTACCTTGCCGTTTGGATCTAAATAATAAAACTCAAAGCTTGGACCTAACATCATCAAAGTATGAAATAGGTTTTTCAAGCCATCGTAATCATAAACGCCCTCAGCCAATAAAGGATTGTCAGACACTAAATGCTCTGCCAGTCCCAAATGAAGTCTTTGCTCAGATTCCAACTGAGTACTTTGCTGAAGCTGACTGCTCCACAAAAATGATAAATATAATATGACTGAAAATGCCAATGTTAACGACAAGGCAATACGTTGATAAAGTGATAATGACATTAGTTTACACCTTGAGAATTGAGTTTATAACCAACCCCCCAAACCGTTTGAATAATATTGGCTTGCGCGGGGTCTTGTTCTAACTTTGTCCGTAGTCTATTGATATGAGAATTCACAGTATGTTCATAACCACTATGGTGATAACCCCATACGTTTTCCAATAACTGAGCTCGGCTGAATACTTGATCTGGGTGTTTAGCAAAATGCTTTAACAAGTCAAATTCCGTCGCGGTAAGATCAAGTGTTTGGTCAGATAATTTAGCACTGTGTTGTTGCTGATTAATGCTCAGCTTACCAACGGTTAATAAATCATCTTGGGGCATAACCGCGGAAGGACGTTGTTGCAGTAAGTTAGCTCTTCTTAACTGCACACGAACTCTAGCTTGAAGTTCACGAACACTAAAAGGCTTGGTCATGTAATCATCTGCACCTAGCTCTAAACCTAACACTCGGTCGGTTTCAGAGTTTTTAGCGGTAAGCATGATAATAGCTTGCTCTGGTTTTGCTTGCCTTACTTGCCTGCATATATCTAAGCCAGAAATATTAGGCAGCATAACGTCCAGTAGTAACAAGCTATAATCATTTTCTAACGCAGACTTTAAGCCAGTTTGACCATCACACTGGTGCTCAGTGTTTATCCCCAATTCATGTAAATTTACACGTATAAGATCGGCGATATCTTTATCGTCTTCAACAATGAGCACAGTGTTAGTCAAAAGGTTTTACTCCATTCGTTTAATCACTACATAAGCTGCTGGATTATCAAATTTATGGGCTTGGGTTAATACAGAAGTAGCTAAACCATCATCCATTGATACAACACCTGAGTGCATACCAACAAAATCAACATCATCTCTTTCAGCTTCAAATCCAGTACCGCCATCAGCAGGACCTGGAATGGTTCCCTCAGCTTCACTGTTACCTTCTGTGCCAGCATCGTAAACCGATGTATAGCTAGACCAAGTGTCTCCAACAGACAATCCAGATAAATCTATATTACTAAGACCCGTGAAACCGTCATTTGTATTCACCAACATCGTCGCTAATGACAACATAGCGTCTGTTTGGTCTTCAATCGTTACGGTTAACGTTTCTGTAGCGCCCGAACCTAAAGGCGCAGCTCCACTTACGCTTGCAGTAACTATTTCTAGTGCTAATAACTCTGAGTTATCACCACCTTCCGCCATTGTTTCCAATGCCGTTGATGCTGACTCGCCAATTGTCCACAAAGAACCTGTGTCATGTAAAATAACAGCAACAGGTGATAATGGTTGCGCGTTAGTCAGGTTAGTAACGGTTACCTCATAACTCACATTTACCGGAACCACCACTTCAGGCTCTGGCGTCACAACATCTTTATCGTCGTCATCGTCACTACAACCGGCAAGAATAAGTGAAGACATAATTGCCAGAGCTGGGATATATTTTGATTTAAAGTTTTTCATATTGCCCCCTTACTTAACGGTAACGGTAAACATAGCAACAGGGTTTAACCAACGATGAACTGTGCTGTCTAAATCACTGTCGCCACCAGCCACATCTGTATCGCCAATAACACCACGATGTACGTGCACCATAGTATTATCTTCAACATCAGTAACACCTAAAGCGCCCGTACCATTTGCAGCACCGGGATCTGCAGGAATTCCTGCAACACCAGGTGCTCCGCCGCCATTTAGAATTTCGTCATTAGCTTCTGTGCCAGCATCATAACCATTAAGGTAAACTGTATAAGTACCGGCTTCTGTTGGGATCATCCAGCTGTCTAGACCAACAAAACCGTCGTTGGTTGGAAGTAACATTGAACCCACCGATAAATACGTATTGGTATCCGCAGTAGAAAGCGAACCTTCTGCCGATGCGCCAGGTGCTAGTACGCCTGCTGCTGGATTTTCTAATACATCAGCACTTGCTGCAGTTAACACAATTGATAAACCAGAAATGTCACCACCTTCCGCCATCATCTGTAATTCGTCAGAGGCTGCGGTGCCAAGTGTATAAATGCTAGCGTCACTTGTGTGAGCCGCAATAATGACAGGCGTGAAATAAATGCCTTGAGTAAGGTTAGTGATTTTAACGTCGATTTCAGCAGCAAACGCTGATTGAGTTAATAAAGCACCACCTAAGATAGCGAGTGTTGTTGCAGTTTTTCTTATTGTTTTAGTTTGTGTTTTTGTATTCATGTTCTTTCTCTTGTTATTAATCTGATAACAAGAATGAACGCCAATTATCCCAAAAGTATCACAGAGGCTTCACAAAATAATAAAGAAGCCGTTTCATTTGTGTAACGGGGTTGGTTGGAATAGTAATTGATTGAATTGGGATTTGGTTAAAAAACGTTAATCCAATTTCTATGAATTTTAGAACTGGCAAGGCTTTAATTAATCTGATACTAATAAGTTATGTATGAAAGTGAGCAAGCTTTGGGTAAAAAGAGTCCCAAATTGATCACTATTAAATTGTTAGGTTTCAAAGGAGAGTTAAGTGCATAAGCAAGTTTATGATGCATCAGGAAAGCACACGGGGATCTTTGACGGTGAGTATGTTTACAATCTATCTGGTCAGGTGGTTCTTCGAGTAGATGAAGATGAAATTTACAATATGGAAATGCCATGCAAATACGTTGGTGTATTTGAAGGTGTTCAAGCGACAGATTTAAAAGGCGCTGTTTTATTTCGGCTTGAAGACTAAGCTAGGGAAAGAGTATGTGCTATCGAAAACATAACAACTCAATAAGTTAGGCAATGAGACCCAAATGACAGAACACGATAAAATTCCTCTAGCCGGTGAAATGCTAGTCCAAGCTGTAAAGAGTTATGAGCATGCACTAAAAGACATTGACTATGTAACCAGCATTCTATTGGCTGGCGCAGTTATTGGAATAATCGCTCCGCTGTTAGAGGAGCTAGACATAAAGTCAAGCCAAGTCGCTCTTGCTGAGCTTTCTGTAAAATCAAGCAATTCAACTAGTCTTGATAAGAAAGTTGGCCGTGCCATCGGATTTTACCGCTTTACATATAATGCCTTGAAGCATGCAGGCCATGGAAAAAATATTCCAGCATCGAAAGATTTGGTAATACATGCTGACTTAAAGGATGAAGCAGAATTTTTAATTCGTCACGCGGTGCAGGACTACAATAAAATTCCAGAGCCATATATAACTCTAGAATACATAAACAACAATATGCCGCATGAGCTTCTTGATGTTTTACAATCATGGTAGCAGTAAATCTAACAGAGACACCCATTCGAATTTGACAGTCATTTAAAGTCGGTAAAAGTGATTTACTTCGTAAACACTAACAGAGACACCCACTTTAATTTACTGGCTGTTCGCTTAGCTCTATTTTAGCCCACTATATTTAGGCGTTATGTGTTTTTATGGATTGTATCAATTGTAAAAATAGTTTTGATTTAGAGTTTGCATTATCAAATAGCGCATTTAGCTGGCCAGAGATGCAAACTGTCTGGTATGTATGTCCAGACTGTAATAAAGGTAATCATATTCGATTCAATAGCCAGAAAGTTGAATTAATAAAAAGTGTCACAAATAATGGTACTTCTTGGGAAACTGTTCATGATTACTTCGAACCATCTATAGATGTACGCATCGACCCAACATATTTGCATGTTTGGTTTAAAGGTAAGCATTTTGAAATAAAAAGTCGACCAATCTAACAGAGACACCCACTTTAATTTTCATATCCTTTTAGATTAAGCCCATAAAAAAACCACCAAATGATTAGACATCATTGGTGGTTTTAAGTATTGATTTCAACAAGCTTTTAGCTTTGTTTGTTATCCCTGCAACTGCACTTATGCTTGTAGTTGCACTAGGCCATCTTGTTGGCGCACCATATAGGTTTTTAAAATTACACTGTCATCTTCCAAACATTTACCAGACTCTAGTGAGAACTGTTGCTTGTAAAGCGGTGATGCTAATACTAACTGGCCGTCAACGTCACCAATTAAACCACGTGATAACACGTTTGCTTCACCAAATGGGTCGTAGTTTTGTAGAGCAAATAATTGTTCTTCTTTCCCTACTTTAAAAATCGCGACTTGTTCGCCGTTATGTAATGCGCAAACGCCTGTGTTTTTATTGATATCTGATACGTTACAGATGGTTTCCCAATTTATATTACTCATATTCTTTTCCTCTACTCTTTTATCTGTAACTTAAACTTCCAATGCCGGGATCTCTGTGCCTTTGGCTTTTTCAGCTCTGACAGATGGTTGCGCAATACGTGCTTTACTTTGACCACGGTCAGCTTCATATGCCAAGCGGTCGTCCGTTGCATCTGAGTTAATAAAGTGAGCAAAACGTTTTAGTCTTTCTGGGTTGTTAAGTGTTTTCTTCCACTCACATTCGTAAGTGTCGATAACGCGGTTCATATCAGTTTCAAAGTCTTCACAAAGACCAAGTTTATCATCAATAACAACCGACTTAAGATAATCTAAACCACCTTCCATATTGTCCATCCAAACCGACGTACGTTGTAAACGGTCTGCTGTACGGCAATAGAACATAAGAATACGGTCAATGTATTTTATTAATGTTGCGTCATCCAAATCAGATGCAAATAAGTCACCGTGACGAGGTTTCATACCGCCGTTACCACATACGTATAAGTTCCAACCTTTGTCTGTTGCAATGACTCCAAAATCTTTACTTTGTGCTTCCGCGCATTCGCGAGTACAGCCAGACACACCTAATTTAAATTTATGTGGTGAACGTAATCCTTTGTAGCGCATCTCTAAATTAATCGCCATGGACACAGAATCCATCATGCCGTAACGACACCAAGTACTACCAACGCAGGACTTAACGGTACGTAAAGACTTACCATAGGCGTGGCCTGTTTCAAAACCAGCTTGGATCAATTCATCCCAAATCAATGGTAATTCATGTAGCTGCGCGCCAAAGAAGTCGATACGCTGACCGCCTGTAATTTTGGTGTATAAGTCATATTTAACACCAATTTGGCCTAAGTCTATTAAACCTTGTGCTGAAATTTCACCCGCTGCAATACGTGGTACAACAGAATAAGTCCCATCTTTTTGCATATTGCCTAGGAAGATATCGTTAGTGTCTTGTAATTGAATATTATCATCGGACAATACGTATTCATTCCAATAGGTTGCTAGCATAGAGCCAACTGCAGGTTTACATGTCATACAGCCGTGGCCGCTACCGTATTGCTCTAATAGCTCATCAAAGGTTTTGATTTTTTTTGTACGGATAATGTCGAACAATTCTTGGCGCGTATATTCAAAATGTTCACAAAGGTTATTGTTAACCTCAACGCCCATTTTCTCTAATTCTGCATTTAATACTTGCCCAACCATAGCTGAACAACCACCACAACCACTGCCTGCTTTGGTACATGATTTAAGTTCAGCAAGCTCGGTTGCGCCAGCGTGAATAGCCCCTATCAAGTCACCTTTGGTTACGTCATGACAAGAACATATTTGAGCCGAATCTGGCAAAGCGTTTACGCCAAACGCGCTTTCGCCACCACCTTCAACTTGAGGAAGAATTAATACCTCAGGTGCTTCTGGAAGTTGCATTTTTTCTAACATCATAGGAAGCAAGGTTCCGTATGCGTCAGTGTCGCCAACCAATACAGCACCTAACAAAGTAGACTTGTCTGCAGATACTATTAAACGTTTATAAAGGCCTTCCGCATCATTAATATAAGTGTAGGTTTGAGCGCCTTCTGTGCGTGCATGTGCATCACCAATACTGGCAACATCAACACCCATTAATTTAAGTTTGGTACTCATGTCGGCACCAGTGAATTGCTCACTACCGCCAGTAATATGTGAAACGGCGGCTTTTGCCATGGTGTAACCCGGTGCCACTAAGCCGTATATTTTGCCATCCCACAATGCACATTCACCAATCGCGTAAATGTCTTTGTCTGAGGTAAGACAATTGTCATCAATGGTAATACCGCCGCGTTCGCCAATTTCAATGTCGAACTGACGAGCAAGTTCATCCTGCGGACGAATACCAGCAGAGAATACAATCATGTCCGTTTCAATGTGACTGCCATCGGCAAAGTTCATACGGTAACGACAGGTTTCACCCGCGACGATTTCTTTGGTATTTTTTTCTGTGTGAACGTGCACGCCCAAATCTTCAATTTTAGTGCGTAATAAAGCACCGCCACCTTCGTCTAATTGCACTGCCATTAGCCGTGGTGCAAATTCAACAACATGCGCTTCCAAGTTTAAGTTATGTAATGCTTTAGCACATTCAAGACCTAATAACCCGCCACCAATAACCACACCGACTTTACTGCCTTTGGCAGATGCAGTGATACGCTCTAAATCTTCAATGGTACGGTAAACCAAACAATGTTCGGCGTCGCCGCCTGGAATTGGTGGAACAAATGGGAATGAACCTGTAGCTAGAATAAGTTTGTCGTAGCTTTCTACTCGGCCACTTTCTGTGGTGATAGTTTTTGCAGCGCGGTCAATGGTAGACACTTTGTCTTTGATTATGTATTTAACGCCGTGTTGGTCGTAATAATCTTCCGACGTTAGCATTAAATCATCGGCTGTTTTGCCAGAGAAATATGCCGACAGTTGAACGCGGTCGTACGCTAAACGAGGTTCTTCAGAAAAAGTGATAACTTGATAATTTTCATGATCTGGATGGTTAACCACGTTTTCAATGAATTTGTGACCAACCATGCCGTTACCGACAACGATGAGTTTTAATTTGTTTTTTGTTTGTAGCTCTGTTGTATCTGGCATGGTGTAACCCTCAGAATAATTGAATTTGATTTATTTCAACCTGAGCAGTAATTTCAACTTTGAAATTACGAATCTTGTGGGACCACCGTCGTTGGTGTCAGAAATTTTAAGTTTCTGGCTTCTGGCGAAGCTGGCTTAACGCCGAAATGTGTATGATTAAACCTAAAAGGTTTAACGACTTTGAAAATAAAGTAGCAATATGAGTACCAAAACCTTATTAATCATAATGAAAACAAAAAACTTGTTATTTTTTAATAACTAACAATAAAACTAAATTTAAAAATCGAAAATCTAATTGTAAAAAATAAACGTAAAATGCACATCAGTGGTGCAGCGCAAAGAAAACAATCACTAATTTGTAGCACTTTAGCTTGTATAAGTTAAGTGAGATGAGCTGTACTAGATAAGCTCAATTAGGTAAGTTTAGTTGGATAAAATGGTTGGATATTTGAGGAAATAAAAATAGCAGTGCCGTTATAGGAGCTTTAATTCGGCCTGTTACAACACCGCTATTTTTATCTATAAAGTATTCATTAACCTTTCGTTAGCATAAGGCTAACTAGTTACCCCATATCTCAGTTACAAATTCAGGATGATCTACAAATGGATTACGATTGCCTTGATATGCCTCGGCAGCAATATTTCGGTCAAGCTCTTTTTGGCTTACCGGATCTTGGTTATGCCATTTTTTAAGTAAAGCTAACATCCAAGATTCAAATACTTGATCACTTGACCCATTTAAAACTGCATCACTATACGTACTATTATTCTCCCAGCCTGTAATGATATTTTCATAACGGGTCGCCATATAAAAATAAGCGCGTGCTAAGTCACCTTTAAACTCATCAATAGGCTCAAATACTGTACTGGTATATCCCTGAGCAGATGTACCACTTCCTACCAACGAACCATTTTGTGAAGAGTAAGTTGACGACGATACTTCACCATAAGGGTAACTACTACGCTTAGAGTTAACATAACCGTCTGTTGGGAATATATGATGTACGTCAGTATTCATAGGATTTACTTCGCCGCCAAACCAACTTCTTGGGAAAGAATGTTCGCGGTTATAACAATCACTTTCACCTGAGTAATTACCACATTGGTCACTGGTTAATGTAAAGTTATAAGGGTCGCTACTATTTGGTGATTCTGAATAAATGTCGATAACGCTTCCGTCATTTTCATAATATTTATCCGACTCATTGTTATTATAAAACGTCCAAAGGTCGCCATATGTTTGTGTCGTATGGTTTTTAATTATGTTGTACAAGCCGGTTTTTAAATTGTAACCCGTTAAGCCAGACACCGACTGATAATAATCTTCTAAATCCGAACCACCGCCAGAGCCATCACCTGGATTTCCACCCGATGAGCCACCAAGTGTGAAAGTAGTTGTTTCTGAATAGGTAAAATTACCACCACTAGCAACTGTACTTCCTTCTACAACTAAGCTGTATGAACCAGATCCAACGTTGCAGCAAATCCCGTCACCATAACTATCATTAATGGTGAACGTATAACTACCATCCGCTAAACAAATGTTTTCAGAATAATCTGTGGTATTTGAGTAACCAGAACCTGAATACTCTACAGTGGAGCTGCTGTTAGTGATCTGCCAGCTAGTCTCACTGCCGTAATTATCGGTTGTTAGATTAAACGTGCCTGCATTATTAGAGCAACCAACAGGGTCTGGATTAGTGACTACTGAATCGGTTGGTTCAAAACTATCAATATAAACAATTTCGGATCCATCAAAGCCAGTTGTATCATAAAAGCGTAAACCAACATCGATAGAGCCTGTACTGCTAGCTGTATACGTATGGGTTATTTGCTGCCATTGACCAGTAATCGTGTTGTCTGAATATCCCAAATAACCGTTAATGTAAAAACGAGTTCTAACACTTCCTTCTGTGTGATAAACCCAAACGCTAAAGTCATAACTTTGCCCAGCAGTAACATTAAATGACTGTCTAAAGTCAGTTGAAGATTGAGTACCAGTTGTAACGGTTATCGCCGCAGCACTGTTACCACTTTGTACTATATTTGTTGATTCGCTAAGGCTTATACCAGAATCTATAGTAGTCCACCCGTTAGGAACATTTCCCGTCCAACTTTCAAAACTGCCATTTTCTACATCTGCAAATGCTAAGTTACTCGTTAACATTGCCCCAATTAAACACAAGCTTGTTATTTTCTTCATTGTATTCCCTTTGTTTTTGTATGATGTATCATCAGTATTTACATTCTATATGTCGTCGATATTTAGGTTTTGTGACCACTTTATGTACTTTTTTTATACAAGGCGCATAACTCTAAATACAACTTATTAATTGTAGGAAATAAAACTCTGATTAGTATTTGATCACAAAATAATCAGCTCACTGCGTTTTATACAATATGTATTAATCGCTTAAGCTTTACGCCACAGGGCTATAAAATTGGAACTCCATGAATACACTACCTATTTTTGTTAAGTTAGAAAACAAACCTGTTTTAGTTGTTGGCGGCGGCACCGTTGCCCTTAGAAAAATTCAAACCCTGTGTAAAACCGGTGCAAAACTTACTGTGGTTTCTCATGAGATTTGTGAGGAAGTGCAAGACTTAGCGCAAACCTATTCCATAGAATTGATAGTTGGCGATTACAATAAATCTTTATTGCCTGATAAATGGTTAGTTATAGCGGCGACCGATGACAACGCATTAAACAGGCAAGTACAAGCCGATGCCTTAGCACATAAAATATTTGTAAACGTGGTGGACGATCCTGAATATTGTCACTTTATAACGCCTGCGATCATTGACCGTTCACCAATTGTAGTGGCAATTTCATCAGGCGGTGAAGCGCCAGTTTTAGCCCGTTTATGGAAAGAAAAATTTGAATCATTAATGCCGCAGTGGACAGGTAAGTTAGCTTCATTAGCAGGTTCTTATCGCCAACGAGTCAAAGCCACCATTACCGACTTTACTTCCCGCCGTCATTTTTGGGAGCGTTTTTTCCGTGGCGACATTGCCGCCAAAGCAGGGCAACAAGATTGGGATGGCGTAACACAGTTAATAGAACAAACTCTGTCTGCGGATAACCAATTAGCAGGTTCTGTTTTTTATGTAGGCATTGGCAATAACAATCCAGAAAACCTAACATTAAAAGCGCTACAAGCCATGCAATTAGCCGACTTAATTGTGTACGATGACAAGGTTTCAAACGAGATAATAGAGCTAACCCGCAAAGACAGCGACAAAATCACTCCAACTCAAGGCGCCATTGTAGAGACGATTCAAAGCGCATTAGACAGAGGCCAAATTGTAGTAAGACTAATCCACGGCTGCCCTGAAAAAAGCCTAGAAAGCCAACAAGAATTACAACAAGCCACGTTCAACGCCACAAAAATCCAAGGTATATGTTCAGGGTGTTTGGTTTAACAAGCAGCTTGCTACATTTGTGGCATAACGCTACAATCTGACTATAAAATGTACTAGAGGAAACAGTATGGCTACGGCAAGCATTAGACTAGATGAAGAATTAGTGGAAAAAGCAGCTGTGATGGCTAAAGCACTAAACCGCACAACCCCCAAGCAAATTGAGCATTGGGCGAAAATTGGTGAAATGATGGAAGATAATCCTGATTTACCTTACGAATTTGTCAAACAAGCCATCATTGCAAAAGCAGAAAAAGAAGCAGGGAAACTAGAGGAATATAGTTTTGGCTAATATTAAGCGGGTTTTACAAACACCTAGCTTTAAAAGGGCTGTTAAAAAGCTACACAATAATCAAAAACTAGAACTTGATAAAGCGATTAAAAAGGTAATAGCCGATCCTTTGTTAGGAGAGCCTAAAAAAGGTGATCTTTCATTTATGAGAGTTTATAAGTTCAAAATGGTCAAACAGCTAACACTCTTAGGTTATAGTTATGAAGATGGAGCTATAATTTTAGAGCTGATTGCTTTAGGAACCCATGAGAACTTTTACCGCGATATAAAAAAGCTGCTTTGAATACACCTATACCCAGATAACACGTTATTAAAGTAGTCGCTCCCAAACGAGTCACTAGACTTTAACCGTGCCCGTGATTCCTATGTATATCAGTAAGCTTATAGCAAAAGTCACTTGGCCTAGTATTGGAATTATTATTGGTACTAAAATAGCTTTCCATGACTCTAAGACGATAAAGCGCTTAAGAATTAAAGCAAATAAAATAATTGTCATGATCACAGATGCAGAGTTATCTAGTTCTGCCAATTCAGCAAACAATATGCAGACAAATTGAATCGAAACTAAAGTTATAGTGAGGATCAATGTCCTCTTTAAGATAAGTGATTCAACACCTAACTTTTTAAGTAATAGTTTGAAACACAGAAAGTATGTGACGAATGTCGAAAACAAAAAGAGTAAACCGATCACTATAATTGGCACCTAGATGAAGATAAAATACTATTAAAACATAAGGTTAATAAATTATAACTTTCCAGCTTCAATTTCAATACAAAACTCACCAAGCGCTTTGGTTAATAAATTTGCCAATTCTTCATTTTCAGTAATACCAGCACTATTTAACTCACTGCCCAATAAAGGGATAGAAACACAGGCTTGTTCAATTATATTTCCAGACATAGTGACAAGAACCTCCCGTAGAGACTCTTGAGCATGCGATGCTCTAGGCGAGGTATTGATCAGCATAATTGGCGTATTGGGGAACTCAGCGCTACTGACTAACCAGTCAAGGGCATTTTTTAACGGCCCGCTAATACCATGAGCATATTCAGGGGTTGCTAGTATTAATCCTGCGCAGTCATTTAGCGATGATTTTAATTTTTCTAACGCGGGAATATGTTCATTTTCACGGTCAGGATTAAACAGTGGTAACTCACTAATATCGCCAACAACTATATCTACACCTACATGACTAGACGCCAATGATTTTAGTGCATGTATTGCAGCGGTATTGTATGACACCTTACGAAGACTTCCCGACAACGCCAAAATCTTTAACTTTTCCATTTATTACATAACTTCCCAGTGGTGAAATTTAACCATTCGACTTTAACCATTAGATCATGCACAGCGATTAGTTTTATTCTTATCTGATTTTAAACAAATTACATAAGCAATTACTAGGGGCTGTTTATCTTTCATTTTCTGCAACGCTGGCGGCTATTTGTTGCATCCAGCGAGGCAGAAGACTCGCAAATAGTGGTTCTATTTAAGTGTCTGGCTAAAATTAACAAGAACGAAGTTGGGGTGACAAATAGACCCAGCCCTTCGGGTTGAGGTTAAATTATCTCCACTCTTTGTTATAAACATACTTATTTAATCCATTAAACCTCGATGCTTATGCCGCGATTGTGAATCATTTTCCACTCAACGTTGCATAAAATGAAAGGTAAACAGCCCCTATATATAAAATTATTTAAAATCAGAAAGTATAAATACAGTAGTAAAATTAACAGGCTAGATCTTAGGTTAAGTTTTCTGTTCTGCTTTTTGGCTGAATATCACTTTGGGTTTTGCTGGTAGCGCAAGATTAATAGAGGAAACATTTACAGCAGAGCTTAACGGCGTAAAAACTAATGAGCAAAATAAAAAAGCGGTTAACAGCATTAATTTAGATGGCTTAGGTAAATAGGTTTTCCCCTCAAGACCAATGGCTAACATGTCTAATGCGGTTTGGTATTCTTCTTTTTTGCTTTTATAGCGTTTCATAAAGCCATCCTATTGCAATCAACTCCATTTAGTATATTCCCTTACTAACTGGGGTTGGATCTGCTTTTTACAATATCTGCTTTAATACACGCTTTTACTTAAAGCTTACAGCTAGTGGCGAAGCCATTCTTACGGTTTGCTCTAACGCTTATGCACATATAACAAACATAAAAAAACCGAGATAGATTTAATGATCTATCTCGGTTTTATTGATTTTGTAGTTCAACGCTTTTACTTAAGCTAGCAACAAGCCATTCTTACGGCTTACTCACTATTTAAGGAATTGTAATACTCATATCCAACGTTGGTAGTGTGCTGCTGTCACCAAAAATCCAAGGACTAATTGGGTCTGTTGTATCATCGTCATCGTGGTCAATCGCACCCCAACCTTCATAAAGCGTTTCGCCGGTTAGGCAGGTGCTGTCACTTGCAGCTGTTGGGCATTTAAGCTCGTCGAGGGTTGCACCTATGGCGTCAACCGTAGAGTCATTATTCTGACCAACTGGGTTACCTTGTAAGCTACTATCTGTCGCCCAGTAACTGGCTGTCATGCTGCTATCAAACACTCTGCCAATAAGTCCGGCTGTATAATTGCCCCCAGCGACTGTACCAGTGGCGTAACTTGCCACGATATTATTATTAACCGCTTGGCCAATAAGCCCGCCCGTACCATACTGAGCAGAGACAGAAGCGGTGGTGTAGCTTGTCACAATACTGCTGAAGAGAGTTTGACCAACAAGCCCGCCTGTATAGTTCGCGCCACCAGTAACTGTGCCGGTGGTGTAACTTGAAGTAATGTTAGCGTATCGCATGTAGCCAGCCAGCCCACCTACATTACTCCCAGCTCCAGAGACTTTGCCGGTGGTGTAGCTTGAAGTAATGGTAGTGTATTCCATATAGCCGGCCAGCCCACCTGTATATGGGCCACCTGTGACATCCATAAGTTCACCGGTTAAGCCAATATTGCGTATTTCAGCGTTAACTGAGGTGCTATTGTCTAGATAACCAAAAAGACCAATGTGGCCTCCGCTTGTTCCGTCATCGTCATAGCTTCGGTTGATATAGAGGTTACGTATTTCATAACCATTGCCCTCAAAAATAGCAGTAAAGGGTTCCGTTTCTGTGCCAATTGGTAGCCAACCACTGTTACTGCTATCGCCGTCATAGTCATAATAGGTGTCATTAGCATCCATAATGCCATCGCCATTGGTATCGAAATCGAGGTTTTGAGTAAGTTCATAGCCGTTACAACCCGAAATGATATAACAACCATTGTCACTATTCAGTGATATACCATCGTCTAGAGATGTACCAGCCAAGTTATTACGTATCCTGTCAAGTTGCTCTAGGCTGCTGATTTCAATCAGGCCGTTGTCGTTGTCGTCGATGTCACAGGCATTGCCGACTAGATCGCCGTCGGTATCTGTTTGGTCTTCGTTGGTGATCGATACGCAGTTATCACTGTTATCGCCAACGCCATCACCGTCTGTATCTGTAGTTTCAGTGGCATCATTTGGAAAAGCATCGGCATTGTCGCCAACGCCATCACCGTCTGTATCTGTATATGTACCTGTGTCTGTACCTGTGTCTGTACCTGTGTCTGTACCTGTGTCTGTACCTGTGTCTGTACCTGTGTCTGTACCTGTGTCTGGATCTGTGTCTGTGTCTGGATCTGTGTCTGTATCTGTATCTGTGTTGCCATCAACAACAACTGGTTCAACTGTCTCATCTGCTGGGTCAGCGTCACAAGCAGTTAGCGTAAGAAGCAATGGAATAATGCACAGCATTTTAATAGGTTGCAGTGTCATATTAAATGACATCATTGCAAAAGGGTTTGCGAACATCTTAAGTGGTTTGTTCATATAATTTTCTAACCTTAACAATCTGTATAAGTTAACTACGAATATTGTATGTTTCAAAATTCGAACTGAAATTTGAGCGGGCAGGATTGTAGGTCTGACCAGTACAAAATGCAATCAATTTTACACAAGTGAAATGGTTCTCTAACTTGTCAAATTTAATAACTTATTTATCTAATATATTGTGAGATGTTAAATTATATTTTCATATGAGGATTAACGCTTATATGATGCACAACCCAGAGCCAGGCTAAATGAAGTGCTCTTTTAAATGGAAGATTCTATTAAGTGCATGCTCTTAGTAAAATATCACCTCTAAAAATACACTTACAAAAAGCAAAAAAGCGAGGTGAATTTAATGATCCACCTCGCTTTTATTTAAAGCTTACAGCTAGCAACAAGCCATTCTTACGGCTTACTCACTATTTAAGGAATTGTAATACTCATATCCAACGTTGGTAGTGTGCTGCTGTCACCAAAAATCCAAGGACTAATTGGGTCTGTTGTATCATCGTCATCGTGGTCAATCGCACCCCAACCTTCATAAAGCGTTTCGCCGGTTAGGCAGGTGCTGTCACTTGCAGCTGTTGGGCATTGAAGCTCGGCGAGGGTTGCGCCTATTGTGGCTTCATCAACTACTGCTCCTCTGCCTTCGCCACCGCCATACCCCAAACTTTGACCGCTAGTATCAATGGCCCAGTAACTGGCGTAAATATAAGGTGCACCATATCCAGAACCCACAAGGCCGCCTGTGTCGGATGTACCTGTCACCAACCCGGTTGCATAACTGGCGCGGATACTGGCAGAGTTATGAGCATAACCAGCAAGACCGCCAATGCGGGAATCACCAGTAACGGAACCTGTGGCGTAACTTGCAACTATTTTTGTACCTAGTGCATAGCCAACAAGTCCGCCAACATAGGAGTCTCCTGATATTGCACCTGTGGTATAGCTTTCTCGAATTGGGCTATACTCTGCACGGCCCACGAGGCCACCAACATAAGAAACATTTGATGCTGGTGCAGATACATCCCCAGTTGAATAAACATCGCTGATGCTCACATTACTGGTATAACCAGCCAGTGCGCCGGTATACGTTTTACCGGTAATACTCATTAACCCACCAGTTAGTCCAATATTGCGTATCTCCGCATCAGATGCGCTTCCGTCTAGGTAACCAAATAAGCCGATATACTCACCACTAGTTTCAGCATCGGTAGTGGCTCTGTTGATGTAAAGGTTAAACACCTCAAAATCATTACCATCAAAAATAGCAGTAAAGGGTGCCATGTCTGTACCGATAGGTAACCAACCGCTGTTGCTGCTATCACCGTCGTAGTCAAAATAGGTGTCGTTGGCATCCATCATGTCATCACCGTTGGTATCGAAATCGAGGTTTTGAGTGAGTTCGTAACCGATACAGCCGATTGTACAACCGCTTGTTATTGCAGTTAAGCCATCATTAAGTGATGAACCAGCTAAATCATTACGTATCCAATCCAGTTGCTCTAGGCTGCTAATTTCAATCAGGCCATTGTCGTTGTCGTCGATGTCTGCATTGTCGCCAGTACCATCTCCGTCTGTGTCTGTCGTTTCAGTGGCATCATTTGGAAAAGCATCGGTATTGTCGCCTACGCCATCACCGTCTGTATCTGCCGTTTCAGTGGCATCATTTGGAAAAGCATCGGCATTGTCGCCTACGCCATCACTATCTGTGTCTGCCGTTTCAGTGGCATCATTTGGAAAAGCATCGGCATTGTCGCCTACGCCATCACTATCTGTGTCTGCCGTTTCAGTGGCATCATTTGGAAAAACATCGGCATTGTCGCCTACGCCATCACCGTCTGTGTCTACCGTTTCAGTGGCATCATTTGGAAAAGCATCGGCATTGTCGCCTACGCCATCACCGTCTGTATCAGTGTCTGTGTCTGTATCTGTGTCTGTGTCTGTATCTGTGTCTGTATCTGTGTTGCCATCAACAACAACAGGTTCAACTGCCTCACCTGCCTCACCTGCTGAACCAGCGCCACAAGCAGTTAGCGTGAGAAGCAATGGAATAATGCACAGCATTTTAATAGGTTGCAGTGTCATATTAAATGACATCATTGCAAAAGGGTTTGCTAACGTCTTAAGTAGTTTGTTCATATAATTTTCTAACCTTAACAATCTGTATAAGTTAACTACGAATATTGTATGTTTCAAAATTCTAACTGAAATTTCAGCGGGCAGGATTGTAGGTCTGACCAGTACAAAATGCAATCAATTTTACACAAGTGAAATGGTTCTCTAATTTCTCAAATCTAATAACTTATTTATCTAATATGTTGTGAGATGTTAAATTATATTTTCATATGAAGGATTAACGCTTATGCACATATAACAAGCATAAAAAAATCCAATGCTACAGCAGCATCGGATTTTTATATTAGTAATAAGCTTTTACTTAAAGCTTACAGCTAGTGGCGAAGCCATTCTTACAGCTCGCTCTACCGCTAGTGGCGAAGCCATTCTTACAGCTCGCTCTTGTCTTTCTTACTGCGATAATACGCAATTGGAATAACCACTAGCGTTAATACTGACGAGACCGCCATACCAAATATTAATGAAACCGCGAGGCCTTTAAATATTGGATCTGACAGAATAAACAAGGCACCTATCATAGCGGCTAATGCGGTTAATATAATTGGTCTAGCACGCATTTGAGCCGAGGCTACCACCGCATCTTTTAAGTCCACACCTTGTGCTAATTGTTGCTCAATAAAGTCCACCAGCAAAATGGAGTTACGTACTATTATTCCCGCTAGTGCAATCATGCCGATCATAGATGGCGCGGTAAATTTAGCGTCCATTATCCAATGACCTGGGAATATACCAATCATAGTTAACGGTATTGGCGCCATTATAATTAATGGTAAACGGTAGTTTTTAAACTGCCCCACAATTAACAAGTAAATCAGTAATAAACCTACGCCATAAGCTATACCCATATCACGAAATGTCTCGTAGGTTATTTGCCATTCACCATCCCATTTTATTGCATTGGTATAAGCTTGATCTGGTGCTTGGGTATAAAATATTTCAACACCTGGATTTTGCTCTGAAAACGAAGCGCCAGCTTCAAACATGCCATATAGCGGACTATCTGTTTCACCAGCCATATCAGCCATAACGTAAATCACAGGGCGTAAGTTTTTATGATAAATAGGTTGGTCTTGTGTTACTTGCACTATCTCAACAAATTCACTTAATGGCACTAATAACCCTTGGTCATTTGCCATTTTAGTATTCAACCAAGCTTGCATATTTGCCTTATAAGAAACATCAGCAGACACAATAATTGGTGTTGGCGTATTGCCTAATCTGTCATGTAAATAGCCAATTGGATCTTCTGACAACAATTGATACAACATGCTTTGCGCTTGTGACTTTACAATTCCAAGTTGCTGCGCGCGTTGTTCATTAATCACAACTTGCCATTTAACTTGTTGCGCTGCAATTGTGGTGTCGGTATCCACAATTTCATCTGTTGTATTAAATGCATTTAACAGAGCACTTGCAGTTTGTTCACGGCTAGCTTGGTCTGGACCATACACTTCTGCCACAATTGGTGCTAACGTTGGAGGACCTGAAGGCTCTTCCACCATTTTAAAGTTGGCATTAAGTTTATTGGCTATCGGCAATAACAGCGAACGCATTTGTTTGGCTAAGTCATGGCTACCTTCGTCACGTTCTTTGTTGCCAACAATAGTTAACGTGATCTCACCTTGGTGCGACATTGCACGCATATAGTACTGACGCACCAAACCGTTAAAAGTAATTGGCGCATTGGTTCCAGCATATAACTGATAATTCACCACGTAATCTTGTTTAGCCAATTCAGACGACATTTCTTGTAACGCAGCCAGGGTAGTTTCAACCGTTGTGCCCTCTGGCATATCAACGGCAATTTCCATGGTCGCCTTATTATCAAACGGTAACATTTTTAATAACACTAAACCTGTTACAGGCAATACCATTACGGCGATCATTAATATCACTATGCCAGCAAACAACTTCCACTGATTAGTCAGTGAGTCTTTTGCAGTAATAAATTTACTTAAAAAATTACCCGCTATACGACCAATAATATCGCCTGACTCTTTATCCTGTGCATTGTTATCACCTACTACAGTTTTATCGTCAGTATTATCATCTTTATGCTCACCTTTTAATAAACGTACCGCTAACCAAGGTGTAATGGTGAAAGCAATAACCAGAGACAACAACATGCCAGTACTGGCATTAATCGGAATAGGGCTCATGTACGGCCCCATTAAACCAGACACAAACGCCATAGGTAACAAAGCCGCGATAACGGTAAAGGTAGCCAAAATAGTTGAGCCACCCACTTCATCAACCGCTTTAGGAATTAACTCAACTAACGACTCTTCAGGATGAGAGTGTTGACGGCGATGGATATTTTCCACCACAACAATAGCGTCATCCACCAAGATACCAATTGAGAAGATGAGGGCGAACAAGGAGATCCTATTTAAGGTAAAGCCCCAAGCCCAAGAGGAAAACAAGGTAATTAATAACGTAAGACCAACCGCTAATCCAACAATAATCGCCGCGCGTTTACCTAAGAAAAACAACACCAAAACTACAACAGCCATGGTAGCAAACAGCAGTTTTTGAATCAGTTTATTGGCTTTTTGCTGTGCGGTTAAACCGCTATTACGGGTAACACTATATTGAATATTATCGGGTATAATTTTGCCTTTTAATGCCTCTGCCGTGTCCAGTACCGCGTTTGCGACATCAATCGCATTTCTACCTTCTTGTTTGGCTACACTTAAGGTAACCGCAGAATGTAAACCGGTACTTTCAACCGATGCTTGACCAAAGCCCATTTGAACATAACTGGTTGGTTTTATGCTGGACAAACTAATGTCGGCAATATCGCGTAAATAAACTAATTTGGTCCCTTGAGCGTCTTTTTTTGAATCTAGTTTTGAAAACACTACTAAGTCTTTTACATCTTGTTCAGATGTTAAAAATTGGCCTATCGCCACAACCACATCTTTATTATCAGTTTGAATTGGTAACTCTGGTGAATGTCCACCAAATTGCTGCATGGCGCTTAACACAGCTCTAACATCCACACCAAATGCAGCCGCTTTTACTGGGTCAATTTTCACATTTACTGCATTTTGTGCATATCCAACCGTTTCAATATTTCGGCTGCCTTCAACACGTTGCAATACTTGGCTAACAGATGTAGCAACTTGACCAACTTGAGTTTGACTAACGTTAGGATCGTCACTCCAAAAAGTAAGGCTAACAATCGGAACATCATTTATTCCTCTTGCCCTAACGGCTGTTTGACCTACACCATATTGTGATGGCCAATACAATTCTGTCATCACTTGGTTCCATGTTTTAACCAAGGCTTCTTGACGTTTAATACCAACAGTAAATTGTACTGTAATAACTGAACGACCTTGCATAGAGACACTGTAAACGTCTTCAACACCCGCCATTTGCGACATAGCATTTTCAGCTTTTATCGAGATTTGTTGTTCTACTTCACCACTACTTAAACCCGGAGCCGAAATAAATACATCAACCATAGTCACGTTAATTTGTGGATCTTCTTCTTTTGGGGTAATTAAAATCGCAATTAACCCTAAAATAACAATCATGATCCCAAACAAAGGTGTAATTGGATTATTGAGCGACAGCTTGGCGATACGTCCTGAAATTCCCATATTATTCACCTTTACTCAGATTCTGACGAAAGCAGTTTCGCGCCGTTTTCAGCTACTTTATCTGTTACTGACAACCCAGATATAATCTCAATTAGTTGGCTGCTTTTTCCAGTTGATGATTGTTCACCTGCTATTTTTTCACCTAGAAGCACCTGACGTAATGCATAAGTGTCATCTAATTTTACGTAAACAGCAGATAAGTCACCTTGGCTAAACACAGCACTACTTGGCACAACTAACGCAGAGCGAGGATCAGTTTTAACCGCCACTTTAATAAAGCTACCGGGGCGTTGGTTAAAGTTATCTTTATTAATATTTGCTCTAACTAAAATGGTATGAGTTTGGCTATCTAAGCTTGGCGCTATGGTTAAATTTTTCAATTCTTTCCAGTTACCGTTACTGGTTTGCGCCAATAACGTTTTTGTTGCTTCTATATCCGTAATTAGTGAATTTGGCACATTCACTATTAGTCGATTTTGGTTTAATGCAAAACCTGTCAACAAAGCCTGACCAAAGTTTGCAGTTTCGCCCACTTCAATATGACGCGCCGTTACCACGCCAGAATATGGAGCAATAATAGTTGTATAACTAAGTTGTTGTTTTACTTCTGAGATTTGAGCTTTAGCTAAACTAATATTGGCACTAGCAACTTCTACTGCACTAGCCGCTTTGGTTATATCGTTTTGGCTAACAAAACTGTCTGCCGCCAAACCATTTAATCGTTTAAATTCACTTTTAGCTTGCGCCTCATTTGCCTGCGCTACTTTAAGTGACGCATTTGCTTTAGCCAGTTGCGCTTTTAGTTCTGAGTCGTCCAATTCAATCAGCACTTTACCTATCGCAACTTGGTCGTCTACATCTACATGAATTTTTTTAACTTTGGCATTAACCTGAGCAGAAACAGTAGCTTCATTAATTGCTTCAACATGCCCGTTTAATACAACTTTTGAGTCTGCCTGGATGCGCTTAACCGTAACAAATTCTATGTCTTGTGCAACTGCTGCCGAACTTACAACTACTGTACTTAATACAGCAATGAATGTGGTTAATAAGTGTCTAATTTTCATAATAATTCTACTTTTAATTAGTGGTTATTTTGACTGCCTGTCAAAATAATAGACCAAGATTTATTAAATAATAAAAACCATTATATATTAGAATTAACTAATATACAAAATACTAATTTATTTATAACAGGTTTCTTAAGATCTGTTTACCTTTCATTTCCGGTAACGTGCGTTAAACAAAGGTAAACAGGCTTTATTATTTTCTTAAGTTTTTATCATAGGGGAAACCCCTAAATAACTCCAAATGTATATTTAACTGTTTGAGAACAATACAGAGTCACTTAATATACGCCGCAATTAAACATTGTTTTTTACGGACAATACTTTCAATATCAATAAGGATAATCAATGACTTCTTATAAATTATACAAACCTTTATTTTTATCACTAAGCTTAGCGCTTGCAGGTTGTGGCGGCGGCGGTGACGATGAAACTCCTGAAGTAACAGCACTATCTGTTGTGAACCCAATTCCAGATCAAACAGCAACCGTTGACACTTTATTCAGCTTTGATTTACCTACTGATATTTGTAGTGCAGCTGCTGGTGAAGATATTACACTTCAAGTAACTCAAGCTAGCCTTGTCGCAGGGCTAAGTATATTGGGCGGAGATAAAGTATTCGGCTCACCTGACGAACCTGGTGTAGCAAGTATAACTATCACTTGTTCTACAGAGACAGAATCTGTAACAGATGAATTTACCATTACAGTTAGTGACAAAATAGCTAATCCTACTGTTGAAGTTAATGCCCCTAACACAGCTAAAGAAGGCACAACGGTAACATTAAATGCCATTGCTGAAGATGGCAATATAACTGGGTCAATTGTTTCTTATGCATGGGAACAAACATCTGGTATTGCTGTTACTTTAACAAACGCAGACAGTGCTGAGGTAACATTTACAGCACCAGATAACATAACAACACAGAGTTCACTTAAGTTTTCAGTTACCGTAACAGATAATGACGGCGCAACAGATACGGATTCAGTTGAAATTGATTTAATCTCTGCATTTGCACCTGATGTCTCATTATCATTCCCATTAGCTTTGGGTGTCTATAGTGCCGACACAATTGATATGTTCGGTAATGTAGAGGCTGCTTCTGGTAGCACACTAGATAGCGTTATTGTTTTTGTTGATGGTTTAGAGCATGAAGCGACAGTTACTAACAGCACTTGGCGTGTTGAAGATGCAACAATTACTGACAATTCAGAGATTAAAGTTGTAGCAACATCAGCAGATGGCTTCATTAACTATGAAGAAATCATGCTAATTAAAACATTATATGACACATCAATTGACGATAGTATTTCTGATATTGCGGTGAGTGAATCAACGGGTGATATTTATGTATCATCAGAAGGGACTTCTGTTGAGTTTAAACACTTCAACATTAATACTTTTGAAAACTCAGATATTACTTTTACACGAGCTGCTGACTTTGCTCATTTAGGACAAGCACCTACAAGTATAACCTTAGACACCTCTTCTAATGACTTACTAGTGAGTTATCAAAACGGTGTATCTAAAATTGACTTGGAAACTTACCAAGAAACTGAAGTATCTAATGAAAACCTTGGTGGTGGAGACACTCCAGAATTGATCCTAGATATCTTTTATGACGTCAATAACGACCTTTTATATGTTGCTGATTTTAACAATAAAACAATTAGTAATGTTGACTTAGATGATGGTGAACGTACCGTTATCGAGACGTCAACAAACGGAATATTATCTGTCGCGGTTGCTTCTATTAGCGATGACATTTATTACTCTGAAGGTGCTTCTACATCGAATAACGTTCTAATAGATAAATTTGATGGTACAACAACTACTAATGTCTATGACAGTGATGATGAAAGTAATGGTGGCTCTCCAGTTTCTGATTTAGCAATAAACGAAGCAGATGGAGAAATGTTTATTGTTAACGGCAATGGTCACCTAATGAAATTAGACAGTATAAATAATACCGAAACCATCGTAATAGAAAACTTATTTAGTGTGGAAAGTGTTAGCAATTCACTAACACCATTAATTGGTCTTCATTATGACTCAACACGTAATGTGGTTATTGCCGCTGGTAGAGATGCTGACGGGACTAACAAGTTATTAGTTATTGACCCAGTATCTGGTGATTACGCTAAAGTAGCGACTGGTACAGTTGATTAAGCTATAAGCTATAAGCTATAAGCTATAAGCTATAAGCTATAAGCTATAAGCTATAAGCTATAAGCTATAAAAATAGTTTTTAGCGAAAAGCACCACTTACAAGCTTTTTTTACAAAAACATAAGGCCGCTGTTTATATTAACTCAAGATAAAGTACTTGGATTGATGTAAACAGCGGCCTTTTTGTCAGAATCATTTTGCAACCTTCTCAACAGAGACACCCACCTTAAATATTAATTGAATTGTTAAAAGAAATAAAAAACGATGTGCTACTAATAGGCAAGGTAAAGTTAAATTCACTCCACAAACTATCAAATTAAAGTGGGTGTCTCTTTTATTCCTCTGTCTTTGATTCCTCAATACAACGCAATCATTGCCGCAGTTACATGTACTGAACAGAGCAATAGTTATTTGCTGTTTTTTTATGTGTTTGGCGAGTCACTTTCTATGCGGCCATCCACTAAGTTAATGGTGCGGTCCAATCTGCGGATAAACGTGGGTCGTGCGTAACTAACAGTATTGCACAACCACGTTTTTTATTAACTTTACGAAATAGCTCAGACACTTCCGGTGCGGGTGTCTAGGTTGCCGATGGGTTCGGCTTACCTTGAGTTAACATTAATGGCATCAGCGCATTGTTAAATACGCTAAATGCAGAAGTAAGATGATGAAACTGGAATACAAAATCAATTTTACTACCCCGCATTGCGGTGAGTTGCTTGTCGTCCATTGAGTCTGTTTTATTGTTGTATATCAAGTAATAAAAAAATTACCAAGCATGATCGATATATTTATAGAAATGATGCTGTATTGTTAGAGTCTTTCTTTTATATTCTTTTTTACTAATAGTTTCATCTTCTAAATATACGAACTGTCTACATTCATTTTGTATACTCTGTTTGAAAATAGGTTTAGTAAGTTCCATAAACCTATTCAGAGTTAAAGTTTGATCAACTAACTTATCAAGATTTGGAATGTCTTTAGACATCTCCGCCACTTGCTCTTGCCAGCCTAGTTGTACATGGATATTATCGTCCCTCAAAAACAATTTAAATATATAGATTGCAGTACCAGTATCATCAAGCATACATGGCAAGTGGACGGTTCCATTTTTTTCTACTTTCTTTTGCAGGTATTTTATTTTGTTTCTAAGACCTTCCAGTTCGCTGTTTGACGCCGTATTAGGATCTTTTTCAGTATCATTACCGTTTGAAAAAGTATTATTAGAATCATTATATTTTTCTAGGGTTTCATTAATATATTTTACTTTATTCTCTAAATCACTTTGATCTTTCAATCTATTAATAACAAAATTTAATTCAGAAACATTTACATTATCAATAGGTGCAGAATATAAATTTAAATATAAATTACTTAGCTGTTCTGGCGTTGCTTTATCTTTAATATTAAACTCATCAAGAATTACCTGGACGTCATCACTTGGTTTAAGTCTAGGATTTTTATTCTTATCTTCTAAGTATTTTATAGTCTTTTCTATATCATTATTTATTACCGGCTTCGAATCTTTATTACTTGCAAGTTCATCATTAATTACTTTTATTCTATTTATACCGTCTAATACATCTTTCAGTTGATCTTTATAAGCCTTGTCCTCAACGTAATTTACATTTTGTGAAGATTTGTTCTTAATATTGTGTAGATTATCTAAGGCTTTTTGCAGTTCTTCATCATTGATATCTGGAGTATTAAGTTCACTTTCCTGTGCATTTGTTAAAGCTTCTATTTGTTTAGCTAAAGGTTGTTGATCTTGGTTGAGTTGTTTTAATATCTCTTTTGTAGTTGGATCATAGTTAGCCTGATTATCCGTTTTAATCTTATTTAAATTATCTAAGGCTTTTTGCAGTTTTTCATCATTGATACCTGGATTTATTAATGCTTTTTCCAGCTCAGTTTTTAAACCTTCTATTTGCTTATCCAAAGGTTGTTCATCTTGGTTCAGTTGTTTTAATAACTCTTTTGTAATTGGATCGTAGTTACCCTGATTATCCGTTTTAATCTTATTTAAATTATCTAAGGCTTTTTGCAGCTCTTCATCATTGATACCTGGATTGATTAATGCTTTTTCCAGCTCAGTTTTTAAACCTTCTATTTGTTTAGCTAAAGGTTGTTCATCTCGATTAAGTTCTTTTAATAACTCTTTTGTAGTTGGGTCGTAGTTAGCCTGATTATCCGTTTTAATCTTATTTAAATTATCTAAGGCTTTTTGCACCTCTTCATCATTGATACCCGGAGTGATTAATGCTTTTTCCAGCTCAGTTTTTAAACCTTCTATTTGTTTAGCTAAAGGTTGTTCATCTTGGTTAAGTTGTTTTAATAACTCTTTTGTAATTGGATCGTAGTTAGCCTGATTATCCGTTTCAATCTTAGTTAAATTATCTAAGGCTTTTTGCAGCTCTTCATCATTGATACCCGGAGTGATTAATGTTTTTTCCAGCTCAGCTTTTAAACCTTCTATTTGTTTAGCTAAAGGTTGTTGATCTTGGTTAAGTTGTTTTAATAACTCTTTTGTAATTGGGTCGTAGTTAACCTGATTATCGGTTTTAATCTTAGTTAAATTATCTAAGGCTTTTTGCACCTCTTCATCATTGATATCTGGATTGATTAATGTTTTTTCCAGCTCAGCGTTTAAACCTTCTATTTGTTTAGCTAAAGGTTGTTCATCTTGGTTAAGTTGTTTTAATAACTCTTTTGTAATTGGGTCGTAGTTAGCCTGATTATCCGTTTTAATTTTATTTAAATTATCTAAGGCTTTTTGCAGTTCTTCATTATTGCTATCTGGATTTTTTAATGCTTTTTCCAGCTCAGTTTTTAAACCTTCTATTTGTTGATCTAAAGGCTGTTGATCTTGGTTGAGTTGTTTTAATAACTCTTTTGTAATTGGGTCGTAGTTAGCCTGATTATCCGTTTCAATCTTATTTAAATTATCTAGGGCTTTTTCCAACTTTGAGTTTCTTGATATTGTATCAAGCTCTTTTTCTAAGTTTTCAATTTGTTGATCTAAAGGCTGTTGATCTTGGTTGAGTTGTTTTAATAACTCTTTTGTAGTTGGGTCGTAGTTAGCCTGATTATCCGTTTCAATCTTATTTAAATTATCTAGGGCTTTTTCCAACTTTGAGTTTCTTGATATTGCATCAAGCTCTTTTTCTAAGTTTTCAATTTGTTTAGCTAAAGGCTGTTGATCTTGGTTGAGTTGTTTTAATAACTCTTTTGTAGTTTGGTCGTAGTTAGCCTGATTATCCGTTTCAATCTTATTTAAATTATCTAGGGCTTTTTCCAACTTTGAATTTCTTGATATTGTATCAAGCTCTTTTTCTAAGTTTTCAATTTGTTTAGCTAAAGGTTGTTGATCTTGATTAAGTTGTTTTAATAACTCTTTTGTAGTTGGGTCGTAGTTAGCCTGATTATCCGTTTCAATCTTATTTAAATTATCTAGGGCTTTTTGCAACTTTGAATTTCTTGATACTGTATCAAGCTTTTTTTCTAAGTTTTCAATTTGTTTAGCTAAAGGTTGTTGATCTTGTTTGAGTTGTTTAAGTAACTCTTTTGTATTTGGATCATAGTTAGCCTGATTATTTATTTTAATCGCATTTAAATTATCTAGGGCTTTTTGCAACTTTGAATTTCTTGATACGGTATCAAGCTCTTTTTGTAAGTTTTTAATTTGTTTGCTTAAAGGTAGTTTCCCTTGTTTAAGCCTATTTAACATATCTTTTGTATTAGACTCGTACTTTCTTTGATTGTTTGTCTGCATACGATTTAAGTTGTTTATAGCTTTTTGTAACCCTGGGTTCTTTGATACTCTATTTTCATTCAATCGTTGTTTAAGTTTATTGAGTTTTAAATTTAAATCTTTGCTATCTAATTTTTTTCTTTCCAAACTATATTGTGAATTTTTAGGAATATTAGCTAGTTCATTTTCTAACCTGTTAATTTCTAATAATAATTTTTTATTTTTTAACTTTTGTTCTAAAAGTTCAATTTGTTTGTCAATTGGCTTATTTTTTTGATCCAATTTTTCTAGTATATCTTTTGTATTATCATCGTAATCTGTGACAAGCTTATAGTTTTTTTCCAATAGACTATTATCAAATCTTTTTAATTCGCCATTAAGAGTATCTAACTGTTTTTGTATTGGGGCATTATGAACATCAAGTTTTTGAAGCATATATTTTACAGTTTCATTACCTTTTAACTGCTTTAATTTATTAGTTAAAGCCATTCTATTTTGATAATTACTTTTTATTCTTTTTTCTAAGGATTGGATTTGTTGATGCAGTGGTTTATTTTCTAACTTTAAGTTTTTCAAAGTACCGATAGTAAGTGTATGGTTTTGTAAATCTTTTAGTTGTCCATTTAATTCGGTTTTATTTTTTAATAAATCTTTATAATTACCATAATCTTTCTGTTTATCAGCATTTATTACATTATTTATGATTTTATTTTCAATAAATATTGTTCCTGAATTATTGTTTTGTAGCTGATTATTTAACTTTTTGTACTTTCCAAGATTAACAAGATCATGAATTTTATTTTCTAAAACAGGATAATTTTTACTTACAACTTCTTCTGTTATTTCTCTTTGAGACTCAACAACTTTGTTCAATTCATTTATATGCGCTGTTTTATAAGTTAATTGATATACAGTAATAACCATGAACATAGCAAATAACACTATTATTAATTCAATAATGCTTAAGTTGAAAATTGATTTATTCTTCATCGGATTCTTTTAAGTTATTTAAGACTATTTTCAATCTGAGTTCCAAAAACAGTCATAACTTTTTTTTGTTCCCACACAGCGGTTTCATATTTTTATTTTTTATTTTTTATTTTCTTATCTTCTTTAACTTCTTCAGATATTAGTGCGGATTGTTTTTTATTTGAAGTTTCCATACTTTTAGTTATGCTTTTTATAGAAGCATTGAAAGTGTCAATACTCGCTTTAAAATCTTTATCAAGTAATTTGGTAAACTTTCCTAATGATCTTTCAGTTGAGACTACAAGTACTTCCATCCTCTCATCAATCATTTGAGAAAAAGCTTTATTTTTTTGCATATTATCTAGCAAGAGATCATTCATGATACGTATTTTATGTGCAACTGATTCATTAAGAATTTCGTTATTTACTTCTTCATTTGGCATGAAATTAGCCAAATAAATTCTAGCCAGAAGTCCTATTATAGTAGTCACTAGCGACACACCAAAATTACTTACTATATTGTCAATATTATATGAATTAGAAATTACACTGGTTAAAGAAACCAATATAGATACTAAAGTGAACATAAAACCTAAATAGTAATTACTATTTGCTAGCTGTTCTACTGAGATTTGTTTCTTTATAGTGTTTAAATAAAGGGTGGTGAAAAAATACACCACCATGATTAGTACAGAAAGACTTACAGTGATTAAATATAAACCACTGTAAGCACCGTATAGGCTCAGGCAAGCTCCAAGAATAAAAGCTACTATAAATACATTTTTTATTTCGGAGAACACAGTATTGCTTAACCTTCTATTCTTTTGATTATTACTTTTTCACTTCCAGATTTTGTAAAATATTCTTTCCAAAAATCTAAATATATTTTCCCTAAGTATTTCTCACGTCCATCTCTACGAACAAATAACAACTGCATCTCAACGTCTTTCAATTCAGTATATACTTTATGTTGGTAATTTGAGCGCCAAAAGTTTTCTATATTATTTTTGAAAAAAGAATAATCATCAGAGTGTTGTATGAAGTCTGAGATAATTGTAAATCTAGTTTTCGTCCCTTCTTCACTTCTTTTAATAGACTGATTGTTTATCATTTGTATAGTTTCAAAGATCGGCGATTTTGCAGCTACGGTATTAGCACTATCAAATTCTGTTAAAATTTCATTTAATGGTCTGAAAAGTTTTTCTTCCCATTTTTTCTTTATCATATTTGCATTGCCAAAAAATGCATCTACATCTTCACCTTGCCCAGGATTACAAACTTTCATCAAGGGTTGAACTACATCACTCACACTACTTGTAATAAAATGAAGTTGAAGTTGCTCATCTACAGCTAAATCAGCTACATTATTTTCAATAGCTTGTCTTATGGTTTTATGCTGAATAAGGCTATACACACCTGTGACATCTAATAATATTATATGTTTATTATATTGGCCGTCTATTCGACATAACGTTTCTTTATCTCTTGGTATTATTTCAGAAGAAACCGTTACAAATGTATAAATAATCAGACCAAATAACACAGCAACCGTAGACATAATTACAACAGCTAATAAATTACCACTCTTCTTTTTAGCTCTTTTACTAGAAGAGCTCTTTTTATCTCTATTTATTCTAGCCATCTATATGTTCTCACTTTCATCAGTATCGTTACCTAATAATTCAGCAGAATCTTTTAGCTCTTGCACAACTTTATTAAGATTATCTTTTGCTTCACGTTCATATACTGGCAAGTTTTCAATCGCAGATTCCAATAAAGCTGTTTTTTCTTTGTTATCAGCATATTCAAATTCTATACGCACTGGATTAAATTCTATGTCATGCTCAAAATACTCAGGACTTGGAGTTGTTCGCATATCACTATTCATTGATCTATAACGTCGTATAGCAGCCACTGCTAGACTTTGCATTGAATTTAAATAGCCATTATATTTGTTTTCTAATTTTTGCATTACGATATGAATATCTTGTATCTCTTCATACGTATCAGTAGCTTCTAGTTTTATCATCTCTATTTTTTTATTCATATCACTTAACATGGCATTTTCATCGTCAAGCAAAATCATATTTAAAGAATCAAATTCATCTTTTATTTTGTAATACTTTTTACTAATTTCGCTATATCCTGGGTATGGGTCTTTTATCTTATACAAATCAATTATTAATAGAGCGAAAAATAAAAGCCCCATAAAAACAAGTATGTATGACTCAAAATCAATCAAAGCAAAAGGACTTGAACTAAAATTTAAAACAGAGAAAGCATAAGCGTTGTCAAAATCTATTCTTAAAGCATCTCTATAATGTCCAACGAGAAAGTGAAAACATATAGTTGTAAAAACCATGGCTCCAGTTATAAAAGTATAACCCGTCTTCTTGACGCTACTTAAACTGGTAATATTTCGCCTTCTAATTAGAAGCACAACTAAATTGGCTACTAACACATTAATCATTACAATAACGAAAGCTTGTATAACTCCACCTAATAAACCTAAATCGCTACCTTTAGCAAAGAAACTAGCATTTAAAATTGATTCAGCGAAAACAATGGCAATTACAAGAGCCCAGTTAAGTAGGGGTTTAGTTGAAGACTGTTCTTGTCTAATTAAATTGTGTTCAGTTTTAAAATTATACAAATCTTTCTTTGCAAGATTAAACTCACCTTGAATGATTTTTGCTTCACTCGAGTTCTTACGAATATTGTATTGATACTCACTTCTAAAAACTTCAGGTATTGATTTTATAGTTTGAATACTTGAAATGGCTTTAGTCGCTTTCGTCATCATTCTTTTGAAAACTGAGAACTTATCATAAACAAGGTCATTAGCTTGTTGTACTTCGCCTTCACAATAAGAGATAATATTTCTTTCAGTTTCATCCAAATTCATTGAGTCACTATTAGGCTTCTCCTCCATTGCAGCTTGTTTAGCTGCAGAAGAAATCCTCTGAATTTGATCCAATTCATTAATCGTTTTAAGCTTAAAATCAGCCATTGAATACTTATCTGTCATTACTACAATCTTCCTAAGTTTAATTCTTGTTTCAATTTTTTATACAATCTAATAGAAACTTGTCATACGATAAAATGAAGTGATATAAAATCTAAGTTTTTATTTCTTTCATTACCTTTTAGTCCATTAATATTTTTCAAGCCGTTCTAACTTGTAATCATCAATATTATGGAACCTGACAATTGATTAGTAGGAACTAGTTAACTATTTTTTAAAAACACACCCACATTATTTATAACCAGCTTTAACTCTTTAGTAGTTAAAGCTTTTTTGTACTAAGTTCTTAGTATAAAAAATGGATGCAAATTTTTATAATATAAAGTCACCTAGCCTATTTTGGAATAATATCAAGCGGCATCATAATAGAACTTTGGTATAACTGCAATATGTTAGAAAGAGAATAAAGCTGGACGTACCACGGCGGGATTATATTTTTGACTCATCCGAATAGTAACTCCGCTCTAAACGTGTCATACCGAGCGATATCGCTTACCTCCAAAACAACATTTAAGCTTATGATTTTAAAGCAGAAATCAATGATTAAGAACGATTAATTTAAGTCATTCAACTTTCCATCGGTATATCCAATTCTGTTCACGATTTATACTTATTTATTTAACGGGCCGCACTGTACCAATTGGTAGCGATAGGTACAAGTAGTTTTTGGAAGAACTAATGAGTGACCCCATTGCTTCTAATTCAGATAGTATTAGATGGACACCCATTCTAAATTGAATCAATTGAATCTGGTCTTCAAAAAACTGTCAAATTGAAGTGCGTGTCTCTTTTAGTTCACTTTATTTTTTTAGAATCTCATCAATTTTATCCATATCTTCTGCATAAAGATGTTCAAAAATTGTACTTTCATTATGTCTAAATAAATTAATTAACTTGTAATATTGCTCCATATCTACCTCTTCAAAGATAGATGTTTTTTCTTCAATTAATGTATGAAACAACCAACTAGTGCTACTCCAAACAATATCCTTTCTGCTAAGTTTTTTTGCACTAAATTCTAAAAAAACAACAAATATTTCTTTGATATATTTAAAGTCATTTTCACTATCTTGTATATTAATAGACACTTTTTCTTCGATTTCCGGCCAACTAATCAATAGTAAGTCTCTGTACTGATAAACCGCTCCCAAATCTTCATCTGATGGACTTTGACTCATAGTTATTCACCTCCCAATTTACCCTTACCGACTTCGTCTAATTTATCCTTCTCAAATGTTACGACTTGGCATGCTCCACCTGCACCATGTTGACAATTTGCTTTAACCTCAGACGTAACCAATGGGGTCAGAGCTATTGATTTCACTTTAGGGCCACTGTAATTAAATTTTTAGTCATTTCAAAGCAAAAAAAGGTCAGTGAAAAACTCACTGACCTTTTAATAATATAACTAGCAATAAGTAACCACTAACTACTCTGTAAAAATAGCTTAAAGCTTGGGTTTTCAGTTTCATCTTTCCAGTTAAAGCCTAGCTCGTCTAAGTGTTGTTGCAGTTTTTCATCGTCTGCTTTTGTGGTTTCAAACGCGGCTAGTACTTGACCAAATGCGGCGCCGTGATTACGGTAATGGAATAATGTGATGTTCCAGTTTTGCCCTAACGTGTTTAAAAACTTGGAAAGTGCCCCTGGATACTCTGGAAATTCAAAACTAAAAATACGTTCATTAACTGGCTCTACTGGTTTGCCACCAACCATATGACGTACGTGTAGTTTTGCTAGTTCATTGTCCGATAAGTTAACTACTTGATAGTCTGCTTTAGTTAGCTGGTTTATCATTTCATCTAGCTCTTGCTGGCCGTTAGTTAACTTAACGCCAACATATATTTGTGCTTGGCTTTTGTCTTGAAAACGATAATTAAACTCCGTAATGGCTTTACCGCCAATCACGTCACAAAACTCAATAAATGCGCCTTGTCTTTCTGGAATAGTAACAGCAATAACCGCTTCTTTTTTCTCGCCCAGTTCAGTTCTTTCCGCTACATAACGTAACTTGTCAAAATTAAGGTTAGCACCAGATAATATGCAAGAAAGACGTTTACCTGTAATACCGTTTTGTTTTACGTATTTTTTTAATCCAGCCAAACTTAATGCACCAGCCGGCTCTGCAACTGCGCGCACATCATCAAATAAGTCTTTTATTGCGGCACATATTTCATCTGAATTTACCGTAACCACTTCATCACAATATTGTTGTGCTAGTTCAAAGGTATGTTTACCAATGCGTTTTACCGCAACACCGTCAGCGAATAAGTCTACTTGAGCTAAATCTACTGGCTCGCCAGCTTCTAATGCAGCTTTTAAACATGCAGCACCTTCTGGCTCAACACCAATGACTTTAATGCTTGGTTTTAACTGTTTAATGTAAACAGCCATTCCCGCGAGTAAACCGCCACCGCCAACAGGAATAAAAACAACATCTAGGTCTCTAACTTGCTGTAATAACTCTTTAGCAACTGTGCCTTGCCCTACAATAACGTCTTTATCATCAAAAGGATGGATATAAGTCATGGACTTTTCAGCGGCTAAGTTAAGAGCAAATTTATTTGCTTCATCAAAGCTCTTGCCCACTAACACCACATTAGCACCATGACCACGTACTGCATTTACTTTTATATCTGGCGTGGTTTCTGGCATCACAATAGTTGCGTTTACCCCTAATGTTTTTGCTGACAGGCCTAAGCCTTGAGCGTGATTTCCAGCAGAAGCTGCAACCACACCACAACTTAATTGTGTTTTAGATAAATTAGCGAGTTTGTTATAGGCTCCGCGTAATTTAAATGAATGCACAGGCTGTTCGTCTTCACGTTTTACAAAAACGTCGTTTTGTAATCGTTCTGACAAGCTCTTTAATCTATCTACATTAGTTTGAATTGCTATGTCATAAATTGGAGCCAACAAAATATCGTGAACAAATCCCTGTGCTACTTTCAGTTTATTTAGTTGGTCTGCTGGTGACATAGTTTTCTCTTTTATCTACGTTATAAAAAACTTGAGTCCATACTATGAACTCAAGTAATACATTATATATCTATGCTAATAACTAGGATCTGTTAACCCTTTTCGCAGTTATTAAAAGTTATCTAATAACTCACGATTACGCACTGCGCCTTTGTCAGCACTGGTGGCTAACATTGCATAGTTTTTAAGGGCGTAACTAATTGGACGAACACGATTAACTGGTTTCCAAGCGTCTTTGCCTTTAGCTTCCATCGCTTTACGGCGAGTTTCAAGTTCAGCTTCAGGTACTTGTAATGTAATTTCACGAGTAGGGATATCAATATGGATAATGTCGCCTTGCTCTACTAAGGCAATAGTACCGCCACTTCCCGCTTCTGGAGATACGTGACCAATTGATAAACCAGATGTTCCACCGGAGAAACGACCATCAGTCAATAACGCACATGCTTTGCCTAATCCCATAGATTTTAAGTAAGTTGTTGGGTATAGCATTTCTTGCATCCCCGGGCCACCTTTAGGACCTTCGTAACGGATAACAACCACTTCACCAGCTACAACTTTACCATCTAAGATCCCTGCAACTGCAGCATCTTGACTTTCAAATACATGAGCAGGGCCGGTAAATACTAAGTTATCATCAGACACACCTGCGGTTTTAACCACACAACCATCAACAGCAATATTACCAGCAAGAACGGCTAAGCCACCTTCCGTTGAAAAGGCATGTTCAATACTACGAATGCAGCCATTTTCACGGTCATCATCCAATGTATCCCAACGGCAATCTTGACTAAAGGCTTTGGTGGTACGAATACCAGCAGGGCCTGCGCGGTAGAATTTTTTAACGTCTTCGTCGTCTGTTACTTTTATATCGTATTTGGAAATCACGTCTGCCAAAGTTGTACCTAATACATTTGGCACGTCGGTTTTAAGTAAACCAGCACGTGATAGCTCACCCAAAATAGCAATAACACCACCAGCACGGTGAACATCTTCCATATGATATTTTGGCGTTGACGGCGCAACTTTACATAACTGCGGGACTATGCGAGATAACTTATCCATATCTTCCATGGTGTAATCTATGTCTGCTTCTTGTGCAGTTGCTAATAAATGTAAGATGGTATTAGTTGACCCACCCATAGCAATATCTAAACACATGGCATTGGAAAACGAATCTTTGTTAGCAATATTACGCGGCAGGGCAGACTCGTCGTTGTCTTGATAATAACGTTTAGTTAACTCAACAATTTGCTTGCCCGCTTTTAAGAATAACTGTTCGCGGTCAGCATGCGTTGCCAACATAGAACCGTTGCCCGGAAGCGCTAAACCTAACGCTTCTGCTAAACAGTTCATTGAGTTTGCAGTGAACATGCCTGAACAAGAACCACACGTTGGGCAAGCAGAGCGTTCTACTTGGTCTGATTGTTCGTTTGATACTTTTGGGTCGGCGCCTTGGATCATGGCATCAACTAAATCTAGTTTGATAATTTGATCAGAAAGCTTGGTTTTACCGGCTTCCATTGGGCCACCTGAGACAAAAATAACCGGAATATTTAAGCGCATCGCTGCCATTAACATGCCCGGAGTAATTTTGTCACAGTTTGAAATACACACCATGGCATCGGCACAATGCGCATTAACCATGTATTCAACTGAGTCCGCAATTAAGTCACGCGACGGTAAGCTATAAAGCATACCGCTGTGTCCCATGGCAATACCATCATCTACCGCAATCGTATTAAATTCTTTTGCTACACCGCCAGCATCTTCAATGGCACCAGCCACTAACTGACCCATATCTTTTAAATGCACATGACCCGGAACAAACTGAGTAAATGAGTTAACTACTGCAATAATAGGTTTACCAAAATCACCGTCTGTCATTCCAGTTGCTCGCCATAAAGCGCGAGCTCCTGCCATATTTCGACCTTGCGTAGACGTTGCTGAGCGTAACTTTGGCATCCTAAAATTCCTTACTCTATTTTATATTCGTTATAATAGTCGAATTTCAAAGGCATAAAAAACCTCTGATATCTTTATTTAGTAATTAGCTGCTTGTTGTGGTGCATTATTGATAAAAGAGCTATTTATGCTCGATAAGCCCATTTCTAATAACTTTGCTAATTTTTCTTTTTCGTCGGTCAAATAACACTGTTGAACATCAATTATTGTTTCTAAGCTTTTTTTCAGTGTTGTCAGCTTAGCTTGACCTTTAACTAAAAAATTAACTTCTGTTTCGCCATTTTCTAAATCATTTGAATTCATGTTTAACACTTGAAAACCACGATAACGAATAGTTTGTAATAGACGTTCCAATAAAATTGAGTTGCTCGTACAGATCAACGATAAATGGGCTATTGGTGTTTCGTTGTGATTGTTATTGCTCATAATTAGTTCCTAGCCCACATTTTCTGTTGGTTGATTATCTGCTGATCCATTGCCGATCATATCTTGATTAGCTGCACCTGGAGGTACTAAAGGCCATACATTGTCTTGTGCATCAATTTTAACATGCAAGATAAACGCCCCATCAAACTCAACAAATTCTTTTATTGCTTGTTCAACTTCACTTTTCTTACAGATCATTTTACCCGGTATATCAAACGCAGACGCTAATTTCACAAAATCTGGATTGTCAGATAAATCCGTTTCACTTAAACGTTTATCAAAAAACAGTTCTTGCCACTGCTTCACCATACCTAGTTTGGCATTGTCTATAAGTAAAATTTTAACACCTAAGTTAAAACGTTTGATAGTACCTAGCTCTTGGATATTCATCATAATTGAGCCATCACCACAAACGGCGATAACTTGATCGTTTGGTCGTGCTACTTTGGCCCCAACTGCAACAGGTAAGCCAAATCCCATAGTACCAGCACCGCCAGAGCTTAAATGATTTTTTGAGCTATCAAACGTCATGTGTTGTGCTACCCACATTTGATGTTGACCCACATCACAAGTGATCACGGTAGAACTTGGCATTACATTCGATAACTCATTTAATAAAGCAGGTGCATAAATACCTTGAGCGGGACAGTCGTATTGCCATTGATGTTGCTGTTTTAATTCAGCACATTCATCACGCCATGACTGCCATTGCTGTTGATCATTAGAGTCTATTAATGAGAACTGTTGCTCTAAAGCTGGTAATGCTGCTTCTAATCCGCAAGTAATCGCTAACTCAACTTGGCGTAATTTATTTAGTTCTGAGTTATCTACATCTATATGCAGCACTTTTGCTTTGGCGGCAAAGGTAGATAACTTACCAGTAACTCGGTCATCAAAACGCGCACCCAAAGCAATTAATAAGTCACATTCTTGTACCGCTAAATTAGCAGCACCATTGCCGTGCATGCCTAACATTCCCATAAAGTGTGGGTAGCTAGATTTTATAGCGCCTATACCTTTTAACGTAGTAACTGCGGGTAATTGTGTGTGTGATAACAACGCATTTAACTGTCTAGATACTTTTGCCATATCTACACCACCACCTATATAAAAAATAGGTTTTTTGGCATTTAAAATTAATGACTTGGCTAATTCAATTTGGTCTAGCGTGATAGGTTGTACTTGCGGCGTAGGCAAATTAAGTGGAGTTTGTTTAATAACTGCATTCATTTGTACGTCTTTAGGGATATCAATCAATACTGGACCTGGTCGACCTTCATTAGCAATACGAAATGCTTGATTGATTGTGTCTTCCAACTCTGACTGATCCATTACCTGAAAACTATGTTTACAACTTGCTAACGACAAACCAAACACATCCACCTCTTGAAACGCATTAGTCCCCATAAGTGGTCTTGGCACTTGACCGGTAATGGCAACAACTGGAACTGAGTCCAGTTTAGCATCAGCTAAAGCAGTAATTAAGTTGGTTGCACCTGGACCCGATGTAGCAATACATACTCCAGTTTTACCTGTTGAACGGGCAAAACCAACAGCTGCAAAACCTGCACCTTGTTCGTGGCGGCATAAATAGTGTTTGATAGGGACATTACGTTCGTAGCTGCGGAATAGGGCATCATAGACCGGCATTATGGTTCCACCTGGATAACCAAACACCTCAGTAGCCCCTTGCTTATAAAGGGTGTCTATAATTAAATCTGCGCCTATTTTCATCGTCATTCCAACCGTTAGTTTGCATACCAATTTGGTATTGTCTAACCCGGTTATAAGTTCAGGCGTAGTAACAAAAAACCCCGAACTTGGTAGCCGGGGTTTTGAACATTTTGAATTTAGCTCAACAAAAACCCCGACGTGAAATAATCACGACGACGTTAATAATTAGAAGAGCTAGGTTTAAATTCATAATGCCATTATTTAATAATTTGTTGTTACTTCGTCATTCATTAAAATTGAACAATGAAGAAAGTGTTATGTATTAATACTTGTTGAGCGATTTTATGTCAATCAATAAGCTAAATAACACTTAGTCCATTTAGTTATAACAAAAGTCTTTTCAGTTATTAAACTGTTTGGATCTTTTTCATGTCAGTCATGTAGCCACGTAATTCTTGACCAGTCCATTCAACTGGGTGGTTACGTAGTGCATCATTAACTTCAACTAATAATTTATTATCAACTGCATTGTCTTCAACAGCGATGCCTTTACCCATTAGCTCAGTAGTGATGCTTGGCATTACTTTTTCGCGTAAAAGTGGAATAGCTGCGTTAGCAAATAAGTAGTTTCCGTACTCAGCTGTGTCAGAGATAACTACGTTCATTTCGTATAAACGTTTACGAGCAATAGTATTAGAGATTAACGGAGTTTCGTGTAACGACTCGTAATATGCCGACTCTGGTAAAATGCCAGACTCAACCATAACTTCAAACGCCAATTCAACACCTGCTCTGATACAAGCAACTAAGAAGATACCTTTATCGAAGAACTCTTGTTCTGTGATTGTATTAGGAACTTGAGGCGATTGCTCAAATGCAGTCTGGCCAGTTTCTTCACGCCACTTTAATAAGTTAGCGTCATTGTTGTCCCAATCCGCCATCATAGTTCTAGAAAACTCACCGCTGATGATGTCATCTTGATGTTTTTCAAATAATGGGCGCATTAATTCTTTAAGCTCTTCAGACAAGCCAAATGCTTGTAATTTAGCTTGGTTAGATAAGCGATCTAACATGTGGCTTACACCACCAACTTTCATCGCTTCAGTGATAACTTCTAAACCATATTGGATTAAGTTAGCTGCGTAACCGGCATCAATACCTTCAGCAACCATTTTCTCATAGGCAACAACAGCCGCAGCTTGTTGCATACCACATAAAATTGTTTGCTCACCCATAAGGTCAGACTTAACTTCCGCTACAAATGAAGACTCAAGAACACCCGCTCTATCACCACCTGTTGCAGAGGCAAGTGCTTTAGCGATATCCCAACCTTTATCTTCTGGGTCGTTTGCTTCATGTACCGCGATTAGTGTTGGAACACCAAATCCACGTTTATATTCTTCACGTACTTCAGTACCTGGGCATTTTGGCGCACACATAACAACTGTGATGTCTGCACGTATTTGTTTGCCTTCTTCAACGATATTAAAACCGTGTGAGTAACCTAAAGTAGAACCTTTTTGCATTAACGGCATAACCGCATCAACAACAGCTGAATGCTGTTTATCTGGCGTTAAGTTATAAACTAAATCGGCTGATGGAATTAATTGCTCGTAAGTACCAACAACAAAACCATTTTCTGAAGCGCGTACAAATGAGTCACGTTTTTCATCAATAGCGGCTTGGCGTAATGCATAAGATACGTCTAAACCAGAGTCGCGCATGTTTAAACCTTGGTTTAAACCTTGAGCGCCACAACCAACAATGACAATCTTTTTCCCTTTTAGGACGTCACATCCTGCGTCAAATTCTTCGCGTTCCATAAAACGACAAACGCCTAATTGAGCTAGTTGCTCACGTAAAGGTAAAGTATTGAAATAATTAGCCATGATGCTTCCTTAATATTTGCGGGTTTCGCAAGAGTTTTTCTGTTGATTGGACTATATGTGTTATCTATAATTGCGTAAATTGATATATACTCAACCTTGTATTGCAATTATTGAAATATGCCAGCTAGGACACCCATCGTTATGGACTTAAAAGAACTCAAAGCGTTTTTACATTTATGCCAAAGCAAACATTTTGCGACCACCGCAGAAGCTATGTATTTAAGTCCGTCAACTTTAAGCCGACTTATTCAGCGTTTAGAAGTTGAAATTGGCGAGCCTTTGTTTTTACGTGACAATCGTAAAGTAGAGTTAACTCAAGCTGGCCTTAAAACACGTGAGTTTGCAGCCTCAACAATCACTGAATGGCATGCATTGCAGCAAAACCTAAAACAAAAGAGTGAACAGCTTAACGGTAGCCTTAGAATATTCTGCACTGTAACCGCGGCTTATGAATTTTTACCGCCTCTTATTGAAAATTTTTCAGCTTTACATCCATCGGTTGATTTAAAGATCATCACAGGTGACGCATCAAGAGCCCTATCTTTGTTAGATAATAATGAAGTAGATATTTCTATTGCCTCATTAAGAGAAGGACACTCTAGTAAATACTACTTCCAATCCTTGGCTGAAATATCACTAAAAATAATTGGTCCAGACGACAACAGCGAACTTGCTTTGTTATGTCAAAAACCAGATATAAACTGGAATGAATTGCCAATTGTAATGCCTGAGTCGGGGCCAATTAGACATAAGTTTGAAAAGTGGTTAAAAGCCATGTCCATCAAACCGCATATTTATGCCAGTGTTGCGGGTCATGAAGCCTTGGTTAGTATGGCGGCTTTGGGCTGCGGAATAACAATTGCGCCACAGTTAGTGATAAACGCAAGTCCGGTTAAAAATAAGATCCTAGAATTAAAGCCAAACATCAGCCCTGAACCTTTTAATATTGGTGTTTGTTGCTTAAATAACAAAAAAGCAGATCCAATTGTCTCTGCCTTTATCTTGTCTTCTCAATAGCGTTTTATCCGCTACTAAAATTAGCTAACGGTTTATTTAGTTTTTGCTTTTATCAACTCAAACTTGTCTGGCATTAAACTAGGTAATCCGTCTTCACCTGCGAAGTGTAACGCGCCAACCGCTAAGAACACTTTTTGTTTCGCAAACATAGACTCTAACGGCGTTAACCATTTATGGTTACGCTCTACGATTAACACTTGCTCAGCGGCTTCATCAAATTTACTTGTGCCTAGAGTTCCTTGGTACATATTTTCAAAAGCTTGTAAGTCTGAGTTTATCCAAGCTGTGATCATTTCTTTTGGTAAGTCAGAGTATTGTTCAATTTCTGTTAACGTGTCTAAAATTAAGTCGTCACCCGTGAACTCTGGATATTTATCCGTTATTGCATTAAAAAATCCCATTTGCTCAGCATAGGTCTCTAATCCAATCACTTTCTTACCTTGCTTTAGAGCATACTCTTGCACTTGTTTATCAATGCCATATTCTTCTTTTAACTCTAATTTTGCATAAGCCATTTGCACCATAGCTAACCCAACTAGCCAAGGTTTAAAGCTTGCTAGGTTTTCGATACTCGAGCCGTTAGCGGTTAAATACTGCTTAGCTTTGTCATATACAGCAGGTGATAGCACATGACTTAATCTTTGACCCGGCGGCAAGCTTGCTGCTTGTAATAGTAGCTTTTGTTGTTCTTCCGTACTCACTAACGATACATCAGTTTCAATAACCACAACGTCAACACTGTCTATTGCTGCTTTAATGGAGTCTGGCAGGGTAGATAAACGCTCATCCCCTAAATGAATTGTGCCTAATAGGAAATCATCACCACCTGATTTCTTATTACTCCACAATAAATCAGCGTGAGCTTGGTTTATTGTTAAAGTCAGTAATATAAGTAAAGACAAGGTATGTGAAATTTTTTTCATAAAGTCCTTCATAACTATACGCATAATATTAAGTATCCTTCTTCTAGTTGTTTAAACGTTTGCTAATGCTTGTGTGAAATCAGCTGTAAGATCATCTATATCTTCAATGCCTACGGACATACGGATCATGTTTTCATTAATTCCCGCTTTTTGTCTGTTTTCCAATCCCATTTCAAAATAAATAGTTTGAGCAACTGGTAAAGCTAATGTGCGGTTATCACCTAAATGAGTCGCCGTGATCACTACATTTAATTCAGTTAACAAGGCAACGGGATCTATATTTTCAACCGGGTCAAAGCTAACAATTGCACCAAATTGCTTAAAGTATGTTTTAGCTTGTTGGTGCTGGGGATGATTTTTTAATCCCGGGTAATATACTTTTGCAATTTTGTCATGCGACTCTAAAAATTCGGCTAACGCTTGTGCATTAGCACAGGCACGGTCGATTCTTAATGCCATGGTTTCCGCGCCAACGGCAATCATTTGTGCCGAGTCAGATGACAAGCAACCACCTAAATCCCGTAACCCTTTTTTCTTAATTTGCGTTAACGCTTGGGCTTGCGATGGTAAGGTTTTAAAACTATCTAAAATATTAGCGTATTGAGTCCAGTCGTAATTACCAGTATCTATTACAGCACCAGCAGTTACCGTGCCATGACCGCCTACATACTTTGTTAATGAGGTTGTAATTAAACTCGCGCCTACATTTTTCGCTTTAAATAAATAACTAGGAGTCATTGTATTATCAACAATATAAACCAAATTATGCTGTTTACATAAATGACCAATACCTTGTAAATCAGCAACTTGGGTAACTGGATTGGCAATGGTTTCTGTAAATACCATTTTTGTATTTGCCTGAATAGCTCGTTTTACTTGTTCAATATCAGTGACATCGACTTGCGTCACTTCCACGCCAAAACGTTTTAATGTGCCAAATACACTTGGTGTGTTTCCAAATAGAAATTGACTAGCAACAATATGATCGCCTGCGTTTAACAAGGTCAAGAAGGTCGTTGTAATTGCCGCCATGCCTGAGGCGAATACTAAACTTCCGACACCATCTTCCATACCATTGATCATTGACTGTAATGCGTCTGTAGTTGGCGTTGATTGTCTAGCGTAAGCATGGCCAGCTAGTTTGCCCTGAAATATATCCACTAAATCTTGTGGATTGTCATAACCAAATAATACTGAATTAACAACTGGATAATGCACTGCACCACTGTCTGGATTAAGTTTACGGTCTGCGTGCACAACCGTAGTGGTAAATTTTGTTTTGCTCATTTTTCACAACCTTATTTTACAGGCCTATTGGCTAATCAATTCTATTTACTAACGTTAAACTTTTGTTCTAACGCCTTTGCAACCAATGGAGGAACAAACGAAGATACATCACCATGATGGGCAGCAACATCTCTTACTATGGTGGAAGATATATGGGCATTCTCATGATTTGGTGTTAACAACACGCTTTCTAATTCTGAATATAATGTGCGGTTTACGCTAGCAAGTTGGTACTCGTATTCAAAATCGGCAACCGCACGCACGCCACGGATTAACACTTTAGCGTCTTTTTGTTTTGCATAATCAGCAAGTAAACCTGTAAACCCTTCCACTGTCACATTTGGTACATCGATTAATGAGGCCTTAGCCATTTCAACTCGTTGCTCAAGAGTAAACATAGGTTTTTTTCGTGAACTAGTGGCGATTGCCACTACAACATGATTGAACATTTTAGCCGAGCGTTTTACTAAATCTATATGGCCATTAGTGATTGGATCAAAAGTACCCGGATAAATTGCTTTTACCATTTCATTTGCTCTTCTTTATCTTATTAAATTGATATTGTTTGTAACTTAAATATAGATTAGGACAATAACATGACTAATCACATTTTGTGATGTGGAATTATATATTGAGAGGTAAACCATAGTTTAACTAGTTATGTGTGTACTCTAATTCAAAGGTGCATAACCGGCAGAGTTATACAAAATCTATTATTAGGAGTACGGTAAACACCTGATTTATATTAATAATTCACTCAATGTTAAATAATAAATACAATAAAATATTATTTAGCTCCAAAGAATATTTATAGAGCTATTGATCTAAATTCACTAAACATACACAATGCTGTGATAGCAAAAAATAAGCGGTTTAGTGACTGTTCAGTATTATAAAATGTCGTATCACTAAATGGAACTTGATGATCAAGTGTGGCCTGTACGAGTAACAGAGTTTGAAAATGAAAACTAAAGACCGAATAATCGAAGCGAGCATTGAGCTATTTAATAGCCAAGGCGAACGTAATGTCACCACAAATCACATTGCCTCACACTTAAATATCAGCCCAGGAAATCTGTATTACCACTTTAGTAATAAAGAAGAGATCATCCGTCATATCTTTAATAAATATGCTGATCATATGGCTGTTTCTTTTGAACCAGTAAAACCAAGCCAAGATGCGGTTAAAATATTAACTAACTATCTTGATGCGGTATTTAGTGCGTTATATCACTTCAATTTTTTATACGATAACCTACCTGTTATTATGGCTCGTGACCCAGAATTAAGAGCTCAATTTGGCATAATTCATAATAAAATGATGGAAAAAATCCATCATCTTATTGTTAGCTTACAAGTTGCTAATGTTATCGATATGGATACCAACGACATTGACGATTTAGCTAATATAATTAAGCAGCAAGTTACTTTTTGGATCAGTTATTGTAAAACAAGTTCAGAAAACGCTGATGTCACCGACGAATTAATTTACAATGGTCTACTTAAAGTTATATTACTGTTTAAACCGTATATAACCTCAGAATATAAAGACACTATCAATGACATTTCAACTCGATATCGAGCACTTGCTGCAGGCAAAACAGTTGAAGAATAGGAACGCCCATGTTTGATTTAAAAAAATGCTACGCAGACAACCTTAAACAGCATTTAGACTTGTTTAATTCGATGGAAAAATATCTTCCAGTTGCTGAAACCTTGGCAACTCAATGTTTTGATGCATTAGAAAAAGGCGGAAAAATCGTATTTTTTGGTAATGGCGGCAGTGCTGCCGACAGCCAACATTTAGCCGCGGAGTTTGTGGTTCGCTTCAAAAAAGAGCGTCGTGCTCTTGCGTCTATGGCATTAACCACAGATACCTCAATTCTTACAGCTCACGCCAATGACTATCACTTTGATACTGTATTTGCTCGTCAAGTTGAAGCATTAGTAAAACCACAAGATGTTGTTATTGGTTTAACCACATCTGGCACCAGTGCCAACATCAATTTAGCACTTGAAGCCGCTAATGAAATTGGTGCATATACAGTTGCATTTACTGGCCGTGACGGCGGAAAAGTAAAAGACATAGCGAAACTACCTATTATTATAGAAAACAATATTACGGCTCGTATCCAAGAAGCTCATATGTTTATTGGCCACTGGTTATGTGAAGCAATCGACGAATTGGTTACGCAATAATTGAAATCAATTTTTAGTGTTACATTAGGTCTCGTATTATGAAGATCCCTCAACGTTTACAACCTTTAGTGGAAGATGGTTTGGTTGATGAAGTTATCAGTCAATTAATGAGTGGAAAAGAAGCCACTGTTTACATGGTAAGCACTGGTGATCATATTCAATGCGCCAAAGTCTACAAAGAAGCCAACAAACGCAGTTTCAAAAAAGCAGCTCAATACCAAGAAGGGCGTAAAGGCAGAAATAGTCGCCGCTCACGCGCTATGGAAAAAGGTTCTAAATTTGGCCGTAGCCAACAAGAAGAATCTTGGCACAATGCGGAAGTTGACGCTTTATTCAAACTTGCAGATGCTGGTGTTCGAGTGCCAAAACCTTATGGTTGTTACGACGGCGTATTGTTAATGGAACTAGTTGTTGATGCTGACGGTGATGTTGCTCCACGTTTAAACGACATAACCATGTCTGCTGAAGAAGCCGTTAAACAACACACCGAATTAATGGTGCATGTAAAACGTATGTTATGTGCCGGTATTGTTCATGGCGATTTATCAGAATTCAATATTTTGGTGGATAAACATGGTCCTGTGATCATAGATTTACCACAAGCGGTAGATGCTGCGGCCAATAATAATGCGAAGAAAATGTTAATTCGTGATGTACAGAACGTCACTAATTATTATGCTCAATACGAACCAAGCCTCAGCGAAACACGTTTTGCCCTAGAAATGTGGGCATTATATGAAGTCGGCGAACTATTACCAGATACACCATTGACTGGTGAATTTATTGATACCTCTGGCGAAGCTGATGTTGACTCTGTTTTACAAGAAATATCTGCAGCGTTTGAAGAAGAACAAGAACGTTTAGATCGTATTTCTTCAGCCGATGCTCCAGAAGAATAAACCGCATACACAAACACCTTGAATAACAAAAAATGCAAGCCTAGCTTGTACTCAAGGTGTTCCACAATTAATAAATAATGTATGCTTACCCCATCTAGCTTTTAGTGAATTTTCTTATGTTTGACTTGTCTATCTTTAACCACCTTTGTGATGTAAAAATTTTAGTTGTTGGCGACGTAATGTTGGACCGATATTGGACCGGCGACTCTAAACGCATTTCTCCAGAAGCCCCAGTTCCTGTTGTTAAAATTAGCGGCCTAGACGACAAAGTTGGTGGCGCGGCAAACGTAGCCTTAAACATTGCTCGTTTAGATGGGCAAGTTACTTTACTAGGTATTATTGGTGATGACGAAAACGGTGATCGTTTAGAGCAGTTGTTAAAAGACGAAAACATTAACTCAGCATTAATTCGCCAAACTGAACAGCCAACCATTACCAAATTGCGTGTTATTAGCCGCCAACAGCAAGTTGTACGCTTAGACTTTGAAGAGCAATTTGCTATTGAACATGCAAAATCTCTACAAAAGAAATTTGAACAAGAATTAAATAACTTTGATTTCATCTTATTTTCTGATTACGCCAAAGGCTCACTTTCTTGCATTAAAGAGATGATCGCGACAGCTAGATCCGCAGGTAAAACTGTATTAATTGATCCTAAATCAAAAGACTTATCTGACTACGCTGGTGCAAATGTTATAACACCAAACAAAGATGAATTTATTGCCGCTGGCGGTCTAGTTAATAGCGAAGACGAAATATGGCAGTCGGCACAAGATGTAATGACTAACTGCAACATTGAATCTATTTTGTTAACTCGAAGTGAACAAGGCATGTCAGCCATAACACGCACTGAAAAAGTAGATATGCCAGCGCAAGTGCTTGAAGTATCTGATGTTACAGGTGCTGGTGACACGGTGATTGCTACACTAGCTATGATGATGGCAGCAGGTTTAGAACTTGCTGATGCCGCTAAAATTGCCAATTTAGCCGCAGGAGTTGTTGTTGCTAAACTTGGCGCAGCTACCGTTTCACCAGAAGAGTTATACAGTGTTGTGAACAAGAACATGTTTGCATCTAAACAAGCACATTACCAAACTCCATTTGATGATGTACTTAAACATATTGAGTTTGCTCGCCAAAGTGGTGAGAAAATTGTATTTACCAATGGCTGTTTTGATATTTTACACGCAGGCCATGTACACTATTTAGAACAAGCAAAAGCGTTAGGCGACCGTTTGGTTGTTGGATTGAATAACGACGATTCCATTACTCGCTTAAAAGGAGCAAGCCGCCCGGTTAATCCTTTAAAAGATAGAGCAACCGTTATATCTGGCTTAGCTAGCGTTGACTGGGTAATTCCATTTGGTGAGTTAAACGGCAATCAATACGACGATACACCGTTTGATATTATTCAAAAAGTGAATCCTGATATCTTAGTGAAAGGTGGTGATTACACACCAGAAACCATAGTAGGTGCAGACTTTGTACAAGCTCAAGGTGGACAAGTTGCTGTAATTGAATTTGTGGATGGATGTTCAACCACTAAGATCATTGAAAAAATACAGCAGAAATAACTATTTATATGGTTCCTATCCTATAAATAGACACAAAAAAGCCCCAATGTTTTTTAGCATTGGGGCTTTGTTATTTTAGAAGTGTGTAAGAGAACTAATTCCCCTTACCCATTTCAGAATCACGATAACGTTTAAAGCGTTACACTAAGTCAAAACGGTCTGCGTTCATTACTTTAGTCCATGCTGCAACAAAGTCTTTTATGAATTTTTCTTTGTTGTCGTCTTGCGCATAAACTTCTGCGTAAGAGCGTAGGATAGAGTTTGAACCAAACACAAGATCGACTCTTGTTGCTGTCCATTTCACTGTATCCGTTGCACGGTCACGAATTTCATATAGGTTTTCACCGCTCGGTTTCCACGAATAATTCATGTCGGTAAGGTTTACAAAGAAGTCGTTTGTTAATGCACCTTCATTCTCAGTAAATACACCGTGTTTACTATCACCGTAGTTAGTACCAATTACTCGCATACCACCAACGAGTACAGTCATCTCTGGTGCCGTTAAGCCCATTAATTGACTACGGTCTAGTAGCAACTCTTCTGCGCTGACATTGTAATCGCGTTTAAGGAAGTTACGGAAACCATCATGCACAGGTTCAAGTACCTCAAACGATTCAACATCTGTCATTTCTTCTGTTGCATCACCACGTCCTGGTGAGAACGGAACGCTAACATTTGAACCCGCGGCTTTTATTGCTTGTTCAATGCCTACATTACCGGCAAGTACGATAACATCAGCAAGGCTTGCACCACTTTCATTTGCAATCGCTTCCAGTAAATTTAGTACTTTGGCTAAGCGACTCGGCTCATTTCCTTGCCAATCTTTTAATGGCGCAAGGCGAATACGAGCACCGTTAGCACCACCACGTTTATCTGAACCTCGGTACGTTCTCGCACTATCCCATGCTGTTGAAACTAGCTCGCTAATAGTTAAACCACTCGCTGCTATTTTGGCTTTTACCGCTTCTACGTCGAAATCAGTAGAGCCTGCAGGGATTGGATCTTGCCAAATTAACTCTTCTTTTGGTACGTCAGGTCCGATATAACGAACTTTTGGTCCTAAGTCACGGTGAGTTAATTTGAACCATGCTCTAGCAAATACTTCTGAAAAATAAGCTTGGTCGTTTTGGAATTTTTCAGAGATTTTACGATACTCAGGATCTATTTTTAACGCCATATCCGCATCTGTCATGATTGGATTATAACGAGTTGTTAAATCTTCTACATCTACAGGTTTGTCTTCTTCTTTTATGTTAATTGGTTCCCACTGCCACGCACCCGCTGGGCTTTTTTTCAGTTCCCAATCGTAGTTAAGTAACAATTTAAAGAATCCGTTATCCCATTTAGTCGGCTCAGTCGTCCATGCACCTTCAATACCACTTGTAACAGTGTTACGGCCAATGCCACGTTTGGTTTTATTTAACCAGCCAAAGCCTTGGTCTTCTAATTCTGCACCTTCTGGATCCGCTTCTAATAACTCGGCGTTGCCGTTACCGTGAGTTTTACCAACCGTGTGACCACCAGCAGTAAGAGCCACGGTTTCTTCATCATTCATTGCCATACGCTCAAACGTAACACGCATATCGTGAGCGGTTTTAAGAGGATCTGGATTACCGTCAACGCCTTCTGGATTAACATAGATAAGTCCCATCATTACTGCCGCTAATGGATTCTCTAAGTCGCGTTCGCCTGAATAGCGACTGCCTTCACTGCCACTTGGCGCAAGCCATTCTTTTTCGGCTCCCCAATAAATATCTTTTTCTGGATGCCAAATATCTTCACGACCAAAGGCAAAACCAAAGGTTTTTAAACCCATAGATTCATAAGCCATAGTGCCAGCATAAGCAATTAAGTCAGCCCAGCTAAGTTTATTACCGTATTTTTTCTTGATTGGCCAAAGTAAACGACGTGCTTTATCTAAATTTGCATTATCCGGCCACGAATTAAGTGGGGCAAAACGTTGATTTCCGGTACTAGCACCACCACGGCCATCTGCAATACGATAAGTACCTGCGGCATGCCAAGACATACGGATCATTAAACCACCGTAATGTCCCCAATCGGCAGGCCACCATTCCTGGCTATCAGTCATTACTGCATGCATATCTTTTTTCAATGCTGCAACGTCTAGGCTTTTAACGGTTTCTCTATAGTCAAAGTCCTCGCCCATTGGGTTAGTTTTGCTATCGTGCTGATGCAAAATATCTAGGTTGAGTGCTTTAGGCCACCACTCCATAGTATTCATGCTGGTTTCTGTTGCGCCGCCATGCATTACTGGACATTTATTATTAGACATATGTAGTTCCCCTATCTTTCAATTGAAAATTGATATCAATTCTAATAAGTCCTCCCCAATCAGCGAGATTTAATAAAACTGATACTATTATTTGCACAAGCTTATGATGTGCTCTGACACCACTATCGACCATTCGTTTAATTAGATAAAGCTGCTAATATCGATTCTTGTAACAGCTTTTACCTATAAGGTGATTATAACTATATATCATGACTATTCACGAGTAATTGATGTGTAAGTAAACGCCCGATAATTGAGTCAATACGTTCTTAATGTATTAGCTAATATATATAGCAGATGTTGGAAAGATTGAGATGGTAAATCTAGTAACGAACAATACAAAGTTGATTTACCGTGGAAGGAGATCTAGTTAAAAGTGAAATAATTAATAATTGAAATAACGTAGAGTGGAGTTTAAGTCTAAACCTGTACCTTATGCTTTTTTTTGCGATTTTTTGGCGTACATCCCGATTGATATTCCAACCAATGGAGTGTGTTACCAACCACAACAATACTGCCAGAGATAACGATAGATGCTGATGCAACAATACCAGCGCCAACTAAACATTGTAAATTGTCACTAGAACCATCACGACTACAAAAATTCTCATCCCCTAGTACTTCTAACGAAAGCTTTTTGGTCACCATTTTACATTCATCGTAATAACTTTGAGAATCTGACGTTTTAGGATAAAAAACACAAGATGTCGCTAAACAGCTTAACAATATAACTAAAATAGGCTTTAAATTAATTGTGATTTTGTTCATGTTTAACGACTACCTTTATGACTTATGCTCTAGAATTTATTAAACAAGTTACTAAAAGAATTTTTTCAGTTTATCTAATTCTTTCTTAGCTTTTTTTGCAGCTTTATTAACGGCCTTATCGATTTTGTCATGTGGAATAGGAACATGAATTGTTTTATTCATCCCCAACTTGAATGAGAAAATAGCACCTTCTTCAATTTCATTATATACCGTTGGTGTTCCTGAAATTTTAAGTTTAACTAACACTGGAAGTTCTTTGTGTTTTAACAATATTTTTTCTGCTACTGGGCCAAGTGCTCTAAATACATCTTTATATACAATTTCAGCAGGAACAACTAATTTAGTTGTACTATTAGGCGGTAAATGGATTTTAATATTCCGCCCCTTAAGAAAACGCTTTCCTTCGGTAAATAGCTCGTAACTTATAAAGATATTTTTAAGGCCAATCTCGTTTGGGTTCTTAGCTTCAAAGTTTAAATTCACGATGGTTTTGTTATCTCTAACTTTAGCAACCTTATTGTCTATATATTTAAAAGTTGGGTCTTTTATATCTGCAGATTGGACTAGCCTAATTGCGGTGCAGCTAGTTAACAGAAGTGCAACTAAGCTTAGCAGTATTAATTTTGATAACCTTTGGAATTTCAATCTATTGTCCTTAATTTATACTCAATGAATTTGAATAAGGCGGCTAGGTTACATTCTCTAACCGCTAATGCCAAGTTCCCTTTAAGAGGGTTTACCTATTTGTGTTGTTTGTAATATACATATCAACTCAGCACTGATCTGTTTAATCACACCTGAGTTTTGTTGCAATGTAGCCAATGCTTTTTTACCTGTGTTTTCACTTAACTCTTGATCAGATAACCATGTATTTAATTGGCTCACAAATTCAAAGTGGTTATTGGCAATGGTTAATCCTCCGTCATCCGCTAATGTATGGCAAATTTCAGGGTTGTTATAAACATGTGGTCCCATAATGATAGGTTTAGCAAATGCAGCAGGCTCTACTGGGTTATGACCACCACGCTTGGCAAACGAACCGCCAACAAAGGCGATATCACAAACACCGTATAATTTACTTAGTTGTCCCATTTGATCGCCCAATAACACATCAGTTGTGGCTTCAGCCGACTCAGACTCACTCATTTTAACTATATTGAGTTGTTGTGACGTTAAGTATTCAAAAACTGATATAAAACGTTCTGGGTGTCTTGGGCATATTATTAAAATCAAATCTGGATATTGAGTTTTAAATTGTTTGTAAGCTTCAACAATTAAGCTTTCTTCAGTTTCATGCGTACTGCCAGCAATAATGACTCGGCGGCTTTGAAGATTAAGTGACTGTCTTAGCTCTTGTGCCAATTGCATATTAGCTTGACCAATATCAAATTTAATATTGCCGAATAGAGATAACTTATCTCGATTGATGCCCATTGCCAGATAATTATCAAAGTCAGTTTGATTACGGGCATACACTCGGTGTAATTGCTTAATCATCGGCTGGGCAAGGCTAATAAATTTTTGATAACCCTTTGTGGTTTTGTCCGTTAATCTGGCGTTTACTATGCTCACGGGAATGTGTTTTTTATAACATTGGTTGATCAAGTTAGGCCACAGTTCTACTTCCATAATAACAAGCATATCTGGCTTAACTTGTTTTAATAATGATGACATTAACCAAGGCAGATCAACAGGTAAATAGGAGTGTGTGACTTTGTTTTTAAGCTCATCATCCAATGATCGTAATAACTGTTCTTTTCCTGTTTTGGTGTTTGTGGTGACAACAAAATTCAACGTTAATAAAGTGCCTTTAGCGTCATATAACAGTTGCTTTATAAGTGGAATAACCGCAACAACTTCTCCGACTGACGCACAGTGGAACATTACCGTTTTGCTTTCTGAAACTAGTTGACTTAAAGGTAACCCTTTACTTACTAAGCCGTATTTTTGCCCCCAATACCAATCGCGTTTTTCTGTGCCGTTAAGTGGCTTGCGCAAAATAAAAAACATGGCTTGTTTCACTAACGCAATAACCCACTTAGTGAAATCTACAAGTATAAATATTACTAATAAAAAATTATAAAGCAGCAGTATTAACTGTCGTTTAATCGGACTTGTTTTTCTGCCGTTTATTAACAAGTTCATTTAGCATAGCCTAGTAAAAATTGCTGCCATTTACTGTCGTTAAAATGGAATTCTTTATTATTGTTAACTGCTTTGTCTTTTTCTTTATTCAATGAACGTAACAAACGATTTAGGTTAGCTTGTTGCCAAAATATTGCTGGGGCATTAAATTCTGGCTCTCTAAATTCACAGCGGTCAAAATCAATTAAGAATACCTTGCCACTCTTATCTATCATAATATTATGAATGTTAAGGTCGTTATGACACACTCGAGCCTGGTGAAAGAGCTTAATAGTTGCACCAATATTTTGCCAAACCTCATCTGACAGATCTTCAGTTAACAACCAATGGAAACCATCTTTAGCGTTGGCAATTTTCTCAATTAAAATATCGTTCCGACACCATAAACCAGCTACTTTCGTTACCATAGCCGCGATAGGATTTGGCACAGGTAAACCTAAGTCGACCATTTTTTGTAGCATAGTTAATTCCGCAATACTGCGAGTTTTGTTTATGCCGGTAAATAAAAATTCATCGTGTAATATTTTGCTAACTAAACCGCCACGATAGTAGTGACGTAAAACAAACTGACGTTCCCCTGAAGATGCCTCTAAAACCGAATTGTATTTAATAAAATAAGTGGTGTTACGGCCTTTGGACTCACCAATTATTGCATTTTTTTCTGACCAAAACGCAGCACTAAACCAATCACTTGTTACAGTGTCTGGCACGCTGTTATGCGCAAAAATTGTTTGATTTTTTTCGGTAGTTTTACGCCATAACATAGCAGTTGTATCTGATAACAAAACGACTTCTTACAAGTTTTAAGTTGGAATAGTGCAAATCATACATTAGCATGACCATCTTAAGCCAATTTGATTTGATTTTTGTAGTAGGAGTTTATGTGTCTTTACAATCTATATGTGTATTAAGGTTATCGGCCATTGGTGACGTATGTCACGCGGTTGCAGCTGTACAGGCTATCCAAAGAAAGCATCCTCAAGCTAAAATTACTTGGATCATTGGTAAAATAGAAAAGATGCTATTGGACGGTTTGCCAAATGTTGAGTTTGTAATTTTTGACAAATCTAAAGGTAGAGCCGCTTTTAAGCAGTTACAACACGATTTAGCTGGCAAAGAATTTGATGTGTTATTACACATGCAAGTGGCATTAAGGGCAAACTGGGCAGCAAAGTATATTAACGCAAAACGCAAAATTGGTTTTGATCGTGACCGTTCCAAAGAACTACATGCTTTATTCACCAAAGAGCGTATTGCATCACAAGTTGAACCACACGTAATAGAAGGTTTTTTTGGTTTTGCCCAAAAGTTAGGCGTTTCGCTTGCTGAGCTTGATAATTTAACATGGAATATTCCGGTTTCAAACGACGACATCAAGTTTGCCAATAGCCACATCGACCCAAAATCTAAAACCTTTGTGATATCTCCTGCAGCTAGTAAAAAAGAGCGAAACTGGCTACCAGAACGTTACGCTGCACTTGCTGATCATGCAGCACAAAAAGGTTTTAAGGTTGCTTTATGTGGTGGTCCTGCACCAATAGACCGCGAACTTGGTGATGCAATAATAGAGAATGCGGAAACTGAGATTACTGACTTAATAGGTAAAACCAGTTTAAAACAAATGTTAGTTTGTTTAAAAAATGCAACTTTAGTACTAGCGCCAGATACAGGCCCTGCTCATATGGCAGTAACACAAGGTACTCCAGTACTTGGGGTTTACGCACATTCCAACCCTAAACGTACTGGTCCATATTTGTATCAAAAATATGTTACTGAGGTTTATCATCGCAATTTATTTTTGCAAAAAGGTGACAGCGCTGAGAATTTAAAATGGGGCGTACGTGTTAAAGGCGCTGATTTAATGCAGCAGATCACCGTTGAACATGTAAAAGAGAAGTTTGACAACATAGTACAGGACTTTGAACTTTAATGACTTCGGCATCTTTAAATCCAACTTCTACACTAAACAAAACATTATTTTTAGACCGCGACGGCGTGGTTAATGTTGATCATGGCTATGTATCACAACCAAAAGATTTTGAATTTATAAATGGTGTATTTAGCGCCTGCAAACAGTTTCAAGATGCAGGTTATAAAATTGTTATCGTTACCAACCAGTCGGGTATTGGTCGTGGCTATTATTCCGAGCAAGACTTCGCAGAATTAACAACATGGATGGTTGAGCAATTTAAAAACCACGGTGTAGACATTTTATCGGTTTATTATTGTCCACATCATCCAACAAAAGCCAATGCGCCTTATTTAAAAGAATGTGACTGCCGTAAACCTAAACCTGGGATGCTATTAAAAGCCATTAGCGAACATTCATTAAACCCTGATTTATCTATTATGATTGGCGATAAAGCATCCGATATGCAAGCTGCTATTGCCGCAGGGATTAAACATAAGTACTTGGTTAATTCGGGGCAATCCTTTCCCCCAGAAGCAGAAGAATTAGCCGACGCGATTTTTCAAGATTTACCCGCTGCGGCCAAATCAATACTCTGATTTTAGTCCCACATAAATTAGAACGTTAATAACAACTATTATCATTTAACACTTTGGTTAAAAAGGTATATTATGGCGTTTCATCTTTAGATTTTAGGATCAAGCAATGACGTTATGGGATTTAAATAAAGGCGAAACGGCAAATGTTTCACACCTTTGTGAGCATTTAGATGATTCTGTCAGTACTCGCCTAGTTGAAATGGGATTTGAAGCTGACCAAAGCATTACGTGTTTGCGTAGAAGCCTGTTTGCTGGCCCTTTAGTTGTTCAAGTTGGCGATTGTGTATATTCACTTGAACAAACAGTAGCTGAACAAATTTTCATATCAACCAAATAAATTAGTCTCTAATGAAAAAAATATTACTTGTAGGTAAACCTAACTGCGGCAAAAGCCTGTTATTCAATCAACTTACCGGATTACGACAAAAAGTCGCTAACTACCCAGGTGTAACCGTTGAAATTAAAAGCGGGAAAATGGGCGATTATGAAGTTGTCGACTTCCCTGGTACGTATTCTCTCAATACTTTATCGATTGATGAACAAGTTGCGGTCGATCAATTAACATCGCGCATTAAAGATGAAGAAACTGAATTAGTTGTTTGTGTACTAGACGCCACTCGTTTAGAACGTAGTTTAGTGTTTGCTTTACAAGCACAGCAATTAGCGATTAAAGCGAACAAACCAATCGTATTTGTTTTAAACTTTATTGATGAGCTAAAGCGTTTTGGTCATGATCTGGATATTGAAGCTTTATCTATTGACCTTGGTGCACCTGTTTATGCATTGTCTGCTCGTTCTCTTGATGGAATTTCAGAGTTTAAAGACAGTTTATTGTCAGCAGCACATAAACACTTTACGCCTCACAGCCCAATTGCTCACTTAGAGACCACTAAAGAATTTGTTGATTTCAGCCGTAAATTAGCAAAGGCATATGCGATTAACAAAGATGTAGTACTAAAAAATCAAAACAAAGTAGATACCTTTTTACTTAATAGTTTTTTAGGCGGCTTTGCCTTTTTAGCTATTATGTTTGTGCTGTTCCAAAGTATCTTTACATGGGCAACGCCACTTATGGATGGTGTAGAAACCATTATTGCTAGCTTTGCAGGATTTGTAACTCAGTTTACTGGCGAAGGCGTAGTCACCGACTTTTTGAATGATGCGATATTTGGTGGTGTGGGTTCATTCCTCGTATTTGTTCCGCAAATTATGGTACTTACTTTTGTTATTGGCTTATTAGAAGACAGCGGGTATTTAGCCCGTGCTGCGTTAATTTGTCATAAACCATTAAGTTACTTTGGTCTATCTGGTCGTAGTTTCATTCCTTATTTATCAGGCCATGCCTGTGCAATCCCTGCGATTATGGCAGCAAGAACTATAGAATCTCCACGTAAGCGTTTGATCACTATGTTAACCATACCTCTTATGTCTTGTTCTGCTCGTTTACCTGTATACGCTTTATTAGTTTCTGTATTTATCCCTTCAGACCAGTACTTTCTAGGCTTCTTTAATATGCAAGGCGTGACATTCTTTGGCTTGTATATGATTGGCATAGTAACCGCACTTATTGTTAGTGCTGTATTAAGCCACTCTAAAGCGACTGAACAAGAAAAGTCAGAAATGCCGTTTATTATTGAATTACCAAGTTACCGTTTACCACATTGGAAACCGCTTTATCACCGTATCATTAACAGCGGCGTTCAATTTATTAAACGCGCTGGACCAATTATCTTTATGGTTGCTGTAGGAATTTGGGTATTAGGTTACTTCCCAATGGGTGCAAGTTTAGAAGATTCTTGGTTAGGTACTATTGGTCACTTTATTGAACCTGTATTTGCGCCACTTGGTTTAGATTGGCGTTATGGCATTGCAATATTAATGTCCTTCTTAGCCCGTGAAGTATTTGTTGGCGCACTTGGTACCTTATACGGTATGGAAGGCGCGGACGAAAATATTGCAGGCCTTGCACAAAATATAATGAACGACGGCTTGCCGCTAGGCACTGGTATTGGCTTGTTATTGTTTTATGTTGTGGCATTACAATGTGTGGCAACTGTTGCGACATTAAAAGCAGAAACTGGTAATGGGAAGTTAGCTTGGGGCTTATATGTAGCTTACGCCATATTGGCTTACATTTTAGCTTTCTTGGCTAATACCTTCATATAAATTGGTTATTTGCTATTATCTAAAGCCAGAGTAAAATTAAATTTTACTCTGGCTTTTTAATGTCTAAAATAAACTCTCATACAAATACAAAGGTTTTAATAAGGATTTAATTGATGGAAAACAGACTCACTATATTGAATTGGATAACCCTTGGAGTTTGCTTTTTAGTGGCACTATTTGGTGTGGCTCAGTTAGGTTTTTTAATTGGTTACATGGCATTTGCACAAGAACTAAGCTTAGACAAAATTGGCTTTATACCACTTGCTGCGGTATTCGCTGGTATTGCAGCGGTTTACTTGTTTATACACACCATAAAGAATACAAACTCAAATAGTGATACAGAAAGCGAAAGCTAGCGTTAAAACTTTCACTCACACTTACTCCAATTTCATTAAGACTCTTCACCCGTATTCTTTACAAAAATTAGAGTTGTACTATATATTGCACATGTTGGTATTTTGCACTAAACTTGTCTTGTTTATTGTACAAGTACAGAAGTAATATATGGGGGTGACATATGAGAGTTGTTTCATTTACAGAAGCTCGAAATAAGCTTAAATCTGTATTAGATCAAGTTGTTGATGATGTCGATTATACCGTCATCACTCGAAGAGATGCTGAGGATGCTGTCGTCATGTCTATGGATCATTACAATAGCTTAATGGAAACGGTTCATTTACTAAAATCACCAGCTAATGCCGCTCATTTAGCAAAATCTATTGAACAATACATGTCAGACAAAACCAATGAACGAGATATTATTGATGTCTAGAAAGCTAGCATGGACAGATGAAGCTTGGAACGATTATATCTATTGGCAAGGCCAAGATAAGAAAACACTTAAACGAATTAACAAGCTAATAATTGATACCAAACGCTCACCATTTGAGGGTATTGGAAAGCCTGAACCGCTAAAAGAAAACTTATCTGGCTTTTGGTCTAGGCGTATCGACGAAACAAATCGCTTAGTCTATGCAGTAACAGACTCTCACCTAACCGTACTTTCATGCCGATACCATTATTGATTATATAGCGTCCAATGCATCATGCTAAACCTATGTTTTTCACTTTTATGATAAAGAGAACAACCAACTTTACGGTTATAAGGTTGATTGAACTCATTTAAATCAAAAGATTAGTTACTTATTTTGCAACCAGTTTAAAATAAGTTGAGTTGTTTCTTCAGGCTTTTCCTGTTGAATACAATGACCACAATCTAAACTAGCCACTTCCACATTAGGAACAAAATCAGAAAGATTTTCAGACTTAGGGATCATGTCATAGTTGCCATAGATCATAAGAGCTGGTTGCTGAATAATAGGTGCTACGTCAGCCAATAAATGCCAGTTTTGATCCAAATTCCTATACCAATTAATACCTCCTGTAAACCCAGATTTTTCGAAAGCAGAAACATAAACATTCAATTCATCATCAGTCATTATCGGGTCACCAACTGATTCTACTGATTGGGCAAGATTGATCATCATCATACCTGGCTCAGGCATTGTAAGAGGTACATTTTTTCTGAATAAATTACCAAGAAATTGAGATTTGTTTTCATCCAAAATAGCATCTGCAACTCCTACTTGTCTGTTAAAGTGAACAAAATAATTATCTGGACCAAATATCTCTTCCATAAACTCTATCCAAGGTTTTTCTCCTCTTTGCATATATGGTAAAGCCAAATTTATTATTTTATTTACTTTCTCAGGATGTAATAAAGCGAGACTCCAAACAATGTTAGCACCCCAATCGTGACCTACAAAAGTAGCTTTTTCATATCCGTAATGGTCAAGTAAAGCAACTAAATCCCCAGTTAAATGTTCAATACCATATGCTGTTATTTCAGTTGGACAAGATGAATTACCATAACCACGTTGATTAGGTACAATGACATGATATCCAGCTTTTACGAGTTCTGGAATTTGGAAACGCCAAGAAAACGCATTTTCTGGAAATCCGTGACAAAGAACAATTGGTTTACCAGCATTTTGCTTACCAGCTTCAAAGACTTCAAGTTCCACACCGTTGACTGAAATAATGGTCGAATTGGGAAAATCCATTGGGTAGTTCATAAAATAACCTCTAGTTACTTAAATTAATAATAGTTGTTTAAATTAAGAGGGGAATTTAACACTGAGGTTTGACATCAGTCTGTCAGGTTTGAATAAACGTTGTTATTAAAAAAATAAGACTTATACCAATTGTATTATTAAGTGTATTTATCATTCATGGACTTTATTTTTGCAGCAATTGCTAAGCGCACTCTTTCAGGACCTAATACTTCTACGTGTTCGTCAAAGCTGAAAATCAATCCAAAGTTCCATTCCATTTCAGGGAACTGTGCCGTTACAATCATTTCACCAGTGTCCAGATATTCAATATTTTCTCTGTCAAAAACATCCTCTACACGAACTCTCACCTGAGATGTGAATTTTAATGTAAGACTAACTAAAGAGACGTCTTTCTTTGATTCTTGTTCAATTTCACGATATGACTTTTCTCTGCGAGTGAACCGTGTTTCATCCACTTTTAAATCTATTACACGAGAGATTTTGAATAATCTAAATTCCATTTTTAACTGACAATAAGCAAACAAATACCAAGCATAATTTTTAAAAATGACCGACATAGGCTCTAACTGTCTTGTGCTTTTTTCATTTGAAAAGTTTCTATATGTAATAGATATTATTTTTGACTGAGCAATGGCATTCTGGATTATTTTGACCAAATCTTTCTGCTTTGAAGAGTTTGCCCAAGGCATCATATCAATAATAACTTGTTCCATATGTTGGTCAAAATGATTAGTTTTATCTTCTGGAATAAGATTCCGTAGCTTTTCTATAGAAGCATCAAGTTCACTATTTTCAATGGTTGAGTTCATATTCTTAAGTGCTGAAAGTATGGTGCACAAATTGTTTAGCGTAAGTAACTGGTGGCTTAATTTATAATTATCTACAATACCAAAACCGCCATTATTCCCAGGGTATGAAATAATTGGAATGCCAGCCATATTTATTGCATCAATATCTCTGTAAACCGTTCGAACTGAGATTTCAAACTTTTCAGCGAGTTCTGTTGCCGATATTCGATTTCTGTTAAGCAACATGACAATAATTGTTAGCATACGATCTATTTTCAAAGTGTTTCCTTTAATCTATCTTTGATCATATAAACACAACCTTCCATTGGCACTGATCCTGAAACAAGAAGCTCTGGGTATTCAGCTTCAACAAAGCCTAGTTTCTCATAGGCTCTTTTGGCTTTATGGTTGTCGTTAAACACAAATAAAGATAGCTCGTTTACCTTTAAATCTGCACAGCCTTTGTCAGCTAACAATGAAATCAAATCCGCTATTTTGTTTTGACCTCTGCAATCAGGATTGATCACTAAACGGCCTAAATGGCAACGTCCTGCACGTAAATAATACTGACCAAAACCTACCAATAAATTTCGTTCAACATCAGTTGCTGGCTCTGAATGTTTTAAACAAAAAGATGGTAAACGCTCCATGCTTAAATCAGCTTTAAACGTGACTTGGTCAAATGGATAACGGAATTGCGGTCCAGACCAAATCCGCATTTCAGCTTCATCTTTAAACCAACTGCTCATTTGTTGTATATCGGTGTTTATTGGTGTTGTTAATATCACTTAATTTCCTCCGGTAACATCTATAATGGTGCCAGTAGAGAATGACGACTTTTCACTGGCTAGCCAATATATGGCTTCTGCAACTTCTTCAACTTCGCCGCCACGTTGTAGTGGGATTTTAGTTTTTAATCTGTCTACTCGATTCGCCTCACCGCCGTCTGCGTGCATGTCGGTATATATTAAACCTGGGCGCACGCCATTTACCCTAATACCTTGTGCTGCTAGCTCTTTTGATAAACCAACCGTTAACGTGTCTATTGCGCCTTTTGATGCTGCGTAATCTATATATTCATTTGGTGAGCCGGTTCTAGCTGCGCCAGAAGATACATTGACAATAGTGCCGCCGTTACCACCAAATTCTAAAGACATGCGCTTAATTGCGTATTTGCTGCATAAAAAGTAGCTAGTGACATTTGTGGTTAGTATGTTGTTAATACGCTCTGCGTTCATATCTTGTAAACGCATTTGAGATTGCAAAACACCTACGTTATTAACCAGAGCAGTAATACTGCCAAGTTCGCTGTCTATTTGGTTAAATAAACCCTCTACCTCAGACTCAATAGCAACATCAGCTTGTACCGCAATACACTTTACACCCATTGCTTGAACGTCTTTTACCACGTTTAATGCGGAAGCTTGGTCATGTTTATAATTAACACACACGCTATAACCTTTACTGGCAAATAATTTTGCACTAGCAGCGCCAATGCCTCTGCTTGAACCTGTGATCAATACCACTTTCTGTGAATTCATTTTACTACTCATGTGTTCTTAATTCGTTTACTAATAATGCCGCTCTTATTTTTGTTATACCTTAAATCAACAGAATTAGAACCTTTATATAAGTTACTCGATCAGACTCTGTGCAGTAAATTGCACAAAATCTAATAATAATGATTAACAAAATTAGGGCTGAAACTGCTGCTTTTACTGTACTGAATGAATTAATTCTATACAATCCATGGCATTGTAGAATAGTCATCTATTCTTGGACTAATCCCTAAAATAATTGTTAAAAGAGTTGATGAAACAATTTCAAAATCAACTCAAATTGGAGAGACTTATATGCGTGCAGCCGGTTTTTTTAAACACCTTCAACAAGAAATTGAACAAGTAAAACTTGATGGTTTGTATAAGTCTGAACGTATTATTACGTCACAACAAAAAGCCAGTATTGATGTTAATGGCGAACAGGTTTTAAACTTTTGTGCCAACAACTATTTGGGATTAGCTAATCACCCAGACTTGATCAAAGCCGCACAAGAAGGCTTGGATGCACACGGTTTTGGTGTCGCCTCTGTTCGCTTTATTTGTGGTACGCAAGATATTCATAAAGCATTAGAAGCTAAAATCAGTGAATTTTTACAAACAGAAGACACGATTTTATATGGTTCATGTTTTGATGCTAACGGCGGTTTGTTTGAAACTATTTTAGGTGCAGAAGACGCGATTATTTCTGACTCGTTAAACCATGCTTCTATTATTGATGGTGTACGTTTATCTAAAACCAAACGTTACCGCTATGCCAATAACGACATGGCTGACCTAGAAAAACAATTACAACAAGCGGTTGCTGACGGCGCACGTTTCAAATTAATTGCTACTGATGGCGTGTTCTCAATGGACGGCGTTATTTGTGATCTTAAAACCGTATGTGACTTAGCAGATAAATACGATGCTCTTGTTATGGTTGATGATTCACACGCAGTTGGTTTTGTTGGTGAGGATGGTCGTGGTACACCTGAATACTGCGGTGTAATGGACAGAGTAGACATCATTACAGGTACGCTTGGTAAAGCATTAGGCGGCGCGTCTGGTGGTTATACAACAGGTAAAAAAGAAGTGGTTGAGTGGTTACGTCAGCGTTCACGTCCTTATTTATTCTCAAACTCGGTTGCACCTTCAATTGTAAATGCGTCTATTAAAGTATTAGAAATGCTAGAAACAGGTTCTGAATTACGTGACCAGCTTTGGTCTAATGCAGCTTATTTCCGTGAGCAAATGGAAGCGGCTGGATTTACCTTAGCAGGTAAAGATCATGCGATTATTCCTGTGATGTTAGGTGACGCACAATTAGCGTCTGACATGGCAGAAAAAATGTTAGAAGAAGGTATTTATGTGGTTGGTTTTAGCTTCCCTGTTGTACCAAAAGGCCAAGCTCGTATACGTACTCAAATTTCTGCTGCACATACCAAAGCGCAACTTGATAAAGCGATTGCTGCTTTCATCAAAGTAGGTAAAGAATTAAAGATTATTAAGTAAGATGACAATGATAAATAACATGACAATGAAAGCACTAGCTAAAACCAAATCAGAAAAAGGTATTTGGATGACTCAGGCTGAAAAGCCAGTCATGGGTCACAATGACTTATTAATTAAAATTCGTAAAACCGCAATTTGCGGAACAGATATGCACATTTACAACTGGGATGATTGGGCAAAAGCTACCATTCCAGTGCCTATGGTTGTAGGCCATGAATACGTTGGCGAAGTGGTAGACATGGGCCAAGAAGTTCGTGGCTTTACTGTTGGTGACCGAGTGTCAGGTGAAGGTCATATTACTTGTGGCCATTGCCGTAACTGCCGCGCAGGCCGTGTGCATTTATGCCGTAATACAATTGGAGTTGGTGTAAACCGTGAAGGTTCTTTTGCTGAATATTTGGTTATCCCAGCGTTTAACGCATTTAAAATTCCTGACAATATCTCTGACGAATTAGCCGCTGTTTTTGACCCATTTGGCAACGCAGTACATACCGCGTTATCTTTTGATTTAGTGGGTGAAGATGTACTTATTACTGGCGCAGGGCCAATTGGTATTATGGCTGCGGCAGTAGCCAAACACGTTGGCGCTCGTCATGTTGTGATCACAGACGTAAATCCATACCGTCTTGAATTAGCTAAAAAAATGGGTGCTACTCGCGCCGTTGATGTATCTAAACAAAAACTAGAAGACGTGATGAAAGAGCTAGGCATGACGGAAGGCTTTGATGTTGGTTTAGAAATGTCTGGCGTACCTTCTGCGTTTAATAGCATGTTAAATAACATAAACAATGGCGGTAAAATTGCCATGTTAGGTATTCCACCGTCAGATATGGCGGTAGATTGGAATCAAGTTATTTTTAAAGGCCTGGTTATTAAAGGTATTTACGGCCGTGAAATGTTTGAGACTTGGTACAAAATGGCAAGCTTAATTCAATCTGGCTTAGACATATCGCCTATCATTACTCACCAATTCCCAATAGACCAATTCCAAGACGGTTTTGACACTATGGGTTCAGGTCAGTCAGGTAAAGTTATTTTAAACTGGGATTAGCCCTTGTCTTGTCCTTAAAGATAAAAAGTGCAAAGTAATTAACTTTGCACTTTCCTTAATCAACAACTCCGGTTCCATTGATTTTTATTTTATTTATCAAAAATTTATCCGTTAGGTATATCCCCTATTGATACTAACGCACAATAAACTTAATGTTTAAGTTGTTAAAAATTTCGTATCGTACCTACTAATAAAAAGTGAATCGTCACATACTTTCTTTATTCCTTAAGTAGCTATGGCAGTAACAGTAAAAAAGGGTTTAACATTCAATGGATAGTATCGCTTTTATCTTAAAAATCATCGTTCTGATCATCTCAATCTTTGCCTTGTTTTCTTATTTCACTTCCTACAAAACAACTTCAAAAAACGCCACTAATTTGGCCAAAGAAATTAATGCGTTGGAAGATAATGAGCAAGAATTTGAATTAACCGACGAACAAGAAAATTCTGCCTTAAATAAGCTTTTTGGTTTGAAGTTGGAAGACCCCGTTAGAGCATTTGAAATGATAATCATAGGTGAAATTTCCATTCAGAGTATTTCATCGTCTTCTGGTACAAGCAGCCTGTTAGTGTCTATTTCGGGCATTAATATTCAAGTTCCAAATATTTTGTCGGTAGAGCAATTACAAAGTTTTTTTGAAACCAGTGTTCAAAATCAAGCCCCTGCTAAAGTGGCACTGATTAATAATAAATTTTACTTACTGTCACTTGGCGATTTTAGTTTAGTGGGTGAGTTGTTAACAGGTGAGTTAGAAAAACAAACAAAATCAGTAATAGAAAGTGGGCAACTTGGAAAAATTGATGATCTGCCTTTAGAGATCCTTAGTAATAGAAATGCGTCTGATAACGAGCGTTTATATTTTGATCCGATAACCAGTGGGGGAGGTTATGCCTTTTTTCTGATGATCAGCTTTGTGATCGCAGGATTTATGATTAATGGAAGTTCCTCTTATCTTGTTTGGGCTGTAACTTATGGCATTATTTTATTTATTGGATTTGGTCTATGGTATCGCTCTAAAGCAAGAGCTCGTTACAAATGTGAAGTGACCAGAATGAGTGGCCAATTTAGTCAAATAGCAAATGGATATGATCAACATCATGCCCAAGTGTATGACGAAAGTGGTCTAGGAAAAGTTAGCTTTTTACTTCCCTCAATTTGGCAAGATAAATTAGACCGTATTCCACTCGATCAAAAAGTGTCGTTTGAAGTGTTAAATGACACATCCAATATTGTCAGTATTGAAAACACCCATTCAGTCCAGCGTGATTTTAAACAAGAAAAAAACAATAAAAATTCCTTTTGGTTAGCGGTGACCTCTATATTTCTGATTTTGCACACATCGCTGTATATGGATTTAAACAAAGCACCACTTGTCTTAAAAATGTTAGAAGCGTCTGAAATTAAAGAGATCAATACTTTAGAAGATTGGAAATCTATCGATCAAGTTGGTCAGAGAATTTATACCAATTCACTGAATAGACAATGCTTATTAATCTATGGAGACTTTTTAGAAGGTGAGTCGTATGAGTATTGTGACTATTTTAATGTATTAGATACAGAGCAAAATGTTGACCTGTTAGGCAGTGTTTCCAAACAATTAGAAGCTCTTAAACAGATTGATGAGCAACTCACATTTTCTAATATAAGCAATTCTATTTATTCAGCATTAAAAATGAAAGCCATGTTCTCTAATCAACAATTGGTCGCCCAAAAAAACGTATTCCAATATGATTATTCTATTCTACATTCATGGGCTAAATGGATAACAAAATCCAACCAGGATGATCCTCTATTTAAAGAACAAATCATGACTATGTGGGATGACATAACCCCATCTACACCATGTAAAAAAGACTGTTGGCAAAAAATACTTAATTTTAATCCAGAAAACACCAAAACAAATGACAATGATTATGGGTTTATAAAAAAAGGTGAGCTTTTAGTATTCTTTTTTGCCCACAAAGAATTAAAAGAAGAACAAGCTAAATCTGTTATCTCTACTTGGGGTAAAGAGTTTATTTCTACCAGCGTTAATCTAAAGCCAGAAGTAAATGTTATGTTAATAGCTGATTCAATACCAAATAATGGGTGGTATACATTCGCTTCAACGGTAGGGCCACAACGCTCAAGGTTCACCAACAAAGAAACCGGGCCTGATTACATAACGCTGATAAAAAATGCAGCCCAATCAATAAAAATTATGCAACAAGAAAACATTGACTACGGTGTTGTTAGCGTTGTTAAAACAGAAGATAACAGAAAAAAAATCACTATTGATTTAACCATAGACGAACATTTATACCTACTAACGCTAGCGCAATTAGCGCTTATTTTATTTGGTATTGGTGGGCTTGGGTTAGCGTTATTTTTAACGTACAAACACAAGCAAGAACCAAAAAAACGCTATTGATAGATCATTAAAAAAGGGCGGAGTGATTAACTTTGCCCTTTTTATTTAAAGCTGGTTACTTATGCATTACCAGCACTTATTAAGTTAAATAAGTGCTAGTTAAATAAGCGCCAATTAAATAAGAGACAACTCAACTTCAATATTGCCACGTGTTGCGTTTGAATATGGGCATACTTCGTGTGCTGCATCTACTAACTCTTGTGCTTGTGTTTTGTCTAAATCACCAAGAGATACTGCTAATTTAACCGCGATACCAAAACCACCTTCAATTGCGCCAATTGACACTTCTGAGTTGATGTATGTTTCTTTTGGTAAAGCTACTTTAGTTTGACCAGATACAAATTGCAGCGCACCAATAAAACATGCGGCATAACCGGCAGCAAATAATTGCTCTGGGTTTGTCCCTTCACCGTCATCACCGCCTAAACCTTTTGGTGTAGACAAGTTTACTTGTAAACGACCATCATCACTTTTAGCAGATCCTGTACGTCCGCCTGTTGCTGTTGCTTTTGCTGTGTATGCGACTTCTTTTAATACATTCATTCTGTTCTCCAAAAACGTGTTTTATATAAATATTGTCCAGTTAATAACTAACTAGAGTTACTCAAAATTAATTTGCATACAAAGTATATTCATTATTTCAAACATTGCAAATACTTTGTGTGCAAATTACAATCCTGCTATTGACGCACACAAGAGCCGAAGGTAAACAAAATGGAATATCCACAACTTAAATTAGACAATCAAATATGCCATCGGCTATATATGGCTTCAAACCGTATTATTAGAGATTACCGCGAGCCGTTAATTAAGCTAGACCTGACTTACCCTCAATATATTGTGATGATGGCATTGTGGGAAAAGGACGGCATTACCATAGCTGAGTTATTAGAAAAAACGTCTATCGATGGCGGAGCCATGACGCAAATTCTAAAAAAGATGACGGACAAATCCTTGCTATCAATTGTGAAAGATGAAGACGACAAACGCAGAAAGGTCATTAAACTTGAACCTCACGGTGATGAATTACGCCATCAAGCCGCAAGTATTCCAGATAAAATAAAATGCTCTTTTTCACAAATGACAGATCAAGAAGCCCAGCAATTAATTGAGTTATTGGATAAAGTGAATCAAGAGTCTTAGCTTTACTACAAGCTCAAACTGAGATTAATTGTTTTTAACGTATTCATTTAAGAAAGCCTTAGGTGGATTTGAGGTAGATAGATAATGAAATATTGGTTGTTCTTGGGAGGATTGGCGCTAAATTTTAGTGCTGCTGCGGGTTGGAAGTATAGTGATGAAGTTTATGACTTAGCTTTTCAAATTGCTAATACAGAATGCAGCTCACATTCAAAAGAGTGTAATGAGCAACAACAACTTGCTCAAAAGTGGATTGCGTATATAAAAAAGCATGGAAAAGAAGTCACTCCTGCTAGTGCAACTTTTGAAATTCCAGCTTCAAACTTACCTTTCGCACACCTTTTAACTGCATTGAAACTGAAGGTTAATGGTGAAAAAAATAAACTATTAACCCATTATAAACAGTGTGTTGTGTATGAAATTTGTATCTTAAATTACAGCAATATTGTGCTAAGGGAAAATTTAGAAACCGAATATATTTCTGTAAGAAAGCTTTTACAAAAGCATCATGTAAGATATAAGTCTTTGGTTAATAATTATGGTTCAATGTTATTACGTGGTATAGGTGGGGAGCAGGATATAGATGGTGGGGTTGCATTATTGATAAATAATTCATTTGAGCCTGGTATATCAATGTTCAATATAGCGTCATTTTATTTCGATGTGGGGAATTATAAATATTCTCTTCGATATTTTGAAAAAGCAATGAACTTAGGTGATAAAGATGCGCTGATTCACTATGCTCGGCATTATCAATTTGGTCTAGGTACTGAAATAAATTTACAGTTGGCAAAAGATATTTTACTAGACGAATATACAAAAAGTTCTGATATTAAAGTTGGGTACTACTTATTTATTTTACTTTATGATAATCCCAATTTAGGAAGTTCGTCCTTGGATTTGGTAAAGTTATTACGCGATGCCGCAACGAAAAAATTACCGATAGCTAACTTGGATCTAGGCCGATTTTACTTTAATGGTATTTTAGTTAAGAAAGACCTCGTTAGAGCTAAAACTGAGTTCGAATTTGCATGGGTCGGAGGAGAGGTTGATGGGCTATATTACTTATCAATTACTAAACTGGTTTTGAAAGAGTCTGATAGTTGTGACTTTATTCATAACAATATTAAAAATAATAGTAGGCTTACTGTTTTGTATAATAAGTACTGCGAAAAAGAATAAAAGTAATACCAAAGTGATGAGAGAACTAAAAGTTTGGGGAGTTGTATATGAAAGCTCAAACTGAGATTAATTGTTTTTAACGAATCAAATTTTAGTGTGGAAAATAGTAGGAGTAATTCATATGAAAATGATTATATCGTTTATTTTATTAAGTCTATTTTCAACGTCTTCATTTGGAGATAATTTATCTGGTTCATGGTTGGAAATTGAACTACGTAAAGGTAACAGTGTTAATGTGGAATGCCCTTTCGCTTTTGATTTTGATTTTGATAATTTAGGAAAGTATTCAATTTTAAATGACTGTTATGGAGATAACCCTAAATTACCAGAAGTTGAAACTGGAAATTTTGAATTAGATAATAAAGGGAATGGCGTACTAAATAGAGTGTCTATATCAAATGATACTATTTTTATAAATAAACCTAATAAATTGAATTTTAAATATAAAATTGAAGGCGTTATTTTAAAGCTAACATATCCTCACAAGGGAGGCGCTCAAACTCTTACTTTTAAAAAAAGTCAGTCTTAAGTTTGTTCCAAGCAAAATGATAACTGTATATATTAAACTACAGTTAAAAGTTAGTTTAAATGTACTGCAATAATTAATGGACTTCGCACCTTCAAAAATCCGCTGGTAACTTAGCATCCATCTCTTCATTTGTTATTGGGTGAGTAAAACCTAACCTACTTGCGTGTAGCATTAATCTTTCCGCTTTAAAATAAGACTGGTCTGCGTCATATAAATCACAGCCTATAATTGGGTGGCCTATTTCTCGGCTATGGATTCTTAACTGGTGAGTACGGCCTGTTATGGGTTTGAACAATACTTTTGTGGTGTTGTTAGTTTGGTTGTAACTGATAATTTGGTATTGGCTAATCGCTTTTTTACCCGTTTGATGACAGACTTTTTGCAGGGGAAAGTTGTCTGCGTCTTTAATAATGGGAATGTTAATTTCACCACTTTTAGCCAATAACTTGCCATCTAAAATAGCTTGATATTCTTTTTGCACAGAGCGGTTACTAAACTGCTCACATATTTGTTTATTAATGTCTTTATTCAGCGCCACCAGCATTAAGCCAGAAGTGCCAAAGTCGAGTCTATGAATGAGCGTTGCCGTTGGAAAGTCTTGCACCAAACGCCAGTGTACCGAATCTTTATTAAGTGGATGTTTGCCAGATAAGCTGAGTAAGCCTGAGGGTTTATTGATCACCAATAAATATTCGTCTTGATACACAATAGAGATTTGTTCTAAACATTTGGGAACAATAAATGGGTCGGCTTGCGGTTGCATGTTTAGTCAGCCTGTTTGCTGTTTTTGCTAGCAATGCTTTTGCTAGCATGACTTTGACGACTCTGATGCTCAAGCAAGGTTAAATAAACCCGAGTATCAAATTCTATTTGGTGATATTCCGGCAACATGTGACAGCACAGTTTATAAAATGCCTTGTTGTGATCCAGCTCTTTAACATGAGCAAGTTCATGCACGACTATCATCCTCAAAAACGCCTCTGGCGCGTCTTTAAAGATTGAGCTCACTCGTAGTTCATTTTTACTTTTAAGCTTGCTGCCTTGCACTCTAGACACATAAGTGTGAGTGCCAAGTGCATTTTTAACTACGTGCAGCTTATTATCAAATTGTATTTTGTTAATGGGCGCAGATTTTTTAAGGTACTGGTTTTTAATCTCCATTACGTAGTCACGTAACTGCTTGTCGTTATTACAGTTATGTTTGTCTGGGTATTTAGCGTCAATGTAACCTTGCAGCTTATTTTGCTGCAACATTCCTTGAATTTGCTCAACCAGTGACGGCGAGTAATGATTTAAATACGGTAATCCAGACATCGACTTTTTCTTTCTCTCTATGAGGCTATTTTTGAGTTATGAAAATATGCGCTGAGACCAACGGGTTAAACCAGACGCTACACTACCAAAGTGATCACCAATAACTACAGGAATATTATTAAACTGTTGCTGTAAAAACTGATTAATTACCGGAGATTTTGCCGTGCCGCCGGTTACAAAAATAACATCTGGCTGACAGCCTGCAGCATCAACCGCTTCTTCCATTAACTGAGCGATATTATTCAGTTGATTTTCACTGGCTTGTAAAAACAATTCACGGCTTACTGACTGACTTAAACCTGAATCTAAATAGCTTAAGTCCACTGAGTTTTGCTCAGAATCAGTTAAGTTAATTTTGGCTTGCTCTGCGCTATTAACTAACTGGTAACTCAATTTTTGTTCATACACTTTTAACAAACGCGCTAACAGTTCTGGTTGCTGGGAGTCACGTTTTAGCTGCGATAAAAATCGACCGTTTTTCTCACTATAAAATTCTGTTTGAGCGTTCACGTCGTTAATCGCTACTGCTTCATGGTAACTGTTCACTGGCATAGGTTTTCCAGTTAACAGATTACTGGTGATACCTAAGTTAGGCATAATGCCTTTTAACGCCAATTGGATGTCAAAGTCATTACCGCCAATACGTTTACCGCTGTGGCTTAATAATTCTGCACTGCGGTCTAATTTATCAATAAATTGCGGGCCCATTAACAACATAGAGCAATCCGTTGTACCACCGCCAATATCTACCACTAGAACGCGAGTTTCTTTGTTTAAGGTGGCTTCGTATTCAAAACCTGCAGCGACAGGTTCAAACTGGAATTCAACGTCTTTGTAACCAACATGTTTTGCGGCGTTAGTTAATACTTCAATCGCTTGTTTGTTGCTTGCTTCACTGTTGCGACCTTGGAAGTTAATAGGGCGGCCAATAACCACTTGGTTAACTTCTCTTTGTAATTGGTTTTCTGTTAACTGTTTTACATGCGCCATCATAGACGCAACTATGTGTTCAAAAAATACAATCTGTGGTGGTAACAAACCACTGGTGCCCAAAAATGATTTAGGGGACTTAATATAATAACCTTCACTTGGATCTTCTAGGTATCTTGCAAGAGCTTGTTTACCAAAAGATAAATGCTCGGCAATGCCGTCGTAGCGTAAGTCTTCTAACGCTTCTTGGCCTAATGATAATTGATATCTTCTTAAATTGGTGAAGGCTTCTTTATGTGGGTCGTTAATATTTTTTTGTAACCAGTTAACAATCACATCTCTACTTGGAGAATACAAAGATGACGCCATGAATCGACCATGCTCACCCAAATTTATTAACTTAGGTTGGCTATTTTCCATAATACCAACAGCACAATTTGAGGTGCCATAATCAAAACCAATCATAAAATATTTCCAAATCCAAATTAAAAACTAACATTAAAGCTAACATTGAAGAGCCAAAAAGGTCGCGTAGGATACTTATGTTAGTGGTGTATATGCAAGCTTGTAGTAAACTATTTGCAAATACAGTTTACAAGTTACCGTAAGTTAATGAATTTAGAAAAATTACAAATTGCCCAACAAGACTTTTTACGTGTTTACCCGCAAGGTTTTCAAGACGAAAAAATGCTTGAGCTGAGCAAAAAACACCGAGTAGACAAAATGACAGACTTTGTTTTAGATGTGTTTTCCCGTGATCAATTTAACTTACCTGCACGTATTTTAGAAAACTGGGCCAAAACCGTAAGCCGCTCGTCTATGGTTTCTACCTTTGAAAAACCTAAATTCAAAAACATGTTAAATGATTTATCAGCTCATGAAAAAGAATTAATGGTCAACGGCTTGTACGAACAATTACATGGTGATGCACAAGCTGGCTTTAACGCCCAGTTGGATATTTTAAAGCAGTACAAATTAGCTAAATGGTCATTAATATCGGTTGTACCTGCCTACTTTAAACCACAGGAAGAAGTGTTTATAAAACCCACCACAGCTAAAGGCGTGATCAAATTCTTTGAATTGCCAAACTTAACTTACAAGGCAACACCAAGTTGGGAATTTTACTGTGAATACCGCCAACAAGTATTGTCTATGATGAACTTTGTGGATAAACAACTCGCGCCAAATACCCCAGCTTTTTGCGGCTTTTTAATGATGAGCCTGCCGGGTTCATAAGTAGCTCCTCCGACAAAAGCACAATTGCAGACACAAAAAAGGCCAGCAATGCTGACCTTTCATTAATAACTCTCTAGCCTTACAGTTTTATCGCTTTATAGCTTTATAGCCTTAAAGCCCTAAAGCCTTACCGCTTTTTAAGCTAACTTACTCAAACACAGCATCAATATCCAACAATTCAATATTCTTAGCTGGAATGGCTAGCTTGTAATCTTGAATGATTGCATCTTCGTCTGTTAACGCTTTTGGTTTATCAGAGTTGTATTTTAATGGTGAAGACTGTTCTTGGCTTAAACGCTTAACCATATCTTTACCGTCTGCTGTAATGAATACGTAATGCATGTTTTCGCTTTGTAAGTTTTCAGTAATTACGCGGTTCACATCTTCAACAGTTAATGAATTTAGCTGACTTGTTACATAAGCGCCAAATTCACCAATGCCGTAGAAAGCACTGTCCATTGCATAACCAAGTTGCTTGTCTTGGCTTGCAACTAACTGAGGTACATAGTTTATTAAAAAGTTACGTGTGGCTTCAAAATCTTCTTTGCTTAGTCCGTTTTTAATCAATTGGTCTAATTCGTATTGAGCTACACGAGTAGCAAAATGTGCGTCGTTATTGGTACGTAATGGACGGATCCAAATTTGGAAAATCTGTTCGCTACGTCCCAAGTTTGCATTTGGTTTTGTAATAAACATGCCTCTTGGGAAATATTCAATGTAAGAATAATCACCGTAGTTCATGCCACGTACTTCACGGATACGTTTAAACAAGTGTGCATTACTGCTTCTGTGCTCACCAAAGTAAGAACGTACTAACCACAATGCAGCCCAGTCTTTATTGCTACGAGTAATGTCGATTGGAAAACCAAAGCTAACGGCTGTTGATTTAGCTGACTTTTCAATAACGGTAGCGTGACGCCCTTTTAACATTGGCGCATCAGCGATAGTTAAGCGTTTTGATTCACCCACGTTTAACTTTGTTAAATCTGCTAACAACGAGGCTTTTACGTCTTCTGGTAATGCACCAGAAATACCTACATTTAAGTTAGACTGAGTAAAGTGTGCCGCATAAAACTGTTTTACGTCATCTAGGGTAATTGACTCAAGATCTGATAAATCACCATAGTTATAATTACCGTAAACATGTCCTTTGTATAATTCTTCGTACAACACTTCTTTACCTAACTCTTCGTCATTAGACGCTTTAAGGCCAGATTTAATGCCGTCTATTTGCTCTTTTTTGATACGTGTAAAGTCGTCTTCTCTCCAACCAGGATTTAACAATTGTTCACTTACAATGTCATACCAAACTTGCGCTTTGTCTTTGTGAACTCGGCCTTGGAAAGAGATCATTTCTTTGTCTACTTGCACACCAAAACTACCTGCAATTGGGTATAACGCGGTTTTGATCTCTTTATAAGAACGAGAAACACTGCCGCCGTTGGCGATCATATTAGCCGTTAATGCTGCTAATCCTTTTTTGCCTTCAGGATCTGCCGCTGCACCGGTATAAAATAATAAATTCACATCAACTAGTGCTGACTTGCTTGATTTATCTAATACAGTAAATACGCCTGCTGCTTTTGGTTTTTTCAGTTCAGCAACTGCATTTTCTAAACTTACTTCTTGTTCGAAGCCAGTTACCTTATCTAACGCAGACATAGTTACCGTTGTACGTGAAGTATCCACAAAGTATTTATTAGCAATATTACGGATATCTTCTGCCGTTACTTTATCTAAAGAAGCATATAACTGATTTAACAATTCTGGGTCACGCTCAAAGTGCATATAACGCGCTAACGTGTCAGCAATAGATTTTGAAGAATCCAAGCCTTTAGCAAAGCTATATTTAAGGTTTGATTTAAGATCCGCTAATTTTTTAGCGTCCACCAGCTCAACTCTAGCTTTAGCGTATGTATTGTTAATGGCATCACGTACAACAGATAAGTTTTCTTGTTTATCTACTTTTATAAATACATGTAGTAAACCTGCATCTTTGGTTTCTGGATTGTAGGTAAACATTTGGCTAGCGATTTGTTTATCTACCACTAACTCTTGGTAAATTTCTGAGTTGCTAGAGAAATAAAGCTCAGATATTAAATCTAATGTGGCTCTGTCTTTTTTAGCAGGTTCAAACGCCGCGCCTTTATAAGACACCAATAACCAATGTCCTGGTAAACCTTCCGATACTTTATGTTGGTATAACGCTTTTTCTTGTTTAGGTTCAGCTGGAACGTTAGAAACGTAATCGCCTTTTTTCCACATGCCCCAGTATTTTTCAACTAGCGCTAACGTCTCGTCTGCGTTTACATCACCTGTGATGATCAAAGACACATATTCTGGTTTATAAAAGCGCTCAAAGAATTGTTGGCCGTACGCCATTTGATCTGGCATGGCTTCAATATCTTTAAAGAAGCCCATTGTAGTGTGGCTATACGTGTGAGTATCAAACGCTTTGTCACGTACCGTAGATAATAATTGGCGAACTGGGCTGGCGTTATTTTTTAAATATTCGCCTTTAACCGTTAACGCCTCTGTACGGAACTCTTCTTCTGTGTAACTTAAGTTTTGAAAGATATCCGCTTGGATTTCTAATACTTTTTCTAAATGCTGCTTAGAAAAGTTTAGGTTGTAGTTAGTGTAATCGTTGGTGGTATAAGCACGATTATCCACACCCGCATTTTTGTAAATGTCGCCATATACATCTTGTGGGAATTTTTCAGAGCCTTTAAACATCATATGTTCAAAGAAATGAGCAAAACCTGTTTTACCATCTTCCACTTCATCACGAGAACCAACAGAAACTGGAATTTGTAGTGACACAACATCTGGATAATCCGTTGGCACTATCATGACTTTTAAGCCATTTGGTAGAGTTTCTAAAACGTAATCTTGCGAGAAGATCTTTTGCTCAGTATTTACGTCACTCTTGTCTGTAGCAGCGTCTTGCCCAGAGCAAGCTGTTAACGCTACTAAAAAAGTTAAACCCGCGGTTAATAATCGAAATGTCATCTTGTTTCCTTTGAATATTATAATTTTTATTTTTGACTGTTTTGTGAAGTTAAATCCAAGCCAAAAACTTGAGCGTAATAATGCCTATAACCAAAGCATTTGGCGAGTATTTACGGTAAATGAACGGGATTTTGGTTTTAGTTTCAGAGATATATGAACTTCATTTTGATTATTTTTAATATTCATAATAAGGTAACTGCCTAAGTTAAAGGAAATATTGCAACCCCTGTACTGTAAAATATAAATAATCCGATAAAACAAGGATGCGTTCTATGTCAAATATACCTCTATATCCATCTAGCCCAGATAATGTTCCTGAAAGCTTAACCCGAGCTAAAATCAGCTATAAACGACAAGCTTGGTTGGCCATGATTGGTTTAACGGTTTTTATGTTGTTCTATCTGAGTCTAGCTGCATGCTTTGGCTGGATTGTTTATGTCAATATAATTGAAATGATAGATGGCAATATTACGTTTGCTAATATTTTGGTTACCTTGATTTCCTCTTTATTAACAATATTCATGGCCAAATCATTATTCTCAGTCCGAAAATCAGGGAATGTTAGGGGTGTAGAAGTCACTCCAAAACAAGAACCTAAATTATTTGATTTTCTGCATACCTTAGCGGATGAAATTGGTGCTCCGAGACCACACAGAGTATTTATTACTGCAGATGTTAATGCCGCTGTATTTTACGACTTATCATTAATTAATATGTTTTTCCCTTCTAAAAAGAATTTAATTATTGGCTTAGGCCTTGTCAATGTCGTTAATTTAGGTGAGCTTAAAGCGATACTTGCACATGAGTTTGGTCATTTCTCTCAAGGCTCAATGATGGTTGGTAGATGGGTTTATATTGCACAACAAATTATTGGTCACATGGTTGTTACCAGAGATTGGCTTGATTCTGCTGTTCGTTTTATATCTAAGATTGATATACGTATTGCTTGGTTAGGTTGGCTACTTGGTTTAGTGATTTGGTCTATTCGCTCACTAATGGATAGTCTATTTCGTCTTGTTGTTATTGCAGAGCGAGCATTAAGCCGAGAAATGGAATTTAATGCCGATTTAGTAGCTGTATCGGTAACCGGTAGCGATGCTCTCATTAATGCATTATATAAGCTACAATCTGCGGATGCTGCCTGGCAAGCTACGATTGACGTAGTTAATATTGAAGTGCGTAAGGGAAATTTGATTAATGATTTATTTAGTGCACAAAAATCTGCGATTAAATCTCTTGCCCTAGTACTAAATGATGATGGGTTTGGTGTCGTTCCTGAAGCAGAAGGGGATAATGTTAGCCAACATCGTATCTTCTCTAAAAACATGGCTCGTCCTCCGCAAATGTGGTCAACGCATCCACAAAATAGTGACCGAGAAGATAACGCTAAAAAAGTATATATCTCAAGTAACATAGATCAGCGAGAGTCTTGGTTGGTTTTTTCCGATCCTAAACAACTACGCCAAACAGTTAGCCATAGTTTTTACCATTCTGACAACATAACTCAAATGACTGTAGTATCCGCAGAACAAGTAGTTAGCCAATCTTATAGCCAAGCGTCTTATCTACCCAAATATCGTGGTACCTACTTAAATCGAAGCCCTGTTCGGCTGTTCAATAACGTTGATGAAATATTAAATACTGCAAATTTAACTGTTCCTCCTAATGAATCTATACTGTCACTTTATCCAGAATCACTTACCGAACATCTTAAATTAGCCAGAAATTTAGATCTAGAGAGAAGTACATTAAAAGACTTAGCATCAGGTAAATTTAAACCGTCTGGTGGCGTTATTCGTCATCGTGGAAATGAATTAAATAAAGCAGATATTCCTGATGCAATACAAGAGATTGAAATTGAAAGAGCCGCAGTTGCTGATATATTAAAAGTACATGATGCTAGTTGTCGTGTAGCCCACCTACAAGCTGCAAAAGAATGCAGTGAAGGCTGGGAAAGTTACTTAAAGTCTTTACTTCAGTTACTTCATTGTAGTGAGCACCTGCAAGCAAAAGTCAATAATGAATTAGCTCTGTTAGTTAATACTTGGCAAGTTATTACAGCTGATAAAAAAATAGGCTATTTTGAAAAGCGCCGTATTATTAAAGTATGTGAGCATGCACAGAAAGAACTTCGCCAAATATCAAGCTGTGCGGGAAAAATTGTACTGCCTGATGCTGTTATTAGCGCTACGGGGTATGACGACTGGGCTAACAAATACCCTAATTTCTCAATGTTGAATGTAAGTAAAAAAAATTGGAAATCATGGTGTGAAAGCGCTAGCAAGCAGATGAATAACTTAATTTACACTTTAGGTGCAATAAAGTCTGCAACATTAGAAGAGCTAATTATTAGCGAGGATAAAGTAGCACAACAATTACTCTGTAGTATTGAACTCGATGCTGCTCCAATAGCTGGAAATAGTCCTACTGAATATCCAACTTTATTAATCGGTGATGAACATAAACTTCAACGAAAGTTGGATTTATGGAATCGATTTCAATTGGCTCATGGTTTTTTTCCTTCAACACTTCGTTTGATTGTCTCATTAGGTGTCGTAGCGGGGACTGTTTATATTGGCCTTATCCGAGCCTGATAAAAAAGAAACAACTTATTCATGATATACCTTTGATTATCCAGAGGGGATTGCACTTGACACTGTCTATAACCGCGCTTTAGTTATAGACCCTCATTTACGCGCTCTGGTGGCTATTGACCTTGCCACAGGAGAGCGAGCAATGAGCAGAAAATAGGATAGAGATATTAGGATAATATCACTTCAGGATGAAATTATTTAACCGTTATTAGTCTAGTTAGCATCAACTAAACACTCTGCCCTGCAGCCCAGCCGCATGCCCATGCCCATTGGAAGTTGTAGCCGCCTAACCAGCCGGTTACGTCTGTAACTTCGCCTATAAAATATAAGCCTTTTACGTCTTTGCATTCCATGGTTTTTGAGGATAATTGATCTGTGTCCACACCGCCTAATGTTACCTCTGCAGTTCTATAACCTTCTGTGCCGTTTGGTTTTACTTGCCAGTTGTTAATGGTGTGAATTAAGCCGTCAAACTCTTTATGATCTAGTTGTTTTAATGGTTTGTCGGTAATTTGTTTTGACTCTATTAAGGCTTCTACAAAACGTTTTGGTAACCATAATGCCAAAGTGTTTTTTACGCTTTGATTTGGGTGATTTTCTCTTTGCTGCGTTAGTTCTGCTGTTAAGTCTATATTGGGTAGTAAGTCTATACTTACTGCTTCTCCCGCTAGCCAGTAGTTAGATATTTGCAATACCACAGGGCCTGATAATCCACGGTGAGTAAATAACATGTCAGCGGCAAAGCTGGTTCCGTCTTTCGACTCAATTCTGGTTGGGATACTTACGCCAGATAAGTCTTGGTATTTTTCTTTATCATGGTCATGCAAAGTAAAAGGCACTAAACCTGCACGAGTTGGTAATACGGACAAACCAAACTGCTCTGCCACTTTATAACCAAATGGTGTTGCGCCAAGTTTTGGCATAGATAAGCCACCGCAAGCGATAACTAACGATTCACAGGTATAGTTAAGTTGGCTAGTTTTAATTTGGTATTTGTCGCTCGTTTTTTCTATGGCTAAAATGTCAGTGCGTAATTGGATTTTTGCGCCTGCCTCTTGGCATTCACTAACCAGTATATTCACGATATCTTTGGCGCTGTCGTCACAAAACAGCTGGCCAAAATCACGCTCATGGTAGGCCACATTATATTTGGCTATTAAGCCTAAAAAGTCCCATTGGGTATAACGGGACAAAGCAGATTTTACAAAGTGTGGGTTACTGCAAATATAGTTACTTGGCTCAACATCCATATTGGTGAAATTACAACGACCGCCACCAGAGATAAGGACTTTTTTACCAGCCTGTTTGGCGTGATCTAACACTAAAACATTTCTGCCACGATATCCTGCCTGTGCAGCACACATTAATCCTGCGGCACCTGCGCCAATAATAATTACATCAAAATGTGTGTTAGCCATAAAAGTAAAATACCGAATATTATAAATCAGGCGTAATTTTCCCTTATATCAGTGCGCTTAACAACGAATACTTATGCTAATAATTGATAACCACAAATAAACAAACTGAGAAATTCAGCAATTATTGAATATTTATATTTATTTAAGGGTTTTAACTAATTGCGCTCGCCTTGTACTTGTATGTAAAATATGCGGCCTGTTACTTGTTGACTACCTAATTAAAAATGAAATTTCTTAATTATATTATTGTATTTATTTTGCTCTTTACTGCGCCTTTCTCGTTCGCGCGCTTGGTCGATGAAAATAGTTTGTATAAACTTGAGCCATTACTTACCGATACAACATTAAATATCAATGCAGAATTTGGTGCCTTATTTACCACAGGCAACACTGAATCTACTTCTATTCTTAGTAAGTTAGCACTCGATTACGAAATGGATAATTGGCGCCATAAATACACATTTGAATCTCTTTTTATACAATATGACCAAATCGATAGCGAAACCAATAAACGAACCTCAGTAACCTCGGACGAAAGATATACCCTCAATGCTGAAGGTTATTACAAAATAACAGACACTAAATCAGCCTTAATATTCTGGGGTAATGAATTTGATAGATTTGGACAATACAGATCTATTTCTTCACTGGTTGTGGGTTACAACTTTAGAGCTATAGATGGCAGTTTAATAAAATTAGACGTCAATGTTGCACCCGGTTATACCTTTATTGAATCTGATAACGGGTCAACGGAGAGTGCCCCTGTAGTACGTGGTTCTGCTATCTATAGTTGGAGAGTCAGCCGTACTTCTCGTTTTACTCAAAATGTCACTTTTGAAACTTCTAGCATCAATACACGTGTTGTTATGGAAAGTGCATTGACAGCAAAAATTCACGGTTCCATGCTAATGAAAGTGAGCTATCAAGCAACGTCAGATGATGATGTTGATGATGGTACCGCCAATTTTAATACACAAACATCGGTAACCTTAGTAGTAAACTTCTAATTCAAATACACTTTTTTAATTGTTAAAAAAATTTATTTATAAAATAATTTCCCTTTGAGCTAACTTTTTTAAATAACGATCTATACTCTGCGCTGAACAAACACATCTTTTTTAATATTTTTACATATACATAGGTACATTATGAAATCTACATTGTTGTGCACTGCACTAACATCCTCTTTACTATCGTTTAATTCATTCGCTGAAGAACCAGCCCCAGTTGACGATTCATGGAAAATTGCTGCAGAGCTTGGTTTATTGATCACAACTGGTAACACTGAATCTTCATCTATATTCACAAAAATCTCAGCTGCTCACCAGAAAGATTCATGGAAACAAAAATATACATTTAATACGTTAGTTAAAAAAGATGAGTTAACAGATGATGATGGCAGTACATATACTGAAGACACAGCCAATCAATACGCATTAACAGGTCAGGGCGATTATCTTCTTGGTGAGTTTTCTGCTGCATTTCTTTTTGGTAGCTACACCAATACTGAATTTAGTAGTTATAAGCAATATACAACGGTAGCTGCTGGTTATAGTTTCAGAGCAATACATGACGACGCTCTTTCTTTAGACTTAAACATTGGTCCGGGTTTTACAGAAACTGAAACGCAAGATGGCGTTACAGAAAGTGGCGCGATTGTAAGGGGATCACTTGCATTAGTATGGGATATTTCTAAAAACGCAAGATTTGAACAAAACGTCAGTGTTGAATCTGGTGAGGCTAATACTCGTACTATCGCTGAATCAGCTTTAGTTTCTAGCCTTAACGAAACAATTAAAATGAAATTTGGTTTTGCCCTAACTACGGATACTGATGTTCCTGAAGGTCTAGAGAAAACAGATACTGAAACTTCTGCAACTATCATAGTAAGTTTCTAAATCTGATTAGAACTGCTGTAAGTAATGTATTTACTATTAGAGCCTAAGCATATTTGTTACCGGCTCTACTGTACATTACTCAATTATACTCGGTGTTAGTTGCTAAGATTAACACCGCATTATTTCCCTATACTCCTTTACCTCTTCTCTTAAAACGCCAATAAATATAAAAAGATCTATCTCATAGTAAAAAGTCATATCCAAGTTAATTCTCAGATAACCCTTATTTTAAAGGGGGTTAAGTCTTATATAACAAAATAGAATAAATATAAGCATTTAGATACTTTATAGTATATGGCTAGACTCTTACAATCCGTACATTGTAAATTATCCGTATTAAGCCCATGAGCCCTGCACAACTTATACAACAAATGAATCAAGCTGCTTCGCCTTTATCTGCGCAGCAAGTGAGCGACCTACAAAAATTGGTCAGCACCTTAGATCCTATCCAACAAGCTTGGATAAGTGGTTATTTAGCCGCGAGCGCAAATGCAGGTTCACCAAGCAATCAAGTTGCAGGCATTGCCTCTCAAGCAACTGAAGCATCTGTGTTAACCATTTTATATGGTTCACAAACCGGTAATGCTAAAGGCGTGGCTAATCAATTGAAAGCCCAAGCTGAATCTCGTGGCTTAGCGGTTAAATTAGTTAACATGGCTGATTTCAAACCAAATCAACTTAAAAAAGAAAAATTCATAGCGATTGCCGTATCTACTTACGGTGAGGGTGAACCACCAGAAGATGCAGAAAACCTACATGAGTTTTTAAGCTCTAAAAAAGCGCCTAAATTAGACGGTGTAAAAGTAGCTGTTATTGGTCTTGGGGACTCAAGTTACGAATTTTTCTGCCAAACCGCTATCGACTTTGAAGAAAAATTAACAGCCCTAGGCGCTCAAGCTATTGTGCCTCGTGCAGAGCTTGATGTTGATTATGACGATGCAGCTGCAATATGGATAAGTAGTGCAGTAGATGCATTTGAACCTGACTTAAAAGCAAGCCAACAAAGCGGCCAAGTAGCGCCTGTTGCCGGAACATCAGTTTCTGCTCAAACAAGCCAATACAGCAAGAAAAATCCTTTTGCTGCCGAATTATCGGTTGTGCAAAAAATCACTGGTCGAGATTCAACGAAAGATGTCCGTCATGTGGAAATTTCATTAGAAGACTCAGGTATTACTTACCAAACTGGTGATGCATTAGGTGTTTACTTCTTAAATGATGAAAACCTAGTTGATGAATTATTAAAGCAAGTTGAATTAACAGGTACAGAAAACGTTACCCTTGGTAATGAAACATTATCGGTACGCCAAGCATTAATTGAAAAATTAGAGCTAACTCAATCTTATCCTGGCTTTGTAGAAAAATACGCACAAGCAACTAACAACGCTGAGTTATTGAAAATTGCAGAAGATAAAGCCGCGCTTCGTGAATATATAGAAGCACGCCAAATCTTTGATGTTATAGCTCAAAACCCAGCAAAACTAGATGCTCAAGTATTAGTTGATTGCGCTCGTAAATTACAAGCTCGTTTATATTCAATTGCCTCTAGCCAAACTGAAGTTGAAGAAGAAGTACATTTAACCGTTGGTTTAGTTGCATTTGATGCCTTTGACAGCGAGCACTTAGGTGGTTGTTCAGGTTACTTAGCGCGTCGTGCTGAAGAAGGTGCATCGGTTAAGGTTTTTGTTGAACACAACGACAATTTCCGTTTACCAAGTGATGATAATACGCCAATGATCATGGTAGGCCCAGGTACTGGTATCGCACCATTTAGAGCATTTTTACAAGAACGTGATGCGCGTGGCTCAGAAGGTAAGAACTGGCTATTTTTTGGTAATCCAAACTTTACTCAAGACTTTTTATATCAAGTGGAAGTTCAAGGTTATGTGAAGTCTGGTTTGTTAACAAATGTCGACTTAGCATTCAGTCGTGACCAAGCTGAGAAAATTTACGTACAAGACCGTCTACGCGAGCAAGGTGCTGGAGTATTTGCATGGTTAGAACAAGGTGCTCATTTTTATGTATGTGGTGATGCAAATCACATGGCAAAAGACGTACACCAAGTATTGCTAGATATTGTAAAAGCCCACGGCGGTAAAAACGATGAACAAGCTGAGCAATACTTAAAAGATTTGCGCAGCACTAATCGTTATCAGAAAGATGTTTATTAAATCGTTTTGCCTGTAGCTAAAACGCCAAAGACAACAGAATTTAGGAAAGAACGTGAGTAATAAAATAGATAACACTGAATTTAAGAAAAACAGTAAACACGATCCAGATGCAAAATTTGCTGATAACGAACGCTTAAAAGGCCAAAGTAACTTTTTACGCGGGACAATTGAACCTGATCTTGGCGATCAATTAACGGGTGGTTTCACAGCAGATAACTTCCAACTGATCCGTTTTCACGGCATGTATCAGCAAGATGACCGAGATATTCGACCAGAACGTGCTAAGCAAAAATTGGAACCGCTACATAATGTAATGTTACGCGCACGTATGCCTGGCGGAATTATCAAACCAGAACAATGGTTAGCAATAGACAAATTTGCTGATGATAAAACGTCTTACGGCAGCATTCGCTTAACCACACGTCAAACGTTTCAGTTTCACGGTGTATTAAAGCCGCATATTAAAGGCATGCACCAAATGCTAGATGGCGTTGGTATCGACTCAATTGCAACCGCTGGTGATGTTAACCGTAATGTACTTTGTACAGCTAACCCGGTGCAGTCTGAGTTACATCAAGAAGCTTATGAATGGGCTAAGAAAATATCTGAGCATTTGTTACCAAAAACTAAAGCCTATGCTGAAATTTGGTTAGACGGTGAAAAGTCTGAGACAACTGAGGAGCCAATTTTAGGTTCTACTTATTTGCCTCGTAAGTTTAAAACCACAGTCACTATCCCACCGGATAACGAAGTGGATATTCATGCAAATGACTTAAACTTTGTGGCTATTGCTGAAGACGGTAAGTTAGTTGGTTTTAACGTATTAGTCGGTGGTGGTTTGGCCATGACTCATGGCGACGTAAACACTTACCCACGTAGAGCTGATGACTTTGGTTTCATCCCTGCTGAGCATACATTGGCGATTGCTGAACATGTTGTATCTGTACAGCGTGATTGGGGTAATCGTTCTAATCGTAAAAATGCGAAAACCAAATATACATTAGATAACTATGGCGTTGCAGCATTTAAAGCTGAAGTTGAAGCTCGCTCTGGTGTGAAATTTGAAGACAGTCGTCCATTTGAATTTACTCATCGCGGCGATCGTATTGGTTGGGTTGACGGCATTGATGGCAAACATCATTTAACTTTGTTTATTCAAAGTGGTCGTATTTTAGATTACCCAGATAAAACACTGAAAACTGGTTGTCGTAAAATTGCAGAAATTCACCAAGGTGATTTCCGCATGACGGCAAACCAAAATTTAATTATTGCGGGTGTACCTGCAGATCAAAAAGACATCATAGAAAAAATTGCTCGTGAGCACGGTCTAATTGACGACAGTCACACTGAGCAACGTAAAAATTCTATGGCGTGTGTGTCTTTCCCAACTTGCCCATTAGCAATGGCAGAAGCTGAACGTTATTTGCCAACCTTAGTTGAGCAAACAGAAGCGTTACTTGCTAAACATGACATTGCTAACGACAACATAATTTTACGTGTTGTTGGTTGTCCAAATGGTTGTGGCCGTGCAATGTTGGCTGAAATTGGTTTAGTTGGCAAAGGACCTGGTAAATATAATGTGTATTTAGGTGGTAACCGTCAAGGTACTCGAGTACCAAAACTGTATTTAGAAAACGTATCGGAAGATGTATATCTAGCGGCATTCGACGAGCTTATTGGCTTATGGGCGAAAGATCGCGTTGAAGGTGAATGCTTTGGTGACTTTGTGATCCGCAAGGAAATTGTCGCTGAAGTGAAAGTCTCAAAAACTGACTTTCATGCCTAACAAATTAGGGCTGTTATCAGCTCCTTTTAGGAAATAAATTATGACTAAAGCCATTGATAAGAATACTGGTATTACAAAACAAAGGGCTGAGTTGCTAACAAACCTTGAGGAAATTAATGCGGTATTAACCCCGCTTACTGCCGAGCAACGTGTTGCTTGGTGTGTAGAAAATTTACCCGAGCAAATTACATTATCATCTAGCTTTGGTATTCAAGCTGCGGTTATGTTGCACATGGTCACGCAAGTTAAACCAGATATTCCAGTGATTTTAACCGACACGGGTTATTTATTTGACGAGACTTATCAATTTATTGATCAACTAACTGAACGTTTAAGCCTTAACTTGAAGGTGTATCGCTCTGCGTTAACTCCTGCATGGCAAGAAGCTCGTTTTGGAAAACTTTGGGAAAAAGGTGAAGCTGGTTTAAAACAGTATAATCAAATGAACAAAGTTGAACCTATGAATCGTGCGCTTGAAGAGTTGGATGTTGGTGTTTGGTTTAGTGGTATTCGTGCTGGGCAGTCAAGCAGCCGCGCGAATAAAAATGTGACTGAGTACAGTTTTATTCGCGGTGATGATAAACCAGTTCTTAAAGTACATCCTATTTTGGAATGGACCAATAAAGACATTTATCAATATTTGCAAAAACATGACTTACCTTACCATCCACTATGGGAAGAAGGTTATGTGTCTGTTGGTGACAAGCAAACAACACGTAAGCTTGAACCCGGTATGACAGAAGAAGAAACACGATTTTTTGGTCTCAGTCGTGAATGTGGTTTGCATGAAAATGTAGCCGGTGGCGGTATTTAGCATGAAGAGTCAGCCTACTTCTTTTAACTTTAATAGTAATAATATTGCTCAGCCGAGCAGCCAATTAAACCAGACTAATAGTCAGGTTTTCTTAGTTGGTGGCGGTCCCGGTGATCCTGACTTATTAACCATTAAAGCTTTAAGAATAATGCAAACGGCTGACGTTATTGTATATGACGCCTTAATTACTGACGAAATTTTATCTTTGTGCCGTCAAGACGCTGAGTATATTTCAGTTGGTAAAAAAGCAGGAAATCACACCTTACCGCAAGAACAAATAAATCAGCTCCTTGTTGATCTAGCTAAAACAGGCAAAGTGATTTGTCGCTTAAAAGGCGGCGATCCTTATATTTATGGCCGCGGTGGTGAAGAAGCTCAACTGTTAGCAAAAAACAATATTGCTTACCAAGTTATTCCGGGAATTACCGCAGCAGCAGCGTGTTCTGCAGCAGTTGGTATTCCGTTAACGCATAGAGATTATGCTCAGTCATTGCAGTTTGTAACGGGTCACCTTAAAAAGGCGACTGACACAAGTTCGGATACAAATTGGCAGTCTCTGGCAAGTGCAAACCAAACCTTAGTCATTTATATGGGTATTATTCAAAGCCCTGAAATCAAAAGCCAGTTAATCAAACATGGTCGTGCAGCCGATACACCGGTAGCGATTATTGAAAAAGGCACAAGACCGGATCAAAGAGTAGTAATTGGTACATTAAATACCTTAGATGAATTAGTGCAAACTCACCAAATTGGCTCACCTGCATTGATCATTGTGGGGGAAGTTGTGAATTTATATGAACAATTGAATAATGGACTAGCGGATCAACACGCCGAACAAGAACTTGCGCGATTAGCCATTGAAGCTCAAATAAACGCAGCTCAAATAAAAGCAAAACAAGAGCAGGCTGCATAAGCCACTAGAATCAAGTGTTACGCTATCATCGATAATTCTTACTCGACTATTCATTTACTCTAGAGCTGTATATTGCATATGCTAAGGCTAACAATAAACAAATTCCTGCTGGGACAGATAAAGCATAAAACTTCATTAGCGCAAATAAATACGCACCACAAACTCCGCCTAAAATAAAACCAAGAATGATTAATAAGAACAATAATGCTTTGCGGCTATCAAAGTCTTCACCTTTTAATTTTAAGCCAAGCATAATGCCTAAATCGGTAAAGATTCCGGTGACATGTGTGGTGCGAACAACGGCGCCACTGTATCGGGTTGCTAACGCATTTTGTAAACCACAAGCGGCAGATGCTAGATAATGACCAAACAAGGAATCGTTAGTTAAGAAGTAAATAGTTCCTAACAATAAACCAGCTTCCAAAAGTAATAAACTACTGTAATTCCGCCCTAGCTTTAGTGCTCCGCCATGGAGGAAATAGCCAGAAACCGCAGAACCAATTAAGAAACTAACAAGAACAATAACTAAGTGCAGAACATCAAATATGGAGGAGTTTACAATCCCAGTACCAACAAGCGTGGTGATACCAGACAAATGAGAGATTGCCTGATGTTTAAAACCTAACAAACCAATAGAGTTAACTAACCCAGCAACTAAAGCCAGTAAAAATGAACCGTATTCTACCCAACGGGGTAACTTTGAAATCACAGTATTCCTCCATTAATAAGTGCCTAAATAAAATACCTCTCACTGAGTCTTAGCTATTGCGCTAGCTCTGGTATTTATTTAAGAACTCTAGCCGGATTGCCACACTATCACCAAAGCTTTTTGTTACTACGGCACCAGATGCAACCACACATTATTGCCAATTCCACGCCTGGGTTTAATTTCACTAGTCAACGTTTAGATCTTGGCTCCAATATCTCTGCATTTCTAGGTACAAAAATGAAGCAGTCCATGTGATTAACATAAGTCCGGTTAATGACTCAATTCCAGTTAAATATCGTAAAGGACCATGAGGTTCAATATCACCAAAACCAACGGTAGTGTAAACCGTGAATGAAAAATACACACAATCCATAAGCTGGCCATTAACATTTCCAACCAAATGCCCCCATCCTTCGGTTATATCCATCCAATAAAATGCGATGCCAAAAATCCAGATTTCTATTACATGTGCGACTAACGCACCAAAAACGCCAAAGACAATTCTAAAGCTATGTTTCACATGCATTTTGGGGAGAAACTTAACGATACGATATAGAAATTGATAATGCACAAGTACAACAATCACGATCACTAAACAATTTATAAAAAATACTGAAAACATTATTGCCAACTTAATTTAACTAAAAGGTAAGGAAAGCTTAAATCACCAATCACGTTTATGCGTATAGGGTCTCAAACATATTAATTATGCTTAATTTAAAAACTAGCCTTTTGTCGGACGTTTCCAGCCATCAATATTACGCTGTTTACCACGGGCAATGGCCAAACCATTTTCAGCTACGCCTTTAGTAACTGTTGAACCTGCGGCGACAAAACCATTTTCTTCGATACAAATTGGAGCCACTAATGTTGAGTTAGTACCTATAAACGCATTGTCTTTAATTTCTGTTTTAAACTTATTTACGCCATCGTAATTAGCTGTGATCACGCCAGCACCAATATTAACGCCACGGCCGATAGTTGCATCGCCTAAATAAGAGAAGTGGTTTGCTTTAGAGCCTTCACCTAATGTCGATTTTTTCATTTCAACAAAGTTGCCAACTTTGGCTTTATTGCCAACAATAGCCGCTGGACGTAAACGAGCAAATGGACCAATTTGAGCATACTCACCAACTTGTGCCTGGTCTATTAAGCAATTGGCTTCAATCACAGTGCCATCACCAATAGTGCAATCTTTAAGTACATTGTTAGGGCCGATTTTTACATTATTACCAATAACAACAGTGCCTTCAAATACAACGTTAACGTCTATTTCAACGTCTTGTCCTACGGTTACATTCCCTCTAACGTCAACTCTTGCAGGGTCACGCATGGACGCGCCGGCTAACATTAAAGTTTCAACTTCACGGCGTTGGTATTCACGTTCTAATGTGGCTAATTGAACACGGTTATTTGCACCTTCAACTTCTAATGCTGTGTCAGGGTGTGCAGTTTCAATAGCAAAACCTGCTTTATGTGCCATTGCGATAACGTCTGTTAAGTAGTATTCACCTTGGGCATTGTCGCTGGATAAATTAGCTAACCAGTCTTTTAATAACTTTCCGTTAACTGCCATAATGCCAGTGTTAACTTCATCAATTTCAAGCTGTGCTGGGTTTGCATCTTTTTGTTCAATAATACCAACCACTTTGCCATTTTCACGGACAATGCGGCCATAACCTGATGGGTTATCTAATTTAACCGTTAATAGCGCAATACCTTGTTCAGGTTTTATCGCCAATAAACGTTGTAATGTGGATGTTTGGATAAGAGGTACGTCACCGTACAAGATAAGTATTGTGCCTGAGTCTGGCATAAAATTGTCTGCTACTTTTACTGCGTGACCTGTACCAAGTTGCTCAGCCTGTAATGCCCAATGCACTTTATTGCTGCTTAATGCTTGCTGTAATTGTTCGCCACCATGACCATAAACAACCGTGGTATTTTCAGAATTTAATTCTTTAGCTGCATCAATAACATGCTGTACCATAGGCTTGTTGGCAACTGGATGCAGTACTTTTGGTAAGCTAGACTTCATACGTGTGCCTTTACCGGCGGCAAGAATTACAACAGATAAACTCATTTTATTTTTCTCATATCCTTTTAAAATCAAAGCTATTATAAAGGCTGTAATAAAAATAGGCAGTTCTTTTTAAAAGAAAAATTTGTATAAAACGCAAAGAGTAATATATGTCAGAAAAAATATTGGTTTCAGCTTGTTTATTGGGTTATCCAGTACGGTACGACGGGAAAAGTACGCCGCTAAAAAACTTAGCTTGGTTACAGCAATTACAACAACAAAACCGTATCGTGATCATATGCCCTGAACAAGAAGGTGGATTGCCAACGCCAAGGGATCCAGCGGAACGTCAACAAGATAAAGTAATAACAATAACTGGCCAAGACGTGACTCAAGAATTTGATATTGGTGCACAAAAAGCATTAGATTTGTGCCAACAACATGATATTAAAATTGCACTATTAAAAGCCAACAGCCCAAGCTGTGGTAATCAAAAAATTTACAATGGCCAGTTCAACAATACCTTAATAGTAGGGCAAGGTATGACTGCCGAGTTACTTAGCAAACATAGTATTAAGGTGTATTCAGAGCTTGAAATTGAGCAGTTAATGCAAGCTATAAAAATAAATAGAACTTAAATCAAACCCAATTTTCCGTAACATAAAGTAGCGAGGCCAAAAATGTCATATCAAGCAAAACTAGAAAAAGCACAAGCAGAGTTAGCGAAAACCGGTATGCGTGAGTCTAATTATAATCCGCCAATATTTGTTCAATTAAGAAAGTTAGGACTCAAAATCAAACCAGTCCAATACAATAGCTTTATTAAAAACTTCACTTTTTCAGCAGTCTTTTTTGGCTTAATTTGGGGCTTATTGATGTGGTTTACAACTTGGAGTACTAATCGTTTACCAATAGTAAATGCCGTTGTGACTAGTATTGTTGCTGGTATATTATTTGGTTTAATAATGGCTCTGTATTATAAAAGAAGCGCTGCTAAACATAAGTTAAGCAAGTGGAAAGATTTATAATTTTCAAATGTATTTAACTAATATTTATAGTAAAAACTAATTTTATTGCGGCGTATAAATGTAATAGCTGCGTATAATCAAAACATACAAATACACCAAATAAGATAGGGTTCTTAAATGCCATCCGACATCAAAACATGTGTTTTTTGCATTGCCTCACCAGAGTTAACGGCCGATATTTTGCAACAAACTGAGTATGAGCACCCAAGTGTTAAAGAAGAAGGGTTTATGCACTTGTGTCAACCTCACCAAGTCAGCGAAGTTGTAAATGCCTTTTACCCTGAAGAGACTGACTTAAAATTATTGGTTATTGATGTCAGTTTACTTAATGCCGAACTTATCTATGAAGGTGCGGTTGGAGACTTTAATGATGATGATTTGGTCAGTGCCTTTTTCAGCACAGAGTCATTCCCGCATTTATATGGTGCGTTAAATGTAGATGCTATTGTCGATGTGGTAGATGTAAGCAGGTTTAACCAAAAGCCAATCCATCCAGATACGGTTGCTATGCTGCGACATTACCGTTTTGAACGACTCCCAGTAGAAGGTACTTTATTTAAAAGTACTTGGCGGGCTGAGCAAAAATCTATAGATAAAGGTCCAGCAGGAACTGCGATGATCGGCCTTTATGCTAATGAACCAGAAAGTGTGTCGTGTTTTCATAAACTGGATTTTGATGAAGTTTGGCATGTTTACGGTGGCGATACATTTACCCTTTATTTGCTATACCCAGATGGAACAACAGAAGATGTTGTTATGGGCTCAAACATAGCAGAAGGTGAGCAAATCCAATATGTGATCCCTGCGGGTGTCTGGCAAGCTGGCTGTCTAAATGAAGGTGGAAGATACGCATTATTTGGTTGCACTATGGCACCAGGGTTTACCGGAACATGTTTTGAAGCAGGTTTAGCCGATGAACTAATTAAACAGTACCCTAATAAAACCGACATCATTAAAAAATTATCGGTAAACGAGCATGAAACCACAATGCCCCAAGGTTTTGCTAATTAAGAGTGCTTTGCTAGTTAATACTTTTATTAGTTCGATATATGACAAGTTGTAGTACTGAGGCGAATTAGCTACTACAACTTATAGACAGCTCTTTGCCCCAATTGGGCGGTGTTTGTGCGTATTGTTCAAATTCTGGTTGTTCGTCAAAAGGCTGTTTTAACACTTCAAATAAGCTTTCTAACTCTGCATTATCACCCGCTTCTGCGGCTTTAATTGCTTGTTGGGCCAAGTAATTTCGTAAGATGTATTTTGGATTTACCGCTTTCATTTTTTGCATTCTAACTTGCGTGTCATCTTTTTCTAATAACAAACGGTGTTTGTATTTTTCTAGCCACTTACTCGCAGCCGCTCTATCAATAAAATGATCAATTATGCTGGCATCATTACTACCGTCGTAATTTGACAATAAACGCCAAGAATTAGTGTAATCGCGTTTATCTTTTTGTAATAACCCCAACCACTCACCTAATAAAACCTGATCGCCTTTATCATTTTTTGATAAACCTAATTTATGACGCATTAGGCCTGAGTATTCATTAACTAAAATAGGTTCATATTGCGCTAAACATTCCACTAGCTGATCTTTGCTTAGTAAAGATGAGAATGCATGACCTAGTGCCTTTAAGTTCCACAAACCAACACCTGGTTGTTCGTCAAAGGCATAACGTCCATTATAATCTGAATGATTACAAACATGCTTAGAGTCAAAGTCATCTAAAAATCCATACGGACCAAAATCAAAGGTAATACCCAAAATCGACATATTATCTGTGTTCATCACCCCGTGACAAAATCCAAACGCTTGCCACTTGGCAATTAACAGGGCGGTTGATTTCACTACATTCTCAAAAACAGCTAACGCTTTATCTTGTATGGTTAATGATTCTGATTTTAATGACCCCAATTGCAAAACATCACTGTAAGTATAATCCACCAGCGACTCGAATAACTCAGTATCATTTTGATAAAACGCATATTCAAAATGACCAAAACGAAGATGACTCCGGCAAATACGAATAAGCCCAGCACCTTGCTCTAAGGTTTCTCGCTGAATACCTTCTGAGGTTTTAAATACGCCTAATGCGCGACTAGTTGGAATATTTAAATGATGTAAGGCTTCCGATGCTAAAAACTCACGAATACTACTGCGTAACACCGCTCGTCCATCACCTGAACGAGAATAAGGTGTTTGTCCTGCACCTTTTACATGAAGATCCCAACGGTTAGTGCTAATTTGTAACTCGCCTAATAATAAGCCTCGGCCATCACCTAAGTCTGGATTGTAATGGCCAAACTGATGACCTGTATATTTTTGTGCAAGGGGTTTAGCATTGGCTAGTGAACTATTTCCACTAAACCAATTTAAGTATTCACTATTGCTGAATACTGAATCAGGTAATTCCAATAACTCAGCGACTTCGTTACTTGTTATTACCCACTCAGGGTTTGGTAATTTAGTTGGTATAATAAAAGACGCAAGTTCGCCGACGTTATCTGCGTAAGTATGCTTTAGGTTTAGCTGTATTTTGTTGTCTGACATACTTTTCGCCCATGGCCTTAGCTTATTTAATTAATATAATTAGTATAAAAGGTTGATCTAACTTAATGAATAGAACGTTTATTACTATAAGATGGCAATTCTCTATTCGACATTACCTTAATAAATGCTAGTTTATAGTGAATAACATCTTATAAATTTAAAACTTACATTTGGAGTTTTTATGAAAAAATTATTACTTATCTCAACTGCCTTAATCGGCTCTTTTGCATTTAACGCAAATGCCGCAGATATTGCAGCAGGAAAAGCAGCTTCTGCCGTTTGTGGTGCTTGTCATGGTGCAGCGGGTATCAGCGCGATCCCTATGTATCCAAACCTTGCTGGTCAAAAAGAAGCTTACTTAGTTAAGCAATTAAAGGCATTTAAATCTGGCGAAAGAAAAGATCCTGTAATGACCGCAATGGCAATGCCGTTATCGGATGCTGATATCGCTAATGTTTCTGCTTATTTTGCTTCATTAAAGTAAACGGTCAAATTTGTACTAAATCAGTTCAAATTAAACTTACTACATAGCTTAAGTTTTCATAAAAATGTGCGATTTCGATTTGATATTGAAGTCGCATTTTTGTATCTGAAGCTATTGAGTGCAAACTCGGCTAATTGCCACCAGCCAAATGTTGTTCAATAACTTGTAAAAACGCTGTTCCATAACGTTGCAGTTTAGTTTCACCGACACCAGAAACCGCCAAAAAAGCTCTTGGATTCGTTGGTAACTTATTAGCCATATCTACCAAAGTTGCGTCCGAGAATACCACAAATGGTGGTACATCATGTTCTTGTGCGATAGATTTCCTTAAGCCTTTTAAACGAGCAAATAAGTGTTTGTCATAGTTCACTTTATTTGGTTTTTCATATAAATGCGTACGACCAATTCTTGGTACGGCTAAGCCTAATACTTTTTCACTTTTTAAATACGGACGAGCCAATTCTGTTAACAACAAACGGCTTCCTTGACTAATATCTTGCTCTACCAAACCTTGATGAATAAGCTGACGCATTATACTTAACCAGTATTCTTGGCTGTGGTCTTTACCTAAACCATACGTGCTTAATTTATCGTGCCCATGATCTTTAATTCTTACATTTTGGCTACCACGTAAAATATCTATAACATGACCAATACCAAACTGCTGTCCGCTACGATAAACACAAGATAAAGCTTGTTGTGCTAATAAAGTTCCGTCGAATGATTTTGGCGGATCCAAACAAATATCGCAGTTACCACAAGAGTCATTATTGTATTCATTAAAGTAATTGAGCAATACTTGTCTACGGCAGGTTTGCCCATCAGCCAAGGCAACCATGGCATTAAAGCGCTGTAACTCTACTTTGGCACGATCTTCATTTGGGTTGTCGTTAATAAGACGTTTTACTCTTGGCACATCGGCAGAGTCAAAAAACAGCAAACATTCTGCTGGTAAACCATCTCGGCCTGCACGGCCAGTTTCTTGATAATAATTTTCTATGGTTTTAGCTAAATCATAATGCACTACAAAACGAATATTCGGTTTGTTAATACCCATGCCAAAAGCAATGGTAGCAACCACAATTTGAATATCGTCACGTTGGAATTTATCTTGTACCGCCACTCTGTGAGAAGTATCCCAACCTGCATGATAGGCTTCAGCTTTAAAGCCTTTAGCTTGTAACTTAGCCGCAATATCGTCAACACGAGCACGACTAGAACAATATACAATTCCGCAATTATCTGACTGAGTACCTAAAAAAGTTAATAACTGATTTAACGGCTTAAATTTCTCTTCAATAGTGTATCTAAGATTTGGTCTGTCAAAACTACCCACATGAATATACGGGTCTTGCATTTGTAGTTGATAACTAATGTCGTAACGAGTGGATTTATCTGCGGTGGCGGTTAACGCCATAATCGGCGTGTTTGGAAAATTGGGCTTAATACAATGTAAGCGCAAATAGTCTTGCCTAAAGTCATGTCCCCAGTGGGATAAACAATGTGCTTCATCTATAGCGAACAAGCTCACGCCACAAAACTTAAGATGATCCATAAAACTAGGTTGTAACAAGCGCTCTGGCGATACATAAATTATTTTAACTTCGCCATGTTGTACTTGGTTAAGTACTTGAATTTGTTCTTGCCTGTCTTGTTGGCTATTAATAAACGCTGCGGCGATGTCTAACTCAAGCAGTTGATCTACTTGGTCTTTCATTAAAGATAATAACGGTGTCACTACTACGGTAATATGGCTTTGTAATAAAGCTGGGATTTGGTAACACAAACTTTTACCGCCACCTGTTGGCATTAACACCAAAGAATCTTTTCCTGACAAACAGGCGTCAATCACTTCTTGTTGGCCGTCACGAAATGACTCATAACCAAAGATTTGATTTAATAATGATAAAGGTGTGTTTTCAGGTAATGACAAAAGAAGTTAACTATTAATTTATGAAAGCCAATATGGCTATATTGTAGCATTGCTAAGCTATTTTCTGTGAAAGAAAAATTAATCTTATATAAGGCTTGTTTATCTTTTATTTTCTGTAATGCTGACCGTCATTTATTACATGTTAGTGCGAAATTAGAATAGTATAACTTCACTAACTGTCATTTCATTTACCCAGATAATCAAGAAGTAGATCCTAATGAATACAAACGCTAAACAAGGTGTACTTTTAGCTATTGCAGCTTACTTAATGTGGGGAGTAATCCCGGCTTATTTCAAGTTATTAAATTCAATGGTTCCAACGGAAATATTAATGCACAGGATCATTTGGTCTTCGTTGTTGTTAGTCATCATTATCTCGGTGAAAAAAAATTGGATACAAATTTCCAATATCCTTAAAAAGCCTAAAACTCTACTCATATTAATTGCCAGCGCATCAATTCTTGCCTTTAACTGGTGGTTGTTTATTTGGGCAATAAACAACAATCACCTGTTGGATGCCAGCTTAGGATATTACATAAACCCTTTATTAAACGTAGCCTTAGGTATGTTATTTTTGGGTGAACGGTTATCAAAATTACAATATGCAGCCGTTGCTTTAGCCTTTATTGGCGTGACTATTCAAGTGGTCACTTTTGGCTCATTCCCTGTGGTTGCCTTTGCACTTGCCATCTCATTCTCAGTTTATGGCCTTATCCGTAAAACTGTATCTGTAGACTCCGTATCTGGCTTATTAATGGAGTCATTGTTACTAACAATTCCTGCGGTAATATATTGGTGGTTTATGGTGCCAACTGACGCCAGCAACATGCTTAATAACAGCATAGGTTTTAACTTATTAATAATGGCCGCAGGTCTTATTACCACAGCGCCACTTTTATGTTTTGTTGCCGCAGCACGACGCTTAAATTACTCCACCATGGGCTTTTTCCAATACATAGGCCCAAGCATTATGTTTATGTTTGCTGTGTTTATTTATGGTGAAAAAGTTGGGGAAGATCGTTGGGTTACGTTCGGCTTTATTTGGATGGCGTTAATTATTTATTCCGTTGCCAGTATTTTGAAAATGAAAAAAGACCGAAGAATACAAACCAATAGGTAAACATGAACTATTATGTTTACTTACTTTAATGTGATTTATACGATTGCTTGCACAATGCTTACACATTCTCACATTAGGATGATAATGGCTATTTAATCAGGAGTTACCATTTATGAGTTCATCTTATAAGAAAAACACTATAACGTTATCGTCAGTCCTTATACTTACCTTAATGTTAGGTGGTTGTGGAAGCGACGATGACAGCGATACTACATCTGATGATACAACGACAACTGGATCGGACACAGTAGCCGATGCTACTGGTAACTACCAAAGTGCATTATTTGATACTGCAACGACATCAGAAGAGTTAGTAGACTGTACACTTGAAAATGGCAGCTCAACCACTTGTTATCAATTAACATTTAATTCCAATACCGTAGGTGACACTGAAGGTGAAGGTACTGTGGGTCCTTATTGTCCAGATACAATAACAACCGATCGTTCAGAGTCTGGTCTTGGTGTATATGACGGCGCTACTAATCCAGGCTTTCAATCTTTAGTAGACGCGGCTCAAGGAATGGATGCTGACGGATACGATATTGTCGATGAAGATGGCAACATCCGTATGAGCGACTTAACCCAAGGTAGTGAAGAAGAGGGCTTTAGCTACTGTTTGTCTGCTGGCTTTGACTCTACTTTAGAAGTTACCTTTTTAATTCCTGTTACTCCTGAATTAAGAAGTGAACCATACGAGCTAGGTACAATTGACAGTTTAGGTGTGGGTGTTAACGGCGTACCGCTTACGGCAAATCCACCTAGTGTAACCGTTGCAGAAGAAGGTGTTGGCGGAACTGGTAGCGGTAATATTCCAGCACTCGATCAATGTGGAGGACATCCAGATCCATCAGGTTATTACCATTGGCATTTTATTCCTCAATCTATTAACACGGTTTACGAGTCTGAAGATTACGACTTCACAGAACAATATGGTATTAGCTGTAGTAACTCATTTATAGATTATGATGAACCGACATCTTTTGCAGGGCTTGCCAAAGATGGTTATCCAATTTATGGCGCTTATGACTCAGTTGATGCTGTAGATACACTGCCAGATACAGTAGCAACGGTAGATGAATGTAATGGTCACAGTCACACAACTGATGAATTCCCTGATGGTGTGTATCACTACCATGCATTAGAAGGTGGCGCTCCAAATCTTCCACCTTGCTTAATGGGCAGTTTTGTCGACCGCAGTGTTACTGTGGAGTAAGTATCAATAAACAGTTCATAGTCTGGTGACTATGAACTACTTTTTTACTACCAATACATGTATGGTAAAGCGAGGCAAAAATTTGATGTTTAATATAAACCGTTTTATTTCGTTGTTGTTTATCTCCATATTTATTATTTCTTTCTCAGTCCCCACCTTTGCTCATGACACTAACATAGCAACATTTCAAATAAGGCAAATTAAAGATCAACAATGGATGTATGAGGTAATGACACCTTTATCTAACTTAGATAAGTCATTACAAGCAAGTATTAAAGATGCACCTAAAGCAGACCTTCACAGTGTTAAATATAAACAAAAGGTTATTGAATATATAAAGCAAGGTTTTGATATAAAGATCACAGGCTCTGATGATAAAAATATTACTATTGAGTCAGCAAAACTAAGTCTTGGAAAGGGTAGAATAAAGTTGAATGATCACTTAAGTGTGGTTATTTTTCAAATTAAAGGAATGCCTGAAAATATATCTAAAATGGATTTTCATTTAACCAATATGTCTGAAAATTTATCGCACAATAATATATTAAGATTGATCCAAGGTGATAAGAATAAGCGTTATTTATTAAATAAAGAAAATAACTTCTCCGGCAGTATTGTTAACTTTTTTAGCCAATAATTTTATTAATAGCACAATCAAATAATTTATTACAAAGATATTTGAAGTCTGTAACTACAAACTTACTCGCCAGATTCCAACATAAACTCTTTTGCGCAAGACTGGCAAATACAGGTTTTGTTTTTTAGCTCGTCTGGCACTTGTTGTAAAAGCTGTGGAGGAAATTGAATGTTTGGGTCTTGGCACCAGCAGGTGAGTTTATTTTTTTCGTCGCAAGCAAGGCTATTGTTAATAACATTACCACAGGCATTATCTTTGGCGCATAAAGGGCATAATTGTGGGTTAACGCCTTGTTCTAAATTAAGAGTTTCTTTTGAATTAGTCTCTTGTGCAGGATTAATTTTCTCAACTGAATTATTCATCTTCACCCCATAAAAAAACGGCCATTAAGGCCGAGTTTTTAATATAACAAATATATTAGCATCAATTTTTAAAGCGCAGCTAAAATTGTTTCCGCGTCGCTTACTTCAAACTCTTTAGGTTCTTCTACGTTTAACACTTGCACCATACCGTCTTCAACAACCATAGCGTAACGACGAGAACGGGTGCCACCGAAAATTCCGGTTTCAGCTTCTAAGCCAATTTCTTTAGTAAAATCAGCGCCGCCGTCTGCAAGCATAATAATGTTTTCAGCATTTTGGCTTTTACCCCAAGCATCCATCACAAACGCATCGTTTACTGATAAACAAATAATGGTGTCGACACCTTTTTCAGCAAACTTTTCATAATTAACAACATAACCTGGAAGGTGACTGTTTGAACATGTAGGTGTAAATGCACCTGGAACGGCAAACATAACCACTTTTTTTCCAGCAAATAATTCTTCCGTAGTAGCGGTGATCATTTCACCATCAACAAAATATTGAAACTGCACACTCGGTAGCTTAGTGTTTACTTCTATCATCATAATTCCTGTATTTTTCTTATTTTCGCGGATTATTCTTAAGCGAATTTGGCTTCCTAAACCTACATAATAACCACAATATAAATTGTATTTATTTTATCGGTAAGGCCAAATGTTTTCGGATTATAACCTATTTTGGTGTTAGATAGGATCTCATAAAGATAAATAACATTAACAACCCGTCTATGCCATGGCGGCATTGACGTACACATCAAATCGATTTTTCTTAGTTTTAATTTGTGTACTCGGTTGTTGGTTATTTAAAAACGGAGCGTAATCTGGGCGTTTTACCACAACACGTTTATCTGCCAGTTTTAACGCATTTGGTAATAACTCGTCCGCATCATCATCTGTTCCAACAAAAGTTTGGAACAAAGCCATGTCTTTTTTTACCGCTGCGGACTTTTCACGATGAGGAAACATAGGGTCTAAATACACTACATCTACTTGTTGTTTATTCTCAATAGCCTGCGTTAAGGCTTGTTGTGCTGGCGCATTAATTAACTGCATACGCTCATCAAACCAAGGTAAGTGTGCCGAGATTCTGGCTCGGCGAAAACCATCAACCAATAAAGCATAAATCGGCTGCTGGCGTTCCACTAAAGTAACGTTACAACCTAAAGACGCTAATACAAATGCGTCTTTTCCCATACCGGCAGTGGCATCAAATACGTGTAATGATTTTTTATCTAAGTCTATTTTGTTTAATCCCACTGCTTTAGCGATAGCTTGATTTTTTCCACCACCAAATTTTTGCCTATGCGCGCTTGCGCCCTCAGCAAAATCAACAAAGATTTTAGTTTTACTGTCGCGGGTTAAAAACAATTTACCGTCATCAAAGGCGGCAAAAAGCTGATTATCGGTTGGCGCTTTGTTTGTCATGTTCCAACCGAACGACTCTGCTAAATCAATAATTTCGAGCGGAGCGGCACGCCAGTTTACGAACTGAACTGGATTAGATTGTGGTTTGTCGGATTTATCTGCCATTAGTATCAACACCAACAAAGTTATCACCCACAGAATATGACAATACTCGGCTTAATGCTTGGTATGAATAACCGGTTTGTTGCTGCCAAGTATCAAAACAGTCTTGCATGGTTTGTTGGCTTTTTTTACTGCTCACGCCACCGTCGATATGTTTATACGCTCTAAAATACGCTTCATTGTCTTGGCTAATTAAAAAGGTATCATAACCCAAACGGCGTAACGCATAAGGCCCGGTATTACCACCTAGACGTGAACCGCGTTTTTTCAAAAACGCCCACAAACCAATGACATCTTGTGCTGGCCAATTAGCGATAAACTTACCAAACGAGCGATGCTCTGCAGCAATTTCAAAGATCATTTGCGCGTTATCTTTAATGGTCATGACTTTTTTACCGTTGCGAATAATGCGTTCGTCTTTGCATTTAGCTTCCCACATTTCGTCCGGCATCATTAACATTTTTTCAATGTCGAAATTAAAAAACACCTCTTCAAAACCAGCCCATTTATTTTCTACCACGCGCCAAACAAAGCCACTTTGGAAAATTTGCTTGGTAAACGCAGCCAACCACATAGAATCTGGAATTTGCGCCAACTCTTCTTTAGTAAAGGTTTGTCCGGCCATATCCAACACAAAGTCTTCAGAGCCTTTACGTTCAGAGGCACGTTTGAGAATGTCAGCAAAAGGTTCTAGGTTTTTAATTTCAGTCATATTTTTTGATCAATTTAGTCACGTGTGAAATGCAAAACTCCCACCTTGAGTGTGGGAGCTTAGTTAACAAATACACTACATAATTATATGAATAACTATCAAAGTCACTCTATAAATAATGAAAGCGTTATTTTACAGGGCTATATTTAAGCAGCGATACCACTATGACGTAACAGAGCATCAATTTGCGGTTCACGGCCACGGAAGTTTTTAAACAATTCCATTGGCTCCGCACTGCCACCTTTTTCCAAAATACAATTTAAGAACTGTTTTCCGGTTTCTGGATTAAATATTCCATCTTCTTCAAACTTAGCAAATGCATCGGCAGATAATACTTCTGCCCATTTGTAGCTGTAATATCCCGCCGCGTAACCGCCACCAAATATATGACCAAAACCATGTTGGAAACGATTAAACGCAGGTGGCTTAATAACCGCAACTTTGTCGCGTACATCGTCTAATATTTGTTGAACGTTAGCACCCGTTTCAGGATTAAATTCAGCATGAATACGGAAATCAAATAAGCTGAATTCTATCTGGCGTACCATCATCATGGCTGATTGGAAGTTTTTCGCAGCTAACATTTTATCTAACATATCTTTTGGTAATGGTTCATTGGTTTCAAAATGACCAGAAATAAACTGCAACGCTTCCTCTTCCCAACACCAGTTTTCTAAGAACTGACTTGGCAATTCAACCGCGTCCCAAGCAACACCGTTTATGCCAGAAACAGCCGCTTCATCCACTTGAGTCAGCATGTGGTGAATACCGTGACCAAACTCATGGAACAAGGTGATCACTTCGTCGTGAGTAAATAGTGCCGCTTTGTCGCCAATTGGCTGATTAAAGTTACAGGTTAAATACGCAACCGGCGTTTGTAATGAGCCGTCAGCTAAAATTGCACGGCCTTTGCAGTCGTCCATCCAAGCGCCGCCACGTTTTTTCTCACGGGCGTATAAATCTAAATAAAAGCTACCGCGGTAATTATTGTCAGCATCTTTAATATCAAAAAAACGTACGTCTTTATGCCATGTATCTACGCCATCTTTTTTCTCTGTAACGGTTATACCAAATAGTTTATTTACTGTTGTGAATAGGCCAGACAATACTCGGTCTTCTGGAAAGTACGGACGTAATTCTTCATCTGATATTGCGTATTTTTGTTGCTTAAGTTTTTCACTGTAAAACGCGTTATCCCAAGGATTTAACTTACTTACGCCATATTCTTTTTGTGCAAATTCCGTTAATTCAGCTAAATCTTGCTTTGCTTGGCCGTGTGATTTTTCTGCCAGTTGATCTAAAAAGCCTATAACTTGCTGAGTGTTTTCAGCCATTTTTGTGGCTAAAGATTTATCCGCATAAGTATCAAAACCAAGTAAATTAGATACCTCATGACGCAGTGCTAACAGCTGATCAATAATCTCTGAGTTATCAAACTCGCCAGCGTTAGGGCCTTGATCAGACGCTCTAGTAGCAAATGCAGTGTACATTTTTTCACGTAGTTCAGCATTTTCTGAATACGTCATTACTGGCAAATAGCTTGGAAAGTCCAAAGTAAATAACCAGCCTTTAAGCTCTTTCATTTCTGCCATTTGTTTTGCTGCAGCAATGGCTGAATCTGGTAAGCCTTTTAATTCCGACTCGTCTGTGATCACTTTTTGCCAAGCGCTTGTGGCGTCTAAAACATTGTTACTAAAGGTTGAACTTAACTCAGATAATTGAGTTTGGATTTCACCGTAACGTTTTTGTTTCTCTGTATCTAAGTCTATACCCGACAATTTAAAGTCACGTAATGCGTTGTTGATCACTTTTTGTTGTGTGGTGTTAAAAGACTTAAATTCAGCAGACTCCGCTAACGTTTTATATGCTTGATATAAACCTTTGTGCTGGCCGACATAAGTTGAATACTCAGTTAACAAAGGTAAACATGACTCATACGCTTCACGATGTTCATCACTGCTAAGAACAGAATTGATATGAGAGACTGGCGACCACGCTTTACTTAATTTGTCGTCAACTTCATCAATCGCTAACACTAAGTTTTCCCATGTTGGCGAAGTTTGTTCAACCGCAGTTGTAATAGCGGCCTTACATTCCGTTATTAATTGCTCTATTGCTGGCTTGATATGTTCTGGTTTGATCTTAGAAAATGCAGGTAAGTTCAGATTGGCTAATAACGGATTATTTTGTTCAGACATGAGTTCTCAATAATTTTTATGATTATTCGAATAATACTAAATAAGTAGTACCTAGATCACAGTTTTACAAGGGGTAGGTGACTTATATGTGCAAAGATAATTGCCCTAAACCGCTGATTTTCATCGCGACTTATATACATTATTAGAATCTTTACTTGAATTTTACCTAAGTAAAACTTCTAATGAGGTTCGAAAATAATTCATAAAGGATTCAATATGAAGTTTAAGTTTATCGCTTCGTCGTTATTTCTATTAATTAGTTACTTTGTTATTACACCAGCTCAAGCAAATGAAACCGAGCAATTTATACTTGGTGAGCATTATATTGAAATTGAGGGAAAGCAAACTAGCACACCTCAAGTTACAGAGTTTTTCTCTTTTTATTGCCCACACTGCTACAAAGCAGAGTCTTTTATGAGTAACGTAAAAAAATTATTAGAGCAGCCAAGTCAATTTGTTAAAACTCATGTGGATGGTATGCCTGGTAGAAGCATTGAAGTTGAGCATCTACTGACCAAGGCCTTGGTTACCGCAAGATTATTAAATATTGAAGATAAAATGGTTGCCGTTATTTTCTCTTATATCCACAAAGGCAAAGCTGACTTCTCTACAGCAAAAGAGGTTAAAAACCTGTTTTTGTTAAACGGAGTAGACAGTGTAGAATTTGATAAGACCTTTGGCAGCTTTAAGGTAAATATGACCGCCAACACTATGCGAGTTAAAACCAGCGCATTACGCAAGCAAGGCATTGGCAGCGTGCCAACATTAATTATCAACGGTAAATTCAAACCGAACCATCAAGCGTTAAAAACTCAAAAAGAATACTTAGAGTTAATTAGTTTTTTATTAACAAAAACGGCTTAGTTTGAATGTTTTTCATCAAATGTAAGGTCTTATCACTATTAGATCTATAGTCGGTGATATTAATCGCCTTTTTAAAATAAACCGATTAACTTTATCGACTTTTTTCATTTGGTTTTCTATGGTTAAAGCCATATCCTATATCTATTGTCCTTATTACTTTAATTCAAGAGTGGAATTCATACATGACACAACATTTTGATTACATTGCCATTGGTGGCGGAAGCGGCGGTATTGCCTCAGCAAACAGAGCCTCTATGCGTGGCGCTAAAGTCGCACTTATTGAAGAAAAACACATGGGTGGGACTTGCGTAAATGTTGGTTGTGTTCCTAAAAAAGCTATGTGGTTTGGTGCTCAAGTCGCTGAAGCCATTCATAAATACAGTGCAGATTATGGTTTTGATGTCACCGTTAATAAATTTGATTGGGGCAAATTAGTAGAAAGCCGCGAAGCTTATATTAAACGTATTCATGGTTCTTACGACCGAGTATTAGCCAACAACAATATTACCGTTATAGATGGTTTTGCTAAGTTTGTTGATGCAAAAACAGTAGAAGTTAATGGCGTACAATACACAGCCGATCATATTACCATCGCCACTGGCGGTAGCCCAACTTGGCCAGAAATTGAAGGTGCTGAACTTGGTATCGATTCAAACGGATTTTTTGCGTTAACAGAACAACCAAAACGTACCGTTGTTGTTGGTGCAGGTTATATTGCCGTTGAACTTGCTGGCGTATTGCACAGCCTTGGTACTGAAACTAAATTGGCCGTACGTAAACACATGGCATTACGTAACTTTGATCCAATATTGTCAGAAACCTTAGCGGAAATGATGACTGAGGAAGGCATTGAGATATTAACTCAAAGCACACCGTCTAAAGTTGTTAAACAAGCTGACGGCAGCTTGGTACTTCATTTTGAAAATGGCACAAGCGTTGAAACAGATTGTGTTATTTGGGCTATTGGTCGTACACCTGCAACCAGCAATATTAATATTGAATCTACTGGCGTTGAATTGGCAAAAGGTGGTTATGTTCCAGTAAATGAACATCATGAAACCAACGTGAAAGGCATTTATGCCCTTGGCGATATTATTGGCAAGATAGAGTTAACACCTGTTGCCGTTAAATCTGGTCGTATATTGGCAGAACGTTTATTTGGTGGAATTACTAACGTGGTTATGGATTACACCAACGTCCCAACGGTGGTATTTAGTCACCCAGTTATCGGGACTATGGGCTTAACTGAACCAGAAGCAATTGCTGAATATGGTGAAGAAAATGTAAAAGTATATACATCAAGCTTTGCTGCTATGTACACAGCGGTTACGTCACATCGTCAAATGACTAAAATGAAATTAGTTTGTGCCGGCGACAATGAAAAAGTTGTTGGTATTCACGGTATTGGCCTTGGTATGGATGAAATTCTACAAGGATTTGGTGTAGCCATGAAAATGGGCGCAACCAAAGCAGACTTTGATTCTTGTGTAGCTATTCACCCAACATCAGCAGAAGAGTTTGTTACTTTAACCTAGTGCATATTAACTAGTAAATCTCTGTTCTTATATAGACTAATAATGCACAAACATTATTAGGCTTTTTTATACAAGTTGTAGACATATTAAAAAACGTTGATAATTTATACTTATTTAACATAGTATTAGATAAACATTCATACTTCGTATACAAGGATAGAGAAATGCGATTCATACTATTATTTTTAATCATTTTTTATCAAACTAATGCTAATGCCAAAGAATTTGATGTTTCATTAGGTTTTGGTGCCCCTTATTTTCTAGTAGCGGAGGTTTCTACAGCCGTTAATGATGATTACAAGCTTTACCTTAATTATAAATATGGTTTAGATGACGGTTACTCTTTAGGACTAGAAAAAGCAGTTTTCAATGATAGTCATTTGTTAGGTTTGTTTATTGGGGCTGTCGGAACCAAGTCAACAGGCTGTGCTTATAATAATTCACAAGACTTCTTAAATGATTTTGGTGAATATATCGCGAATTGCTCATTAGCTCCTATTAGACAAAAAACTCTAAATGGTTTAGGCATATCTTACAGTTACGCTTATGGGGGGATAAATAACTCTGGTTTTATTTTTAAATTTGATATGGGAAGTGGAACAAACTCATACACAGATGGTTATCAATCTACAGTAGGTATTACTGTTTTATATAGCTTTTAATTAGTCTATTTGTAGCAATACACCCAATTTCTGCCGAAGAGTTTGATATCAAGAGTAGATCGTAGCTTTAACCTAGAAGGTTACTGTTAAACTAAACGACATTTTAAGCTAAAAAAGCCTAATAATGAGTGATCATTATTAGGCTTTTTACCTCACTCACACATTTCTACGCTGCTGTCGTAATGCTGGTTATCTGCGTTTATTATCTGATGAAGTCGGCCACTGTTATCAGCCAGTAACGTTACTGGCGAGCCTATTTCAAACGTATTTATTGTCTCGCTTTTGTCTAATTGTTTCATCACATCTTGTGATAATTGCACTAAGCCCAAATCACATACCTTGATCACCATGACATCGTCATTAACGGTAATAAAACCGTGTAACGACTTTCTATCTTTAAGTTCAGATAATGCCGTTAAATATTGATTATATTGAGCATCATTTACTGACTTTTTATTATGGTTTACATCGTTGGTTTTAAGGTGAACATCATGATAATAAACTACCTCTAAATCACTACTAAGCCCTTGGCTAACGGTATAAATTGGGGCTTGTGAAGTCACATCAGTATTGCGTTGAATACCAAATATGATCACTAATAAAAAAACGGCTGAAATAGCAGGACCACTTAACCATCGCCATATCGGTGATTTGGTTTGTCGGGCGTAGTTCAACACTTGATCATTAAGCTGCTTTGGCGCTTTTGTGTGGGCTTTTCTTTTAAGGTAAAGCTCCTGTAAAACTTGCTCTGAATGTTTTTCGCTCATTTTACAGTCTCTCTATCTTCTAATGACAGTTTATCGTCTAATGACACTTTATCTTCTAACAACAGCTTTTGTTTTAAGGTTGACTTTGCGTATCTAAGTCGGCTTTTTACCGTTTCCATTTCTGTTTGGGTTATGTTGGAAATCTCACGTAAGCGCAATCCTTCTTGTTGTAAAATAAACACTTCTCTTTGTAAAAATGGCAGCGCATTTAATGCCTCGTCGAAAGATTTCATGTCTTGTTCCATCATCAATATGTCAACGTGCGTTGATTGTTGATCGGCTAATTCATCAAACTCTATACAATGCCAACGGCCAACTCGGCGATATTCATCAACTAAGCTGAATCTGGCAATTTTAAATACCCAAGCTTTAAAACTGCCAGTATCGCTATAAGACTTACGTCGCTTAATCACCTTTTCCCACGTTATCTGATAGATGTCGTGGGCTAAGTCTGCGGCTATTTGTGATAAAAGATAATGGAATAAGTCGTCACCTATGCGTTTAATCAACTCATTCAGATATTTAACATCACTCGTGTCTGCGTATTTAAGCATCAAGCTCTCACTACTTTCTGCGATGTTTAACCAGCTTCTAACGGTTAGTCCAAATCCCATTTTCATCCTTAATATTCCCTATCGGGTACTATCAATACTGCGACAAACGTTGCCAAGAATAGTCTTTAATGCAACTAAAGCGTGTTGATCTAAAACAATAGGCTAACTTTGCGTCATACCAAATTCAAGTAATATTGACTGGCCACTTTGTACCACAGGTTTGCCATTAACTAACTTAGGTTGGTATTTCCATTTTCTAAGTGCTTTACGTGCCGCATGTTCAAAATAACGTTTTGGCTTAGCGTCCATAACCTTTACATCAATTACACGGCCTAATTTATCTATAGAGAAAGATAAGCTAACCCAACCTTCAATGCCGTTAGTGGCTGCTTTAATTGGGTATTGGGGTTCAACTCTAAATATTGGTGTAGCACTTTTATTTTTGGGGCCACCTAACCCAATTTTCGTTAATCCTATACTTGGTATTTCCACATCAATCCCCGGAGGCCCAAGTTCCAAATTATCGTTTTGAGCTAGATCTTGTTTAACCTGTGGCGGCATAGGCTTCGCCTTTGGTGGTTCAGGCAAGGGGTTTACTTTTTCCTTGGTTGGCTCTTCATCTTTTATACCATTGACATTAACCGTGATTGCCGGAGCAGGCTCAATAAATGACGCCTCAGTTTCGGCCAATTTACTCATAATAACAAAAAGAACGAGTGCCATTAGGGTGCCAGCAATAGTAAACCCTGAAACTTTTAGCACCATTTTTACTAAAGATGGTGCTGGTAAGTATGTTGTTGACGGTTGCATGATTGTGTTCATATTAATTCCTCAATTTATTGTTGGATAAGTTAAGGAAGTTAAGTGCGCGTAATTAACTTCAGTAGTAAAACGCTTGAGGTTAAAAAAAGGGGTTAAATTAAAATATTTATTTTTCAGTGTAGAGTTATACCAATTTTATTAAGTATTACTTAAACAACAAAACCATACTCACCTAGATATATTATTTATATTCAAATGAGTATGGTTTTGCTTATACATTTAATTCAAAATTACACTGACACTTATAATTTAATCGCACCTTGCTTAATTAAGCTTTGCGCTGTGTCTAAAATTGTTTCATCTTCTGGGCGTTGGCTCCAGTTCAATTGTTGCTTGGCTTTTGCATTACTCATATTATGTTTAAAGCCTAAGTCTTTCACTACTGTTTTTAAAGCAGGATCAACATAAGATATCATTTTCACTAACCAGTTTGGTAATGAACGACTTGGTATTTTCTGATTTGGAAATTGTGATCTTAATGTATTAGCAATATCACTCATCCACATAAACTTACTTGCTGCTATGTATCTTTGCCCTGCAGCTTTTGGTGATTTCATTGCTAAAATATGTGCTTGTGCAACGTCTCTGACATCTGAAACAGTAAACCCAATTTGTGGGATAGCAGGTAATGATTTATCCATCAATTTAATGATCACCTCTGCAGAAGTACCATAATCAGACTCCAATACTGGGCCTAAAATAATGCCTGGATTAATAACCGATAATTCTAATCCTGTCTTATTAGCAAAGTCCCACGCCACTCTTTCTGCTAATGTTTTGGACTTATAATAAGGAGTAACTCTTTTGTCATTTGGATCTGTCCAGCATTCTTCAGTTTGCTGCATATTTTCATTGCCATAAAGTACAGACGCGACGGATGATGTTAATACAACACGTTTTATATTTTTATCATTTGCTGCTTTTAATACACGTAATGTACCGTCTATTGCAGGTTTTATAATTTCATTTTCATCTTTTGGTACATACGATAAAAAAGGCGACGCTGTATGAATAACATAGTCAGCACCTTCCATCGCATCATCCCAACCTTGGTCTTTTGATAGATCGCATTCAACAAAACTAAGCGTTGCTTGAGTATCACCAACTTGCTCTAGAATTATTTTTTCAATTTCCGCTGAACGTTTTAAAGAACGTAATGTGCCCCTTACATTAAATCCCTGCTTTAAAAGCTTAATTGATGTGTGACTACCTAAAAATCCCGTGACACCTGTAACTACAACCGCTTCTTTGTTTTGTTCTTGCATAATTCACCTCTTATTCAAAATTTATCAAATTCAAAACCTGACATAAATTACAAAAAACGTCAGAAATGACATGGTGACAATATTTGTAAATTATGTCAAGATTATTTTTGTGTGGTGGATGGCACTCATTCCCTTTTGATTAGAGAAGTGTTTTTATAAAATGCAGATTGAAGATAAAAAATATCAAATCCTCCAAGCTTCGCTAGAGGTATTTGGGTCCTACGGTTATAAAAAAACATCCATGCAAGATATTGCAGATGCACTAGGTATTTCTCGCCCAGCTTTATACCAATACTACAAAAATAAAGAGGCTGTATTCTTAGCCTTAGTAGAGCACACGCTTAACTTAGGCGAACAAGCTGCGATAAAAGGTTTTAAACATTCTGCAGATAATTTTGAGTGTTTATTGCATGGCATTAAAGATATGGAACAAGTGTTATTTGGTCCTATTTTTTTAAAACCTAACGGAAAAGAGTTACTTACTTTATCCAAAAAACTAGCGCCTGAATTAATGATGAACTTTGAAATGCAACTTTTTGACAAAGTTGTATATGTGCTAAAAAAGGCTTTAACAGAGCAAGAAATTGACCTGACAAAGCTAAATGCAGGCACCGCTGATGCAGCAAAAATAATTTTGCAGGCTATTGATGGGATAAAAAATGCCAGTAATTCTTTAGAAGAACTGGATAGGCAACTAAATCTATTCTTAACTATTTTTTGGCAGGGATTGATTATTAAATAACAAGGCTAAATAACGATATTAACAGGCTATAAATGTTAGTTTTTAGATCATCCCCTTTGTTTATATTGAGTAGAGCAGTAAGCTCTTAAAACATCTTTGCTTCTTAATTTATTATGTTTAGTTGCTCGACCACTCACTCGTTTACGCCATAATTTAAAACTGCTGGGTTTTAAGTGACTGCGCATGAACTTAATCACTTGAGTTTCTTGCATGTTAAATTGTAATGCAATTGCTTCAAACGGCGTTCTGTCTTCCCATGCCATTTCAATAATTCTAGATTTTTCATCTGGTAATAAATTCATTATTCACCTGTGTTAACTAATTTAGTAAATGATCGTACCACCACATTGTAACGATCAATCTTATTCAATCTGGTAAAGCTGTCATACTCACAGTGTATCTAGGTTATTTAATAGATAATTTGCGTGTTCAGATATTTCTATTTTTTGCGCTTCAGGCATTTTTTCCCAATTACGCACCGGGAAACTCATGCGATGATTGGAGGATAATTTGTCATAGTTTTCACCAATAAAGTACCAGTACAAACTGTTTAATGGACATGCGTTTTCGCCTAGTTTTTCTTTTACCTCGTACTTGCAACCTTTACAGTAATCACTCATTTTATTTACATAATTACCACTGGCAGCGTATGGTTTAGTCGCTATCCAACCCCCGTCAGCAAATAATGCCATGCTTCTGGTGTTGGGTAATTCAACCCACTCAATCGCGTCGATATAAATTCCTAAATACCATTCATCCACTTGTTTTGGTGATATCCCAGCTAATAAAGCAAAGTTACCCGTGATCATAAGACGTTGTATGTGATGTGCATAAGCATGATCTAACGATTGCGTAATCGCACTGTTCAAACATTGCATATTAGTTTTACCGTGCCAAAAAAAGTCAGGTAAATCACGATGTGCAGACAAAAAGTTTTGGTCTGCATACTCAGGCATATTTATCCAATACATGCCGCGAACATACTCTCGCCATCCTAGTATTTGCCGAATAAATCCCTCAATTTGAGGTAAGGTAATTTTGCCCTCGGATCCTTCATAAGCCAGCAACGCAGTTTGAATAACTTCCTGAGGGTTTAATATTTTACAGTTAATAGCAAAGCTTAATCGTGAGTGATACAAGCTCCATGCATAAGGTGAAGCCATGGTCATCGCATCTTGAAAATTACCAAAATTTGGTAATTGGTGTTGGCAAAAAAATCTTAGTAGCGTTAATGATTGCTCTTTATTAATTGGATAAGCGACCTCAACTGACTCTTTCCCCATGGTTTTAATACCGTGTTGTTTAATGCGTGCTAAATATTCACTGGCATCATTGTTAAACACTAGCGGTTTGGGGATAACTTTAATGTCAGACTTCTTAAACGCTTGCCTATTATTACTGTCAAAGTTCCAAGCGCCACCAGTGGGTTTATCACCTTCCATCAAAATATTAAAACGCTTACGCATAGACCGATAAAAGTTTTCCATTCTTACATGAGTGGCTTTAGTAAAATGGTTTGGTAATTCATCAAATGGTAATAAAAAGTGCTCGGTGTCCGCTTCATACACAGGGATATTAATATGTGAAGTGATGTTCTTTAGCTGCTCTCGCAGGCGATATTCATCTGGCCTTTGATAGCAAAAGCTTTCGCTATCATATTTTTTTACTAAGCTAACGATCAGTGCATTTAAGTCCTCAAATGCCTGAGTATCGTCAAGTGTTAAGTAACATACACGGTGACCTTGCGACTCAAGTGTTTTTGCAAATTCATGCATTGCAGAAAAAAACGCGGTAATTTTTTGAATGTGATGCTTGGTGTAATTAGCCTCCTGATGAAGTTCTGCAATAACAAAAACAACATCGTTATCAACGGTTCTAAACCAACTGTGTTGTGGATTTAGCTGATCGCCTAAAATGAGTTTGAGTTGCTTAGCTTTCATTATTAAAGTTCATCGTATTTTGACCTATGAGTAAGTGTTTTTCATACAAACATCAACACCCGTTATTACTAGCTTTTTATACGCACTTTATGACAAGAAAGATCAACAGCAATAACTAATTTATCAGAGTGCTAATGGTTAACAACATGGACATACATAAACAGTATTAGGCTTTTATTATATTTATTGTTAACTTACCGCTTTATATTAAACGTATTAAATCAAATTTTAGGAACAAAGCATGTCTACTTTATCTATTATTCTTGTGTCATTAGTCGCTGTTGAACATATTTACATTTTAATCATGGAAATGTTTATGTGGACAAAACCACGTACGTTAAAAGTATTTGGTTTAGAGAAATCGTTCGCTGAAGAAACCAAAGCGATGGCCGCCAATCAAGGTTTATACAATGGATTTTTAGCTGCTGGGCTTATATTTGGCTTATTACACTGTAATCCAGTGTTTGGATTTCAACTGCAGGTATTCTTTTTATCTTGTGTGTTAGTTGCCGCTGTTTTTGGTAGCTTTACTGTTAAACGCTCCATCTTATTTGTTCAGGGTGTTCCAGCGCTGTTAGCATTATTAAGTGTGTTATTTTCATAATAGTTATTTATAAATAGAGCTATTTCCCATAAGCGCTATTACTCTATAAGCGTGACGAGAAGCTTAATTACGCAATTTAGATACAAATCCACAAGCCTCTAATTTTTATTAGAGGCTTTTTACTTTTCGCTTTATTAATTCCATTCAATAAACTTAACATGAAGGTTATTCACCTTAATCATATTTGGGTTTATAGGTGAATAAGTTATGTTAAAGTCCAATTTTACAATCAATTAGACCTACTCCATGAAGAGCTATGCAATGAAAAACCGCACTATGAAAAACACCACTCTTAAAAACTGCCTGATTTCATGCTCGATTATTTTGATGTCATCAGCGGTTTACGCTGAGTCTACTTACTTTAAAGTGGGTACATTAATTGATGTGTTAAAAGGTAAAACCCTTAATAACCAAGTTATTGAAGTCGAGAATGATCGCATTATTTCTGTCAGCTCGGCTAACAAGGTAAAAATTCCAGCAAATGCAATGGTCACTGATTTATCTGCATACACGGTTTTACCGGGCTTGTTAGATATGCATGTTCACCTTACGTCTAATCCCAACAAACATGGTTATCGTCGTCTAGAGTCTTCAATTCCAAGACAAGCCTTATATGGTGCATACGCGGCGAAAAACACCGTAATGGCAGGCTTTACCACGGTTAGAAATTTAGGTGCTGCTGGTTTTGCAGATGTAGCGTTACGTGACAGTATTAACGACGGTGAAGTACTGGGTCCAAGAATGCGAGTGTCAGGTCCTACGTTATGTATGACAGGCGGACATTGTGATAACAATTTATTACCTCCTGAATATGACGCACATTCAGCCGGTGCGACTGATGGGCCTTATGCATTAAAAGGTAAAGTAAGAAATAACATTAGACACGGTGCTGATGTAATTAAGTTTACCGCTACAGGTGGTGTATTATCTAAAAATACTAATGTAAATGCAGCGCAATTTGATAGTACTGAAATGTCAGCACTTATAAGTGAAGCTCACGATCGTTACCGCAAAGTAGCGGCCCATGCACATGGGGCAGAAGGTATTAAACGTGCTATTCGCGCAGGTGTTGATTCAATTGAGCATGCTTCGCTTATTGATGCTGAAGGCTTAAGATTAGCTAAGAAAAACGGTACTTATTTAGTAATGGATGTTTACGTGAGTTCTTTTATTTTAGGTGAAGGTGAAAAGGCCGGTATTTTAGAAGAGTCATTGGCTAAAGAGCGCTTGGTTGGAAAAGTACAACGAGAGAACTTTAAAAAAGCACATGAAATGGGAATTAATATTGCTTTTGGTTCTGATGCTGGTGTCTATCCGCATGGCGATAATGGCAAGCAATTCGCTTATATGGTTAAGTGGGGAATGACACCGATGGAAGCTATTCAAGCTGCAACGTCTAAAGCTGCTGAGTTATTAGATTGGCGTAATGAAAATGGTCAACTTAATGTTGGCGCCATTGAGACAGGAAGATATGCCGACTTTATCGCTGTAAAGGGTAACCCATTGAAAGATGTTTCTGTATTAGAAAACGTTACTGTTGTAGTGAAAGGAGGGAACGTAATAAAACATTAGTAATCTGGTTTATTTATACAAAAAGGCTACCAAACATATAAATAATAGTTGGTAGCCTAATTCATTATTGACGACCGATCACATTAGATTCTGCTTTCTTGTCTTTTTTAGCTGCTTTCTTTTCTTTTGCAGTTAACAATGGCTGCTTTTTACTATTTTTTTTACTGTCTTGTCCTTTGCTCATAATATTTACCTTAGTAATAAGTGCATAAAAACCTAAAGTTGATTAAGGTCAACTTGAGGGCGGAATATCAGTATTATCAAAGACAACATCAATATATCTTAATGTGCCTCAACAGCAGTATGACCTTAATCTGATATAACTGATAGAAAATGTTTTTCTTTGTTTTTTAATGGATTGATAAATATGTAAATTGAAGATTAGTTAGCTGTCTGACAATATGTATAAATAAAAAACTATATTGAATCGTATTAACCTTATTAAGAAGTAATTATGAAAAATACATTTAGAAAAATCTTCAGCCCAATCCTTAATGTACTTGAGTCTGGTGAAGATGAATACAATCATGAAAAATCCCACAGAAAAATTACACTTGTTGTTGGTATTCTATTTTGGGTTCTTTCAGGTGTTTCGCTCATGTCTGCAATCAGCTCAGAACAGTTGGCGGGGTTTATTCCTTTTATAGTATTTTTTTTATTAGGTTTATTATGTGAGGTCGTTGGCTTGTTGGGAAATGATCGAGCAATTGCAAAAATATGGGGCAACAAATAAGTTAACTTTTGTACCACTTGTTGTTTCAATGAAAGTAAGGTTTACCTTTAATAGGCACAAGCTTTTAACCTACCGTTATATTACATATGAGTTTGTTGAGCAGGTTATTAACCCTCAACAAATTTTTCAATATCAATGACTTTTGGCAAGTAATATTTTTTATCTAGCAAGGTGCCGCGCCAATTATTTTGAGTATGAACACAGGCGGTAACCTCACGGATCAATTCAAATATAGCGTCAACAGCATTTGCATTTTCGACGTCTTCAGCCTTAACCAAATGCAACTTCTGTTGTAACCGAGGTGCAACGATTTTAATGCCTCTAATGTGTTTACTTTGTTCTAAGTGAAAGGTAGATGATGATGGACACACTACTAGTCCTAAACCTTGGGTAACAAAATGTAATGTTGTCATCATTTGACCAAATGCATCTTTTGTTCTTAGTTTTATGCCTGAATTATCCGCGGTTTTAACTAATAACTTTGATAACGCGTCGTCTTTATCGGGCATAAATATTTCGTAGTTTTGTAAATCTACGAAAGGAATTGCTGAGTATAATTTAAGCTCACTGTAAGCGGGGTTTTGAGGTTTTTCTGATATATATAAAAACAGATCTTCACGGATTAATTCTATGACGTTCGCCTTAGAATCAAGAAAAGCTGAATCGTCATAACATAAGGCGATATCTATCTTCTTTTCCGATAGCCAACTATCAACAATATAAGATGGGCCAACTCGAAAGGTTAGCTCAATATTCTCATAACGATGTTCAATTTCATTAAGTAACTCCATTGATAAAACATTACATACTGACTGACTAAGCCCTACCACTACTTTACCTAAACATTCACTCTGAGTCTCAGTTACCTCAGATTTTGCCAGTTGCATTTGCGATAGTATTTTTTTTGCGTGCTTTTCAAACTTCACTCCGACTTCCGTTAATGTCATTCCACGGAAATCACGATCGAATAACTTAACCTTTAATTCATGTTCTAAATTGGCAAGTTGCAAGCTAATTGCGGGCTGGGCAATATCAAGCTTTTTTGCTGCTGCGGTTATGCTTCTTTGTTCAGCTGTAGCTAAAAAATATTGTAATTGTTTAGTATTCATATATCACCAAACCTAATATCGCGTTCTATCAATATTACGACCTTTAAACATTGTACTAACATCACATCACAACCTTATTTTTTATACTAAAATTATAATATCCTTATGTTTTCTCAAAATTTTTTATTCCAAATTTAATATTCCATAATGCAACCTCAATGCCAGAATATTTCATTCTATTACTGGACGAAAATTTACATTAGCAAATCGTTTTAAAGCCCTTTGTTTGTAAGGGGTATAAAAATAATATTGTCCCCCCTACATATTATTTTACGTTCTAGGCTGTATAAGCTTTATATAGGATAAATCCATGATTTCTTGAGTTTCAGTCATAGATTTAAAGGTTATCTCCCCAAAATGAAAAATATCAGTAGAAGGCAGTTTCTTTCATACATAGGCGCAGTAGGCGGCTCATCAGCCTTACTTAAAACCGGTTTAGCAATGGGAATGATGAATGAAGATTCATATTCAGGCCCTGTGAAAATAGCGCCTCCATCAGCAAAAAACAAACCAAGCGTTCTTATTTTGGGATCAGGTATAGCGGGCCTTGCAACGGCATTTGAGTTAGAACAAGCAGGTTATAATTGTACTATTTTAGAAGCATCATTTAGGGCTGGCGGACGTAACTTAACAGTGCGTAACGGCGATAAAATTGATGAAATGGGTAATACCCAAATTTGTAATTTCGACAAAGAAGAGAATATGTTCTTCAATTGTGGCCCAGCACGAATTCCTGGTCACCATCGTCGCATCTTGCACTATTGTAAGGCACTAAATGTACCATTACAGGTCAAAGCTAATAGCAGCAAAATGTCTTATTTCCAAGATGATCAGTTTTTAGGTGGCAAACCAAAACGTATTATTGAATACCATACAGATGCTCGCGGCTTAATGTCTGAACTGTTATGGAAATCTGCAGACTCAAGTACTTTTGATCAAATGCTTAATGAAGAAGATGTTGAAAAATTAATGTCATTTTCTAAAACCTTTGGCGACTTAACTGAAAACGGCAAGTACATAGGTAGCGAACGTGCAGGTTCAACAACAGATCGAATGTTAGAACATCCTCAACCACATGCTCCATTAGAATTAAAAGCCATGTTAGATAGCCGTTTTTGGTACGGCGGTCTTCTAGGCGCAGAATTATATGATTGGTGTGAACCTTTAATGGAACCAATCGGTGGTATGGATTCAGTTGTAAAAGCGTTCCTCAGAAACCTAAAAAAACAGCCTGTATTAAACGCTCAAGTGAAAAAGATCTATAACCGTGAAAAGGGGGTAGAGGTTACTTATGAGCAAGGAGGAAAATTCCATACAGTACAAGCTGATTACTGTTTTAATGGTATTCCAGCTTATTTTATGGCTGGTATAGAAAATAATTTCACTTCAACATATCAAGATGGCCTAAATAGTATTAAACGTGGTCATTTGTTCAAAATCGCTTACCAGATGAAAGAACGATTCTGGGAGAAAGATGGAATTTATGGCGGTATTAGTTACTCCGCAGATCCAATTAACCAAATATGGTATCCATCACATGACATTAATGCCAAGAAAGGTGTGTTGCTTGGTGCGTATACATGGGATCCAGAAGCAAGCGCAATGTTCGAGTCATTATCTCCAGCTGAACGTTTAAAAGTAGGCGCTATATCGGGTGAAAAAATTCATCCGGGTTATAGTAAATATATTGAAAATGGCATCAGTATTCCTTGGGCTCGTATGAATCACCAAATGGGCTGTGGTATGCGTATGAATGAAGAGGATTTTGAAAAATACTTCCACATGCTACAAAAACCAGAAGGTCGTCACATTATGATTGGTGATCAGATCAGTCATCACAGTGGTTGGCAAGAAGGAGCATTAGCCTCAAGTGAGCAAGCTCTACAGCAACTAAATACGCTACTTAGTGCAAGTGTTGATCAAGGAGGAAAAATTCATGTTAGTTAAATTCTCATTAATCATCGGGCTACTGCTTTGCATTTCAAATACGGTAATAGCAAAAGAAGCTATAACACCAAAAGGTCTTGAATATTGTACGGTTTGCCATGGCAACCAAGTGAAAGGAAACCCTAATATTGGCGCTCCTAGATTGACGAAATTGCAACCTTGGTACCTTAATCGCCAATTAAAAAACTTTAGAGACGGTATTCGCGGCAGCCACCCTGAAGATAAAACCGGTGGTGAAATGATGAATATGGTCTCGCAACTATCCGAACAAGAAATTGAAAATATTGTTGAATGGATTGCATCAACCGAATCATTAAAACCAACCAATAGTATTACCGCAGATGCTCATGCAGGTAAGCAGTTATATCAAACTTGTGCTGCATGTCATGGAGCTGAAGGTCATGGCAATAAGTTACTTGGTGCTCCTAATTTAACAGGACTCAATGACTGGTATGTTTTAACACAACTTAATCACTTCCGTACAGGTGTTCGTGGCTCAGAAAGTGATGATACCTACGGCCAACAAATGAAAGCCGCCAGTGTTGTGATCACTTCAGAAGAAGATGCTGCAAACCTTGCTGCTTATATAGCTCAACTTAAATAACTCAACTATAATTTTAGGGATACTCTTATGAAAAAATATATTTTACTAACAGCAATGACTCTACTTTCTGCGAGCGCATTAGCAGATGTAACTCGCCACGCTTTACCAAACAACAGCACATTCCCAATATCTAGAGCGGTTGAAGTGACAGCTGACACTGCATTAATTTTTCATAGCGGCATGGTACCAGGTCCGGTAAATCCTGATGCTAAAAAAGGCAGCCGTGAATATTACGGTGATACTGAAACTCAAGCTCTAAATGTATTTAAACGTTACGAAGCTTCTTTAAAGGAGCTAGGTGTTAGCTTTTCTGACGTGATCAAAATGCAGGTATTTTTAGTTGGTGACCCAGCTATGGATGGAAAAATGGACTTTTCAGGCTTTATGAAAGCCTACACAAAATACTTTGGCACTAAAGAACAGCCAAACAAACCAGCACGCTCAGCATTTCAAATTGCTGGCTTAGCTGGCGGTCCAAATATGCTTATAGAAATAGAAGTAGTTATCGCTAAACCATAAAGCCGATTAACACGGCAGTTACCTAAATGCCGTGCGCTTAATATTCTAATAATAAAAACAATAACTTAATAAAAATAATAACATTTATCCTACTAAGGGGAACATTATGCTAACGCAAACCAAACTAAGCAAAGCAATAAGAACGGCCTTAATAACATGTTCAATAGGCTCTGTTGCTATATCAACAGCCTACGCTGAAGAGGCAGAAGATGCCGCAGCCACAGACCAAGCAGTTGAAAAAATTGTTATTACCGGCTCCCGCGGTGCGCCACGATCGGTTGCAGATTCACCAGTACCTGTTGATGTATTTAGTGAAGATGATTTGGCCGCGGTTCCGTTTTCAGACACTAATGACATATTAAAAACCTTAGTTCCGTCTTATTCTTTAGAAAGGCAACCTATCTCTGATGGTGCTTCATTTATCCGTCCAGCTTCCCTACGTGGTATGCCAACAGATAAAACCTTAGTTTTAATTAATGGTAAGCGTCGTCATCGTTCAGCTTTAGTTCAAATTGGTGGTTCTGGTACGCAAGGTCCAGATATCGCGACTATTCCATCGTCAGCGCTTAAAGGTGTTGAAGTGTTACGTGATGGGGCAGCAGCACAATACGGTAGTGATGCTATCGCTGGTGTTATCAACTTTGCATTAAAAGACAATAGTGAAGGTGGTTCAGTTTCTGTTACTACAGGTCAATATTATGAAGGTGACGGTGAGCAAATTTCAATTACAGGTAATTTAGGTTTTGCTCTTGGCGATAAAGGATTTGTTAGTGTTTCTGCTGAATATTCAGACACATCTTCTACATCGCGCTCAGAGCAGTACTGTGAAAGTTGGGCATGTGTTGATGTGAATGATCCAGACTTTTTAACAGGTCTTGACACTAGTTTAGCTGGTTATGATGAAGATGCCTTTATTGCAGGGTTAGCTGATGCTAACCTTAATGGCGAAGGTGTTGTTCAACCGTGGGGACAACCTAATACCTCTGCGGCCCGTATGTTCTTCAATGCGGGTTATGAACTTAGTGACTCTATGAATTTCTACGCATTTGGTAACTATTCTCAAAGTGAAGGTGATGGTGGTTTCTATTATCGTTACCCAGGTAATGGCACAATTGAAGATATACGCGAAGAAGATGGTTTACTTTATTCTCCATTAGAAAAATTTCCAGGTGGTTTTACCCCTCGATTCTTTGGTGACATTACTGATATGTCGTTTGTTGGTGGTCTAGAAGGTGAATTAGCTAACGAAATGACTTATGACATTAGCGCTCGCTTTGGCTCTAATAAAATTGAATATACATTAAAAAATACAATTAACCCTTCACTGGGATCTGCATCTCCAACAACATTCAAACCTGGTGACTTAACCAATGAAGAGTTGCAATTATCAGCTGACTTTACTAAATATTTAGAGATAGGCTTATATTCAGATGTATTAGTTGCCTTTGGTCTTACTTATATGGAAGAAAGTTATGAACTAGGTGCTGGTGATGAAGCATCTTATACTGCTGGAGACTATGCGTTGCCAGATCCTCATGATTTTTGTAATGATGACGGTACCACAACAGCTAATGGCTTAGCGGTTATTGCAAACGGCTCTACATTAGATTGTTCTGACAGTTCAGATGCTGTTTATACTGCTGTTGGCGTAGGCTCTAATGGTTTCCCTGGTTATTCCGAAGTATATTCAGGTGCTTATGAACGTGACATGGTTGGTGCATACCTTGATTTAAGTACAGATTTATCTGACTGGTTATTCGTACAAACAGCCTTTCGTTACGAAGACTATTCAGATTTTGGTGATGAATTAGTTGGTAAAATTGCTGTTAAGTTAAGCATAACGGATGACTTTAATTTACGTGGTTCTGTTGGTACAGGTTTCCGAGCGCCAACACCGGGTCAACAAGGTACAACCAATGTTTCTACTCGATTACCAAATGGTTTACCAGTAGCAACGGGTTTATTCCCAGCATCAAGTCCTGTAGGGCTAGCACTAGGAGCGGAGCCATTAACACCTGAAAAATCAGTGAACTACTCATTAGGCTTTACCGGTAATATTGATAAATTGAATCTTACTTTCGACTTATACAGCATTGCTTTAGAAGATCGTTTCTACGCAGTTTCAACCAAAGATGTGTCAACGGATTCTACAACTGGAGAAGCGTATGATAATTATTTAGCGCTTGAAGCTGCCGGTGTTGCAGGTGCAAATACAATTGGTGGTGTAAATTACTTCCAAAATGCATTTGATACGACAACTTCAGGTTTTGATTTTGTTGCAACTTATCAGCTAGTAGATACTTTATTAACGGGTTCTGTAAACTATAACTCAACCGTAATTGACACAGGCGTTGATGAAGTTTCAGCCTATTTAAATGCTGAAAATCAATATGACTTAGAAAACGCTATACCAAAGTGGCGTACGGTTTTATCAGCTAAACATAACTTTGATGCGTTATCTGTTTTATTACGCGGAAACTTTTATGGTTCGTATGATAATGCAATCGACTCTGATGCAACGGTAATTCAAACCTATGACCCAAGTGTATTATTTGACCTTGAATTGTCTTACACTATCAGTGATAGTTTAAGTATTTCTGGCGGCGCTCGTAATATTCTAGATACTTATCCGGATGAAGATGAAGGCGATGACTGTTGTGGTAGCGTTTACTGGGCTGGTAACATTGTTGATTGGCAGGGTGGTTACTACTACGCTCGTTTGAACTATACATTCTAAAAGTTAAAAATAGCGTTTACGTTATAAGTCACAGTTAGAAATAACAAGTGACTAAATTGATAAAGCCGAGTGATAAATCACTCGGCTTTTTTGTTATTTAAAAGTACTTATAAGGTTAGTCACAAAAGCGATTCTGAGAACCGTAATACAAGAACGGCAACACTAAATCATTTTCTAAACTAATCCCTAGTCTCAATAACCTTTATAAGGACTTTCCACTCATCTCTGAGTTTTTGCACCAATTGCTTTTCACCGGTTAACTTATATTTTTCAATTAATTTTTTATCGCTATAACCGTCAATCACTTTGTCCAAAATTATCTGTGGATAAGTTAATGCTTGGTGTGTTTTTATAAAACATGACATGGCTAGTAAACAAGTGTCTAACGATCGATGAAAATGGCTAAAACACAATAAGTCACTTTTATTATGCTCGGCATCTATTGTGTCTACTAGAATATTATCCGTTAATAAACTCAAGGTTAGCTTAGTGCGCATATTCAATTGTTGTTCAAGTTTTAAGGTTTGTTGAAACCTGACGTTTAGTTGTTGCTGAAAAACACTCGCCGACGGATTCAAAGCTTGAGTCATTAATAGAGAATATTCGCCGGTGGATGCTTGTGCTTTTAATCCTAAGCGTACCGATATTAAATTGTTTTTTTGCCAAAAATTAACCAGATTTTCAGCCATACCAAAACTGGTGGCTAAAAAATCAAAATCTTGTTTTATAAGAGCATCTTTCACTTTATCCAATAATAAACTGCCTAATCCTTGCCCCTGCAATTCTGGGTGAATAGCGATGCGAATAATACGGCCGTATTTATATTTTCCTGCCTGTTTAAAACCAGAATGAGCCAATAAAGACTGAGGGAGTAAATGACCTTTTGGTCTTCGAGTGCCTTGCCAAATCTTTTCAGCTAGTTCGGGATCAAGATTTCCTTCTTGTGCTAGTAGTACCGCACCTAATATTTTACTGTCGTATTCCAAACAAAATATTTTAATGTTTGGACCATCTAATAAATTACGTAAATCGTTAGGTGTGGTTTTATAGTGAGCATTTACTAATAAACTAAATAATTGTTCTAACTGACTACCTTGATTAGATGCATCTTTTATTAGTTGTTCAGGTGTTACTGTTTTAAATAATATATTTTCAGATTTTGATAAAATATTTTGCTTCGAGAGTTTTGATAATTGCCCATTGATCATTAACACACGATTTATGTCTGACTCTAAAAAGTCATCTTCATTCCAACGGATCGGCTGGTTTAGTGTTAACTGTTTTACGTCATCAAATGTTTTATTTAACAGGGGCTTAAACTTGTATTCAAAACCTCGTCCCGTTCCTTCATAACCATGAATGGTTGTTGCAAAGACCGCAAAGTTACATTTTTTTATCAGCGGCAATAGCATTTGAGTTGGGATAGCGGCGGCTTCATCCACTAAAACCAAGTCTGTATTTTCTAGGTTATCTTCTAATTCATCGGGTGCAACAAAACAAAGTGAACCATAGTCAGTTAATATTTTATTGTTATTAAAAGTGTATTTAATATTGGATTTTTCAAGACTTATCTTACACAACTCAAACACCCAAAACACAGATTCTACGTGGGGTGAAGTTAATAATAAATGAGACTCGCTTAATGTTTTTTCAGCGTTAATTAATACACATCCGGCAAATAAACCGAGTGCGGATGATTTTCCTCGGCCACGGTCAGATTGTAACACAACGGCCTTTGAATTAACCAAATCACCAATAACCAATTGATTATTAATAACTTTGCTATCAATTGACCTTGAGTCAATTAAAGATTCGCATAGTGTATTTAGCACATCACTTTGATCTTGAGTTTTACAAAAATCATTACAAAACCCTTCAATATCAATAACCTTGCGACCTATCGTGTGTTTTTCATCATTCGTTACCGGGTGCTTAGCAATCCAATTATTTAGTTTTTCCAACAGGTATGTACTTTGTCCATCATCAAAATCGCTCTTATTTAACCTTGTTAATTTACCACTTAAAGGTAAAAAATCATTACTTTGACTTATGGTCAATATTGATTTTGACTGATTTAATTGATTGATGAAATATTCAATATAGTGATGACTAATTTGCTCTGGTGTAAAAGGTTCTACGCATAATCGATTGTATTCTGGGTCTGTATAATCTATCCAGTCTGGTTGTTCTGGTGAAATAATAATACATACGCCACCGAGTTTAATTGTGCCGACAAGTGCGCCTAACGCATCAGGATTTAACCCTGCGTAACTGTCGTAAACCAGTACATCGCATTCTTGCCCGAGCATTTTTTTGTATTGTTTTATTCTTACATCAGTAATTTCATTTTGACGCTGATTTTTACGTTGGCTCTTAACTGGTTCGTCAATGTAACTCTGGTCTGTAGTTTTCTCTACATTGAGGTGTATTTGAGGGGCGTTATTTTCAGATGTCTCTGATTGCAGATCACCAAACCAAATAGTGTTTATCGGTTTATCCATTTGAGACAACCAAGATTCAACTTGGCTACGCGCCCAACTTTGTTCACCTTTAACCCATAACAAACATCTCTGTTCTATTTGGGTTAAATGATGAATAAGTTGGTTCAACATAAAGTTAAATGGCAGTTAATTTTGCGTAAGTCGTTACCAACCATTTAGCGCCAAAATCATCAAAGTTAACTTGAATGCGAGAGTTGTCGCCGTCACCTTCACAGTTTAATACCGTACCTTCACCAAACTTAGCGTGACTGACTCTTTGACCTAAAGAAAATAGACTTTCGCTAAACTTTAAATGACTTGATGCTTGGTCAAATCCACCGCCAAAGTTTTTAGAGGATTTGGCTTTATTTCTGTCACCTTGATAGCCACCATGTCCGGTAGAACTACCGTGGTTTGAACTTGAGCTGTAACCAGAATTTTGGCTATAAGTAGAGCCTTCACCATAACCACTGCTATAACCTGATTGCGGTCTCGACATTTGCGTCGACAACTTAACTTCATAAATACAATCTTGCGGGATTTCAGCAATAAAACGAGATGGACGATGATACAACTCTTGGCCGTACATACGTCGTGTTTCTGCATGAGTTATAAACAATCTTTGTTTTGCCCGCGTCATGCCAACATAAGCAAGACGACGTTCTTCTTCTAAACGTTCTGGTGAGTCGCCACTTTGCTGGCTTGGGAACATGCCTTCTTCTACGCCAGCCATAAATACCATAGGGAATTCTAATCCCTTAGCGCTGTGTAATGTCATTAACTGCACCGCGTCTTCATAAGCATCGGCTTGAGATTCGCCAGACTCCAATGACGCGTGCGATAAGAATGCCGCTAACAATGGCATTTCTTGCATATTTTCATCAGGTTCATAGTCTTTACAAGCAGAAACCAATTCCTCTAAGTTTTCTACTCGTGTTTGACCTTTCTCGCCTTTTTCTGCTTGGTACATAGCTTTCAAACCAGAGCTTTGTATAACATGATCCGCTTGTTCATGCAGAGGCAAAGGTTGCACTGTACTTTCAAGCTGTACAATTAAATCCATAAAACTTTGTACCGCATTGCTAGCTCGGCCAGACAAATGTTTTTCGTCCAGTAAACGCCCTGCAGCTTGCCACATGGTCATATTTTGACTACGAGCAGCATCACGTAACATTTGTAATGTTTTTTCGCCTATACCGCGCGCAGGTGTGTTTATTACACGTTCAAAAGCGGCATCATCGTCACGGTTGGAAACCATGCGTAAATACGCCAATGCGTCTTTAATTTCTTGGCGGTCAAAGAATCGTAAACCACCGTAAATACGGTAGCTTAATCCAGCTTCATTTAATGCTGACTCCAAAACACGAGACTGGGCATTGTTACGATACAAGATGGCAGACTCAGATAACGATCCGCCTTCTTCCTGCCACTTTTTAATATTGCCAACAATAAAGCGTGCTTCGTCTATTTCATTAAACGCTGCGTATAACGCTATTGGGTCGCCTTCGGCACCTTCAGTCCAAAGCTCTTTACCTAGTCTGTCGGTATTATTTGCGATAACTGCGTTAGAGGCTTTTAAGATAGTGGCCGTAGAGCGATAGTTTTGCTCTAAACGGATCACTTCTACGTCGGTAAAGTCTTTTTGGAAACTGTGAATGTTTTCAACTTGCGCACCACGCCAGCCATAAATAGATTGGTCGTCATCACCCACGATCATTACATGTGAAGGTGCTATTTTCTCAGCAACATTACCGCCATGGGCTCCCGCTAATAGTCTAATCCAAGCGTATTGAATTTTATTGGTGTCTTGAAATTCGTCCACTAAAATATGACGAAAACGTTTACGGTAATGACTTAATACTTCCGAATTCGTCGCTAATACCTCATGGCTGCGTAACAATATTTCAGCAAAATCGACTAAACCCGCACGGTCACACGCTTCTTGATACGCAGTATAAACTTGTAAAAATACTTGTTCCGTTGGATCAAACGCATCGATATGTTTTGGTCTAAGTCCATCATCTTTTTTTCCGTTGATGTACCACATAGCTTGCTTTGCTGGATAACGTTTATCATCCAAATTAAGGCTTTTCATGATACGGCGAATAAGACGATGTTGATCGTCCGAGTCTAATACTTGGAAACTTTCTGGTAATTTTGCTTCACGGAAATGAGTACGTAAAAAACGATGGGCTAAACCATGGAAAGTACCAATCCACATACCACTTGAGCCATATTGTGAACCAACCGTACCCTGACCTAATAACGACTCTAAACGATGGCGCATTTCTGCGGCCGCTTTATTAGTAAAGGTTACCGCTAATATTGAAAAGGCTGATGTTTGGTGTGCTTGAATTAAATAACCGATACGGCTAATTAGCACTTTAGTTTTGCCAGAACCTGCACCGGCTAACACCAACATATTTTGTGGTGGTGCAGTAACGGCTTCATATTGACGTTCATTTAGCTCATTCAGCTTTAACATAGCTGTATCTGAACTTGGAATATCTTGCGAGGGAATATAAACGTCCATAAGAGACAAAACCTATAAAATTAGTGAAGCGAGTAACGTCAGCGCTATTAAATTACTATTTAATTTAAGGCAAATAATAACGCTGTATATATAAACAGGAAATGATTATAACAGGGTTAACAAATCATCCAAGTGCGAATATTCACCATTTGCCAAAGTAAAGCCACTTGGATAGTGATTATTGTTTGGGTTGAACCATAAAGACGGACAATTAGCGTTTAACGCTGCTTGAATATCTGACATAGCGCTGTCACCAATATGTAGAATATTATGACAAGGTATATTCAAATGTTTAGAAGCATCATTAAGCATATCTGGGTACGGTTTCATTCTTGTTCCGTTTTCGCCTGCTCGGTAATAACCAACAAAGTACGGCGCTAAACCTATACGTTCATAATCGGCGTTACCATTAGTTACTGCCACCAGCGGGTACTTTTCACTTAATTGCTCAAGCACATCAAAAGTTTGTTGCGGCACGGTAAAGTCTGAACGTGCTTCACAAAATGCATCGTAAATTTGTTTATTCATAACTGATTTTTGAGGTTCTTTAATACCAAACTCAGTTAACCCTAAATCTAAAACATGATGACGCCATACGTTAACGTCATGACAGTACTCAGGATTTTTCTTAGCAACTTGCCACTTTAGTGTTTCCCAAAACTCAATTCCTTTTTGTTTTGCACTTGGAACCAATTCACATATTTTAGCAAACTGAACTTGAATGGCGTTACGGATCACGTTTTCATTAAAATAAAGAGTGTCGTCTAAATCAAAACTGATTGCTTTGATAGGGTTAGCAAAAGGGCGGTTAAATCTAATAGACATAGGGCTTCCTATAAAATAGCGAGGGCATTAGCTTAACATAGACTAAAAAGGATATTGGTTAAAACTACAAAGAGTCAAACTGTTCTATTTCAGCAAACACATCTTCAATTTTTCCAGTAAGTAAACTTTGAGCGTCATATAAAGCTTGGTTATAAATAGAAGAACCTAGCTCTTTCATTATAAATTCCAATAAAAACTCAGCTTCAAACTGGCCTAATTCTCGGTCGAGCTCTTGCTGAAAGTATGTCTGTAGCTTTGTAATTGCGGACTCTTGCTGTTGTTTTGATAATTTAATTTCTGACATTGGCTAAACTCTTAAAAATACTTGTAGGCATTGTATAAAGGATTGCATTAATCCGCGATAAATATTTCCACTGGCACACTAGTTGTTATCTATACTCTACATATATAAAAAATTTGATTAAAAATCAGCTAACAAATATGACTACAGACCAGCTAATACAAGCCTTTAAAGCACAGCATAAGCTAACAAGTTCATTTGAAAATCATGCACCAGAATGGTTCATACCTATTGCTGAATTAATAAACACTCACCAAAAGCGGGAGTCTAAATGCCTCTTTGTAGGTCTTAATGGCAGTCAAGGCTCGGGAAAATCCACTTTAGCTGACTTTATAAAAATGTATCTTGAAAGCCAACATCAGTTATCCGTAGCTGTTATCTCGTTAGATGATTTTTATTTAAGCCAGCAAACTCGTAATCACTTAGCTGACACGGTTCATCCTCTTTTAAAATCTCGCGGTGTACCCGGCACACATAACACTCAATTGATGTCATCTACCTTAAACGCATTAAAATCAGAGCAGCCTAACTGTCGCTTACCTCGATTTAACAAAGCAATAGATGATCCAGAGCCTGAAACAAACTGGCCTTTGATCACTAAAAAAGTAGATGTGGTGATTATGGAAGGCTGGTGTTGGGGAACACCAGAACAAACAGAACAAGAGTTGGTTAATCCTATAAATACGCTAGAAAGTGAAGAAGACAAAAACGGAACTTGGCGTAAATATGTTAATGACTCACTTAAGTCTGAATATTTGGCCTTGTATCAACAAATGGACTTTTGGCTAATGCTTAAAGCGCCATCGTTCGACTGCATTTCTAATTGGCGTAAAGAACAAGAGCACAAGTTACGTCAAGCCCATACATTATTAACTGATGAAAATGTACCTTCAGCAATTATGTCAGATAAGCAAGTTGAGCGTTTTATCCAACACTTCCAACGTTTAACTGAACATGGTTTAAAACATGTTCCAGAAAAGTGCAATTTGGTGCTGCAATTAGATGCTCAACGAACACCTATATCTATAGACGGTAGTTCACTTGCTGAATTTGACCGTGTAACAATTATATAACATAAATAAGCTATTCCTGAATTCACATAAGTAAGGGGCAATCATTAAGATGGACGATCAGTATTTAATCTTTACCGATTTAGATGGCACATTATTAGATCATCACACCTATAGCTTTCAGCCGGCGGTAGAGATGTTAGGCAAGTTAAAAAACGCCAATATCCCTGTTATTCCCAATACCAGCAAAACCTTTGCTGAGCTTATTTTTTTCAGACAACAAACTCAATTAGATACTCCTTTTATTGTTGAAAATGGCGCTGCTGTTTTTATCCCTATCGGGTTCGTAAAAGAACAACCTGCAGGTACTGAAGTGTTTGAGCGTTATTGGGTTAAAAGCTTTTCTGAATCTAGGGAGCATTGGTTGCAATTATTGGCAACTTTACCTTTAGAATTACAGCAATGTTATGTCGGCTTTTCGGCCATGAATAACCAGCAACTGTGTAATGAAACAGGATTAAGCGCACCCGCTGCGTTAAATGCCAACAGCCGTTTATACAGCGAACCGTTAAAATGGAATGGAACCGATGAACAAAAACAACAAATTACCAAGCTACTAATTGATGCAGGCGCTAACGTATTACAAGGTGGTCGCTTTTTACATGTAAGCGGCCATAGTGATAAAGGTAAGGCAATGCTTTGGCTAACCGAATTTTTATCTAGTCTAGTTTCTGCAGCATCGAAAAACACCACTTACACCACTGTCGCATTAGGTGACAGCTATAACGACAATGAAATGTTAGAAGCTGCTGATATCGCAGTTCAAATCAAATCTCACAAACATGATTTTCCTGCATTAACTCGCACTGACAATGTGGTTCAAAGTACAGAATTTGGACCAACAGGTTGGACTGAGTGTTTAGCAAAAATTATTAAATTTCCTAAGGAGCTACATCATGGCTGATTTTTATCAAAACGGCGTTGTAACAACGTTACATAATTTAACCAACCGCAGCACAGAAGATCTTGAAGCTGAGTTATTAACTTTCTCCAAAACTCGCCCACTTGGCTTAATTTTACCTTCTTTGTATTCAGAATTAGAAGGCAAAGCACTGCCAGATATCATAGAAAAAATTGCTAAGGTTCCCTACTTATCAGAGATTGTTATTGGTTTAGACCGCGCAGACTTAGATCAATATAAAAGCGCCATCGACTTTTTTAGTACTTTACCTCAACATCACAGAATTTTATGGAACGACGGTCCTCGTTTACAAGCATTAGATGCCAAATTACAAGCGTTAGGATTAGCACCAACTGAATTAGGTAAAGGCCGTAATGTTTGGTATTGCATGGGGTATATCTTAGCCTCTGGTAAAGCGGAGTCTGTTGCTTTGCATGACTGCGATATTTTAACTTACGATAGAAACTTATTAGCTCGTTTAATCTACCCGGTTGCCAATCCACAATTTAACTACGAATTTGGTAAAGGTTATTATGCTCGTGTAGCTAACGGTAAATTAAATGGTCGTGTTGCGCGCTTATTAGTAACCCCATTATTAAAAGCACTTAAGCGTGTTTTAGGCACCAATGAATATTTGGAATATATGGATAGCTTCCGTTATTCATTATCAGGTGAATTTTCTTTTCGTCGCGACGTATTAACCGATTTACGCATTCCAAGCGATTGGGGTTTAGAGATTGGTGTACTGTCAGAAATGCATCGTAACTTTGCTTCAAACCGTATTTGTCAGGTAGATATCGCCAACAACTACGATCATAAACATCAAGATTTATCACTAGAGTCTACAGACGGTGGTTTATCTAAAATGTCGATTGATATCACTAAAGCCTTATTCCGTAAACTGGCCACTCAAGGCTATATTATTAACGCTGAAAATATGCGAACGATTAAAGCCACCTATTTCAGAATCGCATTAGATTACGTAGAAACATACCGTAATGACGCTATGATCAATGGTTTAACATTAGATATACATACTGAAGAAAAATCGGTAGAAATGTTTGCTAAAAATATTATTGAAGCCGGTGAAAACTTTTTATCTAACCCTATGGAAACGCCGTTTATACCATCTTGGCATCGAGTTACTAGTGCCATGCCTAACGTATTAGAAGAATTAAAACAGGCTGTGGAATTAGACTATGAAGAATTTGCCAGCAAAATTAAAGCTGATACAGCCAAATAGGAGTATGCACCTATGCCAGCCACTTTAGATGAACTAAAACACAAGGTTGAACTACAACTGAGTGTTATTTATGAAAATATTGATTTACCCATGACAATAACTGAATTAACTCAGTTATTAGTGGATGAGATGAATATTCCAAATAACTTTGTTGAACCTGTCCCTTACACCAACCATTGGTCTGAGAAAGACATGATGTTAATCACTTACGGTGACAGCATTGTTGAGCCAGACCAAAAACCATTAAAGACCTTAGAGTCTTTTATGGATACTTACTTAAATGACAAAATCAACTCAGTGCATATATTGCCGTTTTTTCCTTATAGCTCTGACGATGGCTTCTCTGTTATCGATTATTCCAGTGTGAATGAATCTTTAGGTGACTGGCAAGATATTGAAGACATAGCCGATAAATACAAGCTGATGTCTGACTTGGTAATAAATCATTGTTCCAGTCGCAGCGCTTGGTTTCAAAACTTTATAAAAGGTTCTGGCGTAGGAAAGGATTACTTTTTCACTGCTGATCCGTCCGACGATTTATCACAGGTCGTTCGTCCAAGAACTAGCCCACTATTACGTGAAACAGAAACAGCTGAGGGCACAAAATACGTTTGGTGTACCTTTAGTCATGACCAAGTAGATTTAGATTTTAGAAACCCACACGTGCTTATCGCGTTTGTTTCTATTATTCGTCAATATCTAAATTCTGGTGTAAAAGTATTTAGATTAGATGCCGTTGCATTTTTATGGAAAATTGTCGGTGGTCCATCTATTAATTTACCTTACACCCATGAAGTCATCCGTTTATTACGTACGTTAATAGAACATACTGAACCAGAAACTGTGATCATCACAGAAACCAATATACCTAATACGCAAAACCTAACGTATTTTGGTAATGCTAATGAAGCACATTGTATTTATAACTTCTCATTACCACCGTTGTTAGTTAACTCTTTAATAACCGGTGATTGCACCTATTTAAAACGTTGGTTAATGAGTATGCCACCAGCGCAAAACGGCACTTGCTACTTTAACTTTATTGCCTCACATGATGGCATTGGTCTTAGACCTGCTGAAGGTTTGTTGTCAGATCTTGAGTTAAATACTTTAGTGAACACCATGCAGAACTTTGGTGGCCGTGTTTCATGGAGAACGGCAGATACAGGCGAACAAAAAGCCTATGAAATCAACATTGCCTTGTTTGATGCACTAAAAGGAACCATAGGCGGTGAAGATAAATGGGGATTAGAGCGCTTTATTTGTGCTCACGCCATTATGTTTGGTTTAGAAGGTATTCCGGGGATTTATATCCACAGTATATTAGGTACACCAAACGATTATGAAAAGCTCAAAAATACCCACCATAATCGTTCAATCAACCGTCATCGCTGGGATTATAATTTATTAAAAGAACAACTCGACTCAGATTACACTAGCCACAGTAAAGTACTCAATCGTATGTTGGATTTAATCGATATTAGAACTAAACAACCTGCGTTTCATCCAAATGCCACACAATATGTGTTACACCTAGGATTGCAGTTATTTGGATTTTGGCGTCAAAGCTTAAATAGAAAACAAAGTATATTTTGTATTAGTAATGTCAGTGATGAAAAAGTAGAGTTACGCCTAAATGAATTAAACTTAATTGTCACTGACGATTGGGTTGAATTGATAACCAATAAAAATATTGAAAATACCGCCACAGAACTTGAATTAATGCCGTATCAAACGGTGTGGTTGACTAACCATAAAAATGAATAAAAAAGGAAATTAACATGACTCAAAAAGTAACTAAAGCGGTTATTCCTGTAGCTGGCCTTGGTACTCGTATGTTGCCAGCAACCAAAGCAATACCAAAAGAAATGCTGACTTTAGTCGACAGACCTTTGATCCAATATGTAGTAGAAGAAGCTGCGGCGGCGGGTATTCGTGAAATTATCTTAGTAACCCATGCTAGTAAAAATTCTATAGAGAATCATTTTGACTCTAGCTTTGAACTAGAGGCTCAATTAGAGTCCCGTGTTAAGCGCTCTTTATTAAGTGAAGTACGTTCTATTAACCCGAAAGACGTAACTATGATCTCGGTACGCCAAGCGGAAGCAAAGGGCTTAGGTCACGCTATCACTTGCGCAAGACCTGCAATTGGTGATAACCCTTTTGTAATTATATTGCCTGATGTGATCATAGATAAATATTATTCAGACCTAGGTGTTGAGAATTTAGCTGGAATGTTGAAACAGTACGAGTTAACCGGTGACAACCAGATAATGGTAAACCCGGTACCTGAAAGTGAAGTTGGTAGTTATGGTGTAGTAGACATTAACGGAGATGCGTTAATTCCAGGCGGATCTGCTCCAATCAAAACTATGATAGAAAAGCCAGAAGATGGAACAGCTCCATCAAACCTAGCAATAACTGGACGTTATGTTGTCTCACCTAAAATATGGGATTTGTTAGAAAAGACAGCTCCTGGAGCCGGTGGCGAAATTCAGTTAACCGATGCCTTGCATCAGTTAAATGAGATTGAAAATATGTCGGCTTATCATATTGTTGGTAAAACTCACGACTGCGGTAACAAGCTTGGTTTTATTAAAGCTAATTTAGAATATTCATTACAACGACCTGAGTTTAAAAACGATTTAAAACAAGCAATCAACGACCTTATTGCCGATCCGACATTTGAATTTTAGATTCAAGTAACAAGTGCATTATATTACTGTGTGAACGTTTTTTCTTTAACGTTCGCGCGGTAACTTACCTCCTTTTTCCTTTCCTAAAGTATAACCATTGAGAAAATAAGCTAATTTAAGATTAACCATTTTTAGGTTTATACTGTTTAAAACCAATTGCGAAATAAAATACCATTATGGCTAATTTTGAATATACCCGAGGCTGCGTAAAAATTACCTTTGATCAACTGCCTCAGTTACAACCTCAGATTATAGAAACCAATAACTTAAGTTGGTGGCAACACTTTATAAATGCTAGAACCCCAAGAAAATACATTTTAATTCAAGATTGGTGTATTAGTGTTTCTGGTATTTCTGCTAAATTAGACGGCACTATTGTCGTTACTAAAGGCACTGAAATAGATGGGGCATCTATTCCCTTTCCTTGGTTTGTTGCTTTTATTACCTTTGGTATTTTACGGCCTATGGGTATTTTACTTACCGCCTCAATTCCCCATGACTATGCATTTATACATGGAAAATTAAATTATAAACAAGAGGGTTCTGAACAGTTACAACAACGTGTGGTACAAAGACATGAGGTTGATTATTTGTTTTACCAGATAGTTAAAGAAGTAAATCAAGCCCCCATACCTGCCGCTATTTCTTGGTTAGCAGTAAGGCTAGGTTGGTATTGGATTAAATATAATGGCAAGTACAGGAATGGACGGTTTCCACTGTTAATAACGTCATTACTCGCACTTGCCTTAACGGGTACTTTATTTTTAACCTAACTTGTTAAACACGTTTGCTATTTCGATTTATTACTTTGATAAACCAGTATCATCGCCAAGCTCAGCAGCTAGTTGCGCTAAAAAGCTTTGCATAAATTCAACACGCTTTTGTGCTTCTTGTAAGCCTGCTTTGGTTGTCATGGTTTTTGCTGTTTTAAATAACTTCTCATAAAAATGATCAACCGCAGCTACTTTGCTGTCCGGTGTTCTACTCTGGCAAAATGGATCTTCTGTATGATAAATCTTACTGCCTAATTTGCCAGATACCAACATACAACGACTCACACCAATTGCGCCTAACCCGTCTAATCTGTCAGCGTCTTGTACGATTTGAGCTTCTAATGTTTCAGGTGTGAAATTAGCACTGTAACTGTGTGTTTTAATAGCATGAGCAATAGCGTCTAAATACTCAGACGGATAACCAATAGAGGTTAGAAACTCAACCGCTTTTTCACCGGCTAATGTTGATGCGCGTTTATTATCAGGATGATTTTTAGGGAAAGAAACACAGTCATGCAACCAAGCCGCTGGCAATACTATATTGATATTTGCATCTTCAATTGCACATAGTTGCTTAGCGCTGGCGACAACTCGCTTTATATGATTAATATCGTGTGCAGCATCATGGATTTGTTGCTGAAGAATAAACTCTGCGCAATCTTGTTCTAATTTTTCTAAATTCATGTATTCGTCTTATTTAGCTATGTGTATTACTTTGGACAAGCCTAATTTAAAAAAAGGCGCCCATATTAGGCGCCTATTGGTTTAATCAAAACTTAGATTACTTATTGATACCAACCAAATCCATAAAGAATGCATATTCTAGTGCAAGTTCTTTATAACGACGGAAACGGCCTGATGCACCGCCGTGTCCTGCATCCATATTAGTTTGGAAGTACAGTTTGTTTGAATCCGTCTTCATATCACGTAACTTAGCGACCCACTTCATTGGTTCAAAGTATTGAACTTGTGAGTCATGCAAACCAGTGGTTACCAGTGTATTTGGGTAGTCTTGCGCTTTCACTTGATCATAAGGTGAATACGACAACATATACTCGTAAGAATCTTTATTGGCAGGATTTCCCCACTCATCATACTCATTAGTCGTTAAAGGAATACTTGGATCAGACATAGTGGTAACCACATCAACAAACGGCACATGTGCTCCAACACCAAGATATAACTCAGGAGCCATGTTCATAATGCCGCCCATTAACAAACCACCAGCACTGCCTCCTACGGCAAACACTTTGTCTTTTGCTGCATATTTTTGTTCCGTTAATGCTTTAGTCACATCAATAAAATCAGTGAACGTATTCATTTTGTTAAACATTTTGCCGTCTTCATACCAAGTACGACCTAACATTTGACCACCACGAATATGTGCTAACGCATATACAAAACCACGATCTAATAAAGATAATCTAGACGCTGAAAAATACGGGTCAATGGTTGCACCATAAGAGCCATACGCATATTGGTAAAGTGGATTTGTACCGTCTTTTTTAAATTTATCTTTACGGTATACCAAAGAAACAGGGACTTTTTTACCATCACGAGCGGTAACAAATATACGTTCACTTTGATACCAGTTAGGATCAAAGTCACCTAGGACTTCATCTTGTTTTAATGTTGTGCTTTCAAACGTGTTCAAGTCCACTTCTATAACTGAACCAGGTGTAGTTAACGAACTGTAGTAATAACGTAACTTGTCGCTGTCTGCCGTTGGGTTAGTATCGAACGTGGCAACATAAGCTGCATCATTAAATGGTAATGACGTTTCTTTATTAGTTTTTAAATTAATCACTCTGATATTGGTATTACCGTTTTCACTCTCTTCCACCACTAAGTGATTGTTGAAAACAATAAAGTCTTCAAAATACACGTTGGCTCTATGTGGTATCACGTCTTGCCATTTACTGGTGTCTGAGCTTTCAGAACGGCTTACTTTGACTAACTTAAAGTTTTTAGCGTCTAAGTTTGTGCGTATGTAATACCAGTCGTTATGTTGATCAAAGTCATATTCATGACCAGACGTTATCGGAGCTAAAGGGGTGAATTCAGCATTTGGCGTTTCTGCCGATATAACGGATGCACCTGCAGCTAACGTAGAGTCGTGGTAGATATAAATAGTTTGGCTATCGCGGGTTTTACCAATACCAGTATAAAAAGTTGTATCGTCTTCTTGGTAAACTAACTCATCCTTGTCTTGGCTTGTGCCTAAAGTATGACGATATACTTGATAACCTAATAACGTTTGTACATCTTTTTTAATGTAGAACACGGTTTGGTTATCGTTTGCCCACACTATACTGCCAGATGTATTAACTAACTTGTCTTCATACATTTTGCCTGTGGCTAAATCTTTAAACTCAATAACATATAAACGGCGGCTTTCTGTATCCGTTGAATACGCTAATATATTATTGTTAGTACTTACTGATACACCACCTAAGCTAAAGTATTCATGCTCTTTAGCTAATACGTTGGCATCTAAAAATACATCTTCTTTATTTTCTAATGACGTCTTTTTACGTGCATAAATAGCGTATTCATTATCACCTTCATAACGTGTATACCACCAATAACCGCGTCTTTGGTATGGTACACTGGCATCGTCTTTTTTAAGACGGCCTGTCATTTCTTCAAATAAAGTATCTTGTAATGCTTGGGTATGCGCCATTTGTGCATCAACAAATTTATTCTCAGCTTCTAGATGCGCTAAGATCTCTTTATCTTCACGGCTATCGTCTCGCATCCAGTAGTAATCATCGATACGTTGGTGACCGTGCTGCTCCATTTTAAATGGAATTTTCTTTGCTATTGGTGCTGACTTTACTGTTTCTGATGTCATATTATCTGCCGTTTGATTAGATGGAGAACAGCCTGAAATAAATAATGAGGCAATTGAAGCAATCATCCCTATTTTTATAACGGTTACAAGATCCAATAAAGGAGCTTTAGTGCTAGCCATTTGTGTTTGAGTTGGCATAATTAACTTCCTTTAGTTACATATATAAATTACCAGCATAAATTACTCTATTTTTGCAGTTTTGAATAACAAATAACGAAAAGAATAGTCAATTTAAGAATTAGAGCTTGCACTCCATTTACTAGAATGATAAAAATTAGATAATCAATTTAGAATACTTATTTAATAAAATGACAAATTTATTCACCACTACAATTATCTTACTGCTAAACCTGCTGCTTTTATCTGCACGCGGGCTTGTTTTGGTTGACTAAATTTAAATAGTATCAATAAAAACCCCGCTCAATTAGCGGGGTTTTTTTTACCCTGTTTGTTGGTAAGTGGGGCAACAGGAGAAAGGAATATGCACAATATGAATCAAGACAAGGTCATTATTTTTGACACCACATTACGCGATGGCGAACAGGCATTACGCGCTAGTTTAAGTAAGCGTGAAAAACTACAAATTGCTCACGCTATTGCCAAGTTGGGCGCAGATGTAATGGAAGTTGGTTTTCCAGTTTCTTCCCCTGGTGACTTTGACGCTGTAAAAGCGATTGCTGAACAAGTAAAAGGGCCAATAATTTGTGGCCTAGCTAGAGCAATGGAAAAAGACATTATCGCTTGTGGTGAAGCGTTAGCGCCTGCAGAAAAACGTCGTATTCATACTTTTATTGCAACCTCTCCAATTCATTTGGAACACAAGTTACAAAAAACATTAGAACAAGCTACTGAAATGGCAGTTAAGGCTATAAAGCTAGCAAAAACCTATACAGACGATGTTGAGTTTTCTTGTGAAGATGCTGGCCGCACGTCAGTGGCAGATTTAGCTTATGTTATTGAACGTGCTATCGACGCTGGCGCAACCACTATTAATATTCCAGATACTGTAGGTTATACAGAGCCAACAGAATTTGCTGAAATCATTGCAGGAATAAAACAAACGGTTCCAAATATTGATAAAGCGATTATTTCTGTGCATTGCCATAACGACTTAGGTTTAGCAGTAGCAAACAGTATTGCTGCGGTACAAGCCGGAGCACGCCAAATAGAATGTACAGTAAATGGTATTGGCGAACGCGCTGGTAACTGTGCACTGGAAGAAGTGGCGATGATCTTACAAACCCGCCAAGAACGTTTTGGTGTGAGTACAAACATTAAATCAGAAGAGATTTTCCGGACATCAAAATTGGTTAGCCAGCTTTGTAATATGCCAGTGCAACAAAACAAAGCTATTGTTGGCGCTAACGCATTTGCTCATTCATCTGGTATTCACCAAGATGGTATTTTAAAAGCACAAAATACTTATGAGATCATGAAACCTGAGCACATAGGCATGCAAAGTAACGAGTTAAACTTAACGTCTCGTTCTGGCCGCCATGTTATTCAGCATCGTATGACTGAAATGGGTTATTCCGATAACGACTACAATTTGGATGATATTTACAGTGACTTCCTATTACTTGCCGATAAAAAAGGCCAAGTTCACGACTATGATTTAGAAGCTATTTTGTTTGATCAGCAATTAAAAGATGACTCTGATTATTACAAATTAACCTCGTTACAAGGTTTGTCTAGCAACTCAGCAGTGAATACCGCAACGGTTGGAGTTTCTATTGGTGGAGAAGATGCCATTTATAAAGCAGAAACAGGTAATGGTCCAATTGAAGCCGCTTACAATGCTTTAAAACAAATGACCCACATTGACTTAAACATCATTGATTTTAAATTAAATTCAAAAGGTGAAGGTGGTGATGCAATTGGCCAAGTCGACATTATTGCTCAGTCTATGGGACGTAACTTCCACGGAACAGGCCTAGCTACCGACATTATTCACGCAGGCGTGAAAGCATATATTCACGTATTAAACCTAGTCCACCGCGCACAGCAAGTGGAAGAAATTAAAGAAAAACACCAAAGCATCTAAAAAAAGATGCAGTAATAAAAATATTGGGAAATGAATAACAATGAGTAACGAATACAAAATTGCCGTTTTATCCGGTGACGGAATTGGCCCAGAAGTTATGGCCGCCGCAATAACCGTGTTGGACGTGGTACAGAAAAAATATGATTTTAAACTAAATTACACCCATGCTGATGCAGGTGGAATTGCGATAGATAACCACGGTTGTCCACTGCCAGACAGCACGCTAAAAGTCTGTGAACAGTCAAACGCTATTTTGTTTGGCTCAGTAGGTGGCCCTAAATGGGAAAACCTGGCACCAAACGACCAACCAGAACGTGGTGCATTATTACCGTTACGTAAACACTTTTCTCTGTTTTGTAATATGCGCCCTGCCGCTTTGGTTCCAGCACTTTCAGCTATGTGTCCATTAAGAGCAGACATTAGTGAAAAGGGCTTTGATGTATTAGTTATGCGTGAGTTAACTGGTGGCATTTACTTTGGTGAAAAAGGCCGAGAAGGTGACTCAGCTTTTGATACTCAACGTTATTCTAAAAGTGAAATCACTCGAATTGCTAAACTTGGTTTTGAAGCTGCGCAAAAACGCCGTCACAAGGTTACCTCGGTGGATAAAGCCAACGTATTACAAACCTCTATTTTATGGCGTGAGACCGTTATAGAAGTGGCTAAAGATTATCCTGATGTAGAGCTTGAACATATCTATATTGATAACGCGACTATGCAATTGATTAAAGATCCAAGTCAGTTTGATGTGTTGTTGTGCGATAACTTGTTTGGCGATATTTTGTCAGACGAATGCGCCATGATCACAGGTTCTATGGGTTTATTACCATCTGCAAGCTTAAACGAGCAAGGTTTTGGCATGTACGAACCAGCCGGAGGCTCAGCGCCAGATATCGCAGGCCAAGGTATTGCTAACCCAATAGCACAAATATTAAGTGCAGCATTAATGCTACGTTACAGCTTGAATCAAGCTGATGCAGCTAATGCAATTGATGCAGCGATTGCTGATGTTATTGCACAAGGCAAAGTAACGGGCGATATAGCGCAAGGTGCTAAAAGTTATAGCACTGAGCAAGTAGCACAAGCCATTGCGCAAGCAATTAAATAAATGAGTTTGGAAAAGAAAATGGCACAAACATTATATGAAAAAATCTGGGACGCACATTTTGTCGCAGAATTATCAGGTGACACTAATTTAATATATATCGACCGTCACTTAGTTCACGAAGTTACATCTCCACAAGCCTTTGCAGGCTTGCGTGAGAAAAATCGCCCGGTGCATCGTTTAGATAAAACCTTTGCCACTATGGATCATAACGTTTCTACCCAAGTGCGTTCATTTGAAGCTGCTGGTGAAACATCACGTAAACAGTTAGAAGCGTTAGCTAAAAACTGTAAAGAGTTTGGCGTTACCTTATTTGACTTAAACCATGAAAATCAAGGTATTGTTCACGTTATTGGCCCAGAGTTAGGCATAACATTACCAGGACACACTATTGTTTGTGGTGACTCACATACTGCAACACACGGTGCATTTGGTGCGTTAGCCTTTGGTATTGGTACATCTGAAGTTGAACATGTATTAGCTACGCAAACACTACAACAGAAAAAAGCTAAGTCATTAAAAATTGAAGTTAACGGCCCAATGCGTCCAGACATTACTGCTAAAGATGTAATTTTAGCGGTTATTGAAATCTTAGGCACTGCCGGCGGTACAGGTTATGTTGCAGAGTTTTGTGGACAAGCCATTGAAGAGTTATCAATGGAAGGCCGCATGACATTATGTAACATGGCGATTGAAATGGGTGCTAAAGCCGGATTGGTTGCACCAGATCAAGTCACCTTTGATTACGTTGAAGGTAAAGACTATTCACCTACAAACACAGCCGAGCGTAATGATTTTGATGATGCCGTTGCTTACTGGAAAACATTAAAAACAGACGATCGTGCCGTTTTCGACCACACCATAATATTGCACACAGATAACATCATTCCAAAAGTAACTTGGGGCACCAGCCCAGAACAAGTTATTAGCGTTGACGCTAAAGTACCAAATCCAGATAAAGAACCTGACTTAGTAAAAGCAGATGCGATTCGTCGTGCTATTGCTTACATGGGTTTAGAAGCTGACCAAGCGATTACTGACATTAAGATAAACACGGTATTTATAGGTTCTTGCACTAACTCTCGTATTGAAGACATACGTGCAGCGGCTGCAATTAGCAAAGGCAAAACCGTAGCTAAAGGAGTAAGAGCCTTAGTAGTTCCAGGTTCTATGCGAGTAAAAGCGCAAGCGGAACAAGAAGGGTTGGACCAAGTATTTAAACAAGCTGGTTTTGAATGGCGCGAGCCAGGTTGCTCTATGTGTTTAGCCATGAACGACGATAGGTTAGAACCGGGTGAGCGATGCGCATCTACCTCAAACCGTAACTTTGAAGGTCGTCAAGGTAAAGGCAGCCGTACACATTTGGTGAGCCCAGCTATGGCTGCAGCAGCCGCGATTCATGGTCACTTTGTTGATATTAGAAAAGGATAAGGGGAACATTATGTCAGATGCAGTTTTTAATCAGGACGTGTTTCATCAGGGCTTAGTCTGCCCATTAGATAAAAACAACGTAGATACCGATCAGATCATTCCAAAGCAGTTTTTAACCTCGGTTGAACGCAGTGGTTTTGATAAAGCGTTATTTTATGACTGGCGCTATTTAAGTGACGACACACCAAACCCAGAGTTTGTTTTAAACTTCCCACAGTATAAAGGCGCGAGTATTTTATTAACCCGTGAAAACTTTGGTTGTGGTTCAAGCCGCGAACATGCGCCTTGGGCATTAAAACAATATGGTTTCCAAATTGTTATTGCACCTAGCTTTGCTGATATTTTTTATAACAACTGTATTAACAACCAAATATTACCAGCTAAGTTGCCGGAAGCCGCGATAGATAAGCTGTTCAGCTTATGCCAAACACAAGATCAAGTGAATATGGTTGTGGACTTAAAAGGCCAACAACTACTTATTGAGGGTGAATCACCTATAGCATTTGAAATTGCAGCCGATGTAAAGGATAGACTGCTAAAAAACTTAGATTTTATAGGCGTAACAGAAGAGTTTTCTGATCAAATTAAACAATTTGAAGAAAAACTAACTGAATCACGCCCTTGGCAATAAAAAATTCATGTTCCTTGTAAACCACTCGCCGCTACTAAATAAGTAGCGGCTTTTTTTTACTTCATGGATGAAGGAACATCAAAACTACAGGGATGTAAAAGTTTTGTGTTCGGTGGTTCAAGCACCACTGAAAGCCCATAATCCCCCTGATGTATTAGCTTCGTGTTCGATAGTTCAATACACACTGAAAACAGCATAAACCACAGATGGCCAATGAGGGGGTACCGCCCGTTCAAACAACTCAAAAAGTCCATAACCCCTGATGTTTTAGCTTCGTGTTCGGTAGCTCAAATCACACTAAAAGTTCCCTAATCATCGTCTTCAATGATCTCCTTTCTCTCTCTAATCTAGAACTAGTAAGGAGTTAATTAATCTGATATTAATAAGGTAAATAAGAAAGTGATAAACTTTTTGGCAGAAAAACGACCCACTAAGTCGATATTAAGTTGTTATGCATATCGGATAAATTATGAATGTTGAAGATGAAATCCAAGTATGCGTAGAGTTGCTCGGAGGAGAGCGAGTATCAAAAACATTTGGAGAGTCGCCTAGCTTTCAAGATGCAGACTTTATCTTTAAAGATTACGGCATTATTTCCGAACTTAAATCATTAGAAGAAGATAAAATTAATGATGACCTAAATATTGAAAAAGTTTCCAAGTTATATCTTAAGGAGTTAGAAGCCAATAAAGCTCCTGTTATAGCTTTTGGCACTGTAAATATGTCTACTAAGGGCTTTTCTGAAGGATTTACCCGAAGTGTAATTGATATTTATAAAAAGCCAATACAAGGAGCGATAAAAAAAGCCAATAGACAGATCAGGGAAACAAAACAAGCATTTGAACAGCCGAAATTCCAAGGTCTACTAATTGTGGCCAATAATAACCACAGCGCTCTAGACCCGTGGCATGCGAACTTTATACTTGAAGAACTGCTAAGTAAGCCAGATTACAGCAGCGTTAACTCAGCTGTATACTTAACCGCAGGCCAAGCTTCGATTCACCCTGAAACCGGAGAAGAGTACTCGGTTTGGATCGTAAAACATCGCAATGGCCTATCTCAGGTATCTGATGACTTTCTCGAAGGTTTGAGGCAAGCGTGGTTTACTCATTTTACAAAGATTAAAGGCGAAGAAAGTCATTTTGAATTGAGTGCTAACAAAGATATGCTAGCAATACTGGAAAATAAAAAAACTGAATAACAAGGCCACCCACCTCAATTTGTGTGATGGTAAAGTGACTGAAAAGTATTATTTTCAAACTCAAATAAGAGTTAGCTCAATAAACCAAATAAAAGAGCTGAGATAAGTGCATTCTAAAAATGCTACTCTAATTTCCTAACTTACAAACTCAAACGATTTCACTTAAAGCCAACCGCTTACTTATTAACCTAAAACTTGCATACTACACCAAAAAGGTATAGTTTTTACTCCATGTATATTTTTGAATATGACTCAAATAAAAGCCAAATCAACTTCGATAAGCATGGTATCGATTTTGAAAAAGCTAATTGCTATGGAATGATCCTGATTTAATCGAGATCCCTGCAAATACAGCGACGAGCCTCGTTTTGTTATTATTGCATTCCATAATGGTAAACATTGGTCTGCTGTTATAACTTATCGAGATATTAATATCCGCATAATCTCAGTTAGACGATCACGAACTAATGAGGTGGAATTTTATGAAAGCTTCTGATTTTGATAAAGAATTTGATGATGGTAATGACGTATTTACTAGCCTTGATTTATCTCAAGCTAAACGAACTACGCAAACAACAAAAAGGGTTAATGTAGACTTTCCTGAATGGATGATTGATTCACTAGACCGTGAGGCAAATCGTGTTGGCGTAACTAGACAATCAATAATAAAGGTTTGGTTAGCTGAACGTATAGAAAACCTTAAGCATCATCAAGTTAAATAAGACTAACCACCTTAATTCTCGAACGATCTTAATCCCAGCAGTAACCCAGGTTACTGCTTTTTTGTTTTTGCTCAACCCGTTTTAATTATATTGAAATAGGTTGTCCCAGTGTTCATCTAGTACCACTTTGGCTTGGTCTAAACTCAGCACGGTATAAACCTGATTTTCACTGGTAACTAAGCGCATGCGGATTAGTTTTTCAAGGGCGTCGTTAATTTCAAAGTCGAGAGTGCATTGGTATTTGGTTTTAAACCAAAGCTCAATTTCATCATCAAGCTGTTGTGCAGTTAAGCCGTTTTTTGATTTAAGTAAAAACGTATAAGCCAACAGTGTTTCTTTGATGTCTTCTTCTTCAGCGGCGTCTATTAAGGTATGAAAAACACCGGCGTTGTTGTCGAGATTTTTAAAATACAGGTTGTCACTTAATGCCTTCATAAATTTAATTTTACGGTTTTTAAATTTACTCCACTCTTTAAAAATAAAGCCGCCAAACACGCCCATACCAATAGCAAAGGTGATCCAGTGTTGTTGGCTCATTTCTACCGCTTCACTCCTAAACCCGCCCCAAAAAGCAAAGAGGGCAAACAATAACACCAGTGATGCGCCAAGCTTAGTGATAAGCACAACTGCGCCACCAGCTAAGGCTGAGGTGCCAATAATCACTTTGTCGATAGAACGCATACGTACTTCACTATTTGGAAACAACATTTCCAAGTCTGCTTTTGGTACATTTTGAAATAACTTAACTATGGTGGAGTTTGGCTCAAAGCCCATTGGAATTTTGTTTTTAGCTGAAAAATAAGCCCTATCTTTAAAACGAATAAATACGGCAACACGATCGTAATTAGTAAAATGCAGTGGCTTTGTACGCAATCCCCAAAAACTAGTGATGGTTTCCGTAAGTTGTGACTCGCCACGGCGGTAAAACACTACTTCTTCAAAGTCATCAAACTCAACTTCTAAGCGCACTTTAAAAAGTGATTCTTCGTTTAGTGCATCTTGCAAATCTTGATGAGTGATCACTTCAAAATTAGCGGCATTAAGTACTTTGGCAAAGCCTTTAGCAAAGTCACTCTGGCATTGTGCTTTTTGCTCAGCAGAGACTGAATTAAGCACTCGGGTATCACTATTGGGATCAAACGGAGCATAATTGTTTTTTAGAGACTCAAGTTCAGAGTGGTATTCAAAGTGAATAAGGCTGGCGAGTAGATCACAAAATTGATTAAACGAGGTTTTTCCTTCGTCATTAGATTGGTCACTTGGTAATTCTTGACGACACATAGTCACAATGTCTTGTTTTCTAAACGGTATATAACGAGCACTTTGCATAAATGAATAACTACTATATTGAGAGGCGGTTTAATTACGTTGTTGAGTTCAAGTAAGAATAGCAATTGTTATAGTTATTGCTATTTTGTTAACCTAAAAATATAGTATCTAACTATATAAACGCATTATAAACGTATGAATTAATTGATAGAAAGTCTGAATTCAATAAAGGATGAGTAACCAACTGTGTACAAAATTAAACTTGATGATTTATCAGGCAAAGAAATTCATGCTCTTTTACAAGAACATCTTGATGATATGAATGCAACATCGCCAGAAGAAAGTGTGCATGCTCTTAATTTGACTGAACTTAAACATACCTCCGTAAAATTTTGGACTATTTGGGATAATGAGTATTTAGCGGGCTGTGGTGCATTTAAATTACTAGATAATAAACACGCTGAGATTAAATCCATGAGAACCTCTAGCGGTTATAAAAATAAAGGTATCGCATCAACCTTACTTATTCATATTATTGACCAAGCTAAACTATTGGGTTTGAACAAACTCAGTTTGGAAACCGGCTCTATGGAGTATTTCTATCCAGCTCACGTTTTATACAAAAAACACGGCTTTGCATTTTGTCCTCCATTTTCTGACTATAAAGAAGATCCAAATAGTAAGTTTATGACCTTGGACTTAAATTAGAAATCTAAATCTTGTAATGTAAATAATATATACTGAGCATAAAAGGTAATACCTAAAAATGGCTAAACAAGAGCAAGTGATCACCGTAAAAATGGCAGCACCTTTTTGTATATTATTGGGTGTTATGTTGCTATTACAAGTTATTGGTGTGTATGTTAGCAACAGCTTTTTAGCCTCTGGAGGGATTAAAGGTTATTGGATTTTAAGCCGATTGGTTCTACCTTTCCTTTTAGTATTTTTATTGGCGATACCGTTAAAAAGCCTCTATTTCTCTAAACCAATAATTAACCGTCAAAATCTAATTATGATGGGGGTTTTTACTGGTCTGATACTTTGTTTGTTTGTTTATTTACAGTTTTTTGCAGCTGATTATTTATCACATTATCGTAATGGCCGTTCTGTGGAAGCGTTGAGAGAAGCAGGTAAGTTTGACCGTTTTCTTATTTTTACAGCTTCTACCATTATAGGTTGGGAAATAATACACAGAGGATTTTTATTAGGCGGTGGTCAATATTGTTTAACTAAACATTACAAACTGGATCCAACAGCCGCAGCTATCATAATGACCGTTATCGTCTGTATATTTGAAGTATTATTTCATATTAAAAAACCTATTTATGAAGCAATAGGCATGATTGTCGCCTCACCTTTATTATCTTATTTAACCATTAAGACACGCAGTTTATGGCCTGCATTAACCTTTCATTTATTAATTGAACTCGCCTTTGGCTTTTCTGCGTTCTATTATTCTTTTTATTAGCCTGAATAGAAATAGCTTAAGCTCAAACTTACCTATTAATAATCAATTGTTAAGCCATTAATTTGTTTGGTTTATTACCACAAGAGATTTTATTTTAAGTGGGTCTGGCTGTAATTTCTGCTATTCTCAAATATTACCTTAATTCAAATACCATGGCGTTTTATATGCAGTATAAATTTATTTTAATTATAAGCTCCATTTTGTTACTGAGCGCTTGTACCAATCCAGATCAAAATGATGAACCTATGGATGAGGTTGCCGCTGCTCGTTTATTACATCAAGCTACTATGGGGCCAACATTAAGCGAAATAAGATACGCCCAAGACTTAAGTGCAGAGCAATGGATAGATGAACAAATAGCACTAGAGCCTAACTACCATATTAATTATTTAGTCAAAAGTACTGATGCTGAGAACTTTTCTTATATCAATCGTATTGATGCATGGTGGAAAGCCACATTACGCAGTGATGACCAATTGCGCCAACGAGTGGCATTTGCACTGAGCGAAATATTAGTCGTGTCGGATTCCAACAGCAGCTTAAGTTCTAAACCAGAGGGTATGGTCACTTATTACGATTTACTGATAAAACACGCTTTTGGTAACTTTAGAGACTTGTTAGAAGACGTTACTCTCTCACCTATAATGGGAACCTATTTAAGCCACTTAGGTAATGAAAAAGCCGATGAAGAATTAAATATCCGACCTGACGAAAACTACGCCCGTGAAGTAATGCAGTTATTCACTATTGGCCTTGAAGAGCTCAATTTAGATGGCACACCTGAACTTGACGAACAGGGCAATACCATTGCTACTTACGATCAAACACAAATTGAAGGATTTGCTAGAGTATTTACTGGCTGGACATTTGCTGATAGCGAATCATTTACCCGCAAAAGCTACGACTATATAAATCCAATGGATGCTTTTGAAGATTACCATTCAGAAAAAGAAAAAATACTACTGAATGATGTAGTAATACCTGAGAGATATGGGCCAGAAGATTCCTTAAAAATAGCCTTAGACAACTTGTTTGATCACGACAATGTTGGGCCATTTATTAGTAAACAGCTTATCCAGCGTTTAATTACCTCAAACCCAACGGGTTCTTATGTTGAACGTGTTGCTAGTGTATTCAATAATAATGGCAAAGGTGTTCGTGGTGACTTAGCCGCTGTGGTTAAAGCGATATATTTAGATGATGAGGCACGCAATGATTCAAGTGTTTTAGTTTATAGGGGCAAAATTAAAGAACCACTATTAAAGAAAGTACACTTTTGGCGCAGCTTAGATGCTAGATCAATTGAAGATTATTATAAAACCTGGAACACCTTTGATAATTACGGACAAGCTGCAATGCGCTCTAACTCAGTGTTTAACTTTTTTAGTCCTGACTATCAACCATCTGCATTACGTGATGATGACTTGGTTGCGCCAGAACTACAAATTGCCAACGACGCAACGTTAATAGCGACAATTAATGATCTGTTTTATTATTTAGTCTGGAGTACAGCTGAGGGAACTAACTCAATAAGCTCAACTAGGATATATGTTTATATTCAAACTGATATGGATTATTTAAATAGTAATGGCATTGATGCCTTATTAGATTTGTATAATGTTTTGTATTTCGCCGGTAATTTAAGTGAAGAGACTCGTGAAGCATTACTGGACTTAGATGACTATTTTGACAGTGATGACAATAGATACCGAGTATCTTATTTGTTATACATGATTGCTATTTCACCTGAATTTAATTTGCAGTATTAGGAGAAAGATAATGAGCATTAATAGAAGAGATTTTTTGTCATTATGTTTAAAAGGTGGTGTTTCGGCTGCAGCATTAACTAATTTACAACTTCAAGCGCTTACTGGTTCCGTAAGTTCTATTGAGCTTGGCGATTATAAAGCATTAGTTTGCATATACTTATTCGGCGGTAATGACTCACTCAATATGTTAATGCCAATGGAAGGTGAGCAACGTACTTTATATGAAGAAAGCAGACAAAATTTAGCCGTAGCGTCTCCAATTGCACTTACAACCAATAGTGTGTTTGATGGTATTGCAGGAATGCACCCATCACTTTCGCCAATCCAAAGTGTTTTTGACTCAGCTAACTTAGCCTTTGTTGGGGGGGTAGGGACATTACTTGCGCCTACAACGTTAGATGATTATAAAAACAAAGCCGTATCTATACCTGAGCATTTATTTTCCCATAATGATCAACAAGCATCATGGATGTATGGGCGTGAAAAACAAACATTAAACAGTGGTTGGGGAGCTCGTTTACTGGAACGTCTTGAACAACAAGAACAGTTTGCCACTAACATATCATTAGATGGCACTAATTTATGGCAAACAGGCACCAGCACTCAAGCATTTTCATTAAATAAAAGTGGTATAACTAAAATTAATGCCTTTTCAGATTATGAGCCTAGAGCTGACCATGTCACCAGTATAATGAATCGATTACTAACTAATACTAGCCACCCATTAAGTAGCGCTTATGCTAGCAGTTTAACCAGTGCGATTAATAACACTGAATTAATGAATAACGCGCTCGAAGAGGCACCAGAGCTAACAACCCAATTTAGTGAAACAAGCTTGTCTGAACAATTAGCAACGGTAGCAAAAACCATTAGTATACAGTCGGCTCTGAGTTCTGAACGCCAAGTATTCTTTGTTTCATTAGGTGGTTTTGATACTCATGATTACCAATTAGATAAACATCCCATTTTACTTGATACGCTATCTCAAGCATTGAGTGAGTTTAATAGTGCAATGGAAGAACTTGGCATGTCTGAAAAAGTCACCACCTTTACTATGTCTGAATTTGGCCGAACGCTTACGTCCAATGGTGACGGAACCGATCATGGTTGGGCTGGAAACCAAATTGTAATGGGAGGCGCAGTAAGTGGCGGTGATATTTATGGTGAGTTTTTATCTCAACACCTTAATGGACCTCTAGATCTTGGCGGTGGCCGCTTAATTCCACAAGTTGCTAACGAGCAATACTTTGCAACATTAGCTCAGTGGTTTGGTGTACCAAGTTCTGAACTTGGCGATATTTTCCCCAACTTACAATATTTTGATAACTCTACGTTAGACTTTTTTGTATAAACAATCAGTTTAGATATATATTCAATAATAATAGTAACTTAGGTAACTTTTAGTTTACTATTTCTGGAGGAATATCGTCATACTTTTTAATAATGTATATACACATGGAAGGTTATTGTCCGTTTGCTGGTTATCTACAATAAATCAGTCGGATAAGCGACAACGTGGTACAAACGAGCAAATCCGGTATTTACCAGAATAAACTGGGGCTGAAGCTTTTAAATAAAGTGGATAGCGATGGTAAAACGCTAATGCCTGCTATTAAGTAACACAGCGGAGCATTAAAACTATTCTGTTAAGCCCAATTAACGGCTATGCAGATTAATTATAAAAAATAGGACGGAAGTACTTGTGAATATTTTTCTAAAAGCCAGCATGATCTTGGTTGTGGGCTTTGTCACTACTGTTAATGCTGCTAAACCAACGACTAATCTGTCAGCTGAATTATCAAGCAAAATCATTGAAACTGTTAGTGTACAAAAAACAGATAAGTTTGATGATTTCTTAGCTAAGTTACTTTCCTGCAAGTTAAGCGCAGAACAAAAACCGTTAATCGCCACAATCAAAAAATTCCGCAATAAACAAACGTTAGAAGGTACTGAGTTACATCAAGTACAACGTTTATTAGGTTTATACACCAGAATCAAATACGGCCAAGATGCCATGGATACGTTAGCAAAATTTGTAGCTATTCCAACATTTAGAGTTGAAGGCATTGAACAACACGACAATCCTGAATTCCATAAAATGGCCGATGCCATTGAGGGATTAGCAAAAGACTTTAACTTAGCGTTTCGTAATATTGATAACCGAGTATTTGAAGTATCTATAAAAGGCAGTTCAGATGAAGTTGTTGGTATTCATGCTCACACCGACGTCGTTCAAGTTAACCCTTCTTTATGGGTACTAGAAGATGGTACTAAACTGAATCCTTTTAAACTTACCTTAATTGGCGACCGTATGTATGGCCGCGGGACTGAAGATGATAAAAACGGTATTGTTGTATCAATGTACGCAATGAAAGTTATCCAAGAAGAAAACCTGCCTTTATTACGTAACTTTAACCTGTTAATTGATACTACTGAAGAAACAAGCTCATCAGCAATTCCTTACTACTTTGAACGTAACCCTACACCAAACTACAATTTAGCGTTAGACGGCGGTTATCCTGTCGTCATTGCTGAAAAAGGTTTTGGCATTATTATGGCTGATTTTGCAGTGCGTACAGGCTCAAAAACACCAACTACGGGCGCTGAAATTGTAGACGTTACCGGTGGTTTAGCGATTAACCAAATTCCCGCTGCCAGTTTAGCTAAGATTAAAACCTCGAACCCTAGTGACTTAGCAAGCAAGCTAAATACCTTAGGCGCTGCGTTTGTAGCCAAGAATAAATCAAACTTTGCTATTAACGCAGTGGTTCAAGCACAAGATGTAATACTGACGGTTAAAGGTGTTTCTGCTCATTCATCAGAGCCTGAGTCTGGTGTCAATCCAGTATCTAGAATGTTTACCTTTATTGATTATGTCCAACAGCAACAAAATACCTTCAAACAGAATCATATTACTGACGCCGCTAGTTACATTGCTGCTAACTGGGGATTAGGCTATCTGGGAGAAACATTAGATATTGGTTTTGCTCATGACTTTATGGGGCCTTTAACTAATGCGGTTACTTCTGTAAAACTTGATGAGAAAAGCTTGAAAGTTGGTGTGAATTTGCGCATTCCAGTAGGACGTGACTTAGATAAATACAAACAAGAGATTTCAACTAAGTTAACCAAATGGCAGCAAGCCAGTAATATTAGCCTTAAATATAATGTTTATATGAAAGAGCCTATGTACCGTAATCCAAAAGGCCAATGGGTAAATGCATTATTGGATGTAGCAACCGAGAACTTGTCTATGCCGCGTGAATTTGGTTCATCTAGTGGTGGCACATCTGTGCATAACCTACCTAATGGTGTGCAATTTGGACTGGCAATGCCAAATCAAAAATACACAGGTCATAATGCTAATGAATTTAAACGTGTAGATCAGTTTTTACTAGACCTACAAATCATTACAGAAATGATCGCACGTATTGGTCAGATGCCTGATTTAAAATAGTATCGATTGTATGGTTTGAGCCTTTTACTATTGCTAACAATAGTTTGGGCTCAATATTTACTATGTGCTGCTTAATAAGACAATCTAAAACTTATAACGCTTCAATCTTAGTCTTAAGCTCATCTATTTGAATCTCACCTTTAGTTAAAAAATCTTTCACAAAATTAAACGATGATGCTCTAGCTTTATCTTCCGGAAGATCCGATGATGAATACATCATAATCACACAAGATTTTAATTCTAATGTTTTACGCAGTTCAGCGAATTTTTCCAAAAACTCAAAACCGCCTATATTTGGCATATTAATATCTAAAAATATAACGATTGGCGGGAATTTGTCTTTATAAATTTTGCGGTTTTCTTCATAGTCCTTTAAAAATTGTAGGGCTGATAAACCATCATCCTTTTCAAAGACATTCATCACACCAATTTTATTGAGATGACGTTTAAGAATATAACGGTCAACCTCACAGTCATCTATAATCAATACATTTATTTGCTTCATTTAACGATCTCCTTTTCAAACACTATTGTAAAAATAGTACCGGTTCCTGATGATTTCATTTCAATAGTACCCCCCATATAATCAACGTGCTTTTTAACAATAGCCATTCCCAATCCTGAGCCAAAACTCACGTTCGGGTGGAAACGTTTAAACATTTGAAATACTTCGCCCTGCCTTGATTTAGGTATACCTAACCCATTATCTTCAACCTGGATCACATAGCTATCCGATTCCTCCAGCACACTTGTTTTTACGAACGATTGCTCCTGATTTTGATAACTGTATTTAATGGCATTAGACACTAAATTCTCTAAAATTTGGACAATCCTTACTTTTTCATTTTTCATTGGTTTCTGCACATTTATATCAACTATAAATGTGCAGTTATTGTCTTTTTGTAGTTCACTTGTAGTAGATTTTAGTTCTAATAGTATTGATTCAAAATCAATTTCAACTAGCTCTTTCTCACTAGAATCTGCCTCTGTTAATGCTAAAATCCCCATAACAAGTTGTTCTAATTTGATCATCTGAGAGATAATTTTGTCCGTATCATTTAACGCTGTGTTTAACTCACCATCCTTGATATCTTCCTTAATAAATTGCGCCAGTCGTTTTGTCGATGTTAAAGGAGCCTTTAAATCGTGTGAAACACGGTAAGCAAATTGAGCTAACTCCTCATTTGCTCGAGTTAAATTCAATGTCCTTTTCTCTACCAAAGATTCTAATTTTTGATTGATTTCTATGACCATTAATTCCTTTATCACGCGCTTTTTAGCTACATCTAATAACGTTTTTAATTCACCTGTCACATTTTTATCTATCTCTATATCCAAACTCTCTTTACTATTTGGATTACTTAGCAAGTTTATTACACTGCTGATTGAGCTCTTTATGTTGCGCGACATGTAAGTAATAAATAGTATGTTAAAAAAAGAAACAATAATAACTAGGGGAATTATTGTACGCATAATAAATGCGACTGTTTCTACTATAGGCTTTTCAAATAAAATTGAGTTTTCATTGAATGCATCGGAAGCCACTTTGAGTTCTTGAACTAAACTATCCCTATCACCAATCTCTTCAGAAAATTTATCTAAATAAGCCAATATCCTATTTGCAGACTGGATATCCTGCTTACATATATCTAAAGCGATGTCGGTGCCAATCTGTTTCATCATAAATAGATTAAGGGCATTAACTTGATCTAAACAGTCAATCGGTTGCTGTTTAATATTATTAATATCAAATTTCAACTGTGCTATAGAAATAGAAGAAGAACCATTTTCTATATTGGTTATTTCATTAGAAAAGATAGAACTATATTTTAAGTGTAGAAAATTGAGTTGGTGGAATGTTGCACCTTTTGCAACTTCAAAAATAGACCATAAAGTTAAGTTTATTTCAAAGAATGTCAAAGCAACGATGATCATCAACTTGCTGGATATTTTCATTTATAACCTATATTAAGAATCTAGATACCTAAATGGGAATCGCTTATTTATATAGTATACAAGGTAGTCGAAGACTGGTTTTCTGTCTAATTTATAGCCTACTTTGTGACATTAATAACAGGGCGGAAGAATGTACTTTGTGTGCCATCGTTAAAAATTATAATTATCTGCAAAACAGAAATCGACAAAGATTAAAAATGCGATATCATTTAACGCATAAATATCTCAGGAAAAATATCATGTCTGAATTTAAACGTATTAGTGTTGCAGAAGCTCATAAATTAATAGAAGCGGGGCATGTTGTTATTGCCGATATTCGCGATGATCAATCATTTGCCAGTGGTCATGTAGAAAATGCATTCCATTTAAGTAATGCTAGCATGTCTTCGTTTTCACAAAAATACGATTACGAAACTCCAGTTTTAGTATTTTGTTATCACGGCAATAGCAGCCAAGGCGCTGCACAATACCTTGCGCAAGAAGGCTTTGATGAAGTTTACAGTGTGGATGGTGGATTTGAGATGTGGAAGCTTAACTATCCATTCGTCACATTACCACAATGATAACCATTGGTGAGCTTGGTAATAAACGCGCTTGCCAAGCTTTTGTTGACTACTTAAGTGTTAATAAGATTGAGCATAAGGTTGAGAAGCTAGATAACCGTTATGTTATCTCCGTTGCTCCTGAGCAACATCAACTATGCCAGAAGATGTTTACTGATTTTGTACATAACCCAAACCAAGCTAAATTTTTAGATGCATCTTGGCAAGTAAACCAACCTCAAGACAATTCTGTATTTGATGGTAGTAATTCAAAAACAGATTTAGGTTTAGCCCGAATTTGGAATAGTACAGGCTGGTTCACAAAACTTATTACTTTAATTTGTATCACTATTTATATCGCCTTTTACTCTGGCTACTCTCAAGTGATTTTCAATGCACTTAGTTTTCGTTTGGATTTATCACAGCCGTATCGGTTATTTACTCCAATACTAATGCACCTGGATACATTGCACTTAGTATTCAATATAACTTGGTGGTGGTACTTAGGTGGTAAAATAGAGAAATCTTTATCTGCTTTTTGGTTAATCAATTTAACCTTATTAAGCGCGTTATTATCCAATACAGCACAGGCGGTATTAGTTAGTACGAACTTTGCGGGCATATCTGGCGTTGTTTATGCGCTAACTGGATTCACTTGGCTATATGGACGAAATAGGCCAAATAGTGATATCCAATTACCTAATAATATTTTTGTATTTTTACTAATTTGGATGGGACTTGGTTTTATTGACTTATTACCAATAAACATGGCGAATTGGGCACATTTATTTGGTTTAATTGCTGGTTTAATTTGTGCGCAAATATTAACAGTGAATAATCGTTAGCTTAACTTTATTAATTCGCACAGATAAAAAAACACGATACATATATCGTGTTTTTTCATTATAAGTCTTTAATATTAATGATATAAATATTTAGTAAACAAGATATCCTGTATTAAAGCATTGCCAGTCTCTTCTTCCATTACTCGCTTTAATCTATCTAGAATAAGTACGCGGATCTCTTCTCGCCCTGTCATAGATTTAACTTTTTGCTCTGGTTGACGCATTAACACATCAATAATCGCATCTCTTAATAACGGACTATGGTGCTCAACAATTGAAACGTAGCTTACATCTTCTACCATTAATTCTACTGTGATGCGGACAAAACCTACCTTTCTTGCGTTAGCGCTGACATAATTGGTGATAATATCTGGCTCAAAGCCATAATAACCAACGTTAAACTTTTTAACCGCAACATTTGCGTGAGCTTGAGTACTTGCTAAAAAACCTATTAATACCAATGCGTTAAAAAAACGTTTTATCATTTTCCAATCCTATAAATGTCTAATCCAATATATTGTTAATTCTAGAGGTTTATTGATTAACTACCACTGTTAATTTAAAACTAACAAGATCTTTTTTATTGAGCTTGTTAACATACGCCCAGATAAATTATGTGGTAATTAAATTGTTTCCAATTAACCTTCCAAACCTTTGGTACTCTAGCGACCAAAAAGACCAGAACATTAATGATACCGATGTAGAAAGTTGGATTTGTTCTGATACTTCATTGACCGTTAAAGTCAAAGAGTTAGGAACTGCTTTTTCTGTTCAGCTGCTAAGCCAAGTAGAACAGGTTATCTCAGCCGATATAAAAACACTATTGTCGGTTAATGATAACAGCGGTTTATTCCGTGAGGTATTGTTAAAACAAGGAACTAAGCCATTAGTTTATGCTCAAACAATAATGCCAGACTCTACAGTGACAGGCACAGAATCAATGTTAAGCGAACTTGGTAATAAATCGTTAGGACAGGTTTTGTTCCAGTCACCACAAGCGATTCGCAGTAATATTGAATTTTCTATTGTGGCGCCAACGAGTCAGCTTGGTCAATATATAGAACAACAATTGCAACAACCTATAAAACAGGATTGTTATATTCGCCGATCTGTTTTCCATTTAAATGGAAAACCATTATTAGTCTGTGAATGCTTTTTACCTGAGCTTTTTAATTAAAGCTATTTATTAATCACCTTTTCAAATAAGAGACCTTATCCATGCGATTTTTGCTAAAACCATCTAATTACGCAGCCTACATTCAGTTAATGCGTCTGGATAAACCTATTGGTATTTATTTACTTATGTGGCCCACATTATGGGCACTATGGATAGCATCTAATGGATTTCCACAATGGCATTATTTACTGGTATTTATATTAGGTACGGTTGTGATGAGATCTGCAGGCTGTGTTATTAATGATTATGCTGACAGAAATATAGATGGCAATGTAACGAGAACCAAACAAAGACCGATTCCGTCTGGAAAAATTTTACCTAATGAAGCATTACAGTTATTTGTATTATTGATATTTATCGCATTTTTATTGGTATTAACGCTAGATCTGCAAACCATAATCTTATCGGTTATTGGTTTAATATTAGCTTTTTGTTATCCCTTTATGAAACGTTACACCCATTACCCGCAAGTGGTACTAGGTGCTGCATATAGTTGGTCCATGCCTATGGTATTTATGGCAATAAATGCCGACTTACCAGACGTATTATGGTTATTATATTTTGCAAACCTTGCCTGGACTGTTTCTTATGACACTTTATATGCCATGGTCGATAGAGAAGATGATTTAAAAATTGGTGTTAAATCTACCGCAATAGCCTTCGGTAAAAATGATCTACTAAATGTTGGAATGTTACAGCTCATTACTTTGTTATTGATAGGTAAAATGGCGATTGTATTAAATTGGCACTGGCCTGTAATTACTAGTTTAGTGATTTGTGCTTTGTTGTTCATGAAACAGCTATGGCAATGTAGACATAGAGAACGAATGGCCTGTTTTAAAGCATTTTTAGAAAATCATTTTATTGGAATGGTAATATTTATTGGACTTGTGATTGAGTATTGGCTGTATTAGCTATTGGTTATATTGAATAAACGAAGAGTGTACTAAATGATCAGAGGCTTTATAAAATGAATACATTTTTTATCATATTGCCGTTAATTATAATCTGCTTTTTAGGATATTTAACGGTAAGGGTAAAACTATTTAATAAAGCACAAATGGATAGCTTGTCGGCCGTTAGTTTTAACTTGTTAGTACCTTTATTCTTATTTAACTCCACATATAAAACCAACTTAGAAATTGCACTTTCACCTCAATGGTTTTTATCTTTTTACATTCCTGTGATTACCAGTTTTATTGTTATCTTTATGATCAATAAATACAGACTGAAACATAAAAATGATTACAGTGCATTAACCGCACTTTCGGCGACTTACTCAAATAATGTTTTAGTCGCTATTCCTATTGTTGCTAGTATTTTATCTGAAACTGCAGCAGGTAGTGGATTTGTTCTAATTGCCTTCCATAGCGCTGTATTATTTACACTCACAGAAATATTAGTAAATAATTCTGGATTTAAAACTCTGATCAGAGCCGGTAAAAACCCAATAGTCCTGAGTATCCTAGGTGGGTTTAGCTTAAATTTATTAGGTGTAAGCATTCCAGAGTTACTATTAAACCCATTAACTACCTTGTCAGCATCTGCAATTCCATTGGCATTATTTGGCTTAGGTGCATCTATGTATTACTTACCATTTAAAGGTAATAGAACCGTGGCTTTCATTAATTCTGTCTATAAATTAATGCTACTGCCTGCATTTGTGTATTTAACAGGAACTTATGTATTTGAATTAACCTCTGAACAAATATTTATAGCGGTTATGTTATCAGCTAGCCCAGTAGGAGTCGGCGCTTACATTATGGCAAAAAAACACAATATAGCAGAAGATATATCAGCGTCTGCCGTTGTATTATCAACCTTACTTTGTATTTTTAGTTATCTATTTTGGATTAATTTCCTACTTTAATCACATAGCTATTCTTTTAAACATTCGTAACCAACTATTTTTATTAGATTAAATTCATGACTATTGTCACATCAAATTGGTGACAACTTGCTCTAAAATACTTCCATTGATTAGCCAATATTATCTACGTCAACTAAATAGGAGCTATGACATGAATATCAAGAAAACATTACTTATACCAATTGTATTAACAATAAGCTTACAACTGTCTTTTACTGCTATTTCTAGTCAAGCAGACATAGACCAAATAGAACAAGCCGCTGCAACGTTAAATGTGACTGAGCTACAAACGATAACTACACAAGTTACAGGATACGATAAAGCATTGGCGTATTACCGTACTGGTTTAAGCGCCAACTTAATGGGTAAAACTGAGCAAGCAAATCAGTCTATTGATCAATCTATCGAATTATTAGAACAGCTAGATTCATCAACACCTGATGATGTTGAAATTAAAGCCTTATTAGCACAAGTGTATGGTTATAAAATATCCCTAGAACCAATTAAAGGTATGTATTTTGGACCAAAATCAAATGCTAAGTTAGCTGAAGCTGAAACATTAGCACCAAATAACCCACGTGTTTTATTAGTGAAAGGTATTGGTAAACTAAATACACCTCCAATGTTTGGCGGAAGCAGTGAAGCGGCTTACCAAGCTTTTGATAAAGCGGTATTGGCTTACGCTAATGACCAAGATTCAGGATTCCATTGGGGTTATGCTGAAACTTATACATGGAGAGGTTTAGTACATATGCAAAGTGGTGAAACCGATAAAGCTAAACAAGACTGGCAACTGGCGTTAAACATTAACCCAGATTACGGTTGGGCTAAGATGTTATTGTCACAAAATTAATAACCTAGCTTTTTTTAACATGCCAACTGAGTTGTAATATCCCAGTTGGCTTTTCTCATATCGAATTAAGTCGCTGCATTATGTAGTTTTGTACAAAGCGCCACTAGGAATAGGTAAATGACTGAAAACACCGTGAAAACGCCATTTTATATCGAACCGATAATACGAACAGATGCCGCTAAGTGGAGTTATTTTTCTCTAATTTTTTCCGCATTTTATTTCTTCAATTTAATAGCCAGATACGACAGATATACCAGCAATGAACTACTGATCGCAGCCGGCATTTATATAGTTTTCATCTTGCTATATATACAAGCTATACGTACAACAGCTAATGCTGCAATTAAACCTATAATCGCCATTATTCTGTTGTCCTCTTGCGCCGCCTATATAAACCCAGGTGCTAATACACTGTTTGGATATGCTGCGTTTTTTACTGGTTATTATTTTTTACCTAACCGAGCTTTTTTATTACTGGGTCTTAATGTTTTAGGCCAAGTTATCTCTGCTTTTGCCTTTGATATCGTCAGCATCTATTACTTAGGTCCCTCATTAGCCTGTAGCCTTGGTTTATTTGTATTTGGCATTTTTAGTCAAAAAGAGTATTTGCATGGACGTATGCAAGAAAAGAAAAATCAACAAATTGAACAATTATCTACCATAGCTGAACGTGAACGTATCGCCCGTGATATGCATGATTTACTAGGACACTCTTTATCTTCGTTAGCATTAAAATCAGAGCTTGCTGAAAAATTAGCAGCCAAGCAACAGTTTGATGCAGCAAAAAAAGAAATAGCAGAAGTCGCGTCACTTGCAAGGCAAACGTTAGCGGAAGTCCGTTATGCTGTTACCGGTCTTAAACAAAAAGGGCTAGTTGGCACCATAGAAAGACTCACTAACGACCTTAAACAAATGAATTTTGAGACAACAAGTAATATCCAAGTTGGTGAGTTATCCGCTAAGGTTGAGTCCACCCTTATTATGTTAAGCAAAGAGTGGATAACTAATATTTTGCGCCATAGTAAAGGTGATCGAGTATCTATGACTATTAACTCAACATCTAAAGATGTGAATATGACGATCACCGACAATGGCAATATAGCTAACTTTACTGCCGGTAATGGTATTGACGGCATGCGCTCACGAGTTGCTGAACTAGATGGATTTATAACCATCACACATAACGACGGCGTAAAACTTGAAGTGACACTTCCATTAATTAACGAACAAACTGCAGTTAAGGTTTCACAATAATGAAAATATTAGTGGTTGAAGATCAAGCTTTAGTACGTGGTGCTATTTGCAGTTTATTGTCTTTAGAAGATGATGTTCAAATTGTAGGGCAGGCTGAAAATGGGCAAGTTGCACTAAACATGCTTGCTGACTTGGAGGTGGACTATATTCTAACCGATATAGAAATGCCTATTATGTCAGGGCTTGAATTAGCCGAAATCGTCCATGAAAAATATAGCCATATTAACGTTATGATCATGACTACATTTTCTAAATCAGGTTACATAAAAAGGGCAATGGCATTAGGTGTAAAAGCGTTTGTTCTTAAAGAAGCGCCAACTGAATATTTAGTTAATGCCTTTACTAAAGTGAAAAATGGTGAGCGAGTAATAGATCCTGAACTCGCATTAATGGCTTTAGATGATAATGACCCATTATCAAACAAAGAAAGAAAAGCGATAAAGCTCGCCGGGGATGGCTTAAAAACCGAAGAAATAGCGCAAACGTTATTTTTATCTAAAGGTACAGTTAGAAATTATTTATCCGAAGCCATATCCAAACTCAATGCCACTAATAGGGTAGACGCGGCAAGAATAGCTAAACAAAAAGGTTGGATTTGACGTGATATTAATGAACTACCTTTATAACAAGGGTATCTGTTGTTGCTCTAATTCCAATAGCCACTGTTTTTTGTCCAAGCCGCCAGCATAGCCAGTTAATGTTCCGTTAGCGCCTATAACTCTGTGACAAGGAACGATAATCGCTAGAGGATTTTTTCCATTAGCCGCACCAACAGCACGTACTGCTTTTGGATTATTTATCTTTGTCGCTAGATCTAAATATGAACAGGTTTCACCATAGGGAATATCCAATAACGCTTGCCAAACTTGGCGTTGAAATTTAGTACCTTCGTTATGAAAATAAGGAACCAAATCTAAAAATTCTTGCCGTTGACCAGCAAAATATTGTTGTAATTGCATTGCCGCTAAGTCTAATAATTCATGTTTAGACTCATCAACCTTGCGTACTACTTCCGACTCATCTTTGAACTTAAACGATTGATATCTTGGATTTATTTGATCTGAAATATCAAGAGTGATGTCCAACGGACCCAAAGGTGTTGTTATGTAACGATGCAAAGCTAATTTATTTTTCATTTTTCACTCGTATCTAAAAAATTACAACATTCCCCACATATTGAATGTTAAATATGAACGCCATGGTTTTGCTTGGTCAGCATCAATTTCTGGGAAAATATCTAACGCTTTTTGTACGCCTAAATCTGAATCTAACCAAATATCGGTATTTGCTTCACCGCGCATTTGTGCGTATTCCACAGTCCACGGACCTATGCCTTTCAACGCCAACCAGTCTTCAACTGGCCCATTTGGGTTTTCTGCACACCATTTAGCTAAGGTGATCAAGGTCGCTTTTCTTGCTTCAGGTATTTTCATAAATACTAAATCTGAGTCTGCCACTTGTTTTGCGGTCGGGAACCAGTAGCGAGTTTTGCTATCTTCGCCTGTTTTAATCTCTTCTTTGTCACCTAAGTGTTTGACCAGCGTATTCAATAATGTAGTTGCCGCTTTAACCGATATCTGCTGCCCTAAAATAGCTCTTATTCCGGCTTCAAATGAATTCCAACAACTTGGTATACGTATACCAGGTTGAATACTATGTTCTGGAAAACCCGTTTTTAAGATCTGTGTTTTAATTAATTCTACATTAGCGTTTAAATCGAAAACTTGTCTGATCTTCTGACTTACGGGATATAAATATTTTGCATCATCAATATTAATACTTACATTAAACCCTTGTTTGTCAGGTCTATGTACCGCATTAAACCAACCTTTAATATACTCACCAGTTTCAGTTCGCCAATGGAATGTTCTGCCGTAAGAGCTATTACCTAATGTTTCTATACCATCCATTAATCTAAACTCAGAAAAGTCATGCCAGTGCTGCCAATTAAAAGGTGGTTGGTAATTCATTTGTAGTCGTATTGGGGCGTCAGATACTTGTAACTTTTTAATTTCAGAAGGGGTTTTAGTGGTTATGCGTTTGAACGCATCATTAAAACGACGAACATTATTAAAGCCGCAAGCGTAAGCAATTTGGTTAATGGGCAAATGTGTTTGGTGTAATAAAGACTTAGCGAATAAAATTTGCTGATGTTGCACATAAGTTTTTGGCGAAACACCTAACTGCTGTTCAAACAACTTGCGTAGATATCTGTCGGTGATCCCTAACTTTTCTGCTAGCTCTGATAATTTTAGCCCGTTAAAACCATTTTGATGAATAATGGATAACGCACGTTTCACTGTGGTCTCTGTACCGCTCCATGCTGGAGAGAATGGAGCTGACTCAGGCCGACATCTTAAACAAGGACGATAACCTGACACCAAAGCTTCTGAGGCGGTCTCAAAGTATTCAACGTTTTCTTCTTTAGGTGGAAATGCAGGACAAACCGGTCGACAAAAAATACCTGTGGTTTTTACTGCAGTAAAAAATATGCCATCAAAACGAGGATCACGAGATAAACGAGCTTGTTGGTAATCTTGAATATTCATCTTTCACTCTACATCTGTTTATTAACTGGACGATTTTATGAGTGTAACCTAACTATTAAATAAAACTAGATGAAAACGGAAGTGAATGTTTTTATTCTTTGTTTTTAATAATTCGTTTTTAATTTTCTAGTAAAAAGAGTATTTCACCAAGATCAGGTTTCCAACCGTACTTTTTGATAGAAGTGCTTTTACCTTTTACAAAAACACCTTCATCCATTAATAGTGCACGTTGTCGCTCAAAAGTCTCAGAGCCTAAAGGAAAAGCCAATTGGCCAGACGAACGTAATACTCTAAACCAAGGAACCGGCTTACCATTAACACCATCCTTAGGTACATAACCTAAGCATTTTCCAGCAAGGCGAGCTCTCCCGGGTAAACCAGCCAAATCTGCTACCTGACCATAGCTGGCTACTTTTCCTTGGGGAATTAGTTGAACTACTTTCCAAATTTTTTCGTACTGAAGGTTATTAGACATTTTGGTTCCATGTGGAACTAAGTTATTAAATTATATGATTTTAATTACGAATTGTTATTTTGAATCATACTAACGTCTGAACTACTGAGTTTTGTAATACTCATAACGTTGAATAAGGTGATCTTGAATTGTCGCATCAGTAAAATGCTGATGTATATATTTAAATATTTCAGGTTTGCTCATCAATCCACGTCTTTCTTTGTATGCCCAATATGAAGACATTAAGTCATATTGAATAGCTTCTTGTTCTTGCTTACTTTTTGTTGCGATATTGTGAGACACGATAAGAAATACTTACAAATAAAATAGATAATGCATAATAGCTTTAAGCTGCATTAGCAACAAGAGACAAAAGCTATTTTAATGGATAAGACAAAGTAGTAGAGGTAATAATGTACAAAGGGGTGTTCCACCTCTCTTACCCTGCCTGTAAGAGAGCAAGAGAGGGGAACAAAGTGCTTTAACTTCCGTGTAAGGCGATGCCTCGCCTAAATCATCCCAGAGACAACCTTTCAGTTGTATCAACACAACAACAAGTTGACCATCAACTTACAGTTACAATATACCAACCAAACCAATAACACAAATGATAATCATTACTATTTGACTAATTTATTGAATTAATAATTATATATAATATAACCACATGTATTAATTATGTTTTTTCTATCATTTGATAGTTTTATTTATCAGAAATAAATTTCAGGCATAAAAAAACCCAGCCAAAGCTGGGTTTTTACATAATGGATGATGGAATGTCGACGATACAAGGGTGTATAAGAGTCGACTCATCAAACTTTCGGAAGCTTAATTAGCCTTTACGAATTTGTTGGATAATACGTATTTGAGCAATTGCTTCAGCAAGCTGTATAGCTGCTGCTGCGTATTCAAAGTCAGCGCCTGGATCAGCAATCGCATTTTCAGCAGCTTTTTTAGCTGCTAGTGCTTCTGCTTCATCTAGGTCTTCTGCTCTTACAGCTGTGTCTGCTAATACAGAAACAGATCCAGGTTGTACTTCTAAAATACCACCTGCAACATAGAAAACTTCTTCTACGCCGAATTGCTTAACTACGCGTACCATGCCAGGTTTAATGGCAGTAAGTAAAGGCGCGTGATTTGGATATATACCCAAATCACCTTCACTACCTGTTACTTGTAATGTTTCAACAAGACCAGAAAATAATTTCTGTTCAGCGCTTACTACATCCAAGTGTACAGTCATTGCAGCCATTTTACGCTCCGTATTCTATTTGTTAGCTCTTTCTACCGCTTCGTCGATTGAACCTACCATGTAGAACATTTGTTCTGGAAGTTCATCGTAGTCACCATTAAGAATACCTTTAAATCCTGCAATAGTGTCTTTAAGCGATACGTATTTACCTGGAGAACCAGTGAATACTTCTGCTACGAAGAATGGTTGAGATAAGAAACGTTCAATCTTACGAGCACGAGATACAGTCTGTTTATCTTCTTCAGATAATTCGTCCATACCTAGAATCGCGATGATGTCTTTTAGCTCTTTATAACGTTGTAATACAGTTTGTACACCACGTGCTACGTCATAATGCTCTTGACCAATAACTAATGGATCAAGTTGACGTGAAGACGAGTCTAGTGGATCGATCGCTGGGTAAATACCTTTTGATGCGATATCACGAGAAAGTACAACAGTAGCGTCTAAGTGAGCAAACGTTGTTGCTGGTGATGGATCCGTCAAATCATCCGCAGGTACGTATACCGCTTGGATTGATGTGATTGAACCTGTCTTAGTAGACGCGATACGTTCCTGTAGAACACCCATTTCTTCAGCTAGAGTTGGTTGGTAACCAACAGCAGAAGGCATACGGCCTAGTAGTGCAGAAACTTCTGTACCAGCTAATGTATAACGGTAGATGTTATCAACGAAGAATAAAACGTCACGACCTTCGTCACGGAATTTTTCAGCCATTGTCAAACCAGTTAGGGCAACACGTAAACGGTTTCCTGGAGGCTCGTTCATCTGACCGTACACTAGAGATACTTTATCTAGTACGTTTGATTCGTTCATTTCATGGTAGAAATCGTTACCCTCACGAGTACGCTCACCAACACCTGCGAATACTGAGTAGCCGCTGTGCTCGATTGCGATGTTACGGATAAGTTCCATCATGTTTACTGTTTTACCAACACCAGCACCACCGAATAGACCAACTTTACCACCTTTTGCAAATGGGCAAACTAAGTCGATTACTTTGATACCAGTCTCTAATAATTCAGTAGAGCTTGATTGTTCTTCATAAGAAGGCGCTTCACGGTGAATCGTGTAACGTTCTTCTTCGCCTATTGGACCAGCTTCGTCGATTGGATTACCCAATACGTCCATGATGCGACCTAACGTCTTAACACCAACTGGAACTTCAATACCTTTACCGGTACTAACGACTGCTGCACCACGTGACAACCCATCAGTTGTACCCATCGCGATTGCGCGAATGATACCACCACCAAGTTGTTGTTGTACTTCTAATGTTAACCCTTCAAGGTTACCATCAGTTACTTGTATAGCGTCATATACCGCAGGTACTGCATCTTGTGGGAACTCAACGTCCACAACTGCGCCAATGATCTGTACGACCTTACCTTGACTCATGACATTTCCTCATAAATTTTTGTTAACCTAAACCGCAGCAGAACCAGCACATATCTCAGAAATTTCCTGAGTAATTGCTGCCTGACGAGACCTGTTATATACCAATTGTAAATCGTCGATTATGTCGCCCGCATTATCTGTAGCGGCTTTCATTGCGATCATACGTGCAGCTTGTTCAGATGCTGCATTTTCAACGACACCTTGGTATACCTGTGATTCCACGTAACGAACCAATAAAGCATCTAATATCGCTTCAGGTTCTGGTTCGTAGATGTAATCCCAGTTTCCAGACATGTCTTTGTCTTCTTCTAACTTTGGTAAAGGTAATAACTGATCGATCGTTGGCGTTTGAGTCATGGTATTTACAAATTTATTGTAAACCACGAACAAACGGTCAATTTTGCCTTCATTGTACGCATCTAACATAATACGTACTGCACCTACTACATCTTGTACAGATGGTGCATCACCTAAGCCTGATTTTACTGCAACAACGTTACCGCCAAAACGGTTAAAGAAAGTTACTGCTTTTGAACCAATAAGTGCAAAATCTAGTTCTACACCTGCTTCAGAGTATTTTTCAACGTCATGGGCTACAGCTTTAAATTCGTTAGAATTTAAGCCACCACACAGACCACGGTCAGATGAAATGACCAAATAACCTACACGTTTAACCTCACGCTCTTCCAAATATGGATGGCGATATTCAATGGTTCCACGTGCAAGATGACCAATCACTTTACGCATAATTTGTGCATATGGACGACTTGACGCCATACGGTCTTGAGCTTTCTTCATTTTAGAAGCCGCAACCATTTCCATAGCACTGGTAATTTTTTGAGTATTTTTAATACTCCCAATCTTACCTTTTATCTCTTTTGCGCCGGACATGTGATTCTCCGATTAACTTTCAACGAAGGTGAGTTTATCTTTTAACAAGAAAATCTCACCTAACCTAATTACCAAGTTTGTGTCGCTTTGAATTTCTCAATAGCTTCTTTCAAACTTGCTTCGATTTCACCGTTGAAGTTACCAGATGCATTAATGTCTTTCATAAGATCAGCATAAGTGCTGTTTATGTAAGAAATTAGCGCTGCTTCAAAGTCTAAAACTTTAGAAACTGCGATGTCCTGTAAGTAACCTTTCTCAGCAGCAAACAAAGATACACCCATGTCACCAATTGACATTGGGTCATATTGTTTTTGCTTCATTAACTCAGTAACACGCTCACCATGCTCTAATTGAGCACGAGTCGCTTCATCTAAATCAGATGCGAACTGAGAGAAAGCTGCTAATTCACGGTATTGCGCAAGAGCTAGACGGATACCACCACCTAGTTTCTTGATAATTTTAGTTTGAGCTGCACCACCAACACGTGATACCGAGATACCTGCATTTACAGGAGGACGGATACCAGCATTAAACATGTCTGACTCAAGGAATATCTGACCATCAGTAATCGAAATTACGTTAGTCGGTACGAACGCAGATACGTCGCCAGCTTGAGTTTCAATGATTGGAAGTGCTGTTAAAGAACCAGTTTTGCCTTTAACTTTACCTTCAGTAAAACGTTCAACATACACACTGTTTACACGAGCAGCACGCTCTAATAAACGAGAATGAAGATAGAAAACGTCACCTGGGTATGCTTCACGTCCTGGTGGACGTTTTAATAGCAATGAAATTTGACGGTAAGCAACTGCTTGCTTAGACAAATCATCATATACGATAAGTGCGTCTTGACCGTTATCACGGAAATATTCACCCATAGTACAACCAGAGAAAGGCGCTAAAAATTGTAGTGCAGCAGATTCAGAAGCAGTAGCAGCAACAACGATAGTGTTAGATAACGCACCGTGTTCTTCTAGCTTACGAACCACGTTAGCAATAGTAGAGGCTTTTTGGCCAATTGCTACGTATACACATTTAATGCCTGAATCTTTTTGATTGATGATTGCATCAATTGCCAATGCAGTTTTACCTGTTTGGCGGTCACCGATGATTAATTCACGTTGGCCACGGCCAACTGGAACCATGGCATCAACAGATTTATAACCAGTTTGAATTGGCTCATCTACTGATTGACGTTCAATTACGCCTGGTGCAATTTTTTCAACTGGTTCAAAACCAGCTGCGTCGATTGGACCTTTACCATCGATTGGCTCACCTAGTGTATTTACTACGCGGCCTAATAAACCTTCACCTACTGGAACTTCTAAAATACGACCAGTAGATTTTACTTTGGTACCTTCACGTAGGTCCGCATATGGACCCATTACTACCGCACCTACAGAGTCACGCTCTAAGTTTAATGCGATAGCGAAACGGCTACCAGGAAGCTCTATCATCTCACCTTGCATACAAGCTGCAAGTCCATGGATGCGAATAATACCATCAGTTACTGATACGATAGTACCTTCGTTACGAGCTTCGCTGACAACGTCAAACTTCTCAATACGTTTCTTGATAAGTTCAGCGATTTCAGTTGAGTTAAGTTGCATGCTCAAATCCCCAATTACGATTGTAATGTATGTGATAAACGTTCTAACTTGCCACGAATAGTTCCATCAATAACGGTATCGCCCGCTTTGATTAACAATCCGCCTACAACAGAACTATCAACAGTACAATTCAGCTTAATTTTGCGTGCTAGACGTTTTTCTAAAGAAACAACCAATGATGATTGGTGTGCTTCACTAATTTCTGTTGCTGAAGTCACATCGACCTCGATCTCATTCTCGTACAGTGCTTTTTGTTCTTCGAACAAAACAACAACTGCAGGAAGAGCAACTAAACGTCCATTTTCAGCCAATACTTTTACAAAGTTTTGGCCTTGTTCGTTTAGTTGTTCACCACATACTTTGACAAATAAGTCAGAAGTAACTTCTAGTGAATGAGAGCCTGCTAAATAAGCACTAATATCTTCATTTTCTGCAACTTGTGCAGCAAATGTTAACATTTCATGCCATTGCGTAACGGCTCCGCTTTCAACAGCGAAATCAAACGCAGCTTTAGCATAGGGACGAGCTACTGTAGTCAATTCAGACATTTGCTCTTCCTCTGCTTATAGTTCTGCAACTAGTTTATCTAGAATGTCGCTATGTGCAGCAGCATCAATTTGACGCTCTAAGATCTTTTCTGCACCAGCAATGGCTAAAACAGATACTTGTTGACGAAGTTCTTCTTTCGCACGGTTACGCTCAGCGACAACCTCAGCATGACCCTGTGAAATAATTTTTTCACGTTCGTCATGACCTTTTTGCGTTTCTTCATCAACAATCTGTGTTGCACGCTTTTTTGCTTGCTCAATGATTTCAGCTGATTGAGCTTTCGCTTCTTTCAACTGTTCTGCCATTTTGGCTTGAGTAAGCTCGAGGTCTTTTTCTGCACGTTCTGTCGCAGCAAGACCATCTGCTATTTTATTTTGGCGTTCTTCAATTGCGTTGTTTAGCGGTGGCCACACATACTTCATGCAAAACCATACAAATACCGTAAACGCGATTAATTCGCCTATAAGAGTGGCGTTTAAGTTCACAACCGCTCCTCCTTAAATAGTAAGCTATTTAACAGGTATGTTTTAAAGTACGAACAAGATTACCATTGCGATACCAACACCAATCATTGCTACCGCATCGATTAGACCAGCTAGTATAAACATTTTCACTTGTAATGATGGTGCAAGCTCAGGTTGACGTGCACATGCTTCTAGGAATTTACCACCCATGTTACCGAAGCCGACAGCAGTACCGATTGCACCGAAGCCGATAAGTAAAGCAACTGCGATGTACTTAAGACCTAATAATAGTTCCATTTTTTTCTCCAAAGTTTCAATTGTTAAAGTTAAATATAAAAAGTGTATAAATTAGTGATTGTCTGAACTTGCCATGCTTAGGTAAACAATAGTTAGCATCATAAATACGAATGCTTGTAACACGATTACTAAGATATGGAATATAGCCCAAACAAAATGCAACGGAAGTTGCATTAAACCAACAGCGCCGATAAGTATGAATATCAATTCACCAGCGTATAAGTTACCGAATAAACGTAGTGCTAACGAGAAAGGCTTAGACACTAAAGCGATTGTTTCTAATAATAAATTAAACGGAATTAAGAATACCATAGCTACTTTGCTATCAGCGCTAAACGGGTGAAGTGTAAGTTCTTTAATGAAGCCACTAACCCCTTTAATTTTAATAGAATAACCAATCATCAGAATAAACACGCCAATAGCTAAAGCGGCCGTTAAGTTAATATCTGTGGTAGGTACGATTTTCATGAATACGTCATGACTATCAACACCAACTACTGTTTCGCCAACAAAACCGGCAAATGCTGGTATAAAGTCAACTGGTATCAAATCCATTAAGTTCATTAAGAATACCCAAACAAAAATTGTTAGGGCTAATGGTGCGATCAAGCTGCTTTTACCGTGGTATGTGTCTTTAACATTATTGCCAACAAATTCAATGATCATCTCAATGAAACATTGGAATTTACCAGGTACACCAATGGTGGTTTTTTTTGCGGCGCTACGGAAGATCCATAAAAATATTAGACCTAGTCCGATTGACCATGCAAGGGTATCTACGTGCCATGTCCAGAAACCACTATCTGCGCATGCTTTATTGAAGGCTAGACCGGCGTCGGTCGAGCACATCTTAGCATTCGTTAAGTGATGCTGAATATGGCCATCCAGAGTAACTTCTTCTGCAGCCATGTTATATCCTAAATGTTAATGATTAAAAAAAATGTGTGCGTACCATTGTGAGAACATCACCAGTATGTAACAGATAAAAAATGGCATAGCCATTACTGTAAAATACTTAAATACTAGTGCGAAAAAACAAATAGTAAGCAAAAACTTTAACGCATTGCCTCTTTTTAAAGACACATATACTAATTCTGACTTGGACGCTCCAACATATCTAAAAGCGTACATAGCAAATACAAAATTAGGGACTACAGATACAAACCCTCCAGCTAATGCCGAAGTACCTGCTGTAAATCCCCAACCAATAAAAATAATAATTGCAATAATAATTGCACAGCACCCTTGAAGTAATACGCCCTTATAAGCAGTTTTTCTATATCTGCCGGCTAACGTTCTACTCATTAAACAAACCTATTAATATACATATAAATACAAAGGGTACTAAGTTGCCGAATTATATTGGCATTTCTTAAAGCCTAATTAACGAAATTTAATAAACGATAATTTTTAACTTATCGGCTTTCTTAGGCCAAAACTCGCGAAATTATACGTTTATGTCATCAATTTGCAACTATTAAGAGCTTTAAAAGTAAGGTATTCCCCTATACTCAATTATAGATTAATCATCTTCATGTATAGCAAAAAAATTTTGTGACTGGTTATGCATCTAACTTGATATTTTATATACAAATACGCATAGGTTGATGAATAAATGATACTAACAGGCATAAAAAAACCAACTAACGTTGGTTTTAAATTTATTAATCTTGTTCGGGATTGAGGTGGGAGATAATACCGTCGAGTTCATCTAAAGATGAATAGGAAATAACGAGCTTTCCTTTTCCTTTTCGGTTGTAAGAAATATCGACTTTAGCACCGAGTTTCTCAATTAATTGTTGCTCCAACAATTTAACATCTGGGTCTTTATCAACAATTTCTTTATCTTTTACGCCTTCGGTTATGGAATTAACTAACTTTTCGGTATCCCTTACTGTTAATTCTTTTGCTACTACTTTTCTAGCTGCTAGAATTTGTTCATCACCAGAAAGACCTAATAGGACTTTAGCGTGACCAAACTCTAAATCCCCATGTTCCATTAATGTTTTAACGTCAGGTTCTAATTTGTTTAATCTAAGGTAATTGGTTATCGAAGTACGAGATTTACCAACGGCATCAGCTACTTCTTGATGAGTAAGTTCAAACTCATCTTGTAAACGTTGCAACGCAATAGCTTCTTCCATTGCATTTAAGTCTTCACGTTGAATATTTTCAATTAACGCAATAGCAACAGCAGCTTCATCTGGAACATCTTTAATAATACAAGGAACTAAATCTAACTCAGCTAATTGAGCTGCTCGCCAACGACGTTCACCAGCAATTATTTCATACGTATTATCAGAAATAGGGCGAACAACAATTGGTTGAATAATACCTTGAGAACGAATTGATGATGCAAGATCATCAAGCGCTTCTGGTGACATATCTTGGCGTGGTTGATATTTACCAGGAACAAGTTGCTCAATTGGTATTTTAGATAAACCTGTCTTTGCTTCAATATCAGCTTGATCTAATGCATTGTCAGAATTTGCATTATGATTTGATTGTGTAGATAAAAGGGCATCTAAACCTCTACCTAATCCACGTTTTCGTGAAGACATATTGTTCCTTTGAATTTTTTATGCGGCTTTTGTTTTATTTGAACGTCGTAACATCTCACCGGCAAGCGCTAAATATGCTTTAGCACCAGATGAAGATTTGTCGTAATACATAACAGGTGCACCAAAACTAGGTGCTTCTGCTAATCTAACGTTCCTAGGAATGACAGTTCTATAAACTTTATCGCCAAAGTGATGTTTTAATTGTTCAGACACATCATTTGCTAAACGGTTTCTAGGGTCGTACATAGTGCGTAAGATCCCTTCTATTTTTAAATCTGGGTTCACTACTTTAGCTAATTGCGTAATAGTGTCCATTAATGCAGTTAACCCTTCCAATGCATAATATTCGCATTGCATCGGAACAATAACCGAATCTGCAGCAGCCATAGCATTAACAGTTAGCATATTTAACGAAGGTGGACAGTCAATAAATATATAATCGTAATCATTAGTTACTTTACTTAATGCATTTTTAAGACGTAATTCTCGACCATACATTTCCATCATTTTTACTTCAGCAGCTGTAATATCGCCATTACCTGCAATAAGATGGAAACCACCTATGGTTTCTGTAATTATTATTTTATCTAGAGGCGTGTCCTCTACTAATAAATCATATGTACTGAATTCTACATCGTATTTATCAACACCCGATCCCATAGTAGCGTTACCTTGAGGATCTAAATCTACTAATAAAACCTTACGTTTAGTCGCTGCCATTGAAGCTGCAAGATTGACTGCCGATGTTGTTTTTCCAACACCGCCTTTTTGATTGGCAATTGCTATTATTTTGGCCACATTATCCTCAATTCTAACTAACGTTTTTTTAATAAAACGAGATGTCTTTCACCATCTAACTCAGGGACTACTAACGTATAAGCTTGTTTTACTTCGACAAATTCTGGTAAGTCATCTATTTCTTGTTGATCAAGTTGGCCTTTCAATGCGAAAAACAATCCATTTTCGGCAACTAAATGATGACTCCAATTTACCATATCAGAAATTGATGCAAATGCTCTACTTAAAACTCCAGCATATTGTCCTTGGTGATCTTCAACTCGACTTTGTAACGGTGTGACATTATCTAATTTTAACTCGTGTTTTACCTGTGTAATAAACCGAATTCGTTTGCCAAGAGAATCTAACAAAGTGAATTCATAATCAGGATTTACAATAGACAGAGGAATTCCTGGTAATCCAGGACCTGTTCCTACATCGATGAATTTATTATTGATATCTGACACTTCAGATAAGTGAGGACTTACTACAAGACTGTCGACTATATGTTTTACTAGCATTTGCTCAGGTTGACGAACAGAAGTTAAGTTATAAGCTTTATTCCATTTATCAAGCAAACCTACATAAGCGACAAGTTTTTCGATTTGTTCATCGCTAACTTGTAGGTCTGTTTTGGCAATTAATTTAGCTAGTCTCGCTTTCAACATATAATAATAGATTCAAAATTTATAAAATAGACCCAAAAGTATAACTAGCAAAATCTGTCATACCTAGTGTTAATTAAAAATTTTTTATTTATACCTATTACTTTCAAAACAAACATTAAGCCGTTTTGCGTAATGCGCCTTGTTTTTTTAGATAAATTAATAACAAAGATATAGCAGCAGGCGTGATACCTGAAATTCTAGATGCTTGTCCAATAGTTTCTGGACGCGCATCTTTTAATTTAGCAACTACTTCATTTGATAAACCGCTGACGGTTGAATATTCAAAGTCTGCAGGCAGTATTGTTTTTTCATGCTTTTGTAATTTTTCAATTTCTAATAGCTGACGATCAATATAACCTTGGTATTTAATTTGGATTTCAACTTGTTCTGCAGCTTGTTTATTATCACAAGCTGGACCAATTCCTTCAATTTCCATTAAATCTTCATAACGTATTTCAGGACGTCTTACTAAGTCTTCTAAACTTGCTTCTTTCGACATTGGTGATTTTAACAAGGCATTTACTTGATCAATTTGAGCATGATCTTTATGCACCCAAGTTGATTTTAAACGTTGTTTTTCAATGGCTACTTTTTCCATTTTTTCATTAAATAACTGCCAACGTTTATCACATACTAAACCTAGTTCACGACCTTTCTCAGTAAGACGAATATCAGCATTATCTTCTCTGAGCATTAATCTGTACTCAGCGCGACTAGTAAACATTCTGTACGGTTCTTTTGTACCTAGAGTTGATAAGTCATCAATTAAAACGCCGATGTAAGCTAGGTCTCTTGTTGGGATCCATTGTTCAGCTTCTTTAGAACGCAATGCAGCATTAGTTCCTGCAATTAAACCTTGAGCACCGGCTTCTTCGTAACCGGTTGTGCCATTAATTTGGCCTGCGAAATATAATCCGTTTATAAACTTAGTTTCTAACGTTTGTTTTAAGTCTCTAGGATCAAAATAATCATATTCAATTGCATAACCCGGACGAGTAATATGTGCGTTTTCAAATCCAGCAATTGAACGTACTAAGTCAACTTGAACATCAAAAGGTAAACTAGTTGAAATGCCGTTTGGATAAACTTCATGGGTTGTTAATCCTTCTGGCTCTACGAATATCTGATGTTGGTCTTTATCTGCAAAACGTACAATTTTATCTTCAATTGAAGGGCAGTATCTAGGACCAATTCCTTCTATTACGCCTGAATACATTGGAGATCTGTCTAAACCACCACGAATTACTTCATGAGTTTTTTCATTGGTATAAGTGATAAAACAAGGGACTTGTTGTGGATGAGTATCCTTTTCACTGATATATGAAAAATAAGGTGTTGGTGTATCACCTGGTTGTTCTTGCATAACAGAGAAATCAATACTTCTAGCGTCTATTCTAGGTGGAGTGCCTGTTTTTAAACGGTCAACTCTAAACGGTAATTCTCTTAATCTATCAGCCAGTGCTATTGATGGAGGATCGCCTGCTCTGCCACCTGAGTGGTTTTCTAGTCCAATATGTATCTTTCCACCAAGAAAGGTTCCTACGGTCAATACAACTGATCTGGCTTTGAATTTTAAGCCCATTTGAGTAACTACACCAACAACAGTTTCGTTTTCTACGATTAAGTCATCACAAGATTGTTGGAATATTTTTAAATTTGGTTGGCTTTCTAAAGTTTCTCTAATGAAAGCTTTGTATAAAATACGATCCGCTTGAGCTCGAGTTGCTCTTACTGCAGGTCCTTTAGAGGAATTTAATGTCCTGAACTGTATACCAGAAGCATCTGCTGCCAATGCCATTGAACCACCAAGAGCATCTATTTCTTTAACAAGATGACCTTTTCCAATCCCACCAATTGCAGGATTACATGACATTTGACCTAATGTATCAACGTTATGGGTTAACAAAAGAGTATTTTGTCCCATTCTTGCAGCAGCTAGTGCAGCTTCAGTTCCTGCGTGGCCACCGCCAACTACGATTACATCAAATTGTTCAGCAAAAATCATTTGTACCTCAAGTTACTTTATTTCAGTTCTAATTTTTTATTAATTTAGATCTAAAATTCTAAAATAAAGATCCTCTAAAAAAGGGCGCGTATTCTATCTTTCTTTTAACGGGAATGAAACGGTTATTTATTATTCAGATTTTAGTCTTTTTTCAATGATGTGTTCCTTTATATATATAAGATCTTTTTAAAGATCTTTTATTATTTCTACTATTAACTAATCATTTTTTGTTAGTAAGTCTATTTTTTCCCATTAATACATAGTGTTAGTTGTTTTATATACTGTGATCATTCTTTGATCTACTTGGGTTTAACCTGCATATAAAAATAGCGGTTATCCACAAGCACTTTACCTACAATAGTTATATTCTGGATATCTTCAGTTAGATCAGAGGATCTTAACGATCTTATACACAAGTATATATTTATTAGCTAAGTTTGTGTTGATAATGTGGATAAGCTGAGTACTAGTTGTGAAAAGCTTATTTATTGCTCTAAATAGGATGTGAGATGTTAATAACAATTAAGATCCAAATTTATTTTTGGATCCTAATTTATTTTGATCAAATGTTAGTTTATAGCTGTTATTAGAGGTAAATGACCAGTTAACCAGTTTATAACAAGGTCTTCTGGCATCTCTTCATCCATTGCATCAACCTGAAATATAGGGGTTATGAGTTCAATACCTAACGATAAAAGCTGCTCACTTATCTTGCTTCCAGCTTGGCAATAAGTGTCATAACTTGAATCACCTAATGCGATGATCATTGCTTTTTTATCGGACAAGTCCGTTTGGTTATTTATTAGATACTGTATAAAAGGCTGTAAGTTGTTAGGAATGTCTCCAGCACCTTGTGTGGATGTAATTACAACCCATAAGCCAGAAGTTGATAATAGCTCTAATTCAGGCTCTAAGGTGGATCTGGCTTTTATATCGTTAGCTTCTAATAACTCAATTACTTCATCTGCTACATATTCAGCAGTGCCTGTCTCTGTCCCAACTATTATTTCAATCATAATTTTCTTATTTAATTTATTTGCTGTTTATATTACTTACCGATACAAAATGAGCTAAATATACGGCCTAACAAGTCATCTGAGCTAAATTCGCCAGTTATTTCATTTAGATGTTGCTGCGCTATGCGTAGCTCTTCCGCTAAAATCTCACCTGCAATGTAAGAAAGTAACTGTTCTTTACCCGTTATTAAATGGGAATAAGCCGCTTCTAATGCATCTAAATGACGGCGTCTAGCCATAAAGGTACCTTCTGTTGTACCTTGAAAGCCCATTGATTTTTTAAGGTGTGCTCTTAATTCTTCAATACCAATATTATGCTGAGCTGAAATAGATAGAACTGGGATATCCCCATCTACTTGGATTTCTTGTTGATTTAATTCAACTAAATCTATTTTATTGCGAACAATAGTAATAGGCATATTTTCTGGTAGTTTGGCCATAAACTCAGGCCATATTTCACCTGGTTGTAAACTCTCATTTTCGCTAGCATCAACTAAAAGTAATACTTTATCTGCAGATACAATTTCCTGCCAAGCGCGTTCAATACCAATTTGCTCTACTTTGTCTGGGCTTTCTCTAAGACCCGCTGTATCTATAATATGTAATGGCATGCCGTCAATGTGAATATGTTCTTTTAATACGTCACGAGTCGTTCCAGCTATTTCTGTCACTATGGCTGAATCTTTACCTGATAACGCATTTAATAAAGATGATTTACCTGCATTTGGTTTACCTGCAATAACCACTTTCATGCCTTCGCGGATTATTGAACCTTGTTTGGCTTGGTTTTGTACTGTGACTAGATAATCGATAATTGCGAGTAGGTCTTTTTCTACTTTACCATCTGATAGGAAATCAATTTCTTCATCTGGAAAATCGATAGCCGCTTCAACATAAATACGTAGACGTATCATCTGCTCTACAAGCTGATTAATTTTGCTTGAAAACTCGCCTTGTAGTGATTGCATGGCAGACTTAGCAGCTTGAACAGAGTTACTCTCAATTAAATCTGCAATTGCTTCCGCTTGTGCCAAGTCAATTTTGTCATTTAAAAAAGCTCGTTCAGAGAATTCACCAGCACGGGCTAAACGAATTCCTTCAATTTGAGTAATTTGTTGCAATATCATATCAACGATGACTGGACCGCCATGGCCTTGGAGCTCTAATACATCTTCACCGGTGAATGAATTTGGGCCTTTAAAAAATAGTGCGATGCCTTGGTCTAATAATTCACCATCTAATGCTTTAAATGGTAAGTAATCCGCGTAACGTGTTTTAGGACATTTACCTAAAATCTTGTTAGCAACTAATTCAGCTTGAGGACCTGATACTCGGATTATGCCAACACCTCCTTTTCCTGGGGCTGTTGCTTGTGCAGCTATGGTGTCATTTGAATAAGCTAGTACGGTCATTGGAGTATCTCTTTGAATTTAATGCAATAAAAAAGGTGACTAAATAGTCACCTTTGATTTTAACTCAATTTTAAAAAACAGTTCAGCACTTTTGCTAAACCGTTTGCATAGAGTTATTTTTTAGCTGCGTTTTTTTTATCTATATTTCTATAAATGAACAGCATTTGTAGAATAGATATTACGTTTGATATAAACCAATACAATACCAATCCAGCTGGGAACATAACAAAGAATACAGAGAATATGACCGGCATCCACAACATCATTTTTTGTTGCATAGGATCGGTCGTTGGTGATGGCGATAACTTCTGCATGGTGAACATAGATAAACCAAACAATGCAGGTAATATGTAATATGGGTCAGAAGCTGAAAGGTCAGATATCCATAAACCAAATGGAGCATGACGTAGCTCAACACTCTCTAAGAATACCCAATATAACGCTAAGAAAATCGGCATTTGTAGAAGAAGTGGTAAACAGCCACCCATTGGATTTACTTTTTCTTTCTTATATAACTCCATGGTTGCTTGACCAAATTTCTGACGGTCATCACCAAAGCGTTCTTTTAATTTTGCCATCTTAGGTTGTAATGCACGCATTTTAGCCATTGATTCATATTGCTTTTTAGTTAACGGATACATCAACATTTTAACAAACACAGTGATTAATATAATTGCGATACCCCAGTTACCTACAAAACCATAAATAGTAATAAGCAAAGAGAATAATATTTGGCTAATAAAAAATAACATGCCGTAATCAACAGTTAAGTCTAATGTGTCATGCAGAGTACTAAGTTCTTCTTGATTCTTAGGACCTGAAAATAATGTCGCCTTATTTTCAACCGTTTCACCAGATTGAATAACAATTGCTGGTGATTTAACACCGATTATCCCGTATTGGCCATTACCTACTACTTTAGTGAATATATTATTATTCTGGTCTTTGGCCGGAACCCAAGCACTCACAAAGTAATGTTGGATCATACCAACCCAGCCACCTAAGGTATCTTCATTAAGTTTTTCATCTTTCATATCGTCAAGGTCATAATGCTCATATGATTCTTCCGAAGTTGAGAAAGCACCACCACGATATGTTGGCATCATCATTGAGCCTTCTTCAGTAGAGAAATCTTGTTTTAACTGATAAAAAGGCACAAATTCTAAGGTTTTCGATGAAGTATTTTTAATATTAAAGGCAACATCAATAGAGTGTTTATTACGTTGGAAGTAAAAAGTCTTTGTAACTTCTAAGCCATCTTTACTGGTATAAGTCATAGGAACAGTAAGATCATCACCTTCCATTAACCATTCAGTCTTTTCTATATGGTAGATAGGGCGACCTTCAGTTGAAGCGTCAGGACCGTTGCGTCCTATTAACCCAGATTGAGCAACATAGACGGTTGGCTCCTGAGATAACAATACAAACTTATCATCTGATTTATGTTCTGCATCGTGTTTTAACAATACGGTTTTAACAACATCACCACCTTTAGTATCAATATTTACCTCAAATGTATCTGTGGTAATTGTTACTAAGTGTTGTTCTTGTTTTGGTGTTTCAACAATTCCCGAACTTGGTGCTAATGGTAAATCACTATTTGCATCAATAGATGAAGGTAAAGCCGAACCAACAATATTATTATTTGTCTGTTCTATTTGAGGCGTTACTTGTGGGGTTGGGGAATAGTCAACGAGCCATTGTTGATATAACAAAAAACTTACTAATCCTAAACCAATAATTAAAAATGAACGTTGCGATTCCATAGAGCTTAATTCTCTTTTTTTTCTATATTTGATTGAGTTGAATTTGGTACTGGATCAAATCCACCTTTACTAAATGGGTTACATCTTAAAATACGTTTTAAACTTAACCAACTACCTTTTATCGAACCATGGTGATTAATTGCATCAATTGCATATTCTGAACAACTTGGATAAAAACGGCACTTTGCTGGAAACCAAGGACTAATCGCCTTTTGGTAAAACCTTATTATTGTTTTAAGGATTGTTCGCAACGCAGAGTTATTTTTTTCCATAATTTATTCAATTGTTTATGCAGATGTTTATTGTCTGCTTCACCTATTTGATTTCTGGCGATGACTACTATATCAATATTGGGCAAATTATGTTGATTTAAACGAAAGCTATCGCGAATTATTCGTTTAATTCTATTTCTACCAACTGCTGTTTTTTCTTTTTTCTTAGCAATCGTTAATCCAATACGTGGATTTTCTAGATCATTAAATTTAGCTAATATAGTGATGTGATCAGAGACTGCTTTAACGGGGTGGTCAAAAACGCGGGAAAATTGAGAGGGAGTTACAAGGCGTAACTCCCTTGGAAAAGTATTACTTTTCACAATTATGCTGAAAGACGAGCACGTCCTTTAGCACGACGACGAGCTAAGACAGCACGGCCGTTTTTTGTTGCCATACGAGCACGAAAACCGTGACTACGTTTACGTTTAAGAACGCTAGGTTGAAATGTACGTTTCATATTAAATCCATCCGATCGGTTTAACTAATTAATGTAAATATTCCGCAGGTCGCGACCCCTGCAGGGTCCCAAAAAAGGACGCCGAATAATATAGATAGATGGAAATATAGTCAACACAATCATTCAAAAAAACTAAAATTAATAAGATATACACATTTTTTACTAATATTTTATAGATTTTGTGCATAACTTTGCTGTTTTAGCTTTTTTTTGTTGATAAATGACAATCAAAATTTAATCTATTATTTACTGGGTTTAACTCAAATATCACAAGCTCTCTATCTATAAAATAGGGACTGATATTTTAATTGAAGTTTATTCATATTCTTTGTTGAGTTTGTGGATAAATCTAAGGCATAATAGAAAATGCTTAACGGCGATTATAATTTTATAACCGTACATCATATTAGGATAATCAGTGTATCAATCTCTTTGGCAAAGTTGCTTGCAAGTTCTCGAGCAAGAATTAACTTTGCAGCAGTTCAATATGTGGATACGACCACTGCAGTTACATAGCTCAGAAAAGCTAATTACTCTGTATGCGCCAAATAGATTTGTTTTGGACTGGGTTAGAGATAAATACATGGTTCGTATTTCTGAGCTTTTAGGTCAGTTTGGTGATGCGGACAATATTCCTAGTGTTAACTTTGATGTTGGTTCAAAAATAGTTAATGCGCCTAGCAATCAAGCGCCGGTGACGCCAAGTCCAGCAAATAACACTGTGAATGCACCTTCACATACTCCATCTCGTGTCATGCCGATTAATAATCAGAGCTTACGCACAAACCATAAATCAAATATAAATGAATCTTATACCTTTGATAGCTTTGTTGAAGGTAACAGTAACCAATTAGCACGTGCTGCAGCAATGCAAGTGGCCGATAATCCAGGTAATGCTTACAATCCACTGTTTTTATATGGTGGTACTGGTTTAGGTAAAACTCACTTATTGCACGCTGTTGGTAATGGCATTATGGCGAATAAAAAAGATGCCAAAGTAGTTTATATGCATTCAGAACGATTTGTTCAGGATATGGTTAAAGCATTACAAAATAATGCTATTGAAGAATTTAAGCGTTATTACCGTGGGTTAGATGCACTGTTAATAGATGATATTCAGTTTTTTGCTAAAAAAGACCGTTCACAAGAAGAGTTTTTTCATACCTTTAATGCATTGCTTGAAGGTAACAAACAAATAATTTTAACATCTGATCGATATCCAAAAGAAATCGATGGGGTGGAAGACAGATTAAAAAGCAGATTTGGTTGGGGCTTAAATGTTCCAATTGAGCCGCCAGAGTTAGAAACTCGTGTGGCTATCTTAATGAAAAAAGCACATCAAAGTAAGGTTAAGATACCTGAAGAAGTTGCCTTTTTTATTGCTAAAAGATTACGCTCTAATGTTAGAGAGTTAGAGGGGGCGCTTAATAGGGTGATAGCGAACGCTAACTTCACTGGCAGACCTATTACAATTGATTTTGTAAAAGACGCGTTAAGAGACTTATTAGCTTTACAAGATAAACTGGTAACGATCGACAATATTCAAAAAACAGTAGCTGAGTATTTCAAAATACGAGTGGCTGATATTTTGTCTAAGCGCAGAAGTCGCTCGGTTGCCAGGCCAAGACAAATTGCTATGTCGTTAGCAAAAGAATTAACTAACCATAGCTTGCCAGAAATAGGTGATGCATTTGGTGGCAGAGACCATACAACCGTTCTGCATGCGTGTAGAAAGATCAAAGAATTAAAAGAAGAAAGTCACGAAATTAAAGAAGATGTTCAAAACCTGAACAGAATCTTGTCTTCGTAGTGGGAATAGACAAATGCATATAATTATTAGTAAAGAAGCATTATTAAGACCGTTAACATTAGTATCTGGTGCTATTGAGCGTAAACATACGTTACCAATTCTATCGAATGTATTAATTGAAACTTCACTTGAAGAAGTTAAATTTACTGGAACAGATATGGAAGTAGAGTTAATCGCTTCTGCTGTACCAGGAAATGTTATTCAAGCAGGTGCTATTACTGTACCGGCCAAGAAGTTATTTGATATATGTCGTTCATTACCAGATAACTCAGAGATTGAGTTTAAAGTAGACGGTCATTCAGCAGTTGTTAAGTCGGGAAAAAGTAAATTTAGCCTTTCAACTTTACCTGCAAGTGATTATCCAAATCTTGAAGAATGGTCGAGTTCAGAGAAAATTGAATTAACACGCCATGCTTTAAGAGCGCTTATTGAAAGTACTCACTTTTCCATGGCGAATCAAGACGTACGTTATTACTTAAATGGAATGTCTTTTGAATTAGAACCTAATTTAATTAGAACTGTGTCTACAGACGGCCACAGACTAGCTCTAGCGCAACAACCTATCGTTAATGGGCTAACAGAGCAAAGACAAGTAATTGTCCCGCGTAAGGCTGTTCTGGAGATAATACGCTTATTAGAAGATGATGATGCAGTTATCCAGTTGCATATTGGTAGTAATCATATTCGAATAGAAGAGCAAAATTTTATATTTACAACTAAATTAGTGGATGGACGTTTTCCTGATTATCGCAGAGTACTTCCACAAGGTGGCGATAAAACAATTGTTGCCGATAAGTCTATGTTGAAAGAAGTATTCCAGCGCGTGTCTATTTTATCTAATGAGAAATTCAAAGGTGTTCGTTTAAATCTATCTAACGGAGAATTATTAGTTTCTGCTAATAACCCAGAGCAAGAACAAGCGGAAGAATCTGCTGTTGTTGATTACACTGGTGATTCATTAGAAATAGGTTTTAACGTTTCTTATATGATTGATGTATTAAACAACATTAAAACCGATACAGTTAAAATTATGTTAGCGGACTCAAACAGCAGTGCGCTAATTGAAGGCTATGATGACGGATCTAGTTTATACGTTGTTATGCCGATGAAACTTTAGTTGGCTAGTTTATATTTGGTTAATATCTATAAATGTTGATATCCCAATTGAAGATATTTGGCTTTCGGAATATAGAAACGGCAAGTATCACTACCGATAAAAGGGTTAATGTTTTTTACGGTAAAAACGGCAGCGGAAAAACAAGTATATTAGAATCTTTGTTTTTCCTAAGTCGAGCAAAATCGTTTAGAACAAGTAAAAAGGGTGAGTTGTTAAAAGATGGTTGTTCTTTATTAGCGGTAAGTGCTGATTTAGAGCAACAATCTAAAACCCATAAGTTAGGAATTGGTTTAGAAGGTAATGGAACATCTAAACTTAAATTAGATGGTGAAGTAGTGACTAAACTATCTCAAGCTTCTATTTTATTCCCTACTCAGCTTATTACACCAGAGAGTTTTGATGTTTTTTGGAGCTCACCTAAAGCAAGAAGAAGCTTTTTTGATTTTGGTTTGTTCCACGTGGAACATGAATTTCAAAATGACTGGATTGCTTATAATAAAACATTAAAACAAACCAATGCATTGCTAAGGCGTGGAGGTGTAAACCAAAGAGAATTGCTTTTTTGGTATAGAGGGTTGGTTGATTTAGCACAGAAGATTGATGATTTTCGAGAGTTGTTTTTAGATAAACATTTTTCGAAAGCAATCAGTGGATTAGCATTGGAACTTGAAAGTAACGAACGAACCGACTTGTTGAAAAATTTAGTGGTGCGTTACAAAAAGAAAGCGCTTGAACAAGAAGTCTCCGATGAGATGCTATTAAAGCAAATCGAAAAAGACATTCGATATAAGCAAGTGGGTTTTGGTCCTAATCGAGCTGATTATTTATTTTTAAAAGATGGAGAAGATATGTCTAGTCGTCTTTCTAGAGGACAGGCAAAAATGCTTTTCTATTTATTAGTTGTTGCTATGGTTAATATAATAAAACAAACAACTAAAAAAAATATTTTGTTGTTGGTTGACGATTTACCATCAGAGGTAGATCAACAAACAAGACAAACGATGCTGGAAATGCTTTTGCATTCCCAAGCTCAAATTTTCGTTACAGGGATAGAGAATAATATTGCAATGGAATTTATGAATTACACAGATTCTGTCAACGTGTTCCACGTGGAACATGGCACCGTCAGACAAGAGAGTATGGAGCAGCTATGTCCGTAGAAAATGATTATGATTCGGCTAGTATCAAAGTTTTAAAAGGCCTTGATGCAGTTCGTAAACGCCCGGGAATGTACATTGGTGATACTGACGATGGTTCAGGTTTACACCATATGGTTTTCGAAGTACTTGATAACTCTATAGATGAAGCATTAGCAGGTCATTGTAGTGAAATCGTGGTAAAAATTCACTTAGATGGCTCTGTATCTGTTCGAGATAATGGACGTGGTATACCTACTGAAATTCATCCTGAAGAAGGTGTTTCAGCAGCAGAAGTTATTATGACTGTATTACACGCCGGTGGTAAATTTGGTGGTGAAGATTCAGGTTATAAAGTTTCTGGTGGTTTGCACGGTGTTGGTATATCTGTTGTAAATGCATTAAGTGATAAATTACTTCTTAATATTCGCCGTAATGGTAAGTTGTACGAACAAGAATATAAATTGGGTGAACCAGTTGCGCCGTTGGCTGTTATTGGTGATGCTACTGAAAATGGTACAGAAGTACGTTTTTGGCCAAGCCCAACTACATTCTCAAACGTATTATTCCATTTTGATATTTTGGTTAAGAGAATTAGAGAATTATCTTTCTTAAACTCTGGCGTATCTATTCGTATTATTGATGAGCGTGAAGAAGATAAAAGTGAACACTTTTATTTTGATGGTGGCATCAAGGCGTTTGTTGATTATTTGAATACCAACAAAACTCCAGTAAACCAAGAAATCTTCTACTTTAATCTAGAAAAAGACGATGGCATTATTGTTGAAGTTGCCATGCAGTGGAATGATTCATTCCAAGAAAACATTCTTTGTTTTACGAATAATATACCTCAACGCGATGGTGGTACCCACTTAAGCGGTTTTAGAGGTGCTTTGACTCGTACACTTAATAGTTACATAACCTCTGAAGGCCTAAATAAAGGCAAAGGTAAGAGTAAAGGCGCATTAGAAGTTTCAGCCAGCGGTGATGATGCTCGTGAAGGTTTAACGGCTGTTGTTTCTGTAAAAGTACCAGATCCTAAGTTTTCATCGCAAACGAAAGACAAGTTAGTTTCTTCTGAAGTTAAAAGTGCAGTAGAACAAGCAATGGGTGAAAAATTACAAGATTATCTTATTGAAAATCCTGTTGTTGCTAAGTCAATAGTAATGAAGATAATAGACGCTGCTAGAGCGCGTGAGGCGGCTCGTAAAGCGCGTGAAATGACTAGACGTAAAAGTGTATTAGATATTGCAGGCTTGCCAGGTAAGCTTGCAGATTGCCAAGAAAAAGATCCTGGTAAATCAGAACTATACATAGTGGAAGGAGACTCTGCTGGCGGTTCAGCCAAGCAGGGACGAAATCGGAAAAATCAAGCAATCTTACCTCTTAAAGGTAAGATCTTGAATGTTGAAAAAGCACGTTTTGATAAAATGATATCTTCTCAGGAAGTAGGTACGTTAATCACAGCATTAGGTTGTGGTATTGGACGTGAAGAATACGATCCAGATAAACTACGTTATCATAATATTATTATCATGACCGATGCCGATGTGGATGGATCACATATTCGTACATTGTTGTTAACTTTCTTTTACCGTCAAATGCCTGAGCTTGTAGAACGTGGTTATATTTATATTGCACAACCACCGTTATATAAAGTTAAGAAAGGTAAACAAGAACGTTATATTAAAGATGATGAAGTATTAACTGAATACTTAACCACATTAGCACTTGAAGGTAGTACCCTACATTTAAGCTTAGAAGCGCCAGCTGTACATGGCCTTGAACTAGAGAAGTTATTAAGACAGTTCCACTTAGCAGAATCTAGCCTTAACCGTTTATCTAAGAAAATTAATCCTAAAATATTGTCAGGGTTAATGTTCCAAAAATCGTTACTATCATCACAGTTGGACAACGAAACAAACGTTGTTAATTGGATTGAAAGCTTTACTAAATATTTAAATGATAAAGAAACTGAAGGTGTAAATTACACGCCATTAACTGTTTTTGATGAAGAGCGTAAACTAACGTTACCTAAAATTAGAGTTAGACAGCATGGTGTAGACCGTGATTATACGTTTACTAAAGACTTTATTGATTCAACTGAATATAAAAATATTATCGAGATAGCTAATATTAATATGGATCTTCTTGAAGAAGGAGCCTATGTAAGCCGTGGGGAAAAACGTTTCCCAATTGAACATTTTGCCGAAGCGGTTGAATGGTTAATGAAAGAATCAAAACGTGGTTTATACATCCAACGCTATAAAGGATTGGGTGAAATGAACCCTGAGCAATTGTGGGAAACTACAATGGATCCAGAACAGCGCCGTATGTTGCAAGTGAAAATTGAAGATGCGATAGCATGTGATCAATTATTCACTACCTTAATGGGTGATCACGTTGAACCTCGTCGTGAATTCATTGAGAAAAATGCACTGAAAGTTGCTAACTTAGACGTATAATTTAATAGTTAGTAATACAGAAAGCCTATCAGTTATCGCTGCTAGGCTTTATTACGTTTAAGCATGGCATTTTGATAATTACATGTTTGACAACTACGAAATTTAATAAATAGATTAACTTATAAGGTTCAATAGAACAGAGTTATGAGCAAATATAATACAAAAACATTTCAAGGCCTGATCTTAGCATTGCAAGATTATTGGGCTAGACAAGGCTGTGTCATCATTCAACCACTAGATATGCAAGTTGGTGCTGGTACATTCCATCCAATGACATTCTTACGTTCGTTAGGTCCTGAGCCTATGAGCAGTGCTTATGTGCAACCATGTCGTCGTCCTACTGATGGCCGTTATGGTGAAAACCCAAATCGTCTACAACATTATTATCAATTCCAAGTAATGTTAAAACCATCACCTAAGAATATTCAGGAGCTTTATTTAGGCTCTCTAGAAGAGCTAGGCTTGGATACATTGGTTAATGATATACGTTTTGTTGAAGATAACTGGGAATCTCCTACCTTGGGCGCATGGGGTTTAGGTTGGGAAGTTTGGCTTAACGGTATGGAAGTAACACAGTTTACTTACTTTCAACAAGTTGGTGGCTTAGAGTGTACTCCAGTAACAGGTGAGATCACTTATGGTCTTGAACGTTTAGCTATGTATTTGCAAGGTGTAGATAGTATTTACGACTTAGTTTGGACTGACGGTCCTATGGGTAAAGTTACCTATGGTGATGTTTTCCATCAAAATGAAGTTGAGCAATCTACCTATAACTTTGAGTATGCTGAAGTTGATGCTTTATTTACTGAGTTTGATGAAGCAGAAAAAGAAAGCCAAAAACTGATTGAAGCAAATTTACCATTACCAGCCTACGAGCAAGTAATGAAAGCATCTCATGCATTTAATATGTTAGATGCGCGCCATGCAATTTCAGTAACAGAACGTCAACGTTATATTCTACGTGTGCGTTCGTTATCAAAAGCATGTGCGCAAGCTTATTACGATGCTAGAGAGAAATTAGGCTTCCCACTTTGTAAAACTAATTCTTCTGATAAGGCATAAAAATGATTAAACAAAATTTATTAATCGAGCTTGGTACAGAAGAGTTACCGCCAAAGTCGCTAAAAAAATTAGCCGTTTCTTTTTGTGAAAATTTTGAAGCACAACTTAATAGTGCAAACTTACAGTTTGATTCTATTGAATGGTTTGCAGCTCCTAGAAGACTCGCGCTAAAAATACATAACTTAGATGAACAACAAGCGGATAAGCAAGTTGAGAAACGTGGTCCGGCAGTATCTTCGGCATTTGATGCTGATGGTAATGCAACTAAAGCTGCTCAAGGTTGGGCTCGTGGCTGTGGGATTGATGTTACAGAAGCGACTCGCGTTAAAACCGATAAAGGTGAGTGGTTACTTCATGTTGCTACGGTAGCAGGAAAGAACATTAGCGAATTAGTAGAAGGTTTTATTGTTCAAGCACTAAAACAATTACCTATTAGTAAGCCAATGCGTTGGGGAACAGGAAAAGAAGAATTTATTCGCCCTGTACACACGTTAATCGCATTATATGGCGATAAAGTGTTACCAGTTAAAGTTCTTGGTTTAACCTCTGGTGATCAATCACAGGGGCATAGATTCCATCATAAAGACTTAGTAACAATTACTCATGCTGATAATTATCAAGAAGAGTTGAACGCTGCTTATGTAATGGTTGATTTCAACAAAAGACAACAAACAATAAGCCAACAAATGGCTGTTATTTGTAAAGAGAACAATGCTAAGACAATTGAAGATAACGATTTGCTTGATGAAGTTACTTCTTTAGTTGAATGGCCTGTTGCTCTAGTTGGTACTTTTGAAGAACGCTTCTTAGATGTACCACCAGAAGCACTTATCTATACAATGAAAGATGACCAAAAGTACTTTCCTTTACTAGACGATAGCGGAAAGTTACTACCTAAGTTTATCTTTATCACTAATATTGAAAGTAAAGATCCGCAGCAAGTTATATCGGGTAATGAAAAAGTAGTAAGACCTAGATTAGCCGACGCTGAGTTTTTCTATAACACAGATAAAAAGCATACGTTGGAATCTAGATTAGCAAGCCTAGACACTGTTTTATTCCAAAAACAGTTAGGTACGTTAAAAGACAAATCTGAACGAATTGCTAAATTAGCAGGGCATATTGCCAGTCAAATTAATGCTGACGTTACTTTGTCAGAACGTGCAGGTTTGTTATCTAAAACCGACTTAATGACTGAAGTTGTTATGGAATTTACAGACATCCAAGGTGTGATGGGTAAATATTATGCATTAAATGACGGTGAAGATGTAAAAGTAGCGGATGCTTTATATCAACAATATATGCCGAAATTTGCTGGAGATGAGTTACCAACATCGTTAGAAGCTTGTTCTGTAGCGCTTGCTGATAAGTTTGATAGCCTAGTTGGTATCTTTGGTATTGGTCAACATCCTAAAGGGGATAAAGACCCGTTTGCGTTAAGACGTGCTGCAATTGGTATTATTCGTATCTTAATAGAAAAAGAATTACCAATTGATTTCCAACAAGTTGCTGAATTCGCTGCTGGTCTATTTGGCGACAAACTGTCGAATGATAAAGTAATAGAAGACGTTATCGACTTTATGTTGGGACGTTTTAGAGCGCATTATCAAGAGCAAAACATCAAAGTTGAAATGATAAGAGCGGTAGAAGTTAAGCGTCCTACTTCTGCACTGGACTTTGAACGTCGCTTAAAAGCGGTAGTTAACTTTGCCAAACTTGATACTGCTGTTGCACTTGCTGCTGCAAACAAGCGTGTTAATAATATACTAAGCAAAAATGGCCAAAGTGAATTTGTTGCAATTGATGCTACATTGTTAACTGACCCTGCAGAAATTAACTTAGTTAATAAACTAAACTCTATTTCTGGTTCTGTTAATACAAGCTTTGATGCTGGTGATTATCAGTCAGGTTTAAATCAACTTGCTGACTTACGTGATGTAATAGATGCGTTTTTTGATGATGTTATGGTTATGGCTGACGATAGTGCTGTTAAAAATAATCGTTTAGCAATATTAGGTGAGTTACAGCGTTTATTTATGTTTACTGCGGATATTTCGGTTTTATAGATTTAACGTAATAAAGTGACATTCTAATTTAAAAAGCCAGTTTAGCTGGCTTTTTTTATGCATAGAATATATTTGGTTATTTATACTGACAATATTCTGTACAAACAATGTCAATTTGATTTAAGTATTTAATGAATTAGTGGAGTGATTTTTATGAAAATATTAGTGGTTTTAGCATCTGTTATCTTATTAAGCAGCTGTAAAAGTATATTCCAACAGGATAACGCTTCGGATATGTATTTACGCTCTGAGTTTACTTGGTGGGAAGCTAAACCTGAATTTAAGTTTTCACCGATAAAAGACTCTACTAACAAAATAATTAAAACCAAAATTCAAGCTGATGGTAACGCTTATCATATTAAAATAGCGGATAAAACCTGGTCTAAATACAGAAACTGTGGCTATAAAAATAATGCAGATAGGATCATTAAGTTAGATAAGTGGTTGGAGTTAGAATGCACTTATGATTTTGAAAAATTAAATACAACACCAATTCAAAAACCATTTTCATTAAAGCCTAATAAAACACAGGTTTATACATTTACGCTCAAAATGACTCAAGGAAAGGTTCAAATACCAACTCATGTAATGGTAAGTAAAGTAGATTGATAGAGTTTAAAAGTGAGTAATAACTAACCACTAACTCCCTTTCTTAATTAAATAGTAAAACGGTTTACTATCAATAAACTGCTCAACTAATTCATGTCCCATAAAACGACAGAACGACGGTATGTCTCTTACCGTTGCGGGGTCGTCAGCTTTTATTAGTAATGTTTGACCCGCTTCCATATTTCTTACTGTTTTTCTTATCATCATTACAGGCTCAGGGCAGCGTAATGTTAATGCGTCTAAGACTTCATCTGACTGTATTGTTTCTGGACTTGAGTTCATTACATATAACCGAAAGTATTCATTGTGTAATTTTGATAAAAAAAGGTGTTTAAGTCGAGGACTAAAACACCTTTTTTATTGTTAGTAGATACTGTTAGCGAATATTCACTAACAGAAAACTAAAGTGAGATTAGTTCACTCTTTCAAATATAGTAGCAATACCTTGACCAAAACCAATACACATAGTGGCTAAACCAATTTCAGTATCGTTTCTTTCCATGTTATTGATAAGGGTTGTGGATATTCTTGAACCTGAACAACCTAAAGGGTGTCCTAGTGCAATAGCGCCACCGGTAGGATTAATAGAATCCATACGGTCTTCAATACCTAAACCTTGAATAACTGAAAGTGCTTGAGCTGCAAACGCTTCGTTTAATTCAAACTGTTGAATATCAGTTATTGCTAAACCAGCACGTTTAAGTGCAATACCAGTTGCTGGAACTGGACCCCAACCCATAGTTGAAGGCTCACAACCAGAAACACCCATAGATCTAACTCTAGCTCTAATAGTTAACCCTAATGCTTTCGCTTTTTCTTCACTCATGACTAACATGCCAGAGGCTCCGTTAGATAGAGCTGAAGACGTTGCTGCAGTTACAGTACCGTTAACAGGATTGAATACTGGACGTAATTTAGATAATGACTCTACAGTTGACTCTGGACGAATTACTTCATCGTAATCACACATAGTTAACGCACCGTTAACATCATGGCCTTCAACAGGAATGATTTCATTAGCAAAGTGACCTTTTATGCTCGCTTCGTATGCAAGTTGGTGAGAACGTGCTCCGAATTCGTCTTGCATTTGTCTGCTAATATTATATTTACGTGCTAACGCTTCAGCAGTTAAACCCATAGAACCAGCTGCTTGTGCAGTTGATAAGTTTAACGCTGGGTGGAAGTCTAAGCCGTGAGTCATAGGAACGTGTTCCATATGCTCAACACCACCAATAATAAACATATCACCTTGGTTAGACATGATTTTAGCTGCTGCATCATGCAAAGCTTGCATAGATGAACCACATAAACGGTTAACCGTAACCGCAGGAACTGACGTTGGAATACCAGCTAATAAAGCAGCTTGGCGGCCAACATTAAAACCTTGCTCAAGTGTTTGCATTACACAACCCCAAATAACGTCATCTAATTCAGATGCATTAACTTGTGGGTTACGTGCTAATAACGATTTCATTACAGCAGCGGATAAATCTTCTGCTCTAACATGAGTAAACATACCACCACGTACTTTTGCCATAGCGGTGCGAACGCAATCTACAATAACTACATTTTTCATTTTTTAGCTCCTACTAGGCTGTATAAAAAGATTGACCATTTTTGGCCATTTCACGTGTTTTATCAGTTACTTGATAAATCTCACCTAAGTGAGCGTATTTATCAGCTTGTGCTACAAATTCAGCTAAACCAACGGTATCAACGTAACGGAAAATGCCACCTCTGAAAGGAGGGAAACCTACGCCGTATAATAAAGCCATATCTGCTTCAGCTGGTGATGCAACAATACCTTCTTCTAAACAACGAATGGTTTCGTTGATCATAGGTATCATTAAACGGTTAATGGTTTCAGCTTTGTCGAACTCTTTATTTGCAGGGGCTATATCAGCAAGTAAAGCAACGGTTGACTCTTCTACGGTTTTAGCTGGACGACCACGTTTGTCTAGGCTGTGAGTGTAGAAACCTTTACCATTCTTTTGACCGAACATCTTATTGCTATATAGCGTAGTCACTGGGTCTTTAGCTAGTTTTGGCATACGAGTTGGGAAACCGTCTGACATTACATCTGTACAATGATCAGCAGTATCTATTCCGACAACGTCTAGTAAGAAAGCTGGACCCATAGGCCAACCAAAGTCACGTTCCATCACTTTATCGACTTTAGTAAAGTCAGCACCGTCATTTAGCAATAAGCTGAATCCAGCAAAGTAAGGGAACAATACACGGTTAACAAAGAAACCTGGGCAGTCATTAACAACAATTGGTGTTTTACCCATTTTTGAGGCGTAAGCAACAGTGGCTGCAATAGTTTCATCTGAGGTTTTTTCACCACGAATAATCTCTACTAATGGCATCAATGGCACTGGATTAAAGAAGTGCATGCCACAGAAGTTCTCTGGACGAGTAAGACTTTTAGCCAACATGTTAATAGAGATGGTTGATGTATTTGAAGTCAAAATTGTGTCCGCAGAAACATGTTGTTCTGTTTCAGCTAATACAGCCGCTTTAACTTTTGGATTTTCAACAACAGCTTCAATAACAAAGTTGGTGTCTTTTAAAGAGTCGTAACTAAGAGATGGTGTAATGTTAGTTAAGGTTTTTGCAAACGCTTTGCCATCGATACGGCCTTTAGCTAGTTTCTTGTTAAGAATTTTAGATGCTTCTGAAAGTCCTAAATCAAGCGCTGCTTGATTAATATCTTTCATTACAATTGGTGTACCTTTAGATGCAGATTGATAAGCGATACCACCTCCCATAATCCCAGCACCTAGTACAGCTGCTTGTTTTACAGTGATGCTAGCGCCTTTAGCTGCTTTCTTAGCAATACCTTTTACATATTGGTCATTTAAGAATGTGCCAATCATAGCGGTTGCTGTATCAGTTTTAGCTAGAGAAGCGAATAAACGATTTTCGATTAACATGGCTTCTGCTCTTGGCAACAATGCGCCAGAGTATACTGATTCTACCGCTGCTATTGGTGCAGGGTAATGTTTACCAGCTTTCGCCATAACCATAGTTTTTGCAACGATTGAGCCGTTTTCTAGTTCAGTTGCGCTGTAATCAATAGGCATTAGTTTCTGTTGGCGACGTGATTGCCAATCTAATTTACCGTTAATAGCATCTGTTAACATTGCAGTTGCAACATCAATTAATTTATCGCTTTTAGTAACAGCATCAACTGCGCCATCGGCAATTGCTTTTTTAGGTTTTTGTGGTCGAGCACTTGTGATCCACTCTAATGCGTTATCAGGACCAATAATTCGTGATAAACGAACTGTGCCACCAAAACCAGGAATAAGACCTAGATTGTTTTCTGGTAGGCCAACTTGTGCAGTTTCATCAGCAACACGCATATCAGTTGCTAGGCAAAGTTCAAAACCACCACCAAGTGCAAATCCAGATATAGCAGTAATAGTTGGTACTTTAATATCTTCAATACCATCAAACATGTCAGTACTGCTTTTAATCCACTTAGTTAATTCAGACTCTTCATTTTTAAAAAAGCCAAGAAACTCAGTGATATCTGCACCAACAATAAATGTAGATTTTGCAGAACGAAATAAAACACCTTTAACATCAGTGCTTTTGTTGATTGCATCGGTTGCTAACTTACATTCTTTAATAGTTTGTTGGTCAAACTTATTAACTGAACCTGGTGCGTCAAAAGTAAAATGGGCAATGCCATCACTTTGTAGGTCTACGGAAAGGGTGTCACCTTTAAACAACATATTTATCTCCTAGCTTAGTATTAATACAGAGGCCAAATACAACTGGTCTAATTAGTTGGTAGAGTGTTACTCGACTTCACAAAAAAAGCAATGTTTTTAAACGACTGTTTGAATTTCACTGTAAGTAAAAATTTACTTGGTACAAGGTTTGCTAATTATTTTCATTAGTAATTTTTATTATTGCTAAATCCGGAACTTACCTTAAGATTAGTTAACTACACTCTATTGGTGTACTTAATTTTTATATCTATTTCTTCTAGCTGATCATTATTTCAAAGGTAATGTGTATTAAATGGTAAATGTGTTAAATAAAATTCTTATATTGTGTACTAGCCTTGTTGCTTTCTCTAGCTATGGACAAGATATTGAAGATATTAGAGAGTTATACTTAAAAGTAGAACATGAAGCTAGATATGGTACTAAATCGTCATATTTAAAGCTTGCTCCTGAAATTAAAGATTATCCTTTAGCGCCGTATGCTGAATCAATTTATCTTGCTCGCAATATGTCGTTGTCAAACAAACGTCGTATTACCGCACTTATCTCACGATATCCAGAAGCTCCATTTATCCATAGATTACAGAAAAAATGGTTAAATTATTTAGCCGATAAACAATTACGACCTGCTTTTTTAGAGCAGTATGTTGATGTAGGCGATACACGATTAAATTGTTTAAATTTAACCTGGCAACTCCAGACAGGTGCAGCACTTAGTAACATTATTCCTCAAATAGATGCTATTTGGATGGCGCCAATATCTCAACCAAAAGAATGTAATTACTTATTTAAAAAGTGGGAAGAAGGTGGCTACTTTACAACAGAGAAAGCATTAGAGCGTTTGATTTTATCGGTTAAGGAAAAGAACAATGCATTAATACCTTATTTAAAATCACACTTGGCCGCATCAGATACTCATCTTGCAAGCTTGTGGAAATCTGCAGTAAGAACACCTGCTAATGTTGGAAAGAAAAACTTCTTTTTTCTACATAACGACAAAGAAAAAGACATCTTGTTATATGCGCTTAATAAAATGGTATTTAGATCTCCTGAAAGAGTAGACAGAATATGGACGGAGTTATCACCAAAGTTTAACGTTAGCACTAAGGAAACCGAGTTTTTATCCAAACGTATTGCTTTGGCTTATGCCGTAAGCGCTCATGATTCCACTTTAGAATGGTTGTCAAAAGTGCCAGACGAACTTGTTGATGAATCCGTAAAACAATGGCGTTTAGCTTATAGTTTGGAAAGTGGTGATTGGCAAGATACGGTAAATATATTGTCGTCGTTGCCAGATAAAATGCAAGCTGACGAGTCGGTTGTGTATTGGAAAGCAAGAGCATTAGAGCAGTTAGGAAACAAAATATGGCCAAAACAAGCCTTCTCAGAATTGTCGGAGCGCCGAGATTATTATGGTTTTTTATCGGCTAACAAAATGGGAATAGAAGCTAATCTTCGTCATGAACCACTTAATATTAGTGAACATGAGTTTCTTAATATTGGTCGCTCAGAAGTGATGCAGCGGGCATTTGAGTTATTCAAATTAAACAGGTTAAATGACGCCAGAAGAGAGTGGAACTTATTAGTCAAAAACTCAACAACTAGAGAAAAATTAGCAGCAGCTCAATTAGCTTATAATTGGGGTTGGTACGACAGACCTATTTTTACCTTGGCTGCTGTTGGTTACTTAAATGATGTAAATTTACGTTTTCCTTTAGCATATAAAAGTTTGCTCTCTACTAACGCAGAAAAGAATGTTGTTGATCCTGCTTTTGTATTTGCAATTGCCAGACGAGAAAGTTCGTTTATGCGTGATGCATACTCATCTGCAGGTGCAGCGGGTTTAATGCAATTAAAACCAAGTACCGCAAGCTATGTAGCTAAATCTAATGTTATAAAATCTCAGTTATTTAAACCTGAAAAAAATGTAAAGTTAGCCACTAACTACTTATCTTACTTAATGAAAAAGAGTAAAGGTAACCCGATAGTGGCAACCGCTGCATATAACGCTGGTTTTTCACGAGTAGTAAGTTGGTTACCAAATAAAAATATGCCGGCGGATGCTTGGATAGAAACAATTCCATACAAAGAAACAAGAAACTACGTGAAAGCGGTTATGGCTTATACCGAGGTGTACCAACAGTTATTGAAACGCCAAGATAATGTATTTGCATCTATGCAAGGCACGTTAATTAAACCAACACTATAAATGAAAATGTTGTTGGTTAATTTGTTAATTGAACGGGCTTGTTAAGCGTTTGTTAAATGGTTCTGCTGTTATTTATATCATTTAACGCTAACTTGTTTATTCTAAAAGGCTTTAGATGCTAAACTCCTTATAAAAATACGGAGCCGCAATTATGTCTTTAATTTCTTCTTTATCAGCTACTTTTCCTGAGCATGTCGCTCGTCTACAAAAATTAACGTTAGAAGCACTTACGAACGAACGTGTAGATGCACTTGTAATTCATAGCGGTCAACCTATTCGTCAGTTTTTAGATGATATGGATTACCCATTTAAAGTTAATCCTCATTTTAAAGCTTGGTTACCGGTTGTGGATAATCCACATTGTTGGTTAGTAGTTGATGGACAAACAAAACCTAAATTAATATTTTATCGTCCAGTCGATTTTTGGCATAAAGTACCTGATGAACCAACAGATTATTGGGCAGACGAAGTTGAAATCGTTTATTTAAAAAATCCATCTGATGTTGGTCAGCTATTACCTTATGACCGCTCTAACATTGCTTATGTGGGGCAAAATGTAGATGTTGCTCAAGCACTGAGCTTTGGTCATATAAACCCTGATAGCTTAGTTAACTACTTCCATTACCAAAGAGCGTATAAATCTGATTATGAAAAACATTGTTTGCGTGAAGCGAATCGTTTAGCTGTTTTGGGTCATAAGGCAGCGGCAAATGCTTTTTATGCAGGTGAATCTGAATTAGGTATTCAAATGGCTTATTTAGATGCGTGTCAGCATTTAGAATCAGAAACACCTTATGGTAATATTGTTGCGTTAAATGAAAATGCATCAATACTGCATTACACTCATTTTTTGCGTAGTAAACCATTGTCACCAAAAAGCTTCTTAATTGACGCGGGAGCTTCATTTAATGGCTATGCTGCGGATATCACCCGAACATACTCATTTGATAAGACAAATGAATTTGCTGAGTTAATCTCTTCTGTTGATCAAATTGCAACTGATATGGGCAAAGCATTAAAACCAAATGGTTCTTATGTGGATTTACATATTCAAACACACGAGTTAATTGCAAATGCGCTAGAGCAGTTTAATATTATTAAAGTGCCAGCTCAGCAAGCTTTAGAAGCTGGTTTAGTACGTACATTCTTCCCACACGGTCTAGGTCATCAATTAGGCCTACAGGTACATGATGTAGGTGGTTTTATGGCAGATGCTAGAGGTACGCATATAGCGTCACCAAAAGAGCACCCATTTTTAAGAACTACACGTCAAATTGAAGCGGATATGGTATTTACAATTGAACCTGGTTTATATTTTATTGATTCTTTATTAGCTGATTTAAAAGGCACTAAATTAGAGAATATGGTGAATTGGGATAAAGTTGCTGAATTTAAACCATTTGGTGGCATTCGTATTGAAGACAACATTATTGTTCACACTGAACGTAATGAAAACATGACGCGTGACTTAGACCTAAAATAAGAGAAGCCAATGCAATACCGGACGATAATAAGAATATTAGGTTTGTTAATTGCGCTATTTAGTGTGGCCATGTTGCCACCTGCAATAGTTGCACTGATCTATAACGATGGTGGTGGTGTGCCATTTATCATCGCTTTCTTTTTTAACATCATCGCCGGTATTTTAATTTGGTACCCAAATCGATTCCAAAAAGAAGAATTAAGAGCAAGAGAGGGCTTTTTAATTGTTGTTTTCTTTTGGTTGGTACTAGGCTCGTTTGGTGCTTTGCCATTTGTGTTTTCTGCCACACCAGAAATGGGTATAACAGATGCATTTTTTGAATCTTTTTCTGGCTTAACCACAACAGGTGCCACTGTACTTACAGGATTAGACTTCTTACCTAAAGCATTTCAATTCTATCGTCAGCAACTACAATGGCTTGGCGGCATGGGGATCATCGTATTAGCGGTCGCAATATTACCAATACTTGGTGTTGGTGGTATGCAGTTGTATCGTGCAGAAATTCCTGGCCCGATGAAAGACAGTAAGATGACACCTAAAATAGCAGATACGGCTAAACACCTTTGGTATATCTATGTTTCATTAACCCTATTATGTGCAGTTAGTTATTGGTTAGCGGGTATGAATGTGTTTGATGCAATAAGTCATTCATTTTCTACGGTAGCAATCGGTGGTTTTTCCACTCATGATGCCAGTATTGGTTATTACAATAGCAGTGCGGTTAACTTAGTCTGTGTTGTATTCTTACTAATTTCAGCGGCTAACTTTTCATTACATTATGCCGCAGTGACCAACCGTTCAATTAAGCAGTATATCCGTGATCCTGAGTTTAAAATATTTCTATATATTCAATTGACCTTGGTACTTGTGTGTTGGTATGTATTAGTTTCACAAAGTGAATATAATTCTAATCTTGAATCGTTAGATCAGGCATTATTTCAAGCCGTCTCTATGTCAACAACAGCAGGGTTTGCGACCTCTAACTTTTCAGCTTGGCCTACATTCTTACCTATGCTATTAATTTTTAGTTCCTTTATTGGCGGTTGTGCTAGCTCTACCGGTGGTGGCTTAAAAGTAGTACGAGTTATTTTACTATTCAAACAAGGTATTAGAGAGCTAAATCGACTTGTTCATCCTAAAGCTATATTTTCTATTAAGTTAGGAAGAAAAGCGCTACCTGACAGAGTTGTGGAAGCTGTATGGGGATTTTTTTCAGCTTATACATTAGTGTTTGTTGTGATCATGATTTGTTTGATGGCAACCGGTATGGATAATATTACGGCGTTTACCGCCACTGCAGCTTGTTTAAATAATTTAGGTCCTGGTTTAGGTGAAGTTGCCGCAAATTATGCAAGTGTGACGGATGGTGGAAAGTGGATTTTAATGTTGGCTATGGTATTTGGCCGACTGGAAGTGTTCACATTACTAGTGTTGTTTACTCCAGCATTTTGGCGTAGCTAATTACGCAAAATACCATTTTATATATGACTGTATGCATGAGACAAAGCTGAGAATAATTATCTCAACACACATTTAATACCAATTGAATTAATGAATTGACTAATTCGTTATTTGAATTGGAATTAATGTGACCGAAATATTGCCTTGCGTTACATATTTAAGTTTAAATACCTTAAGTTTTTTTAAAGACAAAAACTTAAGGTGAAGAGGTTTAATTAAGGTCACACTTATATTCAAACTCAACCTGTTGTACTCCATTATTTATTTTAATTAAGGTAACGTTACACAACCAGTTTGGGACGAATCGGAATCTTAATGTATGTCCTATATTGAAAGACATTAATGAATTACCAACATATATTTGTGCCGTTTCATTATTAAGAATTTTATGTAGTCTAATACGTGATGCAGGTTCAGCAGGCTCTTCTAAAAGAGCGTATGTATCTTTAACGTTAAGTGTAAATGTTTTTACTTTGCCTTGGCTATAAGACATGGCAATTTCAGCCTCTGACAATTTAGCTTTTAATACTTTAATCTCTCTTTTAAGCCGTGCTACCTGATCTTTATAATTTACGGTGATATTTGAAATTTTATTTTTACTTTGTCTTAATTCAACTTCGGTTAATTGTAGGCTGTTCTTATGTAAAATTACCTGATCTAATAATTCAGTTAAACGAATTCGTTCATTCCCTGATAATTTAATATTACTGCCAATTAATTCAAATTGAGAAATAAGCTCATTTAAAGAGTCCATTTCACCAAGTCTTTTAACCTCTTGCTTTAGCTGGGTTATTTCATGTTGATTTTCATTCGAACCTAAGTAATAAGCTAAGTATATTAATCCAGCTATAACTATAAGACTAATACCCACCCAACGGACAAAATATCCTAGGTTAAAAGAATCGTTTAGGTGATCATTGGTATGCGTGGGGGTGTCAGGATTATCGTTTTGTGTTTCTTGATTATTCATAATTTTATAAGAAAAATGCGCTCACTTGGAACAACTTTTCAACTTCCGTTATATATTTTTTATCTACTAGAAAAAGAATAACATGGTCATTACTCTGTATAACAGTGTCATCATGGGCAATGAGTACATCGTCGCCTCTAACAATTGCACCTATTGTGGTTTTAGGCGGCAATTTTAATTCTTGTATCGATTTACCAACTACTTTTGAGCTATTTTCATCGCCATGAGCTATAGCTTCAATGGCTTCTGCTGCACCTCGACGTAATGAATATACATTCTCAATATCAGCACGTCTAACATGAGTTAGCAAAGCGGAAATAGTTGCTTGTTGCGGTGAGATGGCAATATCTATTTCGCCACCTTGTACTAAATCAACATAAGCACTACGTTGAATTAACACCATTGTTTTTTGTGCGCCCATGCGTTTGGCTAACATGGCAGACATGATATTCGCTTCATCGTCATCTGTAACGGCAATAAATACGTCAGTTTGGTCTATTTGCTCTTCAGCTAACAATTCTTGATCTGAAGCATCGCCGGTAAAAACAACTGTATGTTCAAGCTGTTGCGATAAATATTCAGCTCGTTTTTGATTCTTTTCTATTATTTTTACACGATATTCAGTTTCTAACAGTTTTGCTAGGCCAGCACCAATATTTCCACCACCGACGATCATAATTCGTTTATAACTGTCTTCGAGCTTTTGTAACTCGTTCATTACTAAACGAATATGTATCGATGCGGCAACAAAGAATACTTCATCATCAGCTTCAATAACTGTGGTGCCAAGAGGTTTGATAGCTTGGCCTTTTCTATATATGGCAGCAACTCGAGTTTCTACAGTTGGCATGTGTTCTTTTAATGCAGATAAAGCGTAACCTACTAAAGAGCCACCGTAATAAGCTTTTACCGCAACCAAAGAGACTTTGCCGCCAGCAAATTCTAATACTTGTAGCGCACCAGGGTATTCGATAAGACGACGAATATACTGAGTAACTAATTGCTCCGGTGCAATGTAATGATCAACCGGTAAGTCATGATTATGGAATAGTTGTTCTCTGTATTTTAAATATTGCTGAGAGCGAATTCTTGCGATTTTAGTCGGGGTAGAAAAAATACTGTAGGCAACTTGGCAGGCCATCATATTAACTTCGTCACTTCTGGTAACGGCAATTAACATGTCGGCATCTTCTGCACCAGCTTGTCTTAATACATCTGGGTGAGAGCATTGTCCACATACAACTTGTAAGTCGAGTTTGTCTTGTAAGTCGTGCAATTTTTCAGCGTTAATATCAACCACAGTGATCTCATTTTCTTCACTTGTGAGGTTTTCCGCTAAAGTCGCGCCGACTTGTCCTGCACCTAATATAATTATCTTCATATTGAGATAGTTGTTAACCTATTGTTTTTATTATTAATCTGACGTCTTCATCAAGCGACAGTAATAGAATCCATCCATATTAAGCTGACCGGGTAAAATTTGCCAACCCGGAGCTTCATTAGTTTCAGACTCATCAATTTTTATTAATTTAGCATTATCGGTTTTCTGTAAAAACTGTGCTATTTGCTGTTTGTTTTCTTCAGGTAAAACAGAGCAAGTTGCATATAACATAATGCCCCCAGTTTTTAGTTTTTGCCACAAAGTCTCTAGAATTTTTTTCTGCAATTGAGCAAGTGCGTCAATGTCTTCATTACGTCTAAGCCATTTTATATCTGGATGACGACGAATAACACCGGTAGCTGAGCATGGTGCATCTAAAAGGATTCGGTCAAACTTAATACCTTCATCAATAACACTTGGGTCTGATAAGTCACCACAGACAATATCAGCGTGTTCGTTTAATCGCGTTAAGTTTTGTGAAACACGTTCGAGTCGAGTTTCATCTATATCAGCAGCCATTACATCACAAGTCGCTAAATCCAATATGTGACAGGTTTTACCACCAGGTGCGGCGCATGCATCTAAAATTAAGTCACCATCTTTAGGCTCTAGTAATAAGGCGGCGTGTTGTGCGGCGCCATCTTGTACGGTAAACCAACCTTGTTCAAAACCAGGTATTGCTTCAACTGGACTCGGTTTACTTAATAGTATGCTAGTTTTATTTTCTAACGGTTGCTCAAATTCAATATTGGTTTTATTTAACTCGATGATGAATGTTTCAAGCGACACGTTGTTTGTATGAACTCGTAACCACATAGGGGAACGTTCAAGGTTTTGTTCTAATACTGCTGCCCAATTTTCAGGGTAGGCGGCTTGAATACGTTTAATAAACCAACCAGGATGGCTGTATTGTGTAACAAGGTTATCGGTTTTATTCTCTAATGCTTCTTTGTTACGTGTGAAGTTACGTAAGCAGGCGTTAACTAACCCTTTAAGTCCGGGAGCTTTTAATACAACGGTAGCTTGCACTGTTTCAGCTACAGCAGCGTGTTCTGGAATACGCATTTTATCAATTTGATATAAACCCACTATTATCAAATGATGAAATATACGTTGTTTGCCTTTTAATTTTTTACTCAGTAATAAATTAGTTATCGCGTCGTACTTTGGAAAATAACGTAATACACCAAAACATATTTCTTGTAATAAAGCGGCGTCTTTTGGTGCTACATTGGCTTGAGATTTTGGTAGCACGTCTGATAAAGATAAACCTTTATCTAATACTGCGACTAAACACTTTGCCGCCTCTGCTCTTACATTTTTGGTTTTATTCATATATTTCTAATTTGCGTCCACTAACAAGTTACTACCTAACGTTACCCAATCAGCACGGCCGTTAATAAAATCTGCAACCAACATTGGTTTTTTGCCTTGTGGCTGTAATTGAGTGATTTTAATTGCGCCATCAGAAGTCGCTACTGTGATACCAGATTTATCTGCACTAATGATCTCACCAGCTGGTTTACTTGATGAACTTATGACTTCAGCCTGCCAAACTTTAACAATATTGCCGCTTAATTCTGTATAAGCAACAGGCCAAGGTTGGTAGCCACGAATGTTACGTTCGATTTCAATGGCCGATAACGTCCAATCTATTAATGCTTCTTGTTTTGTTAATTTATGTGCGTAAGTAGCTAGCTCGTTGTCTTGTTGAATTGGTGTAATCTCAGCGTTTTCAATTTGATCAACGGTTTTCAATAATGCTTTAGGGCCAATTATTTGTAGTTTTTCATAAATAGAGCCACTAGTGTCTTGATTAGTAATATCGCACTTTTCTACCAGTAGCATATCACCAGTATCAAGACCAATATCCATTTGCATTATGGTAACGCCTGTTTCTACATCACCAGCTAATACTGAACGTTGGATTGGTGCTGCACCACGCCATTTAGGTAATAAAGAACCGTGAACATTAATACAACCATGTTTTGGTGCATCTAACGCTGCTTTAGGAAGTAATAAACCATAAGCGACGACGATCATTAAATCAGCATTCCAGTTAGATAATTCGGTTAATGCTTCTTCATCTTTTAATGATTGAGGCTGGCACACAGGTATATTGTTCTCAAGTGCTACTTGTTTTACAGCACTTGGTTGTAATTTTTTACCTCGTCCTGCTGGACGATCTGGTTGGGTGTAACAAGCAACAATATTGTAGTTATTAGCAATAAGGTGCTCTAAGTGCTTAGCTGCAAACTCTGGAGTGCCAGCAAAAATAATATTTAACTTTTTTGTGGTCACTCAGTTTACCCTTGCTTTTTAGCTAAGGCTTTAGCTTCTTTTTCCAATTTTTTCTTAATTCGTTCGCGTTTTAATGGTGATAAGTAATCAACAAATAGTTTGCCATCTAAATGGTCTAGTTCATGTTGAATACAAACAGCCATTAAGCCTTCAGCCGTTTTTGTAAATTCTTCACCGTTTTTGTCTAGTGCAGTAACGGTAACGGTTTCCGCGCGTTCAACTTTTGCGTAACAATGAGGAACAGATAAACACCCCTCTTCATTGATCATTAAACCGTCTTTGTGAGTGATAACAGGGTTAATAAACACAAGAGGTTCATTTTGCTCTTCACTAACATCTAAAACAAATAAACGAATATGTTGATCTACTTGTGATGCTGCAAGGCCAACACCAGTTTCTTCTTTCATTGTTTCAAACATATCGTCAATAAGTGTTTGAATTTCTGGAGTTACCGTTGTTATTTCTTTGGCTACAGTACGTAGTCTTTCATCAGGGAATTGCAGTACATTTAAAACAGTCATATAAAATTTTTACTCAACAATATTGAAATACGAGGTGCTTGCCTTTTAAACACTAAGATTTACAGCAACCACAGATAATCTAATTTTACCTGTATATGGCAAAATTTAATAGGTGTTGATGGTTATTATTCATTCATTTTAAATTAGCAATTTTATATATAGTTAACTATGTTTCTAATATAGGAAATTCAAGCTGGTTATGGATGAAATTATGAATGTACAACTTCTGTCAAAATCGGAACTTAGACTTTGGTTAGCATTGTTTATGTGCCCTAAGTTAGGCATTGCTGCTTTAAAACGATTAGAGGGTCTATTGCCGAATATTCTGTACTTATTTAAGTTATCAGTGTCTGAATGGCCAGCATTTAAATTAACAGCAAGACAGATAGAAGATTTATCAAATCCTAACTGGCAATATATCGACGCTCTAGTAGAGTGGCTTGAACGACATAATGTCCATGTTATTCCATTTAATCACGCGTTATATTCTAACCTGTTACTGAACACCTCAAGACCACCATCATTATTATTTGTCCGCGGGAACATTAAGTTATTAAATAAAGTGCAAGTCGCGTTTGTTGGCAGTAGAAACCCTACGGCATACGGAAGCAAAGTAACCAAGAATTTAGTGACGGAGTTAACTCAATTTAATGTCGCTATCACCAGCGGATTAGCCATTGGTATTGATGGGATTGCACATAAAGCGGCATTGTCGGTAAATGGAAGTACTATTGCTGTTCTCGGCTCAGGGTTAAATAATATTTATCCTAAACGTCACTTACAACTAGCACAGGGTATAGTTGAACAAGGTGGGTTGTTAGTTTCTGAGTTTTTACCTGACGTTCCACCAATACAATTTAATTTCCCTAAGCGTAATAGAATTATTGCTGGCTTATCTAATGGTACAGTAGTTGTGGAGGCTGCAATTAAAAGTGGGTCTTTAATAACAGCAAGGTGCGCAGTGGAAGAGGGACGTGATGTTTTTGCTGTACCAGGCAGCATATTTAATCCTTTATCAGACGGTTGTCATCATCTTATTAAACAAGGCGCTAAAATAATAACTAATGTAAATGATATTGTTGAAGAGTATTGGCAATTTCCTCAACCAGAAAAAGTTTCTGTAAAAAAGAACTTGGCAGAGGATAAATTGTTAGCTAGTGTTGGGCATGACACAACACCAATTGATATTATAGTTCAAAAGTCAAATTTACCTATTGAACAGGTACTTGAAAGACTATTAGGATTAGAGGTTGAAGGGTTTATATTGTCAGTGCCCGGAGGCTATTTAAAGGTGTGTTCCTAGGTTACCTACTTTAACGTTAAGAGGGCGATTTATGTTTGATATACTTTTATATTTATTTGAAAATATTGTAAATGACAGTTCTGAAATATGGATAGACGATGATGAATTATCCAAAGAGCTGAAAAGAGCCGGTTTTCATGACGACGACATATATAAAGCGTTAATGTGGTTAGAAGATTTATCTGATCTACAATCCAATGATATTGTCCCATTTATAGCGGGGCAAACCTCAGTATCAACTCGCGTATACACTTTAGAAGAAAGTATTAAGCTTGATACTCAATCCCAAGGATTTCTACTTTTTCTTGAGCAAGTTAATTTACTCGACGTTGCCACACGTGAAATGGTGATTGACCGAGTCATGGAACTAGAAGAAAACCAAATCTTATTAGAAGACTTAAAATGGGTTGTACTTATGGTGTTGTTCAATGTTCCTGGTAAAGAATCAGCATTTGAACAAATGGAGAATCTAGTCTTTGATGAACCAGACGGAACGCTTCATTAATTAATTTAACTAATTTCTATTGCTTATATATTTGTAGTGGATAAGATCCACACAAATATATTTTATAGATTGCTCAGCACATGACCCCGGACCAAGATAATCCGTTTGAAGCCACAAAAATTAAAGAGCTGTGCCCTAAATGTAATTCAGAATTACAAATTAAGAGCGGAAGTTCAGGCGCCTTTTGGACATGTGTTACTTACCCAGCCTGCGATTATACTCGTGCTTTATCACAATCTTCTGAAGTTCAAACGGTAAAAATATTAGATGATGTTTGCTGTCCAGAATGTGAAGGGGACTTAGCTGTGAAAGCAGGGAAGTTTGGTATGTTCATTGGCTGCTTAAATTATCCTGATTGTAACTTTACCGTTAAAGATGATGACGACGACGATTATGAACCTGTCGCTTGTCCGTTATGCAATAAAGGTGAGTTACATATGCGAGCAAATAAAAAAGGCAAAAGCTTTTATGCTTGTAATCAATATCCTAAATGTGATTATCTCGTTAACCACAAGCCGATACTCCATACCTGTGAAGAGTGTGATTGGAGTATAATGATAGAGCATAATAATGAGCTGCAATGCCCTAATTGTAATCACCACTTTCAAGTAGAATCTCCCGCTGAACAAAATGAAGAATAATTTAAACAGACAAGCAGCAATCGCTGCTTTAAAAAAAAATCAAGTTATCGTTTACCCAACTGAAGCTGTTTGGGGAATGGGTTGTGATCCTCAGAGCAAAGTAGCCGTAGAGCATTTATTAACAATTAAACAAAGACCTATAGAAAAAGGGCTTATTTTAATTGCTGCTAGTTTTGAACAAGTAGAAAAATATGTAGATATAACAAAACTGTCAGTTGAGATTAAACAACAAGTTTTCGACTCTTGGCCTGGCCCTGTAACTTGGTTGTTACCATGTTCAGAGTTAACGCCATCTTGGATATCAGGCGGCAGTGAATTAGTTGCAGTTAGAGTTACTGAGCATTCAACGGTTGTTGCATTATGTAATGACTTTGGCAGTGCAATTGTTTCCACCAGTGCTAATTTGACTGGACAGCCAACCTGTCAGAATTTACCGCAGTTACAAACACTATTTAAAGAACAAGTTGCTGTTTATGTTGACGAGCCGTTAGGTGGTAACACAAACCCTTCAACCATTAAACACGCATTTACTGGAAAAGTAATAAGGAATTAAGTTGGAAAACAATATGTTAGAGCAAGTAAAAGCCTTTTTTCAATCACTCCAAGAAGATATTTGTGCCACATTAACTGAACTAGACGGAAACGGATTTGAACAAGATCAGTGGCAAAGAGAAGAAGGCGGTGGTGGACGCTCTCGTGTTTTAAAAAATGGTCAAATATTTGAGCAAGCAGGTGTTAATTTCTCTCATGTATATGGCGCCAATATGCCAGCTTCAGCAACAGCACACAGACCTGAATTAAAAGGCCGCAGCTTTAATGCTTGTGGCGTGTCTTTAGTTATTCACCCACATAACCCTCATATACCGACAACTCATGCCAATGTACGTTTCTTTATTGCAGAGAAAGAAGGCGAAGAGCCAGTGTGGTGGTTTGGTGGTGGTTTTGATTTAACACCTTATTATCCAAAAGATGAAGATGTTCTACATTGGCATCAAACGGCGTTAGATATATGTCAGCCTTTTGGCGATGACTTATATGATAAATATAAAAAATGGTGCGACGAGTACTTCTATTTAAAACATAGAGATGAAACTCGTGGTGTGGGTGGTCTTTTTTATGATGACTTAAATGAATGGGGATTTGAGAAGTGTTTCGAGTTTACTCAAGAAGTCGGTAAAGGATTCTGTAAAGCATATTCGCCAATTGTTAAAGCAAGAAAAGATGACAGTTACACAGAAGAGCAGCGACAATTTCAATTATACCGACGTGGTCGTTACGTTGAATTCAACCTCGTATTCGACCGCGGGACCTTATTTGGTTTACAGACGGGGGGCAGAACTGAGTCTATATTGATGTCACTACCACCATTGGTGCGTTGGGAATACCAATATTCTCCAGATGAAAATAGTCCAGAAGCAAAACTTAATGACTACTTAGTACCTAGAAACTGGTTAAATCGTTAAGTAATTAGATCTAATATGTCCAATCTATGTATAAGTTAAACAATTAAAATTCCAACAGGAGTTTAACTTATACATTAATATTATCTTAATGGGCTTGTTATCTAGATACGATTTCGAGACTATCACTGTATTATCAACTTTTCTGAAATAAACAAATGAAACAATTTGCAGTCATCGGTAATCCTATAGCTCATTCTAAATCTCCACTTATTCATCAAACTTTTGCTAAACAGCTTAATATTGAGTTGAGTTACGTACTATTAGAGTCTGAACCTGATCAGTTTAAACAGACGGTAGATAAGTTTTTTGCCAGTGGTGGAACTGGTTTAAATGTAACAACACCATTTAAAAACGATGCCTATTTATATGCTTCACAGGTATCAAGCCATTCTCAAATAGCCGAAGCTGCAAATACACTATATAAAGAAGATAATATTTTTAAAGCAGATACCACCGATGGAATTGGCTTAGTCACAGATCTTAAATTCCATAATATAGACTTAAAGGGTAAACGTATTTTGGTATTAGGTGCCGGTGGTGCAGCTAAAGGAGCAATACTGGCTTTAGTTGATCAAAGTCCTAAACACATAGTTATAGCCAACAGAACAAAACAAAAAGCAGAGCAAATAGTAACAGCTATAAATAGTAATAATTTATCTGCAAGTAGTTTAGATAAAATTGAAGGTGAATTTGATGTTGTTATCAATTCTACATCTTGTTCAATCACAGACGATGTGCCAGAAATGGACACAGCTTGTTTTAATAATATATCGGTTAGTTATGATATGAGTTACAAACCTTATCAAACTAGCTTTAATAAATTTGTATTAGAAAATAGTAATCCAGATGTAAAAGCGATAGATGGTCTAGGTATGCTAGTGGAACAAGCTGCTGAATCATTTCTAATTTGGCATGGAGTACGACCAGATACATCCCAAATTAGAAATTTATTAAGAAAGGCTAATTAAAAGAGCCATAAGATTTATATTAAATAAACCAACTTTAGAGTAGCTTTCTATTATAGCTGCTCTAAATATTCATTCTTTAAGCGTACATAGTTATCAGCAGAGACAGATAAAAACTCCAACTCAGAGGTTTTTAACGGTCTTATTTGTTTAGCTGGATTGCCAACATATAAATAACCATCTTCTAATGTTTTATGAGGAGGGACTAAAGAACCTGCTCCAATAATACAATCATTACCAACAATAGCGCCATCCATAACAATTGCCCCCATACCCACTAATACCCGATCACCAATAGTGCAACCATGCAACATAGCTTTATGACCAATAGTGACATCTTCACCTATTAGTAGTGGGTTACCTTCAGGATTAGAAGGCGACTTTCGTGTGACATGTAAGACACTGCCATCTTGAATATTAGATCTTGCACCAATAATAATAGTATTAACATCACCTCTAGCAGCAACCATAGGCCAAATACTAACATCACTTTTTAGAGTTATATCACCATAAAGTACCGCAGTGCCCTCTACAAAAACACTACTGTCTAGTTTTGGTGCCATACCTTTATACATCTTTGTATTTTTTAGATTCATAATATGTCCTCTTGTTTATCCATATAATACATTAAATTTTAAACGATTAAGTCAATAAATACACGTACTGCAGGAATATTAATCACTCGGTAATTAATTTGAAATAAAGGGTTGCACTGAATCCGAAACTCCCTATAATGCGCCCCACGTTGTCAGGAAGACATCAAACAGCAGAAAGACAAAGTTAAGTAGGCCGTTTGAGATTG
>NZ_CANMSK010000001.1 GCF_947500655.1 uncultured Psychrosphaera sp. | reverse complement strand
GCTGAGACGATAGATTTCACAGCTGCATATTGCGAAATACAAGCTACCTATATGGTATTAGAAAATTCGCCGTTAAAAACGATTGAGCAGGTTGATAGTCCAGGAGTTAGAATCGCTGTATCGGCCAGAAGTGCCTATGGTCTTTGGTTGGAACGTAATATTAAAAAGGCAGAGCTTTGTCGTGTTCAAGGATTTGAAGCTTCACTTGAGCTTTTTGTAAACGGAGATTCAGACGCACTAGCAGGTTTGCGATCTCAGTTGGCAATTGACGTTGAAAAAATTTCAGGAGTCAAAATTCTTGATGGTCAATTTACAGCCGTGCAGCAAGCTATAGGTTGTAATAAAGGACGAGATTTAGGGGCTACCTATTTGAAACAATTTGTGGAAGATGTAAAAGCAAATGGGGTGGTTGAAAATTTAATAGATAAACATGATGTGATTGGTCGCTTGACTGTTGCATCCTGATATAAAAAAATCTTAATTTTTCTTACTCAAAATAGCGAAGGTGATATGGGCTATAGAATAAGTTGAATTTACTAGTGTTAGTACTTTCAACTTATTTATGATCTGAATCTAAGAACTATAAAACGAGCTCAATGTGATTTATTGCGCCATCTTCCATTCTTCTTCAGTCGCTTTTGATTTCTGGTTTTCCATCATGATCAACCATTTACCATCTTTTTTAACTAATAGTGTGGTTAAGTGAGCAATGAAGTCTTCGGTTTTCCCATTTTCATCTGTTGTGCTGTATTTGAACATGCCGGTTTCGTGCGCTGTATTTTCACTTACAAAACGTTGAGTCCAAACAAATTTTACATGGGCTTTCATTTTACCGTTTTTGGTATCGGCAAAACCTTGTTGCCAGCGGGCGAATGCTTGTTTAATTGAGTAACTGTTTTTACTGAATCCACTTACTAAAATAGCATCTTCATGATATCCAGCTTTGTATTGTTCAAATTCACCATTAATAACGCTTTGCGATAATGCTTGCCAAAATTGGTCTAGCTCTTGTTCGGTTGTGCTAGCGATTGCGGCTGTGCTTAAAAATGCGCTAGTAAACGTACTAACTAAAAAAATTGTAGTTAAAAGAAGTGCTTTTAATTTTGAGGTTAAGACATTAAACATATTGAAAATTCCGTATTTGTTCTTATAAGCCATGCGTTTATTGGAAATTCAATATAAACTAACAACATTAACCTATCAAACGGATATTTTTCTCTATTATCATGGCATTAAATAAAGCATTTCGTCTTAGTCATACTAGCCTAGGCCCAACACTTAATTCAGACACTATTAAAAAGTTAATGCTAAGTGGAGCGGATGCTAATATTAATTTTATTGGTCAGGAAAGAGCGCAACACGCGCTTGAGTTTGGTTTAGATATGAACATGACAGGCTATAATTTATTTGTCATGGGAGAGCCTGCAACTGGTCGCCACACGTTAATAGATAATCACTTACAGCAAGTAGCTAAAATAAAAAGTACGCCGCATGAATGGTGTTATGTAAATAATTTTGAAGATACTCGAACTCCAACATACATAAGATTAGCGGCTGGAGAAGGCAAAAAATTTATTGAGGATATTGAGTCCTTTATTGATGTTCTACTAGATACTTTCCCATCTGCATTTGATAACCCATCTTTCCAACGAAAGAAACGCGTAATTGAGCGTAACTTTAATGTTAAGTATGAAAAAGCATTGGAGTTGGTTGAGTCAAAAGCACTTGAAAGTGGTTTAGCCTTATATGAAGAAAAAGGGGCTGTGAGCTTTGCGCCTGTGATTGACGGAAAACCGCTAACGGATGCTGAATTTTCACAACTTAAAGAAGAGCAACGTCAGCAATTTTATGACCGTATTTCGGACTTAGAGGTATTTCTCAATGAAACTCTTTTAGAGTTGCCTTTGTGGAAAAGAGAAGCCTCGGAAAATCAACGTAAGCTAAGTAAAGAAACCATAGAGAATGCACTTAAACCTTTATTAAAAGATTTAGAGCATATCTACACCGCTGATATTGGCGTTATTAAATTTTTAAAAGACATGCACGATACCTTAGTTGATATGGTGCAAGAGTTTTTGGCTGACGAAGCTGACGCAGAAGAAAAGAAAGAAGATGTGGATGTTCGTAAGGTACTTGAAGAAGAGCTAATTCCTAACATTTTAAATGTTAGGAAAAGCCAAGACGGTGCGCCAATTGTGTATGAGCCTAATCCATCATTTCAAAATATATTTGGCCGTATTGAATATAGTTCAGTACAAGGATCGGTTTACACCAGCTATCGAATGATCAGAGGCGGTGCATTACATAAAGCCAATGGCGGTTATTTGTTGATTGACGCTGACAAGTTAATGCAACAACCTGGTGTTTGGGAGTCGTTAAAGTTAGCGCTGAAAAGCCAAGAAATAAAAATGGAGTCACCAACAGGTGAAGCCAATATTGTTAATGCGTCTAGTTTAACGCCACAGCCTATTCCTATAGATATTAAAATTATTTTAATGGGCAGTCGTGAATTGTATTATTTAATGCAAGAGTACGATAACGAATTTAATGAACTATTCAGAGTACTAGCGGATTTTGAACATTACATTCCACTTAATGACAAAGTGCAGTTTGGTTTTGTACAAAAAATCAAACAATATGCCTCTGATCATCATTTGGAAATATCAGCGGATGCGGTGGAAGAACTATTTAAATTTAGTTTTAGGCAAGCTGAGCACCAACATAAGTTGTCGGCTCGTTTTGCTGACGTATTAGAGCTGTTAAGTGAATCTCAATTTTATGCAAAACGCGATGGTGATACCGAAATTCATCAAAGTCATGTGATCAAATCGTTAGAAGGTAAGCAGTACCGAACTGGTCAAATTAGCGAGTCGTTTTTGGAAGACATCCAAGAAGGACAAATTTTAATTGATACCTCAGGTTTTCAAGTCGGTAAGTTAAATGGGTTAACTGTGCTGGAAATTGGCGATACGGTTTTTGGTACACCAGCAAGAATTTCAGCCACGGTTTACGCTGGCAGTGATGGTGTTATTGATATTGAAGGTGAAGTTGAATTAGGCAAAGCAATTCACTCTAAAGGCGTGATGTTACTAAATGGTTATTTAGGCAGTAAATACGCTCAGGACTTTAATTTATGCTTTTCAGCCAATATAGCCATTGAACAAAGTTATGGTCATATAGACGGTGACAGTGCCAGTTTAGGTGAGGTTTGTACTTTAATATCTGCCATAACGCATATTCCACTTAATCAAGCCATTGCTATAACAGGCTCTATTAATCAGCACGGACAAGTTCAGTCTATCGGTGGTGTGAATGAAAAGATTGAAGGTTACTTTAATCTTTGTGAAGCAAGAGGATTAACAGGGGAGCAGGGCGTTATAATCCCAAAAACCAATTGTATTAACTTAGTGTTATCTTCTGACGTGATAAGCGCGGTAGAAGCCGGCCAGTTTCATATTTATGTAGTAAGTGAAGTTGACGATGCGTTAACCATATTAACGGGGAAAAAGGCAGGTGCTTTATCTGCAAGAGGTCGTTATCCAAGAGATTCCGTTAATGGTATTGCCACTAAAAAGTTACGCCGAATCACAGACATTGTTGATGGTGCTGATAGTGAATAATTAAATGTGTGAGTGGATAAGTTTACACGGACATTTTTATTAAATACAAAATACAAAATACAAAATACAAAAAAGCCGATTGTTCGGCTTTTTTTGTTTTTTACAAAAATTTATTAATTTTCACTTATTGTCGCTAAGATTAGTGGTTAAGCTCACATTCTTTTTGTTCTTCTGAGTCTTTATCAAACTCGTCACAAGGGTTCTTAGCTTTATTAATACCTAAACTTGTGATCATGCCGTAAACCGATATTCCAGCGATACCATCGTCATCAAAACTAAAGTTGATTTGTGCTAGCGTGTTATTGAAAAAATAATCAACATCATCAATGGTTAAGGTGTAATCACCTTTTACTGGTTTATTTAACACTCGTTTAACTAACTTCAGTTTATGTTCACCAAGGGTGAGTGAAAAACTTTCAAACTCTTTTTTTGAAAACTCTTGTAACCAAACGTAGTTGTTATCTTTTAATAGTAAGGCGAAAGAGTAGCCTTCAGGTTGCCCGGTTACACTAAACGTGTGTGAGCCAATGGTAAAGGAATGATCATCATCTTTATGATTATAAGAAATTGGGAATGGTATTTCTTTGACTTCATCATTGTAAGGATAGGTAAGTGTTAATTTGCCATCAATATTAAAGTCAGCAAAGCTAGGTAAGCTGACAAATAATATAGATAGCAATATAGAACGTGAAAGTGTTTTTAACATTTATTAGTCTTCATCTTATTAATACTATTTATTAATATAGACGAAATTAGCAATTATGTTCTTGTAACATCAACAAACAATTTTAGTGATTGACCAGGTCTAATATATTTTTTTAAATCCAGTTGATTCCATTTAGCAATATCTACTACTTTTACTTTAAACTTTTGAGCAATTCTTGCTAACGAGTCACCGTTTCTAACTTTGTAAGTAACCGCTCGTGTTACTGCACTGCTAGATTGATGTTTAGATACTTGATCTTTCCAAATAACCAATTCTTGTCCTGGTTTAATTGGATCTGAAGGTGCAATTCCATTCCATTTAGCTAGACTACGAATATTTACATCGTACTCACGGCTTATATCCCACATGTTATCGCCAGACTTAACCGTGTGTTTTAATTTATTAGCACCACGTTTTCTATTTTGTTTTTTCGCTAGACGATTATCGGCTGTTAAGCTGTACTCGGTTAATGATTTAGACGAGGTCGGGATTAACAACGCTTGGTTGATATTAATAATATTACCTTTAATATTATTAACGTCGATTAATACACTTAATGAAGTGTTAAATCTTCCGGCTATGCCACCTAATGTATCACCTGACTTAACTAAGTAGCGTTTCCAAGACATACGCTCATCTTTAGGTAATGCTGCTAAGTTCTTTTTAAATAATTCTACTTTATCAACCGGTACTACAAATTTGTGTGGTCCTTTAGGATCTGTAGCCCACTGGTTATAACCTGGGTTTAATCTGTGTAATTCGTTTAATTCCAATCCAGCAAGTTTTGCAGCCTTGGCTAAATCAATTTGGCTTTTAGCGTCAACAACTTGAATATGTTGTTTATTCTCAATCGGAGTCCATTCAATACCAAATTCTTCAGAACGTTTTAGTAAGTCAGCTAAGGCTAATAGCTTAGGAACATAACTAGTGGTTTCTTTTGGTAAATCTAACGACCAGAAGTCGGTAGGTAAATGTTTTTTGCGATTACGTTTAATTGCACGTGATACACGACCTTCGCCAGAGTTATACGCTGCAATAGCATTTAACCAGTCACCGTCTAAGGTTTTATGTAAAAATGATAAGTAATCTAATGCTGCTCTTGTAGCAGCAACAACATCACGTCGTCCGTCGTACCACCAAGATTGTTTTAATTTAAAGCGGTTGCCAGTACCTGGTACAAATTGCCATAAACCTGATGCGCTTGCATGTGAATAAGCGAATGGGTCAAAGGCACTTTCGGCAATCGGTAATAAGGCTAGCTCAATCGGCATTTCGCGTTTTTCTATTTCTTCAACAATGAAGTACAAAAATGGCTTAGCTCGAGCTGAAATACGTTTGAAATAATTAGGATGTTTTGCGTACCAGTTACGTTCAGTAACCACAGGACGAGTTTGTGGGATATCTATATTTAACTGGCTTTCGATTCGTTTCCAAACATCATCAAATTTGACATTGTTTGCTTCTAATTCTTGTTCTTCAGTTAAAGCTGACAAGGTTAAAGCATCAACAACATCTTCAGGTGCCGCAATATTGGTTGGCTCTGATGAGTTTAACGTGACCTGATTGGATTCTGAGTTGGCCGTTCCTATGGTATTACAGCCAGATAAAATGGCTAATAAAGAAAGGTTAACTATAGTTTTTGCAGCAAATTTATTTTTTATCATATATACACAAATCAATGAAAGTAAAAGGGTGACTCAATAGGTTTTAATAGACAAGCGCAAACCTTGAGCCATAAAGACTCAATGATAGTAACTTAATAATTTAATAATGGCTATGATTCTAATGTGATTTAAAATTGGTCTTTCCATTTTCTTAAGTAAGTAAAGCACTCTAAATCTGATATCGGCAGAATTAGGTTAAACTTTTGGCTTATTGTTTGTTTAATATTTTGGTCATTACTACGTAGAAAAGGATTGATTTTTAATTCAGTTGATAAGAGCGTTGGAATGGTTGGTTTGTTATCTTTAATTAATGCTTTGGTTACTTCATTATAGTTAACTAAGTCTTGATTGTTTTGGTTCACAGTTAAAGCAAATTTAATGTTTGCTGATGTATATTCATGAGCACAGTAGACGTTAGCGTTTTCATTTAGCTCACTTATTCGATTTAACGAATTGTACATTTGTTCTGGAGTCCCTTCGAATAATCGGCCACAGCCTGCTGAGAATAATGTATCGCCTGAGAAGATATTGTCATGATCAAAATAACAAATATGATCAAGCGTATGCCCAGGTACCTCCATTACATTCAGTTTAATGTTTAGTTTTGGTAATACTATTTCATCGTTGTCTTTACAAGGGATAGTTACCATAGGGAAACGCGATGTACTTGGTCCGTATACGTTAATGTTAGAGTAGGTGTTTAATAATGTATCTACGCCCCCAATATGATCGGAGTGATGATGGGTAAGTAAAATATCAGTTAATGTGTAATTATGTTTTTGTAAGAACTCGATAACAGGTGTTGCATCACCGGGGTCTACGATGGCACAGTTACCGTCTTTAGTTACTAATGCCCAAAGGTAGTTGTCAGAAAAAGCGGGAATGGCGAATACTTGATACATAAAAATGCCTATATTTAATATAATGGGTATTACGGGCGTTATCGTTAATAATTTATTGTTTATAGTGAGTACGTTTAATGAAACCTGCATTAACTTATACTGGAGCTGAGTCATTAACTCACTGGAGTCAGATACTCACTGGTAAAGAATTAAAACATATTCAGAATGAGATAATAAGTCATAGGCTTAAATTAAGTTTTGGCCACCACTTAATAAAATTAGGCCATTTAAGTAGTGCACTGGATACTAATTCCTGTCTTATTAAACATCAAGTTAATGTGGCTCCTAACCATGTAAGTACAACAACGGAGTGTTCACATTCAATAAACTTGTTAAGTGAATTTGACCAGTTAGCATTAGCAACCAATTCCGTTGATTTGGTATTAATGAATCATGAATTAGAGTTTGCTTGCGATCCCCATCAAGTATTAAGGGAAATTCATCGGGTATTAATGCCAAATGGTAATTTAGTACTATCGGTATTCAATCCTTTCTCTTTGTTTATTTTCTCCAAGTTATGGCCATTTAAAACTAAATCTCCTTTGTGGCAAGCTCGACTATTTTCTATTGGTAGAATAAAAGATTGGTTGGAGTTACTAGGCTTTGAAATTACGGAACAAGAATATTGTTGTTATTCCACCTTACTTTCAAATAAGGAAATTTCAAATAAAGCTTATTCAGACAAGGGATCTTGGAACAAAAGTGCCAGTAATTGGTTACAAGTTGTATTAAAAAAATACCTCCCAAAAATTGGTAGTGTATGCGTTATTACTGCTAAAAAAAGAGAGTGGCCATTAACGCCAATTCGTTCAAAACGTAGTTTTAAGTCAGCATTTCAACCTGCAGTATCAAGGACCTCATCTAACCCTAGTAAAGTTAAAAACTAAGATATTTTAAATAAGCCATGACAGTTACATAAGTAAACGCTAATATAAGTAAATATTGTAATAAACTTTATTGTAATGAGAGCATTTTGTCTGAACTAACCATTATAAGCGCTATCATTATCGGCCTGTCCCTTGGGATATTTGGTTCTGGTGGCGCAATATTAACGTTACCGACTTTAATTTACCTACTAGGTTATGACGAGAAAGTGGCGGTTATCGGCTCTTTGTTTATTGTTGCTATTATTTCGTTTTTTACCGCTATCCCTCAAATAATTAAAAATGGCGTTAGTAAAGTCCATTTAATTTATTTTGCTTTACCTGGTTTGCTAGGCAGTTATGTTGGTGCTTATTATGGTTCTCAAGCTGCTCCAATCATACAAATGTCAGTGTTTGTTGGTTTAATGTTTATTGCCGCTATTAAAATGTTAACCATGAAAGACGACATGTCTGGTGATGCGGTAAGTAATCTCATATTAATAGTTATTGGATTAGCGGTTGGTTTTGTAACTGGTTTTATTGGGGTAGGTGGTGGATTTTTGATTGTCCCAGCCCTTGTTTTATTGTCCAAATTACCAATTAATAAAGCCGTATCTACCAGTGTCATTATTATATTTTTACAATCAAGCATTGGTTTATTTTCTTACCATGAACACTCAATGGCTTTATTCAGTGAAATTGAATGGTCTATATTAGTTGTTATCGCTTTAGTCGGCATTGTGGGATCTTATTTTGGCCTTTGGTTAAAGCAGTTTATAAACCAAGCGTTATTAACACGGTTATTTGGTTTGTTTTTGATTTTAATGGCAAGCTTTATCTTAATCGATAAAGTGTTTTAGTCGATGTGATTATTAATAAATTAGGTAGGTTGTTTCAACAAAAATAATATTTTTATTAAGAGTGGAAAAGAGGTTCAAATGATTAAGTCAGCTGCACAATTAGTTCAAGAAATGAAAGACACAATTAAAGAAGTTTCCGTTGAAGAGTTAGCCGTACATTTGGCCAATGACATAGTCTTGATAGATGTTAGGGAATCAGAGGAATTTAGTACAGGTCATATTCCGGGAGCTGTGAATTTCCCTCGTGGCGTACTAGAAATGAAATTACAAATGCATCCAGAATTTAAAGACGCTGAATTCCCATTAGAAGAAATGAACAAGCTAGATATGTATGTTATTTGTCGCTCTGGAGCTCGTTCTGCTTTAGCAACTGAATCATTACAAAAAATGGGATTTACTAATGTATTTTCTGTTGCTGGTGGCATGATGGAGTGGACTGAAAAAGGCTTTCACACCAAATAAGTAAGCTATAGCACCCAGTTTTAAATAGCTCGATTTGAATCTAGCAAGATGAAACCTCAATAATTAAATTATTAGAAATAGTAGTTAAGTTAGTGAGGTTTTTTATTGGCTAGTTCGTGTTTAAAATATTTATAAAAAACGATTGTTAACAAGACTCTCTCGTTAAAACTACTTTACCTTGTTGGATGAATTTAGCTAAATATTTTGATTGGTTGGGGTGTTCGCAAATATTAAAGCCAGCACTCAGGTAAAGAGGTACCAAATTTGGCTCACAGATAGTCGTTAAGTGGCTTGTTGTATTTTGCATTACATAGTTAAGTAATTGTGAAGCTACCTTGTTATTTCTGTATTCAGGTGCGACAAACAGACTACGCAATAAATTTAGCTCGCCTTGTTCAGTTGTTAAGTGCCTGATAAATACAGCTGCAATGATCTGTAATTTTGACTCTTGGGCTTTTTGCTCTTGAACTGTGAAGATAATGTCTCGTTTGTGACAACTAACATTCTGATTGTGAGTTTTATAAAAGTGATTAACTTGTTTTTGTTGTGGCTGCAGCCAACGCTCAATTTGTAATTTAGTCATTTTGATATTTTTAGTTTTGATAATGTCAGCGGTGTTTTACAAGGGGTAAGGCTAAAAGTAAAAAAGCAGGCTGAGCCTGCTTTGTCTATTTTGATTCTAATTTAATGCTAGTAAGCAAATATTACCACTTTTTCTTAGGTGCAAATAAAGCATCTAAGTTATCACCATCTTCATCTGTTTCTTCTTTTACTGATCTTGCTGCGCTCATTTGGCTGGCAATATCAGCTAATGCTTTAGTTGCTTTTTGTTTTGCTGCGGCAATATAGTCATTGCTATAGGTTTGGGCATTTAAGGTAGCTAAAGCTTTTTCGTAATATTGACGTGCAGATCCTGTCATACCATTTGCTTTTGCTTTACTGCCTCTGCGCATTTGCGATTCAACATTTATTCTTAACTGCAATAATTCAATTTTTTTATCTTCTTCCATAAAGGCTGGAGCCGTTAAATTACCTTTAGTGTGCTCTGATCTTAAAATAACACGGTATTTTTTGATACCTTGGATTAAGGCAATTAATGGTTTTTCAGCTTCAGGTATTTTTAATGTCGCCGCATCTAGGACACGAAAGTCACTAGCTTCTATTTTGCCAGTGCAATCCTTTATGCGTGCATGTATATCTTTATTGCCCGGCGTGGTTGAATTCATTTTCTTTAAAGCATACAGGACACGGCGGTGTAATATAATAAATCCATTTCTAGTGATAGGAACATTAGCATCATTGGCAATAATGAGTTCTGTGTCTTCAACAATCGTTTTATATTTGACCATTTCCTGACGTCTTTCTGCATCTTGCTTTTCTTTTTGCTGTTGCAATATATTTGCTATTACGGCAATGATCACAAGACCGATAATTAACGCGATGATAATCGCCATTTGTTACTCCAATAAATACAAGATAAGTTGACTCTAATAACGGTTACTAAAAATCAAATGAATTCACTAACTTCAATAATAGTAAACAAATTATAGTAATTAGGGTAGTACTAAAGTGAATAGGCTTCCATTTAGTGGACCACCATTTTCTAATTTAATACTACCGTAGCTCCCATTATCTTCATGAGCCGCTGCAATTAACTGAGCAAAATATAGACCAAGTCCTGTACGACTAATATTTAACTCTATATTTTGTGGGGATGAAATAGCTGACTGCAGCATATGTTCAGGGTAACCATTACCGTCATCAGCAATCGTGACATGAAGCTGGTTATTGAGTGTTTTGGCGCTAACGATAATCGAATTATTGCAATAGCGCATGGCATTAACAAAAATATCATTAAGTAAATTAGACACTAAGTCTTGGTCAAAATACCAAGATAATTCCTCTTCAATATCAAAGGTAACAGACAGGGATTTATTATTTATATAAAGACCATTTTGGGCAACAAGCTCTTCAAGCGTTTCATCTAGGTAGTAACTATCTATGTTAAGAGGTAAAACATCTTTCTCTGCTCGATACATAGCTAACATTTGTAACAAGTTAGTATTTATTCTTGACGCTTCGTAATGGATGCTAGCGAGTTCTTCAGCCTCATCCATATTATTTAACCGCATTTTTTCGCTTAACTGATCAATAAGTTGAATTAATAAACATAATCCGTTTTTCATATCGTGTGCCGATGAAGCAAGTACAGTTGCAAAATCAATGACTGGACGTTCCATTTGTAATGAGCCTATTTATCAGTAAGTAATGGTTTATGGTATAGATAAACTAAAAAAGGAAAAACTATTTATGCTTTCTTTGTGTTTTTTTTCAACTATCTATGCTTTTTTTGATTAATTTAAAAACTATTTTAAAATTTTATGGAATAAATGAGCCGAAATGTATATATTTTTATTATAACAAAATAGCTTGGGGCAAATTAATGAAGTTACAACAATTACGATATATTGTTGAAGTAGAAAACAACAACTTAAATGTGTCTGCAACTGCCGAAAATTTATATACATCACAACCTGGGATCAGTAAACAAGTTCGAATGTTAGAAGATGAACTTGGTATCCAAATTTTTGGTCGCAGCGGCAAGCATTTAACTCATGTTACACCTGCAGGTAAAGAGATCATTGCAATAGCCCATGATATTTTAAGTAAAGTTGACGGCATTAAGTCTGTGGCGAAAGAGCATACTTTACCGGATCAAGGTAAGTTGAATGTTGCCACCACTCATACTCAAGCTCGTTATGCCCTGCCTGATGTGATCAAAGGGTTTATGCAACGTTTCCCTAAAGTTTCTTTGCATATGCATCAGGGCACACCATCACAAATAAGTGATGCGGCGGCTCGTGGTGAAGCTGACTTTGCTATCGCCACGGAAGCACTGCATTTGTATAACGAATTAGTTATGCTTCCTTGTTATCACTGGAACCGTTCTGTGGTGGTCAAAAAAGACCATCCTTTAGCAAAACGAGACGGTGCATTAACCATTGAAGATATTGCTCAATTTCCTTTAGTTACTTATGTTTTTGGATTTACTGGTCGTTCAGAACTAGACCGAGCGTTTAACGACAAAGGACTTGAGCCTAAAATAGTATTTACCGCAACAGATGCTGATGTAATAAAAACCTATGTAAGAATGGGCGTTGGCGTTGGTGTTGTAGCAACGATGGCAATGGATGATTTAGATTCAGATTTAGTAGCAATAGATGCAAGCCATATATTCCAAAAGTCGACTACTAAAATTGGCTTTAGAAAAGGTAACTTCTTACGTACTTATATGTATGACTTTATTGAACGTTTTGCACCGCACTTAACCAGAGATGTTGTGGAACGAGCATGTTTGTTACGAAACCAAGAAGAAGTTGATAGTATGTTTGAAGATATAGAGTTACCAGTTAAATAATAGCTGTTAGTTAATGCCTGTGAAAATATAGGTTAAATCAAATACTTCATTAAAACTCAGTTAATAGAAATTAACTGAGTTTTTTTTTAAGAATAAAAAAATCCGTCACATTGGACGGATTTTTTGTTACTAAATTAACTCTTACTTTTACCGCATTTTACTGTCCATAACTAGTTGTGGACACTCTTTTAGTAAAGCGGTTTAGGTAACGTTTCTTTAGTGATCAAACATTGCAGAAATTGATTCTTCATTACTTAAACGACGAATGGCTTCCGCTAGCATGTTGCCTAACGTTAACTGGCGCACGTTAGGTAATGCTGCAATCTCTGGATTCAATGGAATTGAGTCAGTTACTATAACTTCATCAATAACTGAATTTTTAAGATTCTCAACGGCATTGCCTGAAAATATTGGGTGAGTTGCATAAGCAAATACACGTTTAGCACCATGTTGTTTAAGTGCTTCAGCGGCTTTACATAACGTGCCACCTGTGTCGATCATATCGTCAACAATGATACAATCACGGCCTTCAATATCACCAATAATATGCATAACTTGAGCGACATTAGCTTGTGGACGACGTTTGTCGATAATAGCTAAGTCTTTATCGTCTAATAATTTAGCGATAGCTCGAGCTCTTACTACACCACCAATATCTGGTGATACAACAACAACGTCATCAGCAATATCAAAGCCTTGTGCGCGCATATCTTCAACTAAAATTGGACTGCCAAATACATTATCTACTGGAACATCAAAGAAACCTTGAATTTGTTCTGCATGTAAATCAACAGTCAAAACGCGGTCAACACCAACGCTTGATAAAAAGTCTGCAACAACCTTTGCAGTAATAGGAACACGAGCAGAACGTACACGACGGTCTTGTCTAGCGTAACCAAAGTATGGAATAACCGCTGTAATTCTCCCAGCGGATGCTCTACGTAATGCATCAACCATAACAATCAATTCCATTAGATTGTCATTGCAGGGAGCACAAGTAGATTGAATAATAAATACGTCAGAGCCACGAACGTTATCATTAATTTGGACACTTATTTCACCGTCGCTAAAACGGCCAACAGTCGCATTTCCAAGTTTTAAATCAAGACGATTGCAGACGATTTCAGCAAGTTCTGGGGTAGCGTTTCCAGCGAAGAGCTTTATATCAGGCACAGAGTTATCCTATAGCTTCGTTAAGTGTGAGAAATAGAGAACATAAATTGCCAATATTTCTAATTTAATTGCTCACGTAGTTGTTGATGTGTGATAGAAATATTACAACCTTTTGCAATAAAACCAGACATCGTCGCAGGCAACATAGTAAAAATTGTTTCGGCTTCTTGTGTATTTTCAAATACTGAAAATACACAAGCACCAGTGCCAGTTAATCTGGCAGGCGCGTATTCTAACAACCAGTCCAATGCTTTGGCAACGGCTGGATAGTTTTTATAGACTAAAGTTTCAAAATCATTTTTATGATCTGGAGTTAATCCTGTGTAATTTAGTTGTTCTAGCGGTACTTTCTTTGTGTCTCTAGGCAATTTATCACTGTTAAATAAAAGTGCGGTATTCACGTGTACATTGGGTGTTAGCACCAAATACCATTTTTCAGCGATAGGGTAGTCAAATAACTTTTCGCCAATACCTTCGGCAATTGACGATTTTCCTCGAATAAAAATAGGCACGTCAGCACCTAAATTTTTACCAATTCTTTCTAACTTTTCTGGTGAGAGGTGTAATTGCCATAACTGATTTAATGCGAGCAAAGTGGTTGCTGCGTTAGATGAACCGCCACCAACGCCACCACCCATAGGTAAAACCTTATGCAAATTAATGTTTACACCAAAGTGCTTATTTTTTTCTGTTAATAATGGTTTGAGTGCATTAATGGCTTTAATAATTAAATTTTGCTCAGTGATCAACTCAGGTAAATTACAATCTAAGCTTACTTTTCCATCATTGGTAAGTTCAAATGTTAATTCATCACCTTTATCTAAAAAGTGGAATAAAGATTGTAATTCATGATAGCCATTATCTAAACGGCCATTAATATGCAGAAATAAATTAAGCTTGGCTGGTGATGTAAGTGTTAAAGAGGTAATTGGCTGCTTGGTTGGCATTAAAGTAAAAACTCCCAACTTGAAACGGATAGTTTTAATTTTGTGTTTTTGCCAGTCAAAGAGATAGCCATAGGTAAGTGGTAAATATTCTGTTTTTGGTATTTTGAATACTTAACTTGCCATTTCTGTTGTTTATTTATCTGGATGAATTGTTTTATATTTGTACTGTTTCGTACTATGTGTTTTTCAGTGCCAGTTAGCTGACCACGAACCCAAAACTCTAAATTTTCGATAGGCAGGTCTAATCCAGTGACGGTTTGTATTAACCGAGTTGGGTTTGTGTCTTGGTAAACACTACCGCCAAATTCTAATGTCGATATGCCATTTTCTGTGGTTAAACTCAGAATATTGATGCCAATAAAGGCATTTAAAGAAAATTGATTGGTTTCTAGGTCTTTATGCCAATAAAAATAACCTGATACATTTTCGGTGTCGGTTTTGATTAATACTTTACCCCGAACCGTCCATGACTTAAGTTTATTAATGTCTGCTGGTAATTTTAAATTTGCATTAGACTGGGTCTGTAAAAGGCTACATGATGATAAAAATACAGCAAGTAACGCGACTAGGATTGGTTGGAATATGTTTTTTAAAGGTTTCATAAAGTGTAATTATGGCGGTTAAGTTGTGCCATTTTCCCAGATAAAAAATGAAAATCAATTTATTAGTTAATAAATACTATTGAGATTAGTCATGTTAAGGCTTTTAAATACCTCCGCTTTTTCGTAGAATTGCCGCCTTTCTTCAAAGGGTTCGGAATTAAGCCATTTATATGACGGTTCTTGCATTAGGAATAAATCACAAAACAGCATCAGTTGAGTTGCGCGAACGCCTAGCGTTTACGCCGGAACGACTATCTGAAGCATTAGAGTCGGTAGTCACCGACGGCTTATGTGATGAAGCCGTAATTTTATCTACATGCAATAGAACAGAAATATATTGTTTTGGTGAAAATATAAATTCAGAAACACTAACGTCTTGGTTAGCCGATTTCCATTTAGTACCAGAGCCCGACTTAGATCAACACTTATATGTGCAAAAAGATGTTTCAGCAACCACTCATTTAATGCGAGTTGCCAGTGGATTGGATTCTATGGTGTTGGGTGAGCCGCAAATACTCGGCCAAGTAAAACAAGCATACCAACAAGCAAAGTCGATGGGGACGGTAAAAACTTATTTTGAACGTATGTTTCAGCAAGTGTTTTCTGTTGCTAAAAAAGTTAGAACAGAAACTGATATAGCGGTTAATGCAGTATCGGTAGCTTATGCTGCAGTAACGCTCGCCAAGCAAGTTTTTGGCAGCTTTGATAATAAAAAAGTGTTATTAGTTGGCGCAGGCGAAACCATTGAGTTAGTCGCTAAACATATTTTTGAGCAAGGAGCTAAAGATATAGTGGTGGCAAATAGAACCTTAAGCAAAGCTAAATTAGTTGCTGAGCAGTTCGCGGCCAAAACTTGTACCATAGCGCAAATACCTGATCAGATGTTAGAAGCAGATGTTGTGATCAGTTCAACCGCCAGTACTTTGCCAATTATAGGTAAAGGCATGGTTGAAAATGTTTTAAAACGACGCAAACATCGACCTATGTTTTTAGTAGACTTAGCGGTACCAAGAGATATTGAATCTCAAGTTGCAGAATTAGACGATGCGTATTTGTATACTGTTGACGACTTGCAAGAGATTGTCGCGCAAAATATGCAGGCAAGAACGGAAGCGGCAGAAGACGCAGAAGTTATTATTCAAGAAAAGGCCAATATATTTGATGATTGGCTAAACTCATTAGAGTCTGTTGATTTAATTCGCGACTATCGTGATCAAAGTTTAGCGATTAAAGATGAATTGTTAGAACGAGCGATAAACCAACTTCAATCAGGTAATGATGTAGAACAAATATTAAAAGAATTAGCGAATAAATTAACAAATAAATTAATTCACGCACCAACTTCTGCCTTAAAAGATGCTGCAGAAAAACAAAATGTGCAGGAATTAACCGCAATAAAAGCAGTATTAGGGATCCGATGAAAGACTCAATCAGAAGTAAATTAGAAACACTTGTTGAACGCAGAGAAGAAGTAGAAGCACTAATAAGTGATGCACAAATAATTTCAGATCAGGATAAGTTTCGTACCTTGTCAAAAGAATATTCTGATTTAGAAGATCTTACGGTTACATTTAAACAATATCAAAGCGCTGAAGACGATCTTGAAGAAGCAAAGTTGATGATGGATGAAGACGATGCTGAAATGCGAGAAATGGCGCAGGAAGAATTTAAAGCATCTAAAGCTGAAATTGCACGTTTAGATCAAGAACTTCAACTGCTTATGCTACCTAAAGATCCAAACGACAGTAATAACTGCTTCTTAGAGATCAGAGCTGGTGCTGGTGGTGATGAAGCTGCAATATTTGCAGGTGATTTATTCCGTATGTATAGCCGTTATATTGAATCTAAGAAGTGGAAGTTAGAAGTGATCACTTCTAATGAAAGCGATCAAGGTGGATTTAAAGAGGTTATTGCTCATATTACGGGTAATGATGTTTACGGCACTATGAAGTTTGAATCTGGTGGTCACCGAGTTCAACGCGTACCAGAAACTGAATCACAAGGTCGAGTTCATACATCGGCTTGTACCGTTGTAGTTATGCCTGAAATTCCAGAAGCTGATGCCATTGAGATTAATTCAGCCGATTTAAAAATTGATACTTTCCGTGCATCGGGAGCTGGTGGTCAGCACGTAAATAAAACTGACTCGGCTATCCGTATAACGCATATGCCAACGGGAACGGTTGTTGAGTGCCAAGATCAACGTTCTCAACACAAGAACAGAGCTCAAGCTATGTCAGTATTATCTGCAAGGTTACAAGCTGCAGAAGATGAAAAACGTATGGCGGAAGAAACGGGAATGCGTCGTAACTTAGTAGCCAGTGGTGACCGTTCAGAACGTGTTAGAACCTATAACTTCCCACAAGGAAGAATGTCAGAGCACAGAATCAACTTAACCTTGTATAAACTAAATGAAATTATGGAAGGTGATTTAGATTGTGTTTTACACCCTCTAATGACGGAATACCAAGCTGACCTATTAGCGTCAATGTCTGAAGAGTAACGACTAATTCTGAGTATAGTTCAGGGTAAAAATGGATAACAAAAATCAAATCAAGTGGCTGCTCAATGCAGCCACTTCTACATTTAATCAAATATCAGATACTGCGAAGTTAGATGCTGAGATATTAATGTGTCATGTTTTAGATTGCAACCGAACATATTTATTTACATGGCCAGACAAAGTCTTAGATGAAACTCAAATCGCTTTATTCCATCAACTTTGCGCAAAAAGACAAGCTGGTCATCCTATTGCTCATATTGTTGGTTACAGAGCATTTTGGACATTAAACCTTAAAGTCACACCTACAACATTAATTCCACGCCCTGATACGGAAACTCTTGTCGAACATGCACTTTTGTTAGTTGCCGAGCAAAAAGATAATCAACAATATGAGCATCTAACCGGGTTGGATTTAGGCACAGGAACAGGCGCAATAGCACTGTCATTAGCTTCTGAGTTACCGCATTGGGATTGGCTTGCTGCTGACTTTATTGCTGATGCCGTAACTCTCGCACAAGAAAATGCAGAATTAAATGGCATAACCAATTGTAAAATAATTCAAAGTGATTGGTTTGAGCAAATACCAAATACAAAATTTAATTTAATTGTGTCAAATCCTCCTTATATTGAAGAAAATGACCCTCACTTAAAACAAGGTGATGTGCGCTTTGAACCTTTGTCAGCACTAACAGCAGCAGATAATGGTTTGTCAGATATAAAGAAAATAGTGTCACAGGCGAAAGATTATCTGCATGATAATGGTCTATTAATTATTGAACACGGCAATACCCAAGGTGAGGCCATACGAGATGTTTTTATCCAAAATGGATACAGGAATACAAGCACTATTAAAGATTTGTCTGAAAATGATCGCATCACCGTTGGCTATTTTAAATTAATGGGGTAACCTTAAATGCAAGGGAGCTTAATTTAGATCAGAAGTTATGATCTGGCAAAGCAAATACACGAAAGGGGACTCACTATAATGAATGATGATTTTTTGTTTGCAAATGACTCTGACGAAGAAGAAGAGATTTTATCTATCGGCAGTTGGAAAGTTATTATTGTAGACGATGAACCTGAAGTACACGCGGTTACTAAATTAGCACTTAATGATTTTATATTCCAAGATAAAAAGTTGGAATTTATCAGTGCTTATTCGGGGGATGAAGGTAAAAAAGTCATTAGTGAAAATCCTGATGCGGCAATTGTATTGCTTGATGTTGTTATGGAAACCGATGACGCTGGTTTGCAAGTTGCGCATTATATTCGTGAAGAAGCTAAGAACCAAAAAATTCGTATCATTTTAAGAACCGGACAACCGGGACAAGCTCCAGAACGCCAAGTGATATTAAACTACGATATCAATGACTATAAATCAAAAACTGAACTCACTGCACAAAAATTATTTACCGTTATTATGTCTAGCCTTAGAGCTTATCGAGATATAGTTTCTCTAGATAATAGCCGCAAAGGCCTGACAAAAATTATTGAAGCATCCGCTAATATTTTCTCGATACATTCCATGGACCAATTTATTGACGGAGTGATGCAACAACTAACCTCTGTTATTGGCTGTGGTAATGAAAAAGCTATGTATATCACAGATACATTAATGGTTAATTGCACCGACAGTAAACATAAAGATGGTCTAACGATTATTGCTGCACAAGGTGAATTTGAAAACAGCTTAGGCAAAGAGATAAAAGAGGTGGTTGACGAGGAATTACAAGCTGCATTTCAAGAGGCTATTACAGGTAAATCAATTGTTTACTATGAAGATTACCTAGTTGCATATTGTTATAGCCGTTTTTCAAACAACTCTATTTTATATGTTTCCGGCTTACCAAAGCATGTAGATGATTCAGAAAAAGCATTAATTAAGCTATTTGCCCAGAACGTACAAATCGCCTACGAAAATGTACAATTACAGCTAGAGCTAGAAGATACTCAGCGTGAGTTAGTGTACCGCCTAAGCGAGGCGTTAGAAAACCGTTCAAATGAAACGGGTAATCATTCTAGACGTGTAGCTTTAATCAGTGGAGCATTAGCTAAAGTATATGGTTTAACGGAAAGTGAAATTGATATTGTCTCAACGGCAGCTCCTTTACACGATGTTGGTAAAATTAGTATCAGGGATAATATTTTAAATAAGCCGGATAGCTTTTCTAAGGAAGAGTGGAAGGTGATGCAAACGCATGCAGAAAAAGGCGCGAAAATATTAGAAGGTTCTAATCATAGTGTAATTCAAGCTGGGGCTGTTATTGCTCATGATCATCATGAAAATTGGGATGGTTCTGGTTACCCTGATGGTAAATCAGGTGAAAATATACACATATATGGAAGAATAGTTGCTCTAGCAGATGTTTATGATGCTTTACGTCATGACAGATGTTATAAAAAGGCTTGGAGCAAAGCTGAGACTTTAAAATTTATAGAGTCTGAAAGTGGTAAGAAATTTGAACCTAAACTTGTTCAAGGTTTGTTGTCTTGTGTCGATACAATAGAACAAATTATAGAGCAATACCCAGGTTAGTTCCTCTGTAAGATCCATTAAATAAAGTGGTATAAATTATAATTTATACCACTCAATCAATTAAAGAAGAACCTTAATTATGTACATGGCAGTAAAACACACTCACATAATGTTAGCGTTGATCAGCATAGTGTTATTTTATTTTCGTTTTTATCAAAAACAACTCAAAGGCAAAGAACTAAACAAAGCGCTTAAAGTTGTTCCTCATATTATTGATACTTTTTTATTAATATCAGCCGGTATTTTATGTTATTTAATTTCTCAATATCCGTTTGTTGATTATTGGTTAACTGCAAAACTCGGTTTTGTGGTTGGTTATATTGTATTTGCAGTATTGGCTATGAAAGCTGAACAAAAATCAAAAGCGATACAAATGTTAAGTATTTCATCGTTTTGTATAATATTTACTGCATTGTTTGCTGTGACTAAAGGGCAGTTTTAACAAGTAAAAGTGTTGAAATTTGTAAATTAATCCCCATAAAGTAGCGATTAAGGTGTTGTTTTCACCTCGTTATAAATTATATAAGAAGTCCTTATGTCTGCAAATTGGCTGTACGAGTCAGATAAGCCTGATGATTTGCTAAGAGAAGTCATTCTTTTAGAATCAAATTGGCAAGATGAGTTTTTTATTGATGATATTGAGCTGCAATTAGCTGAACTCACAGCTCATTTATCTGTATCTATTGATAAATCTGAACCTGTGCAAGAGCAACTTTATCAAGCCGTTGACTGTTTAATTGATGAATTAGCTATTACAGGCCCTGGTTTACAAGACTTGCCTGAGTCTAGCTTAGCTAACTTATCGTTTTGTATTATGCACCGTACGGGTAATGAAATGACCTTAGCTGTGTTATTCAGATACCTACTAAGACAGTTAGGCTTTAATGCGCTTATTGCTGAATTAGAAGAGGGAATGGCATTAGTTATTAGATTAAGCAGCTCTGAATTGATTATTTTGGATGCTCTTTCTGGTGCAACGGAATACTTGATCTCCAATGATGATGTAAAAAACAGCTTAGTTAGTGATATTGCAGCCTATGCAAAAGAAATCCCCCATGATGAATTAGTTAAAACACTTATTTCAGATCAAAAGTTAGCTTTGTTAGACGAAGGTATGTTTGAAGAAGCATTAACTTGTGTTGAAACATTAATGGATTTATTGCCTGAAGACCCTTATGAACGTAGAGACCGCGGTTTAGTATTAAACCAGCTTGATTGTGGTAAATGGGCAAAAGATGACTTTGACTACTTTATCAAAGCCTGTCCAAATGATCCTATGGCTATGTTCATCCGATTGCAGTTGGAAGAGCAAAATCATATAGTAGAAACAATTCATTAGGTATTCGCCTGATGTATTATAAGAATCTAATTATCAAAAGCAGTTACAAAAATCTGTTACATCCATAACTAAAAAGTTACTATTTAAAATAGTAACTTACAAAAATAATAATCATATAAAAAGAGGGATTTATGACGCCATTGATCACTAATGACGCCACAGTTCTAGGTTTGCTTGCTATTATATTGGGATTCGTTTTCTATACGAGTAAAAGTACAAATAGCGGTTGGCAAAAGTTCTATAAAGTCGTACCTGCAGTTTTAATGTGTTACTTCCTGCCTTCCTTGTTAAATACATTTGGCATTGTTGACGGTAACAGCTCCCAAGTTTATTTTGTAGCATCTCGCTATTTACTACCCGCTTGTATCGTATTGTTGACCATTAGTGTTGATTTACCTGCCATTATGAAATTAGGGCCTAAAGCGTTAATTTTGTTTTTCACTGGCACATTGGGCATCGTTATCGGTGGTCCTATCGCGTTATTAACTATGTCTAGCCTTTTCCCTGAATTATTAAATGGTGCAGGTCCTGATGCGGTTTGGCGCGGAATGACAACGGTTGCTGGTAGTTGGGTCGGCGGTACCGCGAATCAAACGGCCATGAAAGAAATTTATGAGGTTGGTAATGAAATATTCTCCACTATGGTTACTGTCGATATTATCGTCGCCAATATTTGGATGGCGGTTTTATTAATACTCGCTAGTAATGCTAAAAAGATTGATGCACATACAGGTGCAGACACAACGGCTTTAAATGAATTACGAACTAATGTTGAAGAGTTCGAGAAGAAGCACGCTCGCATACCTAAATTAGATGACATCATGTTAATTTGCGCCATTGGTTTTGGTGTTACCGGTTTTGCTCATTTTTGTTCAGATTTGATCACACCGTTTATGGTGAACAATTATCCAAATCTAGAAAAATACAGTTTCCACAGCCAATTTTTCTGGATGATAATAATAGCCAGTGCCATTGGTATCGCCTTGTCTTTCACTAAATTAAGAAAAGTGGAAGCCGCTGGCGCGTCTAAATTTGGTAGTGCATTTTTATACATCTTAATTGCGACCGTTGGTTTGCACATGGATGTTACTCAGATATTTGATACACCTAAGTTTTTCGTACTCGGTCTAATTTGGATGTTAGTACATGCGGGATTAATGTTAGGTGTAGCAAAATTAATTAAAGCACCATTGTTTTATATGGCTGTTGGCAGCCAAGCAAATGTCGGCGGAGCTGCATCGGCTCCGGTTGTCGCATCTGCATTCCACCCAGCATTAGCGCCAGTTGGTGTTTTATTAGCTGTGTTGGGTTATGCCGTTGGTACTTATGCCGCATGGTTCTGTGGGTTAGTGTTACAAGCAATCGCTTCTTAAAAATTATTGGAAATAAAATGACAAATAAAAATCAACAAACAATTCAAATCGGCGCAAACATCGAATTAGCAAATGACAAACCATTTGTTTTATTTGGCGGTATGAATGTACTTGAATCTCGTGATATGGCGATGAAAATTGCTGAGTATTATAAAGAAGTCACTACAAAATTAGGTATTCCTTACGTATTTAAAGCCTCTTTTGATAAAGCAAACCGTTCATCTGTATCATCTTACCGTGGTCCAGGCATGGAAGAAGGCTTAAAGATATTTGAAGAAATTAAATCACAATTTGATTTACCAATCATTACTGACGTACACGAAGCTTATCAAGCCCAACCTGTTGCAGAAGTAGTTGATATCATTCAATTACCTGCGTTTCTAGCTCGTCAAACAGACTTAGTGGTTGCGATGGCCAAAACCAATGCAATCATCAACGTGAAAAAACCGCAGTTTTTAGCCCCACATGAAATGCGCCATATCATTAACAAATTTATGGAAGCGGGTAACGACAAAGTTATCTTATGTGAACGTGGTTCACAGTTCGGTTATAACAACTTAGTGGTTGATATGCTGGGTATGGATGACATGAAAAAGTTTGCACCTGTTATGTTTGACTCAACTCATGCATTACAACGTCCTGGTGGCCGTGCTGATTCTGCTGATGGTCGTCGAGCTCAAGTTGCTGAATTATCACGTGCTGGTATGGCATTAGGACTTGCTGGCTTGTTTATAGAAGCGCATCCAAACCCTAACGAAGCTAAGTGTGATGGTCCTTGTGCATTGCCGTTAGAGAAGCTTGAAGGTTTCTTAACACAAATGAAGCAGATTGATGATTTAGTTAAATCATTTCCTGCACTAGACACTTCAGCTAACTAAATAGCTGGCTATTTTTAATAGGCCTTGTCTGGAAATAAACAGGCAATGTAAAAACAGTTGGAATAAATATGGACTCTACACCAAATATTGAAGTAGCTGATGATAAAAATATCATTACCGATATCGCCTTTGGTGTAGATGATGCGTTATTAGGTAAGCCGTTAGCAAGCCCAATACGACGAGCTTTCGCCATTATCATTGATGCTTTTTTTGTCTTAATGTTAACTCATGTTAGTGCTGTTGTTGCTAGTATTGTTGCAGGTTTAGCTGTATTCAAATTTGGTAAGAAGAGTGAGCAGAAAAGCTGGCGAATTGCTCGTTACTTATTGCGATTTATTGGCGGGTTTACGGTTTTCGTGAGCGTTTTGGTTATTTTAAACAATACCTTTAATGATGATGAGCTATCAGGCAATGCCGGAAAAGATAATGCCGAAATCAAAATAAACTCAGTTGACTCTTTTGCAAATTCTGTAAAGTTAGGAGCTTTAGCTTTATCGTTAACTAATAAGCTTGAGCAAGGTAATTGTGAACGATCTTGTTACCATCCGCTTGTTGAAGATGTATTAGATACATTAGTTGAATTAAAAGCGCCAGAAGATGAAATCTATGAATTCATAGATGATAATTCTAACGATTTACCAATAAACTCTGAGCAGGAGCGGCTTGAATATGTGGCTGAGCTTTATGAGTATTATCAAAATGCTCTAGAAACCACAAAACCAGATCAAGAAATCACAACAGTAGAAGCCCCAATTCTAGAGAACCAAACTCCAGAAGCACCGACTGCTTCAGCTAATAAATACTATCAAGCTCGTAATGAAAAAGCAGATAGCTCTAAAGCTAACAAAACAGAACAACCGGTTTACAGTCTTTTAGAGTTTGCTAAAGGGATCATTGCAGATTTAGGACTTGGTTTTGGTTGGGCTGCGTTATATTTCACCGCTTTTCCTGCTTGGTGGAAAGGGCAAACGCCAGGTAAAAAACTAATGGGCATTAGAGTGATTCAACTTGATGGTACTTATATGTCGGCTTGGGATTCATTTGGTCGCTACGGCGGTTATGGTGCTGGTTTTGCCACGGGTTTATTAGGTTTCTTCCAAATATATTGGGATTCAAACCGTCAAGCTATTCAAGATAAAATATCTGCAACCGTCGTAATTAAAGGCGATTTGTAGCGTATTAATGTTAAAAAATAGTGAAGTGTTATAAAAACTTGCACTTTATCATTTGAATTCAAGACGCAAAATTGCATAATGCACCACTTCTTAAATTTTGGGATTTCATCATGACATCAGTTGTTATTTCGGGTTCAGGTCTATTTACCCCTCCTCATAAAGTATCAAATAAAGAACTTGTCGATGCATTAAATGCATACGCAGAAAAATATAATACAGAGCACCAGGCTGAAATTGAAGCTGGTACGTTGGAAGAGAAAAAAAGCTCTAGCGTAGAGTTTATAGAAAAAGCATCAGGCATTAAATCTCGTTATGTTATGCATAAAGAAGGCATAACCGATATTAATGTGATGCATCCTACAATGACAAAAAATGCAGCTGAAGAACCACCTGAGATGGTGTTAATGGCTGTTGAAGCTGCTAAGCAAGCATTAGCTAATTCTGGCAAACAAGCATCAGACATCGACATGGTGATCCTTGGTTCTTCTAATATGCAACGCTCATATCCGTCAATGGCGGTTGAAGTGCAGCAAATATTAGGTGCATCTGGTTTTGGTTTTGATATGAACGTAGCGTGCTCAACAGCCACCTTTGCTATTATCAATGCCTACAATGCAATCCAGTCCGGCAATGCTAATACGGTATTAGTGGTTAATCCAGAATTTACAACACCGCAGTTAGATTATACTAACCGTGATAGCCACTTTATTTTTGGTGATGTTGCAATGGCACTTGTTATTGAAAAACAAGAAGCTGCGACTTCAAGCAATCAATTTAAAATTGTAAATACCAGCCAAGTCACTCAATTTTCAAATAACATTCGCTGTAGCCATAGCTATGTTGATCATTGTTATGATGAGCTAGCGTACGACAATTCATTCTTCTTCCAAGAAGGGCGTAAAGTATTTAAAGAATTATTACCACTGGCGACGAATACGATCACCAGCCATTTAGCTGAAAACAATTGGCAAGTGACTGACGTAAAACGTATGTGGTTACATCAAGCCAATATCAATATGAATATTTTTGCTGCTAAGAAACTTCTAGGGCGCGAGCCTGAGTTTTTAGATGCGCCTTTGATATTAGATGAATATGCCAATACCGCATCGGCAGGATCTTTGGTTGCATTCCACAAATACCAAGATGACTTTAAGTCTGGCGATAAAGGTATTTTATGTAGCTTTGGTGCAGGTTATTCTGTGGGTTGTATCAGCTTAGAGAAAGTTTAATTAGTTAAAATAGAATTAACTAAAAATATCAAAAAGCCGAGTAGTTTATTAAATTTTAATAAGCTACTCGGCTTTTTTGATCTCATCGCGTTATATCTTGTTTTGCGTATATTGATATTTAGAAATAGGGATTGTTTCATTTGGCATAAGGGTTTCACCAACATAAACAAAATTTAATTTTTCTAGTAATTTAATAGACGGTGTATTAGTTGGTTTTACTACTGCAAATACGCAGGTTTTACCTTGGCTGATAACATAATCTAACAAGAGCTTAGTCGCTTCAAAGGCATAACCTTTACCAAAAAACTGCGGTAAAAATGCATAACCAATATCATCATGAGATAAATGCTCTCGTTTTAGATAACTTACAGTGCCAATTAACGCATTGGTTTGATTATCAACCACCGTATATAAACCGTAATTAGGATAATCAGCGGTGTAGGCCGCCTTTATTTTATCAACTACTTGTGCTGTGGTTCTCAGTTGTCTATCACCAACATTATTAATAAAGCCTTGGCTATTAAGTAACGCCAACATAAAATCAGCATCACTTTCTTGCATGTCTCGTACGCTAATACGTTCACTTTTTAATAACATTGTTTATCCTGTTGTTCTTAATAGCTTTTAATTAACTAGTATACTAGTTAATTGACTGATTAAGAACTAGCAAGTAGAGCGTTCGCCACTTTAGAGTTAGAGACTTTACCCAGTGCTTTACAAATCTCAGCACCAGTTTGAGCTAGTTTAGTTAAATCCACACCATGCTCTATGTTGAGACCGTTTAACATATAAACCACATCTTCAGTGGCAACATTGCCCGATGCGCCTTTAGCGTAAGGACAACCGCCTAATCCTGCAACTGCAGAATCAATTACGCTGACACCTAATTGCAAACAAGCATAAATATTTGCTAAGGCTTGGCCATAAGTGTCGTGAAAATGAATCGCTAAGTGCTCCATGGGAACTTGCTTTGCCACTTCTGCCAACATAGCTTGTGCTTTGGCTGGCGTACCAACGCCTATAGTGTCACCTAAAGAGATTTCATAACATCCCATTCTATACAGCGTTTTTGCTACTTCAGCCACTTTAGACACGTCTATGTCGCCCTCATACGGACAACCTAATACACAAGACACATAACCACGAACTTTAATGCCGTCTAACTTGGCTTGCTGCATGATAGGCTCAAAACGTTGTAAGCTTTCAGCAATCGAGCAGTTTATGTTTTTCTGACTAAAAGACTCACTGGCAGCACCAAAAATAGCGACTTCTTTTACACCCGCTTGTTTGGCAAGTTCATAACCTTTCATATTGGGGGTAAGAGCAGGGTAGCTAATGCCATTTATTTGATTAATTAAACCGTAAATTTCAGCGGAACCTGCCATTTGCGGCACCCACTTAGGTGAGACAAAAGAACCTGACTCTATCACGGTTAACCCTGTTTGTGACAAGCTGTTAATTAATGCGACTTTATCTTTAAGTCCCAATTTATCTTCAAGTCCTAGAGGCACTTCGTTTTGTAATCCATCTCTTGGACCTACTTCAACGATTTTCACCTGTTTAGGCATGGCTTGGTTAGCCAATAGATCTTTGATTGTGGTGTCTATTGTCATGTTAATCCTCTATTTTTAGCTCATCTCTTCAAGCGTATCCGCTTCGAAAGTTAGCAGCTCTGAGCCACCATCAACCATGTCACCGTTTTTATAAAACAAGCCAGTGACCACACCATTACTTGGTGCTTTGATCACATGTTCCATTTTCATCGCTTCCATGATCATTAAGGCTTGGTCTTTTTCAACTTTATCACCCGCGTTCACTAATACACTGACCATAGTGCCATTCATTGGTGCGATTAAACCGCCTGCATTGTTATCGTCAGTCGAGTCTCCTGTATCCGCTAACACTTGAGTGATGTTGAATACGCCATTGCTGGTATATAAACAAACGTCGTTATTGGCAAAAACTACAGTCGTATTGCTACTCAGTCCATTGACAAAACAATTAAGGGTGTTATCAACTAATTCGCCTTCACATTGGAACTCATGCTTTAGGTTATCAGCGCTAACGCTTATGCTGTAATGGTTGTTAATCGTGTAGGTGTTTTTAACCTTTGTATGTTGCTCAAGGCTCACCTGATATTCAACACCGTCATGCGACAAAGTTAATGTATGCAAATTAGCTTGGTTTAAACGCCAAGCATTATTGTTATGCCAAGGCGAATTTACATCCGTGCTGTTTGCAGCAAGGGCATTGGCTTTGTTTGCTTGTTGTAATACCAAAGCCAAAGCGGCCATTGCTATTTGATTGGTTATGCTTTGGTTGGCTATGCTTAGATTGGTTATGGTTTGTTTATTAGCGCTTGATTTTGAGGTGTTAGCACTAAAAATCTCGTCATGATTTTTGTCAATAAAACCAGTATCAATATCTTCATTTTTAAATGCGTCACAACTAGCTAAATTATGTAAAAAGTCGATGTTCGTCGTCACACCTTGTATACGATATTCCATTAACGCTTTCGTTAAACGTTGTAATGCTTTTTCACGATTTTCATCCCATACAATTAACTTTGCAATCATAGGATCGTAAAACACACTAACATCATCACCTTGGCGAACACCTGTATCTACACGAACATGTTTACTTTCTGTAGGTGCTTGTAAAAACTGTAAGTGACCTGTTGCAGGTAAAAAGTCATTGTCTGGATCTTCTGCGTATATGCGCGCTTCAAAAGCATGACCATTAATCGTTAATTCTTGTTGAGTTTTAGGTAAGGTCTCATTAGCCGCAACACGTAATTGCCATTCAACTAAATCTTGGCCTGTGATCATTTCAGTGACGGGATGCTCTACTTGCAATCGAGTATTCATTTCCATGAAATAGAAAGAACCATCAATATCTAATAAAAACTCAACCGTTCCCGCACCTTGGTAGCCAATAGCTTGAGCCGATTTTATCGCAGACTCGCCCATTTGGGCGCGTAACTCAGGAGACATGTTAAATGCTGGCGCTTCTTCAATCACTTTTTGGTGTCTGCGCTGCACAGAACAATCACGCTCAAATAAATAAACCGCATTGCCATGATTGTCACAAAATACTTGGATTTCAACATGACGTGGTTGGGTTAAGTATTTTTCAACCAACATGCGATCATCACCAAATGACGACAAGGCTTCACGTTTTACCGCTTCAAACTCAGACTTAAATTCTTTTTCATTCCAAACCTGACGCATACCTTTACCACCGCCACCAGCAGTCGCTTTAAGTAAAACTGGATAACCCATATCATCCGCCGCTTGTTTGATCACAGCCATAGATTGGTCGTCACCATGATAACCAGGCACTAACGGCACATTGGCCTTTTCCATAATGCTTTTTGCCGCAGATTTAGATCCCATAGCTTCAATGGCGCCAATAGGCGGACCAATAAACACTATGTTGTTTTGCTCACACAGGCGGCAAAAATCAGAGTTTTCAGATAAAAATCCATAACCTGGATGGATGGCTTGCGCACCAGTTAATAGGGCGGCATCAATCACTTTTTGTGATAACAAGTAACTTTCACGAGATGGCGAAGCTCCTAAATAAACCGCTTCGTCGGCCATTTGTACATGCATGGCATTTTTGTCAGCGTCTGAGTAAACCGCAACGGTTAATATGCCCATCGCTCTTGCTGTTTTAATAACACGACAAGCAATTTCGCCACGATTGGCAATAAGTATTTTAGTAAACATATTAGTTATCCTTCACGTCTGAGGATTGCCAATTGGTAGGGCGTTTTTCAAAAAATGACGTTAGACCTTCTTGGCCTTCATCAGATACCCGAATAGAGGCTATTCTGTCGCTCGTATCAGCTATGAGTTTGTCATCGATAGGTTGGTGTGCCACATCAAGAGCCAGTTTCTTAGCTGCTTTTACTGCCATTGGCCCATTAGCCAATAAGGTGTTAACAAAGGCGTTAGTGGTATTTTCTAGTTCGTTAATATCAACCACTTCATCAACCAAACCAATAGATTTTGCTTGGTCAGCAAAAAAGCGTTCAGCCGTTAAAAAGTAACGTCGGGCGGCTTTTAGGCCTATGGCGTTGATCACATACGGGCTAATAGTCGCTGGAATTAAACCAAGCTTCACTTCACTTAAGCAAAAGCTAGCTTTGTTTGCTGCGACCACTATGTCGCAACAACTTACTAATCCAAGTGCGCCACCAAATGCTGCACCTTGTACCTGAACTATGGTTGCTTGTGGCATAAAGTTTAATACGTTAAACAACTGGGCGAGGGCATTTGAGTCCGCTAAGTTTTCTTGATAAGAATAATCCGCCATACGTTTCATCCATCCTAGATCAGCACCGGCACAAAAACTTTTTCCTGTGGATGTTAACACCATGACTCTAATGTCTGGGTTATCCGCAATATTAGAAAATATTGTGGTTAATAAGGCGATAACGTCATCATCAAATGCATTGTGTTTATCTGGGTTATTAAGGGTAACGGTAGCGACACCTAATTCATCCACAGTACATAAAACCTTAGATTGCTTGCTGTCTTTATCTTCGTTGAATAAGTCTTTAGTCATAGCCTTGCCCTACATTCTAAAGATACCAAACTTGGTATCCTCAATGGTTTTGTTTAATGATGCGGAAATTGCCAAACCAAGTACTTGTCTTGTATCAGCAGGGTCGATAACACCGTCGTCCCATAAGCGGGCGGAGGCATAATACGGATGACCTTGGTGTTCATAAGTATCAATAATCGGCTGTTTAAAATCAGCTTCATCTTGCTCAGACCAAGACTCACCACGTTTTTCTTTTTGATCCCGAGTAACTTGCGCCAAAACGCCAGCGGCTTGTTCGCCACCCATTACTGAAATACGTGCATTTGGCCACATAAACAAAAATCTTGGATCAAAGGCTCGGCCACACATACCGTAGTTACCGGCACCATAGCTGCCACCCACTAAAATAGTGAACTTAGGGACTTTGGCACAAGCCACTGCCGTCACCATTTTTGCACCGTGTTTAGCAATACCGCCTGCTTCATATTGTTTACCTACCATAAAGCCAGTTATGTTCTGTAAAAACACTAGCGGTATTTTACGTTGGGCACAAAGCTCAACAAAGTGCGCGCCTTTTTCAGCTGACTCGCCAAACAAAATGCCATTGTTAGCCACAATACCAACGGGATAACCATAAATATGAGCAAACCCACACACTAATGTAGAGCCGTACAGGGCTTTAAATTCGTCAAACTCACTGCCATCAACCACACGAGCAATCACTTCTTTTATATCAAATGGTTTACGTGGATCTTTTGGGATAACGCCATAAAGCTCTTCGCCAGAATAATTCTCTGCGCTTACTTGTGCATTGGCTTTTTTAACAAGAAGCTGCACAGGTTTAACACGGTTTAAATTACCTACCGCGCTTCTGGCTATTTCTAATGCGTGATTGTCGTTTTGTGCTAAATGATCAGACACACCTGAAGTACGGCAATGCACATCGGCACCACCAAGTTCTTCTGCTGTGACTACTTCACCCGTCGCCGCTTTAACTAACGGCGGGCCAGCTAAGAAGATAGTGCCTTGTTCTTTAACAATGATAGATTCATCTGCCATAGCTGGAACATAAGCGCCACCTGCGGTACACGAGCCCATAACCACGGCAATTTGCGGAATGTTTTGTGCCGACATGGTCGCCTGATTAAAGAAGATACGACCAAAGTGTTCTTTGTCTGGGAAGACATCATCTTGATTTGGTAGATTTGCACCACCAGAGTCAACCAAGTAGATACATGGCAAGTTATTCTCAAGGGCAATGGTTTGTGCTCTTAAGTGTTTTTTAACCGTTAATGGATAATAAGTACCGCCTTTTACAGTGGCATCGTTAGCTACGATCACACATTCTTGACCACCAACACGACCAATGCCGGTAATAATACCCGCCGCTGGCACGTCATCTTTATACACCTCATAAGCTGCTAGTTGTGACAGTTCTAAAAACGGTGAACCTTTATCTAGTAACTGATCTACTCTATCTCTTGGTAATAATTTACCTCTGGATAAATGGCGTTCACGACTACGCTCGCCACCACCAAGTTTAATTTTTTCTAATTTGGCTTTTAAGTCATCAACCTGTGTTTGCATGTGTTGTGCATTTTCAATGAAGTCTGCACTGCGTGGATTTAACTTACTTATTATCTTGGCCATGATCTATCTCTCAACACTCTCTTCTTAACTCTTAATCTTTTAGAACTGGCTGTGAAAACCAGTTCTAAAACTAGTCATTAAAGTAAACGTATATTGTTGCTAATTATCTTTTTATAATTACTTCTCTATTTACTTCGATTCGTTAAATAATTCACGACCAATCAACATACGACGGATTTCAGATGTACCTGCACCAATTTCGTATAACTTAGCATCACGTAATAAACGACCCGCAGGGAACTCATTAATGTAACCATTACCACCTAATAACTGGATGGCGTCTAATGCCATTTTTGTGGCTAATTCGGCAGAATATAAAATAATACCAGCGGCATCTTTACGAGTGGTTTCACCACGATCACAGGCTTGAGCAACTAAATAAACATAAGACTTAGCCGCATTCATTTGTGTGTACATGTCGGCGATTTTGCCCTGAATTAATTGGAACTCACCAATAGACTGACCAAATTGTTTACGGTCATGTATGTAAGGAACCACTAAGTCCATACACGCATCCATAATGCCTAGCGGCCCGCCAGATAACACTAAACGTTCGTAATCAAGACCTGACATTAATACGCGTACGCCTTTGCCTTCATCACCTAGAATATTTTCAGCTGGGACTTCACAATCTTGGAACACTAATTCACAAGTATTAGAGCCACGCATACCTAACTTATCTAGTTTCTGGTGGCGGGAAAAACCAGGGAAATCACGCTCAACAATAAATGCCGTTATGTCTTTTGTTCCAGAGCCTTTTGAGCCAGCGCCTTTTGAATCAACAGAAGTATCTGTTTTTGCATAAATGATAAAGACATTAGCGTCTGGGCCATTAGTGATCCACATCTTGTTGCCGTTTAAAATGTACTTGTCGCCTTTTTTCTCAGCTTTCAGTTTCATGCTAACAACGTCTGAACCTGCATTGGGCTCTGACATTGCCAATGCGCCAACGTGCTCACCAGTACAAAGTTTTGGTAAGTATTTGGCTTTTTGTTCATGAGTACCGTTTTTGTTTAATTGGTTTAAACAAAGGTTAGACATAGCGCCGTAGCTCAAGCCAACAGAGGCTGAGGCTCGGCTGATCTCTTGCATAGTGACCACGTGTTCCAAGTAACCTAAACCAGAACCACCGTATTGCTCATCAACCGTCATACCCAATAAACCCATATCGCCAAATTTGCGCCATAAGTCAGTTGGGAATTCATTGTCGATGTCGATTTGTGCCGCTCTTGGCGCAATTTCGTCACGGGAAAAGGCGTTTACTTGGTCGCGGATCATGTCTACGGTTTCGCCAAGATTAAAGTTGATTGATGAGAATGTGCTGATCATAAGTTTGTCTCTTATTTTTAATTATTATTATTTTTTTGATTACTGGTATTACAGCTATTAATGCTGTTTTATAAAGTATGTTTAAAGCTGCTTTAATGTGTCGTTACAGTTCTTTTCTAATTGTTCCAAGTCATCCATAACAGACGTTATGTCCAGTAATTGTTGGGCTAATATTTGTTTTTTACTGGCGATTAACTCAAGCATAGTTTCCAGCTGACGCTGTTCGGTTTTTTCTGTGTCGTATAAGTCAAAAATAGTTTTTGTTTCTGCCAGCGTAAACCCCAAGCGTTTACCGCGTAAAACCAACTTAAGTCTTACTCTGTCTTTCACTGAATATATTCGAGTCTGACCTTTACGCTCAGGGGCTAATAAACCTTGGTCTTCATAAAACCGAATACTGCGAGTGGTGATGTCAAATTCTTTGGCCAGATCACTAATACTAAATTTTACAGCTTGGTCAGTTGCCATGTTTAATTCCTAAATTTATTTACTATCTTTGTATTTACAGTAGAAATTTATCATAGGGTAAGTTTACGTTAACGTAAAGCTATAAAATAAAGTAAAAAAGTTGTAAGCTTTACCAAAAGCAGTTTTAAGCTGTAAGCCATAAGCTTTAAGTGAAAAGCAAAAGAGAAGCAGTTTTAAGCTGTAAGCCATAAGTTTTAAGTGAAAAGCAAAAGAAAAAAGCTTACAACTTAAGGCTTACAGCTTACAGCTTACAGCTTACAACTTAAGGCTTACGGCTTACGGCTTACAGCTTAAGTCAAAAAATAAATATTCACGAATTCAACAGAGGTTTTAATCATGTCTAATCAAGATCCTATCGTTATTGTTTCGGCTCAACGTACGCCATTAGGTGGTTTTCAGGGCTGTCTTTCATCGTTAGCTGCTCCGGAGCTTGGTGCAACCGCTATTGCTGCCGCAATAGAAAAAGCAGGTATTACTGGCAACGACATTGACGAAGTTATTATGGGCTGTGTCTTACCAGCAGGTTTGGGGCAAGCCCCAGCACGTCAAGCCGCTATTAAAGCGGGCGTGCATTTAGCCGCCGGTGCAACCACCATAAATAAAGTATGTGGCTCAGGTATGAAAGCGGCCATGATGGCTGCCGATTCAATTACAGCTGGGTCTATTGACGTAGCGGTTGTTGGTGGATTTGAAAGTATGTCAAACGCACCTTATATGTTGCCAAATGCCCGTGGCGGTATGCGTATGGGTCATGGCAAGGCGATGGATCACATGTTCTTAGACGGTCTTGAAGATGCGTACCATGGCAAAGCCATGGGCTGTTTTGCGCAAGACACTTCAGATGAATTTAACTTTACTCGTGAAGCGTTAGACCAATATGCAATTCGCTCATTAACGCGCGCACAAGGTGCTATTGCCAGTGGCGACTTTGACAGCGAAGTGTCACCTGTAACGGTGAAATCACGTAAAGGTGATTATGTCGTGTCGGTAGATGAACAACCGGGAAAGGCTAGAATGGATAAAATTCCAACCTTACGTCCAGCCTTTGCAAAAGACGGCACTATTACTGCCGCAAACTCATCATCAATTAGTGATGGAGCAGCGGCATTAGTGTTAATGAAACAGTCAGAAGCTGCAAAACGTGGATTAACTCCACTGGCTAAAATTGTCAGTTATAGCACTAATTCAATTGAGCCGGAAAAATTCACCGTAGCACCAATTGGCGCAATGGAGAAATCATTAGCCAAAGCAGGTTGGACAGCTAATGATGTCGACTTGTTTGAAATAAATGAAGCTTTTGCCATGGTGACTATGGCAGCAATGAAAGAGATGAACTTACCTGCGGATAAAGTAAACGTAAACGGTGGCGCATGTGCCTTGGGTCATCCACTTGGTGCATCAGGTGCTCGTATTATTGTTACTTTATTGCATGCCCTTAAAAACCGTGGGTTAACTAAAGGCTTGGCGTCATTGTGTATTGGTGGTGGAGAGGCGACGGCTATTGCTGTTGAGATGGTGTAGTTTGTTGTTCTATAAACTGGCGTTTATGGATGCTTAAATTGTCTATTTAATGAATAGAGAGGAGACCAACATTGTTGGTCTTTTTTTGTTTTTATTTTTGGTGTAATTGGTGAGCACTTTTTATTTCTGAGACATTTTACTTAGCTGAACTCTGAGGTTTCGCCTCTCGGCGGTCATCAAGTAAACATCCCTGTATTGATGACATCCCTTCATCCTTGATGTGAACTATACCTTTTTTCAACAGCCAAAAAGACGCAGGCTTAATTCTCTCTTTTCCGTATTAACTTTGTCATCGTATTTATTTGAACTTTAAGGTTTCGCCTCTCGGCAAGTTACCTTTTTGCAACAGCCCAAAAACGTAACCCAAAAAGGCCGCTCCTAACCAATATTCTAATCCTCAATAAAATTAAGTTTTATCCTCAAAAACGGGATGTAAATTCGTCCCTGAACACCATCCCTTATTCGACGTCCTGTCTCATATTTTGGAAAACTTATTTTATTTCGGGAATATTGGGATGGAGAGGTTAAGAGCAAAAGCAAAAGCAAAAGCATTACAACTTTATATGCTACTTTCTCCCAAAGTTAGTAAAACGCCCCAATTGTTCGTTTTTATCCAGTGAGTAATAAAACGACATGTGTAAATTACTTTTACTGGCAATTGGTTAACAACTTTGCTAAAAATAACTTAATCAGAAAAGTGAGCGATGACTCGGTAGAAAAGCGCGCGATTGGCTCGCTATAAACATGTTATATGACGAAGGAAGTTTATGCGTGACTGCTTGATAAAATTCTCAAGAGAAAAGTCGCACTTGGTGGACTTTGTTGAGAATGGACGAATATATGTTAATACGGCAGTTTTTTTTTCCGAGTGTGAAAATGACGCTACTGGGCAGTTCGATAAATTTGAGATGGCTAGTAGCTATCATCAACACGAAGGTGCATCGATAGAAATTGCTGGAAGAAAATTTAAAATTGCGGCACCTTTTTGTATGCAAGAGGGATCCCCAGAGTATTCACATATTTTCTGTTTGTATGTGCTTAGCGAAGAGTCAATATCACGAGCTACGGAAGGGAAGGTATTTGACGAACGACTATGGGATGAGTTTGGTGAGTACTTTGTTCTCATCCATAACGCCAAAGCTTTTATTGAGCGTTTAGATTCTAAATTAAGAGAGCTTAAACTTAATTATAAAGCGGACTATGTGCAGTATTTTTGTCCAAAAACACATGAAGGTGATGTAGGTGCTTTTAGAAAAAGAGATACTTTCTCCCATCAAGAAGAATATAGGGTGGCAATAGATAAGCCTGATATTCAGCGGCCAATTGATGATATGTATTTGGGTGATCTTAGCGAAATAGCTTATGGACCAGTTCATAAAAGTCTGTCAAAGAATTCATATGATAATGGCCAAGTTGTGCTGTAGTTATCACATAACAATGGCGTCAATTAGGACGCTCGCGAGCTCGCTTCTATTACGCGGGCGTTAGCTAAATCAGAATATGGAGTTCAAATGTTAGCTCAGGATAAATTCAACTTAATAAAAAGCTATATCGAGGAATCCGTAAAAACTCAAAACTCTAGCTACTTAGTAGATCGTGTTCGTGAAATGAATTTAGATGTTTCAGGTGATGCTCATTACTATCGATTATATTGTTCATGCAATGAAAGCGATGGTAGCTCTATCCTATTCGAGTTTCGTTCTTATGATCCATCAGGACCATTTCAAAACCTTCCAGATGTTAATAAAATTAAGTTACAACTTTTACAAAACAATCAGCTAGTTTCAGAGTTAATCGAACGATATGATGATAAATAGTTTTTACGTAGTTTAGCTATAACACATATGAACCTTCTCCCGGCCAATAAGCAATAACATCTTTTTTAGCTGCCGTTAGGCAGCTAATTTTTATTGTCAATCAGCAAAACTATCTACTTCATTCTGTCACTTTCGCTGTTAAAAAATTGTTTACAGAAAACACATATTGAGGCTCACTTAATGTGATCTTATCACTTTATTAATTAGCTTTATAAATCCACTCTAAACGCAATGTAACCAAAACTATTATTTAAAATAGAATAAGTTATTGAATCTTAGATGGATGTGAAATATTGTGGTTTTATTTGAAAAGACTGGCTGAGAATGAGAAATTCTACAGCCTCGTTAGCACCACTAATTATACTCTACTGTTAACCTCCAAACATTTATAGGATTCATTGGATGAAACTTGAAAAAATTAAGATTAAAAATTTTCGTTGTTATAGAGAAGAAATAACTATTCCTGTATCAGAACTTACAGCTTTAATTGCAAAAAATGATGTTGGTAAGTCTAGCGTACTTGAAGCAGTTGATGCTTTTTTTAACTCAGATAAGCTTGAGTCTGGCGACCGTTCATCAGGATTAATGAATAGTGATAATGTTGTAATTACTTGTGTATTTGGAGATATTCCTGAAAGTTTGATAATAGATACAGATAATTTAATCTCTCCATTAAACGAACATCTATTAAATTCAGAAAACAAACTTGAAATCAGAAGAGTATATTCTGGCGCAGCATTGAGATGTGACGAAATCTACTTGAATGCAGTTCATCCAACAGCAGAAAATTTTAACGATTTATTTTCGCTATCAGTAACACAGTTGCGTAGTAGAGCAAGGCAGTTAGAAATTGAACTTGGTGATGTAAATCAAACCATCAAGTCTGCTTTACGTCATGCTATCTGGTCAAGTGTTCCTGTGAATGACCTATCAAAAGGAGTGGTAGAGTTAGAAATTAAAGCCAAAATCTGGAAACCACTGCAGAACACCTTACCTTTATTTCAATTATTTAAATCTGATAGACCGAGTTCAGATCAGGATGCAGAAGCTCAAGATCCTATAAAATTTGCAATTAAAGAAGCGCTTAAAGAAAAATCAGTGGATTTAGATGCTATAGGTGAGTTTGTACAAAGGCAAGTTGAAGAAGTTACTAACTTAACTATCGAAAAAATTAGGGAAATGGATCCCGAATTAGCAAGTCAACTCAACCCAAACTTTTCAAGCTTCAATTGGAGTAAAGTGTTTTCTGTTTCACTAACCAATGAAGATCAAATCCCTTTAAATAAACGTGGCAGTGGTGTTAGACGTCTTTTTTTAATTAACTTCTTTAGAGCAAAAGCAGAGCAATTAGCAAGTGAAAGAGATGTTCAAGATGTTATTTTTGCTATTGAAGAACCAGAAACATCTCAACATCCTAATAACCAATTGTTGTTACTTGATGCTTTGAAGGAGCTTTCTCTAGAAGATAATCATCAAGTTATTTTTACTACACATAACCCAATTTTAGCAGGGAGAATAGATCGTGACTCTATATGTTTTCTTGATAAAGCTGAAGATGGAACAAGACTACTTGCAGATAATGATGAAAATACATTCCGTAAGATCAAAGATAGTCTTGGTATGTTTGCCAACCACAACATAAAAGTGTTTGTTGGCGTAGAAGGACCTAATGATATTGAATACCTGAGTAATATATCAGCCTGTCTTTCAGCTACTGATGAAAATATTGTCGATCTAAGACTAGCAGAGCAGAATGGAGAATTGGTTTATATACCAATGGGTGGTTCTACATTGGAACTATGGACAAATAGACTTGAGGGACTACAGGTTCCAGAAGTACATGTTTTAGATAGAGATATTGAACCACCTGAAGCAGCAAAGTATCAAGACGCTGCAGATAGAGTTAATGCAAGAGGAGATCATTGCAGCTCATTCATTACAGATAAAAGAGAAATGGAAAACTATATTCATTTTGAAGCTATTAACGAGGTATTTGAAACTACTTTGACGGAAAATTTCCAAGCATTTGATGATGTACCAACCTTAGTTGCGCAAGCAGTTCATGAAGCTTCAGGATCAACCGTTCCTTGGGATGAGGTAACTGATAAAAAGAAAGGGCAAAAAGAAAGTAAGGCTAAAAAACGTTTAAACCGAGAGGCTATAAATAATATGACTCCTGAGCGCTTAAGTAACATTGATCCTGATGGTGAAGTTTTATCTTGGCTAAGTGAAATAAGTAGGCACTTGCGCATGTAGTGCTAACAAGACAATTCAACAAGGACTAAAAATAGTGGGCTACTCGCTTCGCTCTATTTTAGCCCACAATTTTGAGCCCGTTAATATGGGCATTGAAGCAGTAGAATAACTCTTTTTTAAGAAAAATGGCTGGTTTTATAAAATACATTACCTAGTATGAGAAAAAATACTTAGCATTTGTTACAGGAATTTGATTTTTCACCAATTTGGGCTGTTGGAGTAATTCTACAGCCTCGTTATAAGGAAGGGCATGGCTAGCTTATATCATTACACGTCGGGAGATTCTCTCTTGGGTATTCTTCGGTCTCAATCATTTTGGGCTACAGATATCCGTTTTTTAAACGATTATGAAGAACTAAATCGTGGTCTTGATATATTCGAGAGTTTCGCTGAAGGACTTGTGGAGGATATGAAGACCGACACTGAACACTTGTCTCAACTAGTAAAAATATTTGTAGGAAATATCAGACGCAATGCTAATTTAACACTTATTAACTTGGTTTCATTTTCTACAGAGCCAGATAATTTACGTCAATGGATGGCTTATTGTAATTCAGGAATTGGTTACAGCATCGAGTTTGATCCAGATCTATTAATTCCAGCATCATTATCTGATTTTAAGCATTGTTTGAGACTTTCTCCCGTTGAATATATCGATAGCGACGAAAGCTTCTATCGTTCTAACTCATTAGTTAAGTTCAAGGATTTTCTAGTAGAATCACTAACGGGAATGGACAAGAGTATTTCAGAGGAACTATTAATTGAACAGGTTTCATTAAAGGCAAATACGCTATTTATTAATAGCATGTTTCTTGCTTCGAGTATCAAGCCCGTTGAATTTTCAGATGAGCGAGAAATCAGGCTTCTTTACATAGGAGAGAATAAAGAAAGCGAAACAAATAGTCACGAGATGGAGGGATTGCGCACGCTTTATAACAAGCCACCCCTTCCAGACCTAGGGTACAAAGCTACGAGCGATTTGTTGGTGCCATATCAGCCTATACCATTTAATATCGACGCCGTTAAAAGAATTATTATTGGCCCAGCGGCTAATACGAAACTTGCTGAAACTGGAATCGCTGAATTTAGAGATCGTAACAATTTGAAATTTGATATTACGCACTCAGCATGCTCCTTGAGGCGATTGTAACAAAACAACAAGGCCACCCACTCGTACTTTAACAGCCTCGTTAGATACAAATATTTGAATTCATGCATTGGAGGAAATAATGGACATATATAATCCCAATAAAATAGTAGATGTTGAAAATTGGTTAGCATTAGATGAAGGGATACGAATTGAATTGGTTTATGACTTCCATTCAAACTTAGATCTTGAATTAACCGAAGATGCCTTACGGTTACATGTATCAATCCATGTGATAGTTGAGAATCAATTAGCTATGGGAGTTGATTTAATACCTGAAACGTTTGCAAAACTTACAAGGCAAGGCTTGAGTCGGCATGAAACAATTCATGCTGTTGGAGCAATAATATCAGAAGATATTTTTGATCTTATGAAAGGGGATACCAAAGAGTTTTCGCCAAAGAAATACAGAAGGAAGCTTGAAAAACTAACAGCAAAAAGGTGGCTAAAAGGGCAATATTAGAATTTGCACTTAATAAATTAAAAGGCCACCCACTCATATTGAGTATAAAACTCAATAAAAAAGTGACCAATACATCATTGATTACTAGCCACTCGTAACTCTCCCTATCACAAGGCCACCCACTCATATTTTGGGAATGTCGGCTTTCAATTATTTCATTAGCAATACGTTTTATAAATGGTATTCTTTTTATAATATCCACCATCTACACAATAATGGATCTCGTATGAAACCTAGTTTGCTTATTCTATTTTTAATATCTTTTGCTAACCAAGCGGTTCAATTAAAAGAAGTAATTACTGATTTAAACCAACCTGTTGATGTTCAGTTTTTTCCTGATTCTAGTTCTGAATTATTAATTGCAGGGAAAACAGGTCAGTTGATGTTTGCAAACGCATTGAACAACGATAAACATTTAGTGCATGAGTTTGCTGTAAAAAGTGGATCTGAAATGGGATTGCTTGGTTTAGCATTTCACCCTAATTATCCTGAAAATAAATTTATTTTTGTAAATTACTTTCCCAAAGTCGGGCAACGCAGAACACGTATTTCTCGTTTTTCTCTCACCAAGCAAACTAAACAAGAGAAGCGTTATAGCTTAACCAATGAGAAAGTCATTCTTGAAATACGCCAACCTTATAGTAATCATAATGGCGGACAAATTGCTTTTGGCCCGGACGGTTTTTTATATATAGGTATGGGAGATGGCGGCTCTGCAGGTGATCCTCAAGGTTACAGCCAAAACCCACAAAGCTTATTAGGCAAGATGTTGCGTATAGACATAAATTCGCCAAACAACATTCCTTATCACATCCCACAAGATAATCCTTTTCTTGCCGATGTTGTTAAAGACACTAATTTTAAACCAGAGATTTGGGCATACGGTTTAAGAAACCCATGGCGGTTCTCATTTCATAAAGATGTGTTGATTGTTGCTGATGTAGGACAAAATAAATTTGAAGAGATATCTATAGTAGAAAAAGGGCAAAACTTAGGCTGGAACATTATGGAGGCAACTCACTGTTTTAAACCTAAAACAAATTGCGACACTACTAATTTAACATTACCGAAAGTTGAATATGGTCGTAGTGAAGGGCAGTCTATTACTGGCGGTTATGTCTATAATGGCAAGCTAAGCACTGAGCTAAAAAATCAGTATATTTACGGAGATTTTATGTCCGGTAATATTTGGGGCGTTAACTATCCGTCATTCACTTCACCAAAAAAACTAATGTCAAAACAAGGTTACCTTTCAACCTTTGCGTTAGATGCAGATGGTGAAATTTATGTAGCTGAATATTCTAAAGGTATTGTTTATCAGATAGTACCTTAAGAGACGGTACCTTAAGAGATAGTGCCTTAAGAGAGAATAAAAGAGATACCCACTCGTAACTCTTCTTTAACCATGACCCGACTTATTACTCCTTGCAATAAAATCGACACCTTAATAGTATGGTTATTCTTTTAGCTTGATCTAATGTGAATAAAAATAATGAAAAAACATCCAATACTGGCCTTAACGATTGGGCTTTCGCTGAGTGCTTGCTCACCAACTAATGAAAACGTTCAAACCAAACATATATCGCCAGCGTCTGTCGATTATCAAGCTAAGGGTATCATCTCTAAATCATTACCTGAGATAGTAAAAGCGTTAAATGATGGAAAGGTTAGTTCTGAAGCTCTTGTAAAGCTGTATTTAGAACGTATCGAAGCTATCGACAAACAAGGGCCTCGTTTGCAGGCTGTGCTTACTGTAAATCCTGATGCTTTAACTCAAGCTAAAGAGTTAGATGTTATGCGTAAAGAGGGTGTAATTAAGGGCCCTTTACATGGTGTCCCAATTTTACTTAAAGACAACATTGAATCGTTGGATAACATGCCGACAACGGCAGGCGCTTTGGCGTTAAAAGATAATGTAACTCATAGAGATAGTCCACTTGTTGCAGGTTTACGTGCCCAAGGAGCGATAATTCTAGGTAAGACTAATTTGAGTCAATGGGCTAATTTTCGTTCTGAGGGCTCAATGAGCGGTTGGTCGGCACTTGGTGGCCAAGTTAGAAATCCACATATGCTGGATAGAAACCCTTGCGGTTCTAGTTCAGGGTCTGGTGCGGCTACTGCTGCATCTTTAGCTGCCGGTACTGTGGGAACTGAAACTAACGGATCTATTATTTGTCCCTCAAATGCTAATGGTGTCGTTGGTTTCAAACCTACTGTTGGTATTGTTCCACAGCAGTACATTATTCCAATTTCTGAATCACAAGACACTGCAGGTCCCATGACTAAATCCGTTAAAGGTGCTGCCATGATGATGAATGCAATGGCTACCACTACGCCGGATATTGACTACACAGCAGGTTTAAGCATTGATTCGCTTAAAGGTATTCGTGTGGGAGTGCTCGACTTTGCTAAAGGAAGCTCAAGTCAAATCAAGCAACGCTTTGCTACTGCCTTAGACGATCTAGTTGCTGCTGGCGCCGTTTTAGTTAATATTGAACAGCGTCCTAAAGCGCCAGAAGGTTTAGGGAAGATGAGTTATGACATATTAAAATATGAATTTAAGGATGGTATAAATAGTTATCTTGCCTCAACGTCAGCTGAGCAAGTACCAGTACGCACACTACAAGAACTTATTGACTACAATCAAACCAATGCAGATATTGAACTTGCTTTGTTTGATCAGAGTATTTTTGTGTCATCACAATCCATGGACTCACTTGAAAGTGAGACTTACAAAGAAGCGGTTATCGCTGTACAAAAAGCGACAGGTGAAGATGGGATAGATAAGCTTTTAAATGAATACAATGTTGATGTTCTTGTAGCACCTTCAGGTCCTGTAGTACCAAGAATTGATCCTATTAATGGTGATGTTTGGCCTGGGAGTTGGCCTGGATTTGGAGGCTATGCAGCACGTGCTGGTTACCCTCATGCGACCGTACCTATGGGAGAAATCCATTCGTTATCGGTCGGTTTGTCTTTTATAGGAACTAAGCATACCGATGTTAACATTCTTGCTTTTGCCTATGCTTATGAGCAACAATCACAACGAAGAATTGCTCCTCATTATTTAACCAATGCTGAGAATATTCCAGCGATAGCAGAAGCGATGAAAACTAAGAGTCACTAAATATTAGAAAAACTCAAATAAACAGGTGAACAATACATTATTGATCACCTGTTAAATTCACTCGCCACTCGCCACTCAAATCTCGCCTAACCTAAGTGTGTTTTTCAAACCTCTCTACCAACTGTTTGCCTTGTTTCTCGCTAATAGGGGTGATTGTGTTGAGCATATTTGTGATTTGCTGGCGATCGTATTTATTGGTTATGTGTTCATTAATATCGTCAATAATAGCGTTTAAATAATTAAATAGGCTATTACGTGCATCGTCGTTATGGTTGGCTACAAACAGAATGTTTTTAAATGCTTCAATAATATTGGTCATGACATAAGCATCGTTTTTTGCGTAATTACGCAGTGGCGTGAAGTTGTCATGCAGTAATTCATCAAAACTGGTTTCATGGAAATATAATAGTGGTTCGCTATCTGTGTGTTTATAGGTGTAGTTAATATCGCTTATTTTCAGTCTTTCCATCAATAAGATACTTAACATATCAATTGATTTCACTGCTGTGCCGGGATCGTTTATTCCTGGGCTCATTGCTTTAACGGCAATTTCTGATATTTGAGTTAGTCCATAACGATAATGATCGCTGATGTATTCTTCTATATAAAAAATAAAACAAGCTAGAATTTTTTCAACTAACTCTTTGTTATCCGATATGTTTTTATCACACTTTAAAAATGGATAACCTTTGACCGTAAAATAACCCTGTTTAACTGTGATAAATAATTTAATGTTTTGCTCTGCTAATAATTCACAAAGTTGTTCTGTGTGCACGCCTTTGTAATAACCTTGAGCTGTACTGTTTATTCCATGCCACTTAGAAAAGTCAGGAAAGCTATCGACAGGTTGCTGTTTTTGCTTTTTTTCTATATCTTCTATTTCACAGTTAGTTTGTCTAAATAGCCCATTTAATACATTGTCTACTTGAATTGCTCTGGAGATTGAATGGATAAAAAATACAAATAACCCCAAACAGATTAAGCCAAAAACTAGCGCAAATAATACACCAAGGGCTGGGATTTCAGTGTCACCACTATCCAGTTTATTAATATTGATCAGCATAATGATTGAATAAATAATGCTACCTAAATAAAAGCCTAATACAATTTGATGGGATTTTCGGGTAATAAGCCCGGGGACAACTCGTGGTGATAAACTGGCACTGGCGGAGTTCAAAACTATCATCACCATTGAAAAGCTAAATACGGTTAATGAAATTATACTCCCAGCAAGAGTACTTAAAATGGTACGGGCATTTTCTGCGCTATTTACCAATACGACTGACATGAGCGACTTAAGATCTTGTGTAGCAGGTAAATATTCAATGGAAATAGTAATAACCGCGAATATTAAAAATACAACGGATAACAGGGAAGGGTAAAACCCGATACTATTGATCATTTTACGGTAGGTATTGGTAATTTTTCGAGGTAAAAACATACAATCCTTATTTACATTAAAACAAATACACTTGTTACTCTAGCATATTTGAGACTTAAAATAGTGATAATAGCTTTTTACTTATGTTGTTATTATTGTTGAGGAATTGATTGCTTTTTACTTATATTTAGCGAAGATATTAACAGAAATTCCCTCTCGTATTTTAAAGTGGATAGCCCAATAGATTCCTATATAAAACTCAAAAAAACAGGTGGTAGTTACCCCATTTTGGAAAAGTTTATCAGTATTCTCGATAAGTTAGTTGAACTTGAAAGTGAAATAGTTGTTTAACTAAAACGAAAGTTTAAGAACGAACCGTAATTAAGATCAGGCCATAAATAAACGGAGTAGCATCATCTCAGAACCTAGATACAAAACAAAAAAAACTCGTCCTTGGGCTAAGATCTTTATTACTTTTTGTATTGTTATCTTTTTTATTTGGATGGGCGTATTAGTATTTACTGAGAAATTATCTGAAATTATACTTGGCGTTTACTTGGTAATGAGCTGTATTACCTTTATTGTTTATGCCATTGATAAGTCGGCTGCCAAAAAAGGACGTTGGAGAACTAAGGAAAGTACCCTGCATTTGCTTTCTCTTGCAGGTGGTTGGCCAGGGGCTTATTTTGCACAAAATATATTGCGTCATAAATCTATTAAAAAGCCGTTTAAATACATATTTTGGGTGACGGTTTTACTGAATGTTAGTGCTATATTTTGGTTTGCTTTTAACTTTATTTGCTAGTGAAGGTATAAAATAAAGCAAGAGAAAGTGTTAATTGAAGGCGTAGTTCCCACATTAAATTCATTAGAGAATGAAGCCAAAAGTGGCGGCTCTGATGAACAATACTGGCAGTTTTTTCTTGCTGGTTTTTACCTTAAAGGCTGTGCCGTCACTCACGTTATAAAAAAACCAACTGGGTTTATCAGTTGGCTTTTTATTTTGTATATAGAATATTTTTAGTGATTATTTAATTTGTTTGTGATGCCTCAACGTCTGCATTAGTAAAGGTTGGGTAACCACTAGGTAAGTTCTCGTTAATATTGGTTAAAAATCTGCTGTCTTTTAATGGAATAGTTGCAGAGCCGTAGTCGTATGAATTAAGTAAACTTCTCATTTGACTATTGCTAACACCATCACCAGTTACTTCATACCAGCTAATAATAACAGGAGCAAAAAAATCGCCGTATGGGTTTTCTGCTTGTTCGCCACTTGTTGCAAATCTCATTGCATGGGTAAGAAGTCCATCTTTATGATAAACAAATTTTATACGAGTGCCGTCTCTTTTTTCTAGTCCAGCAGCTTCTTGTGTATATAAGTCACCATGAGCACTGTAACTGGCATGAGTTGTTTCATCATTTTTAGACCAAATAGCAACGTATTCCCAGTCGTGTCTATGACCTCCTCCGAATACAGTGGCTTGGTCTTTTTCAAAGTATAAGGCATAAAAATGTACGCAATATTCATCACTGTCACTAAAGGTACAAGCATAACGATGTAATGTATTTGATGAGCTATTGAAGTTACTTGAACGACAGCCACCAGTAATACTCCCCGAGGCACTTAGTCCTCCATTTTGTTGACCTGTACGAGAAATTCCAGCACTTGGTAGACAGCCATCAGTATCATAATCAATTGCTGGGATGTTTATCTTGTAGTCAATAATTCCGCTTGTAGGTAAGGCTTTATCAAGTCGGTCAAAATCTTCAGCATAACTTGATACGCTGATCGTGCTTATCATTATGATAGGTAGAAAAAAGGCGTTGATTGTTTTCATTTATATATCCTTATTATAGTTATTTATGTGGTTAATTAAGAAAACAATATACAAGTAATATGGCAGATTAATGTCAGAGAATTGTTTTTCAATCTTTAGACAAATCTAACTATTTAAGTGATTGCCAAAATTAAATATAAATAGTATTAATTTAGATATTAGGTTATTTATTAATAATCGTTTTACACAAATTAAATTAACCTCCGTCAGCCTTTAAGGTGAGCAACTAATGAGTAGAAGCATTTATGAGTGAAAATATTTATACGGATGAGTCTGAGCACAAACTGACTCTACGTCATTTAGTTAAAGATGATTACGCAGACTTGAAAGTAATGATGGATGCAGTCTATCCCGACTTAGGTGGTGCTTGGCCTGAAAAGCAGTTTAAGGCGCAATTAACTGTGTTTCCAGAGGGACAGATTTGCATTGAAGATCATGGAAAAATTGTCGCTGCAGCTTTTTCTCTAATTGTCGATTACGACAAGTTTGGCGATCATCATACTTATGATCAGATCACCGGTGACGCGTATTTAACCACGCACGATCCGCTTGGTGATGTGTTATATGGAATTGAAGTGTGTGTGGATTTGGAATATCGCAGTATGCGTCTTGGCAGGCGTTTATATGAAGCACGAAAAGAGCTGTGTCAAAGTTTAAACCTTAAGTCGATTATTGCTGGTGGACGAATTCCTAACTATAAAAACTATGCTCATGATATGTCTCCGCAAAAGTATATTGAAGAAGTTAAAAAGCGTGAAATATACGATCCTATTTTAACGTTTCAATTATCCAATGAATTTGAAGTTAAGCGTGTACTTACCGCGTATTTGCCAGAAGACAAAGAGTCAAAAGGCTATGCGACTTTATTAGAATGGACCAATCTTTACTATGAAGATCATAAGTCACCGTTAATTGGCGCTACCAAAACTTCCGCTCGGATAGGTTGTGTTCAGTGGCAAATGCGTTCGTTAAATTCAGTTGAAGAGCTTATTCAACAGGTTGAGTTTTTTGTTGATGCGTTGTCAGATTACCAATGTGACCTTGCGTTGTTACCTGAATTTTTTAATGCGCCGTTAATGGGTATAGATGAGCATGATAGCTCTTTTGATTCGATTAAAGCCTTAGCTGAATACTCCAGCGAAATATTAGACGCAATTTCTAAATTGGCCGTCAGTTACAATATCAATATTATCGCGGGCTCTATGCCGGTTATGGATGACGGTGAGTTGTTTAATGTCGCGTATCTTTGTAGACGCGACGGCACGTTAGAGTCGCAATATAAACTACATCCAACGCCTTACGAGAAACGGGCGTGGATCATGAAAGGCGGTAATGGTCTTAATGTGTTTGATACGGACTTTGGCAAAATTGGCATTCTTATTTGTTATGATGTTGAGTTTCCTGAATTGGCAAGATTACAGTCAGAGCAGGGCATGCAAATGTTGTTTGTACCGTTTTGGACAGATACTAAAAATGCGTATTTAAGAGTACGTCATTGTGCTCATGCCAGAGCCATTGAAAATGAATGTTATGTTATTACCGCAGGTAGCGTAGGTAACTTACCTAAAGTGGATGGTGCGGATATTCAATATGCGCAATCTGCGGTATTTTCACCATCGGATTTTTCTTTTCCACATGATGCTATTATGGCAGAAACCACACCTAATACGGAAATGACCTTGATTGTCGATCTTGACTTAACTAAGTTGGAACAATTGAAAAATGAAGGCTCAGTGAAAAACTATTTAGACCGCCGCCGTGATTTATACAAAATAACTTGGTTGGGCGATTAACCTATTAAGCTCGCAATAATGTAAAAATGTTTTTAAGCAGTAAACTATTTACTGCTTAAACTTCCTTACCACCATACTGCTCAGCTAAGCTGTCTAGTTCTGAAAGGGTATTATCAAAGCCACGTTGATCATATTCGTAAGACACTTTGACGCTGTCATCACCTTTAAATAAACGTGTTTGTACTTGCGCAACGTGCCAGTTTTTTAACTCGTGTAAAAAACGATTAGCAATTTGTGCTGATGGAAAACCATAACTCACTTCTGTTTTCATAAAATATTCTTTAACTCTGTTTTTATCTTAACTTGGTTAGGAAGCCTAATTTACCTACAACTATATTAAAATCGATTCGCAGTTCACCGCTTATACTATCTGCTTTCAAGTCGATTAAAGTCCAACCAGCCACCGCGAATTGGTTCGTGCTGCATAAAGCTTTTATGTAATTTGTCACTGAATAACCAAAAATCAGGATTTGTCCGGCGTATGGCAAATACATCTAACATCTTTTCATAATCTTTTTCGGTTTTCATATTTTGTAATGTTACAACTAAGTTAGCGATATCCGTTTCTTTTACATGTAAAAATGAGTCAGGATAACTGCCGATAAGGCCGTGTACTAAAGTTACTGTGTCGTTTTTAATATCACGATTATCTTCTTCAAAAAACAAGCTGTTAACATTGTAATGTGCGCTGTTTCTTACAAGCGTAAATAACTCAGAAGTATTCGAGTCCGTACGGTCTACCATTATCATGGTTAACTCTGGCAAGATTGCAACTTGTTCACCTTTAATTGAATTTATCTGATCTAATAATGCCACACTGTTGCTGGTCAATTCTGTCGTTTTTAAGTGATATTTATTCGGTTGAATTTGACTTAAATGTTGATTTAGTAAGTTATACAGTTCTTTTTTTGGTTTTGAGCTTTTATATTCAATGCTACTTTCTTGATTAAAGTTAACATTGCTTGTTTCTATAAAGTCACTAAGTTCTACACCTGCTTTTTGATACCACGACTTAAGCTCTTTTTTACGATTATCCGGTGGCAATAAAGCCAAAAAGTTCGCTTCACCTTCTAGTCTTAAAAAGTCCATATAAAGGCGCGTAAGTAGTTGGTGCCCATAGTTACCATAAACATCAAAGCCAGCCACTAATAAGTAATGAATCCGTTCTAATAATACGTAATCAATTACCCATGCCGTTTTAGGCGGTTGACCAATTAAGCCTTTAACAACCGTCGCATTATCAAAGTGTCTAAATACTGTAAGGCTGGCATTTTCATTAACCTTATCGCCATCCCAAATACCTTTAACAGTAAGATGCTTACCGTCTTTTATCGTAGTATTAAAAAATGTATTTCTGGCTTTTAAGTAATCAGCTTGTCGGTTGGCGTATTCAATCCAATCAACTGCTAGGGTTGTACTTTGTTCTTCGGCTGGCATTCTTAAATTGTTTTTTTGTTTGGCATAAAATGCTTTTAGATCAGGATCGTCAGCCATATCGGGGTCGAGAAAATACACCCAAAATCGGTCGTTAATAACATTAAGGGCCACTTGTCCTCGGCAAACTGGGCCTTTTATGTAACCCATAATGGTATTCTCGGCACGTTCTAACATAAATCGATAACGAGAATTTACTGGTAATTGTTCAAATGCAGTAAGCGGGTTGGCGGCTATTTTAGGTTTGTAACTTGGTAGCTTAGTGACTGTGTAATCAGCGGTGACAAACCACTTTTCCCATTTATCCATTAAATCTTTGTTTATAGCATAAGGTTGATGGGTTTTATTAACTATGGTTGATGTAATTGGTTGCAGTCGGTAATACACGCGAGATGTATTTGGTGCATCGTAAGGACGTCGTCCTGCGATAATTTGTATTTCTTGTCCTGTTGGAGTGACTGAACGAACTAAGTTATAAAACTGCGGTTGGAGGCCTTGTTCTGATAAGGCTCCAAAGTAAAGATGAGTTGAAAATAAATGCTCATATATATAGCGCGCACTTAGTTGCATATTTAAACTATCAGCATTTAAAAATGCTTCAAGTTTGTTTACTGCATCTTGTTCGGCTTTAGGTAGGGCTTGTGCTTTTGGCATGTTGGCGCCATTTTCAAGCCAAGTCATTAATATTTGATCTTCTTGATTATTTAACCCTGGTAATCCATATGGCATACCGGCCAATGGTTCGCTTTTCGCAAATTGCTCAAATTCTTCTATGGTTGGGCATTGCTGATTACCGATTAAACTGCCGTCAAAACGAGCGTCTAAAATTTTATCATCAGGTAGAGGGTGTTGTTTTTTCAGCATCAACATACGAGCGATTACTGAAGCCTGCGTATTGGCCTTAGGTGTTTGAACTCTTTCGTTAAGTACAGGAAAAAACGCGCGTTCTCGCCATTGTTCAACTTCAAACGCATCAACAAATAGACGATTAGGTGTAGCGGCTAATAAGCGAGAGCCTTCATACACAGCTTCTTTGTTGGCACCACGTTCAATACCTTCAGGAGATGACATTTTTAATTGGCAAGGAGCGTCATAACAAGCATGACAAACTACACATCGACTTTCTATAATAGGCTTTGCGTGTGCGGTATAAAAGTTATGTTCTTTCTGTAAGCTAGTAGTAAGTGCAGAACTGGTATTAATGTCAGTTGCTTGCTCCTCTAGTGTCGCAACTTGAGTTTCTGAAGTTACAGCTCGATTCTCTGGAGTAGCGACGCCAAATTCGTCGTCAATACTTATTTTGGCAATGGTGGCACAACCTGAAATGATAGTCGCCACAATAAGGGTAGATTTAATCCAAAAACTAAAAGATGAACGCATAAATGACCTCGTCTAAAATAGTTATGCATTTATCATGTTTGAAAACCAATATCGTTTTATAGCTATTATTCAAGCTTATAAAACTAGTTGTGCTAGTTAGACAGTGCATTATAGAAAATAATATTGCCATATTACCCACACAAGCTAATTGAAACAACTGCTCAAATGATTAATAAGAGCCCAAGGTAAATGTGCAGGGTATTGAAATAGTAAAAACCAGATCATTTATGATCTGGTTTTTGGGGCGATTAATCCAAGAGGGGATTAATTTATTTACGTTCGTATAACGATTGTATTGTACTTGACTCTATTGTATTGGCATTAATCATATAGCCTGTTAATGCACCTGAAGCATTGCTAGGTAATTCTAATTTCTCTACTGATAGTGCGTGAACTGTAAAGCGGTAACGATGCTGTCCATGACCTTGAGGTGGACAAGCTCCGCCAAAACCTTCAATACCATAATCATTTTGGATTTGACTGCTGCCTTTTGGAAGATGCTTGCTATTTACACTACCTATACCAGCTGATATTTCCATAACGTTTGTTGGAATATTTATTATCTGCCAATGCCACCAACCACTACCTGTTGGAGCGTCTGGGTCGTAGGCGGTAATAGCAAAGCTTTTTGTTCCTTTTGGTGCATTTGACCATTTAAGATGAGGCGATAAATCGTCACCGCTACATCCAAATCCATTGAACTCTTGATTTTTATCCATAAACTTATCTTGCGCTATATCGTTGCTAATAAGAGTAAGAGAGCTTGCCATTACAGGTGTTGAAAGTACAAAAAGTAATATTGAAAGTAGTTTTATTGTTTTAAACATGTTGATCCTCGTTAGTTAATTGATAACGAGGTCATATTAGTCTTTATTTGGAATTGGTTTAGTCTGAAAACCGTCACTTTTTCGCCTTAACCCACCATTTTTGTTTTTCTAAGTTCAGATGGCGTTAAACCAAAACGTCCTTTAAATCGTTCTGTAAATCTTGACTGTGATTGATAACCACACTTTTGAGCAATAAGGCCAATCGGGTAATTTGTTGTTTGTAATAGGTTTAATCCTTGTCCGAGTCTTGCTTGATCTTTAATTTCTTGTACGCTTGTCCCTTCAGCTTTTAATTTACGCCTTAAGGTTGATTCGCTCATTGCTAGAGTTTGACAAATATACTCAATGGTTAATTCTTCGTAATTTTGCTGACAAAACATGTCGTGAATTCTATGGTCTATTTTTGCGTTACCTACCATAGATAAAATTTGCTTGTGACCCAGATAACACAACATTTCTATGATCTCTTTTTTTCGCATTGTGGTAATTTTTTCAGGTGCCCATAAACAACTGTCTACAAATTGAATTAAACATCTCTCTAACATTTGTGTTGTCTTACCAATGCAGTAATTTTGTTTACTTGGGGCAGTGAGTGTTAAGCCATCAAATATGTGGTGATCAAATTCGATGAGTAATGCAAAGTACTCTTCATTTTTTGGTATGTTACGCATGCTCAGTGCAGGATTGTCAGATAAAAATATAAAGTCGCCAGAGTGACAAGTGAATTTCTCAATATCACCCAACTCTTTATCACCACTTAGCACTACAATCAGTAGAGGTTTTGCTATAGGAACATTTAATAATTTTTGTTCTTTAATCGAAGAGTACACAGCAAAAGGTAATGTACTTCGTGTTGACGTTATACTCTTTATTGTCGTAATTAACTTTTCCACTTTTAATACACTAATCTCTATTGGTTTGCCGTTACACAACTTTTACTAATGTTATAGGTTATGGATGGATTATTCAAAATCTGAATATTACTTTTAACATGTGAGTATTTATTTTTCACCACCCGTGTCCGAGTTATGCGTATACTGTCGGCCTTTAAAACCCGAACGGTATCAAATGTCTAAGATCTTTATTATTGGCCTACCAAGAACAGGTACTACTAGCATAAGCGTTGCTTTGTTGGAGATGGGGTTGTCTGTGGCACATACTGGCTTTACTAAACAAACATTTGAAATGGCGGATGTTATTTCTGATGCCCCGTGTTTTAGCGAGTACCCACACTTAGATAAGTTATTCCCTAATTCAAAATTTATTTACTTAACCAGAGAGTTGGATAAGTGGCTACCGTCAATCACTATGTTACTTGGCAAAATGGCACCGCATTTAAAACCAAAAACGGGCGTGTTTCACCCTATTTTAAAACGTAGTTTTCACAACACTTTTTCTATTGATTTACCGCTTAGTTATAGTGAGTTAACCAATTGTTATAAACGTCATGAAAAAGCTGTCCAAGAATATTTTGAAAACCGTGATGATTTTTTATCTATTGATGTGAGCGAGCCTAACAGCTTGCTTAAAATGAGTCGTTTTTTGGGATTGTCTGCTAAAAAAGATGCCACGTTTCCTAAGTTAAATGTAGGACGTAATGTGGCAAGTTGGGGAGAGTATAAACACCCAAACAAAATTAATTCTAATTTAGCGGGCATAGAGCAGAGAAAATATTTTGACTATGTTCTAAGCGATATAAAGTAGCACAGACGTAAAGTAGCAGCGCAATAAAATACTGCGTCATAAAATAGAATGATGTTCTAACTCAGTTAAATAGCTGTCAAAGCGTCTTTGTGGTTAGATTCAATTATTTGTTTATTGCGCTGTTTTACATCCATCAAGGCATCTTCAACTTCATATAATATGTCATTAGTCGTTTGTCCTTTTTGCCAAACAGCATAAGCAATAGAACACGTTAAAGATAAGGTTGATTGCATGACTTTATTATTAATACTTTGTTGTATTTTATAAGCAAATTGTTTGGGCGTATCAATTTTATTTAGCGGTATCACAATAATGAAATTGTCATCTAACCAGCGAAATAATTGAGCTGCTGCAGGTATTTTAGTTTTTAAACGTTGGGCTACATTCTTTATAACTTCATCACCAATTAATTGGCCATATAACTCATTTACCTTTGAGAACTTATCGATATTGAGTTGATAAAGGACAAAGGCTTGTTGGCTTTGCTCTGCTCGTTCACACCAAGATAACAAGCTAATTTGTCCTGCGCGGCGATTAGCTAATCCAGATAAAAAATCCAGTAGAGACATTTGCTCAAGCTTTTGAGCCATTTCACCAAGCTCTTTAATTCGTCGGAATGAAAAAACTAATAAACTGATTGAAACAGTAAGGCCTAAAGGTATCCATTCATCTAATTCTAAACCTTCATGTTGGCGAGAAAAATTGTAAGCCCACTCCAAAATATCAAATTGGATAAACACGATTAAAAAAATAAAATTGATGACTATTAAAATAGCAAGGTCTTTAATTACGGTAGGGTGATGTATGTATTTTTTATGAGGCATTGATAACTACTACTGCTCTTGTGTAAGTGAATACTAATATAAAAATCAACGGGGGTAAATGCTAGTGAATATTATTAGTGTTTAACTGTACATAATTGATTACAAAGGGCTTTATAAAAGTTCATGATTGGATGGTTTTGGGCTTTATTAAATAGACAAGTATAATTTGGCGTAATTGCTTATTGAAACTAAAGTGTATTGAGAAGGTTTATAAAATTCCCCTAAAATAACAAACATAAATAAAGGACTATAAAATGAAAAAAGTAATCGGCTTCACTCTAGTTTTACTTGCTTTCACTACTCAACCATCAGCAGCAGCCCGATTAGTCAACGACATGCAATCTTGTCAGGCTTGGATTGACTTCATTAATAAGAAACTTGAATCAGCTCCATCTAAGTATGATGACGACGACATAATTATAGTTAGGGAAGGGCTTGACGGTTATAACCAATATATTCAACATGAAATTGTATCCCCTGGTTTATTACAATTTACAGGGGGAGATAAATCTAAAGCCGATGATTATCAAAACCAAGTAGATACTTACAAAGAGTCTCTAGTGGTTCAATTAGATACTCGTTATCCACAAAATGGTTTATTTAGCGATTATGCTATAGCAATCAATAATTGTGCAAAAAAATCGGTTCCATCAGGGCAAGAATTAGAGGACCTAAAAGCCGCGCTTAATACTATGTTGAAACTTGCAGAGTTAAACTAATCAAGAGCAAATGAAATAAGTAAAACACTCAACAACATAGTTTGGACTTTTTGTATTTTTACTTATAGATGAACGGAATCGACATCTTGTCCGGTCTTAATCTATTATATAAAAGGGCTATTGTTAGTCAGACTGATATTATGAATGGGTATTAAAGCATCAATAAGAGAATAAATTTTATTCTCGGGGTATACTTTATTATTCGTTTATTGGCTCATTACAGATTACACCTAGGTTAAATTCCATGAGTAGACTCAAATTAAGATCTATTGCCTCTCTTACGAGTTTTGAGATAGATAAGGTAAATACCTAGATGCATACTGACTTTAGAAAAGTAGATGCCAAGCTTATTAGGTTACTGAGTTTTGTAGGTACGGCTATATTAAGCAGTTTTATTATTGCCGATCTTTCTGTACTGCCGACATCATTAGAAAGCGTGTATTTTTCATCACGTTTGTTTGTGCAACTTCCCGTTTGCATTATTTTCTTTCTACTTACCTTTATGCCTTCTTATCCAAAACTTCATCAGTTAACAGTATGTTGTGTCATGCTAGCGCTGACTTATAGTAACTATTGGTTAATTGTTCAGTGTTGGAAGTTAGATGGTTTTGCGTTCCCTTATGAAGGCACCATTATTTACAGTTTGTTTGCGATATTCGTTTTTAGAATAAACTTTATTTCTGCATTAATACTTTGCGGCATCGCATTAGCAGGTTATACATTTTTAACGTTTTCTTACCCTGTGTATGGTGCCTCAAACTTTATTAATTTGTGCTTTGTCGTGTCCTCTATGGTTGTCGGTTTATTAGGGCTTTATCAAATTGAGAGTGGGTTGAAGAAACTTAGAATGGTCAATTTTAAACTCACTGGCTTAAGCCAAATAGATCAACTGACCAATATTTTCAATCGTGGTACTTATGAAATTAGATTCGCTGAGCAACTTGAGTTAAACAAGCGTGTTGGAAATAGTGTTTGTGTGTTTATTATTGATTTGGATTCATTTAAAAAATATAACGACGGCTACGGACATGTCCAAGGCGATAAAGTGATTAAGTTACAAGCTGATATGTTGAGCAAAATTTTTCGACGTACTACAGATATTGTTGCTCGTTATGGTGGTGAAGAATTTGTAGTGGTGACATCGAACAATACCGAACAAGAGTGTGAGAAATTAGCACAAAGGATCATAGAGCAATGGCAGTCGCAAAAAATACCTCACAATGATAGTAACGAAGAAGATCATGTAACCTGTTCAGTTGGCTATTATTTTGAAGTGGTTAACAGTGGCTCCGAGAAAGAGTTGATTGTGGAAAGAGCGGACAAAGCCCTTTACCAAGCAAAAGCGCAGGGGAGAAACTGTTTTGTACGGTATCAATAAAATACTATCTAGGGGATTTTGTTTAGTGAGTACAAGCGTCTCGTCCTCAAAATAAATGTGGGATGCAAATGTAATTATTTTCTCTGTGTAATCTGTGCCTTGGTGGTTTAATAAAGTTCTTTCTTTTATTTTTCATAATTTAAATATATTATTTGCTCGCTTAAAGTCGTAGGATGGCTTATTGGTTATATCTTGTTTCTTCATTTCTTCGCTCCTTACGGACTAACTAATTAATTTTACTTAGCAATTCATATTGTTTAATGAATTGTGAGAACTGCAAAGGAAGTCTTGTGAAAAAATTACTGTTAATTGTTGGCTGTATTTTATTTTTAGCAGCTTGTACGACAAGTACGACTCAAATAAAAAATTCTCAAATAAATAATTCTGAGTATTTAAACTTAATTGGTGATAAAGACGAAGTCTTAAACTATTGGGTTGTAGATAAGTCAGTTGCCCCTAAATACCCAATTATTGCGGGTGAAGAAAAAGTGTCTGGCTGTGTTGAGTTTTCATTGATCATCGGTTCTAACGGAATGGCTGATGATCTTATTATTGTAAAGTCTTTCCCAGAAACACTCTTTGATAAACCAGCCATAGAGGCAATTGAAAAATGGATTTGGCTTCCTACTGATACCAATATCAATAAACAAACCGTGGCAACAACCATTCAATTTGACTTTATAACCAAACAACCTGTAAACGAGAGTGAAGTAAATAAAGCTTGCCGGATATAAAATCGCATTAAGAAATAGCGCATCAATAAAACTGATGCGATTATATTTATGATTAGTTATTACGTTTAAATAGTTGGTTTTTACTTGCGTAAAACCAAGTTAATGCAAGCAACAATAAAGTAAAGATAACCGCGACAGGTTCAAATGTATTGCCTAATAACTCGCGGTATTTTTTTGCCCAAAATAAAGCAAAAAAACAATGGCTGGTAAGAATAAGGTCACACCAGAAATTTAACAGCTGCGCCCATTTAACTTGCTTAAATCCGTACCAAGCCAAATTCCCGAAAAATACTGCAACAACCAACAATACAGTTGGAATAATAAAGTGCTTTCCAATAATAAAGGTTTGTAACACAGACGCAGATGCGATTAGTGCAAAAGTAGCCAGTAACCAGTCGAGTCCATGACGAAAGTCTAATTTTTTCATTATTTTACCTATTCAATTTATCCATTTAGTTAAATTTTAATATAACGGTTTGTAAATCATAGGTAAATTATACTTTTAGCAAATCCATAAACATTTCTAATTAAATCTAATTAAGGCACATTATTTGGTTATTTTAAAATTATTAGCTGAAACTCTAATGAATTAGTGAGTTGGGGCGTGATTAATAACATTGCATAATAACTCATTGATTATTTCATACCGATCGGTATTATGGGCTGTAATTTCAGTCTAAACAATTTTATAGCAATTAAAACGGCAATAGAGAGCTTTTAGCACTTCCAAAAGCATTTACAGAAAATATTAAAAAGAAGGTTTTATGGTAGATAAAGTAAAAATAGATATCGTTTCTGACGTAGTTTGTCCTTGGTGCATTATTGGTTATCGTAATTTAGAGAAAGCTATTGAAGAGCTTGGCATACAAGATCAAGTTGAAATTGAATGGCAACCGTTTGAACTTAACCCAGATATGCCTTTAGAAGGTGAAAACTTAAGTGCGCACTCTGCTAGAAAATATGGTTCAACGCCTGAGAGCAGCGCACAGTTTCGTGTAGAAATGGCAGCTCGTGGTAACGAGGTTGATTTTTCTTTTGACTACTTTAAAGAAATGAAAATAGTAAATACTCGTGATTGCCATGTTTTACTTGAGTATGCCAAAGAATTTAACCTACAAACCGAGCTTAAATTACGTTTGTTCTCTGCATTTTTTACTGAGCATAAAGATGTGTCTGACCGTGAAGTGTTGGTAAAGGAAGCTGAGACCGTAGGTTTGAATCTAAATGCAGTCACAGCGCAACTGGAAGATGAAACCTCAGCTTTACATGTACAGCAAGTAGAATCACAGTGGCAACAAATGGGGATTTCATCTGTTCCTACCGTTGTGGTTAATCGCAGAAATGCAATTGCTGGCGCACAGCCCGTAGAAGCATTTAAACAACTACTTCAATCAGCGATCTAGTATCAGCTATTTCATATTAGTTTTAAGTACTAAGTTGTATAAAAACGCTACGTTTAAAAAACAGGTCAATTGACCTGTTTTTTTATGGTGCATGAAATATTACTTTTCTTAGAAATAGAAATAGAAATAGAAATAGAAATAGAAATAGAAATAACAAGATTAATTAAAATGTAAAACGGGCTAACGTATTCATTGAATTTTTAAAAGTGAGAGTAAGATTTAGCGCAATTATATTTATTTAAAGTGGTTGGCTTTGTTTATTAAATCAACTCTGTTAGATTGCTTGACCTTTTGATTCTGTTCGTCAAATATATCAAAAATAAAGAGGCGATGATTATTCGCTTTCAACTAACAACACAACAAGAGAAATTAGCTTATGCTCATCTTTTTTATTTGCATCACTATCTTAATATTGGGTTATAAGTTTTATAGTCCATTTGTGGAGAAACAAGCGGGTATCGACCCAACAATTGATACACCTCAAAAACGATTTAATGAAGGCGTTGACTACGTAGCCGTTCATCCTGTTCGTGCATTTTTAATCCAGTTCTTAAATATTGCTGGAATAGGCCCAATATTTGGTCCAATTTTAGGTGCGTTATATGGACCTATCGCTTTGGTATGGATTGTACTTGGTAATGTTTTAGGTGGCGCGGTTCATGACTTTTTCTCTGGTGTAATGAGTATAAAAGAAGATGGTAAAAGCTTACCTGAAATTGCAGGCAGTTATTACAATGTCGTCTTCAAAGGTTTTATGCTTGTGTTTACCGCTATGCTACTATTTTTTGTAGGCGTTGTATTTATCATGAGCCCAGCTGGCTTGTTTAGTCATTTAGATATATTTGAAGGTACTATTTTCGCTAATAATACTTTTTGGGTATTGGCTATCTTAAGTTATTACTTTCTAGCAACCTTGTTACCAATTGATAAAATTATTACTAAGTTTTACCCAATTTTTGGTTTGTTAATGATTGTAATGACCACCTTAATTGGCGGGGCATTATTAATGGATGCGCCACATTTACCTGTTGCTGGAGACTTCTTAGCTTACTTTGAAGCAGATCATGCCCATGACTTTTTAGAGCCAAACCCTGATGGATTACCAACTTGGCCATTATTATTCATAACGATTACCTGTGGTGCTATTAGTGGGTTCCACTCAACTCAAGCACCAATAATGGCTCGTTGTTTAACCAACGAAAAATACGTACGTCCAGTATATTATGGCGCTATGATATCTGAAGGTATTGTAGGTTGTGTATGGGCTCTTGCTGGTATTGCCGCTTTTCCAGATGGTTATGCAGGTTTAAAAGCATTGCTTGATTCTGGTGGCCCAGGTTTAGTGGTTAACCATGTAGCAAATAGTTACTTGGGAACAATTGGTGGGGTAATGTCGATTATTGCAGTTGCAGTATTTCCAATTACATCAGGTGATACCGCTTTCCGTTCATTACGCTTAACTATTGTTGATGCGTTTAATATTCCGCAAAGCATACGTAACCGTTTATTATTGGCTGTGCCAATTTTAACCATAGCGTATTTTATGACTAAGTTAGATTTCTCCGTAATTTGGCGTTATTTTGCATTCTCAAATATGCTGTTATCAACCAGCGTATTATGGTTAGCGACTAAGTATTTATTTGATCGAAAAGCATTTCATTGGATTACCAGTATTCCTGCTGTCATTACAACGGCAGTTACCATTTCATATATTATGACGGCGCCTATTGGTATTAATTTATCAAGTGATTTAGGCAAACCTATTGGGGCTGTTGTTGCTGTGATTGTTTTCATTCTGGTTGTGATTGCAGACGCGAAAAATAAAAAATGAATGCGATTTAAATACTAATGCCTGATTAATGTAAATATCAACTCTGTAAAGAGTTGATTGTACTTTACACTTAACTCATTATTTTAAAGACAGCAATAAGCCTATTAACATTATGTTAGCGGCTTTTAGTTTTCTATGGTTATATTCTTTTATTAGCCATCACCAGATCCCAATTGACAAACTAAAAATAAACCTTTAGATTCAGCCACTTAAAAAAATATTAATAATTAGGGAAGAATTTAATGTTAAAATCTTTTACTTTATTTTCTGCAATACTACTTTTATCCGCTCCAACTTTCGCTAATAACGTTTCAGAACCCGGTGATATTTATATTGGTTTTAATGTCGGTAACGCAGACTATGGAATTTATGATGATGCTTATACTACTGAAGAGCTTAGTAATAGCGACTACACTTTTGATGATTCAGACACAGGGATGCAATTTTATTTAGGTTATCAAGTGACTCAATATTTTGCTGTTGAAGCTTCTTACACCGATTTAGGTCAAGCCAGTATGAAGGTTGACATATCTAATAGTCTTGTGAAGAATGTCAATGGTATTTCTTACACCTATAACTTATCAGGCAGTGCTAAAACTTCTTTAGCTACGACAACAAAAACGCTTGCGTTAGTTGCTCGTTATCCCATTGGCGAAAATTTGTTCCTTAAAGCTAAGTTAGGCCTTAATCAATGGGAAATAGCACCATTACTAACTCTTGACTATAGAGTTGAAATACCGGAATTTAATATATATGAATCAGTGTATAGAAGTGAGAAACTAAAAACTGAGTCAGACCTAGACTCATTTGGATCCTTAGGTGTGGAGTATGCTTTAGATAGTTTTAGTATTACAGCTGACTATCAAGTGTTTACCCTAGATGAACGTATACTTGAAAGTGAAATTAATTTATTATCTGCTGGGATAAAAATAAGTTTTTAATTATAACAACAGCAAGGGCATGGCTCTATCTGAGTTAACGCCTAAAAGAATCAATTTATATAAAAGCCGATTAATGTTTTGATGTTAATCGGCTTTTTTGTGCCTTTGACTAAATAACGGTTTAAGTTACTGAAAACCTGTACATATTTGTCATTGTCATAAGAGTTTCTTTTTCTATTTATAAAAATGAAATATTAAAAAAGTAAGGTGATGTTACTGTTTAAACTTGTTATATAAGTAAAAAATGTCAATTACCTCACGTCGTGAATTTTTAAAATTATCCGCTGGAAGTGCGTTTGCTCTGGCTGTTTCCACTTCCTTAACTGGCTGTGCTGCGCTACAACAAAAGTCACTAACCGCCGTTGAATTCCTTCACGGGGTTGCCAGTGGCGACCCGTTAATTAACGCGCTTATTATCTGGACTCGTGTGCAGACTAAAGAACCTAGAGCTAGAGTCGGGTGGGAGCTTGCAAGTGATGCTGCTTTCAGCAATGTCATTAGACGTGGCACTGAAACCACCGATAAAAGTCGCGACTTTACATTAAAAATTGATGTGCAAGATCTTAGCCCTAACACTGAGTATTTTTATCGATTCATTGGGTTAGACTCATTTAGCCCAGTAGGTCGCGCTAAAACCTTACCTGTTGGCAATGTCGACCAAATAAAAATGGTGGTTGTGTCTTGTTCTAATTATCCAGCTGGATATTTTAACGCGTATTCAGACGCTGCCAAGCAAGACAACCTAGATGTGGTTTTACACTTGGGCGATTATATTTATGAATATCCAATGGGTGGCTACGCCACAGACAAAGCAGAAAAAATTGGACGAGAATTAGCAGCAGATAATAGCGGAGAAATTATTACCTTAAGTGATTATCGTAAACGTTATGCTAAATATCGTACTGATAAAGGCCTGCAAGCACTTCATGCTGCTGCACCTTTTATTGCCGTTTGGGATGATCATGAAGTGACGAACGACACATACAAAGAAGGTGCTGAAAATCATAATGAGGGAGAGGGCGACTTTTTCAAACGTCGTGCTGCTGCAATACAAGCCTATTATGAATGGCTACCAATTCGTCCGCCTATGGGAGAGCAAAACCCACAGATTTATCGTTCGTTCGACTTTGGCAATTTACTTAGTTTACATATGTTGGATACTCGTGTTATCGCCAGAGACAAACAATTGGCTTATAGTGATTACCGAGATAAAACCACTAAAAAAATGAACGTGAGCCAATTCGTAAAAGATCTAAACAGTCCAAAACGACAACTACTTGGTAATACCCAATTAAGCTGGTTAACATCCGCTATGGCTAATTCCACAGCAAAATGGCAAGTATTAGGACAACAAGTATTAATGACCAAAATGTGGATGCCAACAGAAATGTTCTCACAACCGGATCGAACTAAAACTTTATCGGTATTAGCTGAATTGGCGGCAATTAAACAAGATGTATTAGCTAATAAAAAAGTAAGTGCCGAGCAGCTTGCTCGTGTTAATACTTTAATGCCGTACAACTTAGATGCTTGGGATGGTTATCCTGCAGAACGAGAAGTTTTGTATAAAAGTGTACTAGAGCTAAATAAAAAGCTTGTTGTGGTCGCCGGAGATACACACAACACTTGGTATGGCATGTTAAAAGATGCCAAAGGGAATTCTGTGGGTGCTGAGTTTGCAACTCCAGGGGTGACATCGCCGGGTATGGAGAAATACTTCTCTCTTAACTCTAAAACAGCAGAACAAATGGCTGGTGCCTTATCTTTATTGATCAATGATTTAGAATATTGCGACTTGTCCCAACGTGGTTATATGTTACTTACATTAACCAACGAACAAGTAAATGCAGAATGGCGTTATGTTGATAACATTGAATCACCAAGTTACAACATAGTTAACCCGCATCAAAAGGTGTATACAGCCTAGAAAGCGTTAATAATATCAAATAAGTAAGAAATGACTGGGCGGTTACGTGAATGCGTAACCGCTTTTTTGTGCATGGTTCTTTATATATTAATATTCCATAAAGCTTAGCTTAAACTTTAATATAAGCAGAAATCAGCTCTAGGCTAGAAATAGAAGCTAAATGCAGGCAATAAAAAAGCCACGTTTCAGTGGCTTAATTAAGGTGTTACTTGCTTGTAACTCTTGAGTTAAGGTTAACTCTAGTAGTCAGAACCACCAAAGTTCATTGTAAACTCAAGGCCAATCATACGAGGTGCGCCAGCGACAAAAGTAGGGTTACCAAAACCACCGCCTGTGTTACCTGCATCGACTAAGTACTCTTCATCAAGTAAGTTATTAGCGTATAAGCTAACAGACCAATTAGACGTACTTGCAATACCTAAACGCGCACTCATTAAACCAAAACCTTCTTGGCTAATATCTAAACCAGAGATAGGGGCATTTTCAGGCTCAAAGAATACATCTGAACGGTAGCTGTATATCAGTGAACTAGTTAGGTTTAATGAGCTTGATAATTCAGTACCATAGAATAAACCAGTACTGAAAGTCCACTCAGGTTGAAGTCTAAATGTATTACCGGCTAATTCACCATTGTTGCTGTCATCATCAATTTCAGCGTCAAGGTAAGCTGCATTAGCAAATACTTCAAACTCATCAGTAAGTAGCGCTCTAACTTCCGCTTCTAAACCAACGTTAGTTGCAGAGCCAGCGTCGGCAGAATAAGCTACGCCTTCTTCATCTTGCAATGTAACTTGGAAGTTTGAGTAGTTCTGATAGAACACAGCCAATGAATAATCTAATGTACTTTGTAGAGCTTTACCTTTAATACCAGTTTCATAGTTCCAGATAACTTCAGAAGGGACTTCTGTAACTGAAATTACAGGTTCGCCTAGAGTATTACTCGTGGAGCTCACTTCTAAGACTTCAGAACGTCTGCCTTTTGAAATGGTTGCATAAACGTTTGTTGCTGAATCAATTTCATATAGTGCATTAAAACGTGGTAACCAGTCATCATAATCCGCTTCAGCGTAAAATGTTTCACCAGCTGTATTAACAGTAAAGAAAGGTGCCTGAATTAATACGCTGTTTGGCGCATCTGATTTATAACCACTGCGTTTTTCTTCTTTCACGTAGCGTAAACCAGCGGTTAATTCTAAAGCATCTGTTGCTTTATAGCTTATGTCAGCAAAAGCAGAGTAAGCAGTATTTTCACCAAAGTTAGTAAACTCAAGTGAATAAGGTAATACAGTTGCAAGACCTCCAGTTAACACTGGCGTTAATACATTCACACTGCCGTCACTGTTTATACAAGGTACACCACTATTTAGAAGTCCTAAACAATTTAAGAAGACAGACTCTTCTGTGCTAAATGGCACAGCTTGAAAACCATCTTCATCAAAGTAACTCGCACCAAAAATACTAGTTAATTTATCTTGAGTATAAACCGCACGAATCTCTTGGCTAAATTGGTCGCCTTCCGCTTCTTCAGCAAATTCTAAGAACCATGCTTGGGTACCGTCACCGTCAAATACTTCCAAAGACTCAAAACTGCGTTGAGCGGTAATAGACGTGATAGTTAAATTGTCACTTACGTTCCAGTTAGCCGTTAAGTTAATGTCATCAACCGTACGATCTACACCTAAGTCTTCTCTACCAAATACTTCTTCAGAAAGTGGAGAACCTGACAACTCAACAAAACTATAAGGGCTAGTATCACCACCTGTTGGTGCGTATAAACCATTTTTGAATGACGTACCAGAGTCGTCATTTTTTTCGTAGGTGTATACCAAATCAATTGTTACGTCATTGTTTGGGGTAAAACGTAAAGATGGACGGTAAGAAACATGATTAAGGGCATGCATATCTTCTTGTACAAATCCGCCAGCGCTTTGTGAATTATCATCACCTGCAATGTTTTCAATAAAGCCATCACGAGCACGATATGTAAAAGCAACTCGGCCTTGTAGCATGTCGTTACCACCGGTAACAAAACCGCTGACATTATTTGCATTAAAGTTACCAACAGACGCTTTTATTTGAGCAGAAAAGTCTTGCTCTGGTTTACGCGTTGCAACACTGATTGCACCTACTGATGCAGCTGTACCAAATAAGGTAGCTTGTGGGCCTTTTACTACTTCAATCCCTTCAATATCAAATAGTTCAAAGTAAGAACCACGAGAGCGAGATACATCTACACCATTATAATAAATAGATACACGAGACGATGACTGTGAAGAACCACTGTCTGAAGTAATACCACGGATAACAAACCCTGGGTTATTAGGGCTTTGTTCTTGTATCACTAATCCTGGTGTTATGTCAGATAACGCATCTAACTCACCAATACCGATACTTTCTAAAAAATCTCCATCATAAGCACTGATTGTCACAGGTACATCTTGAATCGACTGTGCACGTTTTTGTGCTACAACTACAATTTCTTCTAACGCTTTAAATTCTTTTTCTTTGGTTTCATCTGCGTAACTGTTTGCTGTAGTAGCACACAATATAGCTAACGATAATTTGGCTAATTTAGTAAGAGGGTTGGAAGTTAATTTACTACTTGTCATTTTTAGATCCGATTAATTGATTAAGTGATTAATTAAAACTCCAAGGATAGTAATGAAGAAATACGAATTTTTTGCGTCTTTAAAATGACAAATTAATGAAACTACATTTCAGATTTATGAAATGAGCAAAATAACCATTTCATTGTAATTAGATATAAATGATATTGTTTTTAAAGAAGTTAATGCTTTTTATTGGGGGTTAAGGTTTTTGAGGGAAGTGAAAACGTTATAATGTCGAGCGATAATAAGAGAACCTTATTAAGCGTATACAAGGTTAAGCTTATACAAGGTGAAGGGTAATCAAATAGTTTAGGTGTTAAATCCTAAATTTTAACTTTTATGACTATGTATATGCTTGTGTTAAATATGTTTTAATTTACCCTAGATTACATATCAGACTATTGGGCTGGTACAAACGACTCCCAAGCCAAATGAAAGAGGTGTTAATGAATTTAAATCAAGTCACATTACCAGTAAAAGATATGGACGAATCCACGGGGTTTTATATACAGCTCGGTTTTATTCAAATTGTCGATACGCCTCATTATGCTCGTTTTGAATGTCCAGAAGGTAATGCAACCTTTTCACTTTCATTAGACGATGCTGATTATTCAAATGGTGCGGTTATTTATTTTGAGCATGAAGCGCTTGATGAATGGGTAACACTGATCAAATCTAAAGGAATAGAGTTTAAACAAGACCCAACAGACGAGAGTTATTTATGGCGTGAAGCTGTATTACTTGACCCATCAGGTAATAAAATCAAATTATATTGGGCTGGTGAAAACAGACTCAATCCACCTTGGCGAGTAGAGAAGCGCTTAGTAAAAAAGCTCGCTAAGGCGAAAGGCAAAATAATGATAAAAATACACAGCAAAAGCACAGCTTCCAAGAATATAGATTCCAAGAACACTGCTTCCAAGATCAGGGCTTCTAAAAATACAAAGCGAACATTTATACAAATGTTCACAGCCATTTATGCTGCGCTAATACTTTCAAGCTGTGTTAGTTGGATAACGCCAAGTGTTAACTCTGAGTTAATAGAGCTGCAAGCTGGTGAATATCAGTTAGACAGTCAACATGCGGCATTAATATTTAAAATCCAACATTTAGGCTTATCAACGTATGTAGGACGTTTTAATCAATTTGATGCTCAGCTTAACTTTGATCCCAAGAATATGGCCAATGCATCATTAAACGCCGTAGTAGATATAACTTCCGTTGATATTAACAATGCAGAGTTGGCAGAAACCTTACAGAACGACACTTGGTTTGACAGTGAACGCTTTCCACAAGCATCTTTTACTAGCCACACGGTTACCGTAATATCCGACACTACTTTTAACTTTACAGGGGATTTAACATTCAGAGGCGTTACAAAACCGGCAACGTTTAAAGCCATGTTTCATGGCGGTGCGGATAACTGGATGACCGGAAAATACACCATTGGTTTTAGCGCTGTTGGTCAAATAAAACGTTCTGACTTTGGCATGGACAGCTACATACCTATTGTTGGTGACGAAATCGATTTAGAAGTTTATGCAGAGTTTCTCGACGCTAGTAAGTAGCTAAATAGTTACCCAATATCAATGGGGGAGACTCTGACTCTATTGATTATTTAACCAATCTAGCCCATGACGTAAGTTGAGTTTATTCATTATTTTATTTATCTGATTTAATTTAACAGAATTGTACTGTTTGTAAGCTTTAGCCTTTGTAGATGATAGGAAATTTAACTTTTAGCAAATGCATGGTTTAGTTGATGTAAGTTTAGTTAATGTCTGTCTACTTTTGTGGAGTCACATCATATTTAGAACCTAGGCGTTATCGCATGGAATGAAGAATATTTGAACAAGACAAAATAAATCAAGTGTAAGATTAATAATTAATAATAATCAACAATCAAGTACATTGAAATTATTTGTGTGTACCGAAGAAAGACGCCGTATTTGTATGTAATTCTAAAAAAACATGTGCAAGGTAGCATCACCTTTGACATGCATCTTTATTGTTGGTTAATTTAGTGTATAAAATAAAAATCAAAGAATAGAAGTAAAAAAACACAAAAACATAATATTTTTGTAACATTTTATTAAAAAAGAAATATTTGTTGTCTTTTTATGGTTGACCAATCTCATTTAATGAAGTTAATATCAAGCTGTTAACTGATTTCCGTTCTGATCGGATCAGTATTAAAATAATAATAAATAAAATTATTAAATAATAATAATCTAATAACTAAAAACAATATTTCAAGTGGAACAAGGATAAAAAACATGTTTATAAATAACAAATTAGCTAAGTCTGTGCGTTTAGCTATAGCATTTGGTGCGGCAGCGTCAGTATTGCCTGCAACTAATGCGTTTGCAGCAGATGAAGACCCTGAAGCGTCAGCTAAAGCTGAACGCATTACCGTAATCGGTTCTCGTATTAGAACTGATGAGTTCGCAAATGATACTCCAATTGATATTATTTCAGTAGCCGATGCTGAAAAATCAGGAATGAAAACGTTAGGTGAATTATTAAGAACTAGTACAGCTGCAGGTGGCTCAAGCCAGTTAACAGCGGCCTTAACTGTTGGTTTCGTAACTGACGGTGGTACTGGTACAGAATCTGTATCTCTTCGTGGTTTAGGGGCTCAAAGAACGTTAATCCTTTTAAACGGTCGACGTGCCGGTCCTGCTGGGACTAGAGGTGCAGTATCTGCATTTGACTTAAACAGTATCCCTTTATCAGCGGTAGAGCGTGTTGAAATATTAAAAGATGGTGCATCAGCACTTTATGGTTCAGATGCTGTAGCTGGTGTAATTAACATTATTACTAAAAAAGGTGATAGCAAAAGTGTCACTGTTGATATTAGCCAACCTTTTGAATCCGGCGGTGAAGAAAAACGTATCAATATCTCTTATGGTGAACAATTTGATAAAGGTTCATTCCGTGTAACAGCTGATTACAATAATAAATCTATGTTACAACGTGGCGACAGAGATTACTTAGATTGTACAGAAAGACTTCAGTTTAAAGAAGATGGTACTCGTAACGACCCTATTGATCCTCGTACTGGCGAAGCTCATTGTAGTGAAACAGGTTATGGTCTTTGGTTATATGGTGAACCAAGCACTGCATTAGGTGGTAGCTTACAAGCCGCCTATGATTATGATGGTTTCTTTGCAGCGAATGGCTATGAAAGCATTAATGATAAAGATATTGCTTTAACAACACCAGAAGGTTGGTACCCGGTATCTTATGCTGATGATTATGCGAGTGAAGGTTGGTGGGATCTACAACATCCATATTTAGCAAAACAGACGTTAATACCTGAGACAACTACAGCATCACTTTACCTTACTGGTGATTATAATATTACTGATGACATCATGTTATACGGTGAATTCATGCACAGTCAACGTGTTACAGAAACCTATGATTACCGTCAATTCTGGACTGCTGAAGTTGGTGCTTTACCAGCAAGTTCTTATGAAGGGTTTGATAGTGATTCTGACGCTGCGATTTTCCCAGTAGCTTTAACAGATCACTTTGATTCTGAAATTGAAGTTAATTATACTCGTGGCGTAATAGGCGCTACAGGTGACATAGGTTTTTGGACTTGGGATGTATCTTACCAGCATAGTTATAATGATGCTTCATACGATCAAGAAATAATTTTCTATGACTCTATGTATATGGCTCAGGTAAACGCTTATTATGGCACAACATGTAATGGCGAAGTAACTGAGTTTAGTGGTAAAACGTGTGTAGATATCCCATGGACAGATCCTGAGTTTTTATATGGTAATAGAACTGCTGAACAAAATGATTTCTTATTTGGTTCAGATAAAGGCACCACTACTTATAGACAGCAAACTATAGAAGGTTATGTTAGTGGTGATCTTTTCGAATTGCCTGCTGGTGAAGTTGGTGTTGCAATTGGTTTCCAAATACAAAAAGATGAAATTAAAGATACTCCAGGAGAACATACACTTAATGGTAACTCTTGGGGCTTATCAAGCTCAGGTATTACTGAAGGTGATCAGCTAACTAAAGCTGTTTATGCTGAATTTTTGGTTCCAGTTATAGAAGACTTATTCCTTGTTGAAAAACTAGATGTAACTGCGTCAGCACGTTTTACAGATGTTGATACTTTTGGTAGTGATACTACATACAAGTTAGGTCTTAACTGGAAAATTATCGATGGTCTAAACATTCGTGCTAGCCAAGGTACATCATTCCGTTCACCTGCTTTATTTGAACTATATTTGGCAGAACAAACTAGTTTCGGTAGTCAGTTCGCAATTGACCCTTGTGTTGATTATCAAACAGAGTTTGATTCAGGTAACATAACTGAAACAGTTTACTCTAACTGTGCTGCTGATGGTATTCCAACAGATTATGAGAATCCAGGAAGTTCAGCATTATTAGTAACAAGTGGTGGTGCTGGTCGATTAAGTGCTGAAACTTCAACTGCACAAGGTACTGGTATTGTATGGACAAGCCCTGAGCAAACATTTGCGTTTTCAGTAGATTGGTATAAATTTGAAATTGAAGACGAAATCTCTAGCTTAGGTGGATCAGACATAGTAGGTCGTTGTTACAGCTCTACTGATTTTGCTAATGAACCTCTTTGTAATTTATTTACACGTAGAGACGGGTCAGATGCATATGACTTTGGTATCGATCAAGTTAATGGTGGTTATGTAAATATTGCTAATCAAGTAGCTGAAGGTATTGACTATCAATTTACTTACCAAGATGAGTTTGAATTTGGTGAACTTCGCTTCTCTTTAGAGCACACAAAACAAATCAAACGTGTATCTCAATTGTTTGAAGATTCAGAATACAATAACTTAATCGGTGAAAATGGTAATCCAGAACACAATGGCGTTGCTCGTTTCTCTTATAGTAACGACGATTTCAATGTAACTTGGACAACGACATATTACTCAGCTACCAATGACTATGAGTACTATTTTAGTGAAACAAATACAACGACTGTAAATGATGAAACTGTTACATTTATTGATGAAATTCCTGATACTGTTTATCATTCAGTATCAGCAGGATTCTCTATTGATAAATTAGACTTAATATTTGGTATTGCCAATGTTATGGATAAAGAACCAGCGAGAATTTCTTCAAGCGGTTTTGATTTAGGTAACTCAGCGCTTATTTCTCAATCTGACTTTGTTGGTCGTAGAGCATTTGCTAACTTACGTTATAATTTCTAAACTAGTGTAACTAATAAAGCCTTTACGTTAGTAAAGGCTTTTTTTTTAATAAAAATTTACTAAAAATCAGTTAAGGATTAATTGTGAAAAAAATAATAGTTTTTTTTATATGGACGGGTGTATTTTCACTTTTCATTAAACCATTTGTAGCAGTATCTGCAGTGGATAATGATATTTTAGAAGCTTATTCAAAGTCATCTCTATACTTGGATATTAAAATATCACCAGATGGTAAATACTTAGCTTCTACTTCGAGAGATGAAAACGGGGTTATTTTATTAACGGTATTAGATATTGAAGAGCAAAAAGTAGTTTCTGTAACTCGAGGAAGAGGGAAAGAGTCAGTAAATACGTTTGACTGGTTGAATGACGAACGACTTTTACTTTCTATGGCACGCGAAGTTGGCTCACTTGAAGTTCCTTTTGGCACTGGTGAACTAATTGGTATGGACGCTAATGGTAAAAATAAAGTTATATTAACAGGTTGGCGTGCAAAAAGTGGTGACAAGCGATTCTCCCAAGTGATTGATCTTTTACCAGATGATCCAGACTCTGTATTAATTTATAGTGTAGATTTAACATCAAGAGAACCTTATTTAGATATTTACAAAATGAAGGTAAGTAATGGTAGAAAACAAAGTCAGGGCAGAGCTCCTTTAAGAGCATATAGAGGTTCTGGCGCCAACGTTTATACTGACCAAGATGGTAATGTGTTAGCTATGGATGGCGCAGATCCTAACAAAGACAATGAAAGTGTTCTATTAGGAAGAAAAACGGTCGATGATGAATGGGAAGTATTGTTTAAATCAGGGGCATATGAACCATCTTTTAGACCAATCGTTTTTCTAGAGGATAATAAAACTCTAGTTGGTTTAAGTACAATCAAGACTGATACTTGGTCTCTTGCCACATACAACCTTGAAACTAAAAAACATGAAGTTTTAGCATCTCATGAAAAAGTAGATGTATCCCCAATTTTATTTAGTGAAGAAGGAAAGATTAAAGAAATATTTGGTGTTTCGTATGAGTACAACACTATAGATGCACATTTTTTATCGGATGTTAAAAATAAATCTTTTCAAAAGTTAATAGCTAGCTTATTAAACACATTTAAAGGGCAAGCGGTTAATATTACGTCTACTACAAAAGACAATTCAAAAGTTGTTCTTCGTGTAGGAAATGTAAATAACCCAACTCACTTTTACTTGTTTGATACAAAAGCAAGAAAATTAGTTCCATTGGCAGAAAGTAGACCTTGGTTGAATGATGTTGATATGCCAAAATCAAAATTAATCACTTACAAAACAAGAGATGGTTTAGAGATATCTGCAGTATTAACATTGCCAAAAGGAAAACCTGAAAATTTACCATTTATTTTGCTTCCACATGGCGGTCCTCACGGCCTTTACGACACGATTAGTCGAATAGATGGAGATGCTAAAGTATTAGCTTCTCACGGTTATGCTGTTCTACAACCTAATTTTAGAGGCTCTGGTGGTTACGGTTTATCATTTGATAAACTAGGCTTCCGTAATTGGGGCACAACAATGATCAATGATATGACTGACGGAACTATGCATCTTGTAGAAAAAGGAATTGTGGATAAAGATCGTATGTGTGTTTACGGTGCTTCGTATGGTGGTTATGCAGCTTTGCAAAATGTAATTAGAGAGCCAGATCTCTATAAATGTACCATTGGTTTTGTAGGCGTATATGATCTAGACATGATGTTCGAGAAAGGAGATATTCCTCGAAATAAATCAGGGAAAAATTACTTAAATCGTGTATTACCAGTTGGTGAAGATAGAGACTTTCAGTCTCCAATAAAGAATGTTGATAAGATCAAGGTTCCTGTATTTATCATCCAAGGTGAAGAGGATCAAAGAGTACCGAAAGAGCATGCTTTTGCCTTAAGAGACGCTCTTAAGAAAAGAAATCATCCTTATGAATGGATGATGAAATCGGGTGAAGGTCATGGTTTTTACAAACCTGAAAATAATGTTGAAAGATGGAAAGCCATGCTAGAGTTTTTAGATAAATATACCGCTAAAGCTCAGTAAAATAATTGTAGTTTGATACTGCTCTATTAAGCATTTAGCATAATAGTGGTTTTTCCAATTAAATAAAAATCCGATAAATTATATTTATCGGATTTTTATATATCTGAAGTAAAAAAATATAACTTTCGTAGCCATAATCTGCATATATTTGTGCAGATTAGGTTGGTGCTTTACGCTTTTTCGAGATAGCGTTTGAGTCCTTAATCGTATTCAAATTTAACAAAAAAGTAACTTGAGTGGTTGTACTTAGGGATTTCATAGCAAACGACACAGAAAGCTTTACTGAAAACGACATGCAAAGGTTAGTTACCGTATTAAACGACGAGTCAGTAACTCAGTACCTTTCAACCAAAATTCCTTCACCATACACGCAAGAAGATGTGCGCTTGTGGATAGAAGAGGGCAGCAATAGTCCACTAGTTAAAGCAATTTGTTTTAACGGTGTTTTAGTTGGTTTTATAGGTGTTAACCGTGGGGAGTTTGAATATCAAAAATCCGGTGAAATTGGGATTACACAAGAAGCGGTATTAAAAAATGCCATCTTTAAAAATGACCAATTCTACGACAACCATATATTCGCAAAGCTTAAATAGATTCTGAATTAAGCGACTGTGAATTAAGAAGGTTGGCAATAAGAGAGTCAGTAGAAAGAATTAGAAGAGAGACTGTGTGAAATAAACCCAAATAAACATGTATGTCTTTGTTACTTAGCTCTTTGTTATTTCCCCGTTAATACCCTGTTATGTATTCATTTGTTTTCAGAAAAATATCTAATAAATAATCCATAATGTTTACACATTGTATCTGTATTATTTAGGGGTATAGTTAATTCAATTGAATCAAATGTGAAATAAGGATCTACTTACCATGCAATTATTAAATCGTATAAACAAAGGTTTATTGCTGTGTACTAGTGTTTTAACCTTAGTGGTATTACAAGGATGTGAGAATGCGCCAAAGTTAGACGATAGTCAGCTAAATGCAGGTAAAGCCAATATTCAGGCTGGACTGGATATTTCCTTATTTAAAGATGGTGCGTTTATTCTACCTCCTAAAATTGTTGACTGTGAAACAACCGCAAGAACTAAAACCACGTGTTATGAGCTAAAAACATCTGGTGCTCCTGCCATGCGAGAACCTGGGCCATTTTGTCCTAGAAATACTTCTGACGGAGCCGATGTTGGCGGTGCTTGGTTCGATAAAAGTGGCAGTGGTGATTTGATTGATATTACAGGGGAGTTTATTGTTAACTTAAGCCGTTATTACGACGATCCTAACTGGATGTTGTATGATCCTAAAACCAATAAAATCCGTTACACAGATACCAAAGCTTCGTGTTTGGGGGCTGCCAAGCCTGATGTAGAAGAGCAATACAAACAAAACTGTATTGAATGTTTAATGTCTTACCTAGATGATGACTTTTCACGCACCTATTTAATACCTACTACACCAATTAAAGCCGAAGAAGCTCAACGTGTACGTACCGTAGGTATTGCGTTAGATGGCGCAGAGTTATCTGGCTCTGCACCTGTAGATGCTATTTTAGGTAGCTATACAATTGCTGCTTTTGATGATTGTGGTGGTCATATTAATGTACATCAAGGTTATCACTACCATTCAACTACAGGTTGTACCGACACTGTGACCACAGATGATGGACATGCGCCATTAGTAGGTTATGCACCGGACGGTTATGGCATTTATGCAATGGAAGATGCACTAGGCAAAGAAGAATCGTTAGACGAATGTAGAGGCTCAACGGACGAAGTACGTGGTTATCATTATCATGCCGCTAGTCCAAGTGAAAACATGATCATTGGCTGCATTAGCGGAGAAACCGTTAGAAGCGCTGACGAACATGCCGGGCCTCCTCCTGGAGCGGATGGAAGACCACCAAGAGACGGCAGACCACCAAAGGCCGGTAAACCGCCAAGAGACTAAGCCGCCAGAAACTAACAAAACCAGCTTTTCCGCCTAAACAATCATAGCAAGACCAAGTAGGAGCTTATTTAATGCTTATAAAAAGCAGACCATTTAACATTGTGTATGTGGCAGTGGCGAGTATGTTTTTAATGCAAACCATAAATACCGCTAATGCGCATTCCAGCTCATTAAATAAAATAGCGCTAGAAGTATGTAAACAAAAAGAACGTTCACAAGCTTGCCAATACAATGGAGGGCATAACGATTTATACATAGGTACTTGCCAATATATCTCAGAACATGACTTAACCTGTGTCAGGAATCAACCTATACAAAAAGTAGAGTCTGATAAACATAGTCATAATATTGAAGCGAATCAAAAAAAGCAGGACTCTCAAAAAGATAATAAAGCAAACAAGAGTAAATAATATTCTAACCTAACGTTTAAGAGGCTTATTGCTAGATTCAAATAAAAGCCACAATGGATAATTAAATAGCCATAGTGGCTTTTTAGTTTGGTGGAAGTATCAATGGGAGACCCCATTGATTAGCAACTCGTAAGTCAATGACATAAAAAATAACCTCTTCAATATTTCTTCCCTCAGTGATAGAAAAAATACCTTGAGCTGAACTCAAATTGACTTCAATGTTTTAGCAAATTAGAGGAAATTAGAGTGGGTGTCCACGTTATTTTCTTTCAAGTTTACTTTAACATTTAAGTTTATATGTTACGTAATGTATATTTGGTGTAAATAAATACTAAGAGAAAATGAGCAAACTACATGAAAAGATTATCAGTCTTAATATTTACCGTTTTACTTTCCTCATGTACATCTCCACCTCATGCAAACACTAACGCTCCTTTTGATGGTGTTAAATTTGATAATATTGAGCCCTTTGAAGATAAAGGTTTATTTGACCTGCTAAAGTGGAGAATAGAGAGTATTAGTGAATCTACTCCTTGGCCGGATAAAATTGACTCCAAGCAATTTAAACCTTCTAGCCAAAGATCAGTAAAGCCAATTATTACTGTGATCAACCATGCATCAGTACTTATTCAGGTTGATAATATAAACATATTAACCGACCCTCATTATTCACTCAGAGCTTCACCTGTTCAATTTGCTGGCCCTAAGAGAGTTGTTGAACCTGCAATTGCCTTTGATGATTTACCTTCAATTGATATCGTTCTTATATCTCATAATCATTATGACCACCTAGATCTTGATACGCTCAATCGTTTAAACGATAGAGACAGCCCCCAATTTGTTGCAGGGTTGAAAACGAAGTCATTTTTAGAAGATAACGGAATTAATAGCGCTGTCGATCTAGATTGGTGGCAAAGTATAACCACTAATAATACCAAGATTACTTTTGTTCCCTCACAGCATTGGTCGGCTAGAGGGATATTCGATAAAAGAGAAATGCTTTGGGGTGGGTTTTATATTGAAAACGCTTATAAGATTTACTTTGCTGGCGATACCGGATATGGGAAGTTCTTTAAACGAATTAAAGAGGAGCTAGGAGCACCGGATCTTTCTTTGATTCCAATAGGTGCTTATGAGCCTAGATGGTTTATGAAAGATGCTCACCTTAATCCAAAAGATGCTTTACAAGCATTTAAAGATATAGAGAGTAAAAAGATGATAGGGATCCACTTTGGGACTTTCAAGTTAACCGATGAGGGATACAATGATCCAATTGAGACGCTTCAAGAGGAGATTAAGAAATTAAACATGGATCCTCTAAAAGTAATTGTTCCTACTTTTGGAAAGCCTTATTCAATTTAGGTTATTGTATATTTCGTTACTGTCACTTTTAAACTGGGACAAATTAAACTTGGTGTCCCGGTTATCTTTTTTGAATTATTGGAACTTACCCATGAAGTTAGTTTTTATCTGTTTTTTCTTATTATTTTCAACCGCTCCTTTGGCTTTAGGGCGTGTTGTTTCTTATCAAGAGGTTAATGAATCGTTATTTGCTTCAATAGAAAAAATTGAAACTTGTGGAGAGTGGCGAGTTAATCAAAAGCTTGGGCACTTTAGGCTAATAACCCTTTATTATTCTGGGCAAAATTTATTGTTTGTAGATATTGTTGCTTTAAACAAATCACAGACTCAATTAAAACCAGTAAAAGGATTTACTTTTAAAGAAATTAATAACGACCACTCCGATATTGTTATTGATAATATTGAATGTTTGCCTTTAGCTACAAATAAAATACAGGTTAAAGTGAAAGCAACCAATACCAATGATCAAGCATTTCAATTTTCATTAGTTATAGATGGTGAAAAGAATACCTACCAATATAATGAAACATCTAGCAATCAAGATAAATAATATAGAACCCACCTTTAGATAATTACATACTAATATAAATCAAAGTGGGTACGATCATAATTGGGCTTCCTACTAACATCTTAAAACACAAAAAAAGCTACCTAAGTAAATAGATAGCTTTTGTTTTATTATTTTTATAACTTGCTGATAACGCTGGTTACAAACGAGCGCCAGCGTGATTAACCTAAAATTGCTTTTACATTTTTTAAGTTATCCCATAAATGGTGTTGACCAAAGTACATTTCAGGTGGTTTTATTGATGGGTCTATTAATTTGTTAATGGCTAATATAGCCCCACGAACACTATATTCGGTTGTGAAAACTATCCCATCTGGTATTTCAACAAATTGTCCTAAGAGCGCAAAGTTTTGCGAGCCTTTAGGTACAACAGGAGGTCTGTCACCTTCGGTTCTAGGTAAAAACTGAGAGATCCCGTAAGGTAATCTACAAGGTACACAGTAAGATGTTTCAAGAAGTTCTGTTTTCTCGTCTTCGTTTAGATCTGCCCATAAATGTCCTAGGAGCTCTTCTAGAATTTCTTTTCCAGTACATTCATACATAGGTTTTTTTACAAATTGACCAATCTTATCTTCACCTAATGCCGAAACCCAAATTACACAAGTATCTGCCGCTTGACCTGGATAAAAAGGCTGGCGATAGGTGTGTACATGCATTATCCATGGAGATTGTGTTAAAGGTAAGGGGCTTTGTACTCCCATTTGTCGTTCAACTAACCATTGGAATTTTCTTTCAAACAGGTTTCCTCTAAACGTGACGGTAAAGTGCATGATTCTAGAAAGTGAAACATCACGTAAATAACGGTCTGGTCTACCTAAGTCAGCTTGTTTGGCTACAATGTTTTGCCATAACTCGTAAGCTTCGCCTGGTTTTTCTACCGGTGTTGTAGATACAGGCTCATCATGAGAACCATAACAATGATTAGAAACAATTGAGCCAATTGTCAAAAATGCTTTGTCTTGTGGCCTAACTTCTATTGAATCTAGGGCTTTATCTTCTGAATTTTTTAAATGTAAGCGTTCTACCCAACGTTTATCATCACTTTCTTTAAAGTCTACGTCCGTAATACAAGTATCATAATGTATTTGAACGCCTTTTTTTGTTATGAGTTTAATAGCAGGTAGAATGAACGAGTGGTAGTTTGTGTAACGTGTACGTTCTAAAGAGGTCATTTTATCCATATCAGACATACGGTGATAAAATAGTTTCATGTAACGCTTCATCTCTATCGCAGAGTGCCATGGCTGAAAAGCAAAAAGAGCACGCCACATATACCAGTAATTACTCTTGAAAAAATCTTCACTAAAATAATCAGTGATTTTAGCGTCTGCTGGTATTTTAGATTCTGGTATTTCTATTAATCGAGCCATTTGAAGGGCTTCAGTCGCACCTAATCCAAGGTCGTGTCCCGTATCTTTCTCACCATTTGCATGTAATAGTCTAACCACAGTGTCCATATGGCATTCTTTAGCATTGGCTTCATAATCGTCTAGGCATGAACCATTTTCGTCATAAGGTATTAATGACCAAAATTCTTTGGTGCAGCAATATACTTTATCTTCGTACATACGGCTGCCTCGCATTATGTAAACAGGTTTACCATCAACCATTTTAAAAGATGCATCCATTGATCCACCCACTAAATCCGTTTCAGTATTTTTTTCAAAAATGTGAATGTTTTCTGGATTGAAACCAGCTTTCTGCACTAAGTAAACAGCAGCTGATAAGGAAGCTAATCCTAATCCGTTTAAATAAATTTTAGAATTGCTCATAGTATTTACTCCGTTAAAGAATTATTTAACAATAAGTAAAAATATACGCTTCGACTTTTTTCAGTCAAATGTTTGTTTTCATGAATTAAAGTTTAAATGATATAGAACAACTTTAGTCAGTTTTGAGAGAAAACTGTTTGCATAGCTTAGCTTTTTGTAGTCCAGTTATTAATTTAATTGGTACTGAGCATCATACTATTTTTAAGTGATTAACCGCCGTGTTTGGGTTAGCAATGTTGCATGACCCAAACACGAATATTGCTGATAAGCATATATTCGCAAGGCTTAAGTGGCTTAAATAGCTTTAGGGCCAAAAGGGCACATGAACAGAGCATCAAATAAAGATGCGGTTTTCGTTATTTTTTAGGATTTTAAAAAGGAAAATATGGGATATTTTATAGCGTCAATATTGATTGCTTTTGGTCTTTATAGCTTAAGTTCAGATCTAAACTCATTTCAAGGTTGGTTTTCTCTTTTAGTTGGTTATTGTATATTTCGTTACTATCATTTTGGATCAAATTAAGGGGGAATTAAAGTGGCTGTCCACGTTATTTTTTTAATTAAAGAAGGATAGCTTTTTCGCTCATTCGTCGGCTAATAAAATCCAATCACCCTCACTCTTCGTTTTTGTTAGTACATATAAATGAGAAGCGGTATAACTTCCTTGCTTAACAGCATTAACCACTTTAATGACTATATCTTCAATATTATCGTTATTAACATCACCTTTCGCCAAAATAGACATATATTGTAATCCATCAGAATCATCCTCAGCGAAGACTTGTCCATGTTCATCTTCAGATACCTCTATAATTTTAGATGCGTCATTTAATGTTTTTATTTTAGGGTCATTTAAAATACGATTGTATTGTGAAGTTGCAACGATAAAGGCCATATTTTTAGGTAAGTTTTTAATACTGTCAAAATCAAGCTTAAAATCACTCAAATAAGATGTATCAGAACTGCGTAAAGACTTTGCCACATCAATTAATTTACATTGAATATATAAAGAACGATAAACCCCATAAGAGGCTTGTGGTTCATATCCTGCAGAATATAACTCTATCATTGAAGTACAATTATTAACTATCCCCAACTTTCTACTTTGTGCGTCAAGCTCGCTATCGAACAATGAAACTTTAAAGCTATTATTTTCAGTCCAAAGTAAGTCCATTTGTTTAGATAGTGCTATATCGCTTGTTTCAAAGTTGTCATTTGAGCGATCGGTAATATCAATACTGGGATCTAAAAATACGGGATAAGCTTTTGTTTCAATCTTGGGTGTACACCCCATAACAAGAAATAACGTACAAAACGAAAGAAATGTGGTGTTTAATTTATTCACGATGACTACTTTCAACTCTTTGTTTATTTAAAAATAGACTAACACAGCTCACTCCATCTCTTAAGCAATACTATCCGTGTATATTAGTGACTTTATAAAATGTTCAGAAAAAAACACATAACATACATTGAAATAAATGATTATCAATGTGGTCAGACACTGACCTTATTGGTAGCCATTAATTTTTGATATTACGCTTTCTTTGAAAAACTAGATAGTTGTGTCAAAGCTGCATTCCACTCATTAACTGTTCCATATATTTGACCTTTATTATGGACAGCCAGATCGCCCCATACTTTAAGTTGACAGAACCCTGTTATATTTTTGCACGCTTTGGCTCTTTCTTGTGGATCATCAGATAATAGCTTAAGTTTGAAACTAGTTAACCTGTCCGCTTCTTTTACAAATCCAGCGTCTAAAAATGCATCAATCACTTCATCAATAATTGTTTCTTTGTTCATATTATATCCCCCATTTAATTGACTGTTTTCCTTACTATATCACCATTGGTAACCGTTTGATTCCAACCTCAGCTAGCATTTTTATGATTAGTTTTCATAAATCAAGTGTTCTAACCTTATTGATTCGACGTGATACCATCAGGACAGATGAAAATTTATTTGAGGTTTATAAGCAATGAGACGTTATTCAATTGCTTTAGTATTATTACTAAGTACTTTAGGTTTAAGTGTGGGGTATCAATATTACAGTTCACCTAGTAAAAGCGATGGCAAAATCGTAAGCTTTGCTCTTGTAATGGGCACTACAGATGTGAAGAGCTATCTTGAATATTTAATTTTGGAGCAAAAGTCGACGAAAACCGCCTATCAAAGAGCTGAAGCCGTTCTTAAACGAATTGATAAAAGCGATGTTACTATTGATTATATTAGGGATGTTTCTAATTTGGCACATATGATACTAGGTCACAAAAGGTATTGGTATAATATCAAGCTTGGAAAAAATGTAGAAATAGATTTAGTAGTTGTCCTTTATAAAAATAAAGAGTCAAGTATTCAGAATTTTTCGATAACAACGAAAGGTTAAAAATAAAGGAATAAAAGGGGGCTCCAATTGGTTGGTTATTCATCCAGTGGTGGCTTTATTCCGCTAATAAATTTTTGTTTCTTATAATGCTAATAACCTAGCAGCTGATTTATTCATAAACAAACGTTTTTTGTTTTGGAGAAAACGAGCCGTTAAATAAGCGAGCCATGAGTAGATTTAAAATAACCCTGACCCGTTTTATATGACCCGTTTTATATATAATTTTTAACCTAGTTTGAATTTACAGGTTGTAATAAGGCCTGTTGGAGATTCAGAAGTGTTCTTGGCGACAAAAAGCCATTTCTCTACTGAATTAGTACAGCTATTTTCAAATACACCTTTAGGTGAGCATTCTAAAATTTTGATGTTATGAGGTTTACTAGGTTCGTTCAGTTTTATGTCAAAAGAAACTCGGCAATAGCCTTCTATATTCTTCGCCATAGCATCTTTGGGATACATTGCTTCTATATGAATAATCGGTTTTATTTCAGTTCTATTTTCAACTGCATTAGCTATGGTTGGCGGAACACTTTTAGTGTGGTTAGAGGTCGACTGACAACCGGTCAGTGTACTCAATAGAACAAGAATGAAAACTTTATTTTTAATCATTTTCGTAAAGCCTTTTTTAATTATATAACATATTTATAGAGAGCGAATTGAACGTTTTTCTACCAATCCATCGATCACATTTCAGAATTACTTATTTTTACCAGAGTCGTTAACTAATTGCCAGTAATAGTAATTTTTAAAATTCAACCTGAATCTAGGCTTTAATATTTTGGTTAATTAGAGTGGGTGTCCACGTTATTATTCGCGTTTAGCTTTATAAAAGTGCCATACTTCGTAGGTAAATAATACCGCAAAACCACTGGCTAATATTTGGAATGCTAAAACAATTTCTGGCATACCACAAGCGCCAGAGTAGGCATGTCCCCAATGCCAAATATATGCTGGCCAATAGGTAAAGGTAGTTATAAATAAGAGTGGAACCCAAATCCTTTTTCTATTTGATAAAAAACGCAGCAAGATAGACATAGTTAGAAATAAGAGTGCAACGATAAAAAAAGTTTTAGCTTGAAACTCATGTTCCTCTACTAAGCCTGGCGGTGGTGAAAAACATGCTAAGGCACTAGAAGAATACAGCGAAATTAGGATTAATATACAAACTTTCAATACTGCTTCCTCAGCAACATAACAGCTTATTAGCGCGAATTCCTGTTAAAGGAAGTTATCCACAGGTGGTTTTATTCCACTAATAAACTTTATTATAAATTATAAGAACAGTAATAACTTAGCAGCAGATTTATGCATAAACAAACGTTTTTTGTTTTGGAGAAAACGAGCCATTACATAATCGAGCCATGAGTGACAGGTTTAAAATAACCCTGAACGGTTTTATTTGACCCGTTTTATTATTTCATAATTTTAGGTTAATTAAATTAATGCAATTGGTGAAATTTATTTGTTTGGTGAATAAAAAAGTCGAGTGTATTTTATTAAGACCGTAAGCCTCAGGCGGTAAGTTTATAAATTTGAGGATCAATGAAGGAATATTAATAATGAAAAAAAATAAAAAAGCAATTACTATCGCTTTGGTTTTATCTTTAACTGCAACCTTTAGTGCTTTAGCAAATAATCAATGCTCAATGTCAGCCCAACTTAAGTGTATGATGGGTATGAACGAATACTGTAGAGTATTTTGTGAAGAAAAATAATATCTTAACTGTAAACTTGTTATGATTAATTATTATATCTAGTTAAGCCTATTTTTATTATCAATAGAAAATAGACTTATACAATTTAAAAACCTATTAACTGACTCTAATAGGTTTTTTATTTTTATTCTGACCTAAAACAACTACATCAGTTCCTATTTATACAATAATACTTTTCTCAAATTTCCTGGTCAAAGTCTGGCGTCATTGATTACAATGTAATTATTTAAACGTAACTTGAAATCCACAACATATACCTTCTTACTGTAATTCAATTGTGTGAATATAATTTACAAATATTGCAGTTAACAAAATTAAAACCGCAAGTCCTTTTAAAATGGCTTCAAAGCGACGATAAACATGTTCATTGTTACGTTTATCGTAATGATCAACAATGCCTAGCGCTAAATAAGCAACAGCAACTACAAGAGCAGAAAATGCAATATAGATAGCATTCCCATAGAGAGTGACATCCCCACGGCCATAAGCTAAATAAAGCTCACCTTTAAATAACCCATATCCACCGTAAGCCAAAAGAACAATAATTAGAATCAACCTCTCTATTCGCTTTTTAGTAGGGATATAGTTGGGTATGTAATCTTTATCTTTTACAGTCTTTTTAAACATAATAAATTCTTGAGCATGTCCATGTTATTTAATTGAAGAAAATAAAGAAGGGGGCTTTGTTATTCTATGTTTCAATTGCACCAATAATAATTGTGATTAAAAAGATAAATATAAACTGATAGGTTATTGATATTAATGTGTATTTATACTTACTGCAACTACCGTTTACGACGTTGTTAATATAGGTAGGTTGTGAAATTCGGTCGTAGATAAACCAAAGAGGCAAAAGAATCAAAAAACCTAAACTACTATAATCTGCTAACACTGAAGCTAGCACCACAGCAAAAATATAGTATGGAGCGCCTACAACTCCAATAAAATATAACTCTTTTGTTGAAACTCGACTCATCATCATCCTTGAAACATAACAGCTTATTAGAGCGAATTCCTGTTAAAGGAATTTAGCCACAGATGGCTTTACTCCACTAATAAGTTTCTTATAAATTATAAGAACAGTAATAACTTAGCAGCAGATTTATGCATAAACAAACGGTTTGTGTTTTGAAGAAAATGAGCCGTTACATAATCGAGCCATGACTGAAAGATTTAAAATAACCCTGACCCGTTTTATTTTGTTTTGAGCTTGCTATATATTTGAAAATTTCTTACTACTTGGTAAGCACCTAAACATATTACAATTACTAGAGTAAGGATCGGAAGGTTGTGAAAATCGGTTGGTGCAAACTTATAAAACAACTTAGAAGCAGCCAAATGCCAGCCAAATAATACAAAAGCCATAATTAAAGCAAACCTATACACGGTGACAGCAGGATTGTGGTGTGAAAACTCATTTGATGAATGGTTGTATATTTTTGATACGCCACCTAAAACTCCTACAGCTAACGAAATCTCATTGCCATTAGATATATTTAAAGCTGCACCTGCTTTTTTAAAAGTGTACATAGTCCCATTTAACATGAATTTATGGACATGATACGTCACCTGTTTTTGATTATCTTTAGCACCTTCAGTTTCAACAACATTAGATATTTGAACTTGATTTACTTCACCTTTTACTATTTTCACTAAACTACCTCTAAATTTCATTTAAAAACATAACAGCTTATTAGAGCGAATTCCTGTTAAAGGACGTTATCCGCAGGTGGATTAATTCCGCTAGTAAACTTTTTATTTAATAATACTAATAACTTAACAGCAGATTTATGTATAAACAAACGTTTTTTGTTTTGGAGAAAACGAGCCATTACATATTCGAGCCATGAGTGACAGATTTAAAATAACCCTGACCCGTTTTATTTCATAACCTCCGAGAAGCATATAACAGCTTATTAGCACGAATTCCTGTTAAAGGAAGTTCTTCACAGGTTGTTTAATTCCGCTAGTAAATTTTTATTTATTATAAATTATAAGAACAGTAATAACTTAGCAGCAGATTTATGCATAAACAAACGTTTTTTGTTTTGGAGAAAACGAGCCATTACATAATCGAGCCATGAGTGACAGGTTTAAAATAACCCTGACCAGTTTTATTATTACAATAAAAATTAGCTGCCTAACGGCAGCTAAAAAAGATGTTATTGCTTATTTGACGGGAGAAGGTTCATATGTGTTAGGTGTTTTACTTTCCACCAATGATCCCCTCCATTTTCATGTTGTACTTTTTAGCATATACCTTAAAGGCATGTGTGAGTTCACCGTGTTCTTTACTTTCTAGACCATCAGAGGTGCCAGTGATAAAGCGAAACCCATGAGTGCACAATAGCTCCTTATTTTTAAGTCCTGGATATTCGACACCAAAGCCTCCAATTGCTATGAATCGAAAATCTTTATGGGAGATTCTTACTTTTAAATCATTTTCAGGTGCATCTAGGTTTATTGGTAATAAATGAGTTTTGAGCACCGCAACCTGTGTTATTTCAGGAATAGTATCTGGGTTCATCCAGCATGGAACATTCTCAGCCTTTGCCAAGAAGCTAATTGAGAAAAATAAAATTACGCTCAATACTCTCATTTTGGTTACACCTAACAGCGTAATAGCGCGAATTCCTGTTAAAGGAAGTTATCCGCAGGTGGATTAATTCCGCTAGTAAACTTTTTGTTTATTATAAATTATAAGAACAGTAATAACTTAGCAGCAGATTTATTCATAAACAAACGTTTTTTTGTTTTGGAGAAAACGAGCCATTACATAATCGAGCCATGAGTGACAGGTTTAAAATAACCCTGACCCGTTTTATCCAAATTAAGATGGATATCCCCGTTATTTCTGGAGAAAACGAGCCATTACATAAACGAGCCATGAGTGACAGATTTAAAATAAGCCTGACCCGTTTTATTGACTTAATTTAAGGTGGATGGCAATGTTAATTTACTTCTGGATTAACAAATAATATTACAGAAATTAATAATACAATGGAGTATTTAACTTATGATAACTATTGGAAAGTTAACAATATATATGGAAAACCCAATTACATTGCTACTAAATAAAATTTTAAATAAATCAGTTGTGATTTTCGCTCTATTTTGGGTTTGTAATATAAATGCTAGTACTTTAAGAGTAAGCCAGCATGGTGATGAAATTCATATTTTACTGCTCAATGAATCCTATTCTTTAACAAAAGTAAATTATAACTTTTGTCTGTCTAGTGTGGGGGACTTAAATTTATTAATATCAAATTTAAAAGGAATTTCAATACCTTTAGAATCACACATTAATGCAAAATGTAAATTTGAGAATAAATCCGTTTTAGATTTCAACGAATTTAAAGGTAAAGTGTTTTTTAAAAATGCAATTGAATTGTATTATGATCTTCAAAATGAAGATGGGTATTTTTTGTCTGCAGAGCTATGTGAGAATAAACCTAAAGGCAAAATCAATTGTATAAGTAGTAATAAGATTGAGGTGAAGAAGTAAAAGGGGTCAAAAGGGAGCAGGGTTAAATTAAAGAATAAAATGGGTCAGAGTCTGACCTATCCCCACAAAAAAATATATAAATCAGTAAAATATTTAATTTGAATAAAGAGCCTACGAATCGTAAGTTAATCACTTAAAAAAACAATCATTCGAATGCTTCCTTCTTCCAATAATAAAAGCAAAATCTTGAGCTGAACTCAAATTGACTTCAATGTTGTAGCAAATTAAAGTGGGTGTCCATGTTATCTCTTGTTAGGTGCGCGGAGGTATGTACATATTCTCAAAATAATCTTTCCACTCATTATCATTATTAGCTTCAATTTCAATCGGGTATGCGCTATTTTTATGCGGTATAGATTGAAGTTTAGATGCAAAAGTATTTGTATCTTTAGAGTAAAAAAGCCAATGACGAGAGCCTTCTTTAGTTATAATCGCCGTTATAACACCTGACATATCGACCTCTAAAGCATTTACCAAGTGCTCTTCAAACACACCCATATCTTTATTGACTTCTGCAGATGGCATTCCACTATCATTAGGTTCATATTTCCAGAAGACATGAATCGCTTTAGGATATTTTGAAACATCAGTTGAATGCTTGATTTCATGTCTATATCGAAGAAACATTTTATCTTCACCTAAATATCCTTCAGCTACAGTCCATTTATCATTTTCTACAATTTGTTTTAAGCTCATTTTATTAGTATCCCCAAGTGCATTAAAACTAAATATGAAGCTGATCATGATTATTAATAATTTCATAATGACACCTAACAGCGTATTAGCGCGAACTCCTGTTAAAGGAAGTTATCCACAGGTGGTTTTATTCCGCTAATAAACTTTTTTATTTATTATAAATTATAAGAACAGTAATAACTTAGCAGCTGATTTATGCATAAACAAACGTTTTTTGTTTTGGAGAAAACGAGCTATTACATATTCGAGCTATGACTGACAGATTTAAAATAACCCTGATCCGTTTTATTTTGGTGATAAAATTAAACTGTATGAATGTATAGTATCTTTTATATACAATCTAGGTATAATGCATGAAAACGAAAAAGGGATGATTTGTGGACTTAGTAAAATTTCAAAACGATGCTTACCCTGCTATTCAAGCTTATTTGGATAAGCACCCAACATTTGCAAAGTATAATTTCAAAATTTGTTACTGCACCAATTTAGTATTAAATGATTTATCAACACTTAAAAATAAAAAACATTTTAATTGGGATGCAGAGGTTTCTGGTTCAGATGCTATGTATATGGAGGGGGAATCTCCGTTAAAGTTCGCTATATATACCAACAACTTGCCTGTTGGTTATGTATTAGGACGAATAGATCCTGACACTTGCGCCTTCGAAATATTTTACACAGAGGTATCAAATTTTTACACTTTTTTTGATAAATGTGGTTGGATTCGGTTGATAATTGATATACTGTCCGCATTAAAGATTTGTCTTGAAACAGCCGATACAAGTATGGTTGTTGATAAAATTGTACAAATAAATCCCGTACCATCTACAATCTCTAATTTTGTAGATATGGGATTTGAATATGATGCAAGTTACACTACAAGATCTGAAGGTATGGTGTTGAATTTGCATGAAAAATAAAAAGTCAAATTATTTGACTTTTATCTGATATTGTTTGATAACTACATATAGTTATCAAGGATATTTAAAAAAGGGGTTACACATGACTATGAACGCACAAACAATTTCATTTGAAAAAACATTATTAAATTTGATTGAAACTGGTAATACAGCTTTAAATTTATTTGGAATTAATGGTGATCTAATGACTAAGATTGAAGCAGAAAACCCTCATATAGCAAAACAGTATCCTTGGCAAGAATCACGTAAGGAAGCTTGTTAGTTGCTACTAATGAGTGATAGAGGAGCTAATAAGCTCCTTTTTTTATGCCTAAAATATACGATAACGTGGACATCCAATCTAATTCGATAAAACACATAAGTCAATTGTTGCTGGCTAACCGCTATATTCGCCCAGCTTTTGCTTTTAGCTCTGCTTTACCTCTCCATCTAAATATTCCTGAAATAAAATAAGTTTTCGAAAGTATGAGACAGGACGTCGAATAAGGGATGGTGTTCAGGGACGAATGTTCATCCCGTCTTGGAAGATAAAACTTAGTTTTATTGAAAAATAGAATATTGGTTAGGAGCGGCCTTTTTCGCCTACCTTTTTTGGCTGTTGAAAAAAGGTATGGTCGCCGAGAGGCGAAACCTTAGCGTACATAGGATCACTATATTAAAACTAATGCTCAATATAAGAATAAAGAAGTAAAAGGGGTCAGGGTTAAATTAAAGAATAAAACAGGTCAGAGTCTGACCTATCCCCACAAAAAAACATATAAATCAGTAAAATATTTAATTTGAATAAAGAGCCTACGAATCGTAAGTTAATCACTTAAAAAAAACAATCATTCGAATGCTTCCTTCTTCCAATAATAAAAGCAAAATCTTGAGCTGAACTCAAATTGACTTCAATGTTTTAGCAAATTAGAGTGGGTGCCCACTTTAAATACAAATAATAATGAATAATGATGACTAGAATATCTAAATTATTACTTAAAAAGTAGTTCAACGATGTTTGTCAGTCGGTTATTCGTAAACGTAACAAGGATGATAAAATGTCAGAAGGTTCTCAAGTTAACTCTATAGATTTTGGTAAAAAAAGAGTTGTTGAATTATTTGAAGATAATTCATTTCCACCAATGGTTTTAGTTGATGGGAAATGGGGAAGTGGTAAAACACATTATGTTTACAACGAATTATTTCCTCATTTAAATAAAAAATACTCAAGTTCGTCATGCCATATGATGTCACTGTATGGAGTTTCTAATATTGAGGATTTTAGAGATAGGGTAATTTCTGTGTGTTTGTCAGGTACAGAGGATACGAAAAAATTAACGGATAACCTTATAAAGATCGCTGATGCTACCGGTATAAACCAGTCGGAAAAAGGTATTGGCGCTTTATTAAAGGGTATCTCAGGGGCTTATAAATACAGTCTTTATTCAAACTTATCGAACAAAGTTTTTATTTTTGATGATTTAGAAAGAGTATCTAACCCTGAAACGATAAAAAATATTTTAGGTGAGTGCTTTAACCTAGTAGACAAAAAAAACAATGTTAAAATTTTAGTCATTGCTAATTCTGAAAAAATTGATGCAAAAGCCGATTTAGAAAAAACCTTCCATGACACAATAACCATTGCATACAACCCAAAACAAATCGTTGAATTTTTAAAAACGGATTATCCAAATTTATTAACATCTCGGTTGGATACACATCTAGTTCAAGTATTAAACATATCTAAAGACATTAATTTAGCAAATATTAGAGTCTTAAAAAGAGCATTACGTAAATTTGAACAATTACAGAAAAAGTTCATTAAAATTGAAAATATCAGCCTAGAAATTGCCAATGCTAATATTTTAAAAGCGATAGTAAAAATTTGTTATGCATATTACGAAGATAATTACTCTGTCGAAGAAATCAAACAAAATTTAAATAGTTCTGGACTATATGGCAAGATTCCAACGACTGATATTTTTGATGGCAAGTCCGAAGAAGAGTCTGAAACTGTTAAAAAAGAAAGGTTAAGAAAAGCAAGGTTGGATGACATTTTATTCAACCTATCTGGCTACATATATTTAGTCGATTTCTGTTGTGAGGGAATAGATAAATTCACTGAGGAAAATATAGTTGAAGCTTTAAACTTACCCATAACAACTACTCTTTTAGATAGAGTTATTAATTATGAATTACGCTTTAGAATGGAACCGAATGCGTTTGAACAAGGTGTTGAAGACATGGTTAATTACCTTAATTCAACTGCCGATATTAATTTTATAAAGTTTTTTAATTACTCTGATTTTTTACTTTCATTCATAGAAGAAGAGTTTATAACAAGTCCTTTAACAAAAGACAAAATCCTAGAGATTTGCAAAGATGTTAAATTTGAACGTTTTGACATAGAAAGTGTTAAGGATCTTCACTGGATGGGATCTCTTGCTAATGAAGATATTGTTAAGTTAAGAGCTGAAAAAAAGGCTGAGTTTCAAAGTAAGCTTAAATACGGTGAACAAGCAGATTTTATTGAATCATTTAAAAAATCATTCGGATCAATAGTTCAAGACTTATATGATAAGTATGAACATAAACCTTTTTTACATAACTTTGAAGCAACTGAGCTAGTAAGTATTTTTACTGATTGGACTGCAAAAGATATTGCTGATTTTTTTCTGTACATGGGCAATAAATATAATTTTAGTAATATTGAAGATTTTTTGAATACTGAGCATAAAATCTTAGTAGAGACTACTAAATTACTTTCAGAGGAAATTAAGGGCTTGGAACCAAGTTTAAAGAAAGGAGCTCTTACGAATCTTTATGAAGTTTTGGAAAAAATAAACAATAGAATGAAAGAAAGATTGCAAACAAAACAGAGCGAGTAATAAATTAAGCACATAATTTATTACGTTTGAATTTAACAATTAAAAGCCTATTAGCGTCAGCTAATAGGCTTTTTGCTTTTGCTCCGCTTTACCCCTCCATCACAAAATCACTTTGTTAAATATTATTTTTTATAAAATTCGAAGCCGGGATGCTGAGAAAGGGCTGGTTGTCAGGGACGATTTTCTAGCCCTTTTTTGTAAACAAAAATAACTATTTAATAAAGTATTAGATTTTGTTGGAAGCGGCCTTTTTCGCCTACCTTTTTTGGCTGTTGAAAAAAGGTATGGTCGCCGAGAGGCGAAACCTTAAAGTCCACACAAATACAATTTAACAGTAATCATATTAAAAGAATTCAAGTGCAGCCTTTTTGGCTATTGCAAAAAGGTATTGTCGAGTACATGGATGTACTCGCTTAGGTTGTGTCGGGAACTGACAACCTACCACATCAGGGATGATGGGATGTCATCAATACAGGGAAGTTTACTTGGTGACCGCCGCAGGTGAAACAGTCTTTTATCTTTTAAAATATGGAATTAAGCAGGCGCCAGCTTAGGTTGTGTCGGGAACTGACAAGCTGCGCCGCAGGTGAAATAAGAACTTTCAGAATAGATTAGGGCTTAACAATTAACACCAAACCACTGGCCGACAGGCCAAAAAAGCCACCCACTTTTTGGCCTAAAAGTTACAACCCCCTTTGCCATTCTTCCCTAAGCGGTATCATATTCGGTGTATTAATCGCCGCTTGTACTTGGCTCAATAAAGCTTCTTTGTCTTTACCTAAAATACCTTTTAACACTAAGTAGTTGGAGGCGTGGTCTGAACGGAATATGGTTTTATCCAGTTCTAAGTGCGTTAACAAGGTTTCCATTTCTTTAAACAAACCAAGTTGGTTAGGTAATTCAAAGCCGTTTGGAAACTCTTTAGCAAAGCGTTCTTGACCAAGAGGGAAGGAGACCACTAACGTGGATAAATACTCAGGTTGAGTGTCATTCATTAACTTAGCTGAGTTAATCGCATGTTGCTCACTAAACTCATTGCCGCCTAAACCATTTAAGATCATCACAGAACGTTTAATGCCCGCTTGTTGTAATTTATCTAACGCGACTTTTGATGACTCGTAGGTTTCGCCTTTTTTAATAAGCTCTAGGACTTTATCATCGCCACTTTCACAACCAATATAGACCAGTGAAAGCTTTAACTGTTTAAGCGCTTGTAGCTGCTCTACGGTTTTATTGGTGAGGTTTCTTGGTAAGCAATAAGACGAGATACGTTGGATATCTGGGAAGTATTGGTTTATTAATTCACAAATCTCTTTTAAGCGCCTAAACGGTAATGTAAGGGCATCGCCATCAGCCAAGAAAATACGTTGAACTGGCATGCTTGAGCGTTTGATTGCGCTGAGTTCTTGTTCTATTTCTTCAAGTTTTTTAGGTTTGAATTTTTTCTGCTCTTGAGTGTACATGTCACAAAAGGTGCAATTGTTCCAAGAACAACCGTTGGTCACTTGTAAAATAAGGGACTTCCACTCACTTGGTGGACGAAATACAGGCTCAATATATTTTAATGGATACATGCTTAATCCTAATTTAACTCTTTCAAAACAAACTCAACTCGCCACTCGAATCTCGCCACTCGAAACTCTCAACTCAAATCTCGCCACTCGAAACTCGCCACTCGAAACTCGCCACTCGAATCTCGTAGCTTAAACTTAAGTATAAGAATCTTCTTCTTCCGGCTCTGGCTCATTCTCATCACCCATGTAAACGCCCCAGCCGTCAGAATAGCCTTTGTTTTTCTCGGCTATTTTTTTGAACTCTTTTTCAAAGGCGGTAATGTTTTCGTACGTTACTTCCATTACTTTTGATACTTGCAGTTCAATGGCAATGCTTGAGTTACCGCCGTGATCGTATTTACGGCTTTCTACTTTTACAAAAGGTTCGTCGTTTTCAATTCTGGCGATAAAAAGCTTAGCCACAATGTCGGCGTCGGCTTCTTGGTCAAATAGGGCAAAAAAGTCAATTACGTATTCGCCACTGAAATCAAATTCAGCGTTTGCCATATCTTGTAATATTTGGCCGGTGTCATCTTTTGGGAAATTCATTTCTATCCATTAATACATGATTACTGATGCGTATGGGGCAATTGTAACTAAGTTATCAAGTTGACCCAAGCGCTGTTTGTCGTGATATAGGCTTTTTAGTAAGCGCACATTTATATATTTGCAGCCCTTACTGTCGGTTCATTCTCATTCTTGGAGGTACAGACAGCTTATTGGTTGTCCTGTAAGGATTAATATCCAATCCGCCACGGCGCGTATAACGGGCGTAAACGGTTAATTCAGTTGGATTGCATAAGGCTTTAATGTCTGTAAATATACGTTCGACACATTGCTCATGAAATTCGTTGTGCATTCTAAATGAGATCAAGTAACGCAATAACGACTCATGGTCAATTTTTAATCCAGTGTAACTAATGACGATACTTGCCCAATCTGGTTGACTGGTTATTAAGCAATTAGACTTTAATAGGTGACTGTTTAATTCTTCGGTCACTTTTATATTAGCGGCATCCAACTGTAGCAACTGATTGTTAAAGTCGTAGTTGTCTATTTCAATATCTAACTCGTCAATGTTATCGCCATTTAGCGCAGTAACTTGAAAAGGGGACTCTTGTGTTACTGACAATAAAGTAACGTCAACGGCTTGACCGGCACATTGGCTTAAGTCTTTAACCATGGCTTGTTGTACGTCATCCCAGTTATCAAACTTGGTTTGATTAAAGCTGTTTAAATAAAGCTTAAAAGATTTACTTTCTATTAAGTTAGCGCTGGTTGCTGGCACCACAAATTCTGCAATGGCGACCACGGGTTTGCCTTTGGCGTTTAACCAGCTTACTTCGTAACCTGTCCATAGGTCGTGACCATAAAATGGCAAGGTGTCACCTAAGTTTAAGTCGTCTCTATTTAGGCTGCGGGGAACCGGTTGTAGCAAGGTTGGATTATATTTTGTCTCGTAGGCCGTTTGTTTGCCAAGAGTAAGTTCATCTAACGCGCCAGTTTCTGTATACTTCGAAGTCATAAGGTAAACAATATCAAGTTTGAATAGCTGTATTGTAAAGAATATAAATTTAAGTGGAAGTGGATATGTCTAAAATTGAGTTATTAAATCAAGCTTGGGAAGATTTTATTGGTAAATGGCAAGTTCTGGCTGAGCAAAATGGGTATCCAGAAATTGAGTCCGATCCACAATGGCCATCTGAGTGTGAGTTTACTGAAAATGGTAAAACTTGTTGGAAGCCGGTGAGGCAGAAGAAAAATACTAGCTTTGATAATGTAGGTGAAGCTATGGGGATAGAGGTAGATGCACAATACGCTGCTTTGTTTGGCATGTACTATGTGGATAATATAAATGCACAACATAAAGATGGCCCGTTACAGTTTTTACAACCTTGGTCACAAGATGATTTTGATCGACTGCAACAAAATCTTATTGGTCATTTGATGATGAAAGCAAAGCTGAAACAGCCGCCAACTTTGTTTTTTGCATTAACGGATGAAGACGATCTTAACCTTGTCGTGGTGAATGACAGTGGTGAAGTTTGGTTGGAATATGTAGGGAAAGAACCACATCAAAAAGTGACCGACAATTTAGCTGAGTTTATTCAGCAATGTACGCCAGTACTTTCACCATTGTAATCTATTCAGTTACAGGGCTTGTTGGTATAAATTTAAAGCGCTAGTCTTTAAGCTTTAAAAGCGAGGCTTTTAGCTCAGCGACTTCTTGTTCTAGTGTTTGTACTCGCTGCTCAAGTGTTTGTTTGGTATTTGCTTTTTTAGCGTCTTTTTCTACCACAACCGTGGCGTTTGGATTTGAACGCCATTGTTGCAATCCCGCAATAAATACAGGCATCGGTGTGCCTTTTTCAGCTCGGCTTTTAATTAATGCAATGGATGGCTCTTTGCCTTGCTGGCTTAACGTTTGGCAAATTCTTATTATTTCTGCAGTATTCATATTTTTATAATTTTCTATTTAGGCTAGTTAATATTGTTGTCGCTAATGTAAAGATAAAGATAGTGGTTAATTTCACTAATTAATTGTTTATTTAACAATTTGAATAATGTCATCCGTGGCTTGATTATGTTAAAACCTTTAAATAACAAGAGCTTACATTGTGGTTTCGATTTTGCTAAATAAGAGCAAATACCAATTATTAAATAATAAAGTCGAGACAACTATGAATCAAACATTTAAAACATTACTTATCGCTTTACCACTTACGCTTTCATTAACCGGTTGTGTAGTAGTCGTAGGCAACGACGACGACTCAAACACTCAATGGAAAGAAGCACAGGAGTTAAATAAAACCAATATAACGGCTCTAGAAGTTGGGGCTAGTTTAACAGATGTAAAAACAAAAATGGGTACGCCAAATATTAACGAAGCATTTAGTGAGAATAACCAACAATACCAGGTTTTGTTTTATCGTACTCGCCACAAACACTCAGACGGTGAAACCACCAAAGATGAATGTACGCCGCTAATTTTTGTAGACGGGACATTACAGTCTTGGGGACAGAAAGCATACCAAAAGCTTTAATGGCTTTTAGCTAGCTGCTTTAGTTAATACAATAAACATAAAAAAAACGAGTTAGTTTAAACTAGCTCGGTTTTTTTATTTATATTTTTGTTACAAAGAAAACAAGTTTTTGTTAATTCTTAAGGTGTTCAAAATCAACATTTTCAATGTTTTTACCTGCGTCTTTATCGGCAAATACCTCGTAATCAAATTCTTTTTCCGATGTAGCAACCACACAACTCACCATACAATCACCAGTTACATTAACGGCAGTACGAGTCATATCTAACAATCTGTCCACACCAATAATAAGCGCGATACCTTCTACCGGTAAGCCAACTTGCTGTAATACCATTGCCAACATAATTAAACCAACACCAGGAACAGCAGCAGTGCCGATAGAGGCTAATGTTGCGGTTAATACCACCATTAAGTAATCACCAAATACTAAATCTACTGCAAATACTTGAGCAATAAACACAGTTGCAACACCTTGCATGATAGCGGTGCCATCCATATTTAAGGTTGCGCCCATAGGTAAGGTAAATGAGGCAATTGAGTTTTTAACACCAAGTTTTTTGGTTGCGGTTTCCATAGTGACTGGCAAGGTTGCACCTGAACTTGATGTACTAAAGGCAAATAACGCGGCATCACGCATTTTTCTGAAGAACATAACAGGGTTTAGACCAGTAAATACTTTTAATAACGTGCCGTAAACCACAAAGGCATGTAACAACAAAACAAAAACAACCAAAAGGAAGTACTTAATTAAACTGCCAATGGTTTCAAATTCCAATGTGGTAAACAACTTAGCGAGTAAGAAGAACACACCATAAGGCGCGACATTCATTAAGATAACCACTAAGCGCATGATCACCGTATTTAAGTCATTAAATAATGAAGTTAAACGTTCACCAGCTTTACCCGCCAATGCCATAGAAACACCAAACAGTAATGCAAATACGATAACTTGTAACATGTTACCTTCAGCCATTGAGTTTATTGGGTTGGTAGGGAACATATTAATAAGTACTTGAGCAAATCCAGGCGCTTCTTTTGCAGCATAAGTTTGGTCAGTCGATAGGTTTAAACCTTCGCCTGGGCCAATTAACAATGCAAATAGTATCGCAAGGGTAATTGCGATAGCGGTGGTCATTAAATACAGACCAATAGATTTGCCACCTAAACGTGCTAGTTTACTGGTGTCGTTTAAACTACAGGTTCCTACTACTAAGGAAACAAAAACCAGTGGGACAACGATCATTTTTAAACTGGCAATAAATATACTGCCACCAACGTGGAATAAACCATTTACAAAAAAATCATTAATAGAAAGGGTGGTAACACCTAACGGAATTAAAAAATCACCAGATGTGCCAAATAATGTTTGTAAAACTACGCCGGTAAAAATTCCTGCGAACATGCCAATTAAGATACGAGCCGTCAGCCCAAACTTCTGCTTTGATGCTTGTTTTGTCATTTTTAATTATTCTTATTTTATAAATTCGTTCCGAGTATAAACAAGTCAGCTAAAAATGTAGAGCTTTCTGTATAACGACCGTGTGAAAATTGTTCACCTGTTTGTTTATTCGTCTTCTGGCGGTATAAAAACTGCGCTATAAAAGAAGAGGATAGAAATAAGGGGCTAAAAAAAGAACGTAAAATAAGGTCGTAAAAAGGTGAGCATAAAAAAACGACCGTGTGGTCGTTTTTTATATTGAAGCAAACTAAGTATCTGGCTTACTAACGTTGGAATTGATAAACCGAGCCAAGTTTTAGAATTTGAGTTAGTTCATCTAACGCCGCACGGGTTTCTACAACTAATAAAGGATCTCGTAAATCAGATTCGCCAAGTTCATCACGGTAATGTTTATCTACCCAAGTATTTAACGTGGCAAATAAAACGTCAGACATGAGTACATTTTGATTTGTTGCAGCTAATTCCTGTTCATTTAATGCAACACGTAATCTTAAACAAGCAGGGCCGCCGCCATTGCGCATACTTTGTTTTACGTCAAAGTATTTAACATGTTTAATTGGCGTGTTCTGTTTAAGCAGATCGGCTAAGTAACGAGCTACTGACTCATTTTCTTTACATTCCATTGGCGCGATAATGGTCATTTCTCCATTACCTGTATCCACTAGCTGAGTATTGAATAAATAGGTTTTTACCGCTTCATCAACACTGACTTGTTCCGTACTTACTTTTATAAAGTGAAATTCTTTATCTGAGGTTTTAGCAAACTTGGACTGTATTTCTTTAAACTTTTCCGCTGTATTTAAAAAGGCTTGTTCGTGGTAAAACAGCACGTTTTGATTACCCACTGAAATCACGTCGTTATGAAACACACCTTGGTCAATCACGTCTGGGTTCTGTTGCATATACACAACACCAGATTCATTTAATTGATGTAAACGGGCTACAGCTTGACTCGCTTCAAAAGTGTGACGGGCTGGGTACTTGGTTGGTGCCGGTTTTGATGAGTCAAAAGCATGCTTACCATAAACAAATAATTCAACGCCAGCTTGATCATATTCACCACATAAACGAGTGTGGTTTGCTGCGCCTTCATCACCAAAATGATCGTTATCTGGTAAATGCTGGTGGTGAGCAAAATGTTGTTCATTGTTAAACATGGCTTTTAAAATACGACCGCTAGTTTCAGGCTCTAACGAACGATGAAATTTATTGGTTAAGTTTGCTGGAGTAAAATGTACTTTTTTATCTGCTGTATCGGCACTTGGCGATACGGTTGCCGCATTCGCTGTCCACATACTAGAAGCTGAGTAAACCGCTCTTAATACTTGAGGAGCTTGTTTGGCGGCTTGTTCTAAAACGGATGCATCGTTGCCACTAAAACCTAAACGGCGAAGTGCATCTAAATCTGGTCTTTCATGGGGAGCGAGTACACCTTGAATTAAGCCCATATCATGCAAGGCTTTCATTTTCTGCAAACCTTGTTTGGCTGCAGATTTAGGGTTTGATGTGTCTTTTGCGTTGCTTAACGATGCAACATTGCCGACAGATAATCCAGCATAGTTGTGAGTTGGTCCAACTAAACCATCAAAATTAGCTTCAACGTGTTTCATTATTATTGCTTCTCCATAAATACATCTGGGCACGATTTACATTTTTATTCAGAAAAAATATTCGTGTTTATTTTTAATTAGACTAAGTTTTGAGGAATTTAATTAAATAAAAAAAGATTTTAAATTAAATTCATTTATTTTTTTTAGTGGTCAATCTTGTGCAAAGCCTTGTGCCACTAAGGATGATTAACTTAAAAGTGTTTATATTATACGCAGTTAACGCAAAAAATCTCACTTTAATGAAGAAATAGATAGCGGTTTTGACTTGAAGTCGCATAGAATCGCATATATATCTTATTACTTAGTATAAGTACGCAATTTACCCAATGAGCGATTGAGGAATTATGGGAAAGTCTCTGGTCATAGTCGAGTCACCAGCAAAAGCAAAGACCATCAACAAGTATTTAGGCAAAGATTTTGTCGTTAAATCAAGTGTTGGTCATATTCGTGATCTCCCAACTTCAGGTGGTAATAAAAAACCAGCTGAACGTGTGTCAACAAAAGGGTTGTCGGTAGAAGAAAAAGCAAAGCTAAAGGCAAAGAAAGATAAAAAAGCGCTAGTTACCCGTATGGGAATTGATCCTGAAAATGGTTGGGCTGCGCAGTATCAAATTTTACCCGGCAAAGAAAAAGTCGTTGCCGAGTTAAAGAAATTGGCTGCTACGGCAGACCATATCTATCTCGCAACGGATTTGGACCGCGAAGGGGAAGCTATTGCATGGCACCTGCGGGAAATCATTGGCGGTAACGAAGACAAATTTAAACGTGTTGTTTTTAACGAAATAACCAAAAGTGCCATCAAACAAGCATTTGATAAACCTGGTGAACTAGATGTTGCCCAAGTAAATGCACAACAAGCGCGTCGTTTCTTAGACCGTGTTGTTGGCTTTATGGTTTCACCGCTATTATGGAAAAAAGTAGCGCGTGGATTATCTGCTGGACGAGTTCAGTCTGTTGCAGTGCGTCTAGTGGTAGAACGTGAAAGAGAGATCAAAGCGTTTGTACCAGAGGAATTTTGGCGTCTTAATGTTGATACGTTAACGGCTAAAAAAGAACAAATCTTATTAGAAGTTAATAAACAAAAAGGGCAAACCTTTAAGCCAACTAATAAAGCACAAATGGATGCGGTATTAGCGGATATAGAAGGTAAGTCGTTCAAGGTTTCAAACCGAGAAGACAAACCGTCTAAAAGTAGACCGTCTGCACCGTTTATTACATCAACGTTGCAACAAGCTGCAAGTACACGTCTAGGTTTTGGTGTTAAGAAAACCATGATGATGGCGCAACGTTTGTATGAAGCGGGTCACATAACTTATATGCGTACCGATTCAACAAATCTGAGCAGTGAAGCCGTTGGTGCTTGCCGTATGCTTATCCAAAGTGAATTTGGTGAAAACTATTTACCGCCAGCTCCTCTTAAGTATGGCAGTAAAGAAGGCGCGCAAGAGGCTCATGAAGCGATACGTCCGTCTAGTGTTGGTATGAAAGCCTCACAATTAGTTGGAATGGAACGTGATGCTGAACGCTTATATGAATTGATTTGGAATCAGTTTGTTGCTTGTCAAATGGTACCTGCAGAATATGACGTTACTAACGTAACGGTTACCGCGGGTGACTTTGAATTAAAAGCCAAAGGTCGAGTATTAAAATTTGACGGTTGGACACGAGTACAAACGGCTGTTAAAAAAGCCAATGACGATAATATTGAATTACCAAACGTAAGCGTTGGTGATGAATTAGACGTTACTGATATTTTACCTAAACAGCACTTTACTAAACCAATAGCGCGTTTCTCAGAAGCAAGCTTGGTTAAAGAATTAGAAAAACGTGGCATTGGTCGTCCATCGACATACGCATCTATCATTTCTACTATTCAAGACCGTGGTTATGTTCGATTAGATAATCGTCGTTTTTACGCTGAAAAAATGGGTGAGATAGTTACAGACCGTTTGGTTGAAAACTTTACAGAACTACTTAACTACGACTTTACCGCTAAAATGGAAGGCCGTTTGGATGAAGTAGCTGAAGGCGATTTAGAGTGGAAAAAACTACTTGATACCTTCTATGCAGAATTCCAAGAAAACTTAGCGCTTGCCAATGCTGAAACAGAAGATGGCGGAATGCGCCTCAATGAACCTGTTGAAACAGATATCGAGTGTAGTAAGTGTGGCCGTCATATGAATATCCGTACTGCAAGTACTGGTGTTTTCCTTGGCTGTTCTGGTTATGCATTACCACCAAAAGAACGTTGTACTAATACAATGAACTTAACTCACGGTGATGAAGCTGAAAATGTGTCGGATGAAGAGTTAGAAACCGAAGCATTGCGTCAAATGAAACGTTGTCCAATTTGTGAAACTGCAATGGATAGCTATTTAATTGATGAAACCAGAAAAATTCATATTTGTGGTAATAATCCAACTTGTTTGGGCCACGTAGTTGAAAAAGGTGAGTTTAAAATTAAGGGCTACGACGGACCATTAATCGAATGCGATAAATGTGGTTCTGATATGCAGCTTAAATCTGGCCGTTTTGGTAAGTACTTTGGTTGTACTAACGAAGAGTGTAAAAACACTCGTAAGTTATTACGAAGCGGCGAAGCTGCTCCACCAAAAGAAGATCCGGTTCATATAAAAGAGTTACCTTGTCTTAAGTCGGAAGGTTATTTTGTATTACGTGATGGTGCTGCAGGTTTATTCTTAGCCGCATCGACATTCCCTAAATCTAGAGAAACAAGAGCCCCGTTAGTTGAAGAACTAGCCCTTTATCGTGACCGCATTAGCCCTAAATTTTATTATTTAGCAGATGCGCCAGCTCAAGATCCTGATGGCAAGAAAACAATTGTTAGATATAGTCGTAAGACGAAACAGCAATATGTCATGACGGAAAATGATGATGGTAAAGCGTCAGGTTGGAGTGCTTGGTTTACAGATGGTGAGTGGGTCGCAGAAGACAAACGTAAAAAACCGAAAGCTAAAGCCAAGGCCAAGCCAAAAGCAAAACCAAAGGCTAAAACAGCAGCTAAGAAGTAAGACTAACTAGCTCTGTTTCAATTAAAATTAAAGGCTTCCCGCGGGAAGCCTTTTTGTTATTTTGTTCACTCGTCACTTAAATCTCTGTACCTTCTAACCTTCTAACCTTCTAACCTTCTAACCTTAAAGCCTTAAAGCCTAAAACCTTACAGCTGTTCCACCCATTCCTCCAACCAAGGTAAGGCAAGCGTTTCAGGCTCTAAAGTTTCAATCGCGTCGATTTTAATCATAGGCAAGGCTTCTTGGCCTTGTAACTCAAAGAATAATTCCTGCATTTTATTCCCTGCACCACAATATGTCGGATAACTAGAATCACCCAAAGCAATTATGCCAAACGGTTTGCCAGAGAATAATGGCATTGTACTTTTTGCATCAAAATAAAACGTTTCTATATTGTTGGGTAAGTCGCCTTGTCCTGTGGTTGAGGTTATTACAAGCACGGCGTCTGCATTTTGCATATCTGCAGTTGAGCATGGAATGTTAAGCGTGACGGTATGGGATTGGGCGGTTAGTGTTGTTTTAACTTGTTCAGCAAGGTTTTGTGCAGAACCAAATACACTGCCACATAAAATTGTAATGTTTGCCACTTTGATAACCTCTGTATTCGTTTAATTAAATAAATCGAGTAAGGGTTTTAATGTATCATCAACTTGCGCGCTAATAACCATATTTTTATTGGTGATTGGATGGGGAAAAGACAGCTCTTTAGCCATCAGTGCCAATCTATCAAACTGTAAGTGCTCTCTGGCTGCCTTATTCTGTTTTCCATCACCATGATTAGTATCACCAATAATAGGGTGGCGTATATGCGCCATGTGACGCCTTAATTGATGTTTGCGTCCAGTATGTGGCTTAAGCTCTACTAATGAATATCGGGTTTGTTCATAACGGCCTGAGGGAAATGGCAGTTCAATATCTGCTAAACGTACAAGGCTAGTTTGCGCGCTTTGAGGCTCTTTGTCTTTATTGGCATTTTTGTCGGATTTTTTATCCAGTATTTCTTTTAACGCATAATCAATATGTAATTGCTTAGGTGTTATGCCACGAACCACAGCCAAATAGGTTTTCTGTACTAAACCTGCAATAAACAATTCTGACATTTTTCGGGCAACCTCAGACGATAAGGCAAATAATAAAACGCCAGAAGTCGGTCTATCTAATCTGTGTACTGGGTAAACGTGTTGGCCAATTAAATCCCGGGTAAGTTGCAAGGCAAATAAGGTTTCACGTTTATCAATTTCGCTGCGGTGCACTAACAAACCGGAAGGTTTATCAATGGCAACTAAGTATTCATCTTGGTACAAGATAGTCAGTTCTGGGGCTTGGTCAAAAACAACTTTTCTCATTTAGCTCTTATTGAGTTTTGGTTAGCGATAAGTTGATCAGTTTGTTTAATTGTTGTTAACAAGGCGTTAAATGATTCGTTTTGCTGTTTAAATGATTCTTCAGCCATAGGGTGAATAGCCATAGATGTAGGGAGTTGAGATTGACTATTAACTAACATTGTCATTTTAGGGATAAAAATAAATTGTAACCATTGTTCAAAGGCTAAGGTGTCAACGGCAAACGGTTGTACACTATTTAATTGATCATTTGATGGTGCTTGTTCACTCCAAAGCTGGAGTTGTTTTAAGTCTTGCTCTAGTTGAACTAATAATTTTGAGCACTGTTGATGAATAAGCATGATGAAAATTTGCCAGCCGTCAGGTAATTAATAGGCCGTAATAATAACATCGGATTAATAATCCATATACGTAATAACCAACAAAATATACAATGCACCTGTATTTAAATTCTAATTGATTGCTGAAGGTTCGTTAATGTCTGCTAGTTCTGCTAATAATCCTGTCCCAACGTTATCTGCGTTAATGCAAAGTGCCAATGCTCAGTGGCGAGTTTATGATATGGGACGGATAATTCAGCCGGTATCGAAAGCTGATTTTACTGCAATAGAAAACGGTCAAAAACCATATCCTTACCCAATACAAAAAAAAGCACGTTTTGCTATGGTGTTTTGGGACCAAGAAACAAAAGGCCCAGAAGCTAAAGCTAATCCGTTTATTTGGTTTTTACAGTTTGATTTAGATGAAATTGGTTTGTTGAATTTACAACAGCGAGATCATTACATATCTTTAGTGATCAAAGAGCTCGGCAGTAAAATGTTGGACTCAAGTGAGCAACAGTCGACATTAGATAATCATCCTTATAGCTTTACGCCGGATCAAAATCGTCAAGCGGCCTTTAATGCCAAAGTTAAAGTAGCACTTAAACAGCCTGCATCTATGCATTATGAACATGTTCAGGCTTATTTTGCCGGACAAATTGATGCTGATAAATGGCAAGAGCTTACAGTGCAAGGTATTGCGGATTTTAGTGCCAGAATTGACCAAGCTAATAATGAAAGAGATTTAATTAATCATTTATCTGACTTATCAGTTCAGACCTTGTGTGCCATTGGTGCGACATTAGAGCATGAAAAAATCAGTTTAAAATTAACCAATAAGTTAACTGAACTTCAAGATCAGGCGTTGGCAGAAAATGATAGCGAGCAAGTGTTAAATTTATTACGTTGTCTTGTTGGTAGCCCTGCAGAAAGGCTTGTGTTAGCGCAATTAAAGAAATTATTAGCCAGCGCAGGCAGCAATGAAGAAACCTTGTTTATTGTAATAGTTGGTCGTTTTTGGCAATATTTTGAAGATAAAGAGTTTTTACATCTTTTCTTCGAAAAGGCGGCAACTAATACTAATAAGTTATTATTTAGCGGTTTGTTTATAGATTTAGTAGCGATACCGTCAGTCCGTGAACATATGTTAGGTTTGTTACGAGACCCAAGTAGACCAGAAACTATTTCGGTAGCAATTAGCACTGTGTTTGGTAAGCAGCCAGCTGTAAATTAAACGAACTTGAGTAACTTTTAGCTGAAGTTATTCACAGTAGTTATATATTTTATCAATAATAGCTCTTAGTCCATTAGCTCTTGATGGACTGAGTTGATTTAGTAAATTTAATTGTGCAAGGTAACCCTCTAAATCAAACGCTTGTATTTGCGCTTTAGTTTTTCCGTTAAATGCTGCTAAAACTACAGATATTAAGCCTTTAACTATCTTAGCGTCGGACGATGCAATCAAACAAAGCTTGTCGTTGCTCCATTCATGTAATAACCACACTTTACTTTCACAACCCGATACTAAATATTGCTCAAGCTGATATTCAATCGGAAGTTGAGGTAATTTTTTCCCCAATAACATTAATTGTCTAAATTTATCTTCCCAGCTTTTTAAAGGCGTAAATATCTTTACGACCTCTATATCAGTTAAGGTAAATTGGTTCGATAATTGGATAATAGTTTGTTGTTCTGTTGGCATTTGAACTCTTCATTTTAATAGATGTGGTTAACAACTTAAGATGCTTAACGATTTTTTTAAGGCCGAAATAAACAAATCTATATCTGATTTATCATTATAAATACCTAAAGAAACACGTACAGTTCCATTTATATTTAGTGCCTGCATAAGCGGCATAGCACAGTGGTGTCCACATCTTACTGCAATATTCTGTTCGTTTAACAAGGTGCCAATGTCAGAGACAGACTCACCTTCGACGACAAAAGAAGCAACACCAATGTTATTGTTACTGTTGCCTATGATCTGTACATTATTTATCTGAGATAATTGTTCAATTAAATAATTATAAGTTTGTGCATTGTTGTTAAGTGCTTCGATAGCAGGGGCACTTTGGATAAACTCCAAGGCTGCATTTAATCCTAATATGCCAGAGATATTTGGTGTACCTGTTTCTAGCATTGCAGGAATAGGGCGGAAAGTAGTTTTTTCACGTGTCACGTTTTGGATCATTTCACCGCCAAAATGAAATGGCGACATTTCACTTTTAATATCTGGGGCGATATATAAAACGCCAACGCCAGTAGGCCCATACATTTTATGGCCAGAAAAGGCGTAAAAGTCACAACCTATGTTATTTACGTTAACCGTTAAATGAGCCACCGCTTGGGCACCATCGACTAAAACGGTTGCACCAACTTGCTTGGCGAGTTCGGTTAACGATTTAATTGGGTGAATATTACCAAGTGCATTTGAACAATGCTGTAGAGCAACCAGTTTAGGCTTATTGGCCATTAATGCTTGGTAATGTGTTAAATCAACATCGCCATTTGGCAGGACATTAACTACTTCAAAATGCGCATTTTTGCGTAATGCTAATTGTTGCCAAGGAACAAAGTTAGCGTGGTGCTCACTACCTAGTACAACAATCGTATCGCCAGATGATAAGTTGTTTTCGCCCCAAGCGTAGGCGACTAAATTTATACTTTCCGTAGTGCCTTTAGTCCAAACTATGTCGGTGTGATCGTTAGCACCAATAAAACCTGCAATATTAATTCGAGCTTGCTCGTAACGTGCGGTAACTAAATTTGCGGTAGTATATGAACCACGATGAACATTCGCATTTTGTGTTTGATAAAACTCACAGATAACGTCCACAACCGACTGCGGTTTGTGTGTTGTTGCTGCACTGTCTAAATAAACAAAAGGGGTTGGTGAATTTAGATTGGAGTCTGAGAATATTTTAAATTGGCTGCGAATTGGCATAAATATGAGTGGACTAGGTCAAAAGTTGCGGCAAGTATATCACTTTGTTTTAAGGTTAACATTTTCAATTAAGTTAACGGATGAAAGTAATACAATTGGTATAACAGGGCGTGTTAACAAAAGTTAACGGGCATTAAACAACAGGCATAAAAAAAGGCAGCTGAGCTGCCTTTTTTAAATAAACGATTTATCGTTATCGTTTATTAGGAGCTACGTAATCACGTTTTGCTGCACCAGTATATAACTGACGAGGACGACCAATTTTTTGGCCTTCTTCGCTTAACATTTCGTCCCAGTGGCTGATCCAACCAACAGTACGAGACATAGCAAATATAACGGTGAACATGCTAGTAGGAATACCGATTGCTTTTAAGATGATACCTGAGTAGAAATCTACATTCGGGTATAACTTCTTAGAAATAAAGTATTCATCAGACAATGCAATATCTTCAAGTTTCATTGCAACATCTAGCAATGGATCTTGGATATTTAACGCTTTAAGTACTTCATGACAAGTTTGACGCATTACTTTAGCGCGAGGGTCAAAGTTTTTATAAACACGATGACCAAAGCCCATTAGACGGAACGGGTCATTTTTATCTTTTGCTTTAGCAACATATTCGTCGATGCGATCAACAGAACCAATCTCTTCAAGCATAGATAAACAAGCTTCATTAGCGCCCCCATGTGAAGGACCCCATAATGATGCGATACCAGCAGCAATACATGCGTAAGGGTTAGCACCAGATGAACCAGCTAAACGAACTGTTGATGTTGAAGCATTTTGTTCGTGATCTGCGTGTAACATAAAGATTTTATCCATTGCATCAGCAAGGATCGGATTAACTTTATAATCTTCAGCAGGTACAGAGAACATCATGTTTAAGAAGTTTTCTGAATAAGAAAGATTGTTACGTGGATAAACGAACGGTTGACCTATGCTGTATTTATACGCCATAGCTGCAATCGTTGGTAACTTAGCAATTAATCTATATGCACTACGTTGACGTTGCTTAGGATCTGAAATGTCTAAGTCATCATGATAGAAGCTAGACATAGCGCCAACAACACCACATAACATCGCCATTGGATGTGCATCAACCACAAAGCCATGGAAGAAGTTTGCAATTTTTGCATGAACCATAGTGTGGTTTGTAATAGTGTTATCAAACTCTACTAACTCTTCAGCAGAAGGCAATTCTCCGTGAAGTAATAAGTAACATAATTCAATATAGCTTGAACCGTCAGCAAGTTGCTCAATAGGGTAACCACGGTGTAATAAAATACCTTGGTCGCCATCTATATAAGTGATCTTAGATTGACATGATGCAGTTGCTAAAAAGCCAGGGTCATAAGTGAAAACGCCTTTTGAACCTAATGTTCTAACGTCAATAACATCGTTACCAGCTGTACCAGACATCATTGGTAATTCAAATGCGTCTTGTCCAGTGATTTGAACTGTGACCTTCTTATCTGTCATACATGCTCTCCTCAAATTATTGTTGTATTGTAATTGTCACTACGCATTAAATGCATTCTTAGAATTGTCATTTTCTGCATAGATAATTTTATTAATCTCACCATTGTAACTACAAAATAGAGTAAAAAGTCAATTTTATTGCAAAAAATATGAATATTTCTACGAAAGTCTAATAAAAACAGCGGTTTTTTGTACAGATTAAATTCTTAACACATTAAATTTAAACAGAAATTGCCATATTGATTTTCGCTATATATACTGACTGGCACTGCATTCACATTCAATGTGGTTTTTTAGAGAGTGGATTTCATATTTGACGTTCGCTTTTTATGAATAGGGTGATTCATTTTATATGAGTTGTGAGACAAAATAATAAAAGCTCGGATAGGCATGTAATCGTGAAAAAACAAAGACCTGTAAATCTAGAACTGACATCTTTTATGCCAGCCTCGGCAATAGCTTCTATTCTACATCGTGTATCTGGCGTAGTGTTCTTCTTCGCCTTGATATTTGTAATTGTAGCTTGGACTATTTCTTTACAATCACCAGAAGGCTTTGAATTAGCTAAATCGCTAATGCAAGGTGTGATTGGTAAAGTCATCGTGATAGCCATATTAGCGGCACTTTCTTTCCATACCATCGTTGGTTTACGCCATTTAGTAATGGATATGGGATACTGGGAAGAATTAGAGTCAGGAAACCTAAGTGCGAAATTATCTATAGCAATATGGATAGTAACTGTAATTTTAGCTGGAGTGTGGATATGGTGATCAACGAAGCTACATTAAAGAGAGATGGCGTACAAGACTTCGTATCTCTTAGAACCACAGCATTAATTATGACTGCCTATATTATTTTTATTCTAGGCTTCTTTTTAACAACTCCCGTTGTTACTTATGAAATTTGGTCAGGATTGTTTTCTAATATTGCAGTTAAAGTATTTACGTTTATCACATTACTTTGTATCTTGGTTCACACTCGAATCGGTCTTTGGCAAGTGTTAACGGACTACGTTAAAAACCCGAAAGTACGTGCGATATTAAGCTTTTTCCTTAATCTATTAGGTTTAGCTTATGTTGTGACTGGTCTATTCATATTGTGGGGTGTTTAGTGTCTATTAAAGTTCAAGAATTCGATGCCGTTGTAATCGGTGCTGGCGGTGCAGGTATGCGCGCAGCTTTGCAAATTGCAGAATCAGGCCAAACAGTTGCCTTGATTTCAAAAGTTTTCCCAACTCGTTCTCATACTGTTTCTGCTCAAGGCGGAATTACAGTAGCATTGGGCAACGCCCATGAAGATCACTGGGAACAACATATGTACGATACTGTTAAAGGTTCTGATTTCATCGGAGACCAAGACGCTATCGAATTTATGTGTAAAGAAGGTCCTGAAGCTATTATTGAAATGGAGAATAAAGGTTTACCTTTCTCTCGTTTTGAAAATGGAACAATTTATCAGCGTCCATTTGGTGGCCAGTCTAAAAACTTTGGTGGCGAACAAGCTGCTAGAACGGCTGCGGCTGCTGACCGAACAGGTCACGCATTATTGCACCTTCTATATCAGCAAAATGTTAAACATCAGACAACAGTTTACAGTGAATGGTATGCATTAGATTTAGTTAAAAATGCAGATGGCGCTATTGTTGGTTGTACTGCAATTGATATTGAATCAGGCGAAGTTGTTTTCTTTAAAGCCCGTGCAACAGTATTAGCTACAGGCGGTGCAGGTCGTATTTATGCATCAACCACTAATGCTCACATTAACACTGGTGACGGTGTTGGTATGGCTGTACGTGCTGGTGTTGCATTACAAGATATGGAAATGTGGCAATTCCACCCAACAGGTATAGCAGGTGCCGGTACATTGGTTACTGAAGGTTGTCGTGGTGAAGGCGGTTACTTATTAAATAAAGATGGCGAACGTTTCATGGAACGTTATGCTCCAAATGCTAAAGATTTAGCCGGCCGTGATGTTGTTGCTCGTTCAATGATGACAGAAATACGTGAAGGTCGTGGTTGTGATGGTCCTTGGGGTCCACATCTTAAACTGAAATTAGATCATTTAGGCCGCGAAACATTAGAATCTCGTTTACCAGGTGTTTGTGAATTATCTAAAACGTTTGCCCACGTTGATCCAGCTGATGAGCCAATTCCAGTTATCCCAACTTGTCATTATATGATGGGTGGTATTCCAACTAACGTAAATGGTCAAGCTTTAACTAAAGCAAGTGACGGTTCATTTGAAGAAGTTGAAGGTTTATTTGCTGTTGGTGAAATTGCATGTGTATCAGTACATGGTGCAAACCGCTTAGGCGGTAATTCACTACTAGATTTAGTTGTGTTTGGACGTGCTGCTGGCCGATATTTAGAGAAATATTTAGGCGAAGGCAAAGGCGCAACTGAAGTTAAAGACGAAGATATTGAAAAAGCATTAGAGCGTTTCAATCGTTGGGAGTCTACTTCTGAAGGTGAAGATCCAGTTCAAATCAAAAAAGACTTACAGCAATGTATGCAACTTAACTTCTCGGTTTTCCGTGAAGGTAAAGCGATGGCCGAAGGTCTAGCTGAATTAAAAGAAATTCGCGAACGTTTAAAACATGCTAAGTTATCTGATAATTCTAAAGAGTTTAATACTCAGCGTATTGAATGTCTTGAATTAGACAATTTAATGGAAACTGCATATGCTACAGCTGTTGCAGCAAACTTCCGTACTGAAAGCCGTGGAGCCCACAGCCGTGAAGATTTCTTAGACCGTGATGATGTAAATTGGTTATGCCATAGCGTATACGATCCTAATAGTGAAGAAATGAGTAAGCGAGAAGTCAATATGGCTCCCGTTCATCGTGAAGCATTTCCACCTAAAGCTCGTACGTATTAATCAGGAGAGTAACGAATTATGAAAACTTTGAATTTCTCTGTTTACCGTTATAACTCTGACGTAGACGATGCTCCATACATGAAAGATTATAAACTTGAGCTTGAAGATGGCCAAGATATGATGGTATTGGATGCACTTATTTTGTTAAAAGAACAAGATCCAACTTTGTCGTTCCGCCGCTCATGTCGTGAAGGTGTGTGTGGTTCTGACGGTTTAAACATGAATGGTAAAAATGGATTGGCGTGTATTACACCTCTTTCTACACTAGGTAAAGGTAAAATAATTTTACGCCCACTACCTGGATTACCTGTAGTGCGTGATTTAGTTATTGATATGTCGCAGTTCTACACGCAATATGAAAAAGTAAAACCGTTTTTAATCAATGATGATAAACAACAGCCAGCTCGTGAGTTCATTCAAACTGTGGAAGAACGCGAGAAGCTTGATGGTTTATACGAATGTATATTATGTGCATGTTGTTCAACATCATGTCCATCATTCTGGTGGAATCCGGATAAGTTTATAGGCCCAGCAGGTTTATTACATGCGTATCGCTTCTTAATTGATAGTCGTGATACTGCTACTGATGAACGCTTGGCTGATTTGGATGATGCGTTTAGCGTATTTAGATGCCACGGCATTATGAATTGTGTTAACGTCTGTCCTAAAGGTCTAAACCCTACTAAGGCGATAGGTCATATTAAATCTATGTTATTGCAGAGGGCCGTTTAGTTTTGATAACTGGTCCTGTGATTTAACAGATAAGAAAAAGTCGTTCCGTTTAGGTGGAAGGGCTTTTTTCATTTTTTAACTAGTAAAATTAAGTCTGTAAGACTTACAAGGATATATATCTAATGCACGAAGGTGTTATGCAAAATTGGCTTGATAGTTCGCATTTATCAGCTAACAGCATGGTATATGTTGAGCAGATGTACGAATTATATTTAGATGATCCTACGTCTATATCAGATGAATGGCGTGAGGTCTTCGACCAATTACCTAAAGTAGAAGGTGTTTCGGTCGAAACTAAACATTCAGATGTTCGCGACTTATTTGCCCAACTGGCCAAAAACAAAGACCGTATGGTTGTTTCTGGAGCTGATCAAGCAGATGTAAAACAAGTAAAAGTTTTGCAGCTTATAAATGCTTTCCGTTTTAGAGGCCACCAAAATGCCAATTTAGACCCATTAGGGTTGTGGTATCGAGAAACCGTTAGAGAGCTTAGTTTAGCTCATCATGAACTTGATGATGAAGACAAAACTCGTGAATTTAACGTCGGTTCTTTTGCTGTAGGCAAAGATAAAATGCAATTAGGTGAGCTGTACTCAGCTCTTGAAAATACTTATTGTGGTTCAGTTGGTGCAGAATATATGCACATTACTGATACAGATGAAAAACGTTGGATCCAACAACGCTTTGAATCAATTCAGAGTAAGCCTGCATTTTCTACAGACATTAAAAAGCGTATCTTAAAAGGCTTAATTGCCGTTGATGGTCTTGAGAAGTACTTAGGAGCTAAATTCCCTGGTGCAAAACGTTTCTCGTTAGAAGGTGGCGACGCTTTAGTTCCTATGATCAAAGAGATCATTCACCGCGCTGGTGAACAAGGGCAAAAAGAAGTTGTTATCGGCATGGCTCACCGCGGACGTCTAAATGTATTAGTTAACGTTCTTGGTAAGAAGTCTGGCGAATTATTTGATGAGTTTGGTGGAAAAGTTGATCCATCACTAACTGCAGGTGACGTTAAATACCACCAAGGTTTCTCGTCTGACTTTGCGACTGCTGGCGGAAACGTTCATTTAGCCTTAGCATTTAACCCATCGCATTTGGAAATTGTAAATCCAGTTGTTATTGGTTCAGTTAGAGCGCGTTTAGATCGTCATAATTGTACTAACGGTTCAAAAGCGTTACCAATTACAGTACACGGTGACTCGGCTATTGCTGGTCAAGGTGTAGTGCAAGAGACGTTTAATATGTCTCAAACACGTGGTTATAAAGTTGGCGGTACAATTCGTATTGTTGTAAACAACCAAGTTGGTTTTACAACATCGAATCAAGAAGATACACGTTCAACTGAATATTGTACTGACATTGCTAAAATGGTTCAGGCTCCAATATTCCACGTGAATTCAGATGATCCGGAAGCGGTTGCATTAGTATCGCAAATTGCGGTTGATTATCGTAATACGTTCCGTAGAGACGTTGTAATTGATTTAGTTTGTTACCGTCGTCATGGTCATAATGAAGCTGATGAGCCTAGTGCCACACAGCCGATCATGTACAAGAAAATCAAAAAGCACCCAGTACCTCGTCAGTTATATATTGACCGCTTAACAGCTGAAGGTTCAATATCTTTAGATGAAGTGAAAGAGCTTACTGACGGCTACCGTGGTTTATTAGATAAAGGTGAATGTGCCGTTGAAGAATGGCGCCCAATGGCTGCTCATACAGTAGATTGGACTCCATATTTAAACCATGACTGGGATATTGCGTACGACAAAGCAATTGCTGTTGAAAAGCTGAATGAGCTTGGTAAAAAAATTACTCAATACCCAGAAAATATGAGTCTGCAATCTCGTGTTAAAAAACAATACGATGAGCGTATCAAAATGCTTAATGGTGAAAAACCATTAGATTGGGGTTTTGCTGAAACTTTAGCGTATGCAGATATTGTTGACAGTGGTACTGATATTCGTATTACTGGTCAAGATAGTGGCCGTGGTACTTTCTTCCATCGTCATGCTGTACTACATAATCAAGAAGATGCATCTACGTATGTACCTCTTGAGAATATAAGTGAAAAACAAGGCAAATTTGAAATATATGATGCCGTGTTATCAGAAGTTGGTGTTTTAGCATTTGAATACGGTTATGCCACAGCAGAACCTGATTCGTTAGTAATTTGGGAAGCTCAGTTTGGTGATTTTGCCAACGTAGCTCAAGTTGTTATTGACCAATTTATTTGTTCTGGTGAACAGAAGTGGGGACGTTTATGCGGTCTTACTATGTTGTTACCGCATGGATACGAAGGACAAGGTCCTGAGCATTCATCTGCGCGCCTAGAAAGATTCTTACAATTGTGTGCTGATCATAATATGCAAGTTTGTGTTCCAACAACACCAGCTCAAGTATTTAATATGATCCGTCGTCAATCGATTCGACCTATGCGTCGACCATTAATTGTAATGACTCCAAAATCATTGTTACGTCATCCTTTAGCTGTTTCTACAATGGAAGAGTTAGCTGATGGTACTTATTACAATGTGATTGATGAAATAGATGACAATATTGAAGCCAAGAAGGTTAAACGTGTTGTGCTTTGTTCAGGTAAAGTTTATTACGATTTGTTAGAACAACGTCGTAAAGAAGACCAAACTGATGTTGCAATTGTACGTATTGAACAATTATATCCTTTCCCTCATGCGGAAATGGAAGTGATTGTTAAGAAGTACAAACATGTTAAAGACTTTATCTGGTGTCAAGAAGAACCACAAAACCAAGGTGCTTGGTATTGTAGTCAACATCATTTCTGGAAGTCTATTCCAAAAGGGGCAAACTTAACTTATGCAGGTCGTAAAGCGTCAGCTTCACCAGCTGTTGGTTATGCATCTGTCCATGCTAAAGAACAACAAGCGTTGGTTAACGACGCATTAACGATTAAATAATCTCAAGGATTAATCATGACTACTGAAATTAAAGTTCCAGTATTACCTGAATCAGTTGCTGACGCTTCAGTTGCCACTTGGCACGTCAGCGTTGGAGATACAGTAACTCGAGATCAAAACTTAGTTGATATCGAAACTGATAAAGTTGTACTAGAAGTTGTTGCACCTGAAGATGGTGTTATCACTGAAATACTACAAGAAGAAGGTGCTACCGTTTTAGGTGAGCAGCTTATCGCTAAGATTGAAGATGCAGCAGGTGCGTCAGCTCCAGCAGCAAAATCTGCAGCTCCGGCAGCGGCTAAATCAGAAGCTCCAGCAGCACCAGCTGGCGAAGCAAAAACAATTCAAATTAAAGTGCCTGTACTACCTGAGTCTGTTGCCGATGCAACAATTGCGACTTGGCATGTAGAAGAAGGTCAAGCGGTTAGCCGTGACGAAAACTTAGTTGATATTGAAACTGACAAGGTTGTACTAGAAGTTGTTTCACCTGAAGATGGTGTAATAACTAAAATTATCAGTCCTGAAGGCGAAACCGTTCTAGGTGAGCAACTTATTGCTGAAGTTACTCTAGGTGCTTCAGTTGCAGCAGCTCCTGCGGCAGTTGAAGAATCAGGTTCTGCAGATGATGTGTTAACGCCATCTGTTCGTCGTTTAATCTCTGAAAAAGGATTAGACGCTTCAAAAATTAAAGGCACGGGTAAAAACGGTCGTGTTTCTAAAGAAGATGTTGAAAGCTTTATGAAAACTCAAGCGTCTGCACCTAAAGCATCGGCTCCTGCGTCACCAGCTGTTCCTACTCAAGTATTAGGTGAACGTACTCAAAAACGTGTTCCTATGACTCGTTTACGTAAAACAATTGCAAAACGTTTATTAGAAGCTAAAAACTCTACAGCTATGCTAACAACATTTAACGAAATCAACATGAAACCTATCATGGATTTACGTAAACAATATAAAGATGTATTTGAAGAGCGCCACGGTGCACGTCTTGGATTTATGTCTTTTTATGTTAAAGCAGTTGTTGAAGCGCTTAAACGTTTCCCAGATGTAAATGCTTCTATCGACGGTGATGATATTGTTTATCATAACTACTTTGACGTAAGTATTGCGGTTTCTACACCTCGTGGTCTAGTAACTCCAGTATTACGTGATTGTGATAAATTAGGCTTTGCTGAAATTGAAAATGGTATCCGTGCATTGGCTATTAAAGGTCGTGATGGCAAGTTAACAGTTGACGAAATGCAAGGTGGTAACTTTACTGTTACTAACGGCGGCGTATTTGGTTCATTGTTATCAACACCAATTTTGAACTTACCGCAAGCGGCTATTTTGGGAATGCATAAAATCCAAGATCGTCCAATGGCAGTAAATGGCAAAGTTGAAATCTTACCTATGATGTACTTAGCGTTATCTTACGATCACCGCTTGGTAGATGGGAAAGAATCAGTTGGTTTCTTAGTAACAATCAAAGAATTGTTAGAAGATCCAACACGCTTACTATTAGACGTATAATAGAACAAAAAAATTAGTGTAATTATTCAAATATCGACTTTTGTCTTATTGCACTAATTAGAGGGCGTATTTATAATACGCCCGCATGTTATATCGGGCTGCACATTCTGCAGCCTTTAACTTATAAAATAGATGGACAGAACATCATGAACTTGCATGAATATCAGGGTAAACAGTTGTTTGCTCAATACGGGCTTCCTGTATCAAAAGGCATCGCAACAAAGACTCCAGCTGATGCAGCTGCAGCGGCAGACTCAATTGGCGGCGACATGTTCGTTGTTAAAGCACAGGTTCACGCCGGTGGCCGTGGTAAAGCTGGCGGTGTTAAGCTAGTAAAAACTAAAGACGAAATTAAAGCATTTGCTGAAAAGTGGTTAGGTAAAAACTTAGTTACTTATCAAACAGATGAGAAAGGACAACCAGTTTCAAGCATTTTGGTTGAACCTTGTACTGATATTGCTAAAGAATTATATCTTGGTGCGGTTGTTGACCGTTCAAGTCGTCGTATCGTTTTCATGGCATCTACTGAAGGTGGCGTTGAGATAGAAACGGTTGCTGAAGAAACGCCTGAAAAAATTCTTAAAGCTGAGATTTGCCCAGTAGCGGGTGCACAACCTTACCAAGGTCGTGACTTAGCATTTAAACTTGGTCTTGAAGGCAAGCAAATTGGTCAATTTGTTAAAATTTTCCTAGGTCTAGCTAAATTATTCAAAGAAAAAGACGTTGAGTTAATTGAAATTAACCCATTAGTAATTACACCAGCTGGTGACTTACATTGTCTTGACGCTAAAGTTGCTATTGATAGCAATGCTGTTGGTCGTCATCCAGATCTTAAAGCTATGCACGATCCTTCACAAGAAGATGCTCGTGAAGCACATGCGGCTTCATTTGAACTTAACTATGTTGCTCTAGACGGAAACGTTGGCTGTATGGTTAATGGTGCTGGTCTTGCAATGGGTACAATGGATATCGTTAACTTAAACGGTGGCCGTCCTGCAAACTTCCTAGATGTTGGTGGTGGCGCAACTAAAGAACGTGTTGCTGAAGCATTCAAAATCATCTTATCAGATTCAAACGTTAAAGCTGTTTTAGTTAACATCTTTGGTGGAATCGTACGTTGTGACATGATTGCCGAAGGTATTATTGGCGCGGTTAAAGAAGTTGGCGTAACTGTTCCAGTTGTTGTACGTTTAGAAGGTACTAACGCAGAGAAAGGTCGTGAAGTTCTTGCGAATTCTGACGTTGACATCATCGCAGCACCTAGCTTACAAGCAGCTGCTGAACTAGTAGTTAAAGCTGCAGAGGGTAAATAATGAGCGTATTAATCAATAAAGACACTAAAGTAATCTGTCAAGGTTTCACTGGTGCTCAAGGTACTTTCCACTCTGAGCAAGCTATTGAATACGGTACTAACATGGTTGGTGGCGTAACTCCTGGTAAAGGCGGTCAAGTTCACCTTGGTCTTCCTGTATTTAATACAGTAGTAGAAGCTGTTGAAGCAACTGGTGCTGATGCATCAGTAATCTATGTACCAGCAGCTTTCTGTAAAGATTCTATCTTAGAAGCTGCTAATTCAGGTATCAAACTAATCGTTTGTATCACTGAAGGCGTACCAACTCTAGATATGCTTGACTGTAAAGTTATATGTGATGGATTAGGTGTACGTCTAATCGGTCCTAACTGTCCTGGTGTTATCACTCCAGGTGAATGTAAGATTGGTATCATGCCAGGTCACATTCATTTACCAGGTAAAGTAGGTATCGTATCTCGTTCAGGTACGTTAACTTATGAAGCTGTTAAGCAGACTACAGACGCTGGTTTTGGTCAGTCTACTTGTGTTGGTATCGGTGGTGATCCAATCCCAGGTACTAACTTCATCGACGTTTTAGAAATGTTTGAAAAAGATCCAGCGACAGAAGCAATCGTAATGATTGGTGAAATCGGCGGAACTGCTGAAGAAGAAGCTGCGGCTTACATCAAAGCAAACGTAACTAAACCTGTTGTTTCTTACATTGCTGGTGTTACTGCTCCAGAAGGTAAGCGTATGGGTCATGCCGGCGCAATCATCTCTGGTGGTAAAGGTACTGCGGAAGACAAATTTGCAGCATTAGAAGCGGCGGGTGTTAAAACTGTTCGTTCTCTAGCTGACATTGGTAAAGCATTAGCAGAAAAAACGGGTTGGTAGTCTCTACCTCTAGTTAATTTGTAATGTATAAAAAAGGCGCTTTTAGCGCCTTTTATTTTGTCTTTAGAAAATAATACAACAGGATCAAAAAAGCCAAATACAGCTATCAGCAATATTTGGCTTTCTATTTGAAGCAAAGAGAAAAAGTAAATCCTGTTAAGGTTATTTACCGCCTTTTGCTATGATCTCTTGCGCCATAATATCAGCTACTTGATAAGTAGGCATGTTATCGGCTTTTGCACGCTCAAAGATCTCAGTTAATGTATCGTATATCTCACCAACTTTTGCTGTTGCTCTATCGGCTTTGTATCCATCTTCATCTTGCTCAAAGAATATGTTGATAATACCGCCAGCATTTATCACATAATCAGGTGCGTATAGAATACCTAACTCGGCTAACTTATCACCGTGACGCGGCTCTTGTAATTGATTATTAGCACAACCGGCTACAATCTTAGCTTTTAGTTGAGGGATAGTGTCGTCGTTAATCGTTGCACCTAATGCACATGGTACATAAACATCAACATCTAATGCGTATATATCATCTAAACCAACTGCCGTTGCAGCGTAGTCATTAACCGCTTTATCAATAGAGTTTTGGTTAATGTCAGTAACAAATAACTTAGCACCGTCATTAAATAAACGTTCACAAAGGTACATACCTACAGAGCCTAACCCTTGAATTGATAGTTTGATACCGGTTAAATCATCCGTACCAAACTTATGTTTAGCCGCGGCTTTTATGCCTAAATAAGTACCTAATGCAGTGAAAGGAGCTGGGTTACCGCTTTTTCCTTCTAAACCAACAACGAAGTCAGTCACTTTATTAGCGATCATAATATCGCCTGTTGTGATATTTACATCTTCTGCTGAATAGTAAGTACCGTTAAGGTTATTTAACGCATGACCAAAAGCGGTGAAAAGAGCGTCTGATTTCAACGTTTTAGGATCGCCAATAATAACGGCTTTACCACCACCAAAATTGAGTCCAGCCATGGCATTTTTGTATGTCATACCTTTAGATAAACGTAAAACATCAACAAGAGCTTCTTCGTCAGAACTATAATTCCAAAAACGACAACCACCTACACCAGGACCACAATTGGTATTATGGACAGCAATGATTGCTTTTAAACCTGAGGCTTGATCTGTGCAAAATACAACCTGTTCATGATCATCAAACTCAGCTTGAGAAAATACCGACAAAATAGACTCCAAATAGCATTATTTTAAAAAGCGCGACTTTACCAGAGCTATGCTGGCAAAGCTAGACCCGCTTTACGATTAAGGGGAAGATAAGTTGATGAAAGTGTAAAGGTTTTAGACTAAATCAAACACGAATATAATGATGCATCAAATACTACTAAGGTTTACTTTATACTTTCATCCTACAAACCGTGGATTTATTCTTCTATATACCAATAACCTTGATTAACTAGAGTTGTCAGCAGTTCAATATTTTCTAAACGTTTTAATTCAGTCTTTAATTGCTCACTGGTCACTGTTTTTTGTAGGTGTAATAATCGAAGGAAATCTATTTGATGCGCTTCACAAACAAACTCTTCTGAGCAACAAAAGAAGCTAATCTTATCGTTGCCATGGAAAATAGAAGTTTCTACGCCATTAACTTTATTGATACTAAGATTAGAGTTAAAAAACAAATTGACTAAATAATCCGACGTATGTTGTTCAACTTCCTCTGGTATATCAAGTTCTCTGCTAGGTGCGGTTAAACCCTGATTGAGGAATTTTTCAAAATGACCCTCGTTATTAATTAAATCTGTTAACAATAATTGCATTTGTTTAAGTTGAGTTTTATTAATTAGGCTGTCGGAATTTTTATCAATAGATAAGTCTGTATCTTTAAATCGAGTTAAACCAATTTCAGAGTCGATAACAAAGTCGGCAAAACCACTAATAAGTTCTTGTTGACTAGGTGCTCTAAAACCAATGGAGTAATTGATCGCAGTCTCAATAGTTTCGCCATTATGTGGACTAAAAGGTGGGATATAAATAATATCGCCAGCTTCCAGCACTTGATCAACAATGGGTGCAAACTCATCAACTTGTAACAAGTCTTTAGTCTTTTCAGTTTGTTGTAATTGAGTATTAACCGCACCAGCTTTCCAACGGCGCTTCCCTTGGCCTTGTACAATAAACACATCGTATTGATCTAAATGACTGCCAACACCGGCATGTGGTGTTGAATAAGACACCATTACATCGTCAATACGCCATTTAGGAATAAAATCTACCGCTTCTCTTAAGTCAAATACAGACTCAAACCAACGGTCAACGCCTTGAACTAACAAGCTCCAATTACTTTCACCAAGCTCATCAAAACTTTCAATTGGACCATGAGTCACTTGCCAATTATTGTTTTTGTTGGTGACTAATCGAGAGTCGATAAAAGACTCCATAGCCAGCCCTGCAACTTCATCAGGCGCTATTGGATCTTCAAAATTAGGAAGGGCATTCTTAAGTACAATTGGCTTTTTTTGCCAATACTCATCGATGAATTCTTGCTGTGAAATGGTTTGCCAGTTTATGTTCATAAGGACTCGTGTTTATTAATGTAAGTAACGTCACTGCGTTTTAAAGTGTAGGTTGTGAATGTTGCGCATATAAAAAATGCCAGTCAAAGCTGGCATTTTATATCTGACTAATAAGGTTTAGTGGTTAAACTAATTCGTCAATAAACTCTATTGCGCGGCCAATATAGTTAGCAGGTGTTAATAATTTAAGTTCTGCTTTAACCGCATCAGACAATTCTAAACCATCAATAAACTCAGCCATAACTTCTTGGTTAACTTTTTTACCACGTGTTAAGTCTTTTAATTTTTCATACGGCTTTTCAATACCGTAACGACGCATAACCGTTTGAATTGGCTCAGCCAATAATTCCCAGTTATTATCTAATTCGTCTAATAAATTCTGAGCGTTAACTTCTAATTTGCTAATACCTTTTAACGTTGCTTGATAAGCAATAATAGAGTGAGCAACACCAAGACCTAAAGTACGTAATACAGTAGAGTCAGTTAAGTCACGCTGCCAGCGAGAAATTGGTAGTTTAGTCGCTAAGTGACCGTATATTGCATTGGCAATACCTAAGTTACCTTCCGAGTTTTCAAAGTCGATAGGGTTAACTTTATGCGGCATTGTTGAAGAGCCAATTTCACCAGCGATAGTTTTTTGCTTGAAATGACCCATAGCAATATAACCCCAGATATCACGATCAAAGTCGATTAATATAGTGTTAAAACGTGCCATAGCGTCAAAGATTTCAGCAATGTAATCATGCGGTTCAATTTGTGTTGTGAACGGATTAAAGGTTAATCCTAAAGACGTAACAAATTCTTCAGCGTGTTTATGCCAGTCATGTTCTGGGTAAGCCGATATGTGAGCGTTGTAGTTACCGACAGCACCATTAATTTTACCTAACATTTCTACGTTAGCTATTTGCTTACGTTGACGTTGCAAACGCACATAAACGTTTGCCATTTCTTTACCCATAGTCGATGGCGTAGCTGGCTGACCATGCGTACGACACATCATAGGTAATGCTTTGTATTCATTAGCTAAACGTTTAAGCTCAGACAATATTTTATCGCAATAAGGTAAAATAACATCTTCACGTGCCGCAGTTAGCATTAAACCATGAGATAGGTTGTTAATGTCTTCAGACGTACAAGCAAAGTGAATAAATTCATTTATCGCGGTTAGTTCTGCGTTATCTGCAACTTTTTCTTTTAGGAAGTATTCAACCGCTTTTACATCGTGGTTAGTTGTTGCTTCAATGTCTTTTACACGTTGCGCATCAGCTTCACAAAAATTATCAACAATTGCATCTAATAAGGCATTTGCTTGAGCAGAGAAGTTTGGAACTTCTTTGATGGCGTCTGTTGCAGCTAATTTTTGTAACCAGCGAACTTCAACAATGACACGGTATTTTACTAAACCGAATTCACTGAATATTGGACGTAATTCTTCAGTTTTGCTGCCATAACGGCCGTCTACTGGAGATATTGCAGTAAGTGCAGATAATTGCATGACTTTACTTTCCTATACGTGTTTAAAGTTAATGAATAGATGTTAATTCTTGGTTAAACGATATGACATCTTGTAATATCGCTTTTCGATTAAATATAAAGTCGCGTCGCTTTCCACCCATTTGACGCCACAATACCGCAGCTCTTACGCCCGATAATAATAAAGCTCGCACTTTATGCTGGACGCTTTTTTGCTGTAATAGAGTAGGGTTACCAATAACTTGGATTTTTTGACTTAGTGGACTTAATACTTCGCTATAACATTCAGCAAAGTTTTGAATAATACTGGGATCATCAATTTCAAAATGACTAAGACGACGTTGAATGTCAGTTAGTTTATCGGTTAGCGCAGATAACGCGGACGGATTCTTTAACAGCTTTTTGGAAATTGACATTATGCCGGCTAAATAACGAGTCACTTCAATGTCTTTTTTAGTCGCATTGCCAGATAACTGGTATTGCACTAATTTTGCGCCATCGGCTAAAACATTTACTGAACCGTAAACGTCCAAAACTGATTTTGGATCTGTGGTTGTAATGCCATTAAACAAACATATTAAACTGTCTTTATTTAATATAACGCCTTTAGATACTTGTTGTATCATTAGTGCGGATTGGCACATGGCTGATAGTGCGATACTTTGTGAACGTCGTGAAGTCATCGAATTATTAATATCCATATTATCGAATGTACTGCTCTATGATCCCGCCACCTAAACAAATTTCACCGTCGTAAAATACAGCGGATTGTCCTGGGGTAACGGCGCGTTGTGGTGTATCAAAAATAACTTTTATATTGCCTTCGTCATCTGGAAATACTTCACAAGCTACATCTTCTTGACGATATCTTGTTTTAACTGTGTATCTTCCTTGTGAAGGACCTTTATGATCTACCCAATTTAACTGATTTGCAATTAAACCATTTGAAAAAAGAAGAGGGTGGTTTTTACCTTGGCCAACAATTAACACATTACGTGCTACATCTTTATCTACTACAAACCAAGGTTGGTCTTTATATTCTTTTAAACCGCCAATCAATAAACCTTTACGTTGCCCCAATGTATGGTACATCAAACCTTCATGCTCACCAACAACGTCGCCTTCAGGTGTTTCTATTTTACCTGGTTGTGCTGGCAAGTATTTTTGTAAGAAGTCTTTAAATTTGCGCTCACCAATAAAACAAATACCGGTAGAGTCTTTTTTATCTGCGGTAATTAAACCTTGTTGCTCTGCAATTTTACGTACTTCTGGTTTTTCTAATTCACCAACAGGGAACAAGGTTTGGCCGACTTGTTCTTGACCAACGGCATAAAGGAAATAGCTTTGATCTTTATTTTGGTCTAAACCACGAAGCATTTTAGTGTTGTTGTCATCTTCAGTTCTACGAACATAATGACCGGTAGCAATATAATCAGCGCCAAGAATTTCAGCAGAGAACTGCAAAAACGCTTTAAACTTAATTTCTTTATTACACATGATGTCTGGATTTGGCGTACGGCCAGCTTTGTACTCTTCTAAAAAGTGTTCAAACACATTATCCCAGTATTCTGAGGCAAAGTTGACTGTGTGTAATTCAATACCAAGTTTTTCACATACGGATTCTGCATCTTTTAAGTCTTCTGCAGCCGAACAATATTCGTCATTGTCGTCTTCTTCCCAGTTTTTCATAAACAGGCCTTCAACCTGATAGCCTTGCTGTAGTAACAAGTAAGCCGAAACTGAAGAATCAACGCCGCCTGACATACCAACAACGACTTTTTTATTTGCATTAACTGAATTTGAATCTGACATAAAAACTTAAAAATTAAACCGTATAAAATTGGCGCGCATTCTATCATATAAGTCGGATGAAAAGTATTACTCTGATGAGGTTAATTTAAGTTTTTACCGTTATTTAACTAATGTTGAATTAAGACGTTTCTTGCAGTTATTTATGTTGTTTTTTTAAATTAATTTCCTCTACAAAGTAAAATATATTGACAGTTGAATAATTTCCTCTACATTGTAGATATTGTTTTGGGGAGATTGAAATGTCAAAAGAAAAGTTTTTGGGGGAATTTGAACAATTTGTTCTCCTTGCTATTTTAAAGCTCGGTGAGTCTGCATACGGAAGTACGATAAGGCAGTTATTGGCTGAAATAATAGGCAGGGACGTCACAATCGGTGCTTTATACACAACATTAGATAGGCTAGAAGCAAAAGGGCTATTAGAAAGTAAAATAGGTGAAGCAACAGCAGAACGAGGAGGACGCGCCAAAAAATACTTTAAGGTAACAGCACAAGGGCAGTCTGCATTAAAACGCTCAAAACAAGCGTTAAGTTCACTTTGGCAGGGGCTTACACTAAAGGTGCTGGATTAATGCAAGTGCCTAAATACACCAGTAAGTTCTTATACTGGGCGTTACCTCCAAATTTAAAAGAACCTGTTTTAGGTGACTTAACGGAAGAGTATGTGGAACGAAGGTTAACAAATCCTATATCCGCACGTATTTGGTTTCAAAATCAAGCTGTTCGTTCAGCATTTCAATTTTTATGGAAAACAAAAAGAGGGTTTATTATGTTTGTATTTAGTATATTAGCTTTTGTCGGTTTTACTTTATTTGCCATGATATTAAGTGGTGGTATTGATATGTTTATCGATGCTCCAAGCTTTTTAATCGTTGTACCACCTGCGCTGATTTTTGGTTTGGCTGCGACATCAATGGCAGATGTGAAAAGAGGTATTTCAATATTAACGATGTCTGACGACATGGATTATTCAATATTAGAATACAAAAGGGCGGGGCATTTTTTTAACGTTACTGGTAATTCAGCCATGTTACTTGGCGCGGTTATGACTCTAATTGGTTGGATTGCAATTGGCAGTGAACTACCTGCTGAAGACTTTAGTGCAGTCTTCGGTCCTGCGTTTGCAGTGTCTATATTAACAATGGTTTTAGGGCTTGCTATTAAAATAATATGTCATGTTGCACAAGAGAAAATTCGTTACTTGGCAGAGTTTTATTAGGTGGGTAAAATTAAAAAAACACTGTTCATGAGCTTTGAACAGTGTTTTATTACAAGGGGTTACTACTACTAATAATGTGTAGTTACTCAACAAAGATTTCCATTTCCTCGCCTATTTTTTTACGTATTTCCATTAACTTCTTAGCAGTAGCATGTTGTTTTATATCCGCTTCTGTTTTTGGAATCCATTCTGGAATTTTTTCAGGTTGTCCGTTTTGATCAACCGCAACCATAATAACAATGCAGTGTGTGGTAAGGCGACGATTTAATGATTTAGGATCACAAGCATTAACTTCTAATGCAATGTGCATTGATGAATTTCCTGTGTAAATTACTTTAGCCTCAACTTCCACCAAGCTGCCTACATGAATTGGTGCAATAAAACGTATTCCACCGGCGTAAGCGGTAACGCAATAACGTCCACTCCAACCAGCTGCACATGCATAAGCCGCTAAATCGATCCATTTCATTACGGCGCCACCATGAACTTTACCGCCAAAATTAACGTCTTGTGGTTCGGCAAGAAAACGTAGGGTGATATCGCGTTGTGGTTGGCTCATATAAGTTATGCTCTGTTAGATTTAAATATAGGGTTTAATTTGATATTAAGTTACTTTTAGCTAAATGCCAAATTTTACAATTAGTTATACAGTAATGATACTCCACTACTTGAATTCAGGAATGGTTAAAACCTTGTATTTGCCATTAGTAATATCGTCAACTGTCCATTCGCCTACGCGGTAGCGAATTAACCTAAGAGTAGGGTGGCCAATATGGGCGGTCATCCTTCTAACTTGGCGATTGCGGCCTTCCGATATCGTTATTTCTAACCAACAATCTGGAATGTTTTTACGTTCTCGGATTGGTGGTTCTCTGTCCCAAACAAGATCAGGTTGCTCAATAATACGCACTTTAGCGGGTTTAGTCATGCCATCATTGAGTTCAACACCATCTCGTAATTGTTGTAATTTTTCATCATTTGGTATGTTTTCAACTTGTACCCAATAACATTTCGTTGTTTTGTGTTGCGGGCTGGCTATTTTATTTTGTAACTGACCATTATTTGTAAGTACTAATAATCCTTCACTGTCACGATCTAAACGGCCTGCAGGGTAAACTCCAGCTATTGGAATATAGTCTTTTAGTGTTTTTCTGCCGTCTGCGTCAGTAAATTGAGTAAGCACTTGAAATGGTTTGTTAAACAATACTACTTGGGTTTGTTCAGGCGCTTTTTTTTGTTGGCGAGCTGATGAATCAAACTTGGCCTTTGGGTTACCTGTCGTTCGGCCTAATTTATTAGTGCTTTTAGTCTGTTTACGAGGCATAGATTTGTTTTTATTACTTTTAGTCTGTTTACGAGGCATAGATTTGTTTTTATTACTTTTAGAGTTAGTCTTATTTGAAAAATTCATATGGGGTAATTAGATAAAATGCTTTCATTAATGCCCCGTATTTTATAGTATTCATACCCAAAATTCAGACTTTATTATAGTTTGTTTGATATTGTTTAAAATTCAAACGATTATGAAAGGTTAAACTGATCAGAATTGGCTAAATGTTGTAATTAGACAACAAATGTTGTTTTTTTATCCATTAAAACTAATTGGTCAGACATTCACACTGCACAATGTAGGGAAAAGCAATGACATCTAAAATCATCTATACAAAAACAGATGAAGCGCCAGCTCTGGCGACGTATTCATTTTTACCAGTAGTTGAAGCTTATAGCGCAACAGCGGGTATTGAAGTTACAACAAGCGATATTTCATTATCTGCACGTATTATTGCAAACTTGTCAGATTTTTTACCTGACGACCAAAAAATAAGTGATGAATTAGCATACTTAGGTCAAGTAGCTAAGCAGCCAGATGCTAACATCATTAAACTTCCTAACGTTAGTGCATCAATTCCACAATTAAAAGCAGCTATCGCTGAATTACAAGCACAAGGTTACGCTCTTCCTGAATTTCCAGAAGAAGCAAAAACTGATACTGAAAAAGCAATCAAAGCAAGTTATGCAAAAGTATTAGGTTCTGCAGTAAACCCAGTATTACGTGAAGGTAACTCTGACCGTCGTGCGCCTGGTGCTGTAAAAGCATTCGCTAGAAAGCATCCTCACTCAATGGGTGCTTGGGCTAAAGATTCTAAATCACACGTTGCTCATATGACTGACGGAGATTTCTTTGGTAGCGAAAAATCAGTAACGGTTGAAAAAGCTGGTTCAGTAAAAATTGAATTAGTAAAAGAAGACGGTTCAGTTCAAGTGCTTAAAGAAGCATTTGATGTTTTAGAAGGTGAAATTATTGACGCTACCTTTATGAGCGTTGCTAAGTTACAAGACTTTTTAGCAGTAGAAATTGCTGATGCTAAAGCAAAAGGCGTTTTATTCTCAGCTCACTTAAAAGCAACAATGATGAAAGTTTCTGACCCAATTATTTTTGGTCACATTGTTAAAGCATTTTATAAAGACGTATTTACAAAACACGGCGCTACATTTGAAAAATTAGGTGTTGATGTTAAAAATGGTCTTGGTGATGTTTACGCTAAAATCGCTACTTTAGACGCAGCTCAAGAAGCTGAAATTAAAGCGGACATTGAAGCGGTTTATACAACTGCACCAGATATCGCTATGGTTGACTCTGATAAAGGTATTACTAACTTACATGTACCTTCTGATGTAATTATCGATGCTTCTATGCCTGCTGCTATTCGTAGCTCTGGTCAAATGTGGAATGCAGCTGGTAAATTACAAGATATGAAAGCGGTTATTCCTGACCGTTGTTATGCTGGTATCTACCAAGAAACAATTACATTCTGTCGTGAAAACGGTGCATTTGACCCGTCAACTATGGGTACAGTACCTAACGTTGGTTTGATGGCTCAAAAAGCGGAAGAGTATGGTTCACATGATAAAACATTTGAAATTCCAGCTAAAGGTACAGTAAAAGTAACAGACCAAGATGGCAATGTTGTATTTGAACACGCTGTTGAAGCGGGTGATATTTACCGTATGTGTCAAGCTAAAGATGCACCAATCCAAGATTGGGTGAAACTAGCTGTTAATCGTTCACGTTTATCTGGTATGCCTGCGGTATTCTGGTTAACAGAAGAGCGTGCTCACGATGCTGAAATTATCAAAAAAGTAAATAAATACTTAAAAGATCACGACACTGACGGTTTAGATTTACGTATTCTTTCTCCTGAAGCAGCGGCTCGTTTCACACTAGCCCGTTTGAAAAAAGGTGAAGATACGATTTCTGTAACAGGTAACGTATTACGTGATTACTTAACAGATTTATTCCCAATTTTAGAGTTAGGTACATCAGCTAAGATGTTATCTATCGTTCCTCTAATGAATGGCGGTGGTTTGTTTGAAACGGGCGCAGGTGGTTCAGCTCCTAAGCACGTTCAGCAGTTTGAAAAAGAAAATCACTTACGTTGGGATTCACTAGGTGAGTTTTTAGCTCTAGCAGCTTCTTACGAGCATTTAGCTAACACTACTAACAATGCTAAAGCGCAAGTTCTAGCAGATGCGTTAGACAAAGCAACAGCTAAATTCTTAGACAATAACAAGTCGCCATCTCGTAAAGTTAACGAGTTAGATAACCGTGGTTCACACTTCTACTTATCTATGTATTGGGCACAAGAATTAGCAGCACAAACTGCCGATTCTGAGTTACAAGCTAAATTTAGCAAAGTTGCTGAGTTCTTTACAGCTAATGAAGATAAAGTTGTTGATGAATTAGCACAAGTGCAAGGCAAAGCAATGGATATCGGTGGTTACTACAAACCAGACGATGCTAAAGGTTTTGCTGCTATGCGTCCAAGCGCTACATTTAATGATGGTTTAACTTTAGTAAAGTAACCGTTTAGCTATTAGTAGCATAAAAAAAGCCAGAGGAATTCCTCTGGCTTTTTTGTTTGTTCTGTCCCGTCCTGAAATGTGCTTTTAACTTTAGTGCATCCCTGAACGTCTTGGGTTTGTTAAATTAGACTTAACCCTGTCAATTTAACTGAAATTGATTAAATGTCGGTGTCCTTTAAACGCTTTTCAAAAAAAGCTTTTTCTTGTTCTTTAATTTCTTTTATTTTTGGTAGTGCCAAGCCAAGTTCTCGGCCTCTGTATCTTGCAAAATAAGTATTACCGATAAATGCACCAGTCAGTAATAGCACTTCAATAATAATAAATACGATATTACCTGTGTAAGTCCATAACGATGTTAACCCATGGATAAAACACCACATTAAAACAAAGTTACTCCAGGCATAGGTATAAGGATTACCTTGAATTAAGCCTTTTATAGCGAACAGCATAGGCAACCAAAACAATGTCATTGGTATATATGAGGTTGTATTTTCATCGGGGTCTAACACGATTAAAAGTATAGGGTAGTAAGCAACTAATAATAAGTAACTTGTTAAACCTAACAGTTTGAGCTTTTTTACAAATTGAGCCATAGGTGCATTTTTAAAAGCATCTTGTACATTTTCAAATTTTTGCATGTTTATTCTTTAAAGAGTTAATTTACTAAGAAAGTTTTTTAGCGGTTACCGCTAAGCGTTGACCAAGAGTTTTACAAATAGCAATTTCACTATTGGTTAATTCATTGGTGGAATTTAAGCCAGATACGTGACTTGCACCGTAAGGCGTTCCACCACTTGTCGTGTTATGTAATTCAGGCTCAGAGTATGGCACACCCATTAATAACATGCCGTGATGTAATAAAGGTAATGACATAGATAATAAGGTTGCTTCATTTCCACCATGCAAGCTTGAACTTGAGGTAAATACACAGGCTGGTTTGTCAATTAAGTCACCGCTGAGCCAATTGATTGAGGTGCTTTCCCAAAAGGCTTTTAATGGTGCAGCCATAGTGCCAAATCGACAAGGACTGCCCAGAGCAATTGCAGAACAAGATACTAATTCTTGCTCAGTGACATAAGGGTAGTCAGCATCTTCATTGTGATCATCACTCACCGTTCTGATCTTGGCTTCTAAACCTTGAGACTCAATGCCTTTAGCAATTTGCTTTGCTAAGTTAAGCACAGAGCCGTGGCGTGAATAATAAAGAACTAATACAAAAGGGGATGAGTTTGTCATATTCAATTTATAATATTACTAGTACGTTTTCAGGTGGTCGGCCAATAGCGGCTTTGTCACCATTGATCACAATAGGACGTTCTATTAACTTAGGCGTGTTGACTAAAATAGTGTAAATTTCAGCGTCAGTTAATGACTGATTATCTAACCCTGTTTCTTTAAACACAGCTTCTTTTTTACGAATAATATCTCGAACGTTAACACCTAACTTTGTCACGACAGAACTCAGTAATTCTACCGTTAATGGTGATTTTAAATATTCAAAAATTTCAGGGGTAACACCATTTTCTTCTAACAAAGCCAACGTTTGTCGACTTTTAGAACATCTAGGGTTATGAAAAATAGTAATGCTCATAGATTAAAATCCTTTAATATTTTTGATATAGCGGTCACGTTCACGGTATTTTATTTTTAATGCTTCAACTCGTTTAACTTCCGATTTTTGATCTTCAGTTAATACAGTCAATGCGATATCCGCAGACTTAATGGCGTTGCGATAATCAGAACGTAAAGCAAATAACTCAGCACTGGTTATATGGTATCTAGCCATATTTTCATCGGCTTTATAGGCTTCGCGTAAAAGTTGTGTCGCTAAAAAATCGTTTGGTTTTGATAATAAATAATATTCTAAAATACCAATAGCTTTTTTCTGTTCATTATTTTTTACCAATACATTGGCGTAGTTTAACGTAACTACAGAATTATTGGGTCTTAATTGGTAGGCGTAGGCTAATTTATCTAGAATTTTTCCAGGCTTATTTTGCGCAATATATAAATCGGATTGAGCATCTAAGATATATAAATTATTGCTTGTTAACTCTTCTAACTGAGTAAGTTGTTGCTCAGCTAAATCTAATTTACCAGTATCTAAATAAGCTAAGGCTAAACCGTATTGTGCTGCAAATTGTTTATTGCCTTGTTGTTTTTTTACTAGGTCTTTAAATATTTCTACAACATGATCTTTATCATATATATAACGAGCCATGACACGTGCTCGCATTAATAAAAAATCAATTGAGTCAGCATAGAACCTTTTAGTATATTGCTGAGCTCTTAGTTTAGCGTCAGTTACTCGTGAGTCAGCCAAAGGGTGAGTAACCAAAAACGGAGCTAACTTAGTTTGATATCTTTGTTGTTCCTGTAATTTACCAAAAAACTCTGCCGCAGCATAAGGGTCAAATCCAGCGGTGGCTAATATATTCATGCCAATGTTGTCAGCTTCTTGTTCATTGCTTCTGGTGTAATTGATCATAGCCTGTTGTGCACCAGCGGTTGTAACCATCAACGAAGCCATCATAGCTTGCGGGTTAATTGCAGCTAGTAAGATAGAGCCTACAATGCCTGCTAATGTCATATTCGATGTTTGTTCAGATTCTTGTTTTTTACGGGCTAAATGGCGTTGGGTAACGTGTGCAATTTCATGACCTAATACCGAAGCAAGCTGACTTTCTGTTTCAGCACTAGCAATTAAGCCCGTATGTACGCCTATATAACCGCCATAAAATGCAAAGGCGTTAATATCTGGGCTATTCACTACAAAAAAAGTAAAGGGGAAGTTCACATCTTTAGAGTGGGCAACTAGCTTATTGCCAACAGAGTTAATGTATTCATTAACGAGTGGGTCGTAAAGTAATGAAGCTCGCCCTTGTAATTGATTAAATATAATCTCTCCAAGTTGCTTCTCTTTCTCGATACTTAATACCGTTAATGCCGATGCGCCTAAATCAGGAAGTTCATTATTAGCTGCAAATGATGACGTTGCTGAAAATAAACAGACAGAAATAGCAAAGGCGGTAAATGTTGAGGTAATTTTTTTATACATAGACTACTTTTGTTTTCTCATTTAATTTTTGTAGGATAACGGTTAACTGATAGATCACAAACCATCATCTAAAATTTGGTTTTTAATGACATCGTCAGGTGCCATATTTGGGTTAGAACTTTGTACACTGAATGCATCTTTAATTGACATGCCCTTAATGGCGTATACTTCAACCTCTTGTTCTAACTTAGTAATTATAATATTTACTACATTATAAGCATGTACGATAAGTGCCATATCTGCTTCATCACCGTTTTTATTATTAAATGCGATGAATTTATGTAGTTGAGGTATTCGTACTAATACCTTCATTTGTGAAGGATCCCAAACATTAAATTCCATATTTGGATCGCCACAACGGTATTCATCAATCAGTTTGTCTTTGACGTATGGTAAGGCAATTAGTTCATAACCTTGTCTATTAAATACATGGTAAAGACAAACTCGAGGCTTTCTTAAAGGTTGTATTAACTCAATATGGTCTACTTTGTTAATATCAATGGATGGGTCTATACCTAAATTATTATAATTCCAATTACTGCGATCAACGATTTTTTTATAGGCATTGTCAAAACCATGACTGATGAAGCCTTCAGATTCGGCTACTGCATTGGCAATAAGATGAAAAAAAGCGGGCGTTTCCCCCCAGTTGATTTTCTTTTTATAGACGTTAATATCCTTAATCGTTGGATTGACAGGCAATAGCGGAGTGTCAGGATAATTAGCCATAATAAAATACTACTCTTTAAATTACTTTAACTACAAGTATTCAATATTGTGATAGATTAATGAAGTAAAAAATTAATAATATTAGCGTTAATTTATGATATTCAATGGAAAAGGGCTCAAATGCCCTTTGGCATTTGTAAAAGCCAAACAAGTTTTAATTAAAAATAAAGTCAAAGAATTTATGTTTGATGATGAAATTAGTCTATACAATTTTACAACTTACCTAGATAATCAAAATATAATTTATCAGTCTGAATCTCTATGTGACTGTGTAAAAGTAAAATTAGCTGACGATAACAACGTAAAGTAAAGGACCAAGTAAGACATGTTTGACGTATTGATGCAGTGGTACAAGAAAAACTTCTCAGACCCAAATGCTGTAACCTTAATGTTAGTTATTATATTAACCGCATTAGTGATCACTTTATTTGGTCAACTCTTGATCCCCGTATTTGTGGCATTAGTCGTTGCATTTTTGTTGGAATGGCCTGTAAAAAAGGTAACTCAGCTAGGGTTAAATCGAAACCTAAGCACAACTATTGTTATTGGCATATTTATTGGCGTGATGACTATGGTATTTGTTTTGGCTATCCCTGTTATTTGGAAACAAAGCATCGGCTTGGTCAAAGAATTACCTGATATGATGGTATATATAAAACGTTATATTTATACCTTACCAGATTTATACCCAAGTCTAGACCCTGCACTTATTACTAACTTAGTTAATAATTTTGATACCAAATTAGTCTCAGTATTAGAAGATTCAGTACAAGCAGTAATGGCTTCATTAACTAATGTGGTTGCTATTTTGGTTTATGTAATTTTAGTGCCTATGATGGTGTTTTTTATCTTAAAAGATAAGGTTAAATTATTAGCTGGTTTTGATAAAATCATGCCGGTTAAACGACGTTTGATCACTCAAGTAACAAACGAAATGAATGAACAAATCATTAACTATATTCGTGGCAAAATGATTGAGTTAGTGATTGTGGGAACAACCACTTACATTGCCTTTCTTATAATGGACTTACGTTATGCTGCTGTTTTAGGTTTGCTGGTTGGTTTGTCGGTATTAATTCCTTACATTGGCGCTGCTGCGGTAACGGTACCTGTGACCATTGTTGCGTTATTCCAATTTGGCCTAACACCAGATTTTTATGCCGTAATGATTGCTTACGGGGTTATTCAAACACTTGATGGTAACTTGTTAGTGCCTTTACTATTTTCAGAAGCTGTCGACTTGAATCCGGTTTATATCATAGTGGCTGTATTATTCTTTGGCGGTTTATGGGGTTTTTGGGGCGTGTTTTTTGCTATACCTTTAGCGTCATTAGTGAAAGCGGTTATAAATGCTTGGGCAGGGAAAAGCGAACCCGAGAATTTAGAACCGGGAGAATGTAAATAATTGCTAATTATTTACATTCATTAAAACAAAAAATCTTATTTTATACTTAATTTTATTATAGGTCGTGAGATTCGTAACAGCATGCTTATTTAACAAAAATACCAATCAGTTTAATTGACTGACATTAAATTTGATTGGTCTTAGCTCTAACCTCTAACCTCTAACCTCTAACCTCTAACCTCTAACCTGCCAAAGATGTCTAGATGAGAATTTACCTCAAAAAGAATAAAATTCCACTCGTAACGAATAGCCAATTCACAACAATCCCCCCTAAACTGATCGTTTAATATACTCGTGTAATATGGTGTAATATTTTGAATAAGGTAATTATGTAATCATGCTGTTATACATTCCAATATTTTAATTAAGGAAGTTTACATGTTTATACGTTATTTAACGGTTAGTAACCTTGGTTGTTTTAATATATCTAAACTACTCAGTCATAGTTTGCGCGTTGTTGCAGTCACGGCTTTTGTTTTTACTCTAGCCGCATGTAGTCGCTCCTCTTCAAGTGACTCGGGTGATACTGAAGTGGTGGTTGATGGAGGAAATAGCTCAGAAGTAGACACAACCCCTCCAACAATTACCTCTGGCACAACAGCAACATCGATAGATGAGAGCAGCGGTGCAAGCCAAGTTATTTACACTGCTACATCAGATGACAGCGCAGCCGTGTATACATTATCGGGTACTGATAGCAGCTCATTTACCATTAATGTCAGTTCAGGTGCGGTAACGTTAACCGCTAACCCAGATTATGAAACTAAAAGCAGTTATAGTTTTACCGTGGTTGCCACAGATAGCGCAGGTAACAGTGCTTCTACTACGGTAACTCTTGCCGTCAATGACATTGCTTTAACCTCGTTTAGCCTTGATGATATTGATGCTGCATCTGGTGATATTAAACAAATGACTTTAACGTGGAGTTCAGCAGCTTCAATTAATACTCAAAGTGTGAAGTATAGCGTATGTGAAAAAGACACCACGCAAACCAACAACTGTAATGAATTAATGTTAGTAACGGATGAATTAACCGCCGATGTTACGGTAAGCAGCTTAGTTAGCGCATTATCAACGGATTATTTTATTTTAGCCTCATCAGCTGGTGAGTTTGAAGCGTCTTCAGAAGCGAACGTTGGTGTAGATGAAGTAACCAAAATGATTGGTTATTTCAAAGCCTCTAATACAGGCTCTGGTGATTATTTTGGTCAATCCGTTGCGTTAAGTGATGATGGTACGACGTTAGCGGTAGGTGCTCCTTATGAATATAATAGTGCAACGGGCGTTATTACTGATGGCTCAGAAACGACAGATGTTAGTGAGGCTATCTTATCTGGCGCTGTATATCTATTCAGTCATAACAGTGGTAAATGGGTGCAAACCGCGTATGTAAAAGCCTCCAATACAGACGCTAATGATTATTTTGGCTATAAAGTCGCGTTAAGTGATGATGGCACGACGTTAGCGGTAGGTGCTTTTAGAGAAGCTAATACGGCAAAAGGAGTCTTTACCGATGGCTCGGAAGTAGACGGCGATGTGGGTACAGCGGACAGACCAGGTGCCGTATATCTATTCAATAACAGTGGTGGTACTTGGACGCAAATTGCGTATGTCAAAGCTTCCAATACTAGCTCAAATGATCAATTTGGTACCACTCTTGCCTTAAGTGGTGATGGTTCGACGTTAGCCGTAGGTGCTCGATATGAAGATAACGCTACAGCAGGCGTTATTACCGATGGCTCAGAAGTCGCAGGCCATACGGGTGGTGGGTTATATTACAGTACTGGTGCCGTGTATGTATTCAGTAATAGCAGCGGAGCTTGGGCACAAACTGCTTATGTAAAATCCTCCAGTCCAGAGTCGTTTGATTTTTTTGGTAATAGTGTCGCGCTAAGTAATGATGGTACGACTTTAGCGGTAGGTGCTCCAGGTGAAGATAATGGTTTTACTGGTATTCTCACTGATGGGTCAGAAGCCGGTGGTGGTGATGGCACAACGGACGATTCAGGCGCCGTATATCTATTCAGTAACAGCAGTGGTACTTGGGAGCCAACTACGTATATAAAAGCTGCCGATGCAAGTGAAGATGATTTTTTTGGCGTTGATTTAGCGTTAAGTGGTGATGGTGAGACTCTAGTTGTGGGGACTCCATATGACGATAATAGTGCAACGGGCGTTATAACAGATGGTTCAGAAAGTGTTGATGTTGGCTTAGCGAGCGACTCAGGCGCCGTATATTTATTTAGTAAAAGTGGTGGTTCTTGGGCGCAAACTACGTATTTTAAAGCCTCCAATCCAGGCGCCAATGATTATTTTGGCAATTTTTTAGCGTTAAGTGATGATGGCGCGACATTAGCGGTAGGTGCTGTTGAAGAAGATAATAGTGCAACTGGCATTATTATTGATGGGTCAGAAAGCCCTGATAACGGAGGTGGTGATGTTAGTACAGCGGAAGGCTCAGGTGCTTTATATTTATTCACTATCACTGATGGCAGTTGGGGACAAACGGCGTATATAAAAGCCTCCAATACAGGCGAAGTTGATTATTTTAGTACCAGTATAGCGTTAAATAGTGATGGTACGACGTTAGTAATAAGTAGTACAAAAGAAGATAATAGTGCAACGGGTATTATTACTGATGGCTCAGAAAATTCAGATACAGGAACAGGAGATGTTGGCACAGCTTTTGATTCAGGTGCAGTGTATATTTATTAAGTGAAGATTTTCTGGTGAGGCCTGATTTAATAAAGCTGGCTTTTATAAGGCTTAGTTTAATAATGTAGTGTTTGTTGCGAGTGTTAAAACCAGCCAATAAATGCTGCAGTATCATCAACGTCAAAATACCACAGATACAAAAATCTGAGCAGATGATTTAAAGCCAGTCAGCTAAACTGACTGGCTTTTTGGTTTTTACTGAGCACTTAAAATTCTAATCTCTGATTTATCTCTACTACACTTATTTAGCTAACTGCTCTAAAACATCCAATACCACTTCATGATGGTCTTTGGTTTTAAACTTATTAAAGAAGTGTTTAATAGTGCCGTCTTGACCAACCAAAAAGCTTAAACGATGAATGCCGTCGTATTCTTTACCCATGAATTTTTTTAAACCCCATACGCCAAAGTCGTCAGCGACTTTATGGTCTTCATCAGATAATAGTGGGAAGTTTAATTCATCTCTTTCAGTAAACTTAGTTAAGCGTTTAACCGCATCTGGGCTTATGCCTACAGCAATGGTATTAAAACTTTCTAATTCAGATTTTGTATCACGTAAATTTTGCGCTTGTACAGTACAGCCTGGCGTCATGGCTTTTGGGTAAAAATAGACTAAAACTTGTTTAGTTTTTAATGTTTCAGCTAAATCAAACACGTCACCGTTTTGATCTTCAAGTTTAAACATTGGGGCTTTGTCGCCTACATTAAGTGTATTCATTGCTTTACTCTGCTAATTAGTTATGTGAATTAGTGTTTTATATCTTCTTTAAAAGATAGTGCTCTCAGAAAAAGAGTTAAAAATTACTGTTCGATGGTGATTGGACTAAACGTACAAGTCATGCCTAAATTTCGGCATAAAGCTTCACAACCAGATGTTATTACATCAAGTTGTATTTCGTCAGTTAAGCCAATTCTAATTTCAGCTACCTGCCATTCTTTACCATCTTTATTAGTAGCTTTAGATTTTAAGCTACTAACACTTACTTTGTGTTCGGCAAAAAAGCTGGTTAGTAAGCGAATAGTACCTGAGCTATCTGGACCATCAAAAATAACCTGGTATTGAGTACGCTCAAGACCTTTATGAGTTGTTGTTCTTTTCATCATAGTTAACAAGTTAAGCGACATGGCTAACGGAGGAAGTTGTACTTCCAATTGAGCTAATGAAGCATTGTCACCAGCTAATAACATGATCATAGTAAACTCACTACCAAATATGGCCATTTTACTATCTAAAATATTACATTTACATTGCGTGATTAATCCGGTTAACTGGCTTACTAGGCCGGTTCTATCTTTACCTATAACGGTAAGTACTAAATGTTTGGTTGGAGTAGTAGAAAACGACGAACTCATTGTATAAAAATCACACTATTTATTGCTTTATGTCGGGCAAGTTTAACATATAAGTATAAAAACACACCAGAAGGTTGAAAGACGCTTGTTTTGTTATATACGCCTGAGCTAACATAGCCGGCTTAATATCAGGAGGGATCATGTCATCCACAGTAACTAATAATTTTTCAGGTTGTTTTGTCGCATTAATCACACCTATGTTTGAAAATGGTGATGTTGATTATTCTGGCTTAAAGAAATTGGTAGATTGGCATATAGAAAGTGGCACTGATGGTTTAGTTATTTTAGGTACTACAGCGGAAACAGCTACATTAACTGAACAAGAGCAAGCTCAAGTGCTAGATGTAGCAATTGCACAAAACCAGGGGCGTTTACCACTTATTGTTGGTAACGGCTTAAATTGCACCCGTTCTACTATTGAAAAAACCAAACAATTAGACAATTTAGAAATAGACGGTTATTTAACCGTGACGCCTTATTATAATAAGCCAAGTCAAAAAGGTATGGTTGAGCATTTTAAAGCGGTAGCCGCAGTAACCAGCAAACCTGTTATTTTATACAATGTGCCTTCTCGTACAGGTGTAGATTTAAGTAATGAATCTGTATTTGAGTTAATGGCAGTTGATAATATTGTTGGCATTAAAGACGCTACCGGTGATTTATCACGTGTAAGCGCAATGAAACAACAAGACCCATCATTTTTATTATTTGGTGGTGATGATTTAACGTCTCAACATTATTTATCTTTAGGTGGTGACGGAGTTATCTCGGTAACGGCTAATGTTGAACCAGAATTAATGCAAAAAATGGTTAAGGCAAGTATTGCTGATATTCAAAAAGACGCAGAATTATACGATGAAAAGCTGTGTTTGTTACATCGCGATTTATTTATAGAGCCAAATCCTGTTCCTACAAAGTGGGCTTTAAAAGAAAAAGGGTTGATTTCCAGTGATATGGTTAGATTACCTTTGCTAACAATGGAACCAAATAACCATAAGACCATCAAACTAGCTTTGCAACACGTAAATTAGTCATTCGGAGTACTAAGTGAATTTTATCAAATTGGCAGCTGTATCAGTTGTATTATCGGTTACCACGGCTTGTGCATCATTTTTTGATGAAGACAAGGTTGAGAATAGACAATCTGGCTTGGTTATCCCAGCAGGATTCAGCAATCCTAAAAAAAGTGAAGAGTATGACTTACCAAAAGTTAAAGCTTCTTCGGATGCTGATGGAGAAATTACTTCACCTACAACCGTATTGGTTATATTTGAGGGGAGTTGGATAGATTTAGAAGATAAACATCCTGCAAAAATTAAAGTTGAAAAACCTGAGTTAATTGAAGATTTTCCTACTTTTATTGACCAAGGTATTCAATCGTATGCAAAACAAAATAATTTAACTTTAACTAAAAATAGTACAGGTTATCGAGTTGAACATATTTTACAAGAAGATGACGGTTACTGGTTTTTTGAAGATTTAGTTGATGTTGAAAGCTCTATTTATAACTTAGTTGTTAATATGAAACCGCACGGAAGTAGCGGCGAAATTTATATCGACATGCTAGATTACAACAAACTGAGTGATGAACTAGCACCAAATCATGTTGCTAGTTACAGAAAAGAAGCACTCGCGGTGCAATCGTTAAACGACCTTATGCTAGAGCTAGACTACATTTACCGCGTTAAGTTATTGAAAGAACGTGCATCGTTAGATATAACATTGAAACTAGTAAAAAATGTATCTGGTAATTATGTGATCAGCACACAACAAGATATGAAATATGTATGGTCACAAATTGAAAGCATTATTGAAGATCTTGGTTTTGAAGTAGAAGATTCAGATGAAGATTTACATATCTTTGATGTTATTTATAGAAAATCAGATGATTCATTATGGGAACGTTTATTCCATTCAGACTACTCAGGTAAGTTAAATATTGAACCTGGTGACTATGAAGTGGTATTAAGTTCAAGTACCACAGGTATTCATATTAGCTTCCGTTCTAAGAAAGGCTCATTCTTAGATAAATCAAGTATGGAAGAACTGTTTGAACTTATGATGAAAATAGTAAAAGAAGATGAAGCTGAGCTTTAATTTTCAACTCTTAATTTACTTGCATTAGCTTGAAAATTAGAAAATAAACAAGGGCGCTCATTGAGCGCCTTTTTTGTTTTTAGAGCAGATTATTATAAGAGCGATGACAAATTGTACATTTATAACAAAATAGGATCTTAATCAGATCTTTTGCTTGAATTTGAACACTTTAGCCCTTATAAACAAGCTTAATAACTATAATCATAACAATGAGAGGCATGAATCTTATTGTTATGAATCACGAAAATATTCAGGGATCCTATGCCTGCTTTAAATCGAATTATATTAATCAATACCCATATGAGTGGCATTGTAGAATTAAAACTAAATGGTCACACCAACATCTGTGGGACCAATGCATCAGGTAAAACTACGTTACAACGCTTAATCCCTGTTTTTTATGGTGAATATCCAAGTCGTGTTGTACCTGCTACTCGTGATAGTTTTGAGCGCTGGTATTTACCAACTCAATGCAGTTATATAATTTATGAATACTTTAGAGACAACGACGAAACGTGCCAAGTCGTTTTAAGCTCTGGCGGCACAGGTGTAGACTTTAGATTAATCGCCAAAGCGTTCGATATTGACGATTATGCGCAAACCTCGTTAACCGAAGAACGTCATGTTATTACTCCAAAAGAACTAAGTCGTGACATAAAACGCCAAGGCATTATTTGCAGTCGCATATTAAACACCAAAGAATACAAAGCAATAATTCAAAATGACCGTGGTGTGTTATCCACAAATAGGGACTTACCTGGTCTAGCCCGATTATTTAGCTTGTGTGAACAAAACACTAACTTACGCCATATAGAAAAACTCGCTAAAGCCGTACATTCTAAAGAAGGAAAAATGGAAACCATCAAAGCCATGGTTGCTGCTATTTTGGAAGAAGACGGCGTTCAGCCGGGTGAAACTAAACTTAGCCACAACAAAGTGGAAGAGTGGATACGAGAGTGTAAGCTAATCAAAGGGTTTGAAGATATAAGGCCTGAATTTAGCAAGTTAGAGCAAGCGCATTTTGAATACGGTGAAAACAATCAAAGACTCGCGCAACTAAAACAACAATATTCATTAGACTTATCTAAAGTGGCTCAGCTCATTGCTGAAAATGAAGCTTCATTAGAAGAAGTGACATTAACCATTAAAGAATCGGAGTCGGTTTGGTCAGAACAAAGAGATAATTTAAATCAAACCTTATCAGGTGCAAAAGCGGATAGCCGTAAACTAGAGTCTGAATTAGACACGGTTGAACAGCAGTATGATGAGTGGCAAGACAAGAACATAGACGAATTAAGTCAGAATTTAGAAAACTTACCTCGCTGGAAAAATGAATTAGAAAGTGGTGAATCTCGTTATACTTTGTTAACTGAAAAACACCAAGATATTGAAGCCACATTCCATAAGCGCAAAAGTGAAGTTCAAGAGCAGCATAATCAAGAGCTAGAAGGGTATAACGAACAAAAAGATACAGGGCGTGATCAACTTGCTAGTAAAAATGCAGAGCAACAAACCCAATTATTAAATACCCAACAAAAATATAAAGACCAAATTGCAGCAACCATTGCAGATTATCAAAATCAGCAACATGATTTAAAGAACCAGATAACAGAAGTAAGCACGTTAACTAATAATGTAGGCTTTACAAATCAAGAACAAAACCAAATTGATATCTTTGAACATACAATCAAAGAAGCATCCAGTATTGAAGATAGTTGCCGAGACCGTTTACGCCAAGCTAACAACGAGTTAAGCCAAACTAAAACCAATAGAGATAAAGTTAATAAAGAACTGGAACAAAGCCGTAAGCAGTTTGCAGAGCAACAGATACGAGTAGAGCACACAGAACAACTCCTGTACCCAGGACAAAATACCTTAATGGAATTTTTGCGCCGTGAAAAGTCAGGTTGGGAGTTAGAACTTGGGAAAGTTATTCACCCAGACTTATTAAAACGTACCGACTTACACCCAAGCCTAACCAATGCTGACGACAAAAGTCTGTTCGGTATTTTATTGGAATTGGCTAATGTGCCACACCCTGAGTACGCAGAGTCTGAACATGAATTAAAAAATCGTTTAGAGCAAGAACAAGAAAGATTGAGCAATATTATTGCCAACCAAGATGTCGCCGAAGCTAAATTGGTTGACGCCAACAAAGCGGTTAGAAATGCGGAGATGCTACAAACAAAAATCAGTACAGAATTAAACAATGCTGAATTAAGTCGTAAACGAGCTCAACAAGATAAAGACGACTCATTAAAAGAGTTTCATCAGGCACTGCAAGAACGTAAGCAAGGTTACACTAAGAAATTAGCCAAACTCAAAGCAGACAGTCAAAAGTTAAACTTGTTACAAGAAGAGACAACTAGCGAACTACAAGATCAACAACGTGAAGCTGAAATGGAACTAAGCTCTCATTGGCAATTAGTGATCAACGACATCCAGCAGCAGTTAGCTCAGGTAGAAGCACACATATCACAGTGTCGTAGCTCATTAAAACAAGAGCTGTCAAAACTAGACAGTTGGTTAAAAGACGAATTAGCCAATCGTGGTGTTGATGTAGATGTTATTGGTCAGCTAAAACGAGATATTGCCCAATTAAAACAAGATATCCAATTAACTGAAAAAAATAGTCACTTAGTAGCGGAATACAAACACTGGTATAACACTTACTACATGGGACACAAGGTTAAGTGGCAAGAGCAATTGGCTGATGTACGTAAAGTCATTAGTGATACGTCTCGTGAATTAGAAAAGCAACAAAGTACCTACAAGCAAAATCTAGAGCTGGCTAAAGCGAAACAAATTCGTTTTGAGAAGAGCTTAAAAGAAGCCAACGAGCATGAAGAAGAGCTTGGGAATATCAATAAACAATTAGTCAAAGTAAAATTACCTGCGGCTGAAGTAACTGAAGATAACAGCTCGATTTCTCAACGTATTAATGAAGGCCAAACTCGTTTAGCTAAGCGCGAAGAACTAAGCGCTGACATCAAAGCTTACGTAGAGCACTTTGATCAAAAAATTGCTGCGCAATCAGGCACAGGTTTTTACGATACGTGGGAACATAGCCGAGCTGAGTGCTCTGTAGTTAATGAACACGGTATACGCTCGTTAGATCATATTCGTTTGGTGGGTCACTTAGACCGCTTTATTAATGAATTAGTACCGCAACGTGTTAACGGTATTCGTGAACAAGGCCGTATATTCGGTCTAGCCTTGTCTGAGTACTACAAACTTCTAAAAGACATAGAAGGGCATATAGGCGGACAAAGTAAACGTATCAGTAAAGAAGTAGATGAAGAGCTGTTTTTGGACGGTGTATCTGAGTCGGCTGTAAAAATTCGTTCCAAAATTAGTGAACTAGAATTTTGGCCAGAACTGCAACAGTTTAATCAATTGTACACTGACTGGATCAGTGAAGGCGCCCACGATTTACCAGGGGATGATTACGCCTACAGCATGCGCCGAGTTATGGATATTTTAGGTCGTTCGGCGTTAACCGGTGGTATCAGTAAATTATTAGATATTGAACTGCATATTAAAGAAGGCAATAGCGATTTAGTGATCCGTACTGACCGCCAATTAAACGAATCTTCAAGCCACGGCATGGCGTACTTAATTCTATGTAAATTCCTATTAGCCTTTACACGCTTATTACGAGGCAATAGTAAAACAGTTATTCATTGGCCAATTGATGAATTAGGGACCTTACATCAAAGCAATATCAAGAAAATATTTGATGCTTGTCAGAACAATAATATTCATGTTGTTGGGGCGTTTCCAAATCCAGAATCAGAAGTACTAACCTTATTCAAAAATCGCTATTTGATAGATAAAGATAAAAAACAATTACAAGTAGTACAGCCTAAAATAAGTGCGATTACGCAGAAGTTGCAATCAAAAGAAACGCAAGGAGCAGACGCATGATCACAGAACAAGGTCGCGTATTAGAGTTATTGTTATCGGGGCAATTTGTTTGTACTACGATAGATGAAGATGCCTTTCGTTATTTACAATCCAGTGCCAATAGAGAGCTGGTGGAGCAACAATTAAATGTTCTTAACCGCCACTTATCTAGTGCCGCTGATGGAGAAGTTTATTTTTGTTCATATCAATCCATTGGCGATGCTGAGCGAAAAATATTAGCCACTCAATTTAATGATATATCTAGCCATCTTTTACCATTAATAGAATGGTTACTATTAGTTCAAGAAGCCATGGGAACAGATATACCGTTAACTCAAGGCACATTAATAAGATTACAAGAATTACAAACCGTGGTTGAAGATACGCCTGCGTATGCAGAACAACTGGGTAAAATATCTCGTTATGCCATGTTTGGTTCAAAAGCGAACGAGTTAGACTCGCAGCTTAAACTTATATTTAAACGCTTAGTTGAACTTGGTTATTTAGTACGTCCAAATATGGATAAACAAATCTACTGTGCCACAGGAAAAATTGATTATTTATTTGATGTGCTTAAATTTATTGACGAGACCGAAAACTTGTCATTAGCCGAGCGAGCTGACGATTCAATTAGTCAATCAAGTTTGATATAAGGTTAATAGATGAATATTAACTTAAATAAATCCGGCATAAGTTTACTTAACGCGTTAAGTAATCATTCTGAATTGATCATGCAAGCGTATTTTAGCGGTAGTGTTAATGAATCGGAATATTCGCCTAACATTATCCAGAGCTTAATCGACCTAAAAGTATTATGGCGTCCAGACTCCGACGTACAATTACGTTTACGTCCATCTCTGCGTACTTTATTAGGAGAAAGTTTACAGGATGAAAGTAACCGTCAAATAGACGCCAATATCGGAAACTTACTGGCAACGCTAACCACACAAGCCGAGCACTACAAAGAAGCATTAGCACATCAAAAGTATCATGAATCACAAGCGTATTTAGCGGATTTAACTGAACACGTGTATACATTAACTGAAACGTTAGCGACAAACGTACGTTTATTGTGGTCACGTATTAGTAATGAATTTGGTTACGTAAGCTCGGTCGACTCTAAAATTCGTGAAAACGAATTAGCACAAAGCCAAGTCACAGACATGTTAAATCAATTGTCTATGTTCCATTTTGACGTATTAAGTCAGTTAGCCGGTAGTAATAGAGAGTTACGTCATTTACTTGTGATCACTTTGCAATCTGCTTTTGCCACCAGTGCTCAAGAGCTCAGCTTAGTGCAAAGTAAATTACTTGAACTACTTGGCAGATTCAGAGAATTTAAAGGCAGAACGCGTTTACTAAAAGGCTTTATGTTACACATGGAGCAAAAACCAGATTTTATACCGGTGAATTATAGCGCTCAAACACAAGTGCCCAATTTATTTAATCGTGCTGATAGGATTATAAAAGGTGCTGCACCAGACGTTCATAATATGGAACAGGAATTTGAACTAACCTCTTTGGTTGATAACTTACGTAGTGTTAATCGTTGGTGGCAAACAAATGCTAATCGCGCAGTTGCAAATCCTCTGGTGATTGAAGAGGAATCATCGGTATCACTAGAAGAAGATTTGTTAAAAGACGCAGTAGAAAATTACTTCTGTGAAGTAATAGACTCAGGAAAAAATACCAGAGCATTAGATTATTATACAAAGCATAATTTAGACTTTGATCAAGAAGTATGGATATACCAAGTGTTAGGCGCATTCCAAGGTTTACCTGATAGCGAACGCCAATATTTTGATATTGACTTAGAAGGTATACCGCACCAAACGTATACAGGTAACTTTATCATTCAAGATATTGAGCTAGGATTACGTTAAACGTACATTTAAATAACAAAATTAAATAGATCAACAATAGGAACAAAGATGAACCCAATTATCCAAATATTAAAAGAACATAATGTAAGCCAAGATCAAATTAACGACCTATTTAAAACACTAACAGAAAACCCAATGGCCGCTATGATGACCATTCAAACGCTGGGTATCCCACCAGAAAAATTACAATCATTAATGGGCTTGGTAATGACGAACCCTGGTTTAATTAAAGAAGCAGTTGAAGAGTTAGGTTTAGATTTTTCTAAAGTAGAACAAGCAAAAACGACATTAAAGAATGGACAGTAGATAAGAGGTTTGAGTTTCGAGTTTTGAGTTTCGAGTTACGAGTCGCGAGTTTCGAGATAAAAGCTACGAGAGTCGAATTCTGGGCTTTATCTTCAGCCGTTGGCATGTGATTGTCAGCGGTAATCAACCTAATCGTTCCCCAATTTAAAAACTGTCAATCTATGAACTGCCGATTTACGAGCTTAGTATGCGCCTAGATAAATTCATTTGTAAAAGTACCAATCTCACACGAGCAGAAGCACGAGAGGTCATAAGCTCTGGCAGAGTGCAGATCAACGGTTGGTACGACTGTCATGAAGCCACTCAAGTTCATGAGAATAATGTAATAACCTTAGATGGTGTTATTCAACAAGCTCGCCCATCGCGCTATTTAATGTTGCATAAACCTGCAGGCTTTGTCAGTTCAAATGTCAGTGGCCGATACCCGTCACTCTTTGATAACTTAGCTACTGATAATTTAAGCATTGCTAATTCAGCTATTGCTGATAGCAATAACTTAGATTTACTGGATGTGGAAAACCTACACATAGCAGGGCGATTGGACGCAGATACAACAGGGCTGGTTTTGATCACAGATGATGGACGTTGGTCATTTAATGTTATTTCACCAAAAAGTGAGTGTGAAAAGGTCTACCGAGTGACACTGCGAGATCCCATTACTGAAGACGCTATAAAGCAACTGGTTAACGGCGTATTACTCAGAGGCCGAGAAGAATTAACTTTACCGGCCAAACTAACGGTGGTGTCTGAAAAAGAAGTGTTACTCACCATAACTGAAGGTAAATACCACCAAGTAAAACGTATGTTTGGCGCAGTGCGCAACAAAGTAGTCGCATTACACCGTGAACAAATTGGGCCATTAAAACTAGATGTCCCACTAGGTCAGTGGCGTTATTTGACAGAAGACGAAGTGGGCTATTTTTATGAAGAGTAAAAGCAGTCGTAAGTTGTAAGCTATAAGTCGTAAGTGGAATCGAGTTAAAAATTGATTGTTTATACTTAGAACTGTTGTTAAGTTATTATGATCAAAATTTCATCATAATATATTACCTGCGAAAAAATTGCTTTTAACAAGGATTGTGACAAAGGTAACGTTTTATACAAAGGGGCATTATGAAATACCTAATATTATTTTTATCTTTAATTTTAACAGGTTGTGGAGTTACAGGCTCAGCAAGTAAAGCCAATTTCCCATTGTTAACCAATTCATCAACATTTAGTGCAAATATAAACCCTAGATTCTAACTGGAAGTGCACCACCTAATTCATTAGCACATTAAGAAAAACAGCCTATTTTTTGGACTCGCTTTTTAACTAAATTTGGTTGTAGGTGAAGTTCTACAGCCTCGTTAGCTAACTAATCAAACATTGTGGATCACACATAAAAGGAATTACTGTGAAAAAATCTATATTACTAAGTTTTATTCTATTCAGCTCTTTTTGTTCAGCAGATACTGATACTGAATTATTTTTACTTGAAGCTGTAAAAATAGGTAATAAAGTACAAGAAATATCCAAAGGGAAAAGTTTAGTTGAAAAGCTTCCGCTTATAGAAACTCTGTCTAAAGAGTACACGGTTGACTCGACTGCATTTGATATATTAATGCAGGAACTTAGTGTCAGCTATTCATTTGCGGGCCAATATAAGGAAGTGCTTATATCTAATGATAGGCGTTCAAATGAAAACACCTCTACTTTGGAGGATTTAACGCAATTTGAAGCTAAAGATGCAATTCATCAAATTTTGAAAAATGCTGAAACCCATCAAATAGTAATGATTAATGAAGCTCATAATAGAAGTCAACACAGAGTATTAACTTACCGGTTACTTGATGGATTATGGAAACAAGGCTTTCGTTATTTTGCCGTTGAAGCACTTGCTAACAACGCTTCAAAAGAAATTCAAAAAGGTTATATTACTAACAATGTTGGGTATTATACAAAAGAAGCCATATTTGCCAATTTAATACTAAAAGCAAAAGAAATGGGTTTCGAAATAATATCTTATGATAATGACAAACCAAGAAAGTTAAATACCATTGAAGAACGTGAAACCAATGCGGCACAATCCATTAAAGAAAAAGTTTTTGATAAAGACCCCAAAGCTAAAGTTCTAATTCATGTCGGCTATGCCCATATAAGAGAGGATGAGTGGTTAGCAAGTAAATTAAAAGCAATCACTGGACTTGAAACGCTCACTGTTGACCAAACCAAGCGTATGGAAAAAAGTGATGAATTATATGAGCATCCAACATACACAATGGCTGTTAAAAAGAATACGCTAAAAACACCTTTTGTTTTTCTAAACAATAACCAAGTTTGGAGTTCAAACCCTAATCAATGGGATATTTCAGTTTTTTGGCCGAGAACTACCTATCAACAAGGTCGTCCTGATTGGGCTGATTTAGGTCGATTAGCACACAGCATTACACCTAGCGACTGCAAGGATATGTTTCCATGTATGTTTGAAGTGTTTAAATTTAATTATGAAGATGAAGCGCCAATAGACAGAACAATTGTTTCTTCTTCAAAAGATAAGAAGATAGTGTTTTTGTCAAAAGGCGATAATATTATCGTAATTACTGGAAATGATGGAAAGCTAATAGCTAAAAAAACAGTCGTTGATTGATCCCACAGTGTTTAATCGTTAGCTAAACCCAAAATCTGTTATTAAATACCGTCATTTTTAATCGCGGCTCTTCTTCTAAGAATTCGCTGTAAAAATAAGGTTAAGCTGCCTGCTACAATTCCCCATAATACTGAGCTTATGCCAAACAAGGATAGATCTGAAGCAGTAACCAGTAAGGTTATAATCGCAGCCTCGGATATTTTTGAGTCAGTTAGTGATTGTTTAATGCTATTGGTTATAGTTGAAAACAGGGCTATACCTGCCAATGCATAGATTAATGCCGTTGGTAATGATGAAAATAAGTTCATCAAGTAGCCTGCAAATATTGCCATTACAATATAAAATATTCCGCCTGCAACCGTCGCCCAATATCGTTTTTCTGGTTTGTCACTTACTTCGTCGGTCATACAGATAGCAGCTGTTATAGCCGCTAGGTTAATCGCATAACTACCAAAAGGTGCAGTAAGCAAAGTAACGCCGCCAGTTACGCTCAGTACGGAAGATACTGGAGTTTTATAGTTATGAGCTTTTAATACCGCAATTCCTGGTAGGTTCTGTGCAGCCATAGTGACAATAAATAATGGAATACCAATACCAAGTAAAACTTCTAGGCTGAATATTGGCGATATGTACTGAAACTCACTAAATTGCCACGTTAGTTCAACACTTTTAACTAACTTGAATTGCCATGCGAGTAATCCACTAACTAGTAATACAAACAACATGGTGAATTTGGGCGTGAGCTGTTTACAGATTAAGTAAGTAACAAACATAGAAATTACCAAAATCGGTTGTGCATTCATTTGATTAAACACATCAATACCAAATTTTATCAAAATCCCGGCTAACATTGCTGACGCTAATTGAAATGGCAGTCTGCGGATCAGTTTTTCAAACAAACCTGTAACACCACATAAGAAAATAAATGCGCCACAAAAGATAAAGCCACCAACTGCTTCATTTAACGTGAAACCTTGTGTGTTAGCCATCAGTAATGCAGCGCCTGGTGTTGACCAGGCAATAAGGATAGGAATACGATAATAAAGGGAAAGGCTAATAGAAGTTAATCCCATGGACAAACCTAAAGCTAATATCCAACTTGCCGCCAGATTTACATCCCCACCTAAATTGATCACAGTTTGATAAATCAAAGCGACTGAACTCGTAAAGCCAACAATCACAGCAACTAAGCCCGCAACAGTTGAACTTACAACACGATTTACTAGCATAAAAATGCTCCCGTAATTAATTTAAAATGTAAGGAATAGAGCCGCTATAAAGAAATAGGTATTATTTTTTGTTTTAGACTATGACAGTCATTTGCTTGTAAAACAAGAGCTTGAGTATTTGCCATTTCAATGCAGACCATATTTTTATAACCGTCATTGTCAAAATCAATCATTTGTTGAGCATTTTTTTGCCATGGATTCCAGATCACAATTGAGTCATGTCCAACACCTACAATGTCCAATTTACGGTTTGAATTAAGCAAGGTGACTTTATCTTGAGCCGTTAAATAAATACGGTCAGCATGCTTGGTTATTTTTACCGGGCCATTTTGAGTCGTTTTTTTATCATGAGATAACTTATCGATATAACTGACGTTATTTAAATCAATGATTTGAGAGTCATCAATATCATCTACTGCAAAATAGGTATGAATAGCTTGTGATAATTTTTGTGGCGTTTTTGAGGTGTTTCTAGTGATTAATTCAATTTCAATGTTATCAGTAAAAACATAACGCATCTGTAGGCTTAAGCCTAATGAGTCAGCAAGCGTTTTAGGTAAGTTAGGAGATAGTACTAATTCAACGGCGTGTTCGCTTTCTTCAAAGCGTTCAAGCGTCCAGTTTACCGTGCGGGCATAACCATGTTGAGGCTCACCAGCATATAAACCTGATGCAGGACCAAACCAAGGCCAGCAAATAGGCGCGCCACCTCTAATTGGTCTACTACCATCAACAGGACATGAATCGGATAGCCATAATAAATCAGCTTTGCCAGTAGGTGTAAAACTAATTAATTGCCCACCTAATTCAGTTATACGTGCTGAAAATTTTGGATGGTTTATTTGATAATTTACGCCATCATCAATGGTGGCTTTGGTAATATATTGGCTGTCCATGTTATTACTCCAAAATGTTAATGTTTTACTGATCTACAGACTAAAAGGTAAGACTTTAAAAGGCATAAACAAAAAAGGTGACACTTAAGTCACCTTTATAGAATTTAATTAATATTTATTCTAGTAATAAATACTTATTTCATTAACAACATAGCGTTATCTAGCATGCGGTTTGAGAAAGCCCACTCATTGTCATACCAGCTCATTACTTTAACTAAACGTCCGATAACACGAGTTTCTGTGGCATCAAAGTTTGAAGAGTAAGGAATGTGGTTGAAATCGATAGAAACTAAAGGCTCATCATTTACTGATAATACTTCAGCTAAAGGACCGCCAGCAGCAACTGCTTTACGGATCACATCATTAACTTCATCTACCGTTGTATCTTTTTTCGCAATAAACGTTAAATCAACAAGTGATACGTTTAACACTGGAACACGTACAGAAAGTCCGTCTACTTTACCTGCAAGTTCTGGAACTACTAAACCAACCGCTGCTGCTGCACCGGTTTTAGTTGGGATCATAGACATTGCAGCGGCACGAGCACGACGTAAATCTGTGTGATATACATCACTCAAACGTTGGTCATTAGTGTAAGCGTGAATCGTATTCATTAAACCAGATTCAATACCAATCTCGTCGTTTAATACTTTTGCAAATGGTGCAAGGCAGTTAGTTGTACAAGATGCGTTTGATATTACTGTCATATCTGGAGTGATTGTTTCATGGTTAACACCATAAACAATAGTTGCATCAACACCTTTAGCAGGAGCAGAAATAATTACTTTCTTAGCGCCGGCATCAATATGCGCACTTGCAGTGTCTTTAGACTGGAACATACCAGTACATTCAAAAACAACATCAACCTTAAGTTCTGTCCAAGGTAAGTCAGCTGGATTTCTTTCTGACGTTACTTTGATTAAATCACCATTAACAGTAATAGTGTCATCGGTGTTTTCTACTTTGGCATTAAAACGACCGTGTGCTGTATCGTATTTTAAAAGATGAGCGTTTATATTTGCATCGCCTAAGTCATTTATCGCTACAATTTTTAAATCGTAGTTCTTTTCTGATTCATACAAAGCTCGTAATATATTTCTACCAATTCTACCAAAGCCGTTAATTGCTACGCGAATAGTCATACTTATACCTGTTAATGATGTTGTGTAATTTCAAATTGGTAATAAAATTACATCCATTAGGCTGTAAAGTAAAGTAAAATGGCAAAAAATTAATATGATTTTTACTTACCAAAGTCCATATGGATATAAAGCTAAATAAAGTGCTTTTACTGTTGGCGCTAAAGCCAATATAATTGCGCTAATTAATAAATATCCATTGGCTAAATTTAAATAATTGTAGTCAAATTTGTAGCTGTAAATAGGAATTAAATGAACGCTTCTTTAATTGAACATTTGGTTCAAGCTCGTGGAATAGAATCTCAATATATAGACGCTTCTGGACAAGAGCAAATAGTCAGCCCTGAGGCGATAAAACAGATTTTAACCGCAATGGGGTACCCAGTTAATGATCAAGATGCGTTAATCGGTGTGGTGGAACAAGAAACTGAAACGGCTTGGTTCACTATTGTTGAGCCTGCTTCTATTGTCCGTCAGGGGCAAAATAACGTTTTACATTTTAAATTGCCGATAGATTTTGCCAATGATGAACTAGACTTAACTATCAGCAAAGATAACCAAATTTGTAAGAAGATAAAGTTTGTGCCAATTGACCAAGAATTATTAGGTCATTTTGAAGTGCGCGATATGGAAATTCAGCACTATGCTTTACCCGTTGAATTAGACTTACCTATTGGTTATTACCAATTAGCACTTTTTGAACCCGGAATTGCAGAGCCTCTTGGAAGTGGTACTTTGATCATTACGCCTGAATCTTGTTATAAACATCCAGTTTTAGAGCAAAGCATAGATACAGCGGTTAACCATAGTTTTATGTTAGCAACCACTAAAAGTAATGCCGTTGCTAATATCAATAAAGACTTATATTGCACAGATGTGAGGATAGGACAGTCATCTAATGAATTAGAGTCTGCATTGGATTTAGTACCTATGGACCCAATTAAACTTTATCAACAAGCTTATCAGCCAATAATTGATGCGTTCCGTTCTCGTATGAGCAACGGTGCTGTAAATATAGGTGATATTATGGCTTTGTTAAAATTACTTTGGGTACCTAAAGGAAAGGCAGTTAACGAGGGGGCGTATGTATATTATCCATTTGACGATTTCTTAGCGATATTAACGCTTGAAAGTCAATTAAATCAAACGGTTATTGTACGTAATGAATCAACTGACATGCCGGAAGATATTGCTGAGTACTTACAATTTATAGGCATGCAAGTTGTTAATCCTTAGTTTTGATCTAAATGCTGTATTTGTCGATCAGAAGTTACTGACTATTAAATAGTATTTAAATAAAGACACCTTCATTAATCGGATTGATTGGTATAAATGGCACGATATATAAAATTATTACCGTTTAATTTTAGTTAACTGGTAGGAAATTAGGCGATTATTCTATATAATCCGCGCCAAAATTGCACTGTGCAATATTACCAATCCTTATTGAAACTAAGAGAAGCTAATTCTATGTCAGACAACGCTATTTTATGTGATATCGGTTTTATCGGTTTAGGAGTGATGGGCAAAAACCTAGCTCTTAATTTGGCTGACAATGGCTACACCATTGCTGCTTTTGATTTGGACACTGAAAAGGTAGCCAGTGCAATTAGTCAAGACAAACTGGAAAGAGGCGACAAACCACAACGCATTTTCCCATGTACATCATATACAGAACTACTCTCCAAGTTAAAATCTCCTCATTTAGTTATCTTATCCGTACCAGCAGGGCGTCCAGTTGACGATGTTTGTCATAAACTGATTGATGCAGGTATAGAAGCTGACGATATTATTGTTGATACCGGTAACAGCTTGTGGACTGACACAGTAGAACGTGAAAAGAACTTTGAAGGTAACTTCCTATTCTTCTCAACAGCTGTTTCTGGTGGCGAAGTTGGTGCGCGTTTTGGTGCTTCATTAATGCCAAGTGGCGACCGTTATGCGTGGACTCGTATTGCTCCAATGTTTAAAGCAATCGCCGCTAAAGTTGACGATGCGACAGGTAGACCAATTGAACGTCATGAACCTGGTAACCCAGTAACAGAAGGCGAACCTTGTGCCACTTACATAGGTGAAACAGGCTCTGGTCATTACGTGAAAATGGTTCACAACGGTATTGAATATGCCGATATGCAGCTAATTTGTGAAACCTATAATATTATGCGCTCTGGCCTTAATATGAGCCCAGCAGAAATCGCCGTCATTTTTAGAAAATGGAATGAAGGTGAGTTAAACTCATATTTAATCGAAATAAGCGCGGAAGTTTTAGAGCATATCGACCCAGAAACAAACCTACCTTTAGTTGATATTATCTTAGATAAAGCTGGCCAAAAAGGTACAGGTTTATGGACTGCGGTTAGCTCATTGCAAATAGGCGCTCCGTCACCAACTATTTCATCTGCTGTATATTCAAGAGCATTATCAACATTAAAAGATGAACGCATAGCAGCTTCTAAAGTGTTAGCTGGGCCTGACTTATCTGAGTTTGACTTAGATAAAGACGAAGTTATTGCCCAGTTACATGATGCATTATATTGTTCAAAAATCTGTGCTTATGCTCAAGGTTTTCAATTAATGAGTATGGCTGGTAAAGAACACGGCTGGAACTTGGATTTTGCTGGTATTGCTAAAATTTGGCGTGCTGGTTGTATTATTCGTGCGGTATTTTTACAGTCAATTACCAAAGCGTACGAACGTGATGAAGAGTTATCTAACTTATTAGTTGACCCTTTCTTTGCTGAACAAATTGCTAAATTCCAAACAAACTGGCGCAAAACAATTGCTAACTCATCAATGATGGGTATTCCAATTGGGGCGTTTTCATCGGCTTTGGCTTACTACGACTCATATCGTAGTGAAGTACTACCTGCTAATTTACTACAAGGCCAACGTGACTTTTTTGGTGCGCACACATTTGCTCGTACCGACAAAGCTGACGGCAAGATGTACCACGTTGAGTGGAGTCATCCAAACCGTCCAATCGTTAAGGTGTAATCGTTAAAGAATAAGCTAAATACCTAGTACTAAACTTAGTATTAAGTGACTTTAAAAACCATATCCATTGATATGGTTTTTTTATGTCTAGGGTTAAATCTTAGGTGCAATAAGGTATAAAGTAGTTATAACATTTAGCATGATTTCAATTAAGAGAAATACAATGACAAAATCAATAGACAAAATAGTAAAAACAGAAGAGCAGTGGAAGTCGTTGCTTGATGATGAAACCTACCGAGTAACCAGACTTAAAGGCACAGAACGTCCATTTACTGGAAAGTACTTAGAACATGATGCCCAAGGTAATTATAAATGTGTATGTTGTGGCTCAGAGCTATTTAAGTCATCTCAAAAGTTTGATGCTCATTGCGGCTGGCCGTCATTTGATCAAAGTATAGAAGGCGCTGTGGATTATCATAAAGATTCAACACTAGGGATGATCAGAGTTGAGATCACTTGTGCTAACTGTGATGCGCATTTAGGCCATATATTTGAAGATGGGCCAACTGAAACTGGTAACCGGTATTGTGTTAATTCAGTATCACTTACCTTTGATGGTGAGTAAATACGAGTTTTTTATAAATGATAAAATCGACTACTTTATAAAGTTTTACGTACAATCCTTTTATTATATGCGTTATATCGACTTTTAACTTAATAACTTAGAAGCTCCGATGGCGCTTTTATTTCTGCTTATATTAGATTTAGCAATTTGTTTTTTTAATTTATTGTAAGTCAATTTGTAATAATACATTTAAACTTACGAAATAATAATTTACAATGCATCCGCACTTAAGGCTTACGCAATTGTTGTGAGTCTTCTTTAGTGAATCATTTTTGTGAATTAAATTATTATAAAGGCAGATGTAATGACGTTAACTCCTGAACAGACTTATCAAAAAAGTTGGTTAGAAAGACAAGAATTTGCAGACCGTATGCAACCGTTAATCGGTATGTTATATCGTGGCCGCGGTATTGAAATTTGTATTTATGGTCGTCCATTAGTTTCCGCATCTGCTATTGAAATCATTAAAGCCCATAAAACCGTAACTAAGTATGAAAATACCAAGCTTAGAGTGCGTGAAAGCTACGAATTCTTAGAAATTCTTTCAGGTTTAAACTTAAACCCAGCCAAAATAGATTTAGGCAAATTAGCCTTTGGTTACATTTATAAAGATAAAGGCAAAGGACTTTCAAAAGAAGAGTATTTAAAGCAGGAGCTAGCCGACATCTTAGACCAAGACGGACACCCCGAGCCGCAAGATGTTGTGCTATATGGATTTGGCCGAATAGGGCGTTTATTAGCACGCTTATTAATTGAACGTAATGGACCAAATGCCACATTACGTTTACGCGCAATTGTGGTTCGTGGTGGTAAAGATGGTGATTTAGAAAAACGCGCCAGTTTATTACGTCGAGACTCAGTTCATGGGCCATTTAATGGCAGCATTACGGTTGATAAAAAAGCCAATGTTATTAAAGCTAATGGCTCATACATTCAAGTGATTTACGCTGACTCTCCAGATAGTATTGATTATACGGATTACGGCATTAACAACGCATTAATAGTTGATAATACAGGTATTTGGAAAGATGAAGACGGTTTAGGCTTACATTTAAAATCAAAAGGCGCAGCCAAAGTATTGTTAACCGCACCTGCTGGCGGTGAGATTAAAAATATTGTTTATGGTGTTAACCACACAGACATTGAAGCGGATGACAAAATTGTTTGTGCGGCAAGTTGTACAACCAATGCCATTACGCCAATATTAAAAGCGATAAATGATGAATATGGTATTGATAATGGTCATGTTGAAACCGTACATTCTTACACCAACGATCAAAACCTAATTGATAATTTCCACAAAGGTGAACGTCGAGGTCGTGCTGCAGCACTTAACTTAGTATTGACCTCAACCGGTGCGGCAAAAGCCGTGTCTAAAGCATTACCTGAATTAACCGGCAAGTTAACAGGGAATGCGATTCGAGTACCTACACCAAACGTGTCTATGGCAATAATGAATCTTAACTTAGACAAAGCCACGTCAGAAGAAGAACTAAATAAGTTTTTACTAGACGTTGCTTTACATTCTGAACTTAGAGATCAAGTGGATTACACCAGCTCAACCGAGATTGTATCTACGGATTTAGTGGGTAACCGATACGCAGGTATTGTTGATTCAAGAGCAACCATAGTACAAGATAATCGCGCTGTGTTGTATGTATGGTATGACAATGAATTTGGTTATAGCTGTCAGGTTGTAAGAGTGATGCAAGAAATGGCTGGGATCAAGTATCCGTCATTACCAACGGCTTAATTAATTTATACCAATTGTATTCATGAATTGAATGCATTAATTCAATTGGTATTATATCGCTGATATCTATAGATAAAGCTGTAAATATTGATCCGTCACAATAAGGCCATTTTTAAGTGGCCTTTTTTATTTCAATTATCCCGCCCTAGAAAATATTTTAACTAATTTTTTTAACAGATTGGCTTAATTTTAATGAATTGAAAGGGCATTTAAGATACCGTTAACACCTAATCAAAAAAATCACTCAAAATGGATCGTTAGATTAAATGTTTAGTTCAGTATTTAGCTCAGTAAAGCCCAATTCTATAATCTTATTCTCACTACTTATCAGTCAGTCTTTTTTCGTTGTTCAGGCTGCAACTAAAGCTCAAGCTGAAACTAAAAAAGTACAAGTAGAAACCACCTCCGAATCAATTCTTCAACAGCCAGATTATGTTTTTGATCAACAAAAAATCCAAAGCTATGGAGTGTCTAATCTGTATAGTTTGTTAAATTACTTACCAGGTTTTCAAAATGTCACTGGCGAAAATATTTCTGCTCATAGCCAGCTACAAGTCCGAGGTGTAAACGCAGAGGACGGTTATCTAGTATTAATGATTGATGGTATAAAAATCAATAGCTTGCTATTTAATGATGTGCAAATGTCATCACCATATTTCAACTTATCTTTGGCTGAACGCATTGATGTTTACACAGGCCCTAATGCGGTTGAGTTTGGTAATAATGCAGCATTAGCAGTTATTAATGTGATCACCAAAAAATCGAATTATGTCTTGTTGGAAGCTGGACAAAATGAACATAAAAAAGGCATAGCTAGTTTATTCAGAAAAACTCGATTTGGTCAGTTCTCATTTTTCATTGCCGAGAGTCAAGGGGATGGTGGGAAATATTCATCAAGCAATATTCCTACATCTAGTTATTTAGATGGCAAAGATCACATTAACAAGCCTTATGTGCACGACCAATTAAGTGCAAGCTGGCAGCTTGGCAACTATGTGATGAGTTATTATGAAGAGCAGCATGAGCAAGATGGGTTTTTAACTAACCAGAATTATCATCCAGATAATAAATTTCAATCAAAGACTAAACTTTTATCAAATAAACTTCATGGTCGAGTAACTCAAAATGTTAGTTATAAAACTGACTTATCCTATTCTGACCATAGTGTTAAATCTGTGGGACTAATAGACGAGGGGGGAATTCGTCCTTTTTCTGAAGATTATTGGTTTGGTCCAGATTGGGCTTCTTATAAAATAGAATTTAATATATCTACAATTTACGCTTGGTCTGAATGGTTACATTTTGAATTTGGTGGGCAATGGCAAAAACAAGAACAATATGAAGCAGGCGTGATCACATCGCATCTAACACCAGATGGTCAAGATAGCTTACCGTTAGATAGATATTACAATGAAAAGTTACAATCTGTATCTGACTTTGGACAATACTCTAGTTTATTACAAGATGTTGAAAGCCATGGCTTGTTTACTAATATGAATTGGAAAATGACAGGGGTAGACACTTTATCAGCAGGGATTAGATTAGAACGTAATCATAATTTTTCTGATGATATTTCAATGCAATTTAATTATAGAAGAAGCTTAAACCCTAAAAGTGCTTTAACGGTTGAGTACTCAGAAGGTTTTCGTTCTCCAAACTTTAGTGAATTATTTTCTACTGAACTTTCATATTATGGCAATCCATCTCTAACGCCAGAAAAAATCCGTTCTTTTGAACTGGGTTACTCTTATAAAGAACAAACTTGGAATGTGGATGTAACCACATTTTATCAAGAGCAATCTGATGTTATTGCACTAACAGACTTTGACACTGGTTTTAGACGTTTATATCGTAATCTTGAAGATCAAGAAATGGTTGGGTTAGAGACTAAAGCTGATTATCAAATGAATAAAAATTGGAATTTAGAAGGCACATTAACCCATTATTTTAACGACACAGAAAACCATGAATTCACTACATTTGGCTCGTTGAGTTTAGTCGGTCAGCTCGGTAACTTTAATATAGGGTTAAATACTATAGTACGTTCAGGTCTTGATTTAGCTAATGAAACGGCAAGTGTTGATGAGGTTGTGTTTGATGGAAGCTCAACGGTATTGGTTAATGCTGTCGTAAACTACCAACTTGGTAGAAGTCTTCTATTCTCGTTAAAAATTGAGAACGCCTTTGAGCAAGACGATAAGGTTTATGACGCGACTCAAACGCTAAACCAATATTACGTCCCTCAGCAAAAGCAATTTGCGTCGTTTAGTTTAACTTATGAGTTTTAATCTTAGTTATTAACAGCATTTATAAACGGTGCTTATAGGTAACTCTTATAAGTAGCGTTTATAAACATAAGTGGGAAATTAATTTCAGGCTTTTCAGGTCTATTAACAACAATACACTTATTACTTGAATTCATTGGCGGCAGTTACAGTTATGTTAAAAAATTTAACCACTCAAGCACTTTTCTTTATTGGCATATTTATGGCAATAACGTGGTTTCAAGAATCCAGTTTATTATCAACATCTGGTGATACCAAAGCGCCTGATTTTGAACTGCTTGATATTCAGGGCAATAAAATAAACTTAGCATCATTGTCAGATAAGCCAACCTTATTGTTCTTTTGGGCACCTTGGTGTTCAGTTTGTAAATTCACTATGCCAAACCTACAAGATTTTCATGAGGATAATGCAGAGCAATTTAATGTGGTTTCTGTTGCGTTAAGTTTCCAGCACTCAGATGAAATAGTAAATTTCATGCATGAAAATGAATATCAATTTCCAACTTTATTAGGTAATGACGCTTTAGCTCAGGACTATAAAATCCAAGGCTACCCTACTTATTACGTCATAGATACCAAGGGTGTTGTGGTAAGTAAGTCAATGGGATACAGCACTGAAATTGGAATGTTATTAAGGTCGACCATTTTATAAGCAAGTAACGCTAGAAAATAGATTACGACTGGTTTCTACTTTATTTTATGTGTTAGTCTTGATGGGATAAACAGTGACGAGATTAAAGCATGAAAATTACCAGTAACTTTGATAGCGGCAACATAGAAGTTGTTAGCTTAGAGTCAACCTCAGATATCCAATTAAACATCTCCAAAGACAATGAATCAGATTTTTATCAGTGGTTCCATTTTAAAATTGAGTCTACCGCTGGCGAAGAGCATAAGTTCAGAATTTTAAATGCAGCCCAAGCGTCTTACCCACAAGGCTGGCAAGATTATAAAACCATGGCCTCTTACGACCGTGAGACTTGGTTCCGTATTGACACCGACTACCAAGACGGAGAATTAGTCTTTAATCATATCCCAGAGTTCGACCACGTATTTTATGCTTACTTTGTTCCTTACTCCTATGAACGCCACTTAGACCTTATTCATAAATCTCAACTTTCCCCAGACACTCAACTTATTACTTTAGGTCAAACTTTAGATGGCAGAGACATGTCTTTGTTACAAATAGGGCAAGAAGCTGAAGGTAAAAAGAAAATATGGATCACGGCTCGTCAGCATCCTGGTGAGTCAATGGCCGAGTGGTATGTAGAAGGTTTATTAGAGCGTTTATTCGACCATGACGATGCCGTATCTCGTTTACTAATGGATGAAGCTGTTTTTTATATAGTACCAAATATGAATCCAGACGGATCAGCTCGCGGTCACTTAAGAACCAATGCAGTAGGCAGTAACTTAAACCGTGAATGGTTAGAGCCATCTTTAGATAAGAGTCCAGAAGTTTATTACGTACGTGAAAAAATGCTATCAACAGGCGTTGATATGTTTTTGGATATACACGGTGATGAAGCTATTCCATATAACTTTGTGGCGGGTTGTGAGGGTATAAAAAGTTACGACGCTCGTCATCAAGCATTAGAAGAATCTTTTAAAGCAGCTTATGCAGCAGTAACGCCTGAGTTTCAAGATGTACACGGTTATGACAAAGATGAACCAGGTACAGCTCTACCAACGGTAGGTGCATCTTGGGTTGGTGAACAATTTAAGTGTTTGTCTTATACTGTAGAAATGCCATTTAAAGACCATAATGATGCACCCGACGCATTTTATGGCTGGAACGATGTTCGTTCTGCTAAGTTTGGGGCTGATGTACTAACGGCCGTATTAGCCGTAGTGAAAAAGTTACGCTAAACCAAACATACAAAATTCGAAATGGGCTAGGAAACTAGCTCATTATTTTTATAAAACAATAACTATAATAAAAAGGAACAAACAGTGAACGCATTAAATGATTTACTCGTTTTTCTTGATGGTCTATTAGGAAGCTCTCCTTGGTTTCCCTATGTACTATTAGGTGTTGGTGTTTTCTTCACCATTTATCTTAAATTCCCACAAATCCGCTACTTTAAACATGCTTGGCTTGTGGTAACTGGCAAATACGATAAAAAAGGCGCAGAAGGCGATACAAGTCACTTCCAAGCTCTTTCTACTGCGTTATCTGGTACCGTTGGTACCGGTAATATCGGTGGTGTTGCTTTAGCATTATCAATTGGTGGTCCAGCTGCATTGTTTTGGATGTGGATGACCGCCTTTTTTGGTATGACAACTAAATTTGTTGAAGTAACTATGTCACACAAATATCGTGTGAAAGTAGAAGACGGCACTATGGCCGGTGGCCCAATGTATTACATGGACCGTCGCTTAAACATGAAATGGTTAGCGGTTGCGTTTGCAATTGCAACGGTTATCAGCTCATTTGGTACAGGTAGCTTACCGCAAATCAATAATATCGCAGTAAGTATGGAAAGCTCATTTGGTATCGAACGTATCGTTACTGGTGGTGTATTAGCGGTTGCATTAGCGTTAGTTATTTTAGGTGGTATTAAACGTATCGCTTATGTTACTTCTCGTATTGTACCTACAATGTCTATCATCTATGTTGTTGGTGCATTAGGTGTTATTACATATAACATTGAAAACTTACTACCTTCATTTATCTCTGTATTTGCCGATGCCTTTACAGGTTCTGCAGCAACAGGCGGGTTCATTGGTGCCGCATTTGCGTATGCATTTACCAAAGGTGTAAACCGTGGTTTATTCTCGAACGAAGCCGGTCAAGGTTCTGCTCCAATTGCTCACGCTGCAGCAAAAGCAGATGAACCAGTATCTGAAGGTATGGTTTCAATATTAGAACCATTTATCGATACCATCATTATTTGTACGTTAACAGGTATGGTTATTTTGTCTTCTGGTGCGTGGCACGACAAGTTTGAAAATGACTTCCAACGTTCTGATATGTCGATAATTAATGGCGTATATCTTGAGAGTTCAGAAGATAATATGAATTCGTTATACTTACACCTTAACGGTGAGAAAAGTGACATCACTAAATTTGATGGCGAATTACAAATTGTTGAAGGTAAAGCGACTGGAGCTGATCCTGACTTTACAATTATTAACTCTCGTTCAATAGCTGAAAACGTGACTTTCTTATTACCGGGTGAACATTTGTACAACGGTAAATTAAAAGTCATTGATGGAGCATTAAAAAATGATGAGATTATTGTTCGTGGTGATTCATTAATTCACTCTGCAGCCTTAACAACAGAAGCCTTCACTAAAGGTTACTTTGGCGAGTATGGTAAATACATAGTAACGATTGGTTTATTGTTATTTGCTTTCTCTACCGCAATTGCATGGTCATATTATGGTGACAGAGCAATGACCTATTTATTAGGTGCACGTTCTGTAATGCCATACCGTGTTATTTATTGTGCAGGTTTTGCGTGGGCTGCGGTTGCAGATACTTCGTTTATCTGGACATTAGCTGCGGTAGCGATCGTAGTTATGACACTACCTAATTTACTTGGTATCATGTTACTTCGTAAAGAAATGAAAGAAACGGTTGACGATTATTGGGTTAAGTTCGACAAAGAGCATGGCGAAAATAAAGACAAATAAGTTGTTTTTATGAAAATAGTCCTCATTAATTAGCTTAATGAGTTCTACCGTTTAGAATAAAAAAGCATCCTGATAATATTGGGGTGCTTTTTCTGCGTTTTATCCCTACTTGATTTTGGGATGACGGAAAGTAAATATCCTTTTGAGAGAATGTTATATGGCAATAATTAAATGTCCCCAATGTGCAAAATCTATTTCAGATAAACAATCCATCTGTCCTCACTGCGATCTAGATATGACAGATTTAACCGAAGAAAAACTGCATTCATTGAGCAAGATCAAAACATTGAAAAACAGCCAAACTTTAATGACGCATCAAGCGATAGCTATGTTATTGTTTTTAGTTGGTGTTTTTACCTTTTATAATAGCGAAGACAAAACAACTCCCCAATATTTATTATCGCAAGTTTGTATTGTTGTTGGCTTTCTTTGGTACTTAATAAATCGAGTTCGACTTATTTTGTCTAAACGTAAAAAATTATAATTGGCGTCGTTAATAGGTGTAAGTAAATGAATTTAGAACAAATGTTGGCGACTGTTACGCCTGAGGTTTTTGAAAACCTAAAATACGCAGTTGAAACCGGAAAATGGCAGAACGGCCAGCGCTTAACAGCAGAACAAAGAGATAACTCATTACAACTGGTTTTGGCATATCAAGCCAAAGTCGAAAAATCTAATCAGCAGTTCACTATCGGCGAAGATGGTGAAATGGTGATGAAATCTAAGCGTGAATTACAGCGCGAATTTTTACCTGAAACTGACATCGCAAGGTTTAACCAAGATGATATTTAGTAAATTATTTAAAAAGAAAAAATGGCAAAGCAAAAAAGTTAGCGAACGTCTAGCCGCAGTAGCAGAGCTAGACAAAGCAGATCATGCAAATAAGTCGATATTGCACGAACTCGCCTTTAATGACGGCGACGAAAGAGTACGCCGTGCAACGCTAGAGAAATTAAACGACTTTGCTTTATGGTGGCAGGCCTTTAAACATGACTTTTCTGACAGCATTAAAAAGTACGCTGAGCGTATTATTACAGAGTCGTTAATTGGTGAAAGAGATACTAATTTAGATCCACGACTTAAAGTTGAATTTATAGAGCAGTGTAATAAAACTCAGTTATTAGAACGAGTTGTATTTGATCTTAACGACCAAGAACTAACATTAAATACCATTAAACGCTTAAATAAAGATGCATTAAACTTTAAAGCGATTACCGACAGTAGTTTACCTATTGAATCAAAATTAAACTTATTAGAAAACTTAACAGATGTTAATCAACTTAAAAAATTAACTAAAAAATTAGATGGCGAGTTATTAACTACCGTAGATAACAAGTTAGAGCAATTAAGACTTGATGCAGAAAAACCTGTTAAGTTAGAAAAACAAGTTCGTTTGTTATTAGCCCAATTAAATGCGTTAAAAGACAAAAGTGACTTTGCAGTTATTGCCGACAAGCAAACTGAAATGGAAAGCCAATGGCAACTAGCTGCTAGCCAGTTTGATGTGTTAGCAGACAATGTTAAAGCAGAATTGTTGGAAAAACATGAAAAAATTACTGCTACATTAGAACGTATTCAATCGCCTTTAAAAGCGCAGTGGCAAGAACAGCAAGAAAACGAATTATTACAACAACAGCAGCAAGATAATTTTAAAGCAATTTCTGCAGAATTAACCGCTGTTGAATCTAAAATCACACAATCTATTGCAGATGACAGTGAAATAGAGCAAACACAATTAAGTAATGACATTAACGCCGTAACTCACAAATGTGCTGAATTGCAGTTAAAAGAGTCAAGCCGTGTTGAATTGTTGAAGCGCGCAGAAAGCATATTTAATCGTGCGAACCAAATCCCTAAAATTCAGCAAGCTATTTTACTGGCTAAATCGTTATTGGAAAAATTACAGCAATTGCCAATTCCACAAGATTTAGCTCAGTTAAATGAGATCACGCCTGAGCTTAAAGAGCTTAAAAAGCAGTGGCAACAAAATCTTAAAGACGTGGGTATTTCTTTACCAACGGATATTGCGACTGAGTACGCTAAGTTATTAAAACAAAGAGACGGTAAAGTCACTGAGTTTGAAAAACAACAGCGCCAAACGTTTAACCAAATTCGTCGTAAAATTCCAGAGCTTGAAGTCTTAATTCAAGAAGGGAAGTTTAATAACGCATTTGGCTTATACAAGAAAATGACTTTTTGGTATGCCGACTTAAATGAATATCAACAAAGCCAAATCGCACGTAAGTGGGAAGTTTTAGAATCTGAAATCGAAAAGCTACAAGAGCTACAACAGTCGTTTTCAAATCCTAAAAAACAAGAGTTATTGGCTGATGCTAAAAAGCTAGCTGAGACACCATTGGTTGACCCAACTGAACAAGCGCATAGAGTTCGCTTATTGCGTTCAAACTGGCTGTCATTAGGTCATGCAGGTGATGAGCAAGAAGTTGCGTTAAACGATGAGTTTAACCAGTATTGTGAAACTGCATTTATGCCTTGTCGTGAGTATTACAAAGAGCTTGAAGATGAACGTCAAACGCATTTGGACGCTAAGTTATTAATTATTACTCAGCTAGAAACATTAGCTAATAACCTAAAAAGCTCAGAAGTATCAAGCTGGAAAGACTTAGAGTCCGTGTTTGTTAAATTAACGCGTTTATGGCGTGAAACTGGTTTAATAGACCGTGAAAAAGTAACGGAAATAAATAACCGTTACCAAGCGAGTTTAAAACCAATTAAGCAAGCGATTACCAAGCACCATGCTACCAACGAGCAAGATAAGCTATCGCTAATTAAACAAGCGAAAGACTTGGTAAGCCAAGAAATGGATTTAGGCCAAAAGTCTGACAAATTAAAACGCTTACAAGCAAAATGGAAAAGCATTGGTTTTGCAGGCAAAGGTACAGATCAAAAGCTTTGGAATGAGTTTAGAGCGGTTAACAATCCAGTCTTTGAACAAAGAGACAATGACAAAAAACAAGAAATGAGCGCAGCAAACGAATTGTTTGATACGCACATGGTAATGTTGTCAGACTTAAAACACTCAATTGAAGAAACATCTGAAATCAATGATTTACGTTCAATCATAGATCAAGCAGAGCAAAGCTTAACGCAAGTAAAAGGCGTTGCTAAACCGCAATTTGAAAAGTTAAGACGCATCGTTTTATCTATCACTAAGCAAGCCGACGAAGCAATTGCCTTGTTAAGAGCAAAACAAGAGCAACAAATATACGTCGACTTATTTGCCGCTGTTGAAGCTATAGTGGAAGGTAAATCTGCCGACTTGAGTTCATTTAAATCGTCTTGGCAAAGTGCGTTTAACATGAATTCAAAAGAAGATCGCCATCATGTGACTTTACTTATGGAGATCATCGCTGGATTAGAATCTCCAGAGTCTGATAAAGCCAAACGTAATCAAGCACAAATGGAAATGTTAACGGCTAAAATGCAGCAGGGCGTTGAATATAACGTTCAAGACTTACTAGAAACTTGGTTGTCTGCAGGCATGTTTACCGACAAAGATATTGAACTGCTGGCAAGGATCAAACCTATATTTATTTCTTAAGCTCTATATAACAAGAGTTATTAATAAGATAACTTTTAAATAGAAGTGCTCTTTAAGAAAATATAAATAGTTAAAATCAAAAAAAGGTAGAGCGTTATGCTCTACCTTTTTAATTTAAAACACTAGATAATTTGTATTAATCTACATTACGTTCATAACTTAAATTAGTGAAGGTCAATACACTTTCAGTAATACCTGCATCACTATAAAAGTCAGCCCAATCAGCGCTGTCGTCTACATCATCTCCAGACTCAGCATCTTGTGCTTGCAAATAGTTACCAAACTTCAAGTATGATTCAGAGCTATCTTCAATCGTTAAGCTGAAGGTTTCGCCCATCGCGTTTACGGTCACGAAGCCATGATCGTTAATCACTTGAAAGTCAAAGTTATCTCCGCTACGAATAGTACCAAGCGCTTGTTTCTCTTCACCTGAACCATCTTCTTTAGCTAAACGTACGTAAACATCAAAAATACCATTGTTTGCGACACTGTCATCAAAACCTGATTCGCTTGTATCTGAAACATAAAGTTTCATGATAGTACCGGTATCACTTGCGTGATGCTGCGCAACAATCATTTTAGAACCATCTGAAATATCCAATTTAATGTTTGATTGGAAGTTTTCATACAATTCAGTCATAGCGACACGCTCATCTGATTTTATTTTAAGTTCATGTCTCCAACCATTACCGTTAGGAGTGACATGTTGTGCGGCTAATGCATCAAATACCATACTATCACCAACAACAGGGTCAAGATCATTATCACCACCTTCTAAATCCCAAATACTCCAATCCCAATCATCTAGTGAGCCTGTTGGAGGTGTTGTGGAACTACCTTGTTTAACGTCAATCCAATTAAGGTTAAAGTCGTTACCTGTAACATCAATTCGAATAGTATGCTCACCTACACTTAATGAACCTAAATCAATAGTTTGGGTTTCCCAGCTTTGCCAACCACCGGTGTTACCTACATTAAGACTATCGCTTAAATAGCCATTAACTAAAACATCAAAGCTACCTGTGCTTTTATTTGATGCAACACGTATATTGGCAGTGTATGTTCCTGCTGAAGTAACTGTAATAGTATAATCTAACCATTCATCTGCTTTTATCCAGCCAACATTGTATCCGCCATTACTATCACTAGTCGTTTGAACATCAACGCCATCAGTACGATATTCACCGCCTTGGTTAGCAGAGGTTAAATCATAATAATCATTGTAATCTTCTGCTTGGATTAAACCCGGTACACTAGTTGAATCAGTTGGCGTTGTGGGGGTAGATGTCCCAACAGAGTTTAATTCAAAGTCATCAAAACGGCCCTCACCATCGTAATAATTTCCATAAATAGTAATTGTTGTCGCAGATCCAGAATTAAAGGAAACGGTCACTAGTTCATAATCATCCCCGCCACCAGTACGGTTATGACGAGTACCATTTACATCAGCCCCAATTTTACCGATACCTTCAATATAAGCTGATAATTCGTAATCAGTATTAGCTACAACGCTAACATCTTGTTCAAATTTACCACCAGAACCTGTGATTTTTGCAGCTTTTGAACCTGAGTGTTCATCAGATGAAATTGCAGAAGGGTCTGTATCTTCCCAACCACTGAAATCACTTTCAAAACCTGGATTTGTAATACTAACTGAAGCCGCATTTGATGTTGCAATGCTGGCTAAAGTTAGCGCTGTTGATATCGCTAATGTTGTGTAAGTTTTTCGTGTATTAAAATTCATAAAATGTTCTCTATAATTATAATTATCATTTTTGGTAAACCAATTCGTTATATTGGTAACTTATATTTTAAATACTACCTGTTGTATCCGACGTTTTTTTATTGGTTTTGGTTTTACCAATTTAATTGTCGAAGTATGATAATTGACCATAGGTGAAATAAATTCAACATACGTTTGTAATAAAATTGTAATTTAGGACTGGTCTGTTTCTCTATTTTAGGAGGTGTTAAATTTAAATCATCATTTAATCAAGAGGGTAGGGTTATTTTTTTAATATTGAGAAAATACGTAATTAGCTAATTATTTTTCGTATTGTAATACCAATTTAAAAATTGGTTAGGCATTGTTGTATATTGTTTGTTTATATATTCGATTGGGAACACTGCTAATCTAGTGAGTAATAACATTGAACATACTCAAGTCGGCCATAAATTGACTTATACCTTTGTGTAATATCTGTGTTATCAATAGCTTTATTTTTATTAAGCCAATAGAATCACTTGCTTGAATAAGATACTTTAATACTAAAAAATAATACAAGGGCAATTGCATGGAAAATGTGGCTACCGCCAGTTCAACTCAAAGCTCGGAAACGAAAAGCACTGGACGTTTTAAAGAGATCATAAATAGTTTTGGTCCCGGTATTATGATGGCAACAGCATCAGTAGGTGGATCACATCTGGTTGCATCAACTAAAGCGGGTGCAATTTACGGTTGGCAATTAGCTATCATTATTTTACTGGTTAACCTTTTTAAATACCCATTCTTTCGTGCTGGTGTTCAATACACTATGGGAACAGGTAAAAGCCTTATCCAAGGTTATAGTGAATTAGGTCGTGGTTATTTATGGACATTCTCTATTTTAATGGTGATTGCATCTATTGTAAGTACAGCGGCACTGTTAATGTTTTGTGCCAGTTTACTTGGTTACTTTTCTCCTTTTGAACTCTCCCTAACCGCAAACGCGGCTATTATTCTAGCCGTATGTTTAACCATTTTATTTGCCGGGCATTACAAAGCACTCGATACATTATCCAAAGTGATCATGCTCACTTTGGTTGTTGCTACCGTCAGCGCTGCAGTAATGGCTATTATTAATGGCCCAGTTGCACCTGCTGGTTTTGAATCACCTAGTATTTGGGATATTGCTTCAATAGGCTTTATTGTGATCATGATGGGCTGGATGCCAGGTCCAATAGAGGTTTCGTCTTTAACGTCAATGTGGTTAAAAAACCAAAGAAAAGAACAGAACGTCACCATAAAAAGCGCCTTGTTCGATTTTAATGTCGGTTATATCGGCACTGCATTATTAGCAATTGTGTTTTTAGCATTAGGCGCTTTGGTATTAAATGGTAATGGTGAAACACTTAGTAATTCAGGTGTAAAGTTTACTCATCAACTCGTGAGTATGTATGCGCATACCATAGGTGAATGGTCTCGTTATTTAATTGCGGTTGTGGCGTTCTTTTGTATCTTTGGTAGTACGATTACGGTGCTAGATGGTTACTGTCGTTCGTTGTCTGAAGCACATTTATTGATCCAAGAAAAAGAGTTAGACCAGCCTAAAAATCATATGGGTTGGATGGTTTTTGTCAGCGTAATTGCTATGGTTATATTACTGTTCTTTACTGCACAATTGATGACAATGCTTAACTTTGCCATGGCACTCGCATTTATCACAACGCCTATATTTGCATTACTTAATTATCGGTTAATTGTAAAAGCCAAGTTAACAGGTCAATTAGCCTTAACTCCACGAATGAAAGCTTTAAGCTGGCTAGGACTAGTGTACTTATTTGGTTTCTTAGCTGTGTTTATTTGGTGGAAATGGTTGATGTAATTGAAGTCGTTTGAGGGCAAGTCTTGTGAGTTCTTAACTGTATCTTTTTAGATTATGGTAATAGTTGTAATGAAGTATTCAAATTCTATTGTATTAAGCCAGTGGGATAGAGGGAAACCTAGGAGTAGAATATAATTACATTAGAGCACGAGATGATTAAAATTTTACGCTAAGTCCTATAGATGTTGTGTTGCTATGATCTTGTCCTGTTCCAAATGAACTTATTAGTGATACGCTTCTATTTAACAGATAGCGCGAGCCAAAAGTGAAATATTCGTTAGATTTATTCTCACCATCTAAAACTTCAATAGTCCTTCTTTGACAGCGTCCCCACAATTCAATTTTTCTACTTAGCATCGATCTTATTCCTACCTCAGAGTAAAAACCGTCAGACTTTTCTTTATTAATAAATATTTTATCAGATACTTCTGTTTCTAATGAAGCAATACCAGCGCCAAGCCAGATATCTGTTGAATTAGCTATTGAGTGCTTAAGTCCCATTCCAAAAGAAATCACAGATAACTCGAATGTAGTATCTTTACGTGGAGCTGGGTATTGATAAGTTACCGTTTCTCTTTGTGAGGTAATAAAGAATTTAGAAGCCAATAAATAAGTAGCTGAAATATTAAATCCACTAGGGGAAAAGTCATCCATTTCTTCATAAGAATAACTTTTATAAGTTAAGTCAACACGGTTCCAGCTAGGCGAGGCTGCATTTACATTCATAACTCCTAAGAGGAAAAATGAAAAAAATATAGCGATAAATCTTAACGTCATTTAGCTTCTACTTGGAATTTATAAAGGAAACATGGAAGAGGGTATGTTTCTTTTGGCTGTTTTATTCAAAGTGTGATTATGCGTTAAATTAACTACTATTTAAAATAGGGGAGAACCCTAAAACAGATTTATAGACTATAAAAATTATTAATATTAATGTCAGTTCCGAAAACAGCGCGTTTCATATTATTGTTAATTTACAATTCCAATTTTACATAATTGGAAAGATACATATGGCGATAAAGTTTTTAATCAAAGGGCTATTAAAAAATCAGTTTGACGAGCTTATTAAATTGAGCGAACAAGAATTGAGGATTAGGGAGTTAACGGATAAAAAAAGCATAAGCCAACATGCTAAGTGGATCACCGTTAATGCCAATCCTGGTTTCCCTTGTCGAGTATCTTTAATTGACGCTAATATAGGCGAAAAGGTTCTTGCTTTATCATTTAATCATCACAGTGTTGATTCACCTTATAACGCCTCAGGAGCAATTTTCATTAGAGAGCATGCACAAGATGTTGTACTAGGTATAAATGAAATACCTAAAATGTTACGCCATCGGTTACTTTCGGTCAGATCTTATGATTCGGATAACATGATGATAGGGGCTGAAGTACTACAAGGTAAAGAGTTAGAGTGTGTTATTGATAAACAATTTCAAAATAGTGAGGTTGAATATATACATATCCACAACGCAAATCCGGGATGTTTTAATTGCAGCGTTCATCGTATTTAGATAATTGAAATTAGTATTCTTAAGTAAAAAAATGGCCTTGTATATATTCAGACATACAAGGCCATTAATAGGTAAAGATAGCTAATCATCTATTGATTAACTCACAAGCTTATAAGTTAAAAACCAAATACTTGCGCCGCTATCGTCATGGTAATAATAGTCGTTACTATAATCGCCATAATATTAAGAGCAAAACCAGCTCTTATCATATCTTTCATTTGTATTTCACCAGAGCCAAACACAATCGCATTTGGTGGCGTTGCAACCGGCATCATGAACGCACAACTACATGCAATCGCTGCAGGGATAACCCAAACTAAAGGTGTACCAGTTATAGACTCAGCAACAGGGCCTAATAGTGGTAAAAAGCCTGCTGCGGTTGCTGTATTACTAGTGATCTCAGTTAAAAAGGTAATTAATGCAACAACAACAAGTACACTCATGACTAATGGGATAGTACTCGCGCCTTCAATCATATGTGCAATAAATTCGGCTAAGCCTGATGATTTAATTTGTGCGGCTAGGGTTAAACCACCACCAAATAATAACAATACACCCCAAGGAACTTGTGAGGCACTTTTCCAATCAAGAATTTTATCGTCGCTACCTTTATTTGCTGGTAATACAAATAGTAATAAAGCGGCGGCTATTGCAATGCCCGTGTCAGATATTTTTAAACCAGTAAAATCACCGAGTAATGGTCTAAAAATCCAACATAGTGCTGCAAAAACAAATACATAAAGTACGCCTTTTTCTGCACGTTGCATTATACCTAGCGCGCTTAGTTGCTCTTTAAATACTTTTTTTGTATTTAAGCTTGCTTCTTTATTTGCCTGGGTATCAACTTTATAGGCAAACTTTGTAAGCCAAATCCAGCAAAGAAATAACATTATTATTGCTAAAGGCAAACCGACTATCATCCACTGGGCAAAGCCAATTTCAATTTGGTAGCTATCAGAAAGATACGCAGCCATTAGAGCATTAGGCGGTGTTCCGATTAACGTAGCAATACCACCAATACTTGCACCATAAGCAATTGAAAGTAATAACGCTTTACCAAATCCATCATTTTCTGGGTTTGACTCTTTCACTAAATGAGTAATTGAAAGTGCAATAGGTAGCATCATTACCGCTGTTGCAGTATTAGACATCCACATAGATAAAAACGCAGTAACTAGCATCATAGCTAAAATTTGAAAACTTGGTTTTGTGCCAGCGTATAACATTGTTTTTAATGCTATACGCTTATGTAATCCCCAACGTTCCATCGCAATTGAGATTAAAAAGCCACCTAAAAATAAAAATATTAATGGGTGTGCATAAGGTGCGGCAACTGCTTTTATCGCACTAATTTCAGCTAAAGGTGAAATGACTAATGGTAATAACGCCGTAGCTGGAATTGGAACTACTTCACTTACCCACCAAGAAGCCATCCAAAATGCTAAACCAGCCGTTTTAAATGCCGCAGGCGACATAGCGCTAGGTGGATCTAATAAACAAGTTAGTAACATAACAATTGGACCTAGTACTAAAAATAGCAATTGAAAGTGCCTATTTTCAGCGGGCTCCTGAGTTAATATATTGTTTGCCATAATAATAAACCTTTAAAAATTGTACTTGAGGCCAAGAGCAACACTACTGTCTGTGCTAGCTTCAAGATCTAAGTCGGTATATAAAAAATATGCTTTAGTTTGTTTGTCGAATACATAATCAACACCAGCTGTCCATTGAGTTGCCTCTGTATCTTGACGTAGTGTTGAATCATCGCTAGCCAATTGAACTTTTGGTATCCACTTATCCATCTTATAACTTGCACTTAATACATAACCATCGCCAGACTTAGTGCCGTCAACAGATTCAGAATGTTGGTATAAAGCACCTAATTGTAATTGTTCAAATTTATAAACCGTTACAATACGGCTGGCTATAACATTATTTAGAGTATCCACATGGCTTAGAGATATATAATATGGTGTATTCTTTAAACCACGGTCACCGTATATAAACGTAGCCGCGTAACCAGCTTCAGTGCTAGCTGCATCATCTTTTGGTGCATAAGTAACGGAGAATTGGGCATTATTCCAATATTTAGAAGAGTAAGTAATGGTATCGCCAACTCTATCTTGGCCGGCAATAACTTGAAAAATATCGCCTTGAGTTTCATTAAAGTTATCTAGTTTACCTTCTGAGTATTTAAAACGAGTATCGTTTCTACCCACAACAACTTCACCAAATGCACCTTTTAAACCTAAATACGTATTTCTAGCAGAGAAGGGAGTGGTCGTATTATCAGCTTCAAAGCCATTAACTTGAACTTCATATTTAAAAACAGCAGTAAGGCTTTCATTTAATTTATGATCACCTTTAACACCAATGCGTGAAAACGGAGCATCTATTTGCGTACCTTCGTTGGCATAACGCATTTCACCGGTATCGGTATGAGCAATTTGTACTTCGGCTTTACCGTATACGTCAACCTCATCGGCTGACACAGCTTGAGATATTACAAGTAAACTGGCGAAACTAGCGAATAGTGACGTTGTTGGTGTAACTTTCATCATATATATCCTAATTTTATAATCTACATATTATTGATTAATATAGTTCTTTTATGGCTAACAGTACAAAACTATTGTTTGTTAACTATAGTGCAGATCTGCGTATATAAAATAACCATACTAGAATCATGGTTTTAACGCTATATTGAAGAAAATAATTCCAGTTGTCACGCCTAATATGCATGAAAACCATTAGTTGTATTTTATTTGTACAATTAATAATGCCAATTTGATTAAGTCTTTATGATTGGATTACTTGATTTTGTTTAGAGCTTAATTAGACAAAACACTGCTCCCATTAGTATAAAGAGTAAATGCAATTAACTTATCTAGGAATATGGATGCAGATAATGAGTGTTTTTATTAGTGGTAGAGGGGAGTTTATTTACTATACGTGGACACTTTGTGGACATAAAAAGAAAAAAACCCTAGTAAACTACTGATTACTAGGGGTTTTATGTGGTGGAGCTGGGGGGAGTCGAACCCCCATAGGTATATTTACAGACTACGCTAGACCACTAGAAACAGTGATTTAGCGATTAACTGGTGGTTTAAAGTAGTCTCTTTCTTACCTTGGATCGATCCAAAATAGATCCAATATATTTTTCTACATAATACATTCTAGAGATCATCAAACCGCTAGACTAAATAAAAATAGATATAAATATTGTATTTCATCATGACAATTAACTTTTGCCATAAAGGATCTGCTTTTTACTGAAGTTCAAAATGATACATTACTGATCAATTCTTTGCTCTTTTACATAGCTAATCTGATTCTTAAACGAAATGGATGAGCTATATTTAAACTTTGCAGTCATGATAAAAATGTCCGGCTTTAATTTGCAAGGTAAATATCTGACGTGCTTATAGCTTCGTTATTTGGGTTATTTCCACTGTTTTTGTTAGGAACAACATGTAGAGCTCTACCGATTGAAAGCTGACACCAATCTTTCCAGTTACCGTCGTTAAATTTATCATAATGAAGAAAGTAATCTTGACCATACGCATCCTTAGCAAATAAAAAGCTAGCTTTATCTTTTGGTCGGTGAGATATTTTCACGCTGATTAATCCTTGTAAAGACCCATTCCCCTTTTCACCACTAAGATCATATTCATTAGGTGTCGATGGAGTTCGCCACTCTTCACTCGAGAAGGGGTTGTCGCTGAGTTTTATGGTGGCCAACTTTCTGACCATAGAATCTAGGTCAAACCATTCTTCTGAGTTCCCTATCTCAATGATGTTTTCTGCAACGAACGTTAAAAGAACGATTCCTTCAATGTTAAATTTGTCACAATAATTGTGACGGCTGAAGCTGAATTCAATCTCCTCAAATATTTTTATAGCCTGCTTATTTGCTTCCCTAAAATAACCTTCACTCCTAAAAACATCAGAGAATATCTTCGATGCTCTTACTAACGCATCCACAGTAGATTCTGGCTCAGAATCTACAAGATTTTCCATTTTTCGTTTCCAAGCACTAGCTCTATAGGTGCCCAAAATACCTCTGTATAATCCAGAGTCCTTCCATTTTTTTGTTTTCTCTAACGCTTTTTCGTATTGACCTGAATACAACAATGCTAAGAAATAACCATTATAAATACTCTTCCCAAAACCGATTTTATTGGGATCATCTGAAGTCCAACCTTGATCAATTAACTCCTGATAAACATTATACGCCTCATCATATCGTTTGGTCGAATGATACAATCTACCTAACAAATATGCAGAGGAAGGTACTTTAGGGTTTTTTGAGACGGCAAGACGGTAATGCTCTTCTGCCGATTTATAGTCCTTCAATAATTCAAGTACACGACCAAAAGCTCGATGGAACAAAGGCTCTTCTTCGTATATAAACTTTGATTCCTTGAGTTTTCTAAATAGTCCTACAGCTATATCGGTATTCCTTCTAGCTTTTCCCAAGTTAGAATTCACTTCAGTAATTAAGATCTTTAGATTTTCGCTAGTGTTTTTGGGGATGAAATCCGAGTGCCATTCATCAAGTTCTTTATTTACTTGTCGAATGTCTATTTCATTAGATAACACTCTCCTTTGATGAATACTGTTCTGTACTCGGTTTCTAACCCCAATATTTCTTGGGGAAATGACAAGTAAGTCCCTTACAGAGTCACTTAGGCTGTATAGCTCTCCTTGCTCAGAGGATCTTCTACTGAGAAGACTCGTTTTAGATAACTCGCCTATTGCTGAAGAAATTTCATCCATATCTTTATTGAGAAGCTGACACAAAGAAAGCCTTGTTGACGAATCTTCTACAAAGACAGCTTCAAGTATTTCAACTGCATCCTCACTTAAAGCGCTTATAAGGTTATTATAAGAAAATTCTGCAATTTCTTTATTTGCAACATTAAGTGATTTTGGAACATCATGCCCTGCAATTACCAAATCGATCGTTAACCTAATAGCTAAAGGATTGTAAAAACAGCCTTTTGTTAGTTTCGAATACAATCCTTCTTCTAATCCAGCCCCCCCCCTTTTCGACAAATAAGTCCTAGCAAGGTGTATTGCGGAATTTTCTTTCATTGCATCCAAACTAAGAATTGTAGAGTTTGATATTGAAACGCGACTTGTAACCAAGACTTGCCATGCAGGGGGCAAAGTATAATTCAGCTCCTCAAAGCTTTCTTGATTGTCCCTAAGTAAAGTTTCAAGGTTATCTACGCAGATTAATATTTTACTGTCTTTTTTCTCATTAGTAGCTTCATCAAAAGAATTATAACTTTCATCAAATATAAAATTTATTGAGTCGAGAATATTATTCTTTAGCTCCTCCATCGTTTCGAAAGATTCTAATGAGACTACACCATTAGAAGTCAGTTTTTCAGTCTTCATTGTCGTGTATAGAACGGCATCAATAAATTGGGAGTAAGAAGGGGTCGATATTATTCCATTTAAGAGATCTAAAGCTAGGGCTGTCTTGCCTACTCCACCAGGCGCGACAAGTGCTATAGTATTGACGCGCGGATTTGAAATATACTTTTTAAGTTCGGCTAGTTCTTTTGAACGTCCAATTAGCCCTGTTAACCCATGATCAAACTGACTCGGTAAATTATTAGGTATCTGCCAAATAACTTTTTGAATCCACTCTTCAGGTGGATCATTTATCGTTCCTGACTCCGCAGATATTAAAGCTTCTTTTATACCAGACAATCCCAAAATTTCATTTACCGGATCACTAGCTATAGATGCCACTCTAAACCAATAGCAATCCCAAAATGGTCGATTCGGATGAGAAACTGCATTTCTAACTTCATATATATCTAAATGATGAAAAAGAGAATATAGATAATTAATCGAGTCACCAAGACTGCTGTCCTGTGCAATATCTAGTGCAAAACCAAATAATTCATCAAGGTAGGTCGCTTCAACTATATCTTTAATAGAATTTTTGTTAAATACTCTACCTTTATCAACTTCCCTACGATGAATATTCTCTAATGAGTCTAGATTGAGAGATTCTATGTCCCCGTTATTTAAAACAAAACCACCTAGAGCTTCTTCAATTTGATGAAGAAGCATTGCAGTTTTCCGTCTTTTTTCATTACCCATATTTAGTCCATATATTTGGTTAATTAAATCTGCACCATAACAATTAAATCAAAGATGATTTACATACTTTCTGACAACGTTGTTAATATGATGCATTGATAACAAATCCCTAAAACCTTTACCAGTTCTTTCTTATATATCACTTTGATATATTATTTCGCAACCTATTGAGTTAGGTGTGAGTGTCCGCGTTGGTTAATTTTAGAGAATAAAAGTGTAAAATGAAAGTCAGGACTAGTTCTCTTTATTCTCGTGTTTGAGGGGACTTTTAATCGATGAATTTAAAAATAGATTAGACACTCTTTTAGCCATATCTGGCAGTTCTGAATCCATCCACTTACCGTAATGCTTTTCTAGCATAGCCAAAGAAGTATGCCCCATTTGTTTTGCAATCCAGCGCTCTGCTACGCCATTCGTCAGTAATTGACTGGCGAATGTGTGTCTTGCTTGGTTTATTGCTCTATAACGAATCTCACATTTGATTAAGTGCTTTTTTAAGAATCGTTTATTAACATTTTGAGCATCAGAGTAGGGGAGTTGGTTTAATGAATTTCTAAACACAAACGATAGTGTTTCATCTTTAATCGTTCGGTTGTCCTCTTGAAGAACTGGAACTTCGACGCCAGGTAAAATAAACGTTAATGCTTTTTGGCTTTTTAGAATATCGTAAGCCTGGTCTAGCAAATCTATTGTTCTGTAACTTCCATCATTTTTAGTGTGAGCGTAATTGCCTTTACTAACTCCACGTTTAATTTTTATTTTACGTTTTCTAAAATCAACATCTTCCCAGGCTAAGCTGTAACATTCTGATGCGCGAATACCTGTCCAACAAGCGAATAGAAAACCATTAAGTTCGCTTTCGTCTTTAGTTGGTTTATTTTGAATGATATTTAGCTCATTCATTGTAAAAGGGTCACAACTATCTACTCGGCCCCGTTTAAGGTTTTTGATGTGCTCTAGTGGATTATAATCAATTAACCTATCTGCTTTGGCGTCTTTAAATATTCCACGTAGCGGTATAAAAACATCATTGATAGTTTTGTTTGAAATCAAAGTTGTTAATGTTAAGTCGCGCCAATCTCTGATCTCAGTTTGTGTTATTTTGTCTAACCGCATATTGCCAAATTTAGGACGTATGTATGTATCGCACCTTGTCACATTATGTTTGTAGTTATCTTCACGAGTATTCGACTTATTACGCTTTAGCCACTTATCTAAAGCGTCATTTACGGTTGGAATAACACCGCGCCCTGAAAATAAATTAATACGCTTAGATTCAGGGAAGTGCTTTGCATAGTCGAATGAGTTTGTTGCTATCTCATGTAAAATTGAAATACGTTTGTTAGACGCAAATTTTATATTCGACTTTGTAAGTGAAACGCCTTTGATGGATTCAATACAACGAACACTTTTATAGTAAAAACTAAGCCTGATATTCTTTCCATGTATTGAAACACCTTCAAATTGTTTGCAATATTCAAGCAGCGATTCCGTCATTTTCAAAATACTCGTCTAATTTTTCGTAGTTGTACACTATAACGCCTTTCACTTTTTTCCAGTGAATGCCTTCAACAATTTTACCAGTTTGACGCATTTTGTTTAATGCGTCATCTGAGAAACCTTTATGAATTTCTATAACTCGAGCTTTCACCCAGCCAAGTCTTATATAAGCATGTGCCATATTATTCTCCATCCTTTATAGCTTTGGTTGATGGGCAAACAAAGCCTAACGGTTTTAATTCATAGTTACACTTATAGTCCCAATCAGCGTCCCAGTATGTGCCATCTAACGGCTCTCCATTATCGTCCAATTCGTCTGGCTTTAATTCAACATCAACCATTGAGGCTTGGCTTGTTACTTTCCCTGCAACAATATTAACGACACTTTCGTCCCATCCATCATCTAAATAGCCTTGAATGGCATCTTTTGTGGCCTCGTCACGTTCAGACTCCGATTTAAAGTAAACAAAACCGTCACCTTCAGGGTTATAGTGAAAGTAAGGATAATCTGGCTCAGGGTTATATTTAAAATCTACTTTCATGCTGACACCTCAGACACTTTCTTGATTTTATGTTCAAGCCTTACAATGTTTTTCAAAGGATCTCTTATCTCAACTGGCTGGTTGTTAACATCTAACCGGTTAAGCTGTAAGTTCTCAGCTCTGTTAAAACATTCTAGGTTATCGAGCACGCAATTAAGCTTATTGCCATCTTTAAACCTAATAACTGTTCCTGGCATGATAGGTCCATTAGCAGCCTCCCAAACAATATGATGTTTAAATCTAAATCTAGTTTTGTGACCAGTGTATGGATTAGTTTCAGCAACTTTAACCAGGATAAAACCATCTTTTGAGCAAATACGTTCAGAACCAATAGGTCTATGATTTGCAGACACATGACCTTTTTTAAATGATGTTTTATTTGGTCCTTTAGCGCCTGAATTAGGGCTAGGTACATGGCCCTTTTCAAAGCGGCCAGTTCGTCCAGTTTTCCAACCATTACGCTTACGTAATGAATTCAAATTAATTTTAGATACATCACTACGGTTAAACCTTTCACAAAACTGTTTGTGCAATTCATTGCTAACTAACGTGCAATTATCTTCAACCCAAGTGAGTTCTGTTACTGAATAGGAAATTTTCTTACCTTTCATGTTAACCACCTATTAGGTTTGGTAATTGAATCTTACCGCCATATTCAAGTTTAAGTTTTTCTGCTTTTAACACTGTTTGAGAATTCGAGATTATTGCTTTTGCGACACTGGTAATAGCTCTACCACGGTCAATTTCTTTTCCTAGTTCTTCGCCAGTCAAATCTTCATCACCTAAGCGTTCTAGTTGAGCGAAAAGGTGGTTGTTTAAATCTGATAATTTGTTTTTCATTGCTTAACAGCTCCCAAATTAGAGAAAATTGTTTTAAATTCTTCTGTACGATTGCCTAAGTAGGTGACAAAACAGCCTTTAGTTGCTCCACCGGTTGCTTTGTTCTCAGCGTCATTGAAATGTGTGCGACCATCAATAAAACAGCTTAAACCAGCATTCAATAGCTTTTGGCACCAAGTTTCTGAGGTGTTTGAAAACGTAATGTTAAGACCTTCCTTGAAATTACCTTGATTGAATTGCTCTAAGTAATAGTTAATCCAATCTAAGTTGCTTGGAATGTCTTCAGTTATGCAATGACCTCTATACTTTTTGTACTTTGGATCGTTGCATATCTTTTTAGTACATTTAGTCTTACAAGCTTTTTCACCTTTAGTGAAAGGGTGGTTCATCCAAAGAGTGTTACCAACCCAATCTTTAGTTAACGCATTATCTTCAATGGTGAAGATCTGTTTAGCTTTAACGTTTTGATTAGCCAGTTCACAAGATGCCGGATCTAAGTCGATAACAGGAAACATTTGATGAACACATGCTAATACTTCAGCTGGTGTATAATATTCAACGTTGCCGCTGTCTTGGTTTATTAGTTGTGAGTTGTTCATATCAAGCCACCTTCAGTTCTTGGCGAATTTGGCAAACTCTGCTTTTGCTTTTGTTGAATTGAGTCGCTAGTTCAGAAATTGTTTTTTTAGTATCTGCAATTTCATTTAATTCTGAGCCTATCCACTTGCGACGATGGCCTTTGCATTTATCAATCAAACCAAGCTGGTGGCGTTTGCTGTAAACTGAGTTAACAGAGCGACCAATTTTCTTAGCCGCTTGTGTGTGAGTTAGGGTTGTATTACTTACGACCTCTAATTCTTTTTTTGAGAATGGGTTTCCGTTGGTCATGATTAATCGTCCCAAACTTCAAGGGTATAAAAATCATCTGCATCTAATTTGAACTCAACTTTTTGTGCGTATAAGTTCAATAAGAAAAGACCAATATTACTAGCGTAAGTTGCTGCTGTAGGGTTTTGGGTTACTTCGGTTTTTCTTCCCCCTGAGAGTGAATTTTCATTTATGTAACCGATCTTCCAAACACCTTTTTCATCATGATTGTATAGTGTCAACGTTATATCGTACCAATCGTATTCAGGGTGTTTTAACTTAACCACCATCGAAGTTTCACTGTCACCGAACTCGGCTGATAACTCTATTTCCCCATTAGATTTAAAAGCATCCTCTTTCCACTGTCTCTTTACATAATCAATAATTAAGTCAGCAGATTGAACACCTTCAATTACGGGAAACTCTTCTTTTAATATTTCATCGATATTGGTTAATGCTGCACTTTTAACAACGTCAGAGAATCGGTTTTTAACTTGTTCAATAATAAAATTATTGTATGAAGGTAATGTCCAACCTCTGCTAAGTTTTATACTTTCTTCGATTTTAGACTTAATATCTTTGCCAAAATCGCTGTAACTTTTCATTGAATCGTTTACGATTTCTGCAACTGTGGTTTCAATTTTTGTCTGAATCATTTTTTCGATTGAGCCGTCTTCTATCATTTTTCCAATAGATTCATTTACTATTTGTGCTAATTCTTTCATTACGCAGCTTCTCCGTATTCAACCGCAAGATTGTTAAGCAGTTGGTTTAATTCACCTGTCATTAGGGCAAAATCAGCATCAAACTTGGCTAAACCATCATCGCTATTGATATCGTCATTTTGCTCTTTGATAACATCGAGGAACTTAACTTGTTTCAAATGGCCTTCGTCGGTCAAATCGAACAACACCTTGTTATCCCAATACATCGATAAACGCTCAACATATTTTCCATTGGCAATATGCAGCTGAACTTCTTCTTCTGTTAAGTCCAAGTTTTTAAGCTTGGCTTGGCTTGCTTCTTCATCAAGAGCTTTAAGGCTAATGTTGTTAGCTAAAGTAAACGGGGTAGGCGTCGAGTTGTTTTGAACCCAACCAGTTAACGTAGTTAATAAATCTGTTTCAGGTTTAAATGGTAAAATAGGAAGTGAACCCAACGATTGACGCAAGAACGCTAGTAAGGTTTCAGCTTTATTCGCTGAGTTAGCATTAACAACAATTCGTTGGCCTTTGTAATCGATGTAAGCAAACAGCAGATTATCTTTAGTAAACGCTTTTGGTAGTAACTGTTGAATAATTTCTTCTTTCAAAGTCACTCGTTCTTTTTTGCCAACTCTCTGGCCACGCTCAAACTCTAACAACTGAACTTTTTCGTTCAGTTCTTTGTTTATTACAGAGCTTGGTAATATTTTTTCTTCTGTTTTGAGGCAGATTAAAGCATTATCACCAGCTGCATGAACAAGTGATTTTGTACCAGGTATTGCAGAAGCCCAACCTTGCTTTTTTAAATCCATAGAACCACAAGGAACAAATAAGTGTTGTTCTAAATGACTATGTATTTGCTCAACGGTCACGTTAAACGGTTTTGTGAATTGGTATGAAATTGCGTTGTTAAACCACATAATATTTTCCTAAATTTTAATAGGCCGCTTTAATTAAGCGGCTATTTCAAATAATTCTAAGTGTTTGTCATAGTCAGCAAGTAACACCCAAGTACGTAAAATTTTGTTATTGGTTTTGCTGTGTTTTATTTCCCCAGCTTTATTTCTTGCTGGAACCCTTGCTCTTATTCCAAGACCTTTAAACGATGGATCGCGCTTCATAACGGTTAACATATCTTTAGCCGTTTCTGGTGTGGCTAAATCTCCACTAACTTGCTTTGGCTTCATTTTGTTAAACAGGCGGTCAACTTCTTTTTTATAAGCCGATTTTTGTTCATCTTGTGACAACGCTTTATATTTTTGTGTAAAAGATGAATTAACATTACGAAGTTTTTTATCTAATTCTTTTGCGGCTAACTTTTTAGATATTCCAAACACTGCAAACATGATGTTCTCCAGTTAATCGGCTATGCGACTTGCTCTTTTTGCGCATCAAGCACAGCGAAATAAACCTCAAGACTTGCTTTTGCATCAGCCATCGCGGAGTGAGCATCAATAAGATCTCTGCCTGTAAAGTGCTTGTATGCATCTATTAGCTTAGGGTTCTTACCACCTATAACCGATTGCGCCATACGCATAGAGCAATGGTGATCTTCTTTAACAGCCCACTTCTCCATAGCTTCTTCATTAAGAAAACGCTTAGCTGCAATTCGTACAATTCTTTGGTCAAACGTTTTGTTATAGGCTATACGTTCCGCATCAGATCTAAGTGCCAACATCATTTCAAGCGCTTGCTGTTCTGGAACGCCAACTTCTAAAGCGTATTCAGTTGTAATGCCGTGAATGGCTGAAACTTCTTCTGGTATTTCCCATCCGTCAGGTTTAATAATCACGTTTAGGCTTGCGATTTCTTTACGGGTATTAGCATCAACTAATATCCCACCTATTTGTACTAAGTGCGGCTGACTTGGATCGTCAGATGGAACTTTCCAGTTAGGTAGGCCAGTTGTTTCAGTGTCGTAGCTAAATAATTTTGTCATGATTTATTTCCTAAAATTTTGTTTAGATTGGTCGCATTCAAGCAAGCTTTAATTAATGTTTTATGCTGCTTTAACTTGCGTAATACTCTTACGACGAGCAATCACTTCAACTTCGTATCGATTGCCATTTTCATCAGTTAGAAGCAGTTCAATATTTGATGGTGAAAACATTGATTTTGAACTATCCAGTGTGGCGATAGTTGTTATTAATTCCTTAGGAATAAACGCAGACTTTCCACCAGAAAATACCTGGTCCAGTTTTGGTGAGTTAATTTTTAAACCAAGTGATTGGCTAGTGGAGGAGGTTGATTCAGATATTACTTCCGGCTCAACTTTAGCTTCTTCCGCTTGATTGGATTTGGCTTCCAAAGCGGCTTGTTCGGTTTGTTGTTCAACCAATAATTCAGCCTCTGCCTTTGCTTTAGTTTCTTCATCATGCTTGGTGATCCTTGTAGAAATTACGGTTTCAAATGTAGAGATTTCTAGCTCAAGATGTTGTTGTAAATCTGGGAATAAGAACGTTTTATCTACTGCGATTTCATTGAATAAATCAATGTTAGCTTTGTACTCTTGGGCTTTTTCAGACGTAAGTATTTTTGCGCTAGCAAGTTCAGAATCAATTGCATTTTGAAGTGATTCAATTGTGCGTTTATTTTTCGCTGCAGTAACAAAATCAGCTACATAATTAGGAATGGTGTAAGGTGCAAGCTCGCTATTTAAAGCAGAAATGTGTTCAGAAAGTTTTTGCTTACCTTCTAAAATAACATTTTCTTTTTGCTGTGCTTTATAGGCTTTGTCCTTTTTCTCACAATCAGCCTGAAGCTTTTGTAAAACAGAATCCATTTCGTTAGCTGTTTCTGCGAAGGTGGCAAAGTCAACGAACTGGCCTTGAACTTGAGCAACTTTATTTTTTAAAGCTTCACGAGCTTTTTTAACATCTTTACCAAGTTGCCCCTTGCTTTCAAAGTCTGATTGAGTGGATAATTCTTTGTTAATTTCGTTTGTGCATAACTCTTTTAATGCTACAAGCGCATTGTCAAAGTTACTTGATACCTGAGTCCCTTTAACTTCAACATGTAGATTTGGTAATGATACTTTCTCTACAATTACTTTCTCAGTTTTAGCCTTTAACTCATGTGTTTCTAAGTCAATCGCAAATTGTTTCCAACCAGCAATAAGAGCTGCTCGTCTTTCTGGCACTGACTCATACCACATGTATTCCATCTTTTCTTCAGTGCCATCAGACACAACGAAAATCGCTTTTTCTGCTTTAGACACTAATAATTGTTGTTCTAGCTGCCAGTAATAAGCTGGTTCTAATTGGTCGTTTAGAACATTCTCAGCAAGCGTTTTATTCCATATTTTATGTTCAAAAACGATATCCCCCATCATGGTCAAACCATCGAATGAAGCTAGATAACCCGTTTCTTCATCAACACCAACAACTGGGTATAATTCATCATCAATAATCTTTTCAACGATTGGTCTAGCTGCTTCTTCAGCTGCGTGACCGCCATCAAAAATACGCTGTGTGTATTCGTTTACTTTTGTTACCCAACCTTTCTTGTGATCAAGCAGTTCGTTCCGAGAACAATGCTTTGACTCGTTCTTCATCATTGGCGCTTCAGAAGCGTTGAAATGTTCCATTCGAATGTCTATCCATTCTTGTGAACCTTGAATTAAACCTTGTAGTATTTTCATGCTTCTTCTCCTACTGGAATAGACTTGATCATTTCGATTTGCTCTTCAGTAAGAGAATATTTACTTGTGACCATGCTAATAATTGCATCGTGTGTTTTTGTACCTTCTTGGATTAACGTGTTCCATTTAGGGTAATTTTTGTCAAAATGCGCTTGAGGGTATTCTGGTTGTAAAATTTCGCCTGTGGCCTCATTAATATTTTTAATGGTAGCTGGCGGAGTTGGGTTAACTTCACGCTCTGAGTAATCTTGAAGCTCTTCAGCTACACTTAAACCTTTAAGAACGTCTGCAAATTCATCACGAGCCGCAAAGCCTCGAGCTCTCATTTGCAACATACGCTTTGGGTATTGAGTCCAAGGTCCTGATTTACCCCACAAACTAGCTTTTTCAGCATCTGCTTGTGAAAATGTTACGGTTACTTCAGCGTGGCCTTTACGTTGAACAGTGACGTAAGCCGTCATTGTTGGTTCATCAAAACGTTCTTCAAACTTCAGGCATAAAGGAGAGCCGAGAACTACAGCTTTTACCGCATCCCCCCAAAGTGCAGGGCGTCCATTTATTACAGCGATGTTTTGAATTGCTTGCATTGGTGGTAAACCAACATCAGCGCCCATTTGAACAGCAACTAGGACATTACCTGGCTTACCTTTAAAATCTTTTGGCACCATTTCGCTATTAGCCATTAACTCTGCTAGCTGCATAGCTTCTGTAACGTTTTGTGGCGTTAAAGAAAAAGTTGATTGAGTTGTTACCTGGTTCATAGCGCACATCCTGCAAAGTTAGAATTAAAGTAGTTTTCCTGTTGTGTTGAATACACAACAGAAAGAGAAGGGGAACGTCCTTGTTCATCACGAAGATGGCGAGGTTTCTGAGTAAGGGTTTTATTTAGAATTTCTGAATAAGCACTGTTAAACTCTTGAAGTGAACTTGTTTCATAATTCAAATCTTTTGTAATTAGTGGCTTTTCATCGAAAAGGGTAACTAAAACTGAATTACCTCTTGCTTCAATACAAAGTGTGTAAGTTGGCTTTATTTCAGCTTTTAAAGCGAATAAATCCTGAACTACAAGGTCTTTGCTATTTCGTGTAACTATTGTCATGTGATACTCTCCTGAGTGCTTTTTTTTGCCTTAATTCCTCGCGTTCAAACTAGGTTAAGGCGATTTAAGTAGAGGTGGCTTTTTAAGCCGCCTCGTCTAAATAATTTCTCGGTAACTCTTTGTTATCGATTGCTAGTTTTATTGCTTCTTCAATTAGATCTGCAGCAATTGCTGTAAACAATTCTTTATATAATCGAATCGCTTTCCCTGAGTGTTCTGACTCTAGTGCCAACATGACACTTTCAAACTCAGGGTTTTCAGTTAACCGGTTACGTACATCATCACGAGTTAATGAAACACCTTGTCCGTGTTCGCTAACACAATCGCCAATATCAACGCTTTTACCGTCTAATAAATCTTGTACTTGCTCATTCATAATTAAATTCTCATTAATAGTTAAAGGCATTAGCAAAACTCTCTATTTTTGTTTGTTCGTGTTGTTTTAACTGTTCGGGTACTTCTGTAGTTGCGTTCAACATCTTCACTGCAAGCTGATGTGACACAGAGTAGAATTGCTAGCGTGTAACGTAATACGCCTTGCTGGATGGCGGTATTAACAGTTTCACGCATGTTTTGAGTACAAAACTTAAAGCTCAATTCACTGCATGTTTTTTTTACGGTACCTAGTGCTACACCTAATTCAGCTGCAATTGTTTTCTGAGGCAGACCTTTAGCGACCAGCAATAACGTTCTAGCTTGTTGAACTGGCAAACGAGAAAACGGCTTTGAATCAACATGAATATTGTCTAGTCGGTAACCTGTTTCTGTTCTGATTGTTTGCATAGTCCACTCAATTACAAATTTATTTGTAATTCAATTTAATTCAAATTTATTTGTAGCGCAAGTTAAATTACAAATTTATTTGTAATGCTTTTTTTAAATGAATTTTATTCTTATGAATTCTATAAAAAGTTGATTTTTTTATGTGCACAGGTAATTATTGTGTTTAAAACAAGGATAAGGAATTAGTTATGACAAACACCTCAAACAAAATTAGGAAATCTTTTACTATCAGTTATGACTTCCCCAGCACAAAAGGGCATTTAATTGATGCTGAAGAGTTGGCGAATAACCTGTTAAGTATGACCAAGTTAATCAAGGAAGCAGATAAAATATCTAACGGCGAGAGTTCGGAAGTTTCTGTTGAAGTAGCCGCCCATAAACCTGGCTCTTTTGAGGTTGAAATAGTCGCGTGGTTATATGCTGGTGGTATAGATGTAATTTCACAAATTGGTATTGGTGCAGGTTTAACAGCATTTTCAGGAAGCACTGTTTTTAATGCTTTGAAACAATTAAAAAACAGAACGATTATTGGTAAAACAAGAAACAGTAACGGCGATGGTTATATACTAGAATTACAAGATGGAGAAACTATTACAGTATCAGATGAAGCTTTACCTTTAGTTGAAAATCATAGTATTAGGAAGCATATTGATGATGTATTCCATAAACCATTACTCAAAGAAAAAGACGCAAAAGTAATAATAAAAACAACAATTGAAGACGAAGGGGGCAATGAAGAGGCTGCTCCAGATATTGAGTTCGACGCCATAGTCACAGCTGAATTTAAAGCTCCACCTAAAAAAGAATTTCAAGAAGTTGAAGAAACCGAATTCAAATCTGAAGTTAGATTCACCCAAGTTAACTTTGAATCCAAATCAGGGTGGAAAGCATTTATAAAGGATGACAAGCCACAATCCGTAAAAATGGAAGATGAAGCCTTTTTAGAAAGAATCAATAATAAGAAAAAATCATTTATCAAAGGTGAGCTTTTTGTTGTAAAATTGAGAGAGACAACAACTACTATTGATGACAGTGTTAAAACAAGCCTTGCAATCATTGAAGTAATTAGACATCGTACGGAAAAGTCGAAAAAACTTATTTAATAAATATGGATCCAATTTTACTTAAAGGTATTTCAATCATCTTGACCACTATAGGAGCTATCCCACTTCTGTGGTGGTTAGGCATGACATTTGGAAAGTGGATTATAGTAAAGTTTTGGCCTAACAAAATAGTCTTCATCACTATTGAAGTAGATGGGCAGGAATCCATTAAAATGGTACATTTAGACATACCAGAAGAGCTGTCATTTGCTTTAAAGCATGCCAAGGAGAAACATCTTTGAGTGCAAAATCTAATGTGCAAAATTTTTCTGCTTCGTTGCTTACTGCAGGAGTGATAGCCGGTTTAGAATTTAAGCAGCCCGAAGATTACCAAATTTATGTAATTGCCTCTCCGTTAATCATTGGTTTCTTAGCTATTTGTTTTGAGTATATTCGAGTTTGGTTTGGAGTTGAGTCGAGAGAGGAAATGTCAGTACGAAAAAACGTAAATAACAGAATTGAAAAAGTAAAAAAAAGTTTAGAAGACCCTTTGGTATCACCCGAACAGAAAGTGAAATTTCAAAAGCAATATGATCAATTATCAGAAGACCTTATTCAATGCGGCGTTGCTGAAATAAAGTCGTAATTTAAATACTAAACAATTAATTTCTTTTTCTGTAACTGCCTATAACAACTCCACAAACTCTGGCGTCTGGCAGCATTTCAATAATTGGGCTAGGCCAATTAGGGTTAAGAGCTTTCAAGTATTTAGCCGAACCGTCTATTATTAGCTGCTTAAAAGTCGCTTCAGTATTACCGTTTTGTCTTACGACAACGCAACTGCCATTCTTCGCTCCAACTTCTGGGTCAACAAATATAATTTCTCCATTAATAAATTCTGGAGACATTGACTCGCCTAATACAGTTAAAGCGAACGTACTCGAGCTATTTCTCTCAGGGCATGGGTAAAAATCACTAGCGTCACTTGGTTGGAAAATATCACTGATTTCTGACCAAGAGCCCGCTTGCACCCAACTTATCAAAGGTACTTGATTAATATTCTTATCTGATTCATATGTATTTTCTTCTGTAAGTTCCATCTTACCGATCCCTTTTTCTAACCAATTAGGGGAAATCCCTAAAACTCTAGCTATTGAGGCCGTATGTCCAGATTTTTTCGCTTTACCTGAACAGATGTACTGTATTGATTGAGGACTCACTTCAATTTTTCTTGCCAATTCTGACTGTGAGATGCTTCTTTGAGCCATGGCATATAGCAACCTATCACCTAAGTTTTTCATGATCATTCACTCTAAATATTGATGCAACTATTCTACAAAATATTTTGTAGATTGTATTTGCAAAAGTATTTGTAATTTTCATTGCTTAATTACAAGTTTATTTGTATCTTTGTGTTTTGAATTTCCAGCATGAGATCTTACAAGCATGAAAAACAATGCTTTAAAAAAAGCTATTAATATTTTTGGAGATCAAACTTCGCTTTCAAAAGCTATTGGTTGTTCTCAGCAAAATATATCTTACTGGCTTAAAACAGGAAAAGTTGCCGCGGATAAAGTTATTCCACTTGAGCGTGCAACCGGAATTCCTCGTTATGAATTTAGGCCTGACATCTTTCCAGATGATAATGATAACAATAAAAGGGCTGCTTAATTTATTTTACCTATAGGTAACTACTTGTCTGTTGTTAGTAACTATAACGGCAACACAGGAATTGCGTAAGCCGCATTAGGTAAGTGTTTTTTTATACAGGTATTAATAATGACAGTATCAGCAATTAATTTTAACTCACGTAATTTTGTAAAAGTTGTCGGTGGCGCTAAGCGTACAACGATAATACTAGGCGAACGAGCTTACAACATAGGGGCTTGTTTACTAATGTGTGATGGTCAACCGACACCAGAGCTGGTTCAGATTGTTAAGGTCTGCAAGACTAGATTTGGCACATTAGGTTTAAGTGATGCGGTTGAACATGGTTATAACAATATATCTGATTTAAAGAGCGAATTAGAAAGCTGTTACCAACGTTCTATACAACTTACTGATGTGATCACCATTGTTCGTTTTGAAATGGCTGATGATTAATGAGCATACTAATTATTTTAGGAGCTTGTACGGGATTATCAGCGCAAATTACTACTGCATTAACTGATTGTAACGATGTTGTTATTTGCAATCGTATACAAGAGCCTGAGCAACCAAAGTTAACATTACACTTAAAACCTAAAAATATTTCTACAGATATAACTTCAACTTCTAATTATGAATTATCTGATATTCAAGAATTACCACCATGGGGAAATGATCCTCCAATAATAAAAAACAAATTGATTATTCAAACACCACCGCATTGTTTTGGGCTGTGTAATAGGTGGTAAAACTTAGAAGTAAACAAAACAAAAAATTAATTAAAACTAAAAATTATTTGAGTTGTTGTTCTAAGGCATTTTTTAGTTGGGAGTGTCGCTGCCCTGAGTGCGACAACGAGTATTTAACAGAGTTGATTTGTTCTTGGTGAAGTATGGGGTTCGAGTCCCTACTGTGAAATACAGTCGCTTTGGGTGCGGATTAAGACTTAAAATTGCTAGTTCGATTCTGGCCGCAAGTCAATTCTGTTAAGTGTTTTAGAAGGTGCGGTTCAAGTATTACCCCGAACCGCAGACAATAAAAAACCCACATGATAGAGGCGCAACTCTAGTGGGTTAATCATCAAGGTATAAATATGTCACAGACAGCTGAAATAATCAACTTTCAAAGGCCAATTGTGAAAGCAAATGTTGAAGAGGGCTATGTTCAAATAGCTAATACAATGGTGGAGCATTTGGCTCAACTCGATATGTCAGGAAGAATGATACGTGTAGCCATAGCTATAATTCGTAAAACCTATGGCTATAACAAGAAAAAAGACCGTATAACGGCGAGCCAGTTAGCTGAAGTAATGAAATATGAAGGTGCTCATACTCATTTAAGTTCTGATGTAAAAAAGTTAATAAAACATGGTGTTATTTTAGGTGAAAGAACTGGCTCATATATCGGTCCAAATCCAATTTTATCAGATTGGAAAACAAGCAAAAAGGAACCGAAAACGGTCACATTACAACCTGACCGAAATCAGTCACCTACCAAACCGAAAACGGTCACCCCCCTGACCGAAAACGGTCAGAAAAAGGAACCGAAAACGGTCAACACAAAAGACAAGAAAGACAACTTTACAAAAGACAATATAAAAAAGACAGTGGAAGCTTTACCCGAAGTCATTCCCAAACAAACATTTTTGGAGTTTGTTAAACACCGGAAAGAAATTAAAAAACCGTTTACAGAAACGCAACTTTCTAAATTCATAAAAAAATTAGAACGGCTTCATGCTGAAGATTATGACTTAACTTCAATTCTTGATGAAGCTATTGAAAACGGTTGGCAAGGTATTTTCCCAAAACCTCACCACAAGGTTTTGCCAAGCCAAGGTGCTAACTCGAGTGGTTATAGTGGCTTTGACGTCCGTGAGGTGCCTGTCAATGAACACTAACCTTTACGAAAAATTAAACCAGATCAAACCTACTGGAATTCAACCAAAATTTAAAACGGTTGAAGAGTTACGTGCGTTTCAAGCTCAAGAGCAGCTTAAATCGTCTGAACTGGTCAATAAAAACCGTTCGAATCATTTTCTAAAAAAACTAATGAGCGAATCAGGGATCATTGAAAAAATGAAAACCTGTAGTTTCGATAATTACAAAATAACCAACGAAGGCCAACAATCAGCGTTAGATATTGCGAAGCAATACGCTTTGAACTACGAAAATGAACCAGACAGAGGTTTTATATTCTTTGGTAATTCTGGTACCGGAAAAAATCATCTTGCGTGTGCAATAGCAAATCATCTTATTGCTATTGGCAAAACCGTTTTAATTGATAAAGCGTTCAATATCGTATCGAAAATTAACGAGTGTTATTCAGATCGTTCAACACTTTCTGACACAGATTTAATTAGAAGTTTCTCGAAACCAGACTTGTTGATCATCGACGAAGTTGGTCTTCAGCGTAAAAATAATAACGAACAATTATTACTAACAAGCATTATCGATAATCGGATAAATACGTTCAAAGCTACCGCTATTTTAACAAACGAAGATCCTAATTCACTTGAAATGTTCCTTGGTTTTAGAAGTATCGACCGAATTCACGAGGGTAAGCCTGTGGTTGTTAATTTTAATTGGGGCTCATTTCGAAGAGGAAGCAAGTGATGAAAGATTTTCAAGTTACTCGACATAACTTAAACGATTTTTACCAAACGTTTGAAGAAGAGTTGGCTGCTAATCAGATCATGATTGTAACTGCGCAATCTGCCAATACTGGCAAGTGGGGAATGGCTAGATTGTGGAGAAAGTGGATGGCTACAACTGCAAAATATATGGCTGATAACGGTGTGACTATGCCATTGATGTTCGATATTGATGGTAAGCCATACGGAAGCAGACCATTTAATCCTGAAGATGCACATGAATTATTTACTCGTCAACATTTGGGTGTTAATGCAAATGGAGAACGGTTGAGCTGGGGGCGCGATAATCCTGAAAATGGAGACCGTAAAGCAACTAAAGGTGAACGCTTTCACGCATTAAGAAAACATGAAATGTGGGCTAGTGAGAAAGGGATAACCTTGTTTGTCCCGCGCAATAGTGAATATATCGACTTACAAGAGCAGGAAGTCCAATGAGAATTAAATCAAACAAACTTCGTGCTTCTGCCGAAGGTCAAGAGTGCCAAGTTAGGTTACCAGGCGTTTGTAATTGGAATGAAAGAACTACTGTTTTGGCTCATGTGGGTAAAGATAGCGGTATGGGAATGAAAGCCAGTGATATTGAAGCAACGTTCGCATGTAGCTCCTGTCATTCTGTAATGGATGGACATACAAAACATCATTTTGATAATGACTTTTTAAGATTGGCCATGCTCGAAGGTGCAGAACGTACCCGTGCAATATGGGTTGAACAAGGTTTAATTGAGGTTAAATAAAATGTATCGCTATAACCCTTTACTCGATATCAAATCAAGCAAAACGCAAAGCAATAGAAATGCGTTAGAAGATGCTGAGCAAGAAGCCTTAATTGAATGGTCTTTAATTCAAAAATTGCCAAATATGCCACACATCGAAAAGGGGGCCGTTATCAATGATTATTTATACGCAATCCCTAATGGTGGCAAACGAGATAAAGGCGTAGCAATAAAACTTAAAAAGCAGGGCGTGAAAGCTGGCGTATCAGATTTGCACCTGGCGTTACCAATGTTTGGTTTACCTGGTCTGTGGATTGAAATGAAACAACCAAATAAATCAAAGGCCGAAGTTTCACCAAAACAAAAAGCATGGTTAGCCAGGATGAAGTTAGCCGGTTATGTAGTTGTAATTGCGTATGGGTGGGATGAAGCAAAAGCCGCAATTGAAAATTACTTATATCAAAGAACTCAGTTAAGAAGGGCTGCATAAAAATAATGAATCCAATTAGATTGATGGCAAAACTGACACCTAAAACAATAAACCTTGAAGGTTCAAGCGGTGGCTCTAAGACAATCGACTCGATTGATTGGACAACTGCAGCTCATGCGCTGGTGGGTTTGTCTAAAGATGCAAACAATTGGGCTTTATACAGATTTGCTGGCCATGACGAAAAACTAAAATCAGTTTATCGGTCGTTAAGTATGAATATTGTATTGTTCATTAAAATTAATCGATACAAATTACAACCTGAAACGTTAGACGGATTAATTAAAGCTGCAGTTCTTGAATACATTCAACCCGTTTGTGGAGTATGTAACGGTGCCGGTTATACGAATGAATTAAATAACCAAGGTGAATGCATCCAGTGCAAAGGCCGTGGCAGAAAATTGTTCTCTAAACGTTTTATGTGTGAAGTGATTGGTATTAATCACAAAAGTTATTCCAACTCACATGATGAAGTATCAAAAGAGCTAATTCGAATCGTAGGAACGTGGGAGCAGCAAATTATGTCAAATATTCATAGTAAAATGGGAGAGGTAGCATGATTGAATTTGAAGAACTATTAATCGATATGGGTAAATATGGAATTCCTACTTTAATGATGTATTCGGGGGAGTGGAGTTGTACGAACGAATTAAATAATAAAATTGAAGGTGCTAATTTAGAGATTAGAACAGATGATTTTAACACACCGTCAGAAGCTGTTAAGCAGTGCCATGAAAGAACAATGAAAGCGATTAAGGTTTTACCGTGATTAATTTCACTTATCTTGAGTGGTAGGGCTTATGTGTTAAGTTGATGTTTTTTGTGGCAACATTACAAACTCAAGTTTAATTAAATTAGCATGGAGTCAGTTTAATGTTAGATATAAAGAAGTGGTTTTGGTTTGGCGGTGTTGTTTTTGTTGTTGTATTCATTGTGGTTGTAGTTTTATCTATAAGTAACAACTCAATTTGTGAAGATATGTTGGCAAAATACGAAAAAGCAGGTAATAATTCTAAATCAGTTGCAAGGGGGCTTCTAATTAAGGAATGTGGTCAGTCCATCTTAGATGGTGTTGATAAATAATAATGTAATGAGCTGTTGATATTTAAGTCGATAGTTTTTACATATAGTTATATAAACTAAAAGGATTTAACGTGAAAGCATTTCTAATTATCTTACTAATATTTATATTAACCGCATGTAAGACTACTACAGAGCCAGCAAAACCTAAAGGTGAGTGGGTTTGGATAAATACTAATTTATCTAATGATTCAACCACATCAAAACTGGAGTACTCTAAAGAGTTTGAACTGACAAAGGCAACTTGCAGTATTGAGAGTAGCAAGGTTCAAATTCCATCACCATCATGTGTTCAACCACCAAAGCAAGATTGCACAGGAAAAACTGGGTTTGCATTGGGTTTTTGTCAATCGTACACACCAAAACCTAATTGTGATTACTCCTCTGTAAATGCAGCACAAGATAATAAGCGAAAAGTGTTTGAGAGTTGCTTGACGCTTAATGGGTGGGAAAGAGTGTGGGATGATTACAACAAAGAGCCTACAAAGCCCACAGCAAAGAAAATATACGAAATAGAACCAGAGTTAAACTTTACTTATGAAAAACAATTGGTCCCCATTTCAGTTGAACATAGAGATAAAGCCAAAACGTACTATATGCTGGGAATTGCTAATTTGAAGGGCTCAAAGGCCACTGGTGAACCTAACTATTCAAAAGCTGAATATTGGCTAACTAAAGCGGCAATAAGAGGAGTGACAGACGCTAAGACTGAACTAGCTTATTTGTATAGCAGTACGAATAATATTGAAGTATTTGATATTCAGAGGTCTATTTATTGGGCTCAATCAGCAGCAGAGGAGCAATCTTGCCAAGCTGTGATTATATTAGGTAATATTTATAGTGGAATTGATAAGAGTGTATTTAACATGCCGTTGTCTTACGCTTATTACGACGTAGCTAGATTTTGCGCTAATGAACGACAGGTCGAATTTATAAATAAAATGCATGGAATTTTAAAACCAAACTTAAAGCAAAGTGACATGGATAAAGCTGAAAGTTTAAGTTCTGATATTTATAAGGCGTTGTTCGTTAACTAACAACCCTCTGCGCAAAACAATGCGCAAATTAGAAAAACTGCGCAATGCGCAAAACGTGCGCAAGCGTAAAGGAAGCCTTTTATTTTAAAGGCTTTCACAGAACACTAACAATTTAACCGCGCTAAAAAGTGCGCAAGGAATGTAAAATGAATAATGATTTAGTTGGTAAAGAAATTGACCCTTTTTTAGAGAAGCTGGCTCAAATCGCTGAAATTGGTGTTGAATATGGAGTAACTATTTACGTTAGCGGACTTATAGTTACAGGAACAATCATTAATGCAGCTAAGTATTTTGAATTAACATCTGAAAAACTTAAAGCTAATGGTGATAAAGTTATCACTCAGTATACAGATGCTATTAGTGCTGTGGTGAACAAAGCTTATGAATCGAATCCCAATTACAGGAAAGATAGTATTGGTTTTATCAACCTTAAAAACGCAAAAATATTGAATGGTGACAAGCTTATTCCAGGTGAGGGTGGTCTGTTATGGCGCGCGAAAATTTCGAGTGTCGACGCTTTTAACTTAGGCATTTTGGAAAGTAGTTAAAATCGCTATTGGTTGAAATAAAGAACGACAGCATGGAATTAAACATATTAGACATAGCCATTACCACCTTACTCCGTGATAAGCGCAAGAAGTTATGTGTTCCTATGCTTGAAATAGCCAGATGCCTAGATAAGACTCATGGTTTTATAGGCCTTGTTGAATCAGGTAAGCGTTCTTTATCAGTAGGCGAGTTAGAAATTTATTGCAATGTTTTGTGTGTAAAAATGGAAGATGTCATCGCTGAGGCTAAGAAAAAGGTTATGTTTCAGTTTGATTTAACTTAAAACAGAGTGAAAGTTTATATTAAATAATCGCAATTAAAAATGGGTTTGTTATGGAACGCACACATAATTATATTAGTGAACAGAGAAACGAATTTGCAAGGCGTGTTGTCAGTGACAAGGACGATGTTATTAAAAAAGCTATTTGTGGATTGATTGGAAGTGATTGGAGTAGTGAAGATCTAATTGGTAGATGTGAGTTAATTGTTAATACTGATAAGTCTGAAGTTTTTATTTTAGATAATGTGCCACTGGTTAAATTCATGCCAGCTGAATTTGATGTTAGAAAAGAAACAATTGAACACATCCACACTTGCAATATTAAATATGAGTTACTTAATTAAAAGGGCGTTAACCGCCCTTTGTTTTGCACAAAATTAAACATCAATTTCTTTAATTAGCTTTGTTTTTTTACCGTGGTTGATTGATATATACCCAAAACATTGAAGCATGATTAAGCTTTCTCTTAATTGTTGCTTTGAATAACCTATAATTTCCTTGAGAATATCTTGACCCGGTAAAGCTTCATTAAGTTTAATATTACCTTTTATGTATATAACCAAATTCTTGAGTTTTGGATATTGATTTAACATGGTTACAAAGTGCTTGTTATTCATTTTTGAATTACCTTTAATTACTAAAGGAGATAAGTTATCCTTGCGTTGTCTACACGTTCGGGCCTATCTCTGGTTTATTTACCTAATGTTAAGTCCATTAGGTTCCTGTCATTATCGACAGGAACCTATAATAACACCAACCAACTGGTTCGACCAGTGAAAGTTATTTATACGTTTCTACTTTTCCATTCATGCCGTGAATACTAAGTAAGCTGTTTAAATTAAATAGCGCGCTTGCAAACCTCCCAAAATTAACCTAATATTTCCCATGTTGAATAAATCCGCTCAGTTTACTGGCGGATTTTTTGCGTTTTAGCGTATTCAATTCACTCCGATGTTGTTAGTTATGTTTGCCCGGTCAGAAATGTCCGGGCTTTTTTATGCGAGAAAGAAAATGTCTAAATTTTATTACGGTGTTACATCAATACCAGAAGTTAAAGTATTAGCTCGTCGCGTTCGTGATGCGCTTGGTGGTAGTGATGCAGTTCTTTCTCAAATGATTGAAACAACATGCGTTGAAACTAAATGTGGAATGTTTCCTGATTCTCATCCTGAGAAGTTGGGTGTTGGCCTGTGTCAACACGACCAAATAGGCTTAGACGACATTCAATTAAATGGTGAGCAGAGACACTTTGATATTGTTCAAAATGTATTTGGCTACGATATCAAAAGCGTAGAACTAGAAGATTTAGCGTATGACCCATTATTATCTCTAATTTGCTGCCGCTTGTCTTACAAACGCATACCAGAATCAATACCAAAGGATTTGAATGGTAGAGCTAAATACTGGAAAGAATATTACAACACAGAAGCCGGGGGCGGCACTGTTCAGCATTATCTAGAAAGTGTTGAGGAATGTTTAGGAAAGGAGTGGGCATGAGTTCTAACTGGAAAAATACATTAGCTGCGATAGCTCCAACATTGGCAGCTGCTATCGGTGGTCCATTAGCTGGCGGTGCCGTTAGGTTCTTATCAGGTAAGTTGTTAGGTGAAGATGCCACCATAAAAGATTTAGAGAACTTTGTTACTAACGCTTCACCAGAGCAATTGGCAGATGTAAAGCGTTCAGATAATGAATTTAAACTTGAAATGGAAAGAGTCGGAGTGGATATTTTTGCACTTGAAGTTAAAGGCCGTGAGAACGCTAGGCTAAGTCACAAAGATCATCCAATGCCGATGGTTATTTGTTTACTACTTACCGTTATGGTGGCCATTGGTGGATATGGATTGATGACAATCACAGTTCCCAAAGAAAATGCAAATATCGTATTTATGTTATTTGGCCAAGTAGTTACTGCTTGGGGATCATCTATCGCTTATTGGGTCGGTACGACTAAATCAAGTAGCGATAAAAACAAAATAATGAAGGCAGTGCAATGAGCCAACAATCAGCAGAGCAATGGCACATGAAGAAAGAAGTAAATTTGGTTCATATCATTACAACAATAGGTATATTCGTTAGCTGCTTCTGGTACTTCAGTGACTTAGATAAGCGTATTGCTGCTAATGAACAATCAATTAGTTATGTTCAATCGTTAAGGACGGAAGACCAAAAGCGTGTTGAAAAGCAACTAGATAAAATCAATGCCAAATTAGACCGTCTCTTAGAGAGTCGGTAAAGCGTGGGTAATGTGTGTCTAAGCATGATTGGAAAGCCTTACAAGAAGAGTTTTTAATTGCTCATGAAACCTCAGCTGTTAAAGCAAAAGAGTGGTGTGAATCAAAAGGCTTAAATTACTCTAGTGCTCGTCGTTATATAAAAGTTACTAAAGCAGCTACTGAAGTTAAAGAGAAAGTTAAAACAAACCCTAAAGTTAAAAGGGTAAAAGCTGAAAAGACAGGTGTTGTTACTAATCCTGGTCAAAAGCAGTTTGGTAATCAACATGCCGTTACTCATGGCGCATATCGTAAGTATTTTTCAAATGAAATTGGTGAACTAGCCGAAGCAACTAATTTGCAAGATGAGTTAATTCTTTCTAGGGCCAATCTTCACATGGTTATGAAAACCATAGATGATATTAACGAAAAACTAGACACTGAAAAGCCACCCGTTGAAGTAGCGGCAAGGCTGTATAACTCGTTAACTCACGCTCAAAGTGCGTTAGATAGAATTATATTAAGAATTGAGTCATTAACTAAAACGATTTCATCGTTGCATTTAGACTTAATTAATACAGATAAAATTATTGCTGATACTGACAAAAGCATTGAGACAGCAAAAGCATTAAGAATTAGAGCCAAGAAAGATCAAGTTCAAACAGAACTCACAGAGCTTCAAGTTGAAAAGTTCCGTAAAGAACTTGGTGGCGTTAGTAAGTTAGACGACTTTATTGATGAGCTAACCAGTGGTCAAGATAAGGTTGTTGGATAATGCAGCCTAAAACAGCTAAGTATTCTAAAGATACCTGGTTAACACCAGAAGAACGTATGGAACTACGTAGCGATGATGCAGAGCTATTAAAACGCTGTCACCCGTATTTAGATTGTTGGTGGTGGCGATTAAATAATTTGTACATCATTGCTGATGAATACGGTAACGAGGTTCTATTCCGCTGTCGTATGGCTCAAACAATGCTGTTTGTAGTTATGTGGTACCTAAACATAATACTAAAAGCTAGACAGTTAGGTTTTAGTACCGCAATTCAGATATTTATTCTTGATCATGCGTTGTTTAACAAAGACCGTAAATGTGGGGTTATTGCTCAAGGCTTGACTGAAGCAGGCAATATATTTACTTCAAAGATACTTTATCCTTATGAGCGTTTACCTGGTTGGTTGAAGTCAGGTAAAAGGGCGTTAAAGAGTAAAACTGGTTCGTCTATTTACTTTCACAATGATAGTAGTGTTCAAGTTGCCGTTTCATTTCGCTCAGGAACGCTTCAAGTGCTTCATGTTTCAGAATACGGAAAAGTATGCGCCCAATACCCGTTAAGGGCTGACGAAGTCCAATCAGGCTCACTTAATGCGGTTCATGAAGGTTCATTGATATTTATTGAATCCACAGCGGAAGGCGCGACGGGGAATTTCTTTGAAATGTCTGTTGAAGCCATGGATTTGAAGAACTCAGGTTTAGATTTATCCCATATTGATTACAAGTTTCATTTTTTCCCTTGGTTTGACGATCCTAAATATACGCTAGATTTACCATCTAACGGTTTGCGTTTAACCAAATCGCAAGATGCTTACTTTGAAGCTGTTGAATTGGCTATGTCTGTCACGCTGTCAGATAAGCAAAAGAACTGGTACGTAAACAAAGAACGTTCACAAAAAGGGAAGATGAAACAAGAATTTCCATCAACTCCAATGGAAGCGTTCTTAACCTCTGGTCGTAAGGTATTCAACTCAGAAGACCTAATGAGAGCTGAATCACGTTGCTCTAAACCATTAATCGTTTATGAAATGGACCCAACAACCGGCAAACGCAAAAACGTTAATAGTCGTGTCGACTTGAAAACCAAAGCAACTGATAAGTTAAATAATACCGCATTAGGTTATTTGCTCGTTTGGGAGTTACCGGACGAAGACGAAGACTATGCAATCGGTGCTGATGTTGCTGAAGGTTTAGAACATGGCGATAGAAGCTCTTTCGACATTATCGCCAAGTCCGATGGTAGACAAGTTGCAAAATGGTTCGGTCACTTATCGCCTAAATTGTTCGCTCGTTTAATAGCTCATGCTGGAAGAATGTATAACACCGCATTCGTTGGTGTTGAACGTAACAACCATGGTCATGCAACATTGCAAGAGCTGGTGGATATATATCCAACAAGTCGAATTTATAACGAAGAACACATTGACCGAGAAGAAACCGACGAAGAAACCGCAAAGGTTGGTTGGCACACTTCAGCACAGTCTAAACCAATTTTAGTTGCGGGCTTTGATGACCTATTAGCAAATGATGCTGATGGCATTAGATGGCTTGGAACATTATCTGAAATGAATACATTCGTTTATGACAAGAAAGGTCGTATGGGCGCTCAGTCAGGTGCTTTTGATGACCAAGTTATGAGTTATTTAATAGCTCAAGAAATGAGAGCAAGAATGCCAAGAACAATTAAGAAAGAATATATACCTTCGGAACCTAACAATAATCACTGGATGGCTCGTTAAATATTATGGTTGATTACGTTAAAAACAACGCTGATGGTTTTACGCTTACTGAATTAAGCGCATTAATGGGAGAAGTTGAGAACCAACCTAATTGGCGTTCAGCTGCAACTAAGGCGTGTCAGTATTATGATGGTGATCAATTAAGTGAAGCTATCACCAGTGTATTAAGAGAACGTGGACAGCCAAACATAGTTCATAATCTAATTGGCCCCACTATTGATGGTGTTCTTGGTATGGAGGCCAGAACTCGTTCAGATATGATGGTTTCGGCTGATGATATTGATGGAGAAGATTTAGCACCGGCTATTAATGAAAAGTTTAAAGACTTTTGGCGTTTATCGAATGCTGATAGAGCGTGTAGTGATGCTTATGCTTCACAATTAAAAGCTGGTCTAGGTTGGGTTGAAGTAACTAGAAACCCACACCCAATGCAAGTGCCATATCGCGTTAAGTTTGTTCATAGACGTAATGTTTATTGGGATTGGTATGCTGAGGAGATTGATAAGTCAGATGGGCGCTGGAAGTTACACAAACGATGGATTGATATTGATGAAGCGACTGCTACATTCCCTCAACACAAAGAGATCATTAAACAAACTGCAAATCACTGGGAAGATTTTTATAATACTGAACAGTGGGAAAACGAACCTGAGTCATTAAAAGCTGCTTGGCACGATTATGACTCATGGAGTAAAAATCAAACTGAGTGGCTCGATACAGAGCGTAAACGTGTGTTATTGCAAGTTGTTTATTATCGTAAGATCACCCACATTCATGTAATGAAGTTGTCGGGTAATCGCGTTATTGAATACGATAAAAAGAACCCTGTTCATGTTGCAGCGGTTCAAGCCGGTAAAGTTAAATTACAATATGCCGCCATTCCTAAAGTGCGTGAAGCTTGGTTTGTTGGTCCTCATAGAATTGTTGATAGACCACATGAAGCACCTGATGGTCGAGATTCACTAGTTGGATTTGTCGGTTACCAAAAAGATACCAGTGGTGAGCCTTATGGTTTAATTTCACGCATGATACCAGCTCAAGATGGTATTAATGCTCGTGTTATTAGACTGACTTTTTTATTACAAGCCAGGCGAATTATTGCTGACTCTGATGCAACTAATATGAGCAGTAAAAACTTGAGAGAAGAGGTTGAAAAACCTGATGGTTATATTGAATTAAACCCTGAAAGAAAAAACAAAAATTCAATCAGTGAAGTGATCACCATACAAAATGATATCGGCATAGCTGGTCAGCAATTCCAACTTATGCAAAATGATATGCAGTTAATCCAGGATACCGCTGGCGTTTATAACTCAATGTTAGGCCAGGACTCTAATGCAACATCTGGTGTGGCCATAGCAAACTTAGTAGAGCAAGGCACAACAACGTTAGCTGAAATCAACGATAACTTTCATTATTCCCGTACTAAAGTAGCTGAGTTGTTATTAGCTTATATTATCGAAGATATGGCAGATCAAACGAACGTTGATATCACTATTAATAAACGAGACAAAGCCAAGCGCAAAACCATTCGTTTAAATGAGGTTACTGAAGACGGGAAACGTAATAACGATGTTACCAGGTGGAGAGGCCATATTGCATTAGTTCCGATGCAATCCACTGCAACTTGGAGACAACAACAAGCTAATCTACTGACTCAAACCATGGCCAAATTACCAGAGCAAGCGCAAGCAGCGGTGATCCCTATGTTAGTTGAGTTGATGGATCTCCCTAATAAAGAAGAGTTTTTGGACACAATCAAACAAGCATTAAATGTAGTTAAGCCTGTTGAAGACATGGATGAAAATGAACGTCAAGCAGCTGAGCAACAACAGCAAAAGCAAGCTGAACTGGAACAACTTCAATTTGAAGAAGTTAAAGAGAAGATCAATAAGCTTGTTTTAGAGAATAAAAAACTAGAAGCGAGCATTGGTGAAATTGTCGAAAAGTCTAAAACTGAAGCTGCAAAAGACGACAAGCTTTATGCTGAAACAAATGAAATAAATCAGCGTATTGCTCATAACGCTCAGCAAGCATCCAATTTAAAACAAGAGTTGGCTAATAACATTCAAAGTCAGCTAGAAGCTATACAGGTAGATTAATAATGAAAAAGATTAATGAACTAGCATCCGGTCAAGACGAGAGTGGTACCGTAAATATTTCAGAAGTTATGGCTCAGTTTCAATGCCATAAAGTTGTTCATGCTGCAGTTATTAAATTAATTGGTTCCAAGAATGAAAATGGTGATCTTAATATCGTTATTGGGTTACCAGGTGACGATGTAGATATTCCATATATTGCCAAAGCTGAAATGATAGCTAGGCATGATCCTAGTTGTGGTGACTATGTAGTGCTGTATGACAATGATTATGTATCTATAAGCCCTAAAGAAGTATTTGAAGCGGGTTATTCTGAAATCACTTATGAAAACTTAGGTGATGAAGATAATGAGATTTACATACCTACAACGGGCGTTGATCAAATAACTTCATTGGCGGAGGTATGTCATGGAGTTCTTCAGCAGTACGCCAAACCATTTGGTCATGAGTTAAAAGCATGGGCTGAATTGGACAATAAAGAGCAGCAGCATTACATAGGCCGTATAGCTCAGTACATGCTTTACCCTGATGCAAAAGTTAGCGCTCCACATGATGCGTGGTCTATGAGAATGAAGTTAAACGGCTGGAAGTATGGAGCCGAACTTGATGCTAATAAACTTACACATCCTAATATAATTGACTTTGAAATCATGGAACCAGAGCAACAAGCCCAAGACTATATTATTTATGGTCTAGTCAAGGAAACCCTTAATAGATAAACGCCTAAAAGGGGCTGTTTAGCCCCTTTGTTAGTTATAAAAAAACCGCTTGTGTTCTGCATAGGCGGTTTTTTTGTGCCTAGCACAAATTCGCATTGGCAGCGACAAGCCTAAATACAAACAAATATTTCGTAACCATACGATAACTGGTCGATGAGGAAACACCGTGGATTTAGATGACGCTTTAGAAAGTGGCGATGAGGCAGCGATAGAAGCTGCATTAAATGAAATGGAAGTAAGTGATGAAATGCTATTTGGCAATGATGATAGCGATTCAAGCGAAGCTGAAATTTTATCAGTAGAAGATACTGATTTGGAAAAAGTTGACACTCCAACTGAAGTAAAAGACGTAAAACTAACTGAAGAAGTTAAACCGGAACCGTCACCAACTGAAGATAAAGAGTTGAAAACAAATGTCTTAGAGCAAGATGGAAAATTGTACGTTGAAGTTAATAGCGAAAATGCTGAACTGGCATCGAAAAACGGTAAGCACAAATTACCCTATGATGTTTTGCAAGGCGCTCGTGATAAAGCAAAGTTAGAAGCTGAAGCAAGGCTTCAAGCTGAAAGCCGAAGCAATGATTACGAGAAACAATTGTCCGAACAAAAGCAGTTGAATGAAATGTTCACTACTCAGCTTAAAGAATCTGGCTTGGATCCAAAGAAAACGCCAGAGCAATTACTTCAAGACCCTGAAGCAATGGCTCAATTAGCCGAAGATAATCCTCAATTAGGTGAGCTCATTCAATTTTTAGGTTCAAAGGTATTAAACCAAAACGAAAATACCCAAGAACAAGCGCCTGTTGATAATAAGCAATCTACAGAAGGTCAAGACCCTCTGCATATTGCATTAAATGAAACGGCACATCTAAAAGATTGGATGAATAACGATACAGACCGTTGGGAATTCGCCCAACAAGTTGATGACCGTTTAGCTGATGATACATCGTTTAAAGATAAACCAATTAGCGAGCGATTTGCTGAAGTGGAACGCCGTGTTAAAGCTGCTTTTGGTGATGAAGTTGAACAAACTGAAACGCCAGAAGTTGAAGAACCGGAACAACCAGCAACGCCCATCCCCAACTCTCCGACTGATTTAGGTCGACCAACTTCAGAATTAAGTAAAACAGATCAACTCCTTGATAAGTCTGCGGCAGAAATGACCGCGACTATGGAGAATATGTCTGATGCTGATATTGAAGCTGCTTTGGCTGACGTCTCGGATTTTCTTTAGAGAATAAAAGTTATGACAATTTCAAAATCACAAGCTGCCAAGGCATTTGGCGCAGCGTTATTTAGCCATACTCGTCGTCAAAATTCATTTGTAAATATGATGACAGGTGCCGCACCAAAAGCAGTACCAAAAGACAAAAACAACGGTAAAAATCAAACTGAAAAAGGCGCTCCAATCGTTATGATCAACGACTTGGAATCAGAAGCCGGTGATGCTGTTGAAATGGATTTATTCCACAATCTAGTTCAACGTCCGACTATGGGCGATAAAAAACTGGCTGGCCGTGGTGAGTCACTTTCTAAAACAGCGTTTGAATTGAAAATCGACCAAGGTCGTCATGTAGTCGACTCTGGCGGTAAAATGTCGCAAAAACGTACAGCTCACAACTTATTGAGTGTTGCCAAAACATTGTTAGGCAATTACTTCAATGACTTGCAAGATGAAATTGCTATGTATCAGTTAGCTGGTGCGCGTGGTTCGTATGAAGCTGATGGCATTATTGTTCCAGCGTCAGATGATGCAGAGTTCAATGAAATTGTGGTGAATCCACTTCAAGCCGCTACTTATGACCGTCATGTATTTGGTGGTGATGCAACAACGTTTGAAGGTATCGACAGTGCAGATGTTATGTCGTTAGATGTAATTGAAAACATTGCGTTGATATTGGAAGAGCAAGCTAACCCAATGAAACACATTCAGTTTGAAGCTGACCAAATGGCGAATGAATCACCATTTTATGTGTTATTCGTCACACCTCGTCAGTGGGAAGATTTATGGTCTTCTATGACTGATCGTAAAGTTCTAGAGTTACAAGCTCAAGCTTCGAAACGTGGTCAAGGATTTAATCACCGAGTATTTAAAGGTGATGTGATCATGTGGCGTAACATTCTTGTACGTAAGTACAACAAGCCTATTCGTTTCTATACGGGTGATACTGTTGCCGTTGCTGGTAACAATAAAACGGGCGCTACTTCTGATAAAACAGCTGGTACCAATATAGATCGCGCCATTTTACTTGGTGGTCAAGCGTTAGCGAATGCTTATGGTAAAGCGTCTTCAGGTACTCACTTCTCTATGCACACTGAAAAAACCGACCATGAAAATGGCCGTGAGACTTCAATTGGATGGATGAATGGCTTGAAGAAAGTTCGTTTCCAAGATCGTTCAGGTCGCGTAAACGATTACGGCACAATGGTAGTTGATACTGCTATAACGCTTTAATCTTCTTCACAATCAATGGGTGGCATTGCTGCCCGTTATTTTTTATTTGGAAAAATGAATATGAAAACTCCATTTTATAAAGGTGCTCAAGGTAATTTATCTAAGCACATTGTTACTGTTGCGCTTTCTGCTTTAGCTGTAAGTGGAACCAAAGTTATTGCTGAAGATCTGCCATTAGGTACGGAAATCACTTCTGTTACGGTAATTGGTGCCGCGCTTGGTGTAGATACAGCATACAAATTAGATTTAGTAGACCGAGATTCTAATGTAACGGCATTAGTAGCGTCTACAACTTCTACTTCTGCAACGTCTAAAACCGTTCCTTTAAAACCAATTTACGTTGGTGATGAAGGCCCGTCTGACATTGTACTAACTAACTCAGGTACTGGCGCGGCTACGGGTGAGGTGACTGTTCACATCGAATATCGATTTGTTGGTTACTAATTACTAAACCTTTACTTTAAACCTAATTAAAGCCCCATTTGTTTGGGGCTTTTTTATTGGAGAAATACGATGTCAGATAAAACAAAAATTGTTTATGTCGGTAAGAAAAGCCTAAAGAAAGACACTATCACTGGCTCACGATTGTTATTTAAACCTAACGTTCCAGTTGATGTTGATGCGAATGTTGCGCTTCGTCTTTTGCAATACCCTAGAGTTTGGGTTGAAGTTGGGCAAGAAGAAGATGCTTTAGAGCAGCAACAACGAATTGAAGATGAGCGAATTGAAGCTGAAAAACTAGCTGCAGCTAAAAAGGCTCAAGAAGAATTAGAAAACTCTTTGGTTATTTATGGCGCTAATGAAGAAATTATCGATTTAGCAAAATACAATGGCGCTCAAGTACAAACGCTAGCAGAGTCTGAAGAGTTAACAGTTGAAGCTCAACCTAAGCCTGTTGCTGAGTACAAAGTAGCTGTTCGTGATGCAATGTACGTTAAATATGGTAAGCCAGAGTTAACTGTTCCTGATGCAGACCAGGAGTAATTAAATTGGCACAATTGAACGAATTAATTCCGTTAGTACAGCAAAAATGTACTGGTGTACTTGAGTTTATGGCTTTAGAGCACCTTAAGAAAGCATATCGTAAGTTTTGTACTGAATCTAGCTACGTTACTGAGCTTAAAGAGTTAACGAAGGTAGATGGAGTTATAGAGCTTACAGCCCCTGAAGGGTTCTATGTATCTAAAGTTTGCTATATAGATGACCCAAGCGGAACGGAATTGAAAGAGGGTGATGATTATTCAATTACATTGGAAAACGTCATCACACTTTCGGATAGCTATGACACTGTAATCGTCTGCTGTTCAATTGTGCCGATTATTTCAATGCCAAATGATTTTACTATTTCCACTCAAATAATAAATAAATGGCCTGAACAAATGGCAGCTGGTGCCGCTTCCTCATTACGAGCATTACCTAATACAACTTATTCTGATATGGCCAAAAGCCAAGATTATGATCGAGAGTTTACTGAAGGTTATAGAGAAGCTTATCAAGCTGTTCAGCAGGCGATATCTAATCGCCATATTAATTCAAAATCTACTAGAGTCTTCTTCTAATGCCTTCTACTACTTCAAATAGTTTACTGGTCGCTGTTAATAATTCCCTAAACGACCCTGGCTACATAAAGTGGCCAAAGCAAGAATTGCTTGATCATTTAAATGATGCTCAAAAAGCAATTGTGATACGCAGACCTGATGCGTTCACCGTCGACATTGACGATTTCAAATGTGTAGCAGGAACAAAGCAAATTATCCCCGTTGACGGTTTAAGGTTAATTGATGTGCCAAAAAATGAAATGGGGAAGCCTATTAAAGGCCCGTTCGACAGAGAAATATTAGACGATAATATTCCTAATTGGCATTCATTCAACACCTCAACAGTTGCAGAGGTTTACATTTATGATGAACGTAACCCTAAAACATTTTACCTTCACCCTGGCGTTGCAGAAGACACTTTGATTTCGCTGGTTTACTCAAAATCGCCTGACATTATCACGCTAGCTGAAAATGATAGTGCCGAGACACCTTCAACAATTGTTGTAGATGATGCGTACAAGAACGCTATTTATGAATTCATGCTTTATCGTTGTTATGCCAAAGATGCTGAGTATGCAGCTGATCCCAATAAAAGTTCAATGCACTTTACTGCATTCAGAAGTGAACTTGGTGAAAAGTCTCAAGCTGATGGTGCAATGGCCGGAATAACTAAAGATTAGGCTTATTTATGATGTATCGAATTAAAGCAGGAATGACCGAGTTCAAGGTAGGTATGTAATATGTCAAAAAGAGCTGGGGTATGGTATCGACTTGGGGCTGTTAATGTAACTAGTGGCAGTAATGAAGTTGTTGGCGTAAACACTGATTGGTTAAATGAAGTTTTAGCAATTGGAAATGGTGATTTATTCACGCTAGATGGTAAGTCCTTCTATGAAGTTTCAGATATACCTACTGGTGAAAAAATTGTGTTACATGACTTGTATGATGGTGATTCAATTGAAAATACTAAATATGCGATAATTCGAAGTGTATCTGGAACAATTAATACTAGATTAGCCGGTCAAATTGTTAAGCAGTTCAACCAAAAACAATTGTTTTTAGATGAACTGCAGAATTGGTTTTCATCGACAGAAGTATCAGAAGTGTTTACTGATAGCCGCGGTGAGACCAGAGAAGCTTTAACATTGAATGAACTAGAGTCGAGATTTGGTAAATTCCATAATGGAACTGTGTTTACCGAGTTTGTTGACTCAGATGATGAGTTGACCACGATAGATATTTTATCAGGTATGTTTTTTAAAGTTGATTTGAATGTGCCTTTAACATCAATTGCTTTCACTAACACACCTAGTTCAGAGACAGAATCAGTTCAGGCAACAATAATGTTAAAGCAAGTGACAGGTGCTAACCTGGTTGTTTGGCCTGACGGTGTAAAGTGGGCTAATGGTAGGCCTCCTGTTTTATCATACAAAGCAAATACTGAAGACATAATCGTTTTACTATGGGTTGGAGGTGATCCAAATCCATACGGTTCTTTTAAGTCGGGGTGGCTCAGTGCTTGATTTAGGCTTAGTTAATCAAAATGTACTTTCGATAATTGAAGGTCACGATAGATTCTTAAAAAGAAACACCGGTTTAACTAATGATGCTCAAGTCGAGTTTTTTGCTATTAATCCGGATGGTGTTTTAAATAATAATAGGCACTTCTTACAAAAAACTCAGATGGAGGGGAAGCCTAATGCAGATGCAACAACTGAAGGCCAATCTGTTTTAATTTTGTCATATATTTATTGTTATATGGCAACAAAAGATCCTCAACATTTAGAGAGCGCAAAAAAGTATTGGGATGCGTACGTAGCTTACTGGTATAACGGCCAACCTATCCCTGAAACAACACAACGATGGGTCTGTAATTGGATCATAAACGGTAAAGAACCCGTGTTAGCAAACTACCCATTGAATGAAACAGCTCCAACACATGGCGGTTTTAAAGGTATAGAATTTGATTTTATTGATGGGTTAACTTTAATTCCTCATGGCGCTCCACATTGGGGTGAGTACATGGATATAGGCAAGTTTGCTTTCATAGGTGTTCTTTCGTTTGATTCTATAAAAGCATCTGTAAAACAAGAAAACCCTGATGGCTCAACTAATTGGGACGAAGATGGAATTCAGTATGATGTAGATTGGATCATAACCTGGGAAGGTAAAAAAGTTAATTGGGATGGTAATGTACTATCTGAAGGCCATACTCTTGAAGAAGTAGGCACAGTACAGTTAAAAGATATAGTAACAGGTACTTTAAAATTTAATTATGCTACTAGAAATCCGGTAGAGCATGGCGGGTATTTAATAGGTCGTAATGAATGTATGCATAACAGACCATTACATGTGCCAGTTAGTGCAAATAACGGTTTTTTAGGTAATGCAGCTGATGGTGAAGTTTGGTTTCTAGATGCATGTTATTTAATGCATAAAGTGACCGGCGAGCAAAAGTATTATGATGCCCTGCAATGTGTTTTATATACAGCTCATGAATATACGTTAATTGATTCAACAGACAGATTTTTTAGAAAAGATGCCGCTGCACGAACTCCTTTTACTGATGGCATATCTTACGATTATACCTACCCATCTACTGAGCCAGAATTTAGTAGGGATGAAGACGGATATATACTAGCTACTTTAGCTGGTGGTGAAGATGTAACTCTAGAGCAAAAAGCCATAAAGTTTAGAATAACCAAAGACTCATTGTGTCAGGTCGTTTGGGGAGGTGTGACCTCAACAGGTACTTCTTTAAAAGCCGATATTGAAATGGATATTACAAGACCAGGCAGTACGGTAGAAGATTCGTATGTAGTAAATGTCCCTGAGTCGACCAGTGCTTTACCTGTAGATTACCGAATCCCTTTATCTAAGTTCTCACGAAGAAAAACTGATGAAGGTGAAGACTATATTGTAGCAAAAGGATCTGGCGTAACAGACTATGGTACGTGTACTTACCAAGATAGTTTTGAAACAGATATACAGGGAGTAAATATCACAGCCCGTGATTCTAACGTAGTAACAGCGTCATTCCCTGATGATGATGGCGGTTTTATTATTGGTTTTTGGTTGCTTGAAAACAGTTTGGCACCTATTAAATCTATAACTTACAAGTCAGATACTGAGTTCGATTTACGTGTTGAAGATGATAACTTATGGCGATGGTATTGGCTTCTACCTAATACTCGTGGTGTATGGACAACAATAGATTTATACCCTGAGGATATGATACTTAATGGTTATCAGCCGAATCATGAGGATGACGAAGTTGAACCTTTAGCACCTTTATTTACCACATTAGAAAGTCTAACTGTAGTTCTTGAAAATTCCAGCGATTTAAACAAAACATTCACATTATATTGTGTAAATGAAATACCTCCGTTATTTACTGAAGCCGATGGTTATACAAGCAAATTTAGTATCACAATATCATCACCTGATGAACTCGGGTATACGGCTGTAATTGGTGATTGTACGATGCTAGATTACAGGAATGATTCACTCGCATACACTCCTGGTCTAATACCGTTTTCAAACATCTATGAATCAGACTCCGAGCAATTTGGGGCATGGCACGGTTTACCATATCCCGGTTATCAATCACCTACTATGTATTGTTTAGGCTTCTCTGATAATGACGATGTAAAACTAAATAATGTAGTCGATTTTCTATATGACTCGCAACAATATCACTATGACTTGTTTGGTGTTTTAGGACCTGGTGCTTCTGCTTATATTTGGGATCGTTGGGATAACCTTGAGTATGGACCAGCTGATACATTTACTATGTATCATTGGGGTGACGGTCATGCATGGTCGGGGTATCAACCTCGAGCATTTTCTTGGGCATGTCGCGCATGGCAAGAGCTGGTTGAACGAGGGCGTGAACCTCCTGAAAAGTTAGTTATTTACTGCGAAAACTGGATAAAGTGGTTAATTCAGTTTGCTATAGATGGAAATGGTATCACTCCCTCGGAGTTTCCTTCTGATTCTCCAAGCATACCAGTAGAAGATGATTTTAACGCTGCAATGTGTGGCCTTTGGTTATCAGGTTGTAGCTTAGCCGGATTAGCCGGTTGCCAGTTAGATGGTCTAGAAGAATTTATGGGCGCTTGCATTGCTGAAATGGAAGATAACTATGAAGTTATTAGTCATAAAGTAGACCATCCGATGAATGGTACGTGGAGCTCTTGGGCATCACCTAATGACAATGAAGGACAGTACTACGGTTTCCACGGAGCAGAGGCAATGAAAGGACTGGCTCTTTATCTATTGTATAAGCAATCAAAATAATCTCTCACTTAAGCAATTATTACCATTTTCAAATTAGTTGAATCCTATTATGCCTATAATTTATTTAGAAACATTTGCAGGTGAACGACCTAAATTAGACCCTCGTTTATTACCAAATGAAGCTTCACAAGTAGCGTACAATTGCCATTTTGATAATGGAAATTTGTCGGCTCTTTACGATTCTTCGGTTATCGATATTGCCTTAGATGCAAAAACCAAAACAATTTTTAAGTACTTAAATACTCATTGGTTCTCTTGGGAAAGTGACGTTGACGTTGTACCAAGTTTAATTGCTAATGATCCATATCAACGTCTGTACTTCACTGGTGATAGCTATCCTAAAGTCACGAATAATGAAATATTTGATGGCATTACAAAGCCTGCAGTTTCTTATAAATTAGGAGTTCAAGCGCCAGAGATTGCAATTATTACAGCTGTAACCGAATCCACTGACCCCGACGAAGACATAAACGATAATGAAGAGCGTTATTATACGCATACTTTTGTTACCGGGGCTGGTGAAGAAGGTCCACCTGGTGATGCTTCAGAAAAAATAATTATTCAATTTCCAAATGATAGTGAAACATTTGTAACGTTGTCATTTTCACCACCGAATGAAAATTTATCAAATATTACACATCGTAGAATATATAGAAGTGTAACGGGTGGTGGGCTTTCTGATTATTTGATGGTTGCTGAGATCCCAATCGCTGATGTTGAATATATAGATGAGTTATTAGGTGAAGAGTTGGGGTTAACTCTAGATACCTATGATTATGAAATGCCACCGTCCAATCTTGAAGGTTTGTGTTCAATGGCTAATGGGATAATGGTTGGGTTTACTGGCAACACTTTGTACTTTTGTGAAGCTTACCTACCTTATGCATGGCCATCAAAATATCAAAGAACAACGGAGCACAATATTGTTGCTGTCGTACCTATGGGGAATTCTATAGCTGTATTGACTGAAGGTTTTCCTTGGATCTTCTCAGGATCAAGCCCTGATAGTATATCAGGTTATAAAGTTGAAAGTGCGCAAGCGTGTTTAAGTAGAAAGTCTGCTCTAATCGTTGGTGGTGTTGTTATGTATGCAAGCCCTGATGGTTTAGTAGCATTGGTTTCCGATGGTGCTGAAAACATTACAGGAAGTATTATCACCAGAAAACAATGGCAAAAATATGAACCTAAAACTATCAAAGCGTTTAATCAGGAAGGGCGATATTTAGGTTTTTATGGTGATAGTGAATGTTTTATTTTTGATCCTGTTTCAGGCGATTTTCGTCATTTATCTCAAGAATGTATTTGTGGCTTTAATAGCTTACTGGATGACACATTATATTTGTTTAATGGTACCGAATTAAAAGAATGGAATTCATCATTAACGAAACTATCTTACCGATGGCGTTCTAAGGAATATCGTTTTAATGATACAAATTTCGGTGCTGTATTAATCAGAGGTGAGGAGTTACAAAAGGCTGGCTTTAAACTGTTTACAGATGGAAAAGAAATCTTACATCTAAAGCCAGGCAAAATTCCTGAAGTAGCATTTAGAATACCGAGTACTAGAGGACAGTTTTGGGAATTTGAATTGTATGGCGATACCGATATTCAATCAATAATCATAGGATCTTCTATGTCTGAAATTAAACAGGTGATAAATGGCTAGTGCATTTTCGGGTATTAAGAGAACAGGCCGTCAAGATTCATCGCAGCAATCTATAATTGAAAACGTAGAATTACTTACAGGACAAAGAGGTGGAGGTCTAAATAGAGCATTATTGTATAGTGATTTAGTTAATCTTAATCAGTTACAGAAACAAGCTTTGGCAAAATCTATAACGTCTAATAAAACTAATCCAGGCGGCTTGCCAATTAGTAATGTTGGGATCGAGCGGCCACATAAACCTGTCAATTTTACAGGCCAAGGCGGTTTTACATTTATTGCCTTGCAGTGGGATCAACCAACATATAGAGGCCATGCATATACTGAAATATATCGATCAGATAGTGATGACTTTTCTACTGCCGTTCGTATTGCAACAGAAGTAACGACAATTTTTAGTGATCAAGTGAACATGGGGGCAATGTATTACTATTGGATAAAGTTTGTTAATGAAGTTGATATGGCGGGCCCAATTTCAGGGGCTGATGGTTTGGAGGTACAAACACAGGAAAGTGCTGAACACATCTTGAATGAAATAGGTGGAATGATTGAAAAGTCTCACTTAAGTAACTTTTTTGGACAGTCACTTGAGGATGAAAATGAAAATATTGACATTATTGCTGAGAATATCATTAGTACAGCATTAAATGGTGATGTTAATGCAATGGTGGAATTATCTAGACAGGCTGTTTTCCTTGAGGAAACAGAGCAATTATCTAATGATATTTATGCGACTAGTAGAAAATTATCATTACTTAGATCTTCATTTGATAACGCACAAGCAACGATTATTAATGATTATTACACTAAGGCGTCAGCTAACGAAGCAATTAGCCAAGCTAGCACAACGTTAAAATCTGAAATTGAGGATGAAAATGGTAATAGTGTTGCTGCAAATCTTAAAACACTCAGTGAGACTGTTGCTACCAATGATGAACAATGGGCTATGTGGGCAGTTAAAACTCAAGTTGGGGATATAACAAGTTCATTCGGATTAGTTAATGATGGACGATATCCGATTTTTGCCATTAAAGGAGCAAAGCTAGCAGTAATTACCACACAAGACCCAGAGGATTTAACCCCTATATTTTCTGTTGTTGATGATAAAACGGTAATGACAAACGCATTAATAGACCAGGCATTTATACAATCATTGGTAACTGATGAACTATTATCAAATCGCATTACAGTAGATTCTATTTTTAAAACACCATCAATAAACTATGACCCAGAAACTGGCGTTAGGTCTAACAACTTCTCCATAGATCCAAATGGTAATATGGTTGCGAAGTCAGCTGTATTAGATACCGCCACATTACACTCTGTTACAATTAAAGATTCAGCTGGCAATACTGTTTTTTCTTCAAGTGGGAAAATAAGCTCTAGTAATGTTGATGGTTTATCTTTGGCAATAACGACTAAAATAACTAGTGCTTATGTAAAGAACTTGTTAGCAAACCAGATACTAGCGTCGAGTATTTATGCTAAAAATATTGAAGGTGATGTTTACGACTTAAGGCACTACGGCACTAGAAGCAGTGTGATTCAAACTATAAAAATATCAGCTCAATCCACACAAATTTTCGCAGGAGCGATTAACACATCAGATATAGCAAAACAATTAGTAATAGGCGCGGTTGCGATAGAAGTAAACGGTTTTAAAGCTGACTATGATGAAACTAATGATGTGTCGGTTTATTTGGAATATTATTTAGGTAGTGTAAAAAAATACACTTCAACTACCCAAATAGTGAGCTCTTATGATTTTGAAGAAGTAACGAAATTGCTTATATTTCCTAGTGTTTCACCTATAAGTGTTTCTAAACAAACGAGCAATACTGCTTTTTCGGTAAAAGTCATAACAGATGCAACTCGAACTGTAAAAGCTGGTCAAATAAAGTTAGCGGAGTCAGTACCAGTGTCTAGTTTTATTCCAGGAACAAGTTTGTCTTAATGTTAATGAAATCCCTCCCAGTTTAGGATAGTATTTTACCACGATGGAAAAACTCCAATTAAAACGGTGTGATTGGAATATCTATAAGCACCAGTTAAAACCGACTATTGAACAAGTCGGCATCAAAGGGAACTCCCCTAATATATATAAAATTATCGACGAAGCCTGCTCAAACGAGTGGGCTTTTTTGTTTTTATCACCTGATGGTTTTGTGGTTTTAAGGCCAAGACATTCTGATTTTACATATTTAGAACTCTTGTTTGCATACAACAAATCAACAAATTCACTAAGCACATATACGCCGACATTAGTTTCAATTGCCCAATCAATACATGCTGAATACCTAGAGTTTATTACCTTTAGAAAAGGAATGAGCCGAGTTGCTGTGCGCGAAAATTGGAGTATGTGTGGAATTATCGATAACAGTACAATTTGGCGTTATTACTTGAGGAAAAATAATGAATAGCTCGAATGAAGTTGAAGAAACAGCTTACGAGAAAGAACTTGCAAAAGTGATGGGGGAAGAATGGGAGTATTATAAAACAAACATCGTACCTATTGAAAATCAAGTGATATCGGAGGCTCTAAGTAGTAATGATGAGGGGGTATATAATGAGATTTCAAAAAATACCAATTTAGCTACAACAACGTCTAACTCTAAATCCTTAGCAGCTGTCGAATCAAATTTACAATCATCAGGTGTCGACCCAAGTTCTGGAAAATACAAAGAAACAACTCAAAAGTTATCTGATCTAAATGCTATCAATTCAGCTAAATCGCAAACCTCATCGGAAGTTCAAGGCCAAAATCGTTATATCGATAAACTAAGTAACGTTGTATCTATGGGGCAAGGAGAAGCCACTGAATCAGTATCTAGTTTAAATGATTTAGCTGGAGACTCACAACGTCAAGCGGCCAGTGATAGCAGCATTAATCAACAAGAAGTTAATAACATTAACGGAGCTATTGGTGCTGTAGGTGGAGCTGTGTTTAGTAACTCTTTAAACACACCTAGCTCTGAAACATTAGGATCATCCAGCGAGGGATATTCCAGTGAATACATGAATAATTTTAACGGGGGAGGATAATCGTGTTTTCATCAATAGGAACAAATAACCAAGAAGAGAGTACGGCTGTCGAAGAAAGCACTAATAGTTTCCAAGATATGCAAGCCGATTTGACGAGAGAGCAATGGGAAGATTATAAAAATCGATATATACCCATTCAGAACAATTTAATTGCATTGTCACAAAACGATACGTTACTTCATGAGCAATTGGAGCGTAACGATGTAAACATAAATAATTCTTATCGACTCTCAGATCTTAATAATTCAGTGAAAAGAGGTCGCTTTGGGCTTGATACTTCAAAGACGGAACAAGGAAGTACAAACTCAAATCTTTCCAAAAGCTTAGCAACGGCTTCATTAAATAATGAAACTAGACAAGCTAACGAAGATCTTCAAACCAAAATAATAACAGGTCAGGGCGGTTCATCCGTCACTTAACTTAATAAGGTATTTATTATGTCTTTACTAGCTGTTGGTAAATCAACTAAAAACAGAGCAAACACCTCCCTTAAAAGTTTAGCTGATATGGAAAATAACCGTGAAATGCAAAATGATCAGTTAGATGCTCAACATAAATCTAATCAAGTGAGTGGAGCCACTAGTGGTGCAGTTATCGGCTTTCAAGTGGGCGGAGTTTATGGTGCTGCCATAGGTGGAACTATCGGATTACTAGCAGGTTCAATTTAAGGAGAAAGTTATGGGTTCTGCAATAGTAGACGGCTTTAAAGATGGGTTTCAAATGATGGAACAGCATGAAGACCGTGAATTTAAACGAGAAAGATTGTCAGATATTGATGCGCAAAATGCGCTTAAAGTAGCACAGCGTAATAAACAACGTGAAGAAGATATTCAATATAGAAATGAACAGATTAAATATAATAAAGAGCGTAATGCTAAGAGCGACGAGTTAGATAGTAAGCACAAAAAGTCTCTTTTAAACTTGTCGGAAACTCGAAATAAAGCAGCTAATTGGCAGCTCGAGCAACAAAAAGAACAAAAAGCATGGGGTATTATTGCGCCTCAACTACCCAATATCCATGAGCAATTTATGGAAACTGGTGAATTATCAGAACAGGCGAAAAGCTTTTTCTCCGAGCATCCTGAGTATAACGACTATAACCCTGAAACGTACTTAAATGAAGATTATCGTAAAACAGTTGATGAATTACACGCGTTAACTCAAGAAGCTTTCACTAAGAAAACGCCTCAATTAATTAATAGTACAAAGTATTTAGAATTGTTTAACGGAGCATTTAATTCAAAGGTGCGACAGGGGATCGGTGAGTTTAACCATGTGCTAAATGCAAAAGTAACCAATAAGCGTGTAGCGAAATTAATTCCGACTGAAAGTGGAAAGGTGACCATTGGTTTAGAGGTCACATATCAAAAACCTAACGGTGAAAGTTTTACTGAACTTCAGCCCATGACTAAAGGCAGAACGTCAGATAGTGATGATGTAGTTCAACAGTTTGATATGCGCGAATTGTTTGCCGGTCTTGAAACTCGCAAACGTATGGCAGAACTTGTTAATAATAAAGATCACTACTCTCAGAGAAGTAATAAGGCTTTAGGTCGTATTGGGAAGAATAAATCAGTGAAGCCAGAGTGGAAAGAAGTCAAAGATGATATGGGTGCTACTACTGGTTACCAAGAACTTAATTCAGGTGAATTTCAGCCAGTTGGTAATAGTGAATCAGGTCAAGCCAGAAATGGTTACACAAGTACAAAAGAAGGAATGTCAGTAGATAATATTGTCGATAAATTTCTTGAAAAAAACACTCATCTATCAAAAGAACAAGCCCTTAAATTAGCAATACAGCAAGGTTATGTAACTAATGATTAATACATACATTGATCCATTTTCTGATGAAAAAATAAATTTTATCGATCCGTTTGTTGATGATAAAGGCGGATTAAAGAAAGCGTTTGGTGCTGGTGTCGACAAGGTACAGGAACTTAGTTATCGAGCTGTCAAAGGCTTTGCCGAATCAGGAGTTGATCCAAGCACTTTAGAAGATGGGAGTCTTGATCAGAGGGTTGCAGAAACCATTGGTCAAGGCAGCAGTTTATCTAACTGGGCACAGGAGGGGATTGATCGAAATATTGAAGAGCAAAAAGAATATGAACCTACGATTTCATCATATAAAGATATTGAGTCTGTCGGTGATTTTGGTAGTTATGCCGGTGAATTAATAGTGGGCTCTGTACCTACAATGGCCACTGCAGCAACAGGAGTTGGTGCATTTGGAATGGCTGTTGGATTATCTGAAGAAGCTTACAGCAAGCAACCTGAAACCGAGAAGAGTACAATTCGAGCTACGGCTTCAGGTTTTGGCCAAATGGCATTAGAGAGACTTGGTATAAAGCATTCTCTTGGTGATGTAGGTAAAAGTGTTATAAAAGATGGTTTTATCGAAACTGCTAAAAAGTTAAAAAGCGGTGACTTTGTTAATTTGAGCAAAGATAAGAATTTCATTCTTGATATTATTAAAGGCTCAACAGGTGAGGGATTAACTGAAGCTGGACAAGAAGCTCTAGCACAATGGGGGGCTGGTAAAGATATTTCAGAAATAGACAAACTAGATGAAGCTTTTGTTGGTGGATTTGTTGCTGGTGGTGTTATGCGTAGTACAACTGAAAGCGCACAACATGCAATGAAATGGCAGCAAAAGTCAGCTCCAATAGCTAAGAACGGCATACAAGAAATGGTTAACAATGGAATAGCTCAAGATGAAGCTATAGATACTGTTAGAACACGATTAATTGAGGCTGGTGTAAATCGTGGCTTATCAGAGATTGAATCAAGAGCTGTAGCATCTAGGACGTTAAAGCAAGAGTTTGGTATATCTGATGAAATATTTGGTGTGTTTGAAGCTGACTCTGAATTAAAACAACTTGAACCATCAAAACTTGAACAAGTCGATTTAGATGAGAATAGTAAAATTGAACAAAATCACCCTGAATTCTTTGAAGCATTAAAACAGCAGGAAGAAGGCATCGACTATGATATTCCAACCGCTGCACGTAAAATGGGCGCGGCAACTGATGTTGAAGTCTCTAAAGTCGGGGATATGCTTACAAGCCCTTCACAGCAATCATTACAAGATTTAGAGCAACATAGCGCACCATCTGTCCAAGATATGGTAAACGCTGCTCCATTGGATAAGTCACCAACTCCAGAAGATAGATTCTCTCCTATTAAATTCCAGCATGAAGGTGAAGTAATTGCACCTGATCAAACAACTCAAGAATTAGAACAGTTACCTGGTGCAACATTTGAAGGTGAAGTTGTTCCTGACCCTAAACAGGTCAATGCGCCATTTAAACAAATTCAAGATAAAGATATTATTTTTGCACCGGATAACTCAGGCGTTATTGTTAAACATGATAACTCGGCATTTGATTCTGAATTAGAAGCGTTGAAATCTATTCAAGCCAGAAAAGCAATACGAGCCGGTTACGATGTAGAGCCAACTAAGTGGGGTGATGGTTTTGGATTAAAGGTAATAGAAAGTTCACCAGAACCTGAACCAATTAATAACCAAACGTTAGATGAAACGGCACCAAATGAAGGTGCCGTTTTTGATCCAGCTGAAAGTAACTTATCAACAGAAAACGTGGATAAGGTTGTAGATAAGAATATTGCAACTGAAATTACCGCTAATTCTGAAATTGATTTAGCAGCTCATGAAGCGGCCACTAGCCCAAGTAATGATTTAGCTGAACCTACTGAAGCGCAAAAAGAAGCCAATAATTACAAACTAGGTCGGCTTGAATTTGAAGGCATGAAAATAGGTATTGAAAATCCTCAAGGAAGCAAGCGTTCAGGAATCGATCCTAACGGTCAAAAATGGTCTGTTGATATGCAACATCATTATGGTGACATTACAGGTACTAAGGGGGCTGATGGTGATGCAATTGACGTATTTATCAAACCAGATCCTCAATCCGGTAAGCCAGTATTTATTGTTGATCAGGTTGACCCAGTGACTGGCAAGTTCGACGAACATAAAGTAATGATGGGTTTTGACTCGATTGAAGAAGCTAAACAAGCTTATTTATCTAACTACGATAAAGACTGGAAAGGTTTAGGGAATATATCACCTGTAAACGTGGATGAATTTAAACAATGGACTAAAGGCGAGACAACCAAACCGTTCGCTGAGGAAAATGTAACTAATTCTGAGTTTGGCCCTGTATATACTGAATTCAAACATGATGCGAAAGGGGCTATAGAGAAATTAAAACAAGAACAAAGTGGTGAGGCAATCGCAGCAATAAGTCACCATGAACTCGGAGATATTGATCTTGTTTGGGGTAAAGAGGGAAGCGCTAAAAGTGACGGTTTTGGTTTAGCTAAACTAGTGAAGTATCATCCAGAAGTTGTTGATGATCTTCAAAATGTTATTAACAGCATGAAGGTAATTAAAAAGACTAAAAACAGGGCTCAGTTAGAGTCTAAAGATCATAAAGGTAGTGTGCGTTTAACTTGGGATAACAAAAAGAAACATTGGTTGTTAACTGCTTTTAAGAAGAGAGGGGGAGACGTAAATACCACTAGTACAGACATTGATATTTCAAAGAACAAGGATGACACAGCTAGCCTTGATAACGTCTCGAATAAAAGTATAACCCCGAAATCTAAAACTGGCAAGATAGATGATTTTGGTGAGGTGCTTCATGATGCCGCTAAGCATAATTATACAATTAGTGAAAAGTTTGATGCTGATATTGATGTAAGAGCAGAACCGCTTAGTAAATCTTTCCCAATACCTGATTATAAAAAGTTAAATGCTGAAGGTGTTGATAAGCGAGTATTGGCCTTTATTTCACACTTACGCCATCAGATACCTAGCAAACCTAGACAAGCTGGAAAGTTAGATCGTTGGTCTCAGAAAGTTTCTGACGCAAGGCACATGTCTAGCAAGTTATTAGAGATTGGTAAGAATGGCCCCGAGTTGTTAATTGATGGTTTAAACAGGAAAGGGCAATCATCGTCGGTATTAAAAAACCTACACCACGTATTAGATATTGCAAAAGATATTGAACCAGATCGAATAAATGAACTAGCAAAATACACAATTGTCGACGCTCATTTTACTTATTTTCGTGGAGAAGAAAATGTTAATAAATGGGTTGTTACTGACAGTTCTAAAAAGTCAGGCTTTGGCGGCATGTCTAATCAACAGCATTTCGACACAGTTGAGCAAGCGCAAGAATACATAAAGCAAAATGTTACTGAGAGTTTTGAAAGCAATGGTAAGAAATTGTCTAAGTTTGATATATGGAGTGAGCGAGGTAAACCTGGCGTTATTTTCTTAGGTAAGAAGTTAGCTCCAAATAAATTTATCGAATTGAAGCAGTTTCAGCAAGTGAATGATGCGAGAGCTTATATTCTCGATAATAATACTGAGCTTGTTGAATTGCTTAAAGAGAAGCGAAAGCTTAGAGCCGTTAGGCGGTCTGACAACAACCCTAGAATTGGTATTGATCATCGTGACGGTGAAAATGTCACGCCTGAAAAGTTTGATAGTACATTTGGCTTTCGAGGTGTGCAATTTGGTAATTGGGTTGAGGGCGGTAAACGACAAGATGATTTAAACAATGCGTTTGACGGCTTGATGGATTTATCAAACTTATTGAATGTGCCACCTAAAGCATTATCACTTAATGGTGAATTAGGTTTAGCGTTTGGGGCTCGTGGTCGTGGTGGTATTAATGCTGCAATGGCTCACTTTGAACCTGATCAAATAGTTATAAACTTAACCAAAAAGCAGGGCGCTGGTAGTTTAGCCCATGAGTGGTTTCATGCGTTAGATAACTATTTTGCCAGAATGGATAAGTTAGATTCGGGTGATAAAAAATCGGGCGAATATATGTCCGAGCACAACCGTAAACGTGGAGTTTTAGATAAGAATACGCATAAGTGGCGTGAAGCCACACCCGATGATTTTGACGTTCGAGGTGTTGTCTATGATGCATTTAAAGGGTTAAAAAAATCAATAGAAACAGAAACGGAATTGGCTGAACGTTCTGCTAAAGCTGACGGTACCAGAAGTAAAGACTATTGGGGTACCGTAAGAGAAATGACAGCTCGAACATTTGAACGTTATGTAATTGAAAAGTTAACTAGCTCTGGTTACCAAAGTGATTACTTGGCAAATATTGTGGATGAAGACGTTCATAATAAATCAAACGAACTCTTTGGAACTGACGAACCTTACCTATACCCTTTAGCAAGTGAAATGGAAGCTGTTACTAGAGCTTATGACAATCTGTTTAATACACTTAAAACTAAGAAAACAGACAAAGGAGTTATGTTTTATCGACAAGATAACCCTAGTACTTCAATAGTTAAAAACGATTCTACTCCAAAGGGAATGCCGTTAAATATTGTTCAAAATATAGCGAATGATTTTATTGCATCATACAATGGTAATTTGAAGTTAGATGTTCAGGTTAAGAATACACAACAGGAATTGTATGGCTCTGAAGTAACAGTTGAAAAGTACGGCCGGATCAAAGGAGTATACGACTCTAATCTAGAAGTTCTTACCCTTGCAGCAGATAATATATCTTCAGTAGAAGATATACGAGCAACGTTACGGCATGAAATCCTTGGTCATTATGCTCTAGATACTTTTAAAGAATCGGATAAACAATCTCTTTTTAGCCAAATAATAGCGTCACAAAAAGACCCTTCATTAAAAGATGTATGGAATAAAATTAAGTCAGATAAGTTTTACTCTACACAGCCAATCAACGTACAAGCCGAAGAGGTTTTTGCATTTACCATTGAAAATGGTCGCAATAAAGTTGAAAAGTTATTTGATTACATTCAAGCCTGGTTAAGTTCAGCATTAAGAAAAGTTGGCCTTGCCAAAGGTCAAATATCGGCTTCAGAAATTAGAAACTTAGCGGATCGAATTGCTAAGCAGATTAAGGCTGGCAAGCGTAACGTTGTTGATAATAACCATGGAAATACTAAATTACGTACTGAACAGGAGGTAAACGAACGTTTTGACAGAATAGTAATACCTGATGAAACACTTCAAGACAGAGTGATCAGAACGATTCAGGATAAGTTTCAGCGCTTATTAGTGATTCAACGCAAACTTCCAAGCGTGAATGAGAATAATGATGCGTACTTAGCTGAAGAAGCGTTTCACGGTAAAGCCGGTAACGCTATTCATGAGTTACAAATCAAACATGTGGAAGAAATACCAAAAATAATGGCTCAGCATGAATTGACTCAAGATGAAGTGGATCTTTATTTAATAGCAAAACATGCTTCAGAGCGTAACGCTTACATTAACAAGATCAATCCTGAATTAAACGGTGCCGGTTCCGGTATGTCTAATGCTGATGCAGAATCAATTCTAAATAAAGCCGTATTGGAAGGTAAGCACATTGGGTTAGAAGCTGTATCAGATAAAGTTCAAGAAATGCTTTCTTATAGTCGAGAGTTAATGATCAAGCATGGCTTAGAAACTAATGATGTAGTTGAAAACTGGCAAAGCCAATATAAAAATTATGTGCCATTAAAAGGTTATGCAAAAGAAGAAGGTAGCAAAGACAGTAAAGGTAGAGGTTTTAAATCTGGTAGCGGCTTCAATATTAAAGGGCGTGAAACTATAAGAGCAATGGGGAGACGTTCATTAGCTGAGTCACCACTTCTTCACACTATCAATGATACAACTCAAGCAATCATTAGAGCCCACAAAAACGATGTTGGTAACACTTTCTTGAAGCTAGTTAATGACAACCCTGATCCAGACCTTTGGGAAGTATTTACTGAATCAAAACCAGATATGAAACGTGGCCGTGATAAAGATGGCAATGTTGTCATAGTTAAAATGTCTGCTTATGAAATGAAACAAAGTGATGATTACTTTAAAACTAAAGTTGATGGTGTTGAGCAATTCATAAAAATACATGACCCACTTTTAAACCAGGCAATGAATAATCTTGGTGTTGATCAAATGAATGGTGCTGTTCAATTGTTGAGTAAATTCACTAGGACGCTTTCAGCATTGGTAACAATGTGGAACCCTGAATTTATGCTCACTAACTTTGCGCGTGATATTCAAGCAGCTGTTGCGAATATGATAACTGAAACACAAGTTTCTGACGGTAAAGCACTGAACTCTGAAAAGATGGCCAGTAAAATGGTTAAATCAATACCTCAAGCAATGGGGGCAATGCGTAGAGCTTTACGTAATGACGATTATGAAGGTAAAAATGCGCAACAAGCAAAGTTTGGTAGCTACGTTAAAGAATTCCTAGAAGCCGGTTCAAAAACTGGTTGGGTGAATCAAAAAAGTGTTGATGAACTAGCGGGGGATCTTAAAGGTGCCATTGGTAGAGAAAACAACACTGTCTTTGCCAATGTGAAAAAATCGGGAATGGTTGTTGCTGATTTTGTTGCTGATTATAATGAGATTGTTGAAAACGCAACTCGTTTTAGTGCTTATTATCATGCTAGAGAGCAGGGCGTTTCAGTTAAACAAGCGGCTTCTCTGTCTAAGAATTTGACGATTAACTTTAATCGTAAAGGTGAAATAAGCAACACCTTGAACGCTTTCTTCATGTTTGCGAATGCGAGTGTTCAAGGTACAACGAATATGTTGAGAGCATTAGCAACTCCAAAAGATAGAAGTAAATCGATGTGGAACCCTAAGTTTTACAATTTATCCCAAAAGCTTGCTATTGGTGCTGTTGGTGCAACGGTAATGATGGCTAGCTTAATGCGTGAGATCGGTGGTGAGGATGAGGATGGAGTTCCATTCTATGACAAAGTACCAGACCATGTTAAAGCAACTAACTTTGTTCTAATGCTTGGTGATGGTGATTACTTTGCATTTCCAATGCCTTATGGTTACAACGTGCTAGCTGCAATGGGACATTCTATTGATGGTGCTATACAAGGTAAATCTGTTGGTTCGGCTTCAGCTGATCTTGTTATGGCGGCTATGGGAGCATTTTCACCAGTTGGTGTTCAATCATCTAGTGATGTTGAAAACGGCTGGGTTAGAACAATTTCACCGACGGTGATCAAACCATTTGTTGAAATGGCTGTGAATGAAAACTTTTTTGGTGGCCAAATTTATCCGTCACAATCTGGGTATGGTGCTCAAAAATCTGATTCACACTTAGGTAACAAATATACTTGGGAGTGGTCGAAGAACTTAGCTACTTGGATGAATGATATAACGGGTGGTGATCAATACTTACCTGGTGCGATTGATGTTGCCCCACAATCAATTGATCATTTGGTTAAGTTTATGGGGGGCGGTGTATTGCAGTTTGCTTCTCGTTGGCAAAACTTAGCATCAAAAGCGGTAGATGATAAAGAGATCACTAAAAATGATATTCCATTCTCAAGACGATTCTATAAACAGTTGAACCCGAAAGCTTCAATCGGTGAGTTTTACGATGCAAAAGATTTGTTAAATAAATACCAGGCTAACTTTAAATCGTTACATGGTGAAAAAAGAAATTCATATAGAAACGAATTTTCAAATGAATTGAAGCTTCAGAAGTTTTCTGCGTCTATCGAAAAGCAATTACGCCAACTCAATAAGGTAAAAAGAACAATTGAAGCTAGTAAGTTAAGTTCTGCTCAAAAAGAGAGTAGAGTTTCTGATATTGAAGATAAGAAGCTTGAATTAGTTCTGAAGTTTTCAAAAATGAAGCATGAGTTAGGATTGAAGTATTTATGATCTGAACGTTCTTAATGTGCAATAAGTGCCAATGATGAAATAAATCACATAAGGCCAAGGGCTAGGTAAACCAATTTTATCTAGCCCTATTGTTATAATGACAGCTCCTAATGCCCAAACTAATGGGAATGAGAATGCAATTGGCGTGTATTCTTTGAGAAATTTTATCATTTTTCTAATTTAGCGTGTTATAAATTTGATTAAGTTCCGCAGCGAATCTACTTGTTAATCCGATTGTAAAGTATTGTTTTCTCTTTGACCCATTCTTAGAATACCTAACTGTTAAAACGCCAGTTTTTTCTAACTTTACAGATTTATTTACTACAAATTCAATGGTAGTAGAAAATTCTGATCTAATGTCTGTCCTAAAATTTATATTTGAGTAATGTGCTTCTTCTGGGTAATTTACAATGGAAAATTTAATTAAATCTAAATAAATAGCTAGATCATTTGCATCAAGATTATCGTCAATATCAATGTAGAGTATCGATGATATGGTTTTTGAAAGGGTTAAAATACCTTCTTTAGTTTGACAAAAGTAATTTATAACTTTGTTATCAAACTGCTCCTGTATGTCGAATGACATAAAATCTCGGCTCTTAAAATTTACACCAGAATTTACACCAGAATTTACATCAGAATTTACATCAGAATTTACATCAGAATTTACATCTGAACTTTCATCAGTCAGGTTTATTAATGCATCTAACTTATCTTGTAACTCTTGTTTCTCAAGAAAATGACTCTTAGCTTGAGATTGAAGTTCATTTCTCAGAATGTCGGCTTCATCTTTTGTTAGGAATGTAGTTTTTTTAATTACTGTTAGCGAAAATTTATCTAACCAGTCATTTAAAACTAACCAAACAATGCGTGTAAGGCCTGATACTATCGTATAGACGAATAAAGATATAATAGATAAATATAGTGGTGTTATAATAGAGTCGTAAATTGACCAAGTATAAGTATCAACAAGGTGATTTATTTTTGTAACTGGCTCAGAGTCAGATTCAAAAAAATAATATAGTGCTTTCCAGTTCTCTAAAATGAAGAAAAAAGTAAATGTACCAGCTAATGGACTTTTAGCCTTATCCTGAATTCCATTTAGTAATTCATTAAATACTTGCTGTGCGTTTTTAAAAAAAGTCATTAAAAATCCTACTTTGTTTTTTATTTTTAAGTTGGAATTTCAACTTTACTAGGTTGTTTCCATCATCTGGACCCAATAAAAATAATGACATTGCTAACAACAATCCCTTCATCTGAACTTTCCTATAACATTCACTTAATAATAAATAGATTTTAATGAATGCAGATGTACCTGCAACTATTATCAGCCCGTATAAATAAATTACAAGCGATTTTCTCGACTCGACAAATAAATCTGAATTATTTGGGAAGGTACTTTAACAGCCTGCAACTACTTGATGAAAACGTACCCCATGAATAACCGACACCATAAGGACTAATAATCTGAAATACTTTTCATATCAATTTTTTATTTCTACCTACGGTGCGGCATTAGAAGTAAATGAAATAGATCCAATAGCGATCCATGAAAAGAAAAAACCCCTAGTAAACTACTGATTACTAGGGGTTTTATGTGGTGGAGCTGGGGGGAGTCGAACCCCCGTCCAGAAAAGCTTATCCTTTGGCGCTACACGTTTAGTCAGTTTTTAAATTCACCGTTAAGCTGCGAACAGACACGCCACTTAATGACTATCCTGAATTAGATTTCGTGGGTTGCCTCTCAGGCAGGAGTCGCGCCACTAGTTCGTTTGGGTTTTGATCTTTTGTTGTTCCCCGTCTTACGAGCGGAAGCTAGGGCAAAAGAGCTCTTGGCAGGGTATTAAGCTGCTAGTGCGTAGTTTTCGTCGTTTGCGACTATTTTTTTGCGGCTTTTTACGAGGCAAACCGCCCCTCGACGTGCTCCATCCGGTATCATCAATCCTGTCGAATCCTAGATCAGCCCCGAAATGGGTGAAACATTAAGGTTTATAAGTAAAACCCCTATGTCTCTAATTGCGCATGATACTGGCTTATTCATTTTTTGCAAAGATATTTATATGCTTTTAACTATTTTTACATTAAATTCCAGTATGCTGTGTTTTTTAAAGCATTATCAATATTAAAATTGTCGTAAGGAAGCGTGAATGCTTAAAATTAAAGTTGTTTTTTTGATATGTTTATCAATATTTTTCTGGGTGATATATCAGGCTGATACTGGTCAAAACAAAGTTGTGTTCAATGTAATAGACAAAGTTGAATACGGTGATAAATATGTGCATTTTTTGTTTTATGGTTTTTTATCATTTTTGTTAAATTTAATATTAAAATTTAGGCAATTTAACTTAAGTGCTCTTAATTTAAGAGCAGTTACCTTATATAAAGGCAGTGTAATCGTATTTGTTTTCTCACTGTTTGAGGAATTCAGCCAAGCTTTTATACCTTACCGAAACTTTGATTTGATTGACATGGCTGCAAATTTCTCTGGCATATTACTATTTGCTTTTATAACTAAGTTAATTGCTAAAAATCAAGCAAAAATCATCCCGCCAACAGGCAAAAAGGAACAAGAATAAGTTAGGCTTATTCTTGTTTATTGAAACGTTTTAACAAGGTGTTTATCTTTAATGGCAGTAAAACAATGGCTAAAAATGTAATTGTGTTCGCAGGAATTTGCAGAGTAAAATCTACCGTCATGTGAATTAACATAGCAATAATAGCAATAGCACAACCAAAGCTAAGTGCTTTAAGTTTACTACCATTTTTATAACGCATATTGTTTAAGCTTATCAATAAGCTATAAATCATACCAAGAGCGCATACTAGAACAAAAATCGCACCAAACTCCACCATAAATTGTAAATACTCATTGTGAGCAAAGTCATAAAACCCACCATAAATATAAGATTGATATTGCGGAAAGTTAGTATAAAAACTACCAGCTCCAGCTCCAAATATAGGCATGTCTGTGATCATCACTAAGCCATCAATGTTTACGTCATCACGAGTCTCACTGGCAAAACTGGTTTCAGCCATTCGTTGCTGTACTTTTTCTACACCAAATACAGTGCCTACAATAATCAAATCAAGAATAAAAAAGCTAATGATCAAAAAGGTAAATTGTTTTGGTCTTTTTTTGTAAATAAATAAACTGATCAAACTAACTAACGCCAAAGAGAAAAAGAAAGCGGCATTTCCCATACGAGAACGAGTTAAAATTAAGGCAATAATAATGGTAATTAAACCAACCCGAATTAAAAACTTGGTGCTTAAGAAAAACTCCAAGGTGGCAACAAAATTTGCTTTGAGTTTATTTCTACTCTCGGTTGACTGCTTAAACTGTCCTATAAGCAAACCTATGCCGATACTACCGGTTAAAAGCATATAATTAGCTAAGTGGTTGTGATAAATAAACGAGCCATCAGCTCTTTCGTTATTGGCTATATCAAAAACTAAACCCGTTGGAAGTTGTAACAGGTTTTCAATACTGGCATAAAGAGCCTGAAATACACCCGCAATAAAAATGGTAAGGGCTAGGGTTAAAATACGTTTTTCTGAATTAATATAAAAGCCGAGCAACATAATAAAAACCAGATAACTTAGTCCTTTAATTAGGCTGATTTGAGTTTGTCCTATATCAACAGAAATTGTATTTGTGGAGGAAGTATTTACCGAACTCCAAATGTCGAACGACAAAGGCGCAATAGTACTTAAAATATCGTTTGGTAAAGGCACCAATTGTAAAATGACAAGACACTGGGTAAATACAAAACCTAAATAAAACCATTTTGATATGGGCAAGATGTCCGTGTTCTCAATTTGAATGAGTTTATTTGAATTACCAGAATAACGAAATTGCTTAAAAACAAATAAACATGCGGATAATCCCACTAAAATTTCGATAAAAGACCAAGCAAAGGCTCTATTTGATCCCAAAGGCAAAGCAATAATTAAAATAACGAATAAAAGAATTGAAAAGGCTGATCGGTCTAGCATAGTTGAATGCACTTAATAAAGTAGAACATTTATTGAAAATAAAAAAAGAAGGCAAAGCCTTCTTTTTTATTATAGAACTAATTTAATAATTAGTTACTAGAAACACCACCACCAGCAGGAACTGAAGGTAAACTTGGAGCACCAGTATTTGTACCCGTAGTACCAGTAGTTGTACCAGTATTACCACCAGCTGCAGTTGCTTGAGCAACTATAGTAGGATCAACACCAGCAACAGCTGCTGCAGCAATTATTACAGCTTCACTAACACCAGCGTCTGCAGCAGCTGCTGCAATTTGAGCTGCTGATTCAGGAGCAATTGTCATGGCCATAGAAACTGCTTCTTCAGCTAATGACGGATCTTCTTCAATAATACTTGCAACCGCATCAGCAACACTAATACCTTCTGCTTGAGCATTTGCAATTACTTGACTAAGTTCAACACCAGCTGCTAAATCTGACTTTATATCAGCTAATACACTAGCAGAGCTAAGCGCTAAACCTAAAATTATACCTAACGTTACTTTTTTCATCGTCTTTATCCCTAATTAATAAAAAATTGACCCGACTGTAAGTAAATCAAAGAGTGGTCAAAATATCAACTACAAACGTATGTTTATTTTGATATATGAAAGAAATAAATTTGTTTGTGGCTATATTAAATTTTACCCCACCTTATTTATTCTCTACAAACTCACTTTTGCCGATTAAATAACCTTGAAAACCATCAATAGCAAGTTCTTTACAAACTTCAAATTCTTCGGCTGTTTCAATAAATTCAGCAATAACTTCAATACCAACACCGTGCGCAATTTGTACAAGTGACTTAACAAAAAACTGGTTGTCATTAATGTTATTAATGTTTGAAATATAACTGCCATCTATTTTAATAAAGTCAGCTTTTAACTGAGTTAGATATTTAAACGAAGTAAATGACGCCCCAAACTTATTAATACAAACTTTACAACCAAACGAATGCACTAATTCAATGAAGGAGGTGGTTGTATTGATTGACTGCACCGCGCCAAACTCACAAATAACAAAGACCAGGTTAGGCGTACCCGTATAGTTTTTCATAAAGTCAGATTCAAGCCAGGTTCTAAAGTCTTCAGAATGTAAAGATGAAGTCGATATTCTTACCCCACACACTTGCGATTTATCGGCCAAAGCTTTAGACGACTCTAAAAAATTACGTAAAATGATTTTATCCAATTCAAAACTTAAACCACTGCGATCGGCAATAGACATCAATTGCTGAGTATTATAGATATGACCATTTTCATCAATAAACTGACTAGACAATTCATGGGTATAAAGTGAACTGTCTTTAACGGTTTCAAGTGGCTGAATAGTTAATAAAACATTTGGTCTTCTTATTATTTTTTGCAGAACGCGAGTCCACTTTGCATACGACAATATATCGTTAGAATCTAGACGTTCGTAAACGTGGTAAAAATTTATCCCACCAAAATTTGCTATCGACAGGGCAGAATCACCTTCACTTAATATTGCACCTAAGTCGTTATTGTTAAAGTCAAATTTGACAGCTGCAATATCAGCAAAACCAAAGGTCATTTCAGCTTGCCACTGATTGTGACAAAGTTCACTTAATTCTTTTGCAATCAATTCAGCTTTATCTTTTTGAGTGTGTTTTAAATAAAAACAAAATTCAGATCCACTAATACGGTAAGGGATCACATTCTTATAATCTTTAACGACTTTTTGAATAATATCTTTTGCTTTTAATAAATAATCATCAGCAGCTTCATGCCCATAAGTATCATTAATAACTTTCAAACTAGGGGTACGTATTATGAACAAGTAACCTGAATCATTTTTGCCTAATTTTTTTAATACTGCGCTAAAGCTAGCTAAAAATGCTCGTCTGTTTGCTAAGCCAGTTAACGAGTCTTCAAAAGCTCTTTTACGCATACTTTCAGCGTATTCACTTAACTCATCAAAACTTTTCTTTATATAACCAACCATTTTATTTAAAGCTGAAACAACGCTTTTAACTTCTGGAATTCTAGAATTGTTGTCTATGGTAACAAAGTCTCGTTGACTGATTTTATCCGCTTGATTTTGCATTGCATCTAGAGGTTTTAAAATTTGGCGAGACAAAAAGTAAGCAAGCATTAACCCAAAAACTAAAATTAATGCATGGGACGATAATGTATTTGAAAATGCAGTCCATAATTGTTGGTACGCAAGCCCAGGATGGCTTTGTAAAGTTAATGTCCCAGCAATTTGCCAACCATTATCAATCTCTGTTTGTTCAACAGGGGGATTAATTGGAAACATTTTAACAAACCAATGAGGTACACCTTCTAACTCAACATCAAACGATTTGCTTATGAGTATGCGTTTTTCTACATCATACAAAGCCAGTTTATAATAATAGCCACGGTCAAATATTGCTGAGATCATCGTCTCTACAATTATCTTATCTTCATCTATTCCCATGTAAGGAGAAATGGATAAACCTAAACTGGTTGCTGTATCTTGCGCATGCGATTCTAGTTGGTTTTGAATAAAATCCCTAGTGCTCGATATATTGGTATAAAGACTAGTACAAAATGTCCCAACTAAAATTAATGTGATCACAAAATTAAACTGAAATTTCAGTGACCAAAAACGTGCGAATGTCATCCCCATTTTACCATTTCCTTATTTCTCATTTTCTATCCTGCTCATTACTTCTGTCCATTTGGCTATTCCTTTATTATTTTTAACTTTTTTCCCTAAGCCTTTACCTCTTGCCAGCCATAAACCTTCAGCATTAAAACTATAAATAGGTTTAAGATCACGACGTTGACTTGCTGGTTTTATTTTTTTATCTATATTATCAAGAACTAAAGGAACCGCATTTGGGCTTTCATTATAAATCAGCACCATATGCGCCTCATCCCACTTTAAAGCTCTTACATACATAAGCCTAAGCTTTGATGTATCAACGCCCATCGCTTTTAAGGTAAAGTACTTTGCAATTGCAAAATCTTCACAGTCACCAGCGCCAGTACCTAAACTTTCAACTGGCGTAGCCCAGTAATCTTCTTGTTTCCAATGAACTTGGTCAGTTTTATAAGCTACGTTTTTATTAAAAAACTGGTTAGCTGCATTTAATTTATTCCAATCAGAACTATCTAAATCATCAATGATGACTTGTTTCCATTGTTCAATAATATCAACAGAATCTTTGCCGTATGATTTTTCAACATAAATATAAAGTTTTTTGGTAAATAGTTTTTCAACTAAATCTGAATTTGAGGCAGTAACAAGCGCAACCGAAAATGTCAGAATTATTACAAAAAGCTTAATAAGCTTATGAAAAGGCAAATGAAGTTCCTTCATTAAACAAATTTTAAACAGTTTACATTTATTTAACACTTAATGTGTTTTTACTATAGATATTAAAAAAAAATTATATTATAGTTTTTTGGTAAATTACAATTCAGTAATTAATTTACACACAGTTAGCAGTATTTATTAAATTAGATGCTAAAAAGAATACGGATGTTTTAACTGTTCTCCTAACTTTTTTATCTTAAAAAGAAAAAAAGAAAAGAGCAGTTATAAAAGCTGTCGTTAGTGATGTTCTCTCCCATCATCTTAAATCAGTACTTATTCTCTATCATCAAAAAATTGAAATTCGTTTCCAGGCTACATTCTGGAGGCTTTTTTCTTGATCTTATTTTTTAAGATATGCTTATAAATAAAGCAATTAAACAATACAGACAAATTAATAAAATTAACTCATTGAAAATAAAAGCACAAAAAATACACAATAAAATATAAGTGTAATAAAAAGAATATAGAGTTTAATAACACTAATTTAAAAGAAGATTGAAATGAGAGTTACAATAGCAGGTACAGGCTACGTAGGCTTGTCAAACGCAGTGTTGCTAGCACAGCACAATGAAGTGTTTGCATACGATATAGTTGAAGATAAAGTTAAACTAATCAATGATAAAAAGTCACCAATTTCAGATGTTGAAATAGAAGACTTTTTAGCTAACAAAAAGTTAAATTTAATTGCAACTACAAATAAACAAAAAGCATTTAAAAATGCAGATTATGTGATCATTGCAACGCCTACAGATTACGACTCAGAAAATAACAAATTTAATACTTCATCAGTAGAAGCGGTAATTAAAGACGTTATGGAAATTAACCCAACAGCGGTCATGATCATCAAATCAACCGTTCCCGTTGGCTTTACCAAATCAATAAAACAAAAACTGTGTTGTAGCAATATCATATTTTCTCCAGAATTTTTACGTGAAGGAAAAGCCCTTTACGACAACTTACACCCTTCAAGGATCATCGTAGGTGAAAACTCAGAACGTGCTTCAATATTTGCCAACTTACTTGCACAAGGTGCAGTAAAAGAAAATATTGAAATACTCCTAACCGACTCAACAGAAGCGGAAGCGGTTAAATTATTCTCCAATACCTACTTAGCAATGCGAGTCTCTTACTTTAACGAACTCGACACTTACGCTGAAACCCACGGCTTAAATACCAAACAAATCATTACCGGTGTTGGACTAGACCCAAGAATTGGCAATCATTACAACAATCCATCATTTGGTTACGGTGGCTACTGCTTACCTAAAGACACCAAACAGCTACGTGCCAATTTTGAAAATGTACCAAATACATTAATCAACTCAATTGTTGAGTCAAACACCACACGTAAAGACCATATCGCGTTTTCTATTATCAACAAACAACCAAAAGTGGTTGGTATTTACCGCCTGATAATGAAAACAGGATCAGACAATTTTAGAGCCTCATCAATCCAAGGGATCATGAAGCGCATAAAAGCCAAAGGAATAGAAGTTGTGGTTTATGAGCCTGAGTTAAAAGAAGAAACCTTCTTTAGCTCTAAGGTGATCACCGACTTTGATGCTTTTAAAAAAATGTCAGATGTGATTGTGTCAAACCGTATGGAATCCGTATTAGACGACGTAGTAGACAAAGTATATACGCGTGACTTGTTTGGTAGTGATTAAACAACAGCGTGATTTTTATTAATTACCTTTGCAATAAAAGTAGCTTAACAAATCACTTTTAATGCAAGGAGTTACAGATAAAAATCCGACAATATCGGCCTGTTGAGAGGTTGGTGTAATACCGTGTAATATTTTTAAAAAATTACATGTGTATTATTGGATAAGAACATAATAATAAAAATAAAACCCACCGATTAGTTTACTAATTGTGGGTGTGTTGCTGAGGGATAAGGTATGGATATGAAATATTTAGTGACTGGCGCCGCAGGGTTTATTGGTAATTTTGTCGCGGAGCGACTATGTAAAATGGGACATATAGTTATTGGGCTTGACAACCTAAATGACTATTATGATCCAGCGTTAAAGTTAGCAAGACTTAAACGTATAGAACATTTTGATAACTTTACTTTTATCAAAATGGACTTAGCTGATAGAAGTAGCATAGCTGAACTTTTTAAGACTGAACAATTTGACCGAGTTATCCACTTAGCCGCTCAAGCAGGCGTTCGTTATTCAATAGAAAATCCCTTAGCCTACATTGACTCAAATGTTGTAGGTACCGCAACCATTTTAGAAGGGTGCCGTCACAACAAGGTTAAACATTTGGTTTACGCCTCTTCAAGTTCTGTTTACGGTGCCAATAAAAAGATTCCATTTGCAGAAGAAGACAGAGTTGATCATCCCGTTTCTTTATATGCAGCCACCAAGAAATCTAACGAATTAATGGCACACACATACAGCCATTTATATTCATTACCAACAACAGGTTTGCGTTTTTTCACAGTTTACGGTCCTTGGGGAAGGCCAGACATGGCACCTTTTCTTTTTACAGATGCTATCGCTAACGACAGAACTATAAAGGTGTTTAATAACGGTAAAATGCAACGTGACTTTACCTACATTGATGACATTGTTGAAGGTATTATCCGTATTCAAGATGTTATTCCAAATGCACCGGTAGATAAGGCTGCTGTAAGTAGCACTCAAGCCGGCAGCACGCAAGAAGAAGCCCAAACAGAAAGTTCACCATTTTATAAACTTTACAATATTGGCAATAACCAGCCAGTAGAATTAGAAACCTTCATATCTTGTATTGAAAATGCCTTAGACAAAAAAGCATTAAAAGAGTACTTGCCAATGCAAGACGGTGACGTAGTAAGAACGTTTGCTGATGTAAGTGGTTTGGAAAAGGATATTGGTTTTAAACCCAATACCCAATTGCAAGACGGGATCAACGAGTTTGTTGATTGGTTTTTAAAATATAAAAGTAACGTATGAAAATGTTTGAATTATTTAAAAGTGATATAGAAGTATTTTATCCTAAATTTTCGATTAAAAATCTAATTAAAGCGTTAGTGAACCCAAGTATTCACGCATGCTTTTTTATTAGAATAATGACGAGTAATCGCTCTAAAGTGGTACATATTTTACTTCGCAATATATTAATTTGGAAACATTCTATTGATGTAGGTTATGGCGTAAGTATAGGTAGAACATTGCATTTACCACATCCTTTAGGGATTGTTATAGGCGATGGAGTTGAAATTGGAAACCGTGTTTCAATATATCATAATTGTACTTTAGGCAATAAACGTGGGGAATATCCAAATATCAAAGATGGAGTTTGTATATACCCTAATACAACAATTGTTGGCGGAATTATTATTGGTGAAAACGCAATAATAGGTGCGAATAGTTTTGTAGATAAAGATGTTAAAGAAGAGTCATGCTTCAAATCGGGAAATAGTTAAATTGAAATCGATAAGAAGTCACGCAATATGGATGGTTCTTGGAAATGGTGGTTATGCATTTTTCCAAGGATTGATCATGATTTTAATAAGTAAAATGTTAGGCGTTGAAAGCTTAGGTTTATTTAGTATTGCACTTGCTTTGAGCGCACCAATAATGATTTTTTCCAATTTTGGTATGAGAACCTTATGGATAACCGACAATAAAAAAGACTTTGAATTTAATGATTTTAAAGTTGTAAGGGTTATATGCTCTATTGCCGCTATGATAATTGTTGTTGCATTAGGTGGCATTCTTTACGGTGAAAATAATGAATTGTTAATTGTGATTTTTATCGTTTCACTTTCCAAAGTTATAGAGAATTTTTCAGATTTATTTTATGGGTATTACCATAAAAAGAGAGAACAAAAAAAAGTTGCGATATCGTTATTATGCCGTAGTGCTTTAGGCGTTATTGGTATTGCAATAGGTTTGTTTTTCTTCAATAACCTAATAGTAGCATTAGTTTTCTACTTATTAGGCTGGCTACTATCATTTTTAATTTTTGACTATGATTTTGAACTGGATTTGAAAACTATAAAAAAAGTACATTTCCGCCATATTTTTATTAGTGGTTTGCCTTTAGGGATCGCGCTCTTTTTTATTAATGCGAATCTTATGACTCCTCGATTAATATTAAATGAATACAATGGTGTTGAAATTGTGGGTATTTTTACAGCTTTATATTTCTTCTTTCAGATTGGAAGTGTCGTCATAAATTCACTGGGGCAAGCTTTACTTCCTGATTTATCAAAATACTGGTTCGATGGTGAAAAAAATAAACATCTCAAACTAGTGCTGTTTATTTTTGTTTTCATTGTATCAACGTGTTTTGCATCTTCTATAATTTTTTATTTTCTTGGTCAGGGAATTCTATCCATTATATATGGCGAAGCCGTTGCTGAATATAATTGGGTTTTAGTTCTTTTATTTTTAATATCGCCTCTTCAATATATCGTCAGTTTTATGGGGCATGTGATCTCTTCTACGGGAAAAAACAGAAGTCTCGCTGTAAACAATATCCTGACTTTTTTAATAAATATAGTTCTTTGCTTAGTATTTATACCTCGTTTTGGTGTGTATGGCGTTTTGATTTCTATGGGGGTATATAACCTTTTAGCACTCTTGATGGCATTAAATACATATTTAAAAAGCTATAAAGAGGTTGTTTATGAGTAAATTACCTGACTTTATTTTGGCGTTAATTATTAACACCATGATAGCTTTAATTTTATTAAACTCGTTTGACTCAGAAATTCTTACTATCAGCTTTACCTGTGGGTTTATATCATCATTTATATTACTAAATAGCTTAGTTAAGTGGTTTAGAGGAAAAATTGATTTATTTGATCCTTCATTTGCGTTAGCTGGATTAAATGTTTTTATTTTATTTATAAGTCCAGTTAGCCAAGTTTATTGGGACTTTTGGCCATTCTTACCAAGTATGATAGACGATCAAGAATGGATTGATGTATGGGCTGTTTTGAATTTAATCGGCGTGCTTATATACGTATATACAAAAGATAAACCATTAACAGCTAATGGAACAAAAATAACAAAATCTATTGTTATTGATAACAAAAAATTTGTACCAACAATTTTAATATTTTTGTCACTTAGTTTTCTTTCACAAGTTTATATATACATATCTTTTGGTGGAATATCTGGTTTTATAAATGCTTTCACTCAAAGGCAAGAAGATGGATTGTCTGCTGGAGACCCGTTTTCAGGGTTAGGGCTAATTATGTTAGTAGCTGAGAGTTTTAAAATTCTTATTGCTATTTTCCTTATTTATTACATAAAAATAACCAATCGCCCCCACTCTGAGAAGTCTTTCATATTACTAATGGTCATTTTGATGGTCATTTTTATATTTTTTGGAGGTTTGAGAGGAAGTCGAAGTAGTACATTATTCCCTTTGATTTTTGCTGCGGGCATGTATCATTTTTGGATTGCTCCATTAAATAGAAGACTTGTTTTTATTGGTTTAGCTGGAGTCTTGCTTTTTTCGACATCGTATTATTGGTATAAAATTGCAGGAACAAATGGCTTTTCTGCAATATTTGATTCCAGTCTGAGAGGTGACTTTCACTCTGACAGACAAGATGCTAACAAATATTTGATTGTAAGAGATTTAGGGCGTATGGATTTTCAATCTCTGGCTCTGAAGCGAATATATGAAGATGATTTCCCATTATCTTTTGGTAGAACTTACCTAGTCAGTATTTTCTCTAGTATCCCAAAACAAATAATTCCTTATAAACCAGATCAAATAACAAAAGAAAAAACAGAGCTAATTCATGGTGAAGGTGCTTATGATCCAGATGGTAACAGACAGACAACTCTTGTATTAGGCCAGTTCGGTGAAATGTTAGTGAATTTTGGTGTTTTTGGTGCTTTGTTATTTTATTTTTTACTTGGGCGATGGGTTTTCTGGGTTAATAAAATGATGAGAGAGTTGAGTGAGAATGATATTAGACGTTTTTATCTACCAATATTATCTTTCGTTCCGCTACTCATGATAATTACAGACATGAATGTAATTATGTATCAACTTACTAGGTATTTATCGTTGCCTACGTTGATGTTTGTTTTCTGTTCTAAGGTTATTAAACAAGGAGAAGTTACTTGAATAAAATAATAGTTTGCACTGCAAAATATAGTGACAATTTAGGTGACGGCGTGATTTCGGATTGTGTTGAGTTCCTACTTAAATCATTAAAAAGCGATTTGGATGTCGTTCATTTAGATATATCAGGTAGAACTGAATATCACTCAAGTATTCAACAAAAATCGTCTATATCAAAAGTTATTTTCCATGCGACTCCAAACGTATTAAAACCTGTAATTACTTATGCTGGCTGGTATTTTAAGTTTAAAAAGAGGTTGGAGCATAGGATTAATGAAATTGACTTTTCAAATGCAGATAGGCTTATTTTTGGTGGTGGACAACTGTTGAGTGACGTGGGTTTGAATTTTCCACTGAAGTTATCTTATATCTGTGAAATGGCAGAAGAAAGTAATCTAAACTTTTCTTTTAATTCTGTAGGTGTAGCTAAGCACTTTTCAAGAAAGGGCAAAGCGTTAATAACTGGCATATTTGATTCTAAAAATATGAAAATGATCTCTGTTAGAGATTCTGATTCTAAGGCGCATTTGCAAAATATAGGGATCAATCAGCATGAAATATTAAATGCAGTTGATACTGGTTTATGGGCTGGTGATGCTTATCAAGTAAATAAAATAGAAAATACTAATTTAATTGGTGTTGGTATTTCAAACCCTAAAGAGTTACAAGCTCATTCTGATGATTATGATACCTCAATAAGCTTAAACTTTTGGGTAGATCTTATCAGTAAATATATCAAAAGTGGCTTTACTCCAGTTCTTTTTACCAACGGTTCAAGTGATGATAATGCTTTTTTCTATGAGGTTATAGAAAAACTAGAATCTAGTAATATTCAGGGTTTTAAAACTGAAGATTTACCGCTAGTACCAAAAGACTTAATTCATATTATTAGTCAATTTAACTCAATAGTTTCTCACCGTTTGCATGCCAATATAGTTGCGCATTCAATGTATATACCTTCATTAGCACTATCTTGGGACAAAAAAGTACAGTCGTATTGTAATTTGATAGGAAGAAGCGATTGGTGCATAAGTGACTCAGAAGGTGCTGAAAATGTATTTGAACGACATTTGCAAGTTATTAATCAAGGTGTTGGTGTTTCAATAATTGAAGAGTTAAAAGAAAAGTCAAAAACCTATTTGAAAAAGCAATTGGAGTATTAAATGGACTTATACATTATCAGAGATGGAATATTTACGTCTAAAGACAATAAGGCAGCTTCAAACTTGTTGCATTATGATGTTTTTGGTAAACGTTATCTAGATGTTTTTCAACAGGTTAATCTCGTAGGGCGAAAGTTTGAGAAAGAAGATCCTACAGCTCTTCCTGTTGAAGGAAAGGGCGTTAATTTTATTTCATTACCCGGACGAAATGGTATTTTAGGTTTCATTAAATCTATTGTTAATATTATTAGCATAGCTTTAAAAACAACTAAAAAAGGTAATTCTTATATATTGCGTATACCGGGAACCATCCCGAGTATTTATTACTTTATATTAAAATTTAAAAAGATACCTTTCTCAGTGGAAGTGTGTGCTGATCCTCTCGACTCTTATTCTAAAAAATCACTTGATGGACATATTCTAAGTAAACCTGTTCAAGCTTTTTTTGTTTGGATGGTAAAGCTGCAATGTAAGAACGCGAACGCCTCCGTATATGTTACAGAGTTTGCTTTACAGAAAAGATACCCCCCCGGAGTTCCTGAAAACAGCTTTTCTTTTACCTCAATAGATCTTAATAATTTTAGAAGTGAACCTAGAACGGCTGAAAGCTTTAATATTGAGCAACCCTTAGTCTCGCTGATTGGCAATATGCAAGGCAGTATGAAAGGGCATGATGTTCTAATTAATGCTATAAAAATGCTTAAAGATGAAGGCATTATTGTTAACTTGGAAGTCATTGGTTATGGGAATAATCAAACCATGTTTGAAAATTTATGCGTTGAGTGTGGGGTTGAAAAACAAGTTAAGTTTTTAGGAAAAGTAACATCTGGAAATGCAGTTTTAGACTTGATATCCAAAGCTGATTTATTTGTACTACCTTCTCGTCAAGAAGGGTTGCCTAGAGCTTTGCTCGAAGCTATGACTCAAGGTTTACCTGCTATTGGTACTCGTGTTGGTGGTACTCCAGAACTCTTGCCAGAGTCGGTAATTGTTGAACCTGATGATTCAATAGCTCTAGCATTAAAAATGAAAGAACTATTACAAAATCCTAAATTACTTGCTCAGTTATCTGAAATTAATCTGAACAAATCAAAAGAATACAGTGCGGAAACAATTCGTGAAAAAAGAAACTCTTTTTTACGAAAACTGAAATCTATTTCTAATACAGGAAATTAAAATGAAAGTTGCAATTGTACATGACTGGTTAGTAGATGCTGGCGGAGCTGAAAAAGTATTAGAAGCGTTATTAGATATTTATCCACAAGCCGATATTTTCACTGTTGTTTGCTTTATGGATCAAGACAAAACGCCGTGGCTTAAGGGGCGAAAAATAACAACGAGTTTTATTCAAAAACTTCCGTTTTCTAAAAAGAAATACCGTGGATATTTCCCGCTAATGCCTGTGGCTGTTGAGCAGTTTGATTTGTCTGAATATCAGTTAGTTATCAGCAGTAGTTATTGTGTAGCTAAAGGCGTTATTACGGGGCCAGATCAAATGCATGTTTCTTATTGCCATTCGCCTATGCGATACGCTTGGGACTTACAAACTCAGTATTTAAAAGAATCAAATTTGGAACGTGGCTTTAAAAGCATGCTAACCCGTTGGATATTACACAAAATGCGTATTTGGGATATACGTTCTTCTTTTGGCGTTGATCATTTTATTGCAAATTCAAATTTTATAGCTCGTCGTATTCAGAAAGTTTACCGCCGTGATGCAACTGTTATTTATCCTAATGTTGCGGTTGATGATTTTAATTTACAAGAGCAGAAAAAAGACTTTTATTTTACTTGCTCCAGAATGGTGCCGTACAAAAAAATTGATTTAATTGTTGAGGCATTTACTCAAATGCCTGATAAAAAACTCATTGTTATTGGTGATGGCCCTGATATGAAAAAGATTAAAGCTAAAGCCGGCGATAATGTAACGCTTCTTGGTTATCAATCATTTGCTGTCTTAAAACAGCACATGGAAGATGCAAAAGCATTTGTTTTTGCAGCAGAAGAAGACTTTGGCATTGTGCCTGTTGAAGCTCAAGCTTGTGGGACGCCTGTTATTGCATATGGTAAAGGTGGTTCTTTAGAAACGGTAAAAGATGGTGTAAGTGGTGTTTTCTTTGATAAACAAGATGTGCCTTCAATAATAGAAGCGGTTTCAAAGTTTGAATTGAATGATAAGTATGATCCGCTGAATATTAGAAAACACGCTGAAACATTTTCAACAGAGCGTTTTAAATCGCAAATAGAGAACTTTGTTGATGAAAAACTTAAACAACATTTTGAATTAGAAAATATTTAATTATTTTATAGAAAAGTGCTTTGAGGCTGGTCGTACAAAGCACACCAAATGGTATTTAAACCATTTGTAAATCTAAAGTAGAAGGAATTTGATTATGATTTTACCTGTCATTATGGCTGGCGGTTCTGGCACTCGTTTATGGCCGCTTTCTCGTGGAAATTACCCAAAGCAATTTTTGGCTTTGGGTGACTCACAACAAACTATGCTGCAAGCAACGTTAACGCGCTTGGCTGATATTGAACATGCCCCTGCAATGTTAATTTGTAATGAAGAGCATCGCTTTATTGCTGCTGAACAAGTACGTCAAATAAATGCGCAACACTCAGGCATATTTTTGGAACCAGTTGGTAGAAATACCGCACCAGCCATTGCGCTAGCGGCGTTAAAAGCGGTGGAAACTGGAGATGATCCTTTATTGCTGGTATTAGCGGCTGATCATGTAATTGATGATGACGTTGCATTTACTGAATCAGTAAAACAAGCCGCTGAGTTTGCCGAGCAAGGTAAAATGGTTACGTTTGGTATTGTGGCTAATAAACCAGAGACGGGTTATGGCTATATTAAACGTGGGCAAGCAGCAACCGGCTCAAATAACGGTTATGTTGTTGATCAATTTGTTGAAAAACCAGACGAGAAAACCGCAAAAGAATATGTAAAAAGTGGCGATTATTATTGGAACAGTGGCATGTTCTTATTTAAAGCGAGTCGTTATTTGGATGAATTAAAAAAACACCGTCCAGATATTTACGCCGCTTGTGATAATGCGATGAGAGTACAAAGTACTGATCTTGATTTTATCCGTATAGATAAAGCTGCATTTGAAGTTTGCCCTGATGACTCTATTGATTATGCGGTAATGGAACCACTCTGCAGTGACAACAGTAACGATGATGTTGTTGTGATCCCAATGGATGCTGGTTGGAATGACGTTGGTGGTTTTTCTGCATTATGGGAAGTGTCAAAACAGGATACTTACGGTAACGCATTTAAAGGTGATGTTGAGGCGGTAAATACCACCAATACACTTGTAGTTACAGAAGACAAATTGGTTGCTACGGTAGGTGTTGATAATTTAGTGATTATTAATACAAAAGATGCAGTACTTGTTGCTCATAAAGATGAGTCGCAAAAAGTAAAAGAGATTGTTAATAAACTTAAAAGTGAACAGCGCCCTGAAGCTACTTTACATAGAGAAGTTTATCGCCCTTGGGGCAAGTATGACTCGGTAGATAATGGTGATCGTTTTCAAGTTAAACGCATTACTGTGAAGCCGGGCGCTAAGTTGTCTGTGCAAATGCATCACCATAGAGCTGAACATTGGATTGTTGTTTCTGGAACGGCAATGGTGACAAATGGTGAAGAGAAGATCTTGTTAACTGAGAATCAATCTACTTATATTCCAATTGGTATTGTTCACGCGCTGGAGAACCCAGGTAAGGTCGACTTAGAGCTAATTGAAGTTCAAGCTGGTTCTTATTTAGGTGAAGACGATATTGTGCGTTTTGAAGATAGATATGGACGTATTGGTAAGTAGAGCAGGGGCTAGTTATATAGCTCAAATTAAACACACTTAAAGCTAATAATAAAGAGAATGAGTATGTTGATATCAGCAGAAGTATTAAAAAATAGTGATGTTAAATTTGGTACCAGTGGCGCAAGAGGTTTAGTTACAGACTTTACCGCAGATGTTTGTGCTGCATTTACAGTTGCCTTTGTAAACGCTATTACCAAAAACTTTAAGTTTACCCATTTAGCGTTAGCAATAGATAATCGTCCAAGCAGTTATAAGATGGCAATGAATTGTGCAGCGGTACTTGAGCAGATTGGGATCATACCAATTTATTATGGCGTGTTACCTACACCGGCTTTGGCGTATTCAGCTATGGAAGACAATATGCCAGCCATTATGATAACGGGTAGTCATATTCCGTTTGACAGAAATGGACTTAAGTTTTATCGCCCAGATGGAGAAATATCTAAGCAGGATGAACTCGATATATTGTCAAATATTTCTACCTTTAATTCAATTAAACAGATACCAGAAATGTCTGCGGATTTATCTGCGGGCGAACGTTATAAATTGCGATATACCGAGTTGTTTAATGACAATTGTTTGCAAGGAAAACGTATTGGTATTTATGAGCATTCAAGCTCTGGTCGTGATTTATATAAACCTTTATTTGAGTCTTTAGGTGCAGAAGTTATATCGCTGGAAAGAACAGACACTTTTGTTCCTATAGATACTGAGGCTGTGTCAGAAGAAGATAAAGTTAAAGCACAAAAATGGTCTGATGAATATCAGTTAGATGCCATATTTTCAACGGATGGTGATGGTGATAGACCATTGGTAGCTGATGAAAATGGAGATTGGTTAAGAGGTGATATTTTAGGTGTGTTGTGTGCCAAAGCTCTTAAAATTGAAGCGCTTGCGGTTCCTGTTAGTTGTAATACAGCTATAGAGTTAAGTGGTTTATTTGAAACTGTAGTTAGAACTAAAATCGGCTCGCCTTATGTTATTGCTGAATTTGCTAATTTAGCAAAAAGTAAGTCAAGTATTGCTGGCTTTGAAGCTAATGGCGGTTTCCTTTTGGGAAGCGATATTACAATTAATAATAAGGTGTTAAAAGCATTGCCAACACGTGATGCCGTTTTGCCAGCAATTATGTTGATGTCAGATGATAAAAAAATTACAGCTTCTGTAGGTTTATTACCAAAACGTTACACTTATAGTGACAGAGTTAAAAATTTTGCGACATCTAAAAGTCGAGAAATAATTAATTATGGTTTAACACATACTCAAGGATTGTTAACAACATTGGGTTTTGAAAATAATACCGTTAAAAATGTGGACTCTACAGACGGCTTAAGGATAACACTAGATAATGGCGACATTATTCATTTGAGACCATCTGGAAATGCTCCAGAATTAAGATGTTACAGTGAAGCTGACACTATGACATCAGCACAAAATTATGTCAGTAAAGTGTTAACTTTATTAATAAATTAAGTCAAAAATAAGTAACAATATTTTGCTAGTTTATTCAATATTTTCATGTGATTAAGTTACCGTTTAGTGTAAAATATATACAAAATAATAAGGTAAAAAATAATGGATACAAAAAAAGGGATTATTCAGAACCATACCGCTCAATTTACGTTGATGTATCGTGCTATTGATCTCATTATAATTCATTTTACTCTTCAGTTTGTTTGTCATTTTTATGATATTCCATTCTCTGAACGCTATTTGATTTTAAGCTTTATCGCTATGATCTCATTTGCGTTTCTAGGCGAAATGTTTGGTTTGTATCGTTCATGGAGAACAACTAAAACCAATAAAATGCTGCTCTATACTCTTACCGTTTGGTTTTTAACTAGCTTTGTATTTTTAACTTTCTTGTTTTTCTCAAAAACAAGTACAGATCTCTCACGAGTTGTTGTCGGTGTTTGGTCCGTTATTGTTGTTATTGAATTAATGCTATGGAGAACACTTTTTAAAGCGTTTTTAATAGCGATTAGAAAAAAAGGTTATAACTCTAGAAAAATTGCTGTTTTAGGTGTTACCAATTCCGGTTGCCGTTTAGTTGAAGAGTTATTTGAAAATCCAGAAATAGGTTTAGATTTTCATGGCTTTTATGACGATAGAGTCCCTGAACGTTTATCTGCAACGTATTCTCCCTTTGTGAAAGGCTCTATAGATGAAGGTATAGATCTTGCTAAAAATGGGGGCGTTGACATTGTTTATATAGCAATGCCTATGTCTGCACAAGACAGAATTAAAGACATTTTATTAAAGTTAGGTGATACGACTGTGGAAGTGCATGTTGTTCCTGACTTTTTTATGTTTAATTTAATAAATTCAAGTATTGGACAAGTTGGGAAAGTTCAAACCATTAGTGTTTATTCATCCCCATTTAGTGGCATAAAGTCCACAATAAAGCGTATTGAAGACTTTATTGGTGCAGCATTAATTTTATTACTGATCGCCATTCCAATGTTGATCATTGCTTTATTAATAAAATTGGACTCAAAAGGACCTGTTTTGTTTAGACAAATTCGTTATGGGCAAGACGGAAAGCAGATAAAAGTTTATAAGTTTAGATCAATGACTACTCAAGATAATGGTGATGTAGTTAAACAAGCCACAAAAAATGACGCAAGAATTACTAAGCTGGGGGCTATTTTAAGAAGAACCTCTTTGGACGAATTACCTCAGTTTATTAATGTTTTACAAGGACGTATGTCAATAGTTGGCCCAAGACCTCATGCAGTAACTCATAATGAAGAGTATAGGAAGTTGGTCGACTTTTATATGTTACGACATAAAGTTAGACCTGGCATTACCGGCTGGGCGCAAATAAATGGATGGCGTGGAGAAACTGACACACTAGAGAAAATGAAAAAAAGAATAGAATTTGATTTAGAATACATAAGAGAATGGTCATTGTTTTTAGATATGAAAATAATTTTTTTGACTATTTTGAGAGAGTTTAACAATAAAAACGTGCACTAAAGCTTAACTATAAAGCTGTGCATACAACACTAAAAGATGGAATCTTGCTATGGTTAATAATATAAAACGAAACAAAAGTCTTTACCGCTTATCACTTTTAAGTGTCTTGGTTGCAAGCGGAGCCGTACATGCAAACCAAACGTTTTCACCAGCTGCAATACCGTTGGATAATGGTATTAACATTACTCCAACAATATCAGTTGCATTAAAGAACGATGATAATGTTACGTTCCAAACTGAAGATGAAATTGCTAGCTTGGTGACCGTTATAAATCCAGCCGTAAATGCTGTTTTGGATGATGGTGTTAATGTTTATAGTTTCAATTATTCTGGAGTAAGTGGAACATACGCTGACTCTGAAGATGATAACTATTTTGACCACAATGTAGGGTTATCTGCGAATTTAGGACTTTCTGCCTATACAGCGTTAGATCTAGCAGCAGGATACACTGGTGGGCATGAGCCTAGAGGTACAGGTAATTCTGAAGGTAATGCTGATGCTATCAGTGAGCCAACTCTATATTCTAATATGTCACTTTCGGCCAATTACAGTTATGGACTTAAAGAAAGTAACGGACGTATTGAATTGTCTGGGCTTATTAATGATAAAGCTTATGATGAATCTTTATCTGTGACTAATGGTGTGATTACTGATTTAACTGAAGGTAAGGATTTTACCTCTAGTAAACTTGGTGGCGCATTTTACTTCCAAACGGGTGCTGGCGGTGAGTTATTTATTGAAGTATCAGATTCATTAATTCGTTACGAAGATTCAGGTTCAAGTCGTGACAGCGATGATGCAAGAGCTTTAGTTGGTATAAAATGGGAAGCAACGGCGTTAACGTCTGGCTCATTTAAAGTTGGTATACAGAATAAAGCATTTGAAACTGATGCAAGAGATGATTTTAGTGGTTTAGCATGGGAAGGTAATATTCAATACCAACCGTTTACATTCTCAACTTTTACATTGACTACGTCATCAGCAGCTAAAGATCCAAGTGTTGTAGGTGATTATATTGAAGATGCGGTTTACTCAGCTAGCTGGATGTATAACTTCAGTGATGCAGTTGATGCAAGTCTTTCATATAGCTTGAACACGGAAGATTATGTAGGTGGAACTGCTGATGGCCGAGCAGATGAAACATCTATGTTTAGTGCTAACTTAGATTATGCATTCAGATCTAACGTTTTAGTAACGGGTTCATTGAGTAACATGGAAAGAACGTCAACAACTGCGGGTATTGGATTTACTCAAAATGTTGTTGGTATAAACGTAACAGTTGGTATGTAATAAAATGAAAACACTAAAGAGCCCATTTAATTGGGCTTCTTTAGTTCTAAATATTTTGGTTTTAACTGTTCTGCTAATTGGATTTTCTAGTTATGCAGCTCAGTCGAAGCCAAGTTATGTATTTGGAGCTGGAGATGAAATCGAGATCACTGTTTTTGGACAGGAAGATTTATTTTTAAAAACCATATTAACGTCTGACGGTAAAATCAATTTTAGGTTTATTGGTGAAGTGTTGGCTGTTGGTTCAACCAAGTCAGATTTAGAAAAAGAAATACAGCAAAAGCTAAAAGGGGATTATTTAATAAATCCTACCGTTTCTGTCAATATTCTTAAATATAGAAATATATATGTACACGGTGAAGTAGATAAACCTGGTGGTTTTGCATTTGAACCTGGTTTTACCGTTAACAAGGCTATTTCTATGGCGGGCGGTTTCACTGAACGTGCGGCAAATGATAAATTGTATCTTGTAAAAGAAGGTCAACTTGAGACTAATAGAGTATTAGTTGAGTTATCAACGGATATTGAGCCTGGTGATACACTTTATATAGAAAAACGTTTTTTTTAATAGTGTTAACTTTGTATTTTAAAGCGCCTTAATAGGCGTAGAAATGGAATAAAAAAATGAGTGATCCAGTTGTTCTGCCAACGAAGGCAAATGAAGAAGTTTTAGATTTACGTCAATACTGGAAAGTAATAAATAAATCAAAATTTAAAATCCTTAGTTTTGCGATGGCAATTACGTTATTTACTATCGTAGTTGTTATGTCTATTACACCAAGTTATCAATCTACGGCAACGCTTTTAATTGAAGCTGAAGCAGCTAAAGCCGTGTCAATTGAAGATGTTTATGGTATTAATTCGGCACAGAAAGAATACTTTTTAACGCAATTTGAAATTTTAAAATCTAAATCACTTTCTGAGAAAGTAATTAAAGATATGTCTTTAAAAGATAAAATAGAATTTGCCGGAGACCCATCTAGTTTTAGTTTAAAAGGTTGGATTAAAAGTGTTTTAGGTCTATCCAATAGCGGTGATGTTCTATCTGAAGAAGATATTGAGCGTATTAAAAATCATCAAATATTAGATGTTTTTGTTAAAAAGTTGTCTATATCCCCAATTAGAAAAACTCAATTAGTTAATATTACATTTGAATCTGAAGATCCTAAATTAGCAGCAGATATTGCTAATACTTTGGGCGAAACATATATACAAAATTATATAACCTCAAAAAATAATGTGACTAAAAAAGCGGAAGTTTGGTTAAACAGTCGCCTTGAGGGATTAGAAGAAAACTTGCGCTTATCTGAAGATGAGTTACAAAATTTTATAACGGAAAATGAATTAACCGTTATAAATGGTGTAGCTGAGATCACTGGTGAACGTTTACAAGCATTACAAAAACGTTTAATTGAAGAAGAGCAGATTAAAGCTCAAATAAACAGTGTTAATGAGATTTTTAAAAGTAATGGAGCAAAAGATATATCTGAACTCGCGGGTTTAGAAATTATAGCCTCCAATAAAACCGTTCAAGATTTTAAACAAGATCAGATTGCGGTTCAGCGTAAATTATCAGATTTAGGTCAAGTATATGGCCCTAAACATCCTAAAATGTATTCTGCCAAAGCTGAGCTAGTTGCCATTAATGACCGTATTAATGCCGAAATTATTAATTTAGCTGAAAACTCGGAAAAGCTATTAACGGCGGCTAATACGCGAATTAAAAATATTAAAAGTGATATTGAAGCGACGCGTATTGAACACCAGCATAATTTAAAACTTGAAAATAAATACATTCGATTCAAACGTCAGGTTTCTACTAACCGTAAGTTGTATGACACCTTTATTGAACGTGCTAAAGAAACGTCTATTACTAGTGATTTTGAGTCTGCTCATGCCAGATTTACTGACAGAGCATCCATTCCAATTTTACCGTCTAAACCTAAAAAGGGATTAATAGTTGTATTAGCCTTTATTGCTTCATTAGCTGTTGGTGTTGTATTTGTATTTGTTATTGATGCATTAAATGACTCGTTTAGAACAACAGAAGAAATTGAAAATAAGCTGGGGCAACGATTATTAGGTTTAATCCCATTAGTGAAACATGACAAAGATAAAGACTTGTCTTTGCATTGTTTTTATAAAAAAGATCAGCGGGCTTTTTCTGAGTCAATTAGAACATTAAGGACCAGCTTTACTTTAACTAATATAGATAAAGCACAACAAGTTATTCAGGTAACGTCTTCACAACCAAATGAAGGTAAAACCACAACCTCCATTAACATTGCTTTTGCTATGGCTCAAATGGAAAGTGTGTTGTTGATTGATGCTGATATGCGTAGACCTTCTATTTGTAAGCTATTTGGTTTACCTGCATATCACCCAGGTTTAGCAAATCTTATTGCTGGCACAGAAAAGTTAGAAGACTGTATTTATAAAGATGAGCAATCTGGTATAGACGTGCTTACCGCTGGGATGATCCCGCCAAATCCATTGGAATTATTATCGTCACCTAAATTTGTTGAGTTGTTGGCAGACTTTAGAACTAAGTACGATAGAATTGTTATAGATATGGCTCCAACTCAAGCCGTAAGTGATGCGTTGGTTGTATCAAAATATGTTGATTCTTTAATTTATATTATTAGAGCGGATTATACTCGCCAAAAAGTCGCTAAAAATGGTATTGGCCGTTTGCTTGAAGTAAACGCTAAATTGGCTGGTGTTGTACTAAATTATGTAGACGTAAGCAAAAAAGAGAATTATGAGGGCTATCATGGTTATTACGATTACTATGCGTATAACTCTGATGAGACCAATTAAGGTTAACTTTTAAATACCTAAGATAAGCTGCTTAATATTATGATTGATATACATTGTCACTTTTTACCTAACATAGACGATGGCGCATCTGATATGGATGAAGCTATTGAATTAGCAAAACTGGCTGTTGAAAATAATATTAAGCACTCTATTTTGACGCCACATATTAATATTGGACGTTTTAATAATAACTTGGCTGTTATCAATGAAGCTGTACAAGGATTTAAAGTAGAACTCGAGAAGCAGGGGATACCACTTAATGTTTATTCTGGCGCTGAAGTAAGAATTAGCCCAGATATTATGCCTATGATTGAAAAGGGGAATGTTCCATTTATTGGTAAATGGAAAGGTATGGATGCTTTGTTGCTTGAAATGCCCCATAGTAATATTCCCATTGGTTCAGACAAGTTGGTTAAGTGGCTAATTAAGAAAAATATTATTCCTATTATTGCTCATCCAGAAAGGAATAGGGATGTGCAAAAAGACATGTCTGTTCTTAAACCTTTTATCCAATTAGGCTGTTTATTCCAAGTTACCGGTAGTTCACTATTAGGTCACTTTGGTGATATTTGTGTCACAAGATCAATAGAATTACTTGAAATGGGCGTTATACAATTTATTGCCAGTGATGCTCATAATATTAAACGTCGTCCACCAATGCTAACTGAAGCGGTTGCGGTAGCAGCAAACGTTATTGGTGAAGCTGAAGCGAATAAGTTGGTGTATGATAATCCAGCACTATTATTAGATATAAACTAATGCAGTCACTTCCTGACAATCCAATGAATGCTCCAATAAGTGGCTCAATGAATGACTCAATAAAAAAACGTAAGAAAAGAACAAGTAAAACAAAAGCTAAATTGCCTTTGCCTATATTAATGCGTAAAGCTGCTTTGGTTGTGATATTTAGTTTATTAATATTTGCGATTAGTTTTCCTGTTAAATACGGGATTGCTAATGTTCAGTATTATGCGGCAGATCATTTATTAATAAGTTGGCATAAATCTCCACAAACACTCAATGTAAAATCTTGGCAACAAGCATTCAAATCAATTAATAAAGCAAATGAGTTGCAACCAAACCATCCACTGTATTTAGATATAAAAGGTAAGGTATTACTTTGGGGGCTCAATTTGAGTGACTCAGAAATAATGCCAAAGCCTCAATTACTTAACTTAGCTCTAAACTCATTTAAACAAAGTTTAAAAATTAGACCTGTTTGGGCTAATACTTGGATTGATTTGGCAATGACTAAATGGCATTTAAATCAAATTGATGATGAGTTTTGGTTAGCACTAGAAAAAGCCGAAAAATTTGGTCCTTATATGCCAGAAGTTAATTTAGGTTTATCGACTATTTATATGGCATTTTGGCCACAACTGACAATCATTCAAAAAGCCAAAGGCATAGAGCAAATTTCACGGACTATGATACAACCGTATAATAAAGATTATTCGTTTAATTATAGAAGTGCACTTATTGAACGAGTAAAATTGTATAAAAAAGAAAATGTTTTTTGTACTTTGATAAAAGTAAATAAAAAGCTAAAACATTTTGGCCGTCATTCATCTATAAAAAAATTATGTGCTGGTTAATTTCTAGTTAATTATTTTGTATATTTCCCCATTAACAATGGTAATGAATTTTAGTTATTAAGGAGATTTCTTGCTGATTAGATTTATTTATCGTCTTTATTTTTAGTTTGATTGTTTATTATTTAACCACTCATTGATAACTTGTTTTATTAAATTTCTCAAAATTTTAGATAAAATTGCTCCAAATCATAAAATTAACGATAAAAAACGATAATAGTTAGCATATATAGGCTTTTGGCTATTGCTTATTGTTTGCTAAGCGTTTACATTTCTTTTTCCAAATTCAAATAAATGGAATAATAAAAATGAATAAAAGTGAACTAATCGCAGCCATATCTTTAGGTGCAGACATTTCAAAAGCTGATGCTGAAAAAGCATTAAATGCTACTACAGCTGCAATCACAGCTGAGCTTGCTGGCGGAAGTGATGTTTCTTTAGTTGGTTTTGGTACATTCAAAGTGAATGACAGAGCCGCTCGTACGGGTCGTAACCCTCAAACTGGTGCTGCTATTCAAATCGCTGCTGCAAAAGTTCCTGCATTTAAAGCGGGTAAAGGATTAAAAGAAGCTTGTAATAGCTAATTTAAAATCTTTATATTATAAACGCACCTTTTTAGGTGCGTTTTTTATTTCTGCTGTAAAAATATTTCCTTCAAACCTTAAAACCTTAAAACCTTAAAGCCTTCAAGCCTTCAAGCCTTCAAGCCTTCAAGCCTTCAATCCTTCAATCCTTCAATCCTTCAATCCTTCAATCCCCACGGTTTAAAGCTCTTTACTAAAAAATGTAAAAAAATACTTTAATAGTGATCTTTAATTTAATTAACTGCGTATAGCTGACTATGTGTTTAATTATGGACAGGTCTTATGCAAGTTGTACAATCAAGCTTATCAAATAAAATAACAGGTCATATAATTAGCTCTATGCATAGTCCAATAGAAAACACGGATATTTGTTTGTGGTTAAATGCTGTTGCCACATCTAGAGATAAATCTGCATTTACACAATTGTTTCACTTTTTTGCCCCTAAGATTTTAAATATATCAAAGTCAAAGCTTTCTAATAAAACCTTAGCCAATGAAGTTGTACAAGAAACTATGTCAAATGTTTGGAAAAAAGCCCATTTATTCGACGAGTCAAAAGGTGCTCCAACGACTTGGATATACACCATAATGCGTAATGTCACTTTTGATATTTTACGCAAGCTGCAATCAAACAAAGAAGATAATTTAAGTGATGATATTTGGCCAATGGTAGAAATGGCTGAAGTAGACGACGAACCTTTCTCTGATCACTTAGAGCAAAAACAAATATTATCGGTTATTGATAAATTGCCGCAAAACCAGCAAGAAGTCATAAAAGGCTTTTATTTTATGGAAATGTCTCAAGAGCAGCTGGCACAGCATCTTGATTTGCCAGTTGGTACAGTCAAGTCCAGATTGAGACTCGCGTTAATTAAACTCAGAGGATTGTTAGGAGTAAATAATGATTAATCACCATCCTAAGATTGAATTATTAATACAATATGTAAATGGTGAGTTACCTGCATCTATTTCTGCAGGCATAAAAATCCATGCTGATCTTTGCCCTAAATGTAATAACCAAATTATTGAATTAACTAAACATGCAGCAGAAACAAGTTTTGCTCAAGAGGATACCCTTGTTGGTATTGGCTCTGAGGTTTTGAGTTTAAAAGGCGACGAGCCTGAGTATAACTTTGATGCACAAAGTATGATCAACAATATTACTGACATGCCAGCAGAAACAGAATTAAAAGTTGATGATACGCCAGTGTCGATAACATTGCGTGGCGTAGAGTATGAATTGCCTAACGTAATGAAACATATGTCATTGGGTAAACCTGCTCAAATTGGCAAGCTAAGCCGTTCTAGAATATTACTTGATGAAGGGCATATCCATTCAAGTTTATTACGCATAGAAGCCGGAGGTTCAATTCCAGAGCATACTCATAACGGTTATGAAATCACCTTGTTACTAGAAGGCAGTTTTAAAGACGATATGGGGGAATACGTTGCTGGTGACTTTATTGTGTTAGATGGTAAACATCAGCATCAGCCAATGTCGGAATTGGGATGTTTGTGCTATACCGTAGTAAGTGACTCGTTGCATTTTACTCAAGGTATCAACAAGCTACTTAACCCAATAGGTTCTTTTATTTACTAAATGTATTTATTAGGGCTTCTATTTAAGGCTGTTAGTTAAGGAATGGATATGACGGAATCAATATTTGCGAAAGAAGAATTAACTATCGGTATTAGTGCATGTTTACTTGGCGAAAAAGTCAGATACGATTCGGGTAATAAACCGTCTAACTTTTGCATCAACGAACTTGGTAAATATGTCACGTATAAAGCCTTTTGTCCTGAAGTGGCTATTGGCTTACCCATACCTCGTCCAACGATTAGACAAATAAAACATGACGAATTGATCATTGTTGCTCAGCCTGATGGCAGTGGTGATGTAACCGACCCGTTAATTGAATATGGAAAAAAAGTCGCTGAACTAACTAAAGATATGGTTGGCTATGTGTTCTGTGCCAATAGCCCAACTTGTGGTATGGAAAGAGTGAAGATTTATTCGCCGGAAGGCAACTCATTAAAATCTAATGGAATTGGTGTGTTTTCCAACGAGATAATGAAAGCTAATCCTCTGCTGCCTTGTGAAGAAAATGGACGTCTTAACGATCCTATTATCCGTGAAAACTTTGTTGCTCGTATTTATACTTACAAACGTTGGCACAAATTAGTCGCCAGCGGTGTTACTAAACATAAGCTAATGACTTTTCATAGCCAACACAAATATTCAGTCATGAGTCACAATATTCCTGCTTACAAAGCGTTAGGGCAGTTATTAGCGCGTGCTGATATTGATGTTGAAGATATGGCAGCTTTGTACATTAGTGGACTTATGGATGCGCTTAAAATTAAAGCGACTCGAAAGTCTCATACCAATACATTGCAGCATATTCAGGGTTACTTTTCTGATCACCTCAATACTGAACAACGTAAAGAATTGACCAATATTATAGATGAATACAGACAAGGCGTGATGCCGTTAATGGTGCCTTTAGCTTTGATCAAACATTACTTGTTGGAACACCCAAAAGAGTATTTAATTCAGCAGACTTACCTTAATCCTTATCCTGCGGATTTAAAATTAAGATACGGCTATTAATTTAGCCGTTTTGTTTTAATTGATTAGCTTTAACAGCTTAGACAAACATTCATTAGCCTAATAAAAATTGAGGTGCAATCTTGATATTGTGGTTTAGAAACGACTTAAGAACCCATGACAATCCTGCTTTACAATACTTTTTAACTCACCGTTCTGAATCAGACTCTGGCTCTATACAAGGCAAAGCCATTTTTTTTGTTTGTGAAAAGCAGTGGCTGAAGCATGATTGGTCGGCGATAAAAATTGATCTTATTAAACGTCATCTGAAATTGTTAGCGTTTGAGTTAAAGCAGCTTAATATTCAATTGGATATTGTTGAACTTGATGACTTTGCACAGCAGGGGAAATATTTAACTGAGCTTGTTAGCTCTAATGGCAACTGTGAACTTGTGGCAAACCAAGAGTTGGAAGTTAACGAACAAGCTAGAGATCAATTATTATTAAATAACGGGATCAAATTAACCTTATTTGAGTCAGATGTGATTGTGCCAAAAGGCAAAGTGCTTAACCAAAGTGGTGAAATGTATAAAGTATTTACACCATTTAAACGAGCTTGGCTGAAGTACGTTCGTGATTACGGTTTTGATTATTTCCATAAGTTAATAAACAGTGATGTAAGTTTGACTGCTAGTCAGGATAAATTGGATCTTGATAGTAAAACTAAACCAAAAGCAGAAGATAAAACAGCTGATGATGCAACTGATCAGACAGCTAATCAAATACTTATGTCAAAGTCGTGGCCACTTGCTAATATTATTGAACATCAAGTTATCCCCGATTTCATTCAAGATAAATTACCTTATTACGATGCTGATCGAGACTTCCCAGGTATTAAAGCAACGTCTGGTTTGTCACCTTACTTGGCTATTGGAGCAATAAGTCCTCGTTATTTATTACGTCTTATTTTAAATCATTATCCAGATATTTTAATGGCTCCAGATTTACCTTTATTTACTTGGGTGAACGAGCTTATTTGGCGTGATTTTTATCGTCACTTAATTTTCCATAATCCACGGTTATGTAAACACCAAAGTTTTAACCTTAAATACCAAGGTGCAGTTTGGCCACATAATGATGTTTACTTTAAAGCTTGGTGTAACGGTCAAACTGGTTACCCAATTGTAGATGCAGCTATGAGGCAATTAAATCAAACAGGTTGGATGCATAACCGTTTACGGATGATAGTGGCGAGCTTTTTGACTAAGCACTTATTAATCGACTGGCGCTGTGGTGAAAAGTACTTTATGCAAACGTTAATTGATGGTGATTTAGCGGCTAACAATGGTGGTTGGCAATGGGCTGCAAGTACTGGGTGTGATGCTCAACCTTACTTTAGAATATTTAATCCTATATTACAGAGTAAAAGATTTGATCCAAACGGCGACTTCATTCGTAAATATGTACCAGAGCTTGTGGAAGTACCAACAAAAGAAATTCACTTTCCACATGGCTATATAGAAAAACAGAACTTGGATATGTATTGGCCTGCAATTGTTGATCATAAAGAAGCGAGAGAAGCAGCACTTTCTTTTTATAAATAAAGGAGTGTATTACTCAATTTTATTGATGAAAAGATTAATAAAGGAATTCGGTGGAAACGGTAATGACAGATACAAATATGGAAAAAGAAGTTAATACTGAAGTATCAGTATTAACAGAGTCGGCTTGGCTAACTAATTTTATTAACGTTTACCATGAGTTATCGACAGATAATCTTCACTTACTCAATACTATTTATCATGAAAAAGTAGACTTTATTGATCCTATTCATGAAATTCATGGTTTTAATGCATTAAGTAACTACTTTGATGGCTTGTACCAAAATGTTAGTTATTGCCAATTTAACGTTCATCACGTGGTAGAAACTGAACTTGAAGCTGCTATTTACTGGACCATGACATACCAACATAGGCAGTTAAAAGGTGGTGAAAAAATCACAGTGACTGGCAGTTCTCATCTTAAAGAGTTTGAAGGGAAGATCATTTACCACCGCGACTACATTGACTTAGGCGAGATGCTATATGAAAACATTCCTTTACTTGGACGCTTAATAACTTGGATTAAAAAAAGGGCCGCTAATGCCTAATAAAAAGAATGTACTTATCACCGGAGCAACCTCTGGCATTGGCGAAGCGTTATTGAATAGATATGTTGTATCTGGCCATAACGTTATTGCTTGTGGACGTAATAAACAAAAGTTAGCTGAGCTAGCTGCAATTTCTTATTCAACTTTAGAATTTGATGTTAATAATATTGAGCAAATTACAGCAGCCTCAGAACGTATTGATGAAGAGCTTGATGTACTTATTTTAAATGCAGGTGACTGTCGTTATATACAAGATCCTATCAATTTTGATGCAGAGCTTTTTGCCGACATTATCAATACCAACTTAATCTCGTTAGGTAGCTTATTAAAGTTCTTTTTACCTAAAGTGAAAAAGGGCGGCCAAGTTGTCTTTATCAGCTCTAGCGCCAGTATAGTTCCTTTCCCTCAAGCTGAAGCATACGGCGCATCTAAAGCTGGCGTAGATTATTTAGCCAAGAGCTTACGAGTGGATTTAGCCGCACATGATATTGGTGTCACTTTGGTTCATCCTGGTTTTGTTCGTACGCCTTTAACCTCAGTCAATCACTTTAATATGCCGTTTATTATTGATGCTAGTGACGCAGCTGCAAGAATTTTTAATGGTGTACAAGCCAAGAAAAACTATCTGCATTTTCCAAAACGTTTAACACTGAGTTTAAAGCTTCTTTCATTGCTGCCAGCAGGTATCTGGCAACGACTTATTTCAAGTGGCTCCGACTCAAGTGAGACTGACTCAAAAGACAATTTACCACAAGACTCTAATTCGAAAGAGCAGAGCAAATATATCGATACAAAGGATTCGAAAAAATGAAAAATATAGCCATTATAGGTTCTGGTGTTTCTGGCTTAACCGCAGCGTATTTATTATCAAAAAAGCATAACGTAACTGTATTTGAAAAAGCCCCAATAATTGGTGGGCACACAGCAACAGTTGATGTGGAATTAGAAGGGCAGAGCTTTGCTATCGATACAGGATTTATTGTTTTTAATAACAAAACCTATCCTAACTTTTTAGCATTGTTAGATGAAATTGGCATAGAAAAACAAGAAACTGAAATGAGTTTCTCAGTGCATAACTGTCAAAGTAAATTGGAGTACAACGGACACAATTTAGATACCTTATTTGCGCAAAGACGTAATATTTTAAATCCTAAATTTTGGTTTCTAATTAAAGAGATCCTTAGGTTTAATAAACTATGCAAACAAGCTTATAAATCTGGCGTTTTTGTTGAAGATTATTCGTTAGGGGATTTTTTACAACAGCATAAATTTAGTGATTACTTTTCTGAGCATTATATTTTACCAATGGGCGCGGCTATCTGGTCTAGTTCGTTGGATCAAATGTCACGTTTTCAGTTCCGCTTCTTTGTGCAGTTTTTTAATAATCATGGATTATTAAATATTGCAGATAGACCACAGTGGTATGTTATTCCAAATGGTTCAAGAAGTTACTTAACGCCTTTGTGTGAACCATTTAAAGATAATATTTATGTTAATGCTGACATTACGTCAATTACTCGTGGCAACAACAGCGTGCAGCTGCATTTTGCTGATGAGCGTATTGAGACCTTTGATGATGTGGTTATAGCGTGTCATTCAGACCAAGCGTTAAAACTACTTGGCGATGCAACAACAGAAGAAAAAACGATTTTATCCGCTATGACATACAGTGATAACTCAGTGGTGCTACATACAGATGTAAACTTGTTACCAAAACGTAAAAAAGCATGGGCTAGTTGGAATTATCAATTAACTAATGACAGGGTAAAACCTGCAAGTGTGACCTATAATATGAATATATTACAAGGACTTGATACTAAGCACACATTTTGCGTGACGTTAAATCAAAAAGAGTCGATAAACCCAGATAAAATTTTAAGAGAGTTTACTTATCAACATCCGGTGTTTTCAATTGAGTCGATAAAAGCGCAACAACAACGAAATATGATCTGTGGTAAGCAAAATACACATTTTGCTGGTGCATATTGGTACAGCGGTTTCCATGAAGATGGCGTAAGAAGTGCCGTTGAGGTTGCAGCAAGGTTTGGTTGTAGTTTAGACGGTAAAACTGTGTAAACTGGATGATGTATTCGTTAGTATTATTTGAGTAAATAGTTAATATGAAAAGCAGTATTTATGTTGGCCAAGTTAGGCACAGGCGCTTTACACCAAAGGTGAATAGGTTTGGTTATTCATTGTATATGTTGGCGCTAGATGTCGATGAAGTTTCAAAACCGAAATTTAACCTTGGCGTATTTGGTACTCGTTGGTTACATCCACTTAGGTTTAATCAAAAAGACTATTTAAAAGAACAGCATGTAAAAAAAGGCTTTTTAAAAAAAGCTCATATAAAAAGTACAGATAAAACAGATCTAACTCCGCTTAAACAACGTATTACCGAAAAAGTGAAACAATTAGATGGTAATTACCAAATAGAAAAAGTGGTGATGTTAGTACAAGTACGCTGTTTTGGTTTGTATTTTAGCCCAGCTAATTTCTATTTTTGTTATGACGCTCAAGGCGTATGTAATTGTATGTTGGCTGAGGTAAGTAATACACCTTGGAATCAACGTCACTATTACCTGATAGATTTAAATGATCGTTTAGAAAATGGCGATTTACTACCAACAGAGAAAGAGTTCCATGTATCACCTTTTATGGAGATAGACATGGAATATATTTGGAGGATAAAGCAACCAAGTGAAACAAGCGATGCATTAACTATTCATATTGAAAACCATAATTTAGATAGCAGTGTAGATAAAAACGCAGATAAGAATGAACAAGACAGTAAAGTCTTTGATGCGACCTTGTCGTTAAAGAAAAAACCATTGAATAAAACGCAGTTAATCAAAGTTTTGTTAGGTTTCCCTATCATGACGCTAAACATTGTTCTGTTAATTTATTGGCAGGCGATAAAATTATTTGTTAAACGGGTACCTTTTGTCAGTTACCAAGCTCGTAAGAAATAGCTCGTAAGAAAAATAGCGCTTAACAATAAAGCTAATTATAAAAACAACTATAAAAAATTGATAAAAAAGATCAGTATAAAGGAGTGTTCTATGGAACAGGTTGTCACCACAGAAAGTGAAAGTACAATAACAAAAAAAGCGACTTGGTTAGATCAAAAGTGCAGACGCATCGTTTTTTCAGTATTGGCAAAAATTGAATATGGCCAAATAGAAATTATTGAATCAAACCAAGAGCAACATCAGCACAGTTTTTATCCAGAGAGTCATGATGGACTTTCACCAACTGCAAAAATGTACATACATGATCCAAGTGTTTATAAAGACTTCATCAAAGGTGGCAGTATTGGCGTTGCAGAAGCATTTATAGAAGGAAAGTGGAGCACACCAGACCTTACTAACCTTATTCGTATATTTGCTAAATCCCAAGAACAAGCGGATCAAATTGAAAGTAAAACTTCGTGGTTAAACAGATTTAAAAACTCGATATTCCATAAGTTAAATCGTAACAATCATTCAGGTTCAAAAAAGAATATATTGGCACATTATGACTTAGGTAATGAGTTGTATACGCGCTTTTTAGACCCAGAAATGATGTACTCTTCAGCTATCTATCCAAGTGAAACGGCTTCACTTGCTGAAGCGCAAATCCATAAGTTAAACACTATATGCCAACGACTTGAGTTATCTCCGTCAGATCACCTCCTAGAGATTGGAACAGGTTGGGGGGGGTTAGCTATATTTGCCGCGCAAAACTATGGCTGTAAAGTCACCACCACTACTATTTCTGATGCCCAATACGAGTACGCTGAAAATCGCGTGAAGGAGTTAGGCTTAAGCGATAAAATTATCTTGTTGAAAAAAGACTATCGCGAGCTAGAAGGTCAGTACGACAAAGTAGTGTCTGTTGAAATGATTGAAGCTGTTGGTCTTGAATATTTACCTAGCTTCTTTAAGCAGTGTAATGACAGGTTAAAACCAGAAGGTAAATTATTGATCCAGTCAATTACGATTGCAGATCAGCGATTTGATTCTTATAAAAATAACGTCGATTTTATCCAGCGTTATATTTTCCCTGGTGGTTTTTTACCGTCAATTACCAGCTTAAGCCAACATATGAGTAAACATACCAATATGGTGATTGAGTCGTTGGATGATATTGGCTTGGATTACGCTAAAACATTAGCGGACTGGCGTACTGAGTTTTTAAGCTCGTGGAATGAATTACAAACCTTTGGTTATGATGAAAAGTTTAAACGCTTGTGGTTATATTATTTAGGATATTGTGAAGGGGCATTTTTGGAACGTTCTACTAGCGCAATCCATTTAGTTGCTAGAAAAGCTTAGTTTCTAGAACGTTACTAGGCCTTTAAACAAGTTAAGTTACAGGGACAAAAAAATGGTTCCTGTAACTTAGTACATAGCTTCTTTACTATTTTTGTACAAATAAATGATCTCTTAAGTGTTTTGAACCCCACTAAAACAGCTATAACACCAACTACCATTCCTGCCCAAGCTGCAACAACCTTTAGAAAATATTATACGGTTGATATTTGTTGTATTTACGACACTGTAAACTGTTTTTGATCCACATTAGGGGGAAATACAAAGCGGGATATAAAAATAGCGCTCAATGAGCGCTATTTTATATTTTAAATTAATACTTAGTATTAACCTTAATTTTCTGTTCCAACAACAGCTTCGTTAGTACTACTGTTGTATAAGTAGGTTGTTGCTGCAGCTTCAGGCTCTAAATCGTCACCGTCAGCATAATCACCAAAGTTTTCGCTAAACATTAATGTTTCAGCATCAGCATCATCAATTGAGTAAAGTTTGATGTTATCCACTTTAAACTCACAATTTGGCATATTTGAACCTGTATCACCTATTTTAAAGGCAAATGATTGTGCTCCGCCTATTAACTCACTTAGTGATTCAGAATAAGAGTTGTATTCAGCAACAACTTCAGTTCCATCAAGTGAAACCGTTACCAATGGACCAAGAGTTTCTGTCGCATCCGTCGCATCCCATGTTATCTCTACGTCAGTCCAAGTCTCTGCTGCAAAGGTAGCTCCGGTTACTTCAACGGTTTTATTACCATCTTCATTTTTGTTACGAAGTGCATAATCTGATGAGTAATCACTTCCGTCTATACGAAGGTCTACTAACGCATTATAACTGCTAGTATCAGTACCATATATGGCTACATAAGCATCTTTTTCGTTTGTTTCAAAAGTACAATTCGCAGCTGAAGATTTATTGAAAGAAGCGGTTAATCTACCTTTTTCTATAATATCTGAAGATGATAATTTAATTCTTAACTCGCCACCATCAAGAACATCAGTATCTGTCATTACAGCAACTTTATTACCAGCCGTACCAACGTTAACGTCAGCTTGTGTTGATATAAATATAGCTTCTGCTGAAGGAGTAACCGAAACACCTTGACCAAAGATAGCGACTACCGCTTCAAAAGTACGAGAGCCGTATGGAGTCTCTGTATTTGCATCACTTAATGAATCACCAACGCTATAACCTTCAAAATCGTCTTCAAAAATAGCGGTTGTGCCAGCAACATCTGAATAAATACCTAAGTCATTAACATAAATCGCGTCGGCTGATGTATTTCCATTTGATGATAGTCTTACTGATATAGATTCAACAGCAGCTTCAGGTGTTGGAAACTCAGAATCAAATGGGCCATAAGTTGTACCATCAATAACTATCGAGTAAGTACCACGTTCTGTTGCACTTGAATTATCCCAAGTCATTACAACATCAATCCATTCGCCAGCTGTAAAGTCTGGTGCATCGATAGCATCATAATCAATAGTACTTGTTGCTTTACTTGCCTTACTTGGTTCTTCACCATCGTTATACGTATTTTTACGTAAACCAAATTTACCTTCGTTTAATGCTAACTCACCAATCACTGTTGAGGTTGAACCTTCAGCGTCATACAATGAAATATAAGCAGTTTCAACTTCATCCGCACCATAAAGGATAGATAAAGATAGTTTTCCAGTGGTTGTAGCTTCTTCGAACCCATAATTAAGCTCTCCAGTATCACCTATATCGGTATCTGATATTTTAGCTATTTGATCGGCTGGAACACCTGAAATCGTAATAACGAGTACTTGTGTTGTACCATCTACAGAAGCAATAACAATAGATTCTGTAATAGAGTCTGCTTCATTACCTAAACTAGCAACTGTTGTGTTTGCTAAGTCGATTGTATATGTCCATGCACCATTGGCGGCTATACTGAATGTACCATAGTTTTTTGCTACATCAGTTTGAGGGACTACAGCTGCTTCATCTGCATCAGGGTCGGTAACTGTAATAGAACCTGTAATATCATCAGATGTTTCTTTATTACCAGCACCTAAGAAGTCGCCAGCAAATGTTGCTGCTGTATTTTCAGAGCTACCACTGCCACTATTATCCGTACCACTATTGTCACTACCACCATCACTATCACTACCACAGCCTGATAGGGATAATGCTAATGCAATTGCACACATGCTTAAATTTGTTTTCATTTTACTCATAATCATCTTCCTGTTTTTTATATTTTTATAGTTTTTATAGTTTTTATAACAAAGTTTACAATTTGTTGACGATACAAATTCGTACAATGTTTGACCTAGTATTGAATTGGAAAAGTTTATTGTCAACCAAAAATATTCAATTGGTAATATATTTTAGTAATAAGGTTGTGGTTCAAAGGTTAACCATTTGAGGTTAACCTTTCTGTAAGTTAAGGAAGGCTGGTATTTACTGGATTGTAATCGTGTCGAATGTTTCTCTAGCTAGTTTTACCCACTTAGTTTTATATTTTTTATCGGTAGTTAAAAAAGATAACATGACAAGTGTATTATTTACTGGAAGGGCATAAGTTATATAATAATGATATTGCCCAACTGATTGGATCTCGTACTCAAATACGGCCATTCTAGTGTTTGAGTTGTTATACACTTTGTCTTTTTTCCATTTAGCTTTAGGGTGAGCGCTACGCAACATTTTAGATAATGAATTGTGGATTCGGCGCATTGACTTTTTATCAGCCTGCATTGGATATTGAGTTACAGTGAAAGTAACAGTGTGGTCTTTGTTACTAAAAGCCGCTTGAGGAGGTAATTTTTGTTCACCATAACGTTTTTTTAATATGGTATCTGACATTTCATCAAGTTCAGTTGGCATGTTTATGTTGAGTTTCCCATCAATAAACTGATGAGCAGTCATCTCGTTTGCAAAAACGGAAATGCTAAAAAAAAGGACGAGAGCCAATAGTATTTTCATGATCATTATCTCACTTATATTTGTTAATTCTTATAGTTATTAGTGTGTGTTATCAATTTTATAAAATGTTGCTTGAACAAAGTCATGTATGTCACCTGAGTTATTTTGATTATAAACGCCAGCTTTGAAGTACATATACTGCCCACCTTGGTCATAGTTGCTATCACTCATATCGACTAGCTTTGTGAAAACTTCACCACCATCTTTCGTTATGGTTACAGTGAGATCGTGACCGACTACTTTGATTTGATATGAAAATTTCTCATCAAGTGCTATGCCGTTAGCTGGATTGCTGGCGTTATCACTGCGTGAACCTATAAGCTCATAGTAAGTATCATCGCCTTCAAGGCGTTCGTGAGCTATATAAATAGAACCTTTGTCATTGTTGGGAAGCTTTCTATAATAAAGTCTAACGGGTTCATCATCGTTGGCATGTATTTGACCAATAATAACTCTACCAATTTGATAATCATCTCCTGTGGAGGTGACTTCATTTACTGCAACTTCAACATCTAATGTTCCGTCTATGCCCCCTGCATTTTCCAAATCACTATCAGGTGCGGTGCTAAATACCCAATTGTTTTTATTAACGCCTTGAGTGTTATAGCTGGTATTACCTTTACGTAACATTTCTCTTAATTCACTTCGTACATAACTGGTATTTGTAGATGTACGGAACCCTTGTACAGTACTAGAGAATACTAATCCGTTGTCTTCACTAACGTAAAAAAATCTAGGATCAAAATAGCCATTATCTAAATCATTTTCTTTAATGGAATCTGATTTACCGTTATCATCCTCGTCAGTTTGCACACTTAAATACCAGTCAATCAGTTCAATGTTGTGGTTTGTATCTTTAGTACAACCAAAGGCTTCTATTTCAGTGATGTTGTTTTGATTATTAAGGCTGTTACCGTTTAAGGAAATACGAACGTATTTAGCTGTTTGAGCTTTCTCTTCGAGCTCTATACGTTTAGCAATAATATAGTTTGCTTCACTTTGTCCAGTTTGAATAACATTGATCCAATTTTCTTTATCTGTAGATAAATCAATATCGTAATAGTAACTCACCGACTGGGTTCGCCAACTAATAACAAATTCTTTAATTAAGGCTGCTTCGTTTAATTCAGCAATAAGAACTTGTGATGCATCATCAGAAGCCCAGCTAGATTTGTTGGTTTTATCACCATCTATTATATATGCTAATTCTGCGGTAGAAGTAGTGGCGGTTTCGTTAGATATTTCACTAAACTCAATAGGATAGGTTGCATTACAGCTAATGGGAGATATTAGAACATCATCAGAACTATTTGCGGTTTCATCCTCAATAATGCTGATGTCTTCTTCTTCATTATTATCATCTGTTTCATTGTTAGATGAATCGCAGCCTACAAGCAGCAACGAGAATAAACCAACAATGGCATAATTTAACGTTTTTGAATTCAAGTAATAACCCCAATTTTTCAGTTTAAATATGTTATTCAAACCATTATTATTTAATTTCTTAGGTAACGGCTTTAACAAGCGCTCCTAAGGATCAACAAACCTTAATGTTTAATTATTGCTCGGAGTGCTCAATTGTTTTATTTGTACACTATATGTTCATTAGTGGTCAACCAAAATATAATATCTGGTTAGCTTTGTTGGGTTGTCCCTTGTTAAAAATAATGTTTGTTTTTTAATGAATGAAACGGATGTTACAGTAGGTTTCGCCATTAAAAAGCTTTTCAAAGTGAGCTTAATTGCCATTAATAAAATAGATGTCGAAAATATTGTCGTTTTATAGGCTTGTTTTTACTTGGAATATGTCGTTTTTGGGGCTTTAGTATCTGAAAGTAAAGTTAATATTCTCTGGTTATATTTTATACTGTTATTGGTAATGTAAATTGGTAACTAAACCGGTTGACAATTAGACACTATATTGATTGAATGTGCTTGGCTTTGTATAAAAAACAACAATAAATTGTATAAAAATAATAATAAATTAAGAATAACAATAAATGAGAGATATCAATGGGTGCTTTAAACAAATCAAAAAAATTAAACAAATTAAACAAGATAAGTGCTTTGGTTCGCCTAAATAGCACGTATCGTAAAAATCTCGTATGTACATCTACATTACTATCTTTATTAGCGTTTCCTGCGCTTGCTGTAGAAGATGATAAAAAAGAGACACCAGAGAAAGAAATAGAAGTTATTGAGGTTCAAGGGCTACGTGGCACTATGACCCGTTCATTGAATGAAAAGAAAAATAGCGTAGCAATTGTCGATGCAGTCGCTGCGGCAGATTTTGGCGAATTACCTGGATTGTCACTTTCTGACATTATTGAAAATATTTCAGGCGCTTCAGGCCATCGCTTAAAAGGCAGTCAAAATGAAATATCTATTCGTGGTTTAGGTTCTTACTGGGGATATGCCACTTATAATAATCGTACCATTACAAATGCAGGGCAAGGTCGTGCCGTTAACTTTAAAAAATTCCCTTCTGAATTAGTAGATAAAGTTGTTATTTATAAGTCACAACAAGCTGATTTAGTTGAAGGGGGAACATCAGGGACTATCGATGTAAATTCACTTAGAGCGGTTGATTACGGCAAAGCACAAACTACGGTTCAAGCTGCTGGTATTTACAATTCTTATTATAGTAATGTGGAAGGCGAGTCTTCACCTTTTGGTGCTAATGTAACTGTATCTACGGTACAGCAATGGGAATTGGATAGTCTTGGTGAAATGGGCTTTACCCTTGGCTTTACTTATAAAGATACGGCAAATCCAGAAGAAAATTTTGGTGGTAGCTCTCAAATGGCGGTATGTGCATTGAGAGATGCAGCTGGTAATGATTTGTCTGGTGGCAGTGATTGCTCAGGTGGTTTACAAGGTGTTAGTGCTGGGCAAGTTGGCCGATCTCCAACATTGGGGGTAGACACGTCGTTAGACGATTTTGATCAAGACTCACTGTTTTATGTACCAAAAGACGCATACTGGCGTACTGTGGATGATGAAGATGTAAGAAGTGGTGCGGTTTTCACGTTTCAGTGGAAACCGAATGATGATTTAAATATCAACTTTGATTATCAACATTCAGATTTAGAATACACCGAAAAACGCATGGAGTTAGCTTTAGACGATAGATATGACGATCTTGAAGATCATGTGATTGTCGATCGTACATTGTTATATGCAACTGGTGAAGCTCGTCCAACGTTACAAGGTGAAGATCGTAATCAAGTGGATGAGTATCGTGGTGGCGGAATTGAAGTTGAATATACTCCAACAGAAAATTTAACACTTACATTAGATGCATCTTATTCTGAGTCTTATCGTTACCGCTTACGTCACCGTTCTAAATTCCGTTCAACAGAGCATTATAATTACTCATTAGATTTCCGTGAAAGCGATGTGCCTGTTTTAACTTGGTTAGATTCAGCGCGTTTAGGTCCTGATGATACTGGGTTTGTTTCTTCTGAGGCATTTGATGCAACGGATATCAATAATTTCCTTCATGATGGAAATGCGCTGGTTGAGTTCCGCCGTGTACATGAAGAGCGATCTGATGAAATTGCAGCTGTTAATTTTGATACAGAGTATCGATTAGATAATGAGTTTTTCTCAAGTATAAAAGCGGGTGTTCGCTTTTCTGAAGAGAAGTTGTTTGATGAGCAAAGTACTGAAGTTTCATTAACATTTGATGGTGTTGAAAAAACCGGTGCAAGTGACAATGATGATAATGGTTGGAATACAGCTAACCCTGAAAGAAATTCTGCAATCATTAGTGGGATAATTAATGAGTGTCAAAATGGTCATGTTAACAATAACCATTTTAACGAAGAAACAGGAGCAGGCGGTGATGCTACAGGTTATGCAACATATGACTCTAAATGTTTTATCGGTCAAATTTTAGGTCAGATGCCTGGGGCTACAAGTTCAGATTTTTATGATATAGGTGAAAGAACAGACTCAAGAAGCGGTGATGATCGAGATGTTACCGAAACTATTACCGCTGGTTACGTAATGGCGAATATTGATACTGAATTATTTAATTCACCATTATACGGTAATGTTGGTGTTCGAGTTGTTCAGACTAAAACTCATTCCGATGGTTGGGGTGAAAAAGTTTATATAACTACAAATCCGCAGGAAGGTGGTTATAACCTTTATGATGCCGTAAGCGAAGGTGGTGAAGCGTTAACACTGGACTCCGAGTATACAGAAGTATTACCAAGTTTAAATTTGACCTTCCAAGCGACTGACGAATTTTATATCCGTACCGCAGTATATAAATCAATGTCGCGTTTCCAAATGAATGCAATGTCTGCAGGTGTGAGTTACGAAACATGTGAAGATCAAAATGAAGAGATTTGTGACACTGATATCAATACAGATTTATCAAACGTTATTACCAGTGGTGATGCCAATGGTAACCATTTAGACCCTTATACTGCAATAAACTATGACTTATCGTTAGAGTATTATCCATCACAAGATGCTGCGTTAACTGCTGCGTTTTATTATAAAGAGTTTACTGGTGGATATGATACTAAAATAGAGTATAGGGACATTACCGTTAATCTTGACGGTGCAGACACTCTTTACTCAAATGTGGCTCATATTGTAAAACAAACTTCAGAAGATACATCTGTCATTCAAGGTGTGGAAGTTACAGGGCAAATTCACTTTGTTGACTTACCAGAACCATTTAATGGTTTAGGTAGTAAGTTTGCTTGGAATAGAGCGGACTCAGATTTTGTAACTGAAGAAATTGCGAGTCCAGGTATAGTACCAGATGCCAACTTATTTGGGTTTTCTAAAGACGTGGCTTCAGCCTCTGTCTATTGGGAAGGTGATGCAACTACGGTTCGTTTTATGTGGAAATACCGATCTAAATACCTACAACCAAATAACTTGCCATTTCCAGATCGCTCACACCGTTATGTACAAGCGGCCAGCTATCTAAGCATGTCGGCTAAGTATAAATTTAACAGTGAAATTAGCATGTTCTTAAAAGGAACTAACTTAGGAAACACTGCTCAAGTCTATACTCGTGGTAACGACACGACTATTGCTGATTACTCACGTTCAGGAGTTAAGTGGGAATTGGGTGTAAAAGCTAAGTTTTAATGTTTAGTTAGACTTTAGCTATAAAGTTATAAATAGTAATTTCAACCACTCAATATCAAATGGTATTGAGTGGTTGAAATCTATAAGTTACCTGCAAATTATCAACGTACATATTTTATAGATTTCATATCTCTCGCCTTTAAAAATACTTTTTTCACTTGGTTACATGCAAATTAACAGTGCACTTTGACGTTTGTTTATATGTTTGTAGTCTTTATAAGATTGGTATAAAAAGTAATTTATTGCTGAACAACGCTAATATTTTTAAACAAATTTATATTAAATATAAACGCCATATATATGAAAACTAAAGGTAGTAATAAATATGATGTTGCAGCTTAGGAATTGAATACAATCTGGTAATGAAATTGGTATTGAAGTGGATGAGCAGGCGTCAATCAACTTTATATATTTTCAACTAAACAAAGTTAGTTGAAAATATATAAAAGGTGTTAGATATAATGCTTATTTATTCAGGTTTTGTCGCTGGGCTTAATTTAATTTTGGTAAATGTTACGCTGGTATAATCGCCATTTTCCTTGTCTATTTTCCAATCACCTGTGCCTGAACAGCCTGCATACCAAATACCGTCGGCTTCTTTAGTTGAGCATTGGTTATAAGCACCTGCTTTAAAATAAAGCCAATCACCACTGTAACCAGCAGGCAAATCTTTTTTATCTAACTGGCCGTAAGCATTGATATTATTAGAAAGATCAATGTTATAAGTAACCGTTTTTTGCTCTTTGGTGGTAAACGTTAAATGCATAACGTTTTGATATACATTAATTGTGTAACTAAACTCTTCACCAAGTGCAATACCTGTATCTTTAGGATCCGCTGGATTTTCCCAAGTATTTCCCCATACCGGATAAGCGATATCAGTTCGGTTAGGATCGTCTTTAGCTAGGTTTCTTTCATAAGTCCAAAATACTGAACCGGTATTATGCTTTGGCCATTTTTTGTAGAATATTTTAATTGGTTCGTTACCCCAACCAAAACCATTACCGTCGGCTACAACCTCTTTATCTTTTCCGGCATGAATTTGACCAACAACAACAGAATAGGCTGGTTTCTTACTAACTTTGGCATTCTGGGCGACATGATCCACTTTTAATCTTGCATCAAGTCTACCACCAACTTGACCAAAATAATTTGAGTCAGGGTGAGCTGCTATTGCAAAGTTATTACCATAAGATTTAGTTTCCAAGGAAGTATCCGAACCACGAAGCATTTGTCTAAGTTCACTTCGTGTATTAGTTGACGCTTTACTCGTTGTTGCCTTGTTTGGTGAGGTAAATACTAAACCACCATCTTTGTCTAAATGAAAAAAGTCAGAGTGTTGGTAAGACTGAAGTTCTTTAGTATCAACCTCATCAACTTTACCGTTATTATCTTGGTCTAATGGAACTGTAATTTTCCAATTTGATAGGTCAAACTTATCGGCAGGTATATTTTGCTCACTAGAACATGAGGTTAACATCATAGTTAATGAAAGTAAGGATAGAGATTTAAGCATTAAGAAATCCATAATTGTCATATCAATTGTTATTACCAATTTTGCACAATTTGCTAACCATTGCAATGGTGAATTAATGAATTATTGTGTACTTTTAAAATAAATTAAGGAGGTGGTATCCGCTATTCTTGTGAGGAAAAAACAGATGATGTCGGTGACTAAATATAGAAGCGGGTAAATAGCTATTGTTTAGGTTTATGTCACTGAGGGATGATGAGTTGTTAGCGCAGATGAGTTTGTTCATTTTTAATTAATAGAGCATTAAATAAAATGGTGGCCCCAAGGTGCCGATGAAAACCTAACCCATGAACAACCGACGTGTTCAGGGCGGAAAATATATTTTTACCGTAGGCTTCTCGATTACTCACCGAGGTGAGTCGAGCTTGCGCAATAGCAAATAAAATACTCTCCTGTAAAAGTATTATCGGCTCAGGGATACAATTTTCTGTCAAACACCCCAGGTACCATATTCAAAATAGCTTAACATAATGCAATACACCAATAACATTAATGCACACTAAAACGTAATTCTATTTCATCGCGGAATATAACAGGTATAGGATTATGCTCAAGTCTAAATAGAGACTTTTTAATTTAAATGAGTAATTAATTATCAAACTGACCAGAGAACAAGCAAATGCTGTGTTCACAGACAAGTTAATCCGCTTGTAACACTACCCACCGCAACTAAAACAGTGATAAACTTGCACATTATATTTTATCAATTTTTACTATTTACTTTCATTCTTAATGGATTTACTAAAATCCGAAAGTAAAATTATAAAGGCCACATTTATGGATCATGACCAACTAGTTTCTGTATTAAATGAACACGACTTTGCCGCAACCGCAAGCGAATTGCATGGATTATTAACAGGCCTGATATCAGGTGGAATGTTTAGAGAGTCCACTGATTATTTGGATCACATGGCTGAGCTATTTAATAATGGATTAAGCGTTAAAGGCTCGTTAAAAAAAGCAGCAGAAACCATAGTTGAACAGGTCTTTAATCAGCTAGAGTCAGAAGATATGTCGTTTGAAATATTTTTACCAAGCGATGACGAAACATTAACCGACCAAGCGGAAGAGTTATTAAACTGGGTGCAATACTTTTTAGTTGGTTTTGGCTTTAATAAACGTGACTTAACGATGTCGTCAAATGAAGCGCGTGAAATTATTGAAGACTTTACCAATATTACCCGTATGGATACTGAGCTAGATGAAGATAATGAAAGCCAAGCTGACTTTTATGAAGTGATTGAGTTTGTGCGCATTTCAACTGTGTTATGTCATCAAGAGTTTGGCAAAGCGGTAAATCAAGCTAAGCCTGTCAGCAATACGCTGCATTAATTAATAAGTTTCAATATTATGCCTTCAATTCCTTTTTCTGAATTTAAGCAGCGCAGGGCACAGTTATTAGCACAATTGTCGGATAACTGTGTTGTTGTAATGAGTGCGGCTAAAGAAGTGACTCGTAGCCGAGACACTGAATATGCATTTAGACAAAATAGTGATTTTCACTATTTAACCGGTTTTCCTGAGCCTGATGCATGGTTAATTTTAGAAAAAATTGATGGCGTAACATCATCAACTTTAGTCTGTCGAGTTAAAGATAAAACTGCCGAAATTTGGCAAGGTCGTCGTATTGGTAAAGACTTAGCTAAGCAGCAGTATTTGTTTGATAGCACAGCGTCACTGGATGAACTGGTCACGGTTTTAAAAGATAAGCTTAACAATAAAGATGTTCTATATTGGGCACAAGGCGATGACAAAAGCACGGATAAACAAATATTCAAATTGTTAGCTGAGTTAAGAGCGTCAGTCAGATCCGGAAAAATTGCGCCTGAACAGCAAATAGATGTGCGTCCTCTTATTCATGAAATGCGTTTGTTTAAGTCAGTTAATGAAATTGCAGTAATGAGACAAGCTGGTGAAATATCAGCCGCCGCGCATAAACGAGCTATGTTATTTTCAGCAGCTCAAGTTAAATCTGGTAAAGATGTCACTGAATATCAATTAGAAGCCGAAATACATCATCATTTCGCCATGAACAAGGCTCGTTATCCGGCTTACGGAACTATTGTCGGTGGTGGCGATAACGCTTGTATATTGCATTACACAGAAAATAAAGATGAGATAAATCCAGACGATTTAGTGCTGATCGATGCCGGTTGTGAACTTGAAGGTTATGCCGCCGATATCACCAGAACTTTTCCGGTTAGTGGTAAATTCAGCCCAGAGCAAAAAGCTATTTATCAACTGGTATTAAATACACAGCAAGCGGTGTTTGATGCGATAAAGCCGGGCGCTAGATTAAAAGACTTAACGGATTTATCTGTAGAAGTGATCACTCAAGGTTTAATAGAACTCGGTATTTTACAGGGTGAATTAAATACCTTAATTGATCAGAATGCACACCGAGCATTTTACATGCACGGATTAAGTCACTGGTTAGGTTTAGATGTACATGATGTTGGTCTATATAATATTGATGGCGAAGCTCGTCCTTTAAAAGAAGGAATGGTATTTACCGTTGAACCTGGTATTTATATTGACGCTGAGTCACAGTGCGACCCAAAATGGCATGGTATTGGCGTTAGAATAGAAGATAACGTAGTGATCACTCAAAACGGTTTTGAAAACTTAACTCACCCAGTGCCTAAAACCATAGAAGAGATAGAAGGGCTAATGGCATAAGCCTTCTTTTACTTTCTAGTATTCTAGCTTTAGCTGGCTAAATACTTTTGTAAGATCAACTCTACTTCATCTTTATCAATGGGCTTGGTTAAGTAGTCGTTCATTCCTACTTCTTTTGCCTTGTCAAAATCACTGCGCATTGCATTTGCCGACAAACCACAAATTATTAAGTCTTTAAAACCAAATTCACGCAGTTTAATGGTTGCATCGTAGCCATCTAACACCGGCATTTGTACGTCCATAAATACTAAGTCGTAATCAGGATTGTTTTGCACTTTGGTAAAGGCTTGTTCGCCATCTTCAGCAACATCATAGGATAAACCAAAGTTGCTTAATATATTGCCAGCAACCAACCGGTTAATTGCATTATCCTCCACTAAAAGTACGTGCCCTTTATAGTGGGTGTCTTTATTAACACTAGGTTTGGCAATGTTTTTAAATCGGTTTTGAATTACGTTTGGGTTGTGTATCCCCGTAATGAATTTATGAAATTGCTCTGGATAAAATGGATGGTTAATAATACGTTTTACACCAAGTGAATTGAGATCGTTTGTTAATTTAACATCGTTAATATCTGTGCAAATTACCATGGATATACCGACGTTAAATAAGCTAGATATTATATCTAGTTGCTGTTGGTTTAAATTGTTACTTACAAAAATTAATAATAGGTCGTCTTTGTTTAATACGGTTTCTTGTTCTGTTATAAAGTTTTTAATTAGATTCTCATCAACAACATGCATGTTATTAAAATACTGGGCCATTAGGTCTCTATTATTGTTCGCCCATTTTTTGTTTTCAATCTCGTTAACATTCCATAAACACACAGATCCAAAATTTATACTTAAAGGGGCAGCTATTGGGTCATTTGATGCTACGTGAAAAGGTAAGCAGATCTTAAATGTACTGCCTTGGTCGGGCGTTGAGTCTATGTTGATATGTCCGTTCATTAAAGTAACTAGCTTTTTGGATATGCTTAAACCTAAACCAGTACCTCCATAATTTCGACTAGTTGAGCCATCAGCTTGAGTAAAGTCATCAAATATATGCTCTTGCTGCTCTTGGCTTATACCTATTCCTGTATCGATAATCTCTATTGTTAACAGTATTGATTGCTTATTGTCATCGCTTTGCACATATTCCCAGTTGATAACAAAAGATACTGAGCCTGTATTGGTAAACTTAATCGCATTGTTGCCTAAGTTAAGTAAAATTTGACTTAAACGCACTTCATCGCCAATGAGTTTATTAGGTAAGTTAGGCGGAATATAACAACGAATATTGAGTTTCTTCTCTAGCGCTTTAATTGAAAGCCCACCAATTACATTTTCAAATGCATTGGCAGGATAAAAAGGAATATTTTCAATTTCCATTTTACCCGCATCAATTTTTGAAAAGTCCAAAATGTCATTAATAACACTCATTAATATATTGGATGAATAGCTGATCTTATCTAAATAATCTAAGGTTTCTGTTGGTAGAGCTTTTTGTTTAAGCAAGCCAACTAAGCCAATAATGCCATTCATTGGTGTTCTTATTTCATGACTCATATTGGCAATAAACATGCTTTTTGCTGTTGCTGCTTGCTCTGCTCTTTGAGTTTCAATCGCAAGGCGTTCATTGAGTTGTTGCGATTCAACTAACAGTTGGGTTGTTTTAATATTTTTATTATTAAAAATATTAGCGGAGCGAATGAGATGACCAATTTCATCATTTCTGGTTGAGGTAAATTCTTCTTTAAGAGTTCTATCAGCAGCTAACATATCTATAGTTTTTGTTATATTTTGTATGGGGACAATAAGCTGTTTTATGACCACTAATATAATAATTAATGTCAGAAATACGCTAACTATGAAAATGGCGCTACTTTGTAATTTAGCCTCTTTTATATGGGTGTTTAATGCCGTTTTATTTTGATTTAAGTGCGATAAAGCCTCAGCACTGAGTTTTTGGGTTAGGTATAAAAACTCATTAGCTGAGCCAGACATAACTACGTTAACAAGATAAAAATAATTTTGGGTAATTTGTGAGTATTTTACAAAACCAATAGATATGCTTTTTACCTGTTGCTCTAATTGTGCATGATCTAACTGTGAATTGTTTAAACGCGGTAATATGGCTTCAACTTGTTTTAGGATTGATTGGGATTTAGCTTTATTCTCGATATTAGAAATAAACTTATATTCATAAATACTAAGCTGTAATTGATGGCTAAGCAGTAATAACTTGGAATAATGAGGGTAATTAGCATTTTCATTTTTTAGAGTATTTAAGGTTTTTGAAAGGTCATCTTCAAGTTCCATGAGATGTTTTAATATACCGTCATTCAGTATTTTATCTCTAAGTGTTAATATATTAGCAACGGTGTCAAAGTTTTCTTGATAGCTAGTTAAATGCATTTGCATGCTGTCAATTGCAGTAGATTGGTTTTTATTGATGTTAGAGCTATCAACAAATAGTTTGATATCTGCTAACTTTTGGTTAATTGACGTCATAATCACGTTAAAACGATTGATTATCGAATTACTGCGGGTTTCTTTATATATTAAAACATTACGTTGTAAATCTATAACGTCCTTCTCTAACGTTTTTACCGATATCATTTTTCTTGCTAATACTTCTGAATTACTAAGTTCTTCCGTTAACAATTCTTGACTTTTATACGCCATATATTGCTGCCAAAACAGCAATCCTAAAATCACTGAAAATATGACAGTTAATTGAGCCTTTAAACTTCTGAACATATTAGCCGTTCCCTAAAGTACAACAGGAAAGGGGGACTGAGTTAAATATCAGAGTAAAGTTGAGCATTAAAGTAAGCATTATGCGTTTATAAACTCATACCATTTTTGAATACTGTAGTCATAGGTAGGCATAACCGTATTCCATACTGCCACGTTACTAAAACGTTTTTCATAACTCCCACCAGAGCGTATATCTCCAGTTTGAACCGACACTTTATTGTCAGTGCCTTTCAGTTGCATTGCTGCGGGTTTACCTTCGTACCAATAATCCCATTCAGCTTGACTAAGATGAGTTTTAGTCCGTTGTGGGTTAGATATGTAATAACCTTGACGAGCCACAAACGCACCAGGCCAACCTGATAACCACCAATTCATATAATCGTATGCGGCATCTTTAACGGTTCCTTGAGTCGCACTAGATAAACACATAACACCTTGCCAACCTCGGTATCCTTCTTTTGGTGCTGCATAAGTAATAGGAATGCCTTGTCCGTTTAATGCAGAAACCGCAGGGGAGAACATACTTTGAATTGCAACCCGGTCAGATTGCATAAACTGAACAGACTCAGGGACTGAGGTCCAAAAACCACTAAAATGCCCAGACTGCTTTAAGTCGATCAAAATAGAAAATAATTGATCCAGTTCAGCCTTAGTCATAGCGCCGATATTTTTGAATGTCATTAACTTGTTGGCTTGTGCTGCAAGGGCTAAATCAAAAATACCTATGGTAGGTGCATTAACCACACCGACTTTGCCGCTGTTTTTTTTATCTAATAACCAACCCCAACTTTCCGTTTCATAAGGTACACCTTTGGCAATTACATTAGTGTTGTAACCAAATGAGTCGACATTATGCACATAAGGTAAATAACTCATTTGGTTGGTATGTTCTGAGCCTAATGTGTTATCAGCTTGTACGTGCAATAATTTATATGGTGCATCACCTGCGCCTATTTTTGCATCTGGGCTTACTTTACCGGTTTTAGTAAGGTTGTTAATTTCATCCCAATGAATAATGCGTGATTTGTCGATAGACTGGATAGAACCGGAGCGCCAGAGTACATTTATGCTGTTGGACCATTGCTCATATATGTCAAAAGACTCGGGGAACATAGAGGCCTTTTGTAAAACCGCCGCGCTGCCTTTAGGTTCAAACACTAAGTTTATGCCTAAGTCAGCCATCGCTTGTTCTCTTAACTCTTCTTGTAGGGTGACATGCGTACCCAATACTCTAAGAGTTACTTTATTTCTAGAGAAAACATAAGGTGCTTTAATTGCTGCGGCTCCAGCTAAGCTACCAATGGCGATATTTTTAAGTGTTTTTCTACGCGATTTATCCAAAACATTGACTACCTTGTATGTGTTTTTAATTAGTATAGAAAACAATCTAGTTTTTACATATAAATATGTTTAAAAAGTCTCATTTATATTTGGGTAACAAGAACTTAAACAACAAGGTATAAAATTATTCAGATAATTTTGTTAATAAAGGCTCAGGTAATGTAGCATTCACCTGTTAAATAAAATAGTCAGTCAGTATGAGCAAGATCAATTCGCCTGCATGGTAATTATTTATAATTGATTTTATCAGTAGTGTTTATATATGGTTGGAATAAAATATAAGTTATGAGTACAGCGATTATGAATAAGATGTCTGAGTTCGATGTGATCATCTCTGGTGGTGGTTTATCTGGATTGTTAACGGCGATAGGACTGATAAATGAAACCCCTGAATTATCTATTGCGATAATTGAACCGGTTAGCCAACCGTCGTTAGATGCTGTACCCAATGACTTTAAAAGCAGTGACTTTAAGAGCAATGATTTTAAATCAGATACAGCTGCTCAGGAGTTAAATCAACACTCAAATCAAATCTCTGAACAAAGCCAAACAGTCAACTTTGACGACAGATGCTTAGCCTTGTCGTATGGCTCATTGCAGTTATTAAATCATTGGCAAGTATGGGAAAGCCTTAAACCGTCAGCATGGCCAATTAAAACGATTGTAACCTCAGACCGTGGACATTTAGGTAAAACTATTATGCGCTCACATCAATATAACTTAAACGCTATGGGTTACGTGGCCGCCATGAAAAATATGGGACGCGCTTTCACCACTACGTTAAATGAGTTACAAGCAGCCTTGCAAAGCAATGAGAGCAATAAACAACAAGTGACTTGGTATAAACCCAATACCATCAAGCAGCTCAGTCAATATCCAGATCATATAAAAGTTGTTTTAGACGATGAGCAAACGCTACATGGCAAGTTACTTGTTGTCGCAGAAGGGGGAATGTCTCCAACTAGACAAAAACTAAATATTAGCACTAGTACAGAGGCGTATCAGCAAAACGCAATCATCGCTAATATAAAGGTAACAAAAAATAACAAGGTAAATAGTGTTTTAGCCAGTAAAGACAGTGGGGACTCTAATACTAAAGATACTCAGCCTCAATTAGACGGTCATACTGCATTTGAACGTTTTACCACATCTGGTCCAATTGCCTTTTTACCAATTAACAAAGACGAATATTCTGTAGTTTGGTGTGTTAAGCCAGAAGATGTAGATAATATTATGGCTTTACAAGAGTCCGAATTTTGTCAGCAGTTACAAAATGCCTTTGGGCAAGCTGCGGGGATTATTACTAAAACATCAAAACGTGAGAGTTATCCGCTTGGGTTAACTAAAGCACAAAGCATTATAAGTGACAGAGTGGCATTAGTTGGTAATAGCGCTCATACAATTCATCCAATTGCAGGACAAGGCTTTAACTTAGGTTTAAGGGATGTGGCTAGTTTGGTTAAGCAGATCAAAGTCGCGGTAGATAGCTCTGTTAATAAAAGTCAAAACGATATTGGTAGTTTTGCCACATTAAATAACTATCAAGCAGCGCGTCAGCATGACATTAATCGTATCGCAGGCTTTACTGACTTGTTAGTTAGAATGTTTGGCTTAGAAGGGCGATTACCAGCATTAACGAGAACCTTAGGTTTATTAGCCTTACAAAAAGTAAGCAGTTTACAACAGTGGTTTGCGTTGCATTTTATGAGTAGCAAAACACTCAAATAGGCGTTGTAAATAAACAGCGAAGATAAAAATAACAGTAGAGAAATAGACTTTGATTTCAACAGATATAACAATTATTGGTGGTGGATGTGTTGGTTTAACCGCCGCACTCGGATTAGCAGATAACGGTTTTAACGTTATGGTTGTTGATGCAGCTGCAAGTCATACTGAACTGACAGCACCTGAGTTGCGTGTAAGTGCTATTTCAGCCGCCAGTGAAAATATATTTCGCCAACTAGGCAGTTGGTCGCATTTGGACTCAACGCGTTTTACACCATATAACCAAATGTCAGTATGGGATAAAGACAGCTTTGGCAAAATAGAATTTGCTGCTGAGCAATTATCAGAGTCTCGCCTTGGCCATATTATTGAAAACAATAATATTAGAAATAGCTTAATAACCGTTGCCGAGAAACATGCCAATATCCAATTAAAGTTTAATAGCAAAGTCAATAACTTACACAATCAGAATAATAACCAAACGCAGCAAGTGTTAATAACCTTGGAAGACGGAACGCCAATTATTAGTAAATTGCTGGTGGCGGCAGACGGAGCCAATTCTTGGGTGAGAAAGCAGTTAAAAACACCTATGGTATTTTCTGATTACGATCATCATGCGCTGGTGGCAACAATCCAAACAACCGAGCCACATCAAGCATGTGCTCGCCAAGTATTCTTAAAAACAGGCCCGTTAGCTTTATTACCACTGAAAGATGTAAATCAATGTTCTATCGTTTGGTCTAGTTCTCCTGAGCATGTAGATCTGTTGAAAAACATGACGGAAGATGAATTCAACAAGTCAATAACAGCCGCAACAGACAGCACGTTAGGGCCAATAAAACTAATCAGTCAGCGTGTTAGTTATCCGTTAACTATGCGTTATGCAAAACAATGGGTAAACCAAGGTGTTGTGTTTATGGGAGATGCGGCTCACACCATACATCCATTAGCTGGATTAGGTATGAACTTAGGTTTATTAGACGCCGCAAGCTTAGTACAAATGTTATCCTCACCAGAGCTATTAAGCCCCAATAAAAGCAGTGAGTTAACTAAACAATTAAGAAAGTATGAAGGCTGGCGTAAAGCCGAGGCTCAAACATATATAGCCGCTATGGCGGGATTGAAAGCTTTGTTTGCAGGGGATAATAAATTCAAAAAACTTATTCGAGGTTTTGGCCTGTTAGTAACGAACAATAGCCCTATGGTTAAACATAAAATAATTGAGCAAGCTATGGGTATTACAGGCGATTTACCTGAGCTAGCTAAATATAAAGATGTTATCTGATCCAGCATATATCAATGATGTAAACGTCTGTAATTGTTAGTATTTGCCATACTTAGATTTATGTTTGGCATAAAAATAACTAATGGTAATTTATTAGTTATGTGTCATCAGATCCGTTATACTCCTTCGCAATTTTTAAGTGGAAGAACTTAAATTATTGCTTTGTGGTTTGTAAATTCAACAATTCCTCAACAATTTAATTCTTTTCACCTTGTTCGTAACGTTTAACGCAGCAAAGGTAAAAATATGACAAATAGAACAGTTTTATTCGACAAACACGTAGAGTCTGGCGCAAAAATGGTGGACTTCCACGGTTGGGAAATGCCGATCAACTATGGCTCTCAAATCGAAGAACATCACGCAGTTCGTCAAGATGCAGGTATGTTCGATGTGTCTCATATGACTATTGTTGATATTGACGGTTCTGATGCTCAAGCATTTTTACGTAAGTTAGTTGCCAACGACGTTGCAAAACTTACTGTACCAGGTAAAGCCCTTTACACTGGTATGTTAAATGAAGAAGGTGGCGTTATTGACGACCTTATCATTTATTACTTCTCTCCAGAATCTTTTCGTTTAGTGGTGAATTCAGCCACACGTGAAAAAGACCTAGCTTGGATCAACAAGCAAGCACAAGCATTCTCTGTAACCGTTACTGAACGTCCAGAATTCGGCATGATTGCGGTTCAAGGCCCAGAAGCAAAGTCAAAAGTAGCCACTATTTTAAACGCAGAGCAAACCGCAGCAGTTGAAGGCATGAAGCCATTTTTTGGTGTACAAGCAGGCGAATTATTTATAGCTACTACAGGCTACACAGGTGAAGCGGGTTACGAGATTGTAGTACCAGCCGTTCAAGCTGCTGATTTATGGCAACAATTATTAGATGCGGGTGTTAAACCAGCTGGTTTAGGAGCACGTGACACATTACGTTTAGAAGCGGGCATGAATCTTTACGGTTTAGATATGGATGACTCAATTTCTCCATTAGCGGCTAACATGGCTTGGACCATTGCTTGGGAACCAGAAGATAGAAATTTTATTGGTCGTGAAGCCTTGGTTGCACAAAAAGCAGCTGGCACAGAAAAGCTTGTTGGCTTAGTAATGGAAGCAAAGGGCGTATTACGCTCTGGTTTAAAAGTTATTACGGCTAACGGCGAAGGTGTTATTACATCTGGCTCATTCTCTCCAACATTAGGTTACTCAGTTGCTATGGCTCGTATTCCTGCAGGAACCGCTGTTGGTGATACGGTACAAGTTGAGATGCGTAAAAAATTAGTTGACGTTAAAGTAACTAAAGCTGGATTTGTTCGTAACGGCAAATCAATACTTTAATTTGTTAGTAACAAATATAAAAAAATATAAAAACAACATAAAAGCTAAGTTGAACAAACACGCTGTAACATTTATATTTTGTTGTGGTTTAAAATAGAACAACTTAGCTCTTAAAATTTAGCAGTGCATAAAGCTAAAAAAGATTAACAATAACTTATTTTAAGTAACCATTTTTTAACGATTACTTATTTTAACTAAATGGCCAAAGGAAAATAAACTATGAGCAACATTCCATCGGATTTAAAATACGCTTCTTCTCATGAATGGGTACGTAACGAAGGTGACGGTACGGTAACTGTGGGAATTAGTGAACATGCGCAAGGTTTATTAGGCGACATGGTATTTGTTGACTTACCAGATGTAGGTGACGTATTTGCAGCAGGCGATGACTGTGCAGTAGCAGAATCTGTTAAAGCAGCTTCTGATATTTATGCTCCAGTAGCTGGTGAAATTGTTGAAATCAATGAAGAGCTAGAAGACTCTCCAGAGAAAGTAAACTCTGACCCATACGGAGACGGCTGGTTATTCCGCATTAAATTAGAAGACGCTGGTGAGCTAGGTGATCTTCTAGACGCTGAAGGTTATGAATCGTCAATCGACGAAGATTAATCTGCAATAAAGATAAAGCCTCGCTTGGACACCCAATGCGAGGTTTGTTCGTTTTATAGGGTGAAATACTCGTTTCAATATTCAAAACGTGTAGGTTTTAATCTGCATGTTTATTGTTTAAACCGCTATGCATTAGCAATTTTAGGAAGTCTATTAACATGACCGAAAAAACCAGCTTACAACAACTAGAGCAACACGACATCTTCATTCGCCGCCACATAGGCCCAAGCGAATCAGAGCAGTTAGAAATGTGTAAAACCCTAGGTGTAAGTTCAGTTGAAGAACTGATTGGACAAACGGTGCCAGGCTCAATTCGTTTACCACAAGAAATGAACTTAGACGACGCCAAAACGGAAGAACAAACGTTAGCGTATTTAAAAACCGTAGCCGGCGAAAATAAAATTGCTAAATCTTATATCGGTTTAGGTTATCACCCAGTTTCAGTACCAAACGTTATTTTACGTAACGTGTTAGAAAATCCAGGCTGGTACACTGCTTATACGCCGTACCAACCAGAAATTGCTCAAGGTCGTTTGGAAGCGCTATTAAACTTCCAACAGTTAACTATAGATTTAACTGGTTTAGACTTAGCCAGCGCATCTTTGTTGGACGAAGCAACAGCCGCTGCCGAAGCAATGGGCTTAGCTCGTCGTGTTTCAAAAGCAAAAAAAGCCAACATCTTCTTTATCGGCAATGATGTATATCCACAAACAATCGACGTTGTTAAAACGCGTGCAGAAATGTTTGGTTTTGAAATCGTTGTTGACGCACCAGAAAAAGCCGCAGATTACGAAATATTTGGTGCCTTGTTCCAATACACAGGCGCAGAAGGCCAAGTTAACGACATCAAACCGTTAATTGAAGCGGTACAAGCTAACAAAGGCGTTGCCATCGTTGCCGCTGACATTATGAGCTTATTAATGTTAGAAGGGCCGGGACACTTGGGCGCAGACGCTGTATTAGGTTCAGCGCAACGTTTTGGTGTACCAATGGGATACGGTGGTCCACACGCTGCATTTTTTGCAACCAGCGACAAACATAAACGTTCATTACCGGGTCGTATTATAGGCGTGTCTAAAGACCGTCGTGGTAATCCTGCATTACGTATGGCAATGCAAACACGTGAACAACATATCCGTCGTGAAAAAGCCAACTCAAACATTTGTACTGCGCAAGTATTGTTAGCCAATATGGCGTCTTTCTACGCGGTTTATCATGGTCCACAAGGACTAAAAGCAATCGCCAACCGTATCAACCGTTTTGCTGATATTTTTGCTGCTGGCCTTAAAGCCAAAGGCGTTACTTTAGTTAATAACTCTTGGTTTGACACTATTACTTTTGTCGCGGATAACAAAGACGAGATTTTAGCGCGCGCTAAAACAAAACTGGTTAACTTCCGTACTGATTTAGACGGTAAGTTATCAGCGACAATGAATGAAACCGTTACTCGTGAATGTGTTTTAGAATTGTTCGATGTTGTGCTTGGAGAAGGCCATGGTTTAGACATTGCTGAATTAGACGCACAAGTTGTTAATGCGGCCTCTTCAATTCCAGCGGCTTACGCGCGTAAAACAGACGTATTAACGCATAAAGTATTTAACTCGTACCACAGCGAAACAGAAATGTTACGTTATATTCGTCGTCTTGAAGGCAAAGACTTATCATTGAATCACTCAATGATCTCGCTTGGTTCTTGTACCATGAAGTTAAATGCAACTGCGGAAATGATCCCAGTAACATGGCCTGAATTTGGTAACTTGCACCCATTCTGTCCTGCTGAACAAGCTCAAGGCTACAGCAAGATGATTGGCGAATTGTCAGAGCAATTAATTGAGATCACAGGTTACGACAACATCTCAATGCAACCAAACTCTGGTGCACAAGGTGAATACGCAGGCTTAATCGCGATTCGTAAATATCATGAAAGCCGTAATGATCATCACCGTAACATTTGTTTAATTCCAAGTTCTGCGCACGGTACTAACCCAGCGTCAGCCCAAATGGCCAGCATGAAAGTGGTAGTAACCGCGTGTGATGAAAACGGTAACGTAGACATTGCAGACTTAAAAGCCAAAGCAGAAGAACATAGTGAGAACCTATCTTGCATCATGATCACATATCCTTCTACCCACGGTATCTATGAAGAAACCATCAAAGAAGCTTGTGACATAGTGCATGCAAACGGCGGTCAAGTTTACATGGACGGCGCTAACATGAACGCACAGGTTGGCTTAACGTCACCGGGTTCAATTGGCTCTGACGTATCACATCTAAACTTACACAAAACATTCTGTATTCCACATGGTGGTGGCGGCCCAGGTATGGGACCAATTGGTGTTAAGTCGCATTTAGCGCCTTTCTTACCAAACCACGTTGTAACTAAAGTTGAATTCATTGGTAAAAATGCCATTGAAAATGTAGGCATAGACAACGGCGCAGTATCAGCAGCACCTTATGGCTCTGCAGGTATTTTACCTATCTCTTGGGCATACATTGCCATGATGGGTAAAATTGGTTTACGCCAAGCAACCCAAGTGGCTATCTTAAATGCTAACTACGTAGCAGAACGTTTAAGTGCACATTATCCAATTTTATATCGTGGCCGTAACGACCGTGTTGCGCACGAATGTATTGTTGATTTACGTCCACTTAAAGACTCATCTGGTATTTCAGAAATGGATATCGCTAAGCGCTTAAACGACTACGGTTTCCATTCACCAACTATGTCATTCCCAGTAGCGGGCACATTAATGATTGAGCCTACTGAGTCAGAAGCAAAAGTAGAACTAGATCGTTTTGTCGATGCACTTGTGGCTATCCGCGGTGAAATTACTAAGATTGAAAACGGCCAATGGACGTTAGAAAACAATCCATTAGTATTTGCCCCACACACAGCGGAAGACGTACTAGACCCAACTTGGGACAGAGCGTATGCACGTGATTACGCGGCATTCCCATGTGAGTCTGTAAAACAAAACAAATTCTGGCCAACAGTGACACGTATAGATGATGTATACGGTGACCGTAACTTGATTTGTTCTTGTCCGAGTATTGATACTTATAAGGACTAGGCTCTGTAACCAGAGTGCAGTTTTTGTTTAAAAGGTGAGCTTAGTGCTCGCCTTTTTTTATGTTTGTTTTTAAGGTTAGATTGGTGGTTTTAGCTTTGAAATTGTATTTCAAATTACTATAGGTTTCACCTTGACGGCGACCATACCTTTTTTCAACAGCCCAAAAACGTAACCGGCTCTTATAATGAAACAGAGCGCCGCTTCCAAACAAAATCCAATACTTCATTAAATAGTTATTTTTGTTTACAAAAAAGGGCTGAAAAATCGTCCCTTGGTCATCTGATAAAACATCCCTGTTTTGATGACATCCCATCATCCATGATGTGAATAACCAGCCCTTTCTCAGCATCCATGCTTCGAATTTTATAAAAAATAATATTTAACGAAGTGATTTTGTGATGGAGAAGTAAAGCAGAGCAAAAAGCAAGAGCAGGGCGAACCTTGCGGTTCGCGAGCAATAAATTGACTTAGTTTTTTTACAAATTAGAGTGGGTGTCCATGTTATTCTTCAGAGCAAATGTCGAACATTATGATGCTTAATGAACAGATATCTAGTGCAACAGAAGAGCAATCGATTGTGACAAAAGATATAAATACGAATACTCAAACAATTAACCATGTTGCAGAAGAAGTAGCAACAGGGGCTAATAAAACGGCACGTTCAAGTGAAGAGTTATCCAATTTAATTGCACAAATGAAAAGTGTGGTTAATAAGTTTGATATTTAATTTGCCAGATATCAGTACAAATTAGTGTTGCTTTTTTTAGTTGTATTAGCTTAGATTGTAGTAGCTTAGATATTATCTAAGCTACTACAATTGGAGTTAATTATTGGGGTCAATTACTAAAACGAATCCCACACAAACTCAGCCACTTTACCTTTCATTTTGTTTTTCTTTTTAGCGATGTAAATAGGCGTAACATCATCGTCTTCTAACCAATTGAGCTGCACCAGTTTTCCTGCGTCTAAGTCGCTTTGAATAAGCGGTAAGGGCAATCGTCCCCAGCCTAAACCGTGTGAGATAATGTCGTGTTTAGAGTTGGTGTCAGACACTTTCCATTGTAATGACTCTTTATGCACTCCGATTTTATAATCGTCTTCTGCAAGTGTGCTGCGTTGTATTATTTGCGGATATTTATATAAGTCGCTAATGGATTGTTTTGACTTGGGAATAGTCAAAAAAGGGTGGTTGGCTGCAACGGTTAACACCATTTTTACTTCATCGATTTGTTTATAATCCAAATCTTTTTTATTTCTAATATTTTCAAAAATGGCAAGGTCAACCATGTCTGCATTAAGCATACGTTCGCCACTTAGTATTTCCCTTTCTAATTGAATTTCTGTTTGCGGGAATGCTTTCATGGTACTGGCAATGACAGGGTGAACAATGTCCATGCGATAAATGCCGGAAATACTGATCCGAAAAAAAGACTCAATATGAGACTCTAAATGTGAACACTTAATTAAAAGCTGTTCGTATTCATTTAACAGTTTTTTTGAGCTGTCTAAAAAGTCACGGCCTTTACTGGTTAATTTACTTTTATAACCGCTGCGCTCTATAACAGGAAAACCAAGTTGCTCTTCCAATCGCTTTATAGAATAGATCATCGCAGACTTGGCTTTGCCTTGTTTTTCAGCCGCCATAGAAAAGCTCCCTGCATCAACAAGGGCTTTTAGGCATTGGATTTGTTCAATCGTAATATGATACATGGTCTAAATTTAGCACAAAAAAACAAAATATAAGAACTTTTTTTATTTCCACTGAGCTTTATTATTAACTCACTAACGAAGACAAACCGAATATTACGGTTAAACATTAAAAAGAGGAAAGTAAAATGAGTGCATTATTAAACAACAAAGTAACAGTGATCACCGGCGGTAATAGCGGAATGGGTTTTGCCACTGCAAAGAAATTTAAAGAAGAGGGGGCAACGGTTGTTATTACTGGTCGCTCTGAAGAGAAGGTAAAACAAGCAGCGGCTGAACTTGGTGTTGAAGGTATTGTTGCTGACGTGCAAGATCTGTCATCAATTGATAGTTTGGTTGAACAAGTGAAAAATACATATGGTGCAATAGATACGTTATTTGTTAATGCTGGTGTCTTTGTCCCTTCTCCACTTGGTCAAATTGAAGAAGAGTCTTATGACTACCAAATGGGCATTAACTTAAAAGGGGCTATATTTACTCTTGAGAAGTTTTTACCTGTGTTAAAAGATGGTGCAAGTGTTATCAACTTATCTTCTATTAATGCATACACGGGCATGCCAAACACTGCAATTTATGCCGCATCAAAAGCCGCATTAAATTCATTTACTAAAACGGCTGCTACTGAATTAGCGCCAAGAAAAATTCGAGTAAATGCCGTAAATCCGGGCCCTATTGCAACACCTATTTTTGGTAAAACAGGCATGCCAGAAGATCAACTTCAAGGTTTTGCAGCTGCAATGCAAGCGCGTATTCCTTTAAAACGTTTTGGTGAGCCTACTGAAATTGCTGATTTAGTGTGTTTCTTAGCATCTGATAAATCCTCTTTCATGACAGGTAGTGAAATTAATATTGATGGTGGAATTAACATTAATCCACTTTTAAGCTAATAAGAATACATCGAGGATATAAATCATGGGTAAGTTAATTGATGGGCAATGGGTTGAGGGTAGTATTATCTCTAGTGACAACAGTGGAGCGTTTGATAGAAAGCCCCGTACATTCAGAGATGTTATTGATAAAGACCACGCGGTTTTTACACCAGACTCTGGTCGATACCATTTGTATGTTGGTTATGCTTGCCCGTGGGCGCATCGTGTTTTGATTTATCGTGAGTTGAAAGGTTTGCAAGATCATATTTCTGTGAGCGTGGTTCACCCTGATATGCTTGAAAATGGTTGGGCTTTTGCTAAAGCCTTCGACACCCAGTTTGCAGGCACAACAAATGATCCGTTGTTTGATAGTACTCATCTTTATGAGGTCTACCAAAAAGCGCAAGCTGACATTTCAACTAGCGTTACAGTGCCGATATTGTGGGATAAAAAAACCAATACGATTGTTAATAATGAATCATCTGAAATTATCAGAATTCTTAATGTGGCTTTTAATGAGTTAACGGGGAACTCCGATGATTATTACCCTCAAGCTTTACAAGCGGACATAGATGTTCTTAATGATGAGATTTATGAGAACGTAAATAATGGGGTTTATCGTAGTGGATTTGCAAAAAATCAAAGTGCGTATGACATGGCCGTTAAGCCGCTTTTTAAAACGTTGGACAAGTTAGATATTCATCTTGAAGGCAAAGACTTTCTTGTTGGCAACCAGCTTACTGAAGCGGATATTAGGCTTATCACCACGTTAGTTCGTTTTGACTTGGTTTATTACATCCATTTTAAATGTAGTCAGAAGAGAATTGCGGATTACCCAAATTTATCCCGTTATACCAAAAATTTATACCAATTAAATGCGGTTAAAAATACGACTAACTTTGAGCATATAAAGCGTCATTATTACTTTTCTCATGAAAGTATTAATCCGCATCGAATTGTGCCATTGATAGGAAACCTAGAAAATGAAATTTAATGTTAGAAAATGGTTCGGTTTAAAGAGCCTTAATGAAAATGGCAGTAAAAAACTTAACACAACACAAAAGGAAAACGTTATGAAAGTTTGGCACATAGATTCAAGCGCGCGAAATGAGCAGTCTCATAGTAAAAGAATTACTCAGCAATTTATTGATAACTTGTCACAGAAAACATCAGTAGAAAGCGATTCATTAAATGTTGGTGCTGGTTTACCGTTTTTAACAGACACTATGGTAGGGAGTTACTTCACGCCGGATGAACAAAGAACTGCAGAGCAAAAGTCAGCGATAGCAGTGTCGAATGATATTGTTAAGTCTGCAAAAGAGGCTGACGTTTGGGTCATTGGCGTGCCAATTTATAACTTTTCAATGCCAGCGTCGTTTAAAGCATTTATCGATTTATTGTGCCGTTCTAAAGAAACCTTTACCTATACTGAAACGGGTCCAGTTGGTTTATTAGACAACAAGCAAGTATTTGTGGTTGTGACATCTGGCGGAACAGAATTAGGCTCTGAGGTTGATTTTTTAACGCCGTGGTTAAAACATTGTTTAAGCTTCATTGGCATACAGAATGTTAGTTTTGTACATGCTGATCAATATAATCCAGAAAAAGATGAAGCAATCACTCAACAAATTGAAGAAATGACTAATTCATTAGTGAACTAATTTTTATCAGTTTAATACTCTAGCTCCTAGTTAAAGCAGAAACACGTAACTGTAAAAACTCTAATTTTATATTAGAGTTTTTTATTTTTAATCAACACAAACAAGGTGTTGATTGAATTTTGCGAAATAAAAAGACCATAATAGCTTGTTAATAAGATTTAATCACACGCAGATTTCACACAGCAATCCGACACAACTAAGAAAGACGCTAAAACATGATTGTATTAAAAGATATTTATCTGTTTCTAGAGGAAGCGCTAGGGATAGACCCTAAAACAATAAAACCAGGCTCTGATTTATTCGAGGATTTTGGTGTATTTGGTGACGATCTATTTGAGCTTATCGAGGTGTTTTCAGAAAACTATAGTGTGAATGTTGATGACTTTCTTTGGTACTTTCATTCTCCTGAAGAAGCTTCAAGTCTATTTAGAATGATCTTTTTGCCACCCAATAAACGTGTTTCCAGAATACCAATAACGCCGGATATGCTTGTGCAGTATGCTAATCAAAAATGTTGGGGGTTAGAATATCCAGCTCATGAGATACCCAACAGGCGATGGGATATTTTACTTTCACAGTTATTACTTATTACTCTCCTTATTGCTTTGCTTATTGCTCTCGTAGTGGTTGGTGTGTTTTGGTTAGGCTAGAACACTCGATAAATGTTAATATATCAGCCTATCGCAACAACATAATAATGGAAGATAAGAATGGAAGAAATTAAATGAGAGGAATATGGTTATTCTTATTCGTTGTCCCTTTTTTAATTGGTATTTTAATTGTTAACCTGTTTTTTTCTACTGAAAATATTCCTCTGGAACAGCAAGCGCAAAATGCAATCATGGCGGGTAATTACATTAAAGCTGAACGTGTTTATGAAGAGCTTATTGAGATTGCGCCGTTAAACATTGATTTTCACAGAGCTAGAATTCGCAGCCACTTTAACAGACCTAAAAAAATTGGCAAAGGTGCATACCGAGACGACCAAACAATAGCACTTCAATACGCAACATTTGCATCCACTAATCATGCGGAAACATCTGATATTGGTTATTATGGTATAGGCCATATGGAGGTTATAAAAGGTAATGATGACAAGGCGTTATTTCGTTATTTAAAAGTTAAAAACACTAATCTGCATTACTTAAATAACTCCATTGGCTATATATATTTAACTAAGAAATATTATGTTATCGCCGAAAGGTATTTTTTAAAAGAAATTGAAGCTCAAGGGAATCTATCTGGTGCATATTCCAATTTAGCCAGAGTTTATGAAGCCAGTGGACAAGAAGACAAATTAATAAAACTGTTGTCAAATACAGAAGCCAAACAATACATACCTGAGCGGGTAATACGCCATCACTTGTTTAAAAATGGCAGTTTAAAAGACTATTCGGCTTATGCGTTTTCGTTAGGGGACGTGACAACAACAGGCTTAGTTGGTGCGTTATTGATCTTAGCTTTTTGGATTGTATTTATCCTTTGGGTAGACGTTTACGAAACTGAAAAATTAAAGCATATCCTTTTTGCTTTATGTTTAGGTAGTGGTTTTTCTATGTTGGCAACTCCACTATATGATTTTTATTTTGTCACTTTAGGTTGGGAGTTAAATGGCAGTTATTTAAATGACTTACTTTATTCTATTTTTGCCATTGGTGTTATTGAAGAAACTATAAAAATCATTCCATTCTTAATTTTGCTCAGATTTACCAATATCATCAACGAATCTATGGATTACATTGTTTATGCTTCAGTATGCGCATTGGGCTTTGCTTTTATGGAAAACCTTATGTACTTCCACCAAGCCGGGTTAGACGACGTTTTAAGTAGGTCTGTTTCTGCAACTATCTTACATATGGCGCTAACGTCATTTATCGCTTACGGATTAATGTACGGAAAATATAAAGGCGATATAAATTATAGTGCCGGTTATTTTGTTTTTGCTTTTATAGCGGCTTGTTTTATTCATGGACTTTATGATTTTTGGTTATTGTCAGATGGCTGGGTAGGGGAATTAAAGTTTTTATCTTTAGGTATCTTATATATAGCAGTGCAGCGCTACGGGCGAGCTATTACTAATGCGCTTAATTATTCAGAGTTTAATACGAAAAAAGGCCAGTTGATCAGAAGCTCGGAGTTCTTAGCTTTGTCATTAAGCATTATCGCTGTGTATCAATATGCGGCGATTGGTTACAAGTTTGGTGCTGAAAATGCCAATATTAATTTGTTTATGATGATCCTGAATTCTGCTTTCTTGGTTTTTATACTTATTGAAGTACTTGGAGAGCTTAACGTTACCAAAGGCTATTGGATGAGTATTTTAAAGATTAAGTCGTATGAAAAAGTGGGCCGAATGTAAAGGTAACTTGAATGTTGGTAGTTCAGTATTAGAGGCATTTTTTTATTTTATCGTTTAGCCAAACCTTATGTGGACACGGAGATATGATGAGAATATTTTTGGTAGTTATTTTAATTTTGTATTTTACAATTGCATGCTCAAAGAAAAATCAAATGGTTATTGTCGAACTGAGTGCGCATTCTATAAAAGTCGAAGGTAACCTTGTTAACGATTTACTAAAATCGCTGAATTCATTACCTCAATGTGACTTAGCTCATATTGTCGTTGACCGGAATACCGAGCACAGTAAAGTCGTAGATGTGATGCAAGTAGTTCAAGAATCTAAGTGTGAAAATATATCTATACAAAGTATATAAAGTTACATCACAAGGTATCGTAAAGTCCGTTTACCCCATGCTTGGTAAGTAATTAAATAAGGAAGATGTTATGGAATGTCCACATTGTAATAAAAAGGTTGGCTTGTTCTCAAAAGCCTTAAATAAAATGGGTAAAGTAAAGTTATGCCCACATTGCTCAGGAGAGATTAAACTCTTTGTTGATTTTAAAGTCGCAGCAATTTTGCTTGTCCCGTTTGTTGTTTTGTCTTTATTTGTATTAAAACCTCTTATGATACAACTAGGCCTAAGTGGCAGCATAGCGACCGGTTTAGCAACAGGGATCGTAATTGCGTTATCAATGCGCCTTAAGAAAGGAAGTTAGCTTTTATCTGAGCGAATTTAATGCTTTGCTTTCACCTTGGTATTTAATAAATCTCTTTTTCCTGCGACTAACTCAACTACTTAAAACCTTTTTGTATATCTTTATTTGATAACCGTTGATGAAATTTAACTGTACTTTCGAAAATCGGATAGTCACGCAATATTTTCATATATAAACTGCTGATAAATTACTAAATTCTGCTGTAACGAAAAGTCGGTAAAAATAAAACGCTAGGTTAACACCTAGCGTTTTTATGTTGGAATTTTGTGTTTTGACTGTCTTATAAAGTATTTTTTTCTACATGGACCAAAGCAGCCTGTAGTGCTTCAGTTCTGCTTTTAAACTCATTTTTTTCTAAACGACTGTTTGATGATATTAACTTAAATATATTCAGTTTTTCTAGTCGCTGGCGTGTCTGAGTGTGTTCACATAACAATATCACTTCACATTTAGCATCTAGCGCATCTTTTATGGCATTTTCTAGTGCTAAACCAACGGTTACATCTATCATAGAAACGTCGGTTAAATCTAAGATCATAACTTGATATTCAGATATTCGTCTGTGTTGTCGTGATATTGCTTTAGATATACTGAATATCATTGGGCCTGAAAGATAAAAGAATAATACCTCCCCATTGGCTTTATCTAACAGCTGGCGTTCATTGTCAGTTAACGGTACGTCATTTTCATCGGCGTCACTAATCGCTTTAATTTTACGAGCCTGTTCTTTACTTAGTTTTTCAATAACAATAATGTTTGAAATAAATACACCTAGTCCAACAGCTGCAATTAAATCAACAAACACCGTTAGGAACATTACTCCATACATTATCACCATGCCTTGAAGACTGATTTTATGAGCGCGTTGTATAAAACTCCAATCTAAAATATTAAAGCCAACATAAACAGCAATACCCGCTAATACAGACATTGGAATTGGTTCGGTTAAACCGCCAGCAACAAGAACCACCAACGCGAGAACACCAGCGCGGACAATTCCAGATAGAGGCGACCTAGCGCCAACTTGGATATTAGTTACTGTGCCCATAGTCGCACCAGCTCCAGGAAGTGCGCCAAATAAACCTGAGATCATATTGGCTAAACCTTGACCTCTAAGCTCCTTATCAGAGTCGTGTTCTTTACGTGTAAGGGAATCGCCAATTACCGCTGTTAACAAAGTGTCAATACAACCTAATGTACCTAATACCAAAGCATCAATAACCATAATGGTAAACATATCAGCATTAAAGTGAGGAATAACGATTGATGGAAGACCTGCAGGAATTTCACCAATACGTCTGATGGTGTCGGTATCAAATAATATGATAGAGATAAGCGTAACAACCACCAAAGCAACTAACTGGGCAGGAACTAACTTTCTATATTTTTTGGGTAAATAAAATAATATACCTAAGGTAAGGGCACCTAAAAATAACTCACTAAATTTAAGATTTAACAAGGTATTTGGCAACGCTAATAAGGTGCCCATAACGCCACCTGATGGTGCCGAATGCCCTAAAAGTGGAGATAACTGCAAGATAATTAATATGACACCAATGCCGGACATAAAGCCAGATATAACGCTGTATGGCATTAAGGTTACATATTTTCCGAGTTTGAGCGTGCCAAGTAGAATTTGAAAAGCACCGGCCATCATAACCACGGTAAATGTCATCGCAATACCGGTTTCTGGATACTTTGCCATCATACTGGTTAATACAGCCGTCATAATAACGGTCATGGGTCCTGTTGGTTCAGAAATGAGAGTGGTGGAACCACCAAAAAGCGCAGCAAAAAGACCAACCATAATAGCGCCCCAAAGCCCAGCTTCAGCGCCAGCACCAGAAGCAACACCAAAGGCTAAAGCCAATGGCAAAGAGATAATTGCAGTTGTTACACCACCAAAAATATCACCTTTTAGGTCGACACTATCAAAACGACTATCAAACATAACACAAAAGCCCTAAATCAGAATGAGGAGACGAAGTTTGTTAACAGTCGAGAGTATATGGAAGATCTTTATTTAGTAAATAAGTTATTGATTGGTAAGAGGTGTTGGTCGCTCGTTTTTGTTTATTTGATAAACGTAAATTGATCGTTAACTAATTATAACAAATCAGAGTCTAATTAAGCTGTTCAAATCGACTAAGAAAATTGATTGTTAACCGTTAAGAAGTTAACAGCTAAAAAGTATTCTAAATTAATAGGTTAATTTAGGTAAGGTATCAGTTAATAATGCCTTACCTTTTCATTTTTAAATTACAGCATATTTTTTGTAAAAAAGAGTCGATTTCTTGTAGCATTTTCAAACGGGATGGATTGTCTAAAATACTATGACCAATACCTTTTAACTCCAAGTAACTAACCTCTTTATTGGCGTCTTCCATCTTATCAAAGAAATCTTCTGATTGGCTTAACGGTACCACTTTATCTCTAGTACCATGAATAATTAATACCGGAATTTTAATGTTTTCTACGTAATTTATCGGAGATATCTTTTGTAAAAAATCGTCTGACATTTTATTTTTATTGATAACCTCTTTCCAATAAGACAATATTTCACTATCACTACCATAATTGTCTTTTTCCTCATCTAACATTTCTTCAACGTCACTAACGCCATTGATTGATATTGCACATTTATATAAGTCAGGTGTATAAGTGGCTCCAGCTAATGCCGCATATCCGCCATAACTCCAACCAACAATACATACGTTATTATGATCTATAACCCCTTCATCAGATAACGCGGTAACTGCATCGGTAAGGTCATCTTGCATTTTTTGGCCCCATTCACCACGGCCTTTTAATATGTGATCAATACCAAACCCTTTTGAACCTCTGAATTGAGGCTGAATAACCACAAAGCCACGGTTAGCAAAATACTGTGCTAACCAATTGAATTCAATTCTATCATAGGATTCCGGGCCACCGTGGGGCATAATAATCGCAGGTAGATTTTTACCTGTGGTTTTATCTAGTGTAGGGTAGGTTAGAAGAGTTGGTATTGTTAATCCATCCCTTGCTTGATATGAATATTCTTTAATTGGGTAAACTTGCTCAGCTGCTATTGCCGAATATTGACTGGCTAAATAACTGAAACCACCATTTTCATATAACAGATAGGTGCCAGCTGCCATTTCACCTTCAAAACGAAAGATTATTTTTGACCAGTCTTCTGTTTTATCTTCTAAATAAAACACATTGTTTGGCATAGCTTGTTGAATTAATTGTAATTTTTTAGTTAATTTTTTATCGAAAAATTCATAACTAGGTTTAAAGCCTGAGTATCTCACTCCATATACGACTTTTTGAATATCGGTAAATACGTATTCTACATCTGCATCTTTTTTGGAAAATATTGCTTCTGAGATTGTTCCGTCAGTGAGGGATATGGTGTAATAATTTCGATGTCCGTTTTCACCTGTTACGGTCATAACTAAGCTTTTTTTATCCGGGGTTATCCCTGGGAAGTTCCGGTATCTAAATTTAGTTTCCTCAGAAAAAATATCAACCCATTCTCCATTCACTTGACTTTGAACTAGGTGTTTATCTGTTTTGTTATTGTAACGTTCACGAGCAATAACATTTCCTTTTGAGTCTACAAAAAAGTTAATAGTGTCGTGAGTACCTTTACGTAAGCTTCTAGGTTTTCGCTTTTTATCTAATGAAACTTGTGTTAATTCTAATTGAGGCTCATGGTGTTTAATTCCTTCATCGCCTATATAAGCTGGCATGTATGCAATGCTCTTATCTTCCGATATACCAGTAATATCACCTAAAGATGTTTGCCCAGTATAGATGCCATAACCTGGTGTTAGCAGTTGTCGAATTTCTTTGTCGGCAATGTTGAATATAAATGCAGAACTGACATGATGCATGCCTTTATATCCAGTAATATTTTTATATTGAGATGCTTTTAATATTATTTTTTCGTTATCAATAAAATAAGCAAGTTGAGGATCAATTGAAGACACATTAATTGCACCTTGAATTTTGCCTGTTTTGGCATCTTTGACGACAAAAACATCTTGTTTACCATTATTTGAACGATACGCAAGCTGACTTCCATCCGGTGATATTCGCATCATGCTAATTTCTGGTAATTTGCTATACGCATTTAGTGGTAACTGTTTGCCTGCTGCTTGAGTAGTAAAAGTAACGAGTGATAAAAGTAAAATGATGGAGGGTGAAATTGTGATGAATTTAAACACTGTTTTACTTCCTGTAATTATTATTTCGGATAAATATACTAAAAATAGATCCGCTGTCAACCAAATGATTTAACCAATTATTTTGGTTGGTATTACCATTTGCGAGTTATTTTTATACTAAAGGAGGTTGAAATAAGAACAGAGGTGGATGTGGTTAACGATTAATAAGTCTAAATTGATCATTAAAAATTCTGATAAACGGACAGCAGAATTCATACAAGGTTTTCAGAGGGCTTTTTTAGTAACTATCTTTTATTAACGCTAGTATTAATAATCTACTTTTTACAACATAGAGCTTAATAAGTACACAAGCATTCTTAATGCTAAATTGTGGTTAATATAACCACTTTGTGGTTTTTGTTCTTATGTAAAATAGACGTGAAATAGATTTTATCTTTATAAGTATTTGAAAAGTATATAAAATAAAATATGGCATCTCGGTTGCAATCTTATAAGTAACTTAACTAAGGGATGACCATTATGAACACACTTACACAAAAAATGACAAAAACACTAACTACAATCGTATTAACTTTATCAACTATCGGTATGGCAAACGCTGCCAGTAAAGTTGTAGCCGGAGATGATTATGTAACATCAAAAATTTGTGTTGCCGCTGCAGGTAAAAGTAAAATTCAATTACATAAAGTAATTAAAGAGTCGGGCTTAAGCAAAACATATATTGCTGAAAAGGTGACTTGTAATAACCAAAATATCGTTGCATTTGTGCAAGAGTTTGGTGATTCACCAGAAAAAATGAACAATGCGTTAACCAATGGTAAATATACGACTCAAGTTAACATTACTGACTTAGCGGCAAATTAGTGAAGTAAATAAGGCTAATAGAAAAGTCTTATAAGTAAAAATGTTTCTGGAATGTGGAGGAGGTGGCTTAGGCCACCTTTTTCATTGCCTTTCTATCTATGTTTACCTGTATAAAATAACCGCTATAAAAAAACAGACTTTCTATAATTACCTTCTAAAACAGATAAATAACAAGACAAAAATATTCATTTTACACAACTGATCGTTTTAATTTACATTGGATGCCTAGTTATATCCCTTTAGCTAAAGTGTAGCTAATTTGGTTTGTCCTTTCGTATATATAAGGCGTAGTAATGAGCTCAGAATTAACAAATTTTAACCGTAGAAAAATGTTAAAAACCCTAACTGCGGGGGCTGCTCTTACTTTAGCAGTTCCAAGTTTAAGCCAAGCTAAGTCTGGCTCTAAAACTAGTACGATTGAGTTACCAAGAATTCCACTACGTACAACACCTGAGATGTTGGCAAGTAATGAAGCGTTTTGGGTTAAAATTGCAAAGTTTTACGACAAAGCAAAAGGTATTGTTAATCTTGAACATGGTTATTGGGGAAAAATGGCTCGGCCAGTACAAGATACGTTTATTGAAAAAACAGAAATGGTTAACACACAACTGTCTTATTACGCTCGTAAAAATTATAAAATGGATGATAAATTAAATACAAAAAAAGTTGCTGAGGCGTTAGGTGTTACTGTTGAAGAAGTTGTTTTAACTCGCAATGCTACAGAAGCAGTACATAACTTAATCAGACAATACAAAGATTTAGGAGCAAATCAAACCGTACTTTATAGCGATATTGATTATCCTAGCTTTAAAGAAACAATGAAATGGTTAGCAGAATCCAGAAAAGTAAAACCAGTACACGTAATCCTTCCTCCACAGGCTAATCAACAACAAATTCTCGATTTATATATAGAAGCATTTGATAAAAATCCAAATTTAAAACTTATGTTATTAACCCATGTAAGTAACCAGCACGGTTTAACGCTTCCAGTTGCCAAAATATCAGAAGCGGCAAAACAACGCGGTATCGATGTTATTTGCGACTGTGCGCAATCTTGGGGCTTACTTGATTTTAAAATTACCGACTTAAACGTAGATTGGGCGGCGTTTAATTTACATAAGTGGATTGGTAGTCCTGTTGGTGTTGGTGCTTTGTATATGAAAAAAGGCTCGTTAGAAAAGGTGCTTCCTTACCCTGGAGAGTCAGATCCTGGTAATACTAAAATCAGCACACGAGTTCATACCGCAACTGTAAATTTTGCTGCAATTCTAACATTGCCTGCAGCTATCGACTTTCATCAGGCCATTGGTGGAGCCAATAAAGAAGCGCGTTTGCGTTATTTACGCTCTTTATGGGTGAGTGAAGCTGAAAAAATGCCACATATTGAAGTACTCGGAGGTTTAGATAAAGAGTCATCAACGGGAATGGGGGCGTTTAGGCTCGCTGGTAAAACTACATTAAAAGATGCGAAAAATTTACAACAGCGTTTAGAAAAAGAATTTGGCGTGTTCACTGTTGTGCGTGTCGGACTTGCAAGTGGTAGTTGTATTCGTATTACACCACAAGTATTTGTATCAAGTGATGAAGTTGGAAAGCTGGTAGCTGCGATGAAAAAGCTTGTTTAAATACCACAGTAAAAATCACAGTAAATAATTAAAACAAATAACTGCGCACATAAAGTTTGCGCAATATAACCTTTAAAGGAAATTCCATGAATAAATACCTATTAATAACGGCTTTATCAATTACTCTAATAACCGCTTTAGCGGCTTGTGCTAAAACAACAACACCAGAGCAACGCCTTACAGAAGCTGGTTTGGAATTACCAGAGCCTGTGAAACCAATTGCCAATTATGTAACATGGAGACGTTCGGGCAATACCTTGTACTTGTCTGGTCACGGCGCATGTGAAGGAAAAAGCGTATTAGGTAAGGTGGGTGATGATCTTAATGTTGAACAAGGATACCAAGCGGCTCAGTTAGTGGGCTTATGTGCGTTATCTACTATTAAACTGGCTGTTGGTGATTTATCTAAGGTAAAACAAGTATTAAAAATTACCGGCATGGTTAACGCAACACCGACATTTACCGATCATTCAAAAGTAATCAATGGCTTTTCAGACTTATTTGTAACTGCATTTGGTGACGACGGTAAAGCGGCTAGAGAAGCGGTTGGTATGAGTGGATTACCGGGGAATATGTCGGTTGAAATAAGCGCGATTATAGAACTTAAAGAGTAATGGCTAAATCTTATCTAGTTGTGAAATTAGCTACTTGTAAATTTGTATACTTACCTAAGTAACAGATAAATAAAAAGACCGAATTATCGGTCTTTTTTACTTTTAAGGTTTGTTGTTAAAACAAACTTAACATCTTATAAACGGTTTAGATGTACGGTTTATTTACCTACTTTTGCGTCATCTAATACTTTACGAATAAGATTTTCCTCTACCTTGTATTTAGCACGACTACCTTCTAATTCTTCTGGCATGGTTCTAAATAGTGAAAACCAAGAGGTGGTTGAGGTAATGGTAACTTCCTCAGTAATATCAACATTAGTGGTAGGATCTTTATAACTAACAACAAAATCTTCGTAATGATACATAGGTAATAACCCTAGCGTTATAATATTACCCAATCCTGTAATACGCTCTAAAAGCCAATTAATTTCATCAGTTTGTACCGAAAGGTTAGGAGCTGATAATTCACTTCCCTTTTGAGCTTGTACCGCTTGTAAACCGCGTTCTTTAAATACATTAGTAATCGTATTCAACCGTCCTTTATTTGAACATGTTGTTCTGGTTGTATTTACTCCTGCACTACTGGTGTAACAAGACTGGGCAGCATCTACATTTAACGGAAATACTTTTAAATCCTTTTTAGCGTACTTAACTTGAGGTGTATTAGGTTGTTTTAATAATTCTGGGTTGGAAATACTTCTATGAGTACAAGCCGAAAGAATTAATAGTAATAAAGGTAATGTGAATATTTTCATGGAATGTCCTTTTTATATAGTCATTGGTGTTTTTATCAGTCGAATAAATAGCTTAAACGACTACTGCATATGTTGTTTTTGTCGCTGTAATAACTTACCAGAACTGGTTGTTTGTTTTTTCTCGTGGGCATAAAGATTAAGAGTACTAAACGCGCCTTTTAATTGTGATGCGGTGTAATCCATCTCAATTTTTGGTAACACATCTTGATGTTTTTCAGGGAACAAGGCTTCAACCGACTGCGACATCAATTCATATAAGCGCTTAAGGTTAATTTTATGAGTTTGGCCCGTTGCATTAAATAACCAATTGGTGATGGCCATAAAGTCGTCAAAGGGCTTATCCGTTAACAGGTGAGTTAAGGTGTGTTTAAAACGGCCTGAATTACCTATCATATCCCAATAGCGGGCAAATCGATTGACCAACTGCATAGTGGCAAAATCAATTCGGTCGGTACTTAATATATTAAACGGCGGCAGTGGGTTAAAACGCAGGTCAAAGTTTTCTGTGTGCCTGATTATTGGGCTGCCTTTAAGGCGTTTTAAAATACCCATTTGAATTTCATGTGGCTGACAGGCATAAAGCTGGTCAAAGCTATCTTTAAAACTTTCAAAGGTTTCACCTGGCAAGCCAAAAATTAAATCAGCATGAAGATGCGCCGAAGTATTTTCTTTTAACCAAATTAAATTGTCTTTTGATTTTGGGTTGTTTTGCTTGCGACTAATATTGGTTTGCACTTCCTGATTAAAGGTTTGAATACCAATTTCAAACTGCAATGTATTTGCAGGGAACTGAGCCAACATCTCTTTTAATTTTCTAGGCAGGTGATCAGGCACAACTTCAAAATGTAGGTACAGATCATCGGTCATTCTATCCAAAAAAAACTGCATAATTTGAATGGAAGTATTAATGTCTAAATTAAAGGTTCTATCAATAAACTTAAAATTACGTGCGCCACGTTGATACAGCACTTCCATTTCTTGTAAAAAAACCGTTAGCTCATAAGGATTTGATTTTGTGTCTAAAGACGACAAACAAAACTCACATTTGAACGGGCAGCCACGAGATGCTTCTACATAAAGTAAACGATTCTTTAAGTCTTCATCGCTGTAATACTGGTAGGGCATTTCAAGATCTTTTAGATCGACAGGCTTAGACTTCATTATTTTGGTGTCAGGCGCGTTGTTATTAATAATATCTCTACAAAGCTCATAAAAGCTAATGTCAGCTTCACCCGTTAACACATAATCAGAGTCTTGAACGATGGCTTGAGACTCAGATTCATAACTTACTTCAGGGCCACCCAATACAACGATAACTTCTGGTGCGATAACCTTTAACAGACTAACCACATTAGTGGTTTCAACAATATTCCAGATATAAACCCCGAAGCCCACGATAGTTGGATTAGATGCCAATATTTGCTCAACAATATCAAGCGGGCGGGTTTGAATAACAAACTCTTTTATTTCACAACATGTTTGTAAGTCTTTTAAATTAGCGTACAGATAACGTAAACCTAAACTGGCATGGATATACTTTGAATTAAGCGTGGTTAGTAATATTTTGTCGGTATGTAACGTATTGATAACACCAGTGTTATCTACATTTACATCGGTACGCATAATTGTGAGTTGGTTATCGAATTGTTGAGTCGCCATTAAGGATCTTAAGTCTAGGTTGAATCTATGGGCGTAATAATACAGGAATCGCTGATTCTATTCAGCGTCTAATTTGTTTTTAGTTAACTGATATATTCAATCACAGTAGGACTAATCTTGTATTACGTTGAGCAAAGCTATTTTTCTGGATTCAAAAAGCCGATTAACGTTACATTAATCGGCTTTTTGTTATTTGATTCTTAGCGTCTATTTCTCAAGCATTTTCTTTTTCAAACGCGCTAAGTCTATGGCACTTGAGCGAACGGTGAGTTTGATATGGTCAAATTCATATTCTTCTTTTGTCACACTCATGCTGTTGCGAATTTCACCTACAATACCTTTGGCGGTATAAGGCACAATCACTTCTTCTTCAATCATGCCTTGTTCGGCAACCTTAACAATGTACTCATGCAGCTTAGCAACATCTTCTGGGTCACGGGCAGATGTTAACATGGCATCTGGAAACTCTACCATTAGCGCCGCTTGCTGCTCAGCGCTTAGTTGATCTGACTTGTTTAATATCAGTAATTTTTCACTTCCCTCAACACCAACTTCTTCTAATACTTCGTGTACGACATCAAGTTGTTTACGAAATGATGGATCGGAAGCATCAACCACATACAACAATAACGACGCATCGTGTGCTTCTGCTAAGGTTGAATGGAATGATGCAACCAAATCATGTGGTAGTTTTTTAATAAAACCTACTGTATCAGACACTAATATTCTTGGGTGCGTAATTGGAAATAGGGCACGTACCGTAGTATCAAGCGTAGCAAAAAGTTTGTTTTCACCTTCCACTTCACTTCCGGTAATGGCACGCATCATAGACGACTTGCCTGCATTGGTATAACCAACTAAGGCAACACAGAAATGCTCAGAACGTTGTGTACGTCTACCTTTCATTTCTTCTTGTACGCTTGCTAATTGGCGTTTTAGCTCAGCTAATTGATCACGAACATTACGGCGATTAAGCTCCAACGTCGTTTCACCAGCGCCTTTACCCATTTGATGTTCTTTATCGCCAGTAGAGGTTTCACGTAGTCTTGGTGCAACATAATTAAGACGGGCTATTTCAACTTGTAACTTAGCGGTTTTGGTACGAGCGTGACGGCTAAATATTTCAATAATAACGCCGGTACGGTCAAATACTTCTACACCTAATTGGTTTTCAACATTACGCAGTTGAGAAGGGCTTAAATCACAATCAAATACCACCACATCCGCACAAGCTAATGGCAGATTATCCGACGGTATCTCTGCGAAGTCTTGATCATAATCTAACTCGTCGTCTTCATCTTCAGCCGCTTCAATAATACCTTTGTTGCCAGTAAGTTGCGCAATTTCTGCCAGTTTACCTAAACCAAGTACATTTACTCGTTTAGTTGAGCTCTGATTTTGCGATTGAGTACCAACCACTTTAAAGCCTAACGTTGTCACCAAACGGGCAAGTTCAGCCAATGACTCTTCAGCCTCAGCGCCTCTAAATTCAGGTGTACGAACGGAAATTAATAAAGCGTTATTAAGTGATGGTTTTGCTGTTAACTGCATAAAGTCTTTTTATTAATGCACTATTTATTTAATTTTTAAAAAATAAAGAGCGCAAGCCTAATTTTTAATATGAATAAGGGTGCAAGCTTACGCTGTTATAGAGGAATAAGCATTAAAAGTTGTAAGTCATAATTTTAATTCTTTTCTCCGCTAGATCTTATTTCGCCCCTCGGCGAGTTACTTTTTTATAAACAGCTCAGAAAAATGTTTATACCAAGTTTTTTAACGCGGTAATAATATCTTCTGGCTCTGAACGTGTTCTGTAGTCCACGTCAACATAGCGCCAAGTTACGGTTCCTTTTTTATCAATAACGAATGTAGCGGGAATAGGCAGAATTGTGCTGCTGTCTTCACTGTCGTTAGTTATGTTATTAACGGCGTTAAGATCAAGTCCACGGTCTACTTTCATATGTTCAAGAAAGAAGTCTGGCACTTCCCATGCTACGCCGTATTGTGCAGCTACTTTTGAATCTTGATCTGACAATACATTAAACTCCATATTGTCTATTTCAGTGGTATCTAATGAGCCGTCAGGTACTTCTGGGCTAATAGCAACAAGTTGTGCGCCTAAACCATGGATATCAGTTAAACGAGCTTGCAAAGCTCTAAGTTGTAAGTTGCAGTACGGACACCAGCTACCACGATAAAAAGTAACCACAACAGGGCCTTTTGCTAATAAACTAGCTAAAGATACAGACCCACCTTTTTGATTTGGCAATACAAAGTCAGGTGCTTGTTGAGCAAGCTTAAGAGCGTTCTCTCCTTTTTTGAACTCAGCCTGTTCAGCCAGTAACTTGTCAACCATTGCCATAAACTCAGGTTTAGCTTTTCTACCACCTGCTACTTTTTCTTCAGTTTGTTGTTTTAACGTTTTCATATTTTTCCTTACACTTCAATTTCATTTGTTTAACTAGTACTAATTAAGTCGGTCATGGGTTTTACGGCTTGTTACCAACAAAATAACCGCAATAAGAGCAGAACAGACAGTACAACCAATAAATACATTTGTAATACCGCCAGGGATATATTCAATAAACGATGTTAAAAATTGCCCCGTAAACACCGCCATAGTGAAATACGACAAGTTACGACCACGAACATTCACTTCACTTAGCTCAACCGTCATGTGGTTTAATAGTGGAATAGTAAATCCAAATCCAATACCAATTAATACCGCGCCAAAAAACAAAAATGCAGTGCTAGCTTGTAAAAAGCATAAATAAGATACGCCATAAGCGATAAAGGCCAAAGCCAATGTCTTCTGCTCAGTCAGTAACTTAGTTACTTTAGGCATAAATCCAGCAGTAGCTACTGCAACTAGGGAAATAAAAGCTAACAATCTACCTATTTCAGCTTCATCAAATTGTTGCGCGTTCATGGTAATTGGTAGTGAAACGGTAGAAATAAAAAATATAGTCATGGCCAACGTAGAAACAATATAAACACTTTTAAGTGACATTTTTGTAGAGGTATTTGACCGGCCTTCAACTGCTTGCTCTGTGTTGGTATTAAGTGGGTGTTTAGGTGGTACAAACAGTAAAAGCATTGCTAAAAATAATCCAGCAATTAAATACAATATAAGCGGTAAACCCCAAAATAATGAAGCCAGTAATCCACCTAAAAATAAGAAGATAACACCGCCAAGTTCAACCGCCATACCTTGTTTTGCAATCATATTTAAACGTTCTTCACCGTGATACCACATGGAGATTAAAACCGTACTGCTTGCCATCACAATTGCGGTTATACCACCAAGCAAAAACCGATTAATGAATACAGGTGTTGGACCGTTCAAAAAATAAAGACTAGTGCCGAATAAGCCATATAAAAGTAATCCAATAATAAGTAATTTATATGCGCCATATTTATCTATTAATTTACCCGCTAAAGGGGCAAATACCACAGCGCCTAATGATGGTAGCGTGATCAAAAATACAGAGTTTTCTACAATGCCTAACCCGTCAGATATACTAACCAAACCTGGAGCGAGTAAGGTGCCTACCATAATGGTTAAACTGGAAATGCACAGGAGGGTAAAGCTACCAAAGGTTGTTAATGTATTCATTTTTATATCAAGTAAATAAAACATAAGCACAGGATACGGGTTATTAAGTCATAACAAAAATGTTAGTATTTAATTGAATCTATACAGATAATGTATGGCTATAAGCTGCACATATTAAAAGTGAGTAACTGATGGATATAAAAACGTTAAAAAGTTTTATCGCAGTAGCAAAGCATAAAAGCTTTTCACAAGCCGCGCGTGAGTTAAATACAGTACAGCCAGCAATTAGCCGACATATTTCTGCACTGGAATCCGAACTAGGCGTTAGCTTGTTTAACCGTAACTCCAGAGATGTGGCCATTACTCAAGCCGGTGAACAATTATTAAAAGATGCCAACGATATTTTAACCCTCACTGAGCAAGCCAAAACTCAAGTCAAACGCGCACAAAATGGTCAAGTGGGCACACTTAATATTGCTTATTTAAGCTCAGCTTGTTTAGCATTTATGGCGACTTTAATAAGTACTTATAAATCAAAATTTCCGCATGTTCACGTCACTTTATTTGAAATGACAGTTACCGAACAAATTGAAGCTCTTAAAAATGAACAAATAGACATCGCATTCTCACGGTTATTACCCAACTCAATTACCGACGAATTTACTAGCCACAATATTTACATAGATACACTCGTCGCCATTGTTAATCAAAACCATCCATTAGCCAGCAAAGAAAGCTTTGATTTAGCCCTATTAAAGAACGAACAATTTATTCTATTTAACCGCGATGAAGCACTCGGCCTATTTGACGAAACCATAACGCAATGCAAACAAGCAGGCTTTTCACCAAATATAATAAGCCAACCAAGACACATGCAAACATTAGTAACAGAAGTAGCTGCAGGATTAGGCGTAGCAATTGCCCCGTACTGCGTACGCAAGCTATACAGCAAAGGCTGCCACTTTATTAAATTACAAAACGTAACTACTCAAATTCCAGTACAAGTTCAATATAAAAAAAACAACAGCAGCGCAACGGTTAATGCGTTTGTTGAAATTGCCTTAGAGGCGAGGGAGGAGATTCAGAAGAGTATGAAAGCGTAGCTTTCGTTTTTTAGTTGGAACAGCTTAAAAAGAAGAAAAGCAGCTGTAAGCTATAAGTCGTAAGCGGTAAGTGAAAAAAGAGTAAAGCAAGAGCCGGGAGAACATTATGGTTCGCTTTTAGCTGATATTAAAGATTGGGATTTTAAAGGTGGGTGTCTCTCTTATTCATTTATTCGGTGTAAAGTTCGTAATGCTGTACTTCCATTGTATAAGCGGCGGTGGCCATATCATTTTGAATAACAGAGGTACTTAATATTCCAGATATCCAAAAAGGGTCATAAAGAGATTCTAGCGTTAAGCCTTTTGGGTAATTAACAAAAATGATTTGATTTGGCGGTGGTGGTGGCTGATGAATACAAGCGCCAAAATAGGGTACTAAAAAGAATTGGGTAACAGTTTCGTCTTCATTAAATTCTAACGGCACAATAAAGCCCGGGATCTTTATCGCTTGATTATCCATCTCTGGTACAACATTAGCAGATACAAGTGCTTGTTGGTAACGGTCGTCATTAGCAGCGCTAATTGCATTTTTAATTTGGTTTTCCATCTGATCTTCAATAGAGCCATCTTGTATATCTGCAAGATAATCAGGTGGATTTAGCAAGGCATCCAGATCATCTTTAGGCATTAAATTAATCCACTCTATGGTTTTATAATTAACTACAGATGTTTGCTTAACAGGCTTTTGAATATTGGAATTTTCAGTGTCATTTTTTTGAGGGCTGTCATTACTGATTGTTTCAGCCGTTTCAACAACTTGCGCTTGTTCATTCGTTTCTTTTTCAGAACTACAACCCGACAGTTGTAATGCCGTAACTCCAATAAGAACGCCAAAAGTAATGATTGTGAGTAATTTATACATATTAATACCGTTAAAAATGAATGCGGTTAAATGATATAGCATATCATTTTAAAAGCAAATAGCTTAAAAAAACAGAAAAGCAGTTGTGAGCGAAAAGCAGTCGTAAGTTTTAAGTCGTAAGCGGTAAGTAAAACCAAGATCAAAAGCATTGCTAATTTTATGGTTCGCTTTTAGCTGATAGTAAAGATAGGGATATTAAAAAATGACTATCTTTGGTATTCATATTTCTCGAAAACACATGATGGTAGAGTTAAATCTTATGGTAGATTAACTACTCTTTTTTATTATGTAGAGTAAAAATAAGGAAATAGAATGAGTAAAATATCAGCTGTTTTAATATGTATTGTGTTAACTGGAGTTAATGACTCGCTACACGCCTTTCCTGTGAAAGATGTAGAATTTACTCAGGATAAAACTCAAATACAAAGAGTGACAAACCAAAGTACTACAAATAAATGTGGTGATTTCCCCCTTGTTTCTAAAGATAGTCTTTTTGCTAAAATGCATGCTGACCTACCATTTTTATTTAACAAACCAATTTGTCTATATAGTTTGAGTGCTAAAAAAGTGGTTAATGTAAATAAGTTACAGGCTTATAAAAATGCAGTTCTAATTGCAAGTCGTTATGCAACTACGCTGAATAATATAGCTAGCCCAGTTGATCGTCTTAATTTTGTTAAAGCCTTTTTAAGTAGAGCAACAAAAAAGTATTTCATTACCGAAAGCTATTTAAAGGAAGATATATCAATTACACCAGATGCTAACTTAGTCGCAATAACAGTGTGGGGGAAAAATACCAGAGACAGACTTTCAGGTGAAATAATAAAACTATTAGATAAAACTGACATGCACACTAATGGAACTCAAAGTAGCCACATTGAAGAGCAAGAGTCACCACAGTTTACTGCTGAAAAAATTAAAAGCTTAGTTGATTATGTTTTAGATGAAGAAATGTAAAATTGCACCCTCGTTACTTGCTCAATCAATAACCTTAAATTGATCATTAAAAATTCTGATAAACGGACAGCGAAAAAGCTAAAAAAATAAAAGCAGTAGTAAGTTTTAAGTCGTAAGCGATAAGTAAAATAAAGATCAGGCAGGGCGAACCGTATGGTTCGCTTTTTTATTGGGTATAAAGATGGGTGGCTTTGTTATTTTGTTGTTATTTTGCTTTCTGTATAAATTGTAAAGCGATATGACAGGGACGATAAAAATTATTATTTAATTCAATTGATGGTAATTGAGTTTAAATGTATTGAATAGAATGAAAATTCTATTGTTTTTTCTTTTTTTCAGCCAAGTAATTTAATGATTTTTTTTTGTTCCTTTGCTTATAAGACCACTCAGTCATATTGAAAATGCTATATTTTTCAAATATTAAAGTTCTTAAGGTTATTGGGTTGCCTAATGACTTAAGTTTAACAGGAGTATATTTAATGAAAATATTTACTAAGCTTTTTGTCCTTAGCTCGTTAGCTTTGACGGGATGCTTTGGGGATTCAAATGATAATTCAAACGAGTTGACTGTCGGAGTTAGCACTTTTGCTTTTAATGATTTAGATACGGATTCGCCGGTTATGGTGAATCATAGTATTCCAGTTACATTTTCAATCTTTGTAACAACTTCACAGAGTGAAGTAATAACAGTCGATGTGCCAGTTTCATTTCGTTTTCAAGAAACTAATCCAACTGACCCTGATGATCCTCGTTTATGTGACTCTACTGCTATTGTCGTTGAAGTGGAAACGAATGGTGTGCCAGTTGAAGTAGTAGATAATATTTGGCCCGTTAGTGAATGTGAAGAAATGGGGGAAGAAGGTACTGAAGTAACCCTTGTTGCTATATTTTATGATGAAGAGGAGGAAATTGAATCTACTACAAATATTGAATTACCAACCTTAACATTAGCATCTGGCGGTGTTGATATTGTTTATGGTTTATCATCGGAAGACTCTGTAGCACTATTACCTTTTGTGGCTGAAGAAAATGGCGAAAAGCTTATACTTTCAGTCTCTTCATCTCTGCTTTATAACGGTGTTGACCCGTATTTTTCTTTAATTGATGAATCTGAAATACCAGATGACTTATATGATGATCTAGATTCTGATAGTGATATGAGTGTAGATGATCTTACTTTTGATCTTACAGATGAAGAGCTTGAAGCATTAGGTGATCTGCCAGGTACTGCAACACTTTCTTATAGTTTGATCCCAAATAATGACTCAACTGTTGAGCTTGAGTTAACCTTTGATCCGGAAGGTGACGGTAATATAACAAATACTCTTTCATTAACTAATTTGGACGTAGGTACTCCCAATAGCATTTACCATGATCTGTATTTAGAAGGAGATGCTTTATCTGCAGTTACCGACGGTGATTACGCTACAGAAACAAGCTTTACTGTACGAGGATGTATTTCTACAGACTTTAGCCAAGATGGAAATAACGATGCCGATGCTAATGATTGTTCTGACATTGATGTTGTTATGGTAAGAGAGAGTGAGCCAGAGACAGGTGCGACAGAAATCTCATTCAATCGTGAGAAAAGCCTTTCTGCTGGTAATAGTAAGATCAAGCTTGTTAATACGATAACAACTGAAAATAGCTTATCAAGAAATGGTGCTTTTAGCTTTAATGAGGCTGATGTATCTTTAGCGGGCAAAATAGGGCGTAATTATAGTGTAAGCATTGGTAATGCGTATGCTGAAGCTGAGGTAACAACACAACTTGCTTTTTATGATACTCAAGTATCTGTATTTGATGAGGTGCTATTTAGTGAATCAGATGAAGAAGAGCTCGGTTTCTTAGGTTTAGAAGAAGAATTTAGTGTTGAAAAAGAGCAGGAAGTCGCATCTTTAGCTTATGGTTTCGGACCTATAAAGCTTGGCTTTATCATATCTGTTGGTGGGCGAGTAGGCCTAACTATTGAAGATGCATTAGAGCTCATTAGTAATGAAGATGACTGCCAAGAGGTATTAGAGACTGAAAGTACAATCATTTTATGTGGCAGTATTGGCCGTACAGTAACACCAGGGTATAGCATGACAGCTAATATATATGGTGGTTTTAAAGGTCGAAATCTAAGGGCTGGTGTAGATGCTGAATTTACGGTGTTAGAAACAAATTACCCGTTAACGGCAAGACTAGCTTTTGGAACAACATTAGATTTAGATGATGGCGTAGGCTCAGAGTTTTTAGTAGTGGGTAATGTAAACTGGACTGCTGAAACAACATTAATAAGTGGTCAAGTTAAATTGGTTGGTTCAGTAAGAATATTTGGCCGTCGTCGTGGCAAATCTGTCACTGTATTTAGTTTTTCGAGTAAAACATATGATGTTACTTTGTTAAACAAAAGTATAGGCACAGCAATAAGTTTGCTATAGGAGACGTTATATTGAAACCGATTTATTGGTTTTCATTTATGGTTATGGTTGGCATTATCTTGCTGACCATAACAAAGGATGAGATAGCACCAAATCAATCACTACCTGAATTAGAAACTTTAGATTTAAACCAATTAGAAGCGATGATCTGCCAGTTTAAAACTGGTGAGAAACTTGCTTTTAAAGTGGAATCTACCGTCTCAGTGTTAACCGAAGTTGACCAGTTTTCAGGTGTAATGAGCTGGGAAGTAACAGAGCTTAAAAATGGAAGTGCTCATATCAGAGCTGCTTTTAGCGATGTAGTCTTTTCACAACAATTAACCCAACCAGAAGAACGAGCTGAATCACCGGAGGGGATGCCTTTTGTTTTACAAGTTAATCCTGATTGCAGTATTTCTAATCAAGGATTTTCTAAAGATTGGAGCATAGCAACTCGTACTTTAGTAACCACATTACTCAATAATTTTTCATTCACGTTACCATTAGCAAGCACACTACATTGGAAAGCATCTACTATTGATGGTCTAGGAAACTACGACGCTAGTTTCTCAGTACGATCGAATGACCCATTAACTATTTTACGAGAAAAAGTAAACCACGACTCATATGGTAATGGTGAATTCTTTGGGGTGAACGTTAAATTGGAAAACTCAGAGTCATTAGCAGTATTTGACTCAACATCTCCTCAATGGTGGCAGTCTGTTTCAGGTTATGAAAAAGTGTCTATTATCGTTCCAAAACAGCAAACTGTTATAATGGAGCAACGCTTTAGTTTAAAAAATATGTCTGCGCTATTTGTAACGATTCCTGATTTATCTTGGGAGAGTGCTGATTTTACGGATGTTACTAATACACCTAAAAAAAAGCCGTTAGAAAATAAATATAAGAGTTATGAAGAAGCTCAAGCAGTCTTTGATAATGCCATAAATGAGACGCCTGCTCGTTTTTATTATGCAGCACGTCAGTTGGCCGCTTGGTTAAAAGAGAACCCTGATGATGTAGAACGTGTCGTTTTAGAATTATTGGGAGATATGGATGATAATTCACGTCCAACTGCATTTTTTGCATTACAGTTATCTGGAACCGATGAAGCTCGTTCAGCATTAATGGAGCTAGTAGATCACTCATCATTATCCTTGGTAGATCAAGCTAGAGCCGCTTCTGCATTAGCCGATATAAGTAAACCAGCTCGTGATGCAGTTGATAAACTGTTGGAACGATCAAGTACAGCAGATATTGCAGGTAACGTGAGCCTTTTGAGCATTGGCAGTATGACAGCCCGTATTGATGATTCAGAACTTAAACAATACGTATTAGACTCATTACAAGAGCGTAGTAATAGCGTCACTAATAACTCCGAAGCTGTCACCATTATAGACGCTATGGGGAATTCAGCTGATCTTGCTTTTACTGAGACATTAGTTGACAAACTCAGTGGTGACTCCGTTGCTGTTCGTCGACATGCTGCTATGGCTATCTCCAAATTGCCAACAGAGCAGGCCGCCGATGCTCTATTAACACAGTTAGGCAATGAGGAGAATCCTCGAGTAACAACAACGCTATTTAAAGCATTGCAAAATACAGGTACCAATATGGATAAAGCCATACCCATATTAAGTGAACGGTTAACGTTAGATAATGATAAACAAAGAGTGGCTATTGTTGACTTATTGGGTAGTCAAAATACGGATACAGCGCGTAAATTATTAGCAGAGCAGTTTAAGCGTGAAACTAATGCTCGTATTCAGCAACGTATTGGTCGTTATGTACCAGCAGCTATGTTGAAATAATAAGTGTTGAAATGAGGTGTATTGAATGAGAGGGTGGTTGAACAGTATTATTTTTGTTTTGAGTGCTTGTGATGACAACACGGAAAACAAAGATAATGAAATTAGCCAAACGCTTATGGATTGGCAACCGATAAGTGAGTTACAACTATTAAATGGTTATACTGAGTCTCTCTCATTAAGCACTAGTGAAGATAGACAAACATTACGAGTGACATCAAATAGTGATACAGCCTCTTGTTTTCAAGTTAACTCTGCAATCAGTCAGTATAATCAAGAATTATCGTATTCGTTTAATACAGCCCAATGTGTAGATTGTCTGTGGCGTACTTCAGTTATTAGAAATTCAGGTTTGTTAGTACTAGAAGGTAACGCTGAACAGCTAGCAGCTATTAGTTTTGCTAGCGTTGATTGCACTACTTACTTGTCTAATGTTTCATCTGACGAACTAGTTGTTGAAAAACTTGAGACAGAATTACCAGCTCTTGCAGGGTTAAAGTTACGTTTTAATTTATCAGATAGTGTTGTAAATGATCTAGATGAAAATGATTGGGCAACACTTATATCAAATGAATTGAACTTATCTATTTTGATCACAAGTATGAATACTATTTCGGATGTAGATGTAGTTTTAGAAAACAGTTTAAGTAATGATGAATTAGAAAGTATCATTGCAACTTTACCTGATAAAGATGAAGGGGTTATTGATATTATTTATGGCCCATGTTTAGAAATTGACACATATTTTAGTATCGAACGCTTAGCTGGTTTTACACCAAGTATCCCCGGAGGCGCTGGAGATATGGACGCCGTATTTGTAGCTAGGCGTACCTGTGGTTCAAGAAATACCGAAACTGATGAACCTGCAACAGTTGCTAGGCTGATAGCGCATGAATTAGGACATTATCTAGGGTTAGCACATCCAGAGGAAGCGAATGGCACACTGGATGATTTAGACAGTACAACGACAAGCAATTTGATGCATAGAAACCCATTACTTGTTAGCTCTACAGGACTAACCGATGAGCAAGTTGAAAGGATAATGCAGCATCCATTTTTTCAAGATTTGTCTGAATGATAAATTGAATATTTTAAAAAACTAAATTTAGGATGGAGTAGAGATATAGGGTTCAATTTTTTAGCTTATCGTTTTAAGTTCAATGTTTTCTTCTGGAAATAAATATTAATAGCTGCTCAAATGCTCCTCATTTTTCTTATTTTTACATTGGTTAATTTTCTAGGCTAACTTTTTCCTGCTCGCCAAATGAGGATGAAAAACATTACGAGATAAAGTGGTGTTTCAATAAAGGTGTCATAGGTGAGCCACTGGTCTTCGGTTAATTGACTCGCAACACTATAATTTAGCCCTGCCTTGCATAAACTGATAAATGCTAAACCTAGAACAAAATACTTATGTTGAATAGGGGAGTTTAAGTACCGTTCAAAACGTGCTCCAAAGTAACCACCTTTATTAAACACTCCATCTATTATAAGGGCTGAAGCACTAATTACCCCCATAAATGTGCCTTTGAGTTGCACTAAATACTCACTTTGAAAGGCAATGGAGAATATCGCTGATATTAAGAGCATTATGGTTCCAAATACGGCGAATCCACCTAGCAAGTCCACTTTAACAAAGCGCTGGACAATGACGAGCGCTAATCCTAAGGACACACCTGTAAATGCAGCTATGGTTAGGTCACCAGTTACTTTTGCCACTGCAAAAAATGCTATGCCAATAACTATGTCAGCAATAATAGAAGGTTTGTTTTTTTTCCAATTCTCACTTTGTAGTTTTCTTTTATTATCTAGCTCTGGCAAATTTAACTTGGTGTTAAACTTCTCAAGTTTTGTACTGGCAAAGTGAATGTCTTTACCTGGGTGACTTTCATAAATTAACTCACTGCTTTCACTGCTTTCATTACCAAGTTCCTTAACTTGGATACCGACTGTGAACCAATTAAAGTAGCCAACGGATACGCTTATTTCTTTAGTTTGATCATCTGACTCGGTTGTCTGGCTGCTGGGTTGAAACTTATGCTCAACCACTTTGAAATCACCATCAAATAAATGTGTGGTTTCGTCTACCAGTGTTCCATTGCAAAATAGCTGTGACGTATAGGTTGTAAATGAAAAGAAGTATTTCACTTCATAATCGTCACCGTCATATTGAAAAGGTCTTTTAAAAGTCCATAAACGCATAATTGTCCTTGTTTTTATTTTTCTAAATTTTTAACTTCTAGCCAGCTCTGGAATTAATGTAAAATTAAGGTGGCTGTCCTTTTTATATTTTGGATAATAAACCCATAAATTAATTATTATTTAAACCAAGTTCGGGTAATGTGAGGCCCAAGCTTTGGCTGCAACCAAAGCCTTTTATACAGTAGTTCGATTGAGCGTAGGCTCCTCTATTGAGAGACCGGTAACAAGTAAGAAGCTGCAAAAGACTCCAAGCATAATACTCGAATAGTCTACTGGGTCTCGAACCCGCATTACGCAAGCAAGGGTTAGCTTATTATGAATACTAAAAATTATCAAAACATTAACGTTGGTGTCGATACTGGTAAATTCCAACTCGATATTTACATCCGACCATTAGATATTTACTTCACCGTTTCAAACGATGAAAAAGGTATTAATGAAGCGGTAAAAAAAATTAAAAAACACAAACCAGAGCGCATTATCATTGAAGCCACAGGCCGACTTGAGATGCCTTTTATTATGGCTTGTGCTAAAGCCAATTTACCTTTTGTTATTGCAAATCCTGTGCATATAAAACGCTTTTCTGGTGCCATTGGTCAACGAGCAAAAACAGATAAGCTAGATGCTCAATTAATTGCGCATTATGGTGAAGCAATTAAACCTAGGTTATCGGCCTTAAAACCAGACACAATGCAGCTAATGAGTGACTTGGTGTCAAGACGAAACCAATTATTAGTCATGCAAACAATGGAAAAAAATCGGCTGCAGATATTGCCAAAAAACTTAACCATGACCATTAAACCAATACTTACCGCGTTTAAAAATCAGATAGAAAAAATAGAAAATAAAATCGTTGAGTTAATTGAAAGTGCCCTGATTATCAAGATAGAAATACCATACTTCAAAGTATGAAAGGCATTGGTAAAATTGCATCTGCATCCATCATTAGTAACTTACCTGAGTTAGGTTATATAAGCAGTAAACAAGCCTCTGCGTTAGTCGGTGTTGCACCAATAAATCGTGATAGTGGTAGGTACAAAGGACATCGTAAAATCCAAGGTGGGCGACATCAAGTAAGAACCGTTTTATACATGGCTATGATGTCAGCGATACAAAGTAATCCGGTGTTTAAAGAAACATATCAACGGTTAGTCGCTGCTGGAAAGCCAAAAAAAGTCGCTATCATTGCATGCATTAGAAAGATGGTCGTGATACTTAATTCGATGCTAAGAGATGGCGTATTATGGGAAGCTCCAAAAGTTAAAAATTAAAAGTTAAAAATTAACTATTGACGCCATAGTCTCTTGTTATACGTATTTTATGGATTACCGCTTATGTTTTTTTGAGTTTTTTGGGAAACAGAAAAAGATTTGTATAAGTCAGTACCACCAAAATAGACACCTGCGCTAAATGAAGCAAAGACAATTGTAATTGCCATGACCCAATGCTTGATTTCAACGTGTTGAATTAGCCAAGGAATCGTCAGTTTTTCTGGAGCCTTTAATTCATTATTTATAAGAGCGACACTTTCCTGAGGCTCAGGTAATAATATTGCTTGATTCAATATACCTATAGCATCATTGATACTTGTATGAGCATCTTCTCCATAATTCATTCGAGATGAAACTACAGCGCTAGTAACAGCTTGTTTAAACTCTGATTGTATTTTTGTATTGAAACTTAAAAGCGGAATGACGTTATCCGCCCATGACTCAAAATCAATCAAATTTGGAAAAGGAGATGCCATTGATCTTTCTTTTCTTAAAGCTTTCAAAGCATCCACATTCTTCAATGAATTCACCTATACGTATAACGCTCACATAAACCGCGAGAGCTTGCGAACGTCGGGCGACTATAAGGAGCAAATTTAATGTGCTTGTTAGGTGCTAGAGACTTGCCTTCTTGATGGCTCTACTTGATGCAAATATCGAGTGAATGTATCTTTCGGGCGCTCTAGATCATTCTCTGCCAATACTCTCGAAGCCATACCTCGATGGTTACTCCCATGAGTCATCAGATGCATAAGAATTTCTTCAACTGTGAGTTGCCCTAAATCACCATCAACAAACTTGAATATTACAACCCTATTTAATTCTTCTGGTGAAGCTGACTCTGTAAAACTAACTAACCAAGAATCGTTTTGCTCCATTGTTTGACGTAATTCAGATAGTGTCGGTGTCTCTAGTGTGTTATCTGCGCTATATTTTTCGGGTTCATTTAAAATTCGACTAATGAATAAGCTGTCAACGACAGTCGTATGATTCAGAATTCGAATAAAAAAAGTGGCGTCGTTTTCCGGTAGTTTAGATAACTGCTGTTCTCCAAGCATTAGCAATTCACTATTTGCCCATTTTTTATATTGAAATGCCTTAATAAGTTTCATTATCTCTCCATAATTAAAATGCTCATAACTCAAAGAGCACCTAACAGCGTATTAGCGCGAATTCCTGTTAAAGGAAGTTATCCACAGGTGGTTTTATTCCACTAATAAACTTTTTTATTTAATAATACTAATAACTTACCAGTAGATTTATGGATAAACAAACACTTTTTTGTTTGGGGAAAACGAGCCATTTACATAACACGCCATCAGTGGCACGTTATGTAAAATTTTAATTTAAAGAATTTATTAGAAAAACAGAGGCTTACGAAAAAACTCTACTTAATCGAGCCATATTTAAAAATTACATAGCGTGCCATGACAGTAAAGATTCATGTGTTTTCACTTAAACCTGTATATGAATACAGGTGATTAGTTAGTTTTTATTTTAACGAAATTACTCACAAAGGAGCACTGATTTTGCTTTTCAGTCTCCATCACAAAATCACTTTGTTAAATATTATTTTTTATAAAATTCGAAGCATGGATGCTGAGAAAGGATTGATTATCAGGGACGATTTTTCAGCCCTTTTTTTGTAAACAAAAATAACTATTTAATTAAGTATTAGATTTTGTTGGAAGCGGCTTTTTGGCCTACCTTTTTAGCTGTTGAAAAAGGTATGGTCGCCGCAGGTGAAACAGTCTTTTGATTTTAAACAATAAATTAAGCCTGCGCCTTTTTGGCTGTTGAAAAAGGTATTGTTCACATCATGGATGATGGGATGCCACCAATACAGGGATGTATTATTGATGGCCGCCATGGATGTACTCGCTTAGGTTGTCTGTCTATTCGTAAAAGCTAAAACTGACAACCTGCCACTTCATGGATGAAGGGATGTCATCAATACAGGGATGTATTATTGATGACCGCCGAAGGTGAAACAGTCTTTTGATTTTAATCTTCTAGGCATTAGGTTTGGCTTTAGATTTTAAACAATAAATTAAGCCCATGCCTCTATGACGGCGGATTTATATAATCCTGTATTTTGGTTCTTATTGTTGCAAGCTCTTCATCTTCTTCTGGAAACAACGCCAGTAATTCTTCAAACGAATTCCATTTGGTTTGCTTAACTGTTTTGCTCAGTAAATTAGATTCTTCACTTGTTAGTCCAAGAATTTGTTTTAAAAACAGCGTGGCAGGCATACATTTCCTTAAAGTAAAAGATTAGCTACAAGCAAAATAACGCAATAGTTAATTGACTAAACACACAGTCTTAAAAGCATTGGTTATTTAACTAAACTAGTTATGAATTAATACTTTAGTTTCAAAGTTCAAATTTTTCAATCCGATATAGAAATTGTTTGTATCCCATGCCTAATAATTTGGCCGCTTTGGTTTTATTATTTTTGGTTTTTAGTAGAGCTTGCTGTAAAACTTGTTTTTCAAAGTCATCCCAATTCATGCCTTCATCTGGAATGTTAAAGCCTTGTGAGTCTTCATCAATGCTTTCAATCATGGTTGGAGCGGTTAAGTCATTTACTAGCTCTTGTTCGTCACCTAGCAGTACAAAGCGTTCTAACTTGTTACTTAATTCTCTTACATTGCCTGGCCAGTTATGATCCAGTAATAGTTTTTTGGTTGCGGGTGATAATTTAGCTGACTGGCTGCCATATTCATTTTCAAACTTGTTAATAAAATGCAAAATCAGTTTTGGTATATCTTCAGGGCGTTCTTTTAAAGAGGGCATTCTTAGCGGAACAACGTTAAGACGATAATATAAATCTTCTCTAAACTCTTGTTTGCTTATTTGGCTTGGAATGTCTCTGTGCGTGGCGGCGATAACCCGAGCGTCTACTTGGATTTCGTCGTTGGAGCCTAAACGAGTAATAACGCCTTCTTGTAAGAAACGTAATAACTTAGCTTGTAGTAAAATGGGAAGTTCGCCAATTTCATCTAAGAAAAGAGTGCCTTGATGCGCGGCTTCAATTTTGCCAATTTTTTGGGTGATAGCGCCGGTGAACGCGCCTTTTTCTGCGCCAAATAATTCAGCTTCAGCCAACGACTCTGGAATTGCACCACAGTTTATGGCGATAAAGCTGTTGTTTTTTCTATCAGACAGCTGGTGTAATGCTCTTGCGGCCAACTCTTTACCTGTGCCACTTTCACCGCTGATCATTACTGTAGCATTGGTGTTAGATACGCGTTTAATACGCTCATACACTTGTTGCATACAAGGTGCGTTACCTACTAAATCAACTAATGTTTGTTGTTCAGTTAATTGTTTTTCTAACGACTTGTTTTGCGCTTTTAATGACTTGGCAGTATTGGCTTTTGAAATCGCTAATAACAACTCTTGTGATTGAAACGGTTTACTTAAGTAATCATCAGCGCCTTTTTCAATGGCTTCAATTGCATGTTTTACAGAGCCATAAGCGGTGGCAACAACAAAGCCAATATTGAGAGAATTGTTTCTTACGTATTCCAATAATGAAATACCAGTTAAGGTGCCTAACTTCCAGTCGGAGAAGATCACGTCGGGTAGGGTGTTTTTATCAACCAAGTTTTTTAGTGTTACAATGGCTGACTCAACGCTGTCGGCTTGCGTAACTTTCATCTCGTTTGCTTCTAATATACCAGCAACCAATTCCCGCTGATCTTGTTCATCTTCTACTAATAAAATATGCATCAGTTGCTTCCTGTATTCTTGTTTTCAGTCGTGCTTTTATCGTCACTTTCAAAGCCACTTTCATTGTTATTTTTTAGCGTGTTTTTTTTACTTGTTTGCGGAAGAGTACACAATGCGGTTACTCCGGTAATACGATCGTTTTCGGTATTGTTTTGAACCGTTAACGATCCTTCATAATGTAATTCAATTAATTTTTTACTAATGTAAAGACCCATGCCAGCACCTTCTGCTTTGGTAGAACAATGAGCTGTGAATAATCTGTCTTGTATATCTGGATTTAAACCTGACCCAAAGTCAGTTATTGAAATGACCGTTAGTTCATTTTTGCTATAACTCTTTATAATCAAGTGTATTAAACCATCAATAGGATCTTTTCCTGCTGTACTTTGAGCAGCCTTTAGATCTTGATCTGATATGAAACTTGCTTCATAAGCGTTAAATAATAGGGTGTGTAAAATAGATCTGAATTCACTTTCCGCTCCCAGTATTTTAATACTGTCATCCAGCTCAAGATCAATTTTTAATTTGCCTTTACTAGTGTCATGAGTTTGTTTCAGCTCTAAAACTACGTCGTTAATTAAGCCACTGAGTGATAGCGTTTGTAATCTTTCTAATCCGTCAGATGTGATGGTTAATAAGGCTTTAATATTCTTATCTAGTTGCACAATTTTACTTTGAATTTGAGCAAACAGTTTTTGTTTTACTGGCTCAGAAAGGTTGTTAGATTGCAGTTGTTCTATTGCCAGTCCAATGGTGTGCATTGGGTTCCTAAGTGCGTGGGCGATGCCTTTGCTGACGTCACTAATTTCAGTTAAATGATGTTGCTCTTGTAACTTAGATTCGGCGTCGGCCAATTTAGCTAATTGGATACTCATGGTATTAAAACGTTGAATGGTTTGATTGATCTCACTCACGCCTTGAGGTGTTACTTGGATACCAAAGTGACCGTTTTCTAATTGCTTAAAGCCATTGATCAATTCTTGTAACGGTTTGCTAAAACGTTTACTGAGCCAAAAAACTAAGAATATTGAAAGTAGTGTGGTGATCACTATCATTAAGATCACATAATTAAATAGTTCAGAAACCTGAGATTTTCGTTTGCTAATAACCACATCAGGATCTCGACTTTTTACACTTTTGGCGTGAATTACTTTTGTGCTTCCGTCTTCCTGAATAGTTTCTATTTTTATATTGTCATTTTCTAAACCAAAATTTCTCATATTTTCGATTTGTTTGGTTAAATGACGTTTTATTATTTTATTAGGGCGAGGGCGCTTAATACTGAGTTTAACTCGGTAACCATCTTCTGACATTTCTATGGTGTTAATTTTCTTGCTATTTAACTGTTGGGCTAGAGACATTACTGTTGGTTTAACTTGTTCAGGTAACTCGCCGATAACTTCCATTAATCCGCTGGCTGAATTTAAAATCTCGGCTGGTAATTCAATTTTAAAGTTAAATTCTTTCTTTTTACTTACTTGGATTCTAAGTAGATCTTCAAAGCCTATAATTGGTGGGGTTGGCATTAAAGCAACAATGTCGACCTTTGTTTCAGAATCTAAGATTTGATCTTCGTCTTCAATGCTATCAATTGTGTATCTTAAGATCCTGTCGGCGAAGTCTTTACCTCTGCGTTCTATTTCAGATTCTACGTTACTCTTAAAGTGAGACAACAAGGCAACTTGAGCAAGTGCAATAACTAGCACTAATCCGGTGATCAATAGAAATAGGTGGCGTCTTATACTCATATAAAGTACTCATTAGTTTTGTTTGGGTATAACTAGATAGCTTTACTCTAATTTAAGAGTGTTAGCTTAAATTCGTTTGTGATCACTTAATTACGCAATCTTTATTCCATTATAAAAAAGTCATATAAATCAATTGTGTAATTGTTTTTCCAAGATCAAGTGTAAACCATTAATGCTGTAATAAGGAATATTAATCCTTATATGGGGATGTTATTTAGATAAATAATGAAAAATATTATTAATTTATTTTAAGTTGTTGAAATTTATAATTATTTTAAATTGGCACGTTAGTTGAGTTACTTACCCTGAATTGCAAAATTATGCTTTAAAACTGGAGAGATAAAATGAAAAACTCAAAACATAGTGTATTCGCAGCATCGTTAATATTAAGTACTGTATTAGCTACATCATTGGTAAGTGGTAATGCGTTAGCTGAAAAAAATAAAAACGATAAAGAAAAGCCTGTTCGTGAAATGGTTAAGGTAAAAGCGGTAGAAGGTAAAGATATTAAAGTTTTTGTTGCCAGCAGTGGTGAAAAGAACAAATATACTTTCAGTGCTGAAGAATTAAAAAGTATGGACAATGTCACTGCAAAACTAGGTGACTTAGACAAAGAAACATCAGATAAAATAGTCACTTTATTATCTAAACTTGAAGATTATGACACTAAAGTTGTAGTGTTAAACGATACGGATATTACTCGTGGTGATAAAACATCAAGTGTTTTTATGTTAAAAACTGACGATAAAAACGGTACAAAGCACATAGAAATTGATGTTGTAGGGGACGCTAAATTTAATGACAAACATTTAGTGAAGATGCTGTTAGCCGACGGTAAAAAAATGCACAAAGGAAAGCATAAAGGTAAGCACGAAGGCAAAATGAAAGGTCACATGAGAGACAAAGACACGGTAAAAGTCTTAACCAAAATCATTAACAAGTCTGAGTTAACAGCTGAGCAAGTTGAAGAGTTAACTGAGCTTTTAGCTTCTAAAAAATAAGTAGCTTCTAAAAGTAAGTAGCCTCTAAAATAGCAGCTAAAAACAAATAGCAGTTAATAAGCAAAAGGTCTTTTAATTAAGACCTTTTTTGTATCTGACTTTTAACTAAACTCATCCTTTAACTAAACGAATTAAATTCGTTGTTTAATATATTGATAAGCCAAATGCACTTTTTGAAAAGTAGCCTGACAACCACCTTTGTCTGGGTGGTGTATGTTACATAGTTTCTTATATTGGCGCTTGAGAGAAGGCTCAGAGGGTAAGTCGGTTAATTCAAGGGTAGTGAGTGATTGGGTTAAGTTATCTTGACTACGTTGCACTGGAGAACGCGAAGACATATTGTTCCAAAAAGAGTCGAGTAAGTCGTTTACACTTGTCTCTGTGGTTTTTTCAAAGTTATTCCAATCTAAGTAGTAGCTTCTTAATTTTTCAATGGCTTGTAGTTCTTCTCGGTTTTGTACATGAGTTCCAGCTACTGATGAAGCACCGTCTTGTGCCGAGGTCGATTGAGATAAGGGAATAAACCGTATATTGGACGAGATGATATCAATATCAAATTGATTAAGTTCTAAGCCTAAATCCCTTAAACGATATAAAGCATTAAAAATAACAAAATGAGTTTGAAATAAGCTGAGATTATTGGACATAACATCAGCATTAAATAAATTATACGGCGCAGATTTAAACTTAGTAATTATCTCGTATTCACTGATGCCACCATTAACAGCCTCTTGGCTTATAAGCTCCAGTAACGTTTGATCTAATTCTAAGTTTTCCAATGCCTCTTCCTTATTTGAAAGTCATTACGGGAAGACGTTACGCTTCGTACTCTAATGGGTCAGTCATGTTGTTTTTTTCAAACGCTTCCAAACGTTCTTGGCATGCACCACATTTACCACATGCTTTTTCGCGGCCGTTATAACAAGTCCATGTTTTGTTGTAATCTAACTTCATGCTTAATCCATCAGCTAAGATTTCAATTTTATCGTTATGTAAATATGGAACTACAATATCAATTGCATCGTAATTGGCAATGGCGCAAACATCTTGCATACGTTTAACAAACTCAGGACGACAATCTGGATAAATAGCATGGTCGCCAGAATGCGCGCCGTAAAATACCTTTGTGGCTTCTAAGCTAACTGCATAGCCAACCGCTAAACTTAACAAGATCATATTTCGGTTTGGTACTACGGTGCTCTGCATGCTTTCAGCTTCGTAATGGCCTTCAGGAATATCAATGTTATCGGTTAGTGAAGAGCCAGCTATTATTGAATTTATCGCGCTAATATCAACGATTTTATGGTGTACGTTTAATTCTTCACAGGCTTTTTTTGCATACTCAATTTCTTTTACATGGCGTTGACCATAGTCAAAGGTGAGGGCGTATACATCGTAACCTTGCTTTAATGCATGATTTAAAACGGTATATGAATCCATACCACCAGAAAAAATAACCACAACCTTTTCAGACATCTAACTTTACCTATAAATTAATTGCGAAATTGTACAAAAATATTTGTTACAATCGCCAAAATTAGTGAACATGAAATGTCGAGATAACAAATAGATGTTCATATTCACACAGAATTAATCAATGTTAATTCAATATCAGTCGAGAAGAAAGTTAACTTTATCAGGTGCCAACTACCAAACAATGAGTAAATATAAAATAAATGAAATATTTGAGACCATCCAAGGGGAAGGTCAGTACACAGGAACGGCGTCGATATTTGTTCGACTGCAAGGTTGTCCTGTCGGTTGCTCTTGGTGTGATACCAAACAAACTTGGGATCAATTAGAAAGTGATAAACAGCCATTATCAACTATCATTATGAAAACATCAGACGATCCAACTTGGTGTGATGTTGATGAGTCGACAATATTAAACACTTTTGTTGAGCAAGGTTACCGAGCTAAACATGTTGTAATTACGGGCGGAGAGCCTTGTATGTTTGACTTAAACCCTTTGTGTGAGTTGTTACACAGTAAAGGTTATTCAACTCAAATAGAAACCAGTGGTACGTTTGAGGTTCAAGCGCCAGAACAAACATGGGTAACGGTTTCACCCAAAATTAATATGAAAGGTGGTTATAAAGTTCTTGCATCTTGTATGCAAAGGGCAAATGAAATTAAACACCCAATTGCAAGACAATTACATGTTGATGAATTAGAACAATTATTATTGGAAGCACCAGTAAAAAAGAATACGTTAATTTATTTACAGCCAATTAGTCAAAAAGTATCAGCGACTGAACTTGCAATTGAAACCTGTAAAGAAAAGAACTGGCGCCTGTCTGTGCAAGTACATAAGTACATTGGTATAAGTTAGCAGATGATAAAAGCTCAGAGAGGAATATAACATGCGCCAAAGAGTTACTGAATTTTTTCAGAAGTACGCTGTAGCAATGCAAGATAGAGAATTACAGCTGCTAAAGTCGATTTATCGATTACCTTTTATTATTGTTCATGATGAGCCTGAAAGGGTTGTTTCTTTTGATGAAGAATTGGAAGAGAATTTAAAGAAAGTATTAAAGTCATTTGACCAACGAGCAATAACTAACATTGAGGTAGATGTAAAAAAAGCGATTTATTTATCTAATGATATACATTTTGCTAATGTTAATTGGACGTTCAAAAATGAACAAGGCGAGATACAGATAAGCTACAACACGTCTTATATGCTGAGTATTTTAGAAGAGACTATTAAAGTGATCACAGTGATCATTGATGATGAAAATGATACCTATTTAAAATTACTCTAAATCGTTGCAAATAAACCATAAATTTGTTGATACTGTGAGCCATAACTAAGATGCTATAAAGCAATAAGCCAATTGTTGTGCTTGGATATTTTTATCTGATTTTAGATACTAAGTCCAAGCACGCTTGAGTTGAAATACCTTGGTCTAACGCTCTGATATTAGCGGCTTGAATAGTTGGGCTGTGATTTGTTGAAAACAATAACTTATCTTTAAATTCAGATATTATTAATAACCAGCCTCCAACCTTTTTAGATATCACCTTAATTTAATAAACCCCTAGTACATTTAAAAATAATGCTTTTTTAGTGCGTATTAATATAATGATCAATCCAAAACTTAAATTCAGCTCAGAAGACAACGCTATGAAATTAAATTATTTATTTCCAATAATATTATCACTCGTAATATTAATAACTTTAAGCGCCTGTGGTGAAGACTCAGATGTTGAGGTATATATAAGTACTGGTGAAAAACAATGTCTTGGTGGCGGTTTGTCTATTACCGAAGCTGAACAGTATCTATTAGATGCTGGGATAGAAGTGAAAGAACAGAGTTGTGGCGAATTAACTCAAATGAATTTCATCTCTGTCTGTGGCGGTGAAATTGGAGAAATATATGTATTCACCATTGATGCAAATAACTCTAACCTTGCAGAAAATATCGGGTTTACCGTACCGAGTATTTCAGCAATAGAAGATGATTATCAAACAGTTGAGTGTGAACAGTAGTAGATTGTTGATCTTTTTTTCTTCTATCGTCATTATTACTGCATGTGCACACGTTATAAAAAAACGTATTAGTTGAGCTTAGTAGACAAAGAAGTCGTGAATCAAATACCGATTAAAATGTAGAAGAAAGAGCATAAGAAAAACAGAGTAATTAAAGCTTGTATATATTGAATCAAAAAAGCGGATCTTATGATCCGCTTTTTGTTAGGTGTTTAGGGTAAATGCCTGAGTCGCTTTATTTATATAAGCTTTTAAACAACTCAACACGTTTTTTATTTACACCTCTATCACTGTAACCAACTCTTGATGCAGAACGAAAGTGCAAACGTTTTTGCTCAACATCTACTCTAACCTCAAAATCATCAACAAAACCAAACGTTGCAGAAGTAAATGTAGCAGACACATAATCATCGTTTTTATTTACAATAACTCCGCCCATTTCTGTAATTACCGACTCAATCTTAGGAATAGAATGAGGCATGGCAATATCTAGACCAGCAACAAAGTGCTCAACATCTTCTATATATTCACTAGAGGCACAGTTCGGCTTACTAGAACACTTAGCTAACTTACCGTCTTGTAGCCCTAAAGCTCCACCTGTTTTTGACATTTGTCCTAAAACTAAAAACATCACAACAACAATAACGATAAGTGACACAACAGCAATTAAAATTTTCTTCATTTTGTACTCTTTAAACAGTAAATAATAACGCCATTATATATAAAGGCGCGGTATTGCATAGAGGTAAGGGGATTTTTTCTTCTTTAGGAGTAAGAGCAAAAAAATTATTATATTCAATAACATCTAAGCTTCTCACTTTGCTCCTAAATATTAGATTTTACTTTTTCTGTTTAAAAGTCAAAAACCATTTCAAATAATTAAAATGGTTTTTGTTAGTTATTAAAAAAGAGTATAAGTTTGTGATTATAGTTTTATGGTCGCGACCTTCATTGAAGAAACAAAATTACTTAACTCCTCCAACATCAACTCTTTATCTAACAAGTTACGTTCAATAATGTTTACCACAGCAGAGCCTGATATAGCGCCTGCAGCGCCGGATTTAATGGCTGATTTTACTTGCTCTGGGCTAGAGATACCAAATCCAAGAATTGCAGGTGCAGCATTAAAGCTTTTCAATTTACTGATCAGGATGTCAGCAGGCATATTGGCTTTAGTTTCAGCGCCTGTAACGCCAGCTCGGCTTAGCAAGTAAGTATAACCTTGGCTGTATTTGGCTATTTTTTGCATCATCTCGTCGCTAATAGTTGGTGGCACTATAAATACGGCGTCAATGTTGGCTTGTTCTGCTGCTTGTCTAAATGGTGCGCTTTCACGTACTGGAACGTCGGCAATCAATACTGAGTCAATACCTGCTTTTGCACATGAGTTGTAAAACTCTGTTATGCCGTGCGCCATCACTAAGTTGCTGTAAAGTAATAAACCAATTGGTATATTTGGAAACTCTTGTCTTATTTTTGCAACTAAGTCTAAACACGCTTGAGTAGAGATGTCTTGGTCTAATGCTCTAATATTGGCAGCTTGGATAGTTGGGCCATCTGCAACAGGGTCTGAAAATGGAATACCAAGTTCAAGGGCATCTGCGCCAGATTCAATCAAGGTTTTGATTATTTGATAACTGGTTTCCAAGTCTGGATCGCCAATGGTGACAAAAGGAATAAACGCGCCTTGGTTTTTCTCATTTAATGTTTGAAATAGTGCATTATAACGGTTCATTATTTTGCCTCCTTTTGTGATTTGTCAGTTTCTGATGCGGCACCAAATTTCTCACCTAATATTTGGTGTACGTGAGTTAAATCTTTATCACCACGACCAGATAAGTTAACCAAAATAATTTGCTCTTTTTCTGGCGATTGTTTTGCCAGCTTTAACGCATGAGCTAAAGCATGAGATGACTCAAGTGCCGGAATAATACCTTCTTGCTTCGCTAATATTTGGAAAGCGTCAATGGCCTCGTCATCGTTAATAGCAACATAATCTGCACGGCCAATCGCTTTTAAATGCGCATGTTGTGGACCAACGGCTGGGTAATCTAAACCTGCCGATATTGAGTAAGACTCCTGTATTTGACCATCTTCATTTTGCATTATGTGCGTGTAAGCACCGTGCAAAATACCTTTTGAGTCAATGCCTTGGTCAATAACCGCTAATGCTGCGCCGTGCTCGCCAGTTTCTAAACCGTGACCGCCTGGCTCAACACCAATAAGCTCAACACCTTGTTCTTTAATAAAGTCGTTGAACATTCCAATGGCATTTGAACCACCACCAACACAGGCAATGACTTTATCTGGTAAACGGCCTTCCGCTTTTAGTACTTGTTGTTTGGCTTCTTCACCGATCATTTTTTGGAAGTCACGGACAATGGTTGGGAACGGATGCGGGCCTGCGGCTGTGCCTAATAAGTAATGGCTGTCTTCGTAAGTTGAGGCCCAATCTCGCATTGCTTCGTTAACTGCATCTTTTAATGTGCCAGAGCCTGATGTTACTGGAATAACTTCTGCGCCCATGAGTTTCATTCTAAATACATTTGGTTGTTGTCTGTCTATGTCTTTTGCACCCATATAAATGCGCGCTTCTAAGCCCATTAATGCACAAGCTAACGCCGTTGCAACACCATGTTGGCCGGCACCTGTTTCTGCAATAACACGTTTTTTACCCATACGTTTTGTTAACAGCGCTTGACCTAATACTTGGTTGGTTTTGTGTGCACCACCATGCAATAAGTCTTCACGTTTTAAGTAAAGCTTGGTTTTGGTGCCTGCCACTATGTTTTTACATAATGTAAGTGGTGTAGGTCGGCCTGCGTAGTTAGTTAATAAGCCTTCAAACTCTTCAACAAAAGCCGGATCTTCAATGGCTTCAATATAGGCTTGTTCTAATTCTTCTAATGCTGGTACAAAAAGCTCTGGTACGAACATACCGCCGTATTCACCAAAGTAGGCATCTAATGTTTTTTTTGTTTTTTCATTTTTTGTTGTATCAGTTTTTGTTTTCTCAGTGCTCATTGGTTTTCCTGCTTTTTAATCTTATTGTGTTAGCTAACTTTTTTGAGTTACTAAATCGTTAATTGAACTTAGTGTCTTGTATGGGCGTTAGCTAACGAAAATACTTGGTTAATTTTGTCTGTCGACTTTATGCCGGGGCTGGTTTCAACACCTGAATTAACATCCATACCGCAAACCGGTAAGTCTTTGGTAGATGCTATGTTCTCGGGGGTTAATCCACCAGCTAACATAATTTCTGGGCTGTCTAAATTTATTTCTTTTAATACATCCCAGTTAAAGCTTTTGCCTGTGCCGCCAGATTGACCTGTTTCGGTACATTTTGTGTCTAGTAATACACGGTCTGCGTTTGGCCATCGTTCAGGTAAAGAACCTTTTTCACTAACTGGCACAGCTTTCCAAACGCTTATATCTTTATCAGCATTTTTAGATACTTCTCTTACCGCCTCAATGTAGTTGTCATCTTCATCACCGTGTAATTGCAATACGCTAATGTTTAACTCCAAGATCAGTTTTTCTATGTCTTTTATTGGCATATTTTGAGTGACAGCAACAAACTTTAATTGCCCATTTGAGTCTTGTTCAATGATATCTTTGGCGGTATCAATGTTTACGCAACGTGGACTTTTGCTAACAAATATTAAACCTGCATGTTTAACCTTGTTTTCAATTAACGCGTTAACCGCATTTGGGTGCGTTAAACCACATACTTTATGCTCACCAATAATTAGGTTGTGACAGGCTTGCTTAAGATCTTTTTCTGCCATTAACGAACTACCCACCAAGAAACCTTGTACTTGTTGTTTTAACAGATTCACTTGCTGATGGTTATAAATACCTGACTCAGAAATAAGTACGGTATTGTCCACTTGTGACTTGGATGCTAAAGAGTGAAACAAAGCAACCAACTCAGGCGTTTTGTTTAAGTTGGTAGATAAGTCACGTAAGTTACGATTGTTAATACCTAAGATATCTGCTTTTAAGCTTACTGCACGGTGCATTTCTTCATTGTTACTGACTTCGGTTAATACAGACATATTCAGTTTGGTAGCAAGGGTATTAAGCTTGGTGTATTCCTCATCGCTTAAAACCGATAGCATTAATAAAATGGCGTTTGCGCCAAAATAACGAGCTAAATACACTTGGTATTCATCAATAAAGAAGTCTTTGCATAATACCGGCTGGCTTAACTTGTCTTTAACCAAAGGCAAACGTTCAAATTCACCTTGGAAGTATTTTTCATCCGTTAATACAGACACACAGGTTGCATACTCGTTATAGGCTTGGCAAATCTCGTCCAAGTCAAATACAGGACGGATTAAGCCTTTAGACGGACTGGCTTTTTTGCATTCTAATATAAATGCTGCACCTTTGTTTTTGTGATCGTCTTTTAAGGCCTGTTTAAAATCACGGTCGTTAGGCGTTAATTTCTCAATAAAATCAGTTAGCGGAAAATCAACTTTACGTTGGCTAACTTCTTGTCTTTTATCTACAACGATTTTTTCTAGTACGTTCATTTTTATGATTCTTATTATTTATGTTGTTGTAAAACTTATGGCTTACAGCTTAAAACTTACAGCTTAATACTCAAGTTCTATTACTAAGCGCTACAAAGTCATTCAAGGTTTTAATAGCTTGGCCTGACTTAATTGCAGCTAGTGCCGTTTTTAAAGCTTGTTCAAATGTGTCACATACACCATATAACATTAAAACGGGCGCGGTATTTAATGCCACGGCATTGGTATGAGCCTCTGTGCCATTACCAGATAACACTTGGTGAATATTTTCAGCATTTTGTTTTGGTGTGCCACCAGTTAATGCATCAAGTGGAAATGACTTAAGACCAACACTTTCTGGTGTCATTTCAAATTCAGTGATTTCACCGTTAAGTAATTGCGTCACTTGGGTTTTACCGTGCAGGGCAATTTCATCCATACCAGAGCCATGTACAACCCAGGCAGCTTTTTTACCTAATAACTTAAGTGATTCAGCCATAGGACGACATAACTCAGGAGCGTAAACCCCAAGCACTTGTATTTGTGCATTAGCAGGATTAATTAATGGGCCAAGAATATTAAAGATGGTACGAGTTTGTAGCATTTGTCTTACTGGCATAGCGTGGCGAATACCTGAATGGTAAACCGGTGCCATTAAAAAGGTAAGATTGGTTTGTTCTAAACAAGCTTTGGCTTGTTCTGGTGTCATATCTACTTTTATACCTAACTCTGATAGCACGTCTGCAGAGCCAGATTTAGAAGACACAGCACGGTTACCATGTTTCGCCATTTTAACACCACAAGATGCGGCTAATATGGCGCACATGGTACTGATGTTAATCGTTTTTGTACCGTCTCCACCTGTGCCGCAGTTATCGGCAGTAGCAAAGTCAAGTGCTGGAAAGGCAAGGGCGTTGTCACTTAATGCTTTTGCTGCACCAGCAATTTCAAATACAGTTTCACCTTTGATTTTTAATGCGGTTAAAAAAGACGACAGTAAAATAGGATCTAAGTCACCAGTGACAATACTGGTAAATAATTGATGCGTTTGCTCTGTGCTTAAATCTTCACCGGCAATAACGTTATGTATTAATTCTAAATTGGTATTTGTCATGCTAGCTCCGTTATTTCGATTTAGTTAAGTAGTTAATAGCTTGTTCTAATAAACGTGAGCCATTGGTGGTTAAGATTGACTCTGGATGAAATTGGAAACCTAAAGTCTTGTGGGTCTCGTCAATAAATACCATAGGAATATCATCTAGCTGCCCAATTACTTCAATGCTACTCGGTAAGTCTTTAACAATTAATGAGTGATAACGCGCTACTGACATACAGCGGTCTAAACCATTAAAGATCTCGTGATCTTTACATGAAATCACCGACGACTTACCGTGCACAGTTTCACCCGCTAAGGTAACGGTTGCGCCATAATGCTCGGCAATAGCCTGATGACCCAAACATACACCAATAACTGGAATATTACTCACGGCATATTGTATAAGTGCTGTCATACAAACTGACTCAGACGGCTTACCTGGACCTGGAGATAAAAACAATAACGGTTTTTCACCAGCAGCTAGGCTTTGTTTAATTTGCTCAATGATCAATTCTGGGTTCACTGTATTACGAAATATCTCTATGTCGTAATGTAAGCAACGTAGCTCATCTACTAAGTTATAAGTAAATGAGTCTTGGTTATCTAAAAAGAATATTTTGCTCATATTAGTTTACTCCCTTAGTAGTAGGCTTTGATGTTAAAGCGCTTAGATGCAATTCACTGGCTTGAATGGCTTTTAATACGGCTTGAGCTTTGTTTTGTGTTTCTTGACACTCTGCAACTGGGTCAGAGTCGTAAACAACGCCAGCACCTGCTTGAACATGTGCCATGCCATTTTTTACAAAGGCACTACGAATAACAATACAAGTATCCATATCACCAGAGCCATTTATATAACCCACAGCGCCGCCATAACTGCCACGTCTTGTTTTTTCAACATCTCTAATTAACGATGCGGCTCGTATTTTTGGTGCGCCAACTAAGGTGCCCATATTCATACAAGCTTGATAGGCATGCAGAGCATCTAAGTCGTTTCTTAATGTGCCAATTACGCGAGAGACTAAATGCATAACGTAGGAGTAACGGTCTACTTTTAATAATTCTTTGACATAACGAGTTCCCGGCTCACTAATACGGGCAACATCGTTACGGGCTAAGTCCACTAACATTAAATGTTCGGCTACTTCTTTTTTGTCATTTCTTAAATCCAGTTCTATACGCGAGTCTAAATCAGCATTAATACTGCCATCAGTTCTAAAACCACGAATACGAGTACCAGCAATTGGGTAAACTTCAACTTGCTTGCTAGTAGATGAATACTTTAAAGCAGACTCAGGCGAGGCACCAAATAAAGCAAAGTCATCGGCTTTTAAATAAAACATGTAAGGACTAGGGTTATCTTGTTTAAGATGACGGTAAGCGTCTAATGAGTCTGAACAAGGCAAACTAAAACAACGTGAAGGCACAACTTGAAATACATCGCCTTTTACTATGTTCTGTTTTAAGTCTATAACTTGCTGTTGGAATATGTCGTCAGCTACGTTAACGCTAATATCACTGTTGTTTAATACAGAGCGAGAACCGAGCTTGTTAAAACCATAATTGTTTTTAGTATCAAGTATTTTGTTATTAGTTTGTTGCTCGTTGGACTGACGTTCTGCAATTGCATCGTCCAGCTGTTGATTCAATTGCTCTAAGCGTTTTCCAATAGAGAAACAGTTAGCGTAGGCGTTTTCACCGCTAAACACATTACCAATTAATTCAGTCTGTTGTTTTTGGTGGTCGATAATCGCCATGGTTTCGGCTAAATAGAATAAGTAATCTGGGCAAGTATTTAAGCCTTCATCCACTTGCGGTAGTGATTCAAAGTTTGCCAGCATGTCATAAGCAAACTCCCCACCTAAGAATAAAGCAAACGGAGCGTCTTCCGGTGCGCTAATAGAGTTAACCGCAGCGCGAAGTACCTCAAACGCATTGGCTTGCTTTAAGCGAGTGTCTTCGTCAACGTTAGTGTCGTTATCTAAAAAGGTGATAACTAAGGTATTGTCGTTTAAGTCTAATTTTGTTGTATTGGCGTGTTGTTGTTGTTTAAACGTATTGGTTAAGTGATGAATAACCGGTAAGCCGTTGTCAACCAAAGCGGTTATAGTGACGACTTTGCCATTGCATTCAAACTTAACGGCGGTGTCGATTAACATTAAACTTTTTAAATTGTCTTTACTGTCAATCTCTGCAGATTCGAGTAAGAGGGCGTTTTGATTGTCTTTGGTGAAACGAGAGAATAGTTCGAGCGGATCATTAAAATAATTCGCTTTAATACTGATGCTGTTTACTTCACCAATTGTTGTCGTGATTTGACTAAATACCATGTGATTACTTTTCTTATTCTTTGTTAATTCTAGTCGCTGATTTAAAAGCCAGCTCTTAAGGTCGTAAATTTAAAAGCGAGAATTTAAAGGTTAAATTTAAAACACAAAAAAACCCGCTCAATAAGCGGGTTTGTTTTTATAATGTCGTAATATTACGCGCACCACTTATTCACCCGCTGATTTGGAAAGCCACCAATGCCATGTGAATGTAGAAGTGTTCATTTAGTTAAATCCTAAATAGGTAATATTTATAAAGTGTGCATATAAAAACGTTTTTTGTTACTTCTGTCAAATGTTATTTCAGTGATAGTAGAACTAAATGCTATATGACATAATACGCGTATAATATTTCTACTTATTAGAGCCTATCTTGATTTACGATTTACACAGTCATACCACCACATCTGATGGCAGTTTAACGCCCGTTGAACTTATTACTCGTGCAGATGTTCGCCAAGTTGGTGTATTGGCAATTACCGATCATGATACGGTTGACGGATTAGCTGAGGCTCAAAAAGAAATTACTGACAAAAATTTAAAGCTGCAATTGGTCAATGGTGTTGAGATTTCAACCAAATGGCATGGTTTTGAAATTCATATTGTTGGTTTATGTATTGATCCTAACGATGACGTTTTACAATCTTGTTTGGACACTCAGTTGCATCACAGAGAAATTCGTGCGCAAGCTATGTCTGACAAACTCGCCAAGAAAGGTTTTGAGGACGTATACAAAGACGCAAGAGAAATGGCGATTGGTAAATGCGTAAGTCGTACACATTTTGCCAAAGTATTATTGCAACGAGGCATTGTTTCTAACTTTGATGCTGCGTTTAAAAAGTACTTAGGGAAAGGCAAATCTGCTTATGTGTCGCCTAATTGGATGGACATTGAAACTGCAGTGAAAATTATACACAGAGCTGGTGGTATTGCCATTATCGCCCATCCAATCCGTTATGACATGTCTAATAAATGGTTAGCTAAGCTGGTGGATGAATTTGCTGAGCACGGTGGTGACGCATTGGAAGTTGGCTTAACCCAAATATCGCCTAACCAAAGAACTCATATATCTGGTTTGGCTAATAAATATGATTTATATAGTTCACAAGGTTCCGACTTTCATGCTCCAGCGCGTTGGACTGATTTAGGAAAAAGTTTATATTTAACAGAGCAGTGCAAACCTGTTTGGCAACATCCTAAATGGCGATTTGCCTCATAAACGAGTATAGTTAACTTAGTAATTATGTTTAAGTTAGATTTTATTCTTTTCTAAGATGTTAAAGAATAAAAACAAAATAAGAAGTAAAACATGAGCCAATTTTTTCACATTCATCCTGATAATCCGCAAGGAAGATTGATATCTCAAGCCGCTGCTATTGTTAAAAATGGTGGTGTAGTGGTTTATCCTACCGACTCTGGTTACGCCATTGGTTGCGCTATTGGTGATAAAAAAGCCATGGACAGAATTGTACAAATTAGAAATGTGGATAAAAACCATAATTTCACTTTGGTGTGCAGCGATTTATCTGAAATTGCTACCTTTGCACGAGTCGATAATGCTGCATTTCGTGCCATAAGATCATTAACGCCGGGGCCATTTACTTTTATATTCAAAGGCACAAAAGAAGTGCCGAAACGTGTGTTAAACGACAAACGTAAAACCATAGGTATTCGTGTTCCTGATAATAAAATCGCTTTGGATTTATTAGCCGAGTTAGGTGAGCCTTTAATGTCTTCTACTTTGTTATTACCGGGTGATGAGTTTGCTGAGTCTGATCCTGACGAAATACGCCAAAAACTAGAAAAACACGTAGACTTAATTATCCACGGTGGTTTTTTAGGTGAGAAGCCAACCAGTGTTATCGACTTTTCAGACGATGAGCCAAAAATAATACGATATGGCGAAGGCGATACGAGTTTGTTCGAGTAAGCGTATTGAATAGAGTGTATTTGAATAAGAAATGATAACCGATCCGCAGAATAAAGAATCATCACATATTGATGGTGACATTACGCAACATGACACCACGCAAATGGTACAGCAGGCTTTGCCGCTTGCGCTTGTGCGTGGCGAAATTGTTATTAATAAACCTGAAGATTTGTTTATTCCGCCAGATGCGCTTGAGATATTTTTAGAAGCGTTTGAAGGTCCGCTGGATTTTTTGTTGTATCTGATCAAAAAACAAAAGTTCGATATTGTTGACTTACCCATTCAAGAGATCACCTTGCAGTATATGGAATACGTTGATCTTATGCGTCAGGTTAAAATGGAATTAGCTGCTGAGTATCTAGTGATGGCCGCCATGTTAGCCGAGATTAAATCAAGACTACTACTGCCTAAAAATGTATTTGATGATGAAAATGAAGAAGATCCAAGGGCAGAGTTAATTCGTCGTTTACAAGAGTACGAAATATTTAAACAAGCAGCGCAAGATATCGACCAATTACCCAGAATGGAACGAGACACGTTTGTCTCCCATGCTGTTATGCCAGAAACAATGCAGCCAGAAATAGAAAACCCAGAAATAGACATACAAGAGCTAGTGATGGCATTTCAGTCGGTATTAAAAAGAGCGTCTGCGTTTAGTCATCATGAAATTTCCGCTGAAGTATTATCCACCAGAGAACGAATGACACAACTGTTAGACAGATTAAGTCAAAGTGATACGTTTGTGTTATTCCCAGATTTATTTGACGTAACAGAAGGGCGTTCAGGCGTTGTTGTTACCTTTTTAGCTGTGTTGGAACTAGTAAAAGAAAGCTTATTAGAAGTTATTCAATCGGCTGCTTACGGGCAATTACATGTTCGTTATAAACATGCACAAGTGAGTTGAGCATAAATATGATCCTTGATGAAAAACACGAAGTTACTGAACTTAAACTAAAACAAATAATTGAAGCGGCGATTTTCACCTCAGAAACACCATTAACTTTGGATAAACTAAAACAAACTGTGCTGATTAATGTTAAAGTGAGCAACAGTTTACTAAACTCTATTTTAAGTGATATCAAAAGTGACTACTCTTCAAGAGGCGTTAACTTAGTTAAACTGGCAAGTGGTTATCGATTTCAAGCAGCTACAAACTTAGGTCAATGGTTAACAAATCTATTGTATGAAAAGCCCGCTAAGTACAGCCGAGCGTTATTGGAAACACTAGCGTTAATTGCTTATAAACAACCAATAACGCGTGGTGAAATAGAGAATGTTAGAGGCGTATCAGTAAGCTCTAACATAGTAAGAACATTAGTAGAAAGAAACTGGATTAAAGTAGTAGGTCACAAAGAAGTGCCTGGTAGACCTTCACTGTATGGAACAACAAACGAATTTTTAGATTATTTTTCATTAACGAGCTTGTCGCAATTACCTGAGTTAATTGAGCCGGAGTCGTTAGATATAATCGCCCAAAGAATTGAAAATGAATTTATGGGGCAAGCTGAAGAACCTGCTAACCAAGAAACGGATAGTGATGAAACCCAAGCAAACCCAGACGAATTAAGCGTAGATACAGAGTAAAGAATTAATGAGTGAAAAATTACAAAAAGTGCTGGCCCGTTCAGGTGTTGGCTCTCGTCGTGAGATGGAAACCTATATATCAAGTAACCGAGTTAGTATTAACGGTAATGTTGCTAAGTTAGGAGACCGTGTTGAAGGTACGGAAACTATCCGTGTTGATGGACATATTATTGAAGCACGTTCTGAAACAGAAGAGATCTGCCGCGTGATCATGTACAACAAGCCAGAAGGCGAAATGTGTACACGTAAAGATCCAAAAGGACGTCCAACGGTTTACGACAGATTACCTAAATTAAAAAATAGCCGTTGGATTGGTATTGGCCGACTGGATATAAATACCAGTGGTTTATTATTGTTCACCAACGATGGTGAACTAGCCAACCGTTTAATGCACCCAAGTTATCAAATTGAACGCGAATACTCAGCGCGAGTATTTGGTGATGTTCAACCTGAGCATTTACAGAACCTAATTAAAGGTGTTGAGCTTGAAGATGGTTTGGCTAAATTTGATAAAATTAAAGCCGATAAATCTAACCATGATGAAAACTCTAATAGTTGGTTTAATGTATCGTTAAAAGAAGGCCGTAATCGTGAAGTTAGACGTTTATGGGCATCACAAGAGTTAACCGTAAGTCGACTTATTCGAATTCGTTACGCTGATGTAACATTAGAGAAACGTTTGATGCAAGGTGGCTGGAAAGAACTTGGACTTGAAGACTTAAATGCACTACGTAAAAAAGTAGGCTTAGATAGAGAACTAAGAGAATTCAATACCAGTGTTACGGTAGATAATGCGCAAAATAGACGGGTTGAACATGCTCGTATTAAACGCGCCGTGAGAAAACACAAACAGCGCCGCATTACTAAGTAATTAGCAAATAAAAACAATATAAAAAACCTCAATTTATTTTAAATTGAGGTTTTTTTATGTCAAAAGAATTTACATATAGTTAAAAAACTTACTTTGGTTGTGCATCCAAAGATTGGCCATTTACACCTTTACTTTCATCTGACATTAAATAGACATAACTTGGCATTAATTGCTCAGGCAGTTTAAGTTTGCTCACATCTTCAGATGGGTAAGCTCTAGCACGCATATTTGTTTTTGTTGCACCAGGATTTAAGCAATTGGTGCGGATTTTAGAATTTTCAAATTCATCCGCCATGGTTTCCATTAAGCCTTCTGTGGCGAACTTAGAAAATGCGTAAGCGCCCCAAAATGCACGACCTTGCTTACCAACACCACTTGATGTGAAAACAACAGAAGCACTTGATGATAATTTAAGGGCAGGGATCAGTGCCTGAGTTAAAAAGAAAGTGCCTTTAAAATTCACTTTCATAACATCATCAAAGGTACCTTCATCAACATACTCTAAAGGACTTAATGCACCCAAAACAGAAGCGTTGTTCAATAAACCGTCAAGCTTGCCATATTCAGATATTATGGTGGATGCCATATCCTGATAATTTTTAACGGTTGCGCCTTTTAAATCTAAAGGAATAATTGATGGTTCTTTGTAACCAGCTTCGACGATTTCGTCGTAAACGGCTTCTAACTTTTTAGTGGTTTTACCAAGTAAAATAACCTCAGCACCGTATTTTGCATAAGTAATGGCAGCCTGTCTGCCTATACCAGAACCCGCTCCGGTAACTAAGATAACTTTATGGTTAAGTTCGTTTGGTGATGCTTGAAAATCTATATGTTTCATAAATACTTAGTAAAATGTTTAAAATCCCTGCAATGTTACATTGCTGTAAAGAAAAATTCACTACTGAGCATTCAAAAGATCATTAAAAGTGCACAAAAAATGCATGAAAACCCTATTATTTAATAATTTTGACTAGCTTATTACAAATAAGTGAGGTAACTTTAACTGGTCTAAAGTGTTAATATAGCGTCCATAAAAACAAGCCAAATCAATTGGTAAAAATAATTAGGACACAGGGGAGCAACATGAGAAAATTAGCAATAAGTATAGCAATAACAAGTGTGTTGGGATTATCAGCTTGTGGTGATAAATCATTAAAAGATGTACAACAGGAAAATGCAGAATTACTACAACAGAATGCAGAGATTGCAGCTCAAAATGCAGAGGCTCGAGTTCGAGTTGTTTGGGATCCAAGTAATAGTGAGATCTCAGTTCCAAATGATTTATTATTAAGTGGAACAATAGATGGCACATTAGAAATGCCAGATGAAACTTCAGCCAAAGATGCTGGCGAAGCGGTTGATTTTAGTAACCCGTCTGCTGCATTAGGTGCTTTAGATGGATGGGGAACCCAAAACTCTTTTTCTATTGCTTTAGAATATGAAGATGAAGACTTAACTATTGATGCTACAACAATAACATCAAGTGATGCCGTAGCTATCTACCAAGTTGAAAAATTCCCAAGTACTACTGACTCAGATTGTACAAATACTGATTATTCAGGATTGATCTGTAAAGGCATAGCTCAACTGACTTATGGCGAAGATTATGTTACGTCAATGTCTGGTGATGATCTTGTGGTTGTACTTGCAAAACCGTTACAAGCTGGGGCTAGTTATGCAGTAGCATTAACGAATACAATCAAAGATTCTAATGGTAATGATTTAATGCCGTCTTCTACTTATGCTTCAGTAGAGCAGGATATAGAAACGACACCTTTAGTATTACCATCTTTAAGTGACGATGAATTAAATGAAACTCAAGCTGGTATTCGTTTATTACAAACCTTAACAAACAATTTTGAAAACTCATTGGTTAGTGCATTTAGTGCTGATAAAGATGACATTGTTTATACTCAAGTATTTACAACGCAATCTGCAGGAGTAGCGGGGACTGATCCTTTACAAGTGACTAAGTTGTTAAATGCGAAAGTATTTGCCGCAACAGCAGCAGTAAGTGAAGCGGCAGTTGCTAAAGTTATTACATCTAAAGGTTACAACGTAGCAGAGGCATTTGCTGGCGCAGGGCAAACGTTAACTGCTACAGCAACGGCTTTGTATAGCTCTTCTGATGTATATAGTGCAGAAATTGAAGTGCCTTACTACCTTGAAACAACTGAAACTGGCGATCCATTATCTGGTCGTTGGGAAGCAGCTTGTGACAGTGGTGCTATTTTAGCGTCTTTGACTGATGAAGTGTTAGCGACTGGAACAGCAGGTGACAATCATACAACTTGTGATGCTTTAGGATTAGCTGATTTAGGTTTTGATACACAACGTCACTTAACTAAATATAACCCATTACCTGATACTAAAAGCACTGAAAGTATTGATGTACAAGTGACATTACCAAATGTAGCAGCAGCTAATTCATTTAGAGACCTTATCTCTGGTGGAAGTTATGAAGATATTGCAAAACCAGTTTCAGGTTGGCCTGTAGTTCTTATCCAGCATGGCATTACGTCTAAAAAAGAAGATATGTTAGCCACAACTGGTTGGTTATCAGTAATGGGATATGCCACGGTTGCTATTGATCATCCTTTACATGGTGATCGTGGATTCACCATTGTAGATGGTGACACTACAACTGTTATTAATGCTTCAAGTTCGGTAGAGGGCGGAGCTGCAACAAGTTACTTTAACTTATCTAGTTTATTAACCTCGCGTGATAATTTACGTCAATCTACTGCTGATATCCTAAAATTAAGACTTGCTCTAAATGGTTTTACCGATGGAACAGCAGATCCTAAACTTGATGCAACTAATGTGTATTTTATGGGACACTCTTTAGGTGCTATAACTGGTGTTAATGCAGTTGCTATTGCAAATACTCTAGTTACTGCAGATACAGTTGCTGATAGTACAATTGAGGATGAAGCAGTTAGAGATGCAACGGCAGAAGCTACAGCAACAGCGTTAAATAATTTATATAAAATTAAAGCCGCTGTATTTGCTAATCCAGGCTCATCAATTGCCAATTTCTTAGTCGAGTCAGGCTCTTTTAGCCCTTTAGTTAAAGCAAGCGTTGTATATGGTTTAGATAATGAACTAACGGAAGCGTTACAATCTAATATTGATGATTTAACTACAGTGGTTGGTACCAATTTAGCTAGAGGAGCAGATGCAAGTTCATATTGTTCAGCTGTATATGCATCAGTAGTTGCATCGGAAACACCTGCACAATCTGATGGTCTTATTTGTGCTTTTGATGAGTTTATGAATACGGCCACTGCTGATGAACAAACGGCTGTCGCTACAGCGGTCACACAATTTGCTTTTGCTGCTCAAGCGACACTTGAAGCTGGCGACCCGTCAAACTATACCCAACTATTAAAAGCATTAGAAACACCAGTGTTAGTATATGAAATAGCAGGCGACGGTACGGATGCTAATTTACCAGACCAAACTATTCCAAATTCTGTATCTACAGACCCATTTAAAGGTATTGCGGGTACTACGGGATTAGCTAATCAATTAGGTTTATCAAGTATTATAGGTAGTATAGATGGCAATGAAGCAACGAGTGGTATTGTGAGATTTACAAGTGGTAGTCATTCTACTTTTGCAAGTCCAGTCGATCCTGCAGATACAGATGCAACGGTTCATACTGAAATGCAAACTATCATGTATCAATTCTTTAATTCTGACGGGAAAACATATTCACCTACAGCGGGTAAATGTGTCGTACAAAATGTTTTAGATGAATCTTGTACTGAATAATTAACTACGTTAATCGTTCATATTTAAGTTAAATACTTGAATAAAAAATAATAAAACCAGCTTCGGCTGGTTTTTACTTTCATGGATGAAAGTATGCCGAAAATACAGGGATGTAACTCTTTCGGCGACTGAATGGATAAAAGTATGCCGAAAGTACAAGAGTCTAATATCTACCCCTTTAAATTCAACTTTTGAACCTCATATAGATTAAAACTTAAAAAAGTAAGGATTTTATCTTGGAATATTTATATCAGTATGGGCTTTTTGTGGCTCAAGCTATTACAGTTGTTATCGTTTTTGCCGCTATTATTGGACTCATTGTAGGCGCTGCGGCCAAAGGTAAATCCAGCAATAAAGGCGAGTTATACGTTGATAATATTTCTGAAGAAATAGAAGACACAATAGTTGATTTGAAACGTTCGTTGTTAAATAAAGATGATCTTAAAGCGTTTGATAAAAACCTTAAGAAAGAAGTTAAAAAAGACAGCAAAAACAAAGATAAAGAAGACGAAAAACGTCCTAATATGTTTGTTGTGTCGTTTGATGGTGGCGTTTATGCCAATGAAGTTGAGTCTTTGCGTGAAGAAATTTCTGCAATTATTTCAATTGCACAACCGGGTGACAAAGTCTTAATTAAATTAGAAAGCCCAGGTGGTGTGGTACACGGTTATGGTTTAGCTTCATCTCAAATAGCTCGTTTGCGTAATGCCGATATTGAAGTGATTGCTGCTGTTGATAAAGTAGCTGCCAGTGGCGGTTATATGATGGCTTGTGTGGCGAATAAAATTATATCTGCACCATTTGCTATTATCGGTTCAATTGGTGTAGTTGCTCAATTACCAAACTTTAATAAGTTACTGAAAAAGCATGATGTTGAAATAGAGCAACATACTGCAGGTAACTACAAGCGTACGTTAACTATGTTGGGTGAAAATACTGACGAAGCACGTGAGAAATTTAAAGAAGAGTTGGCCGATACACATATCTTATTTAAAGAATTTGTTAGTGAATATCGTCCAGATTTAGATATTGAAAAAGTAGCAACGGGTGAGCATTGGTATGGCAAGCAAGCACTTGAATTAAAATTGGTTGATGAGCTGTTAACCAGTGACGACTTTGTTTTAAATTCAGTAAAAGATCATACGCTTTATAAAGTTGAATATAAGATCAAACAAAAATTAGCTGAAAAGCTAGGTATAGCAGCTGCTGCTGGTGCATCTAGTATGTTTAGTAAAATGTCCGCTTGGTCTTTTACATCAAATAAATAATTGAAGTTAAAAAGCTTTATTTAAAGTCAAAGCCCATAAAAATAAATGTAAGGTAAATATGTTCACTGGAATAGTACAAACAAAAGCGACGGTAATTGGATTTGTAGGAGATGACAAATTTAGAACGTTAACCTTGCAAGTAAGCAGTGAACATTTAACCAAGTTAAACACGGGTGCTAGTATCGCCATTAATGGTGTTTGCCTTACCGTTACTGAATTTCTAGAACGAGTAACTGAAGACCTTGGACAGGTTAGTTTTGATATTATTGATGAAACCCTAATCAAAACTAACTTACATGCTTTGAAGATAGAACAGAAAGTTAACTTTGAACGCTCTGTCACTTTTGGCACTGAGCTTGGTGGACATATTGTTTCTGGCCATATTCAAACTCAAGCTAAAATTACCGATATTCAAACCAGTACAGACAATTGCAAAATGACGTTAAGCTTAGATGAACGCTGGATGAAATACATTCTGCACAAAGGCTTTGTTTCAGTTAATGGTTCAAGTTTAACCGTTGGCAATACAACAGAGAATAGCTTTGATCTACATTTGATTCCAGAGACGTTAAAACTGACTAATTTAAGTAATGCTCAGGTTGAGGATTATGTGAATATTGAAGTTGATCAGCAAACCTATACCACAGTAGAAACTGTAGAGCGTTACTTAAAAGAGCACAGAAATTAAAAAGCTTGAAAGTTGGAAGGCTAGAAAGCTTGAAAGCTTGAAGGCTTGAAAGATGGAAATGTAAAAAACGCTCAACGCTCAACTCGTAACTCGTGGCTCGCAGTTCGTAACTCGAAGCTCGTAACTGTGCCATCAATAAAACTGCTCGTCATCGGCATCTATAGTTAACTCAACTTTTTGTAGTGCGTCGTTAAGATGCATTCCCATATGAATTGCATTGCAGCAATCTGGGCAGTCTTCGTAATAGTTTTGGTCGCCGTTACTTGGATCAAATTCAAAATTAACTTTATGTCCACAATGCGGACATGAAATGGTCTTGTTAAATGTATTCATGTTTGCCTACCTTTTTTGAACCAATTGATTAATTCAATTGGTATTAGGCTTTTTCACCCCCATGATTACTTCTACCACCGTCTACAGCAATGATTTGTCCGGTGACGTAACTTGCATCAATTAGATATAGAATAGCTTGTGCTATATCTTTAGGTGAACCTAGCCTTTGTAAAGAAATTTCACTGATCACTTGATGTTTATCCTGTTCATTTAAGTCATTTTCATGCCATAAAATTGCGCCAGGCGCTACTCCATTAACTCTTATATTAGGTGCTAATTCACGGGAAAGCGACTTTGTTAACATAGCTAACCCGGCTTTTGCCATACAATAAACCGAGTAGCCTTTAAGCGGACGTTCAGCATGAATGTCTATCATATTAATAACACAGCCTTTTGTTTGCTCCAGCTGTTGTTTAAAAGCTTGGATAAGGAAGAAAGGGGCTTTTAAATTAGTCGACATTAAATCGTCCCACTGTGTTAAATCAGTGTCGCCAACTTTAGTAGGGTAAAAGCTACTTGCGTTATTCACTAATACATCTAAGCGACCAAAAACGCTAATCACCTTGTCGGCAATTTCTTGATATTGTTGAAACTGAGTTAAATCACCAGTAACAAGCTGTGCTGTGTTTGGCTCTGTCTGGTTTAATTCGTCAACCAAAGCTTGTGCTGCATCAGTGGAGTGATTGCAGTGCACAATTGTTTTGTAACCTTTGGCATGCAAACTTCTTATTGTTTGATTACCAATTCGTTTTGCGGAGCCAGTAACAAAGGCTACTTTTTGAAATTGAGTCATATTTGATATTGCTCGTCGAATTAATAGCTTATGTGGAATAAGCTCATTGTATGTCTTGCTGTTACAAAACTGCAAATTGAATATTATTGAATACAGTGCAAGTCTTGCGTTAATGGTCTAGATAAAATAAAATCCGTCACTCACAAAACTCTTAAATTTATTGATGTAGATACTGATTGGACTGTAACCATTCAAATATGTCATAAATCTTAACAAAATTAAGTATATGCGACGCATTGTAGGCGCCGCCACTGTACAAAGGAATAGTCATGCCAGTTATTACTCTACCTGATGGAAGTCAGCGTTCATTCGAAAATCCAGTTTCAGTTTTAGATGTTGCCAATGATATTGGCCCAGGTTTAGCCAAAGCGACCATCGCCGGTAAAATAGACGGTGTTCAAGTTGACGCTTGTGAAATCATGGACAAAGACGCTGCTCTTCAGATCACAACAGCGAAAGATGGTGAAGGATTAGAAATAATTCGTCACTCTTGTGCGCATTTATTAGGTCATGCAATTAAACAATTGTATCCAGATTGTAAAATGGCAATTGGTCCAACAATCGATAATGGTTTTTATTATGATATCGACATGGAACATACCGTTTCTCAAGATGATATTTTAGCCATTGAAAAACGTATGTTGGAATTAGCCAAGACAAGCTATGAAGTTGTTAAGAAAACAGTAAGCTGGCAAGAAGCGCGTGATGTATTTGAAGCACGTGGCGAAATGTACAAAATTCAAATCCTTGACGAAAACATTGAAAAAGATGATCGTCCAGGTTTATACCACCACGAAGAATACATTGATATGTGTCGTGGACCTCACGTTCCAAACATGAAGTTTTGCCAACACTTTAAATTAATGAAAGTCGCTGGTGCATACTGGCGTGGTAACTCTGACAATAAAATGTTGCAACGTATTTACGGCACAGCATGGGCAGACAAAAAGCAATTAAAAGCATATTTAAAACGCCTTGAAGAAGCTGAAAAGCGTGACCACCGTAAAATTGGTAAAACATTAGACTTATTCCATTGGCAAGAAGAAGCGCCAGGAATGGTGTTTTGGCACAATGATGGTTATGCAATTTATAACGAACTAGAAAAGTTTATCCGTCGCAAACTAGCTGAATATGATTACGACGAAGTGAAAGGCCCATTAATGATGGACCGCTCTTTGTGGGAAAAATCAGGTCACTGGGATAAATACGCAGAAAATATGTTCACTACGCATTCTGAGCACCGTGAATATGCAATTAAGCCGATGAACTGTCCTGGACACGTTCAAATATTTAACCAAGGTTTAAAATCTTACCGTGATTTGCCATTACGTATGGCTGAGTTTGGTTGTTGTCACCGTAATGAACCATCAGGGTCTTTACATGGTTTAATGCGCGTACGTGGCTTTACACAAGACGATGCTCATATCTTCTGTACTGAAGAGCAAATTCAGCAAGAAGTTATCTCTTGTATTGAAATGGTATTTGATTGTTATAAAACATTTGGTTTTGAAGATATCAGTATTAAATTATCTACTCGTCCAGAAAAACGTGTTGGTAGTGAAGAAAGTTGGGATAAAGCTGAAAAATCATTAGAAGATGCGTTAAATGCTAATAATCTTGATTTTGACTTCCTTCCGGGAGAAGGGGCGTTTTATGGTCCTAAAATTGAATTCACATTGCACGATTGTTTAGGTCGAGCTTGGCAATGTGGTACCATTCAAGTCGACTTTTCGATGCCTGGTCGTTTAGGTGCAACTTATGTTGCTGAAGATAATGATCGTAAAACACCAGTGATGATCCACAGAGCAATTTTGGGTTCAATGGAACGTTTTATCGGAATTGTAATTGAAGAATATGCAGGATTACTTCCAACTTGGTTAGCACCAAAACAGGTAGTAATTATGAATATTACTGATTCTCAGGCCGAATATGTGCAAAAAGTGCAAAAAAAGTTAAAAGAACATGGAATTAGAGTCATTTCGGACTTGAGAAATGAGAAGATAGGCTTTAAGATCCGTGAGCATACTCTTAAACGTATTCCTTACATGTTAGTTGTTGGCGAAAAAGAGAAAGAAACAGAACAAGTTGCAGTCAGAACTCGCAAGGGTGACGATTTAGGTTCGGTTACTTTGGATGAATTTATAGCCCAATTTGATGAAGTAGTGAAAAACTACAAGTAAGAATATAAGTAAGAAACTGCAATTTAGTTTTACAACATTATAAGACTAAATTGCATTAAAAAATTTAAGGTGAGTTGAATAAACATTAGATAATAATGCTATTCAACTTTTAAGATTACATTATTGGAGGATTTTGCCATTAGAGCGCAAAACAAGAGAGGCCAAAAGGCTGCTCAAAACAGGTTAAATGAAGAGATTACACTTACTGAAGTTCGATTAGTTGGACTTGAAGGTGAGCCTTTAGGCATTGCAACAATTGAAGAAGCACTAGCGGCAGCTGCCGAAGCTGGTGTTGATTTGGTTGAAATAAGCCCAAATGCAGAGCCACCTGTTTGTAAAGTGATGGACTATGGCAAATTTCTATACGAAAATAGTAAAGCTCAAAAAGAGCAAAAGAAGAAGCAAAAACAGATCCAGGTTAAAGAAATTAAATTTCGACCTGGGACTGATGAAGGCGACTACCAGGTAAAACTACGCAACCTGCGTCGCTTCATCGAAAGTGGTGACAAAACGAAAGTTACGATCCGCTTCCGAGGCCGTGAGATGGCACACCAAGGCATAGGTATTGAGTTATTAAATCGTGTTAAAGCTGATTTAGATGATATATCAAATTGCGAGTCTTTCCCTTCGCGTGCGGAAGGAAGACAAATGGTGATGGTACTCGCGCCAACTAAGAGCAAGTAATTGCTCTTAAAATGTCGGTAACTAGGGCCTTAAAAGTAGCTAACTATTCTTTTTAAGAACAAGTAACTCGCCTTACTACCATTTTATTAACACTGACCAATGCGGAGTCCAGGCAATGCCTAAAATGAAGACCCATAGTGGAGCGGCTAAACGCTTCAAAAAAACTGCCTCTGGCGGTTACAAACGTAAACAGTCTCACTTACGTCATATTTTGACTAAAAAGAGCTCTAAGCGTAAACGTCACTTACGTAACAAAGAAATGGTATCGAAGGTTGATAAACCGTTAATTGATCGTATGTTGCGTGTAGCTTAAGAGAGGAGACTGAATTATGGCAAGAGTAAAACGTGGTGTACAAGCTCGCAAGAGTCACAAAAAAGTACTAAAGGCTGCTAAAGGTTATTACGGAGCACGTTCACGTGTTTATCGCGTAGCGTTTCAAGCAGTAACAAAAGCTGGTCAATATGCTTACCGTGACCGTCGTCAAAAGAAACGTGTTTTCCGTCAATTATGGATAGCTCGTATCAATGCGGCAGCTCGTCAAAACGGTTTGTCTTACAGCAAATTCATGAATGGCTTGAAAAAGGCATCTATTGAAGTAGATCGTAAGATCTTAGCTGATATCGCTGTATACGACCAAGCAACATTTGCTGTTTTGGTTGTTAAAGCTAATGAAGCTTTAGCTGCTTAAATTAAGCACATAGTTTGATTATTAAAAAAGGAAGCCTAGGCTTCCTTTTTTATTTCTACTTTTATATATCTATCTTTTTTATCTTTAGAAAAGACACCATATTCATTTGAATCCCCATATTGTCTAACAAATACTTGGTGTGGTATAAAACAAGGTTTGTTAAATTCAATATAAACATTGCCTAAATCTTCACTTGTCTTTTTAAATACACTAGATAAACACTGATGAGCGTTAAACATCCCATGAATTAGCACTGATTTTAAGCCTAACTTTTTAGCCAGGTAAGGGTGCAAGTGAATTGGGTTTAAATCTCCTGATAATAAAGCATATTTCCATGAGGTTTTTAAATTGATAGCGTAACTACAAAAGCAGTTAGTTAATTGAGCAAGCTCAGATTTTTCAGTTGTCTCTCTTTGATTGGCTTTATATCCCGGTTTTTTATCTAACATCACGTTGGTGTTACGTATAGTTAGTTCACCTTGTTGATAAAACTCAGATTCTATTTTATAAGTAAGTCCTTTGTTGCTCGGCTTACACTCTTTAATTGTGACTTGGATATCGTAAGGTAAAAACCAATTGTGTTTAACATGTTGTGATATTTCACAATTTAAATGGATTAAGCCTAACAAGGATGAAGGAATAGGGGCTTGTGTTACGCACTGTATCATCGATTTAAAACCAGCCAAAAAAGCATAGCTTTTTATATCGTCCGGTTGACCAAATATTTTGGTGAACGACGTCACTTGTTTTTCTGAGGCGTAGTTATTTTTTATAGTAATAGAGAAGGGCTTAAAATCTTCTAAACTAGTTTTTTTTGCACGTAACGCACGAATAATTAGCTTTGGAACTGAGTATGATGGTTGAATAATAGACATAGCATTACTTAATAAATTAACCTGCGACAAGGATAAGAAACTAATGAGATGGATTCAATTGTAGATTGCTATAATTTTCATTTAATTGTCATATTGGCGCTAAAATGACCATGTATTTTCATATGTTATATTCCCTTAAGTTATTTATACTAATTATATTAAGTTAGTAAGTGCCGAACTTAGCGTTAATCTATTTGTTAAAAACAGACTGAATTGTTATAAAGCTCAAACGAGAGCAAAAGTAGTATTATTAAAGACTGATATAAGAAGGTTATACAATTGGCATTCATTATGGAAACCGTATAATTGCATTGTCTGTTTTTTATGTCGCTCAGTTGTTTACTCAAAAAATTAACTAAGAAGAAAAATAAATGAAAATTGATGTTATCCCTGTCACAGCATTCCAACAAAATTGCAGCATAATTGTATGTACAGAAACAAATAAAGCTGCAATCGTTGATCCAGGCGGGGAAGTTGACAGAATTAAAGCAAGGTTAATTGAGCTAAACGTTGAGCCTGAAAAGATATTGATCACACATGCGCATATTGACCATGCAGGCGGTACTAAAGATTTAGCTGATACGTTAAATTTACCAATTGAAGGTCCAGAAAAAGAAGACCAGTTTTGGATAGATAAATTAGATGACCAATCTCGTATGTTTCAATTTCCCGAAGCCAAACCCTTTGTGCCAACTCGTTGGTTAAAACATGACGATACCGTCACGGTTGGTAATTTATCGTTTGAAGTAAAGCATTGCCCAGGACATACACCAGGTCATGTTATCTTCATCAATCATCAGTATAAGTTTATATGGGTTGGCGATGTATTGTTTAAAGGCAGTATGGGACGCACAGACTTCCCTAGAGGCGATCATCAAACACTAATTGATTCTATTCATGCCAATTTATTAACTTTGCCAGATGATTATCAATTTTTGTCAGGTCATGGTGAAGTATCGAGCATAGGGTATGAACGTAACACCAATCCTTATATAGGTGGATAAGCATCTGTTATTACAGACAATAAAAAAGCAGATAATTAGCTGCTTTTTATTTTTTAATATGAACATGTTCAATATTCAACATGTTTAGTACTATTAAATTATTAAGGCTATCTATTTTTTAGAACATCTCAATTTAGCCTAAATTTTTAGCTAAACAGCCTTATCCACCCAATCCTCCTCAAATATCCAGTTAAGTTCAGATCTGACTCATTTTATTAATATACGTTTAATCTTTTTATTAAATAAACGAATAACTCCCACATTGATCTATACCAGTTGGTAGTGTTAGGATCCACCGCTGTACTTAACGGTAAGGTGGTGTATCCATACTTATCTTTAAATTGTTCTTAATACTGATAAAACAAACATAATTACCATTAATTAAAAATTAATAGTAATACAGGATCCTATGAAAAACTTACTAATATACCTATGCTTGTGCATTGGATTAATTGGCTGTGGTGGTGGCTCAAACATTCCTACTACAACAGATACAACCGAAGAAACGGATACGACCGAAGAGGAAGTTAGTGAAGTTGCCATCTTAGCTAATTTTTCTGGGAGTATTGCAGAAAATGCAAGCTTTGGGGATATAGTTGGAGAAATAACAATAAGTGCTGCAGGAAGTTCATCAATTACTTCTATTACTTTAAGTGGCACTGGTAATACTAATTTCGAAGTAGATAACTCAGGACAAATCACAGTATCAAGTGATGCTGAATTAGATTATGAAACCAATCCTTCCTATACTTTATCAGCAATAGCAACAAATACTGCTGGTAACTCAAATGCCGTTGAATTGATCATTACTATTGATGATTTCTTGAGTCCTCTTGAAATTGCCAAACTCAAAGCGAGTGATGCTACTTCTGGTGATTACTTTGGTGAGGCAGTTGCAATATCTGGTAATTACATTGTTGTAGGTGCAGCTAGAAATGATGATGATGGAGCTAATTCAGGTTCATCGTATGTTTTCAAAATAGGCTCAGATGATAATATTTCACAAATAGCAAAACTCACAGCTAGTGACGCTGATGGTTCTGACCGTTTTGGAGGTGCGGTTGCAATTTATGGTGACTACATTGTAATAGGCTCTGATGAAGACGAAGATGAGTCAGGCTCATCTTATGTCTTCAAAATAGGCTCAGATGATAGTGTCACACAGATTGAGAAACTTAGAGCTAATGATAGTGAAGAATATGATTACTTTGGAAGTGATGTCGCAATATCTGGACATTATATAATAGTTGGAGCTTATGGTGATGATGACAATGGAAGCAATTCAGGTTCATCGTATGTTTTTAAAATAGACTCAGATGATACTATTTCACAGCTTGCAAAGCTTACGGCTGATGATGGTGAAGCTTCTGATTACTTTGGTTCAGTTGCAATATCGGGTAATTATATTGTCGTTGGAGCAAGCGGAGATGATGATAATGACGATGACTCAGGTTCATCGTATGTCTTTAAAATAGCCCCAAATGATAGTATTTCACAAATTGCTAAATTGACTGCAAATGACGGTGGCATTGATGATTATTTTGGTACATCAGTAGCAATAGAAGACAGTATTATTGTTGTTGGGGCATATGGAGATGATTCAGGTTCATCATATGTCTTTAAAATAGGCTCAGATGATAGTATTTCTCAGATTACTAAGCTTACGGCTGATGATGGTGAAGCTTCTGATTATTTTGGTGCTTCAGTTGCAATATCTGGTAATTATATTGTTGTTGGAGCAAGTCGAGATGATAACTCAGGTTCATCGTATATCTTTAAAATAGACTCAGAAGATAATGTTACACAAGTATCAAAACTAATAGATAGCGATGGTACAGAAGATGATTATTTTGGATATGCCTCTGCAATCTCTGGCGATTACATTGTTCTAGGTGCACAAGAAAGTGATAATGCAGGGAATGCTTTTGTTATCTCTGTAGAGCCTAAAAATAGACCTTATTGGACAAATAATACATCGCTTATTAACTATGATGAAGGGACTGACTTAGCCAGCTTCTACAAACTTTTATTAACAAGCATTAATAGTGGAGATATTAGTTCCACTATCTCTGGAGTCGACTCTAGTAACTTTACATTCAATTCTAACCAACTAATGGTTATAAATTCATTGGATTATGAAAATCCTATAGATACCAATGGCGATAATATTTATGAATTTAATTTAAGTCTAGTGGATGGAGCAGGACAAGAATATACCTATAATACGAATGTTGAGGTCATCGACAAAGCTGCGTTAGAGATCGCAAAACTTACCGTAAGTGATGGTGCGGATTCTGATTTCTTAGGATATTCAGTGGCTGTTTCTGGCGATTACATTGTTGTTGGTGCATACCAAGATGATGATAATGGAAGTGATTCAGGTTCATCCTATGTTTTTAAAATAAACTCAGATGGTAATGTTTCGCAAATTGCCAAACTCACTGCAAGTGATGGCGCTAGTAATGATTTGTTTGGCCGTTCGGTTGCCATAAATGGCAACTTTATTGTGGTTGGTGCACACGGTGATGATGACAATGGAAGTTTTTCAGGTTCGTCGTATGTTTTTAAAATAGCCTCAGATGATAGTATTTCACAGATTGCCAAACTCACTGCAAGTGATGGCACTAGTAATGATTTCTTTGGTGAGGCAGTAGCAATCTCTGGCGATTATATTGTTGTTGCAGCAGATGGAGATGATGATAATGGAAATGCCTCAGGTTCATCGTATGTCTTTAAAATAAGCTCAGATGATAGTATTTCACAAATACAAAAGTTAACGGCAAGTGATGGTGCGGCGTCTGATAATTTCGGGAGCTCAGTTGATATTTCTGGTGATTACATTGTTGTTGGAGCCGATTTCGAAAGTGACAATGGAAGTTATTCAGGATCATCGTATATTTTTAAAATAGGCTCAGATGATAGCGTGTCAGAGCTCCAAAAAATAACAGCCAATGATGCTTCAGCATATGATTATTTTGGATATTCAGTTGCTATTTCTGGTGATTATATTGTCGTTGGAGCATATGGAGAGGATGGTGCTGAAATTGGTTCAGGTTCATCGTACCTCTTTAAGATAGCTGGAGATGATAGCGTGACACAAATCTCTAAGTTAATGGCCAGTGATGCTGGGAATAGTGATTCTTTTGGATACTCAGTTGCAATCTCTGGTAATTACATCGTTGTTGGTGCATATCGAGATGATGACAATGGAAGTGATTCAGGGTCATCTTATGTTTTCAAAATAGGATCAGATGATAGTGTTACACAGATAGAAAATTTAACCGCGAATGATGGTGCAGATTCTGATAATTTTGGCAGTTCAGTAGCAATTGACGGTGATTACATTGTTAGTGGAGCATACCAACATAATGAAAAAACCGGTTCTTCATATGTATTTAAATTAGATGAAAATCAAGAGTAATAAGTTGTGTTTAAATGCACATGATTTAGTGTAATTTAAAATGGTCAACTATTATAGTTGGCTATTTTTGTATTAAGGAGCAACATCCTTAAAGATAAATACTCTTAAGGGACCCTTATTATTAAGTGCATAAAAAAATCCTATTATGATTTATTCATAATAGGATTTTTCTTTATAATTTTTGAGGCTTACAGTTTTACAAAATATTAGTTTGAATTTTTGAATTCGTCACAAGCTTTGGTATCGTTACATTCACCGTAAAGATATAAGCTGTGGTGCGTTAGTTTTACATTGTAACGCTCTGCAACCATAAGCTGGTGTTGTTCAATGACTTCGTCTTCAAATTCGATAACTTTACCGCATTTCAAGCAAACTAAATGATCGTGGTGATGTTTGTCACTTAATTCAAATACAGATTTACCACCTTCAAAGTGATGGCGAGTTACAATACCTGCATCATCAAATTGGTTAAGTACGCGATAAATAGTGGCTAATCCAATTTCAGCATCCTGCTCTAACATCAATTTATAAAGGTCTTCAGCACTGATATGTTCGTCAGGAATAGATTTAAGTATCTCTAACACTTTAAGTCTTGGAGAAGTAACTTTTAGTCCGGCGTTTTTTAGTTGAAGATCGTTTTCAATCATGAGTAATTTTTTCTTCTTGTTAATTTGATTGTGATTATAGGCAATAAACTAAATTAATTAAACCATAACTATATTAAGGTTATTTTTATTGTTAGTTACTACCGAATATCGAGTTAAATTGAGCTTGCCCATAAATCGTATTCGTCTGAATGATCTATGTTAACGTCAACTAATTGCCCAGCCTCAAGGCTAGTTTCGCCATTTAGGTAAACCATACCATCAATTTCAGGTGCGTCAGCAAATGTTCGGCCAATAGCGCCTTCTTCATCTACTTCGTCAATTAAAACAGACATGGTCGTGCCAATACGTGATTTTAATTTATTGGTGCTAATAGCTTGTTGTTTTTCCATGAAACGAGCGTAACGCTCTTCTTTCACGTCTTCATCAACTTGGCCTTCAATCTCATTGGCTTTAGCACCTTTAACGGCACTGTACTTGAAACAACCAACACGATCTAATTGAGCTTCTTCCAACCAATCTAATAACATTTGGAAATCTTCTTCAGTTTCACCAGGGAAACCAACAATGAAGGTAGAACGAATGACAATTTCAGGACAAATATCGCGCCATTTTTGAATGCGTTCAAGTACTTTTTCTGCTTGGCCTGGGCGTTTCATCGCTTTAAGTATTTTAGGACTGGCATGCTGAAAAGGTATATCTAAGTAAGGTAATAATTTACCTTCTGTCATAAGTGGAATGACTTTATCAACTGACGGATAAGGGTAAACATAATGTAGACGAACCCACATGCCCATTTCACCTAGTTTTTCACACAAGGTTTTCATATCTGTTTTTACTGGCGCGCCGTTCCAAAAATCCATTTTATGTTTTACATCAACACCGTATGCACTTGTATCTTGCGATATAACCAATAGCTCTTTTACGCCTGCGGCTTTTAAGCGTTCAGCTTCCGATAATACTTCACCAATTGGACGAGAAACTAAATCACCACGCATAGACGGGATAATGCAGAAAGTACATCTGTGGTTACAACCTTCAGATATTTTTAAATAAGCAAAATGTTTTGGTGTTAGTTTAACACCATGATCAGGCACTAAATGCTCAAACGGGTTATGCTCTGGCTTTGATAAATGTTCATGAACTTGATTTAATACTTCTTCGTAAGCATGAGGGCCGGTAACGGCTAAAACATTTGGGTGGATTTCACGGATTTCATCGTCTTTCACACCTAAACAACCCGTTACGATAACGCGGCCATTTTCTTTAAGTGCTTCACCTATGGTATCTAAAGACTCTTGTACTGCAGTGTCGATAAAGCCACAAGTGTTCACGATCACTAAATCTGAATCGTTATACGTATTAACAACTTCATAACCTTCAGTTCGTAATTGAGTAAGAATACGCTCAGAATCAACTAGGTTTTTAGGACAACCAAGACTAATAAATCCTATACGACTTCCGAGTTCAAAAGACTGACCATCTTTAGCAGCTTGTTCGTGCTGTTGTTCAATCACCTTAACCGGCGTTTCTAAAGTAGTGGTTTGTTTTGCTTTCGCAGGGTCGAATTTGTTTACTGTCATTTTGTCTCTAAAAATAAGGCGTTAAAATTGGGCGTATTGTACAGTAAACAGAACCTAGGTGGTATGAGTAGATTGAGTTAAATTTTATTTAATCCTTATCAAAAAAACTTGGGTGTTCGACAGAGTCTAATAAATACAGGCACAATATTGATTATATATATCTAGGGTAAAGCTGCGTCATAATTAATTGTTTATTTACAGGTATCTATGTAGTTTTAATGTCATAAAATAGGTATTCTGGCTTATCTGGTTTAATAAATTGTTTATAAAGAAATGACAATTTCTGAATATAATCTTAGTTATTAACCTGCTTAATGTTGTTAATGGACTTTTCTGGCTTGATGATACAGAAAGAACCATGATTTAATAACAGTACTTATAAGAAAGGGTGATCCCAAATGAATTACAAAAAACAGACTCTATTTTCCGTATTATTAATGCTAAACAGTTTTTCAATATTAGCCGTTGAAGGTGAAGTGAATGAGGATGTACAGACTGTAGAGATCACTCTAGAAAAAATAATGTCCGATCCTAAATGGATTAGTAATTCACCACAAAATGCTCACTGGCTGCCAGGGTCAAACTCCATAGTCTTTGAAAAAAATAAAGAACAAGGTGCTGTAAAAAGCACATTGAAAGATACATTTTTACTGAAATTAGATTCTAAAAAAATAGAAGAAGTGGCATTAGATGATTTTTACCAAGTAAAATTAGAAGATTTAGTTTATAGCCAAGATGGTAAACAAGCTGCGTATGTATATGAAGATGATATTTATTTAATAGATGCTATTCCAGAAACTAATTCAAGCGAGGCCGTCGAAGCTAGTTTAGAAACTCTTTCGGTTGAGATGTCTGCTACCGCTTCCAGTGAAACATCAGATGATGTTGAAGTTACTGATGTTATTCTAGATGAGCTTATTGATGCGGTTTCAGATGACAGCATTCAAATTATACAATTGACTAATACCTCAGCAAGAGAATCAGAACCTCAGTTTTTACATAATGACGTATTAATTTATTGGTCAGGTGACACTATTTTTGCAATAGATTTAACCACTAATTTAATATCAGAGCTTATTAAGTTAGAAATGGCTGATGCACCAAAAGCTCCAGAGCTTGCGGACGATATTATAGCGCAAGAGCAGCATGAACTAATTGATTATGTAGCGAATTCACATAACAAAAAATTAGAACGCTTTAATCAAAGTAAAGAAATAAAAGAAAATGATCCACGAGTGATAAATAGTTCAGTTTACTTTGGTGAAGGACAACGTTTAGTTAACGCAAAATTATCACCAAAAGGTGACAGGCTATTTGTTGTGACAAGGAAAGATGTTCCTTGGCGAGCAAAGGGCGATTTAATGCCTAATTATATTGGCAGTGATGGGCGTATACAATTTGATCAAGTAAGACCTCGTGTTGCTGATGCTAAGCCAAATCAACAAAATTATTGGTTGGTTGATGTTGCTAGCAAACAAGTTGATAAATTATCAATAAGTACTTTACCAGACTTTGATAAAGACGTACTTAAGTCAGTAAAAATTGAAAATTATCGCGAAAAAGGCGAAAAATATAAAAGTAAAAAACAACCAAGGACTATTAATTTAATTGTTGATTGGGGTTGGTCACAAGGTGCAATTCAATGGCATGACTCAGGCGAACAAGTTGCGGTTATGTTAGAAGCATGGGATAACAAAGATCGCTGGATTGCGACAGTAGATTTTAAAGATAAAAAGTTTGTCCCACAACATCAATTACATGACGATGCTTGGATTAACTATACCTTCAATGATTTTGGTTGGTTCCATGATTCTGAAACTTTGTACTTTTTGTCTGAACAAACTGGGTATTCTCATATCTACACTAAGTCAGTTGACTCTAGAAGTGTAAAGCAGATAACCGCTGGTAAATATGAATCTTCAGAAATAATGTTAACTAAAGATGACAGCTCATTTTACTTTAGAGCTAATGTAAGTCATCCAGGAAATTATCAAGTTTATCGTGTAGATAGTGATGGAAGTAAAGTTAAAAAACCTACTGCAATAACTAATTTAAAAGGTAACAACTCATTCAAAATGAGTCCAGATGAAAGCCAATTATTGGTTACTCACTCTAATTTGTTAACACCAGAAGAGTTATATCTAGTTAAAGCTGACGGCAGTGAAGATGCGATAAAATTAACTAATACAGTGTCTGAAGAATTTAATGCTATGCCTTGGACAAAACCTGAAGTTGTAGAGGTTGCGTCTTCTTATACTGACCAACCTATATACGCAAAAGTATATTATCCAGCTGATTATAAAGCGGGTGAAAAACGCAAAGCGGTGATCTTTAACCACGGTGCTGGTTATTTACAAAATAGTCACTTTGGTTGGTCTGGATACTTTAGAGAATTTATGTTCCATAGTATGTTGGCGCAGCAAGGTTATGTTGTAATGGATATGGACTACCGAGCATCAAAAGGTTATGGGCGTGATTGGCGTACGGCGATCTATCGTCAAATGGGTACGCCAGAAATTCAAGACTTAAAAGACGGAGTTAACTGGTTAGTTCAAAACGCGAATGTTGATAGAGGACGTATTGGCACTTATGGAGGCTCGTACGGTGGTTTTATGACATTTATGGCACTGTTTAATGAACCTGAATTGTTCCAAGCTGGAGCCGCATTAAGACCAGTGTCTGATTGGGCTCACTATAACGATGGTTATACTTCTAATATATTAAACCGACCAGAAGACGATATGATTGCTTATCGTAAAAGCTCACCTATTTATTTTGCAGAAGGGTTACAAAAGCCATTGTTGATAAATGCTCCAATGGTCGATAATAATGTGTTTTTTGTTGATACTGTCAGATTAGTACAACGTATGATTGAATTAGAGAAGCAAGATTTTGAAACGGCGATTTATCCAGTTGAAGCCCATGGCTTTAAACAACCATCAAGTTGGTTAGATGAATATCGTCGTATTTATAAACTGTTTGAAACTAATTTATAGTGAGCATTGGCACTATATATTCAAATCGTTAGTAAAAATGAAGAGGCCTGTTAATACAGGCCTTTTTTGATTGTTTAGTTCAATTTTTATTTATTATGTTTATTTAGGGGGAAGCCGCTATTTATTTGATTTGGCTCTATTAAAGTATAAGTAACCCAATCCCATCAAAATACCTGCAAGACAACCTATTAGATGCGCTTCCACAGCAACATCAGCTTGAATAAGCTCTTTGGTATATTGAGCAGGGCCTACAATTAATTCGTATAAAACTTTGGCGGCAATACCGATTAACAATAACCAACCCGTTTTTTTTTGTTTTTTGATGTCGATCATAGCGCCGTAAACAAGTAGTGTGTGTAAAATACCAGACAGTCCTGCGTAATTATTACCGTCACCAAATAATAAAATTCCTACACCGACTAAAACTAAACAAATTGTCACGGCTAAAATATAGTGCTTAGTATTATAATATTCACCATGCAATGCCCAAATTAATACAATTCCGCTGACATTTAACAGTACGTGATTAAAATTCGTGTGTAACATTTGTCCTGTCACTAATCGCCAAATTTCCCCATTTAGAATATCGTTTGGATTAAAGCCAAGCCATTGCATACTCACAGGTTTAGTGAACTCTAGTAAAAAAGTGAGAGCTATAAAACAAAGTGGCGCGATAAGGTATTGTTTTTGGGTTGGAAAACCTAACATTGTTATCCTTAGATGGTTGAAAAAATTTAACTGTGTTTTAATTTTTATCTTGTTAATATCTTTGCTAATCGATTAGCTAAGAGGTCAATTTATTGTGCGCGTATTTAGTCTTATTTTAATGTTATTTGCAACTCAAGTGTTCAGCAGTGAACCATCAAGAGCCACTCCAGAAGCTTTTACTGGTCTCAATTATACTAAAGCAAGTTATTCAGACAAGGCAATGGTGAGTGCTGCTAATCCACATGCAGTTAATGCTGGTGTTCAAATGTTAAAGCAAGGTGGTGGTGCTATTGATGCTGCTATTGCTGTACAACTAACATTGACGTTAGTTGAGCCACAATCATCTGGTATCGGTGGTGGTGCATTTCTAATGTGGTATGACAGCAAAACCAAACAAGTTAAAAGCTTTGATGGCCGTGAAACAGCTCCTGCCAATGCAACAGCAGAATTGTTTTTTGGTGAAGATGGTAAACCGGTAAGTTGGATAAATGCCGTTGTCGGTGGACGCTCAGTGGGAACGCCAGGTGTGTTAGACATGCTATGGAAACTTCATCAAGAGCAAGGGAGGTTGCCATGGAAAACATTATTTGAACCTGCAATTAAATTGGCTGATAACGGTTTTAAAGTAAGCCCTAGATTAGCAAAGTTAGTTGCTATGGTTTCAAACCCAGGGATGAAAAAGTTAAAAACAATAAATGAGTACTTTTTCCCAAATGGTCAGCCAGTTAAAGAAGGGCAGTTACTAGTAAATAAACCTTATGCTAATGTTCTTAAACGTATTGCAGCTAAAGGTATTGAAGAGTTTTACCAAGGTGAAACGGCAAAAAATATTGTTAGTGCTGTACAAACAGCCAAGATAGCGCCGGGAAAGTTATCATTAACGGATCTTAAAAATTACACGTCAAAAGAGCGCCCAGCGGTTTGTACTGGCTATAAAGCGACAACCGGCGATTATGAAATATGCAGTATGGGGCCACCTAGTTCTGGTGGGTTAACTATATTACAAATGTTAAAATTATTAGAACCGTTTGATCTTCCATCACATCCTATAGATAGCGCTGAAACTGTTCACCTTTATACTCAAGCTGCAAAATTAGCATTTTCAGATAGAAATATGTACTTGGCCGATAGCGATTTTATTTCTGTTCCAGTTGATGGCTTTTTAAATAAAGAATACTTGGCAAACAGACGTTTATTAATATCGACAGAAAAAGACTTAGGAAAAGCAAAAGCCGGTGTTATTGGTACTCAAGAGTTAGCCTCTAACAGCTCAATTGCTCAACCTAATACCAGCCATTTATCTATCGTTGATAACTTTGGCAATGCGTTATCTATGACTACAAGTATTGAAATGGCTTTTGGCTCAACGGTTATGGTTGATGGCTTCTTATTAAATAATCAATTAACCGACTTCTCACTTGACCCGATGAAAGATGGAAAGTTAGTCGCTAACCGAGTTGAAGGTGGTAAACGTCCTCGTAGCTCAATGTCTCCTGTTATCGTATTAAAAGATGGTGAAGTATATGCAGTTCTAGGCTCTCCTGGTGGCAGCCGAATCATCAACTATGTGGGATATGCACTCATTGGTTTGTTAGATTACGGTATGGATATGCAAGCGGCAGTTAATTTACCTAGAGTCTCTAATCGTAATGGGGCAACGTCGTTAGAAAAGAATACATCGTTAGATAAAATAAAAACGGATCTAGAAAAACTGGGGCATCAAGTAAATCTTATTCAAATGACGTCGGGCATTCATGGAGTATTAAAAACTGATAAAGGTTGGCAAGGAGCTGCAGACCCAAGACGAGAGGGTACTTCTATAGGCCTTTAGGAAATAGTAAAACATCTATTTAACTAGATAATTATGACAAACAATAAAAAACTCAGTTCAAATTGAACTGAGTTTTTATTGAAACCGCTCAAATGTACTAAATGGTATTAGTATTACCTTTTAGAGTAAGGGTCGTCATCAATACTATCAATTAACCAATTACCATTTATTTTACGAAAGTTCACTCTTCTAACGTCATTGACCATATTGTCATTTAACATACCAGTAAATAAAATATTTATAGATGATTCATCTATTTTTCCAGTTGTTACTTGATTTAACGATCGGTCGATTTTTAACTCAACACCAGGATCTAGTTGCAGGTTTAATACATAGCGAGCATAGCTACGAGCAGTGCCATAAGAGTTAATTATACGAGATAATTTTTCCGTAGTATGTTCCTGAGCTTTAACTATGTCCCTTTCATTATAAATCGCACCAAAAAAGTATAAGGCTCGATATTCTGGCGCATCTGGATTTGCAAATGCAGGTAAGTCGTCATTTGATTCACCACCACAGGCTGTGATCAAATTAAATGAAAATATAAGTACTACTAATTTAAAGAACTTCACTGTTCTATCCATTTTATTATCCAAGTTGACTTAATTGTAACTAAAAATACGTAATATATAAGGAATTATTTTATAAAAATAAAATAAAGGCTGAAAATCTTATGTTTAGGCACAAATAATTAGGGATATTAAGCATAAAAAAACGCCGCTGAATTAATATTCAACGGCGTTTTTATACTAATCTATAGTATTACAGTAATTACTGTACGTTTTCTTCGTCAGTGAACACACCAGCAAATAAAGCACTAGATAGATATCTTTCAGCTGAACTTGGTAAGATAACAACAATGTTCTTATCTGCATACTCAGGAGTTTCTGCTAAGCGTTTAGCAACAACAACAGCCGCACCAGAAGAGATACCCGCTAGGATGCCTTCTTCTTTCATTAAACGATGTGACATTGCAATCGCTTCTTCATTTGAAACTAACTCTGCACGGTCAACAACACTTAAGTCTAAGTTCCCAGGAATAAAGCCTGCACCAATCCCCTGTATTTTATGAGGACCTGGTGTTAAATCTTCGCCTTTTAATTTTTGGCTAATAACTGGAGAGTCAGTAGGCTCAACAGCGATTGACTCAATGTTTTTACCTTTCTCTTGTTTGATGTAACGACTAACACCAGTGATTGTGCCACCAGTACCAACACCAGCAATAAATACGTCGATGTTACCGTCCGTCGCTTCCCAAATTTCAGGACCTGTAGTCTCAAAATGGATTTGTGGGTTAGCTGGGTTTTCAAATTGCTGTAGTAATACATATCTTTCAGGGTCAGAAGCAACAATTTCTTGCGCTTTAGCTATAGCGCCACCCATGCCTTTAGGAGCTTCCGTTAATACTAAGTTAGCACCAAGAGCTTTTAACAATTGACGACGCTCTAAGCTCATACTTGATGGCATAGTTAGTGTTAATTTATAACCTTTAGATGCCGCAACAAATGCTAGAGCAATACCTGTATTACCAGATGTTGGTTCAATTAACTCTTTACCTTTAGTTAAACGACCTGATTTTTCAGCATCCCAGATCATGTTTGCGCCAATTCGGTCTTTTACGCTAAATGACGGGTTTCTCGATTCAATTTTTGCAAACACATTACCACCAGTAACGCGGTTTAATTTTACAAGAGGAGAGTTACCAATTGATAATGTGTTATCTGCTAATATTTTTGACATGTTATTTCCCACTGGAATTAATAATTGCTGCTAGTTAATACTAAGCGTGAACGTAACTGAAGTTCCATTTTTAACTATTATATTCAAATTGTTTATAACCTAATGATATTGAAATTGTAAAACCTTGTTTTTTTAGTTATAGGATGTAGGTATATTTTGTTATTAGTAATCTAAGGATACGGTGTTACAATCGGTTTCATTAAATTTAATAATCCGATAGTGACCTATTATGGCGAGACGATTACCTCCTTTAAATTCACTCAAAGCTTTTGAAGCTGCGGCTAGAAACTTAAGTTTCACTAAAGCAGCTGAAGAGCTTTTTGTAACTCAAGCTGCTATTAGTCATCAAATTAAGTTATTAGAAGAACATTTGAGCATGAAGTTGTTTATGCGCCGTAATCGTTCTTTGTTACTAACGGAAGAAGGACAAAGTTACTATTTAGATATTAAAGATATCTTTGTTCATTTATATGAAGCGACAGAGAGATTATTAACTCGTGGTGCTAAAGGTTCTATTAGTATTGCACTGACTCCAAGTTTTGCAATTCAGTGGCTAATACCGCGATTAAGTGAATTCTCTAGCTTACACCCAGATATAGATGTGAAAATCAAAGCCGTTGATCATGATGATAATTCACTTACCGACGATGTTGATGTCGCTATTTATTATGGTTTAGGTAAGTGGCAGGGCGTATTTACCGACAAATTATATACGGAATACCTTACTCCAGTTTGTTCTCCTTTATTACTTAGTGGTGAAAGGGCATTGTCTTCCCCAGCCGACTTAGTAAACCATACTTTATTACATGACACTTCCAGAAATAACTGGAAAGAATGGATTAAACTTGCCGGCGTAAAAGATATAAATGTAAACCAAGGCCCTATTTTTTCTCATTCTTCTATGGTGCTACAGGCTGCAATTCACGGACAAGGTGTTGCTTTAGGTAACAGTGTATTAGCCAAGCCTGAAATTGAATCTGGGCGTTTGGTAACACCATTTAACGAAGTCTTAGTTAGTAAAAATGCGTTCTATTTAGTTTGTCGAGAAGGCCAAGTAGACTCACCTAAAATTGTTGCCTTTAGAAACTGGTTATTAGATGCAGTTCGATTGGAACAAGAAGATGTCTGATCAAAACGCTATAGAAAACCCTAAGTCAGTTATCCAAAAGACAACTCAAGGGCTGGCCAGAACGGTTTACCAGAATAATAATTTACAAGATAAAGCGGTAGTTCTTATCGCTCATGGAGCTGGGGCTGGTAATCAAAATGAATTTATGGATTCGTTTTGTATTAAGTTAGCAGAGCAAAATATACAAGTGATTAGTTTTAATTTTTTGTATATGCAGAGCATATATGAAACGGGTAAACGCCGACCGCCAAATCCTAATAAGCAATTATTACAACAGTTTGAACAAGAGATCTTAGCGGTAGACTCAAATTTACCTTTGTTTATTGCTGGTAAAAGTATGGGAGGGCGTGTTGCTTCACAAATATGTGCCTCAACTGGATTAGGATCTAAGCTCAGCTTTACACCAAATATTGATGTAACCGCGAAACTACGTGGTTGTATTGCCCTAGGTTATCCATTTATGCCACCAGGGAAACCTGAAAAATTTACTGACAGAACTCAGCACTTTAAAGTTTTAACAGTCCCCTTGTTAATTAACCAAGGGGAGCGAGATACCTTTGGTAGTTTGTTGAGCCTCAGTAGTGATGAACATAAAAATGTATTGAATAGCAAAATGGTTGATTTGTTGTGGTTACCATCGGGAGATCATAGCTTTAAACCATTAAAGTCATCAGGCATTAGCTTGGACGATAATATTGATACCGCAGTGATGAATACGCTTGATTTTATTAATAAGCAAATCTAGTAGAGTTCTGAAATTATGAAGTTAAATTCAAAATTATTTAAATTATTTAAATTATTTAAATTATTTGCCGCTGCCAGTGGTTTTGTCACGGTTGTATTAGGAGCATTTGCTGCTCATAGTTTAAAAAATTCACTATCAAGCTATTCATTAGATATTTGGCAAACAGCCGTGTTTTACCAGTTTGTACATACCTTAGTGATATTACAGTTAAGCTATTTAAAACCATCTCATTTATTAATGCGCAGTCAAATATGGTTTTCTTCGGGCGTTATATTATTCTCAGGTTCGCTTTATCTATTAGCGGTAACTGGAATAACAAAATTAGGCATGCTTACGCCAATAGGTGGCGTGTGTTTATTAATTGGTTGGTTGTATTTGGTTATAAATATCATAAAAAACGATTAACTAAATTTATTTATAAGTAATTAATATTTAGCTTTTTATTTAAATAGTTTATGAAAGAGGCGTGTTAATAATTACCGACTGACCAATAGTTTCATACAGATAATCGAGAGTGCTTCTAATTCGTTTACTCTTTTGGATCATATTTTCAATAACTGGGTTTTCAGTGATTTGGTTTTCACCGTTAATTAGATGTTGAAAAAAATAAGTCGCCACTATTATTAATAAAATATTGTCATTTATTGGCTTGTCGTCTTGTTCGATACTTTTACCTCGTTCTAAAAAATAAAAATACTGCTCAATTATATCGGTATACACTTTTGGTAATAACCAACTTTTACTTAACAGTAGACTTATTTTTTTCCAATTATCTAAAGAAGCCAATCCAAACAGTTCAGGTAAACAAACCGTTTTATTACTATTGGGCTTCGCTAATCGCGCTGGGGAACTAGCACTATAAGATACTTTTGGAATGGTCATTAGCGCTATCATCAAAATGCGGGCGATAAGCTCATGGTATTTAGGTAAACCTATATGTGTACAATGATGAAGCTCAGATGAAATATGGCTGAACAGGTCAATTTTATAATTAACCACATCTGCGCCCATTTTTTTTACTTGGTATTGTTTTACTTTTATATTGTCGTTACACAAGGTTGGGAATAACTGCTCTTTGCCTAACATAGCCACCGCATGACTCAACTCAGTAACCACTTGATGCTGGCGGTTTTGATTTGTGGCGTAATCTAAAAGTAATTGTGATTGTTCAGGGTAATCCGCCAAAACTTTACATAATGTTTTGCTATTGTTACTTAAAAAACTTCTTGAGATATTACGCCAATCATTATCCGCACGATAACGATTAACACCGTTAATAGTGGTTAGTTTTCTGGTTTCGACTTTATTGTCTTCATCTAATTTGAGACTAGCGAACAATTTAATAAGTACGGCTTGATCAATAACTTGCTGAGGCAATACAACTCTAACAAATTCGGCTTCTACTTCTTCATATTCAGTTGGCTCGGTAATTGAATTTTGCTCAAATTCAACTATTCCAAACTGTAAGGTTAACGGGTTTTGTTGGACTAATAATGCTAAGTTTCTATTTCTTAATCTAACCAAAGCACCGTTAAAATCCGACAACGAATTACACAATTTACTAAACTCATCTTTATATGGTTCTAGTTTTTGTTGTTTTATATGCAAAGGGCTATGAGCGGCTAATGATCGATTTAACGCAGTACCAAAGGTGAGTTTGTCGCTAAAACCAGCAAATGCGCTTAGGGTACAGTTTAAAGACGTTACAACTAAGGATTGCATATAAATATTAGCGTTGGAGTAGGTATTAGCGCCTGCTATTTGGCTTAGTAGTTTTAACGTTATGTTATCGGTTATTTTGAGTTTTTTCGCCAGTGCAAAACTGTTGGTCAAACAACTATTTAATGCTCTTTTAAAGTATGGGAATTGTTTACTATCTTTTTTTGCTGCAATTAACTTAGGCAAAATTAGGTATGACAATAATAAACTGGCTTTAATTAATGAATGTATTTGGTCAGGATCAAGTTTTGATTTTATACAAAGTAAATGGCTAAAACAGGCTTGTTTTAAAATAAACGATGCAACAAAGTGCATATTTTTATTGGTGGTATTTAAAATAACACTAATAAGGCTTGGATTAGCATCCAATAAAACATCTATTTGATTTAATAATAAGTCGATACTTGTTTCTAAATCATTTTCCGCACGAGTAACAAATACCTTATGACAGTTAGATGCCAATAAACAAAGTTGATTGTAAGATGTTAATAAATCAGTTTGCAAAATTAGATGTTATTAAATTGTTGATAGGCATTGTCGCCCCAAGCAATTAAATATCCATTTTTGAATAACATAGGCGTACATTCATCTTTGGTTGTAATGCCGTCTGACTGTAAGTGTTGAGTGCGGTAAAACATAACTTGAAAGTTAGTGTCACCTTTGCGTTTTGCCTCTGTTAGATCTGGTGAGCCTAATGTTTGGATCACGTTAGAGTGTTCAATGTTTTGATCAATGGTAAGGGCACTAATATATCGTTTGTTGAATGCTTGTCTGTCCTCCCAACCCATTTGGTCTGTATCTTCTTCATAAAACGTTAATACTAGGGCTGCAAAAACTGCATATAATCCAAATCCAATAACAACAAATTTAACGACCTTTTTATCCATTTTGAACTCTCTAATACTAAAATTTTATACAAGTTTTTATTATAACGTGATTACTTCGTTATCTGCCAAAATAACTTTTTAATTAGGCGCTCAGTGATTAATTTTATAACAAGGCTCATATTTACTGCCGGGCATTTTCATTCGTCCTTGTTCAACAAATGCCATTAACAACTTATCCATCTTTTTCATTAAAGAAGTATCACCGGTAAGAATAAATGGGCCTTTTTGTTTTACAGCCAATACACCTTGCTCTTTAATATTTCCGGCAACAATACCTGAAAATGCTTTTCTTAAATTGGCAGCTAATAAAGTCTTTGGTTGATCTAGACTTAAATCTAATTTTGCCATGTTGTCATGATCTGGTTCAAAGCTGCGCTGAAAGTCAGTATCAATTGATAATGTCCAATTATATTGATAAGCATCACCAACTAAACGTCTAAAATCACGTACTTCAATCATTTTTTCTTTTACAAATTGGGCAACTAATACCGGATCGTTAGGCATTATATTCAATAAACTTCGTGCTTCTTTACCTAGTGTTGATTCAACAAATTCTGCAATTTCTTCAAAATAAGCAATCGATTCTTCAGGCCCAGTGAGTACAATAGGTAATACTTGAGATTTATTTTTCGGGTTTAACATAATACCTAAAAGATACAGTAATTCTTCTGCGGTACCAGCGCCACCGGGAAAGATAATAATGGCATGAGCGACTCTCACAAAGGCCTCTAAACGCTTTTCAATATCAGGCAAAATAACCAATTCATTTACAATTGGGTTTGGCGCTTCAGCGGCAATAATACTAGGCTCTGTCAGTCCTAAATAACGACCATTTTTAATACGTTGTTTGGCATGACCAAGTGCTGCGCCTTTCATTGGACCTTTCATGGCACCAGGACCGCAACCTGTACAGATATTTAAACCACGCAAACCTAGTTGATAACCAATTTCTTTGGTATATCTATATTCATTTTCTTTTATTGAATGACCACCCCAGCATACAACTAAGTTTGGTAAGTCAGTCGGTAAGATAACATTGGCGTGACGCAAAATATCAAATATGGCGTTGGTTACTTCTACACCATCAGTAAAGTCTGTGGTTTCGTACTTTGATGAATTAAATAAGATGTCACGGATAACCGACTGCAAATGCTCTTGAGTACCTGTGATTATTTTACCGTCGACAAATGCTGCTTCAGGTGGGTTAATTAATTCTATTTTTAGACCACGTTCACGGCTTAATAAATTGATGTCAAAATCATCAAATCCATTATATAAATCGTCACTTTCATGACCAACATTTAATACGGCTAAGGCACAACTTCGAAAAAGAGTATATAAAGGGCTGTTTGATGATTTTTGTAGTTTGGCCACTTCATTTTGAGACAGTAAATTCATTCCATCAAGCGGGTTAAGTAGTATTTTCATTCAAACTCCAGTTTTAACATATAAAGGTAGTATTACTTTATTTGACATTAAGGTAGTAAATTTGCGGAGACTTTTTTATCTATAACAAGTCTTATTTCGGCCTGTTTGTTTTGCTTCATAGAGTGCTTTATCAGCTCGTTCAAACAGCGTATGGGTATTGTCTGTGTCGTTTAACATGGAAACACCAATAGAAATAGTGATGTTAAGTCTGTCACTTTTTATTGCAAAAGGGATAGCTTCTATCGCTTTTCTCACTTTCTCTAGTGGTGATTTAGTACTTTTTAAATCTGTGTCCATTAAAATACAGGTGAACTCTTCACCGCCATAACGGGCAACATAGTCAGAAACCCTAAAATATTTCCTAAGGGTTTTGGCAACAATTTGTAAGGTTTTATCTCCTACGCTATGACCATATTTGTCATTGATCTTTTTAAAATGATCTATATCTATAATCGCCAGGCATAGAGGTTTAGGATGGCGAACCCAACGGTGGAATTCTTCGTCAAAGCGTTTGTCGTACGCTCCTCTATTTGGCAAACCAGTTAGAGCATCAGTTTCACTACGTGATTTTTCTTCTAACCATTTAGTTCGATAAAATGAGGTTCTTTGTTCCATAGTGGAAAGCTTAGATTCCATTTTGGTTAAGGTTGAATTTAACTCGTTGGTTCTTTGCTTTTCTATATTTTCTTTTTGGCTAATAGAGTCTGTAATTGAATTTAACTTACTATTAATAAGTACTTTTAACTGTTCAACATTGTTAGCTTTGCCAGATTTGTTTGATAAGTCATTAATCTGCTTTTCAATTTGTACGTTGAGTTTACCTAGCTCTAAATCATAATGCTTTGAGTTAGCTAATGATTCGACTAAAACATGTTGAACTTCTTCAAGAGCAGAATTTATACTTAACACTAAAGTTTGTGTTTGTTTAAATTCTTCACCAAATTGTTCAATCACATCGGAAAACGTTTTAATGCAAAGATCTAATCTTTCTTTTTCTGTTGACGTGTTTTTAATCTGAATTAACTTTTTATCTAAAGATGGGACTAATACTTCGCTGTTGGCTAAATTTTCTAAATTTTTAATCAACAAATCAGTAATATCATAAACACCATTCTCACGTTTACTGTCTGTCTTATTTTCGCTTGCCGTATTATTGTTTTTTAGTGCACTGTAGATATCCAGCAACTGTATGATCTGTGGTTGTAACTCGGTGAAGATATTAGCCGTACCAGATTTTAATTTATTAACCACCATCCTAAGTTGACGTCTTAATGTATCCGGTAGGCCTGAGCTGTTCTGTAAAGATTCTCCAGCCTCTATTAAGGCGTCTTTTAGAGCGATTTGAGAAGCTTTATTGGTTTGTTCTAACGTATTGACTTTAAGACTTGCCGATTCAATAGCGTTAAGTACAGATTTAAAGTCACTGTCTTTTGTTACTAGCTTTCTTAACTTAGTTAATTGGCTGTCTAATTCTGGATGACTGCCTTTGGTGACATTACTTAATTTGTCTACTAAGCCAAACGATGCTTTATAAGCAGCAGCTTTCAATGCCTGTTCAAGTTTTTTTTCGTCAACGTTATCGTTCAATTTTATTTCCGAATCTAAAGATTTAAAAAGATAATAGTTTGATTAATTAATACCTCTAATAGCCTAACTATAAAGGTATAACAAAAAAAAGCCATCTTAATAGATGGCTTTTTAGCGATAAAAGGTAGGCGCGTTAATTATTTAATAAATAATAAGGCAACCAGCTGTTTTCTTCATACTGTTCAACAATCATAATAGGCCTGTTCTGTTATTAATATAAACAAGGTTGGGACTTGTTAGAGAGATTGTACTCGAATAAAAATAATTATGTAACTTATTTTGTAATGTTACAATTGTGGTTACAGTTTTATTGGTTTTTTGATTTATAAAAAAGCCTAATCAGATGGTTTTTTATATAATTACACGAATTCAATCGATAAAATGACGTTTTATAACAGATTTTTATATGCTGAGTGATATTGATGTATTTTGAATGGACGTTTTTTTGTGGTGGTGGTGTAATATTTCTTTTGACTTTCAGTTAATCGGTGCCAAATAGGTTTTGGTACACCCTTGTAGCGTGTTGATCAGACATACTAGCTAAATGATCAGATAGAATTCGGTCTGAGTTTTGATTTTTATCCTCCGCATTTATCCAATCTTGTTTAATGCTATTAGGCAGTAATCTTGTGGGATCACTTTTAAAGGCATCAAACATAGACATCAACATACGTTGCCCTTTAAATTCTAATTGCTGAATTTGAGTTGCCATGATCACATTATTAAATACAAAATTCTTTAATACGCTAAGCAATGCTAGGGCAGAGTCAACTAATGTTGCGTTGTATTTTAGTAAAGGCTCTTCAAAGGCGTCATTGGTTTTTATCAGGATAATATTGGTTATTAAGTGATTAACCAAAGCGCCAATCGCATTTTTGCGTAAATGATGTTCATTACTGAATAACATCTCGGTTAAGTTTTCGCTGTATTTTTTAGACCAAGGGTTATCAATCTTTAATAAAACAGGCAAGGCTTGCTCTAACCACATGGCTTTAGTGACATTATTTAATACGATGGCATCTTCTAAGTCATGTACGCCATAAGCAATATCATCAGCGAGTTCCATAATAGAAGCATCAAACGACTTATATTGTGTGTGATTACCATTAACCGTTAAAAATAATGCGGAGTCTTGCTTAGTTAAGTTTTTGATAACCCATTCAAAGGCTTCTTTATCTTCGTTGAATACGCCTTTGGTTGGCTTCCAATCAGCCGCTTTAATTAAGTACATGCCATTTTCTACAACATTAGAAGGTGTTGGTTCAGTAAGTAAGCGTGGATATTTGATTAAACCTAATAGAGTTCTACGGGTTAAGTCCATACCAAATGATTTGGTATAAGGTTCTAATTCAGTAACAATTCTAAAGGTTTGGCCGTTTGCTTCAAAGCCTCCAGAATCCCGCATCATATAATGCAGAGCAACTTCACCACCATGACCAAAAGCGGGATGACCCAAGTCGTGGGCTAATCCTAAAGACTCAATTAATGCATCGCTTGGCAGTAGGGCATTTAATGTTTCATTGGCTAATACTTGTTTGCTTTGTCTTAACTGAGCCGTTAATCCAGTGCCAATTTGGGCAACTTCTAACGAATGAGTTAAACGGGTGCGATAAAAGTCATTTTTACCAACACTTAAAATTTGAGTTTTGGATTGTAAGCGACGAAAGGCGGCAGAATGTAAAATCCTGCCTTTATCTCTTTGGTAAGCATCCCTATGATCGTTAGGTCTTAGGTTATTTTCACCGGAAAGTCGCTCGTGCCAAATGCTCATAAGTCTGCAGAGATCTCATCTAAACTTAAACTGAAACTAGGAACAAATACGTCCATAAAATAATTAACTTCTGGAGTGCGATATTTCTCTAGTGTTTTTTCAATATTGTTTTTAGCTTTTTCAAATTCATGATTACCCGCAGAAATTTCTTCAAGGGCTTTTAAGTAACCACAAATAACATCGGCCGACTTAACTAAAAATGCGATGTCTTTATCAATTTTTTCATGTTGAATTAACGGAATAAAATCTTCCTGAAATTCTTCAGGTAACATATTTACTAAGCTTTTTTCCGCAATAGATTCTATTTTTTTGTATTCTTTGGCTATGTCTTCATTAAAGTATTTAATTGGACTTGGTAAATCACCTGTTAATACTTCAGAGCTGTCGTGGTAAAGCGCGACCAATGCCGCTCGTTCAGGGACGATATTGCCGTTAAATTTTTTGTTTTTTATTAGCGCTAATATATGGCTAACTATGGCGACCTGATAACTATGTTCTTGAACATTTTCTTCTGTTACGGTTCGCATTAAAGGCCAACGATGAATTAATTTAAGTCGTGCTAAGTTGGCAAAAAAATGACTAGTCTTCATTTATAAAATACAGCCTTAGGTTATTAGTGGGTTCTTTTTAAGAGCTACTCTATTGTTTATGAGTTACTGCGTATAGTGTTTAAAAAAGTCAGCTAGGTCGGCAAGTGCGGGTTTTAATTCTTCTAAATGTGGTAAAAATACCAATCTAAAATGATCTGGTTTATCCCAGTTAAAGCCACGACCGTGAACTAACAAGATGTGTTTTTGTTTTAACAAGTCCAACACCATTAATTCGTCGTCTTTAATGTTAAATTTTTCCAAGTCAATTTTAGGAAATAAATACATAGCGCCTTGTGGGCGAGTGCAGCTTATACCGTCAATGTCATTAAGTGCTTTATAGGCAAATTCCATTTGTTTGTATAAGCGACCGTCTTTTTCTACTAGGTCATTAATGCTTTGGTAACCACCTAAAGCTTGCTGAATGGCATACTGGCAAGGGACATTAGGACAAAGTCTCATAGATGCCAACATGTTTAATCCTTCAATGTAGTCAGTTACATGAGTTCTATTGCCAGATAACACCATCCAGCCAATTCTAAAACCAGCTGCTCGGTAATTTTTCGATAAACCACTAAAAGTAACGACAAACAAATCAGGTCTTAACACCGCTATGCTGTGGTGAATGGTATTGTCGTATAAAACTTTGTCATAAATTTCATCACTGAAAATGATCAAACCATGCTTTTCAGCTAAATCGGCAATTTCCAACAAGCATTGCTTGCTGTATACCGCACCCGTTGGATTATTGGGGTTAATTAACACAATGGCTTTCGTATTCTTGGTGATCTTAGATTTTATATCTTCAATTGATGGTGCCCAGTTTTGCTCTTCATCACATAAATAATGAACGGCTTTACCACCACTTAAATTTACAGTCGCTGTCCACAGTGGATAATCAGGGGATGGGATCAATACTTCATCACCATTATCCAATAAAGCCTGCATAGACATAGCAATTAATTCACTAACGCCATTACCTATATAAATGTCTTCAACCTGAACGTCTTTAAGATTTTTCTGCTGATAATATTGCATGATAGCAACACGAGCAGAATATAAACCTTGCGAGTCACTGTAACCTTGTGCTTTAGGTAGCTGTTTAATAACATCTTTTAACATGTCATTTGGGGCTTCAAAACCAAAAGTGGCTGGGTTACCAACGTTTAAGTTTAAAATTTTATGACCGGCAGCTTCCAACTGTTTTGCGTAGTCCAGAACAGGGCCTCGAATATCGTAACAAACGTTATTTAATTTTGAAGACTTCTTAATAGGTTTCATTTACTTACCAGCTACTTATAAATTGCTTATTATTGTTAATTACACTGAGTATCACACACATATTTACAGACAAAGACTAATTTATGTCAAATAATAATTTTGTCTAAGGAATTCTACCCAAGTGTATATGGCATTACGTTTAATAGAAACATCCTATGGAATTTATTCAGGCTAGGGGAGTTGATATCGCGCATTTTTTGATAAAATAAAATGATAAAAACAAAATATATTAGGATAAATTTAAGGTTTAATAATTAAAATGATACCATCACGCCTCAATTTTCAGAGGTATATAATGTTTGTCAAATTAGTTAGTAAAATTTTATTCATCGCCATTGTTGTATTAGCTGCGATGTATCCAGTATTAAACCCACCTAAGTCTTCCAATAAAGAAACGCATTCGGTTGTGAAAAATACAGCTTTACCGGATTTCACCACTTATACCGATGTGAAACAAAAGAAAGTTGCATTTTTCACCTATTTAACGCCTTACGTTGAACAAATAAACGCAGAGATTGCTGTAAAACGTGATTTTATAAAAGGTATAAATAAGTTACCTGAGAACAGCAATGAACTTAAAAAGCTAATGAAAATAGCTGATAGCTATGATGTCGATACAGGCATTGAATTTACAGAGTTAAAACGTCGTTTATTATTAAAAGTTGATGGTCTACCTCTAGTATTAGTATTAATGCAGGCTGCCAATGAAAGTGCGTGGGGAACATCACGTTTTGCCCTTGAAGCAAATAACTTATTTGGTCAGTGGTGTTTTAAAAAGGGCTGCGGTTTAATCCCAAGCGGACGTCCTGCAGGTAAAACCTATGAAGTCAGAAAGTTTAAATATCCAATTAGCTCGATTCGCAGTTATTTTCATAACTTAAATACAGGTAATGCGTATAAAAAATTACGTACTTTACGTGCTCAATTACGCAAAGATAATAAAGAGTTAGATGCAACGATAATTGCTGATGGTTTAATATCGTATTCAACTCGCAGAGAAGAATATATTGCTGAGTTAAAACATATGATCAGAATTAATAAAAAATACATTATAAATCAACCAACTGTTAAATAGAGTGTTACAACGAGTACTAAATAGAGAGTTAAATAAATGCAAACTATAAAAAACCGAGTACTAATTGGGAGCTTGGTGTTACTGGCCAGCAGTTTTTTACCAATGGCTGTACATGCAGTATCGGAAGAAAATCAGTTGGTCCTGAATTACGATGGTTTTTTTGACCGACTAGAAGATCTTAATGAGTCACAGTACCAAGATATAAAACTGGCTTTTTATTTTATGAATAAACAGGGGAATGCTTGCCCTGTAAAGTCAGTTAGATTGCAAACTAAATTAGATGAAATGGAAGTGTATTCTCTACCAAGTGGTGAAATATTATTACCTTTTGATCATCAGCTTGATGCGGATAAAGCCGCCATTGTTATTGAAAAAGCAGACAACCAAATTTGCGGATTAAATATGCGCTTAGAAAGCGTGATCTTGTTAGATAAGGACGTTGATGTTGCTAAAGCTAAGTCATTGATAAGTACATTTGATTTAGCGTTAAATGACTTAGCTGGAATGATGTCATTTACCTTGCCTGATGTCGTAGGTATTAGCTTTAAAGCTGCGCCTAATGAAACGTTAACAATAATTGATATGGTAGCGGGTGAGTGTAAATTAAATAGCTGTACCTTGAGATCACAAGACTTAGAGTTATATAAAGACAAGGTTAGCTTTTCTCATTCCATTGTTAAAGCTTTACCATACATAGAGTAGTTTCTTTTATTTATAGGGGCTGCTTAATTTTTTATGTGAATGAATTAAGAACTAAACCATTTATAGTCAAACAGCCCGAATTTTGAAGTCAGGCTTTGTGTACTAGTTTGTCCCGCCCTGAAATGTATTTACATTTTAGGACTTTAAAATGACTAACTTAATCATTAAATAGGGTTAAGTATTTACTTAATAAATATAAACAGCTCCTGAGTTAGCTGCAGTAGAAACATCTGTAGTCTCTGTACCGTCAACAATAATACTTCTCTCACTATTTGCAGAATTAAAGTATCCGAATAAAAGTACCACCCATCTTAATTTATCAAACACAACCAAAATCACTTGTAGGCAATCCCAAAAAATACATGCCAGATGGCACTCCATTTGAATTAAAAGAATACATAGATGTAGAGTTCAGAGGATATTTAACCGCTTTATAGTAAACCGTGAAATATGCAGTTTACTAGCTCTTTACTATTAAATTATAGATAAGCATTAAAAATCTAGATTTAGAGGTTTCTATCTTGCAATCTATATGGCAAAGTCGGCCTTATAAGATAGTTTAAATTGGTTTTTGAATTATCAAGTTTATTGCTTACTCTTATTGGATAATGACAGTGGGGGTAAGTATCTCATTAAAATGCGGTAAGTTATCATGGCGAAAAGCACATCTGTTTTATTTGTATGTCTGGGGAATATTTGTCGTTCACCCACAGCACATGCGGTTTTCCGCCAAAAGTTAAAAGCTACTAAGTTAGATGTAATATTAGATAGTGCTGGTACAGCAGGTTATCATATTGGCGCTACACCAGATAAACGTTCAATTAAGCATGGTGAAAATAGAGGTTATGACTTTTCAGATTTATTTGCCCGTGCGGTAATTGATGATGACTTTGAATTTTACGACCATATTTTAGTAATGGATAAAGCCAATTACCAAGACTTAATGGCAAGATGCCCAGAAACCTATCAGCATAAAATAAACTTGTTTTTAAACTACGCAACAAATCATCCAGATTACGATGAAGTGCCTGATCCTTATTATGGTGGTGATCAGGGCTTTGAAACCGTTTTGGATTTAATCGAAGATGCCAGCGATGGCTTAATTAATACACTCTCAAAATAAAAGGTAACGCTGTGAGTATTTGGACACCGGATGGCTGGAGAAATTTCCCTATCCAACAACAACCGACTTATAAAGATCAGGCATCATTATTAAATGTTGAACAGCAATTGCAAAGTTTTCCTCCTCTTGTTTTTGCCGAGGAAACAAGAGAATTACATCGCCAACTAGGCGAAGTTGCTGAAGGCCGTGGCTTTGTATTACAAGGTGGCGACTGTGCTGAGTCATTTGCTGACTTTAATGCCGCTAATATCAGAGACACCTTTAAGGTTATGCTGCAAATGGCGGTTGTTCTTACCTTTGGTGGAAAAGTTCCGGTAACTAAAATTGCACGTGTGGCGGGGCAATATGCTAAACCTCGTTCGTCTGACTTAGAAACTATCGACGGTGTTTCGTTACCGAGTTACCGTGGTGATAATGTTAATAGCTTTGAATTTACACCAGAAGCACGCGAACCAGACCCAAGCCGTTTAATTACCGCTTATCATCATTCTGCGTCTACATTAAATCTATTAAGAGCCTTTGCTCAAGGCGGGTTGGCGGACTTACATCAAGTAAATCGTTGGAATATGAGCTTTGTTGAGTCTAATCCAAACCGTGAACGTTACCAGAATTTGGCTGACCGAATTGAAGAAACGTTAGCATTTATGGAAGTGATTGGTTTAACGTCAGAAACCACACCTAGAATAAAAGAAACTCAGCTGTTCACGTCACATGAAGCATTATTGCTGAACTACGAACAAGCGTTAACACGTCGTGATCATCTATCTGGTAATTGGTACGACTGCTCTGCACATATGCTGTGGATTGGTGAACGAACACGTCAGCTAGATCACGCCCACATGGAATTCTTTAAAGGTATTCATAATCCGGTTGGGGTAAAAGTTGGCCCAGGTATGGACCCAGACGATTTGATCCGTTTGATAGATGCTATTAACCCTAATAATGAAGCGGGGCGTTTAACCTTAATCACTCGTATGGGCGCAGATGTTCTTGGTGATAAACTACCAGCGTTAGTACGTAAAGTTGAGTCTGAAGGTCGTAAGGTTGTATGGAGCTCAGACCCTATGCACGGTAATACAATTAAAGCTTCTAATGGTTACAAAACACGTAACTTTGATTCGGTATTACGTGAAATTCAGCAATTCTTTGCGGTTCATAAAGCTGAAGGCAGTTGGGCTGGCGGTGTTCATTTTGAAATGACAGGACAAAATGTTACTGAGTGTACTGGTGGCGCATATGGTTTGAGCGAAGCTGATCTATCACAACGCTATAAAACCCAATGCGATCCAAGATTAAATGCAGACCAAGTACAAGAGTTGGCATTTTTAATCACCGACGCATTAAAAGATGCTAAAAAACTGTAACCAATAATCCCAGTTATAAATGTAATTGGGATCACAGCGTTATAAAAATAAAAAGCCAACTATCAAATAGTTGGTTTTTTTTGTAAAGTGATGCTGATCAATTGAATTCAAGTTATTAAAGGTTATTTATTTTGTCTGAAACCACACCAGCAGTGCAGTCCATTGCAGCAGAATCTATTACAATTAAGCCAAGTCGTTTGCCATTTATTGATTGGTTAAGAGGTTTCTTTATTCTGCTAATGGTGATTTACCATTTTTGCTATGACTTGGATTTGTTCGGCTATATTGATACTGCTTTTGGTCGTGGGGCTTGGATACCATTTCGATATGTTATCGTGATTGGTTTTTTGGCTTTAGTAGGCATTAGCTTAGTAATAGTGCATCACAAAGGTATTAATTGGCAGAGTGTCAAAAAACGTTCTTTTCAATTAGCTATCGCTTGTATATTTGTATCTGGCTCGAGTTACTTTATCGCACCGAATAAAATAACCTTATTTGGTATATTACAATTTATTTTAGTGGCGAGCTTTCTTGTATTACCTTTTATAAACAAACCTAAGTTAGCCTTAGCGCTAGGTATCGCTATTTTTGCTATAGGTCACAGTATTACATTCCCATTATTCAATTCTATTTGGTTACATTGGATAGGAATGGGTGAAACCTTAAGGCCAGCATTAGACTTTTTACCTTTGGTTCCTTGGATTGGTGTGGTACTGATTGGGATTTATTGGGGACATTGGTTTATTAGTGAAACAGGCAACAAGGTAGGCTCATTTACCTTGTCCGAACACAAAAATAAGCCCGTAAGTAAGTTAAGTAGATTTATTGAAACCATGGGCCAACACAGCTTAATTATTTATTTGGTGCATCAGCCTATATTGTTTGGCATTTTTTACGCTTTAGAATATGTAAACTAAAGCGTAAAAGAAGGCACGTACAGACTAGGGAGACTAATACTTACGTCTTTCTAATCCCATTTCAGATATCACTTTGGCAGAAATTTCTTCTACCGAAAAGTGCGTGGTATTTATAAATGGGATCTTATACTTCTTATACATGCGTTCAACTTCCCTTAATTCCATCCTGCATTGACGTATAGATGCGTATTTACTATTAGCGTAACGTTCATGTCTTATGGCGGCGAGTCTTGCTGGGTCAATAGTTAAACCAAAAATTCGTTTCTTATTCTTGTTTAATTCTTTTGATAAGGCTAAGTGCTCCATATCGTCTTCAACAAATGGGTAGTTTGCTGCTTTAATACCGTACTGCAAGGCTAGGTATAAACTGGTTGGCGTTTTACCACTTCTTGATACACCCACTAATATCACATCTGCATCATCATAATGTTTGGTGGTTTGTCCGTCATCATTGGCAAGTGCATAGTTCATTGCGCCTATTCTATAGTCGTAACTTTCTAGGTTAATAGAATGGGTTCTGTGCAGTTTTGGTGTTGGTTGCATTCCAAGTACAGAACTAATGTCTTTAGTAAACGGGCTTAGTACATCAAAACTAATACACTCAGTTTGTTTAATTAACTTTTTAAATTCTTGCTCAACAAAAGTAAAGAATACAAAAGGGCGATTGCCTGTTGTTTTATAACAACGGTTTATATGATCGCACAGTTGTAATGCCAACTCTTTAGTTTCAATAAATGGGCTGGTTATATGCTCTATTTCAATAGGATATTGTGACAAGGTCGCATGACCAATGACTTCAGCTGTGATGGCTGTTCCGTCTGATATATAAAAGGCAGTGTGGGACATTTATCTTCTCTTGTAGTAATAAATCAACAAAAATAATTACATTTGTATAAGGTTAAAAACTCGGTGTAGAATGCACCTATTATGAAAGTGCTTTTGTAATATTACAAAATACAGAACATACATTTTAACGCAACTAAAATAAAACAACTATAATTTTGGAGATTGCATCGTGCAAGAATATGTACTTTGGTATCAGCAATTAGGAATGAATGACGTAAGCCAAGTTGGTGGTAAAAATGCGTCGTTAGGCGAAATGATCAGTAATTTAGCAAATGCTGGGGTAAAAGTGCCTGGCGGTTTTGCTACTACATCATACGCGTTTAATGAATTTCTAGAGCAAAGTGGCTTAGAAAAACGTATCCACGATGTGTTGGAGTCGTTAGATGTTGAAGATCTTAATGAATTAGTAAAAGTGGGCGAGCAAATTCGTAATTGGATTATAGAAACGCCGTTCACTGATAACCTAGACCAAGCTATTGCAGATTCTTACCAACAACTGGCTGGTGAATTAGGTGAGCAAGCTTCATTTGCTGTACGTTCATCGGCAACAGCTGAGGATATGCCAGATGCTTCGTTTGCCGGACAGCAAGAGACCTTTTTAAACGTTAAAGGCTTAAACGCCATAAAAGTTGCGGTAAAACATGTATTTGCATCTTTATTTAACGACAGAGCAATTTCCTATCGTGTACACCAAGGTTATGATCATAAAGGCGTTGCTTTATCTGCTGGTATACAACGTATGGTCCGCTCAGACATGTCATCTTCAGGTGTTATGTTCTCAATCGATACCGAATCTGGCTTTGAAGATGTTGTATTTGTTACCTCGGCTTATGGTTTAGGTGAAATGGTCGTGCAAGGTGCGGTAAACCCTGATGAGTTTTATGTACACAAACCAACTCTAGCAGCTAATAGACCTGCTGTCGTACGTAAAACAATGGGCAGTAAAGCCATTCAAATGATCTATTCAGAAGATCAGGGGCACGGTAAACAAGTCAAGATAGAAGATGTTGACGCTGAAAAATGTAACCAGTTTTCGTTAACCGAAGATGAAGTTATGGAGTTAGCCAAACAAGCCGTAACCATAGAAAAACATTACGGCCGAGCTATGGATATAGAATGGGCTAAAGATGGTTTAGATGGCCAGTTATACATAGTCCAAGCTAGACCAGAAACCGTTCGTAGTAACGAAGAAGCTAACGTAATAGAAACATTCCAACTTGAAAAGCGTGGAACTGTCGTTTGTGAAGGTCGTGCTATCGGTCACAAAGTTGGTTCTGGTACCGCTAAAGTATTAAGCTCAATCGCTGAAATGGATAAGATTTTACCAGGTGATGTACTGGTAACTGATATGACAGATCCTGATTGGGAACCTATCATGAAGCGTGCATCCGCTATAGTGACAAACCGTGGTGGCAGAACCTGTCATGCAGCAATTATCGCACGTGAACTTGGTATTCCTGCAGTCGTTGGTTGTGGTAATGCGACTGAGTTATTAACAACAGGAGATGAAATTACCGTATCTTGTGCTGAAGGTGACACTGGGTTTATTTATGGTGAGATTTTACCTTTTGATGTAGTTACATCAAAAGTAGATCAAATGCCTGATTTACCAATTAAGGTAATGATGAACGTGGGTAATCCTGATAGGGCGTTTGACTTTGCTCGTCTACCAAATGCTGGTGTTGGTCTTGCTCGTCTTGAGTTTATTATCAATAGAATGATTGGTGTGCATCCAAAAGCGTTAATTAACTACGAACAACAAGATGCAGATTTAAAAGAAGAAATTGACGAGTTGATTGCAGGTTATGAGTCGCCAGTTGAGTTCTATATCAATAAGATTAAAGAAGGTGTGGCTACGTTAGCGTCAGCTTTCTATCCAGAAAAAGTCATTGTTAGAATGTCTGACTTTAAATCTAATGAATATGCCAATCTTGTTGGCGGCGATCAATATGAGCCGGAAGAAGAAAACCCTATGATAGGTTATCGTGGTGCGGCTCGATATATATCTGAGGACTTTAGAGAGTGTTTTGCATTAGAGTGTGAGGCGTTAAAACGTGTTCGTGACGACATGGGCTTTACTAATGTTGAAGTCATGATCCCATTTGTAAGAACGGTAGCTGAAGCGAAAAAAGTCAGTGAACTATTAACTGAACATGGCTTAAAACGTGGTGAAAATGGTTTACGCGTGATCATGATGTGTGAATTACCATCCAATGCTTTATTAGCCGATCAATTCTTGGAGTACTTTGATGGATTCTCGATTGGTTCAAACGACTTAACTCAGCTAACACTTGGCCTAGATAGAGACTCTGGCTTAATTGCCCATTTGTTTGATGAGCGTGATGAGTCAATTAAAATGCTACTTTCTATGGCAATAAAAGCGTGTAAAGCAAAAGGTAAATACATAGGGATTTGTGGTCAAGGTCCATCAGATCATGAAGACTTTGCTGAATGGTTAGTTGAACAAGGGATTGATTCTGTCTCGTTAAACCCAGATACAGTATTAGAAACTTGGTTATACTTGGCTGAACAACAAAAAAGTTAACTTTTTGTTTTTACAATAGCTAGACACAGCGCGGTGTATTTATACATCGCGTTTTTTTATGTTTAAAAGTCGGCTATTCTTTTTATGGTTTATGGTTTATGGTTTATGGTTTATGGCTTATGGCTTATGGCTTATGGCTTATGGATAGGGTTAAACTGAATGGCACTTTTTGAATTTTTTGCCTGACTGACAAGGACATAAATCGTTTCTATTAAGCTTTATAATTGGTGTATCAGATAATTCGCCGGTATCGTATTTCCAATTACCATTTTGTTTTATAAAGTGAGAGCGTTCATGAATTTGGTGATGTTGATCACCCAATAATAAGTGAGCGATAAACTCAACGGTATCTTGATCATGATTTAATACATCTAAATGCACAAAGCTAAATGTATCACAGGTTTCAATTAACTCTTGTTGAGTCAATGATTTAGCTAAATCAACAGAACTAGTCGCTAGTAAATAAGATGTGTTGCCGCTAGCAAATGCGCTAAATCTAGATCTCATTAATTGCTCACAGGTATCAGCTGGTGTTTTACCTGATAACAGAGCTTCACAACAATTGGAGAAAGATTCTCCTGACTTACAAAAACACAACATAATAGTTAATTTCTAGTGGTGAACTAAGACTTGATCATCAGTGTTTTTATTTAGTAAGTAAAGCGCTGTATTTACTGTTTTTGCCTTAGCGTTTAAAAGAGCATATTCACTAGTTGAAATTAAACCATCCCAAATTACTAATGCTGAACAGTTCTCATTTCTTAACCCTTGGTAGGCCGTAAATAAAACATCGGTACAGTGTCTCTTATGAACAATAAGAACTTTATCTAAGTTAACAGCATATCTCTTTAATACGTCTTTTTTAGGTAAGTGATCTGGTGCAATCAATAAAGTCCAGCCACTGCAATATTCAAAACGTTTAATAATATTGACTAACTCAAGATGAGAGCTTAATTCTGGTTTTGGAATATGCTCAATACATTGCATTGTTTCATCTAAGGATGTAGCTTTTATATTGTTAGTATTCATTTTAATCCTGTTAATTTGTACAGTGGTTTTGTATACAGTAGTTTATCCAGTATTAAAATTCAACACTTTTTTATGCTTTATCGTTACAAGCCTCAGAAATTGTTTATAATAAATCACCATTGTTTTAATAATATTAATTGGAGTACCCATAGCAAATGAGCAAATTTAATAAGTGGGTATTAATTCTGTTCATTACATTTCCAATTTTATTTCTGTTAACGAAAATAACAACCTCTCTAACTAGCCTAAATAATCTGTCTCTTGGACAAAATGATATAAGCATAGATATCAGATACAAATACCTCACTGACAACAATAACGATTTAACCTTAAATCAAGTTGTGTCCAGATTAGATGAATTCGATGAAGTGCCACTGAATAAAGCAAAAACAGACTTTGGCAATATCGGTTTTTGGTATCAAATTGATATTATCAATACGTTAAATCGTCCTCGTGAACTAACCTTATTTTTTGATAATCCAATGATAGATATAATTAATATCTATAAACATGTAGGTGAGCAATACACATTCGTACGTAGTTTAGGCGACAGTAATTTAGCAAACTCAAAAGAAAAAATAGGATTCCCAAATTACAAAATAAACCTACAGGCTAAACAAGAATTTTCTTTTTTAATTTACACCAGCACAGCAGGGCCTGCTAACCTCCCGATTTCAATTTTTGATACTGTAAACTTTTATAAATTTAAAGATGCTGTGTATTTAATTTGGGGCGCATTTATCGGTATTGTTATCGTTATGAGTGTGTATAACTTAATATTATTTGTTGGAACGCAAGAACGAATATATGTGATGTACATAGGTTATATAGCAACCTTTTTAATAGAACTGAGTATTGTTCATGGTTATGGCGCTTATATAATGCCATTACCTTTGTTTGACTTTATATCCAAAAACATTATATCTGTGAATTTTTTGTTGGCTTATTTCTCATTAATGTTTGCCTTGCATTTTTTAAAGTTTAACGAAGAGCCCGAACGAAAAATCACTCGTTATGTTAATGTACTAAGCAATTTAAATTTAGTGTTTGGGGTACTTGCACTATTTGTTGTTGAATATATAGCGGCTCAATTTTTCTTTACCTTACAAATGTTTTTATATGCACTCGGAATTATTATGATGTATGTAAAAATCAAAGAAGGTGTTAAGTGGGCTAATTTTTATATCATCTCTTGGTTACCATTATTAATTGGTGCGGCCGTTGGACCTTTATTATTAACAGGACATATTGAGTATAGCTTTTGGTCTCGACATGCTTTGTTATTTGGTGTCATATTTGAGATAACCTTTATGGCGATGGCATTGGCCCAAAGATTAAGAATTAGTGAACAAGAACGTTTATATCAAGCTTCACACGATCATGTATTTGGTTTTGCTAATAATAATTTATTAGAAATAGCCGTCGAATCTATTGTTGAAAAGCAAAAAAACGCCTCTTTTTCTGTAGTTATTGTATCAATAGCGAAATATGAATCTATCGTACCTTACCTACCAACCGAAAGTTTAAAGACCATTATTTATCAGTTTATAACAGATGTAGAGCATGAGCTAAGCAATGAATTATTGCTAATTGATATTGATAGCAAAAATGAATATTCAAAAACAGCCATGATAAGAGAAGGGGTATTTGCTTTTCTAGTTTCCAGTAATGATGAGCATTTATTACAAAATATAATGAACGATTTTGCATCTCAGCAACCTATTAGTTACAGCTCAGATGGATTATCTATCAATATTAAATGTTTGATAGGGGCTTCAACCAATACCAAATCAATTAAAAGTACAAACGAGTTGGTTAATAAAGCTCAGCAAGCCATCGAGTTGGCTATTGAAAAGGGCAATTTATACGGTATTTATGATGACCAGTTTAATAGTAATGATCAAAGAAAAGTCCAACTGGCATCCGACTTACAAACGGCAATAGATGAAAACACCTTGCAGCTTTATCATCAACCACAAACCAATATTGCCACAGGGGAGGTTATTGGTAGTGAAGTGTTATTAAGGTGGATACACCCAAGCTATGGTTTTATACCGCCTGATGAATTTGTTCGTATTGCAGAAGATACAGGTATAATAAATAAGCTCAGTGAGTGGGTCTTTAATCAAAGTTGCATACATTTGGTTGAGTTATTAAGTCTAGGGATTAAAAACCAAGTTGTTTCAGTCAATATGTCGGTACACGATGTTATGCACAATGGCTTTATAACTTATTTGATCAGAACCATTAATAAATATGACTTACGAGCTGAGTTGTTTGTATTAGAATTAACTGAGACAGTCTCAGTTACCGATACCAAAAAATTCACGCGTAATATGTTGGAATTAAAAGATATCGGTTTCAGTTTAGCTATTGATGATTTTGGTACCGGTTATTCATCATTAACTTATGTTAGTAAACATCCATTTGATAAATTAAAAATTGACCGTGAATTTATTCAATTTTTAGATCAGTCAGAAAAAGATTTCACAATAGTCTCAGCAACCATAAACATGGCTAATAGTCTTGGCTTAGATGTTGTGGCTGAAGGTGTTGAAGATCAAAAAACTCTTGACCTATTAAAGTCGTTAAATTGCGAGATGGCTCAAGGTTACCATATATCTAGACCGCTACCATTTTCTGCTTATATTGAATGGTTAGATGAAGAGTCAAACAAAATATGAGTTACAAATGAACTGTGTATTTAGCAATATATAAGCCCCATATCCTGCAGTAAAATCATTAATAGAAACCTCAATAAGGTATGACTGCTTAGGCAACGATGTCTAATACGTAATAGCTAAGCAAAAAAAAACGATTTGGTTACACCAAATCGTTTCCTATAAATTAGGTTCTTATAACTAATTAACCTTAGCAACAAACCCATTAATATTTAAGTCTTTTAATCGAGCTAATTCTGACTCAGCGTTAGCTTGAGTATTGAATTTACCCGTATATAACTTTATTAAATCGTCAGATGTTTTTATAAAAGTTTGGCGGTCTAATTCCTGCAGTTTATTAATAATAGAATCCGCAGAACGTAATGAATTGAAGCTACCTAATTGAATGGCATAAACAGAACCAAGAACAGCTGGCTTATTAGCAGCTAGTTTTGGTGTATTTAGTACATATCCATTAATACCTTTAGATTTCAGCTCGCTTAACGCTTGTTTTGCCGACGTTAGGCTTTCATAGCCTTTATAATAAACTTTATTTAAACCATTAATGTTTCTCGTATACGCATCTTCAGCTGGTATTGAGTTTTGTTGTAAGAATCTATCTACTGATGCCATACTGCTGAATGCACCAAGTTGAATAGTGTAAGGTAAGTTAGCATAGTCTGTATTTTCTTCTACAACAACTGGCTCAACAACATCTTCTTCTATAGGCGCAGTCAATAGAGTTTCGTCTACAACACCTGTTACAGAGCTCGTTAATGTGGCATCTGTAGGCGTTTGCAAAGGAACAACAGATAAAGCTGTATTGCTTGGTTCTACAGTATCTTGACTTACAGGTTTTGCTAGTGAAAGAGAAGTTGCTTTATATTGAGGTGTATATTTAATACCAATACCAATTGAACCTGCATCACCAAATAAGGTTGAACCAAAGTTATAATTATTTTCCACTACAAAACTTAATACATCAGTGACATCGTAAGAAAGTTTTAAGCCAGTATAGCCTTGTGTTGCGCCTGTTTTTAAACCTATGTCATTCATTTCTTCTACATTAATAGCTAAACCTAGACTAGGTGTAATACTAAAATTATCTGTTATATCAAACTGATAACCGGGAGCTAAACGTAAGTTTGTAAAGTCATGTGTAAAATCAACGCCATTAGTTACATCGTCAAAATTAACAATATGTTCTAAGCCAAAATCTAAGATAAGACCATTATCATCACTTGGCTTATAACCAAAGCCGATCCGAGCCGCTGAGCTTTCATATTTTTCATATCTTAAAGTAGTAAAATTAAAGCTAAATTTACTTTTAACCATATCGCCATCAGCAGCTATAGACGGTAAGTTTGTTAATAGTAATGGAGCAGTAGACAGTATTGATAAAAACGGTTTTATTCTAGCCATGATAATCCTTGGACTTAAATCTTTGTATAAATAAATAGCATATTGAATACTATCGACAAAATACGTATTTTCTTTAGTGTAATTGTTTTTTAATCCCTTTAAAAGCAAGGGGTGAATAATAACTTGTTTTATTTTGGATGACCTATTTATGCCTCGTGGATCTTTAACAATTGATAACTGTAGTTAAAATTCGAAATTTTGTCCTACATATATGAAAAAATAATTTTAATTTATAAAACAATCATAAAATCTGACACTTAGATTTGCCAATAAATGGAAAATTATAAAACGCAACCTATACTCTTAAAATTCAATTTACTTAACTTATGAATTTGAAGTTTGCATATGCGATAAATTTAATAATTGAAATATATTCTTAATCAAGGACGTTTTATGAGCAGTAGAGATGTAGTTTTTTTAATAGAAGATGATAAACAATATTTAGACATGTATCAGCAAATTTTAGATTCTGAATTCAAAACGGTGGCTTTTACTAGCGCTAAAGAAGCATTGAAAAAATTCAAGGAGTTTGCACCAAAAACAATACTACTTGATCTTAACTTACCTGATATTAATGGCATAGAATTCTGCGAGATACTTTTTAGTGAATACTGCACAAATACTGACGTCGATATCATTATCGTGTCTGGTGAAACTGCCCCATTATCAAAACTTACTGCATTTGAAGCGGGCGTAGCCGACTACTTAACAAAACCATTTGACCTTCAGGAGTTAGTTTATAAAGTTAGAAGCAGTGTTCAACGCAAAATAAAAGAACAAAAGTTAATTTGTGATGCTGCTGAAAGCCAGCAACTAATCTACACAACCATGGAGCAAGCATCACAGTATAGCCAAGTGATGAACTTTTTTAAAAACTTAAGTAAATGTAAAAATATTGAAGAAGCATCGAGGGTATTCTTCGAAAGTATGCAATATTTTGGACTAAAGACATCTATTAAGTTTAAGTTGCCACAAGATACATACTTTCGTTGCGATGGCATAGAAATATCTCCGATAGAAATTGATGTTTACGCTTTGTTGGAACCCAAAGGGCGGTTATATATGTTTACTAACCGTATGATAGTTAACGATGAACACGTTTCTTTCATTATCAAAAATCCTCCAAAAGATGAACATAGTTTAGGTCAAATTAGAGATTATACAGCTGCTATGATTGAGGGATTAGAAGCCAAAATATTGGAGTTGTACTCTCAAGATGGTATGGGAAAAGCAATTCTTGAATTGGCTGAAAACATAGGCGAGCTCAAGTTAGGTGTTGGTCAACATAACAAAATCATTAACTCGGTTATGACAAATGTTATGTTAGAAATAGCTGGTAGTTATCATTCATTGGAAATGACCGAGCCTCAAGAGCTATTTTTGAATAAACTTATTGAAGCTGCCACAGAAGAATTAAGTAATGCGGAAGAAATTCTAGTTGAAATAATGAATAGACTGGAAGATTTAAAACTCCAAATGGAAAAAGTCCAAGATGCAGGTGCTCATAAAGGGTTCGATTTAGAAGACTCTAGTGATGTTGAGTTATTTTAACGATGAACAGTGCAATGTACGAAACCTTTTTTAATCACTCAAATGATATTTTATTTATAACCGATGATAAAGGTAATTTATTAGACATTAATACCACATTTGTTCATAACTTGGGTTACAGCAAAAAACAGGTGTTATTAACCAATATAAAACCTCTAATGCATCAAGATGATGTAACAAAAACATTAAAATTAATGTCTGAGCTGTCTAGAGACAAACCGTTAATAAACTTTGAACAGAACTATATACATTTAAATGGCAAGTCACTCAGATTAAGCTGTACGGCTTTCATGGATGTTGAAACTAGGAATATATTTATTTCAGCAAAATACATATCAAAGAACAGTAATGAAGAAATTAACAAATTCGTTAACGCCACTGCACATGAAATAAATAACCCCTTAGGAATTATTTCAGGCTATACCGAGTTACTAAAGTCTCAACCAGGAATAGATAAAAATACAAATGAAAAGTTAGATGTTATTTTAAAATCTAGCGAACGGATTGCCAATACAATTAAAGATTTGAAACAGGTTTATTGTTCAGACAGTTCTCTCGAAAAATAATACTGCATTAAATGGAATATTTAAATCAGTTATATATTACATCGTTATTTAGACCAATAAATACGATTAGTGAGTAATGTGTTTACCAAGTAAAATAAGGATATAAAATGGCCACCATTGTTTATTTAGATGATGATATCGCATTAATAAAACTATTCGAATTAGTGTTTGAAGGCACACAACACAAAGTTGTAACCTTCACCAACGAACATGAAGGGATTGATTACTGTACCAACACGCCACCCGATGTTTTATTTGTAGATTACCGACTAACAGACTTGAAAGGTGACGAGGTAGCTTCACAGTTACCAGATACAATTTATAAGATATTAGTGACCGGTGACTTAAAAGTGACGAGTGATTATCTTTTTGATGCCACAATTCATAAACCATTTCAGTTAATGGAGTTATTAAAAGCGGTTGAAAGCTTTAAATGATTTACGAGTGTAATAACTAAAACTAGTCGACACCAATAATTGCGGCTTGATGGGTAGTTTCAGAGATATAAGTCATTATAATTTTTCAACAAGAGCTAGAGATTGTTCATACAATTCAGGTGAGGTACGTTTAAAATCTTCACATTTTTTAATCGCTGGTTCATAGCCTAAATTTGCTGCTGTAATTAACCAGGATAAGCCAAGTAATTGATTTTCTTCTACACCTTCATTTAGAAAATAAGCTCTGGCCAAGGCTCCCATCGATTTAATATCACCTGACTTCGCGGCCTCTTCAAATAAGATAAATGCATTCTCTTGATCGCCATTAAGTCTTAAGTCCATTGCTTGGGCGTACAAGTCGCCTCGCTCTTTTATACTTTCCTTAGCCTCTACATCACCCATAGTTATGTTTATATCTTTTAACGACTTTTGGTCTAAAGAGCCTTGATTACATTTTTCTTGTTCGGCGGTGTCAGTATGGTGCGTTTCTGAGCTTGTTTGATTATGCTCGCTACTCACAACTTCTTTTAGGTTTGATATTTGTTTTTTTTCTGACAGCAAGGTATGCATTACTGCATCGTAGCGACTATTTAATTGCTCAAGCATTTCTTGTTGTTTAAATACTTGTTTTTTATAAAAATCAATTTCACTATTCAAATGTTCAACCGTCTGATTTTTATCATTTAATTGTTGTTTGTAATTGATTTTCAACTCTTCGATGTGTGCTAGGTTTTGAGTATCTATTCTTACATTTTGTTTATCTACATTTCGTTCAAAACGCTCCATCATAGTGGCTAAGTTTTTTTCATAATTCCCTTTCATTTTTTCAAACCATGCAAATATTTGACCTGGAACTTTTGAGTTGTCGCTTGGCATATTTTGTCTACATCCTTCTTATTCTAAATCTGAATTAGCGCATTTTAAAAAATGGGTAAACAGTGGTTATTTCCCTAGTGTTTTTGAGTATAGATATAAAAAAAACATTTTGCTGTTAAGAGTTTTAAATTTTTTATTGATTTAAGTAATTGTCTAAATTGAGATTTTATTGTTCTTTTTTTGAACTCAGTCTTGCGTTTGGGGGATCTGTTGTCTATAAATTTTAGAACAAGAATGTTTATTAGGGATATATCAGTTTAATGGAAAAACAAGAGTTTGAATTACCAAATGATCTAACGATATCTCATTTATCCGCTTTCAAAAGTAATATAACCGAGTTAATTGAAAACTCAGAGCATATTACTTTTACTGATAAATCATTAAATAAAATAGATACGGTTGGCGTACAAATATTGTTAGTTGTAATGAACGAACTAATTACACAAAAGAAGACCTTCACATGGCAGATCAGCTCCGAAATATTACAACAAAGCATTAAACAACTTGGTCTAGAAAACTCAGATTTTAAATTATATCTCCAAATTAATTAATACAAGGAAGTAAGAATGCCTAAATTCTTGATAGTAGATGACTCTAACTCTATTAGACAAATGGTTAGCTTCACTCTTAAAAGTGCAGGTTACGACGTGGTTGAAGCCTCCGACGGATTACAAGGCCTTCAAACAGCCAAAGGTGAAAACTTTGATCTCGTTATTTCCGATGTAAACATGCCAAATATGAATGGTATAGAACTTTGCAAAGAGCTTCGTAAATTGCCAACTTTTGAATTTACACCTATTTTAATGTTAACAACTGAAAGTTCAGGTGATATGAAAGTACGTGGTAAAGAAGCTGGTGCCACTGGGTGGCTCGTTAAACCTTTTAATCCAGATAAGTTACTCGCAACAATAAAACGCGTTGTTAGGTAAACTATATGAGTATTGATCTCGCACAGTTTCTCCCTACGTTTTTAGAAGAAAGTTATGAAGGTTTAGAAATAATGGAAACGGGCTTGTTAAATTTACAAAGCTCAGAAGACGACTCCATACATTCTATATTTAGGGCTGCTCACTCAATTAAAGGTGGAGCTGGAACATTTGGTTTTAATCAAGTGACTGAATTTACTCACTTAGTTGAAACCCTATTAGATGAAATGCGTGACGGTAGAAGAGAAATACTGAAAAGTGATATTGAAATATTGCTTCAATCGGTCGACTGTATTCGTTTATTAATTGATGCCGATCATAATAAAATCGTATGTGAAGATGAGAGTATAAGTAAAGTCGAGAGCTTATTAAATGAGTCACTGAATTCATCTAGCACAGATACACAGCCACAAAACGAAAATAAATCTGAAAAAACTCAAACTGCTACAGATGCACAATCATGGTTAATTAACTTTACTCCTCAACCTCATTTAGTACAAACAGGCAATGATCCTCTATTTCTTTTTAATGCACTCGCTGATTTAGCAGATCTTGAAATTGTATGTAATACCAGTGAATTACCAGCTTTTTCTGATATAGAACCTAAAGAGCTTTATTTAAGTTGGCAAATAAAACTAACAAGCTCAGATGCTACAGAAGATGACATAAAAGAAGTATTCGAATGGGTAGAAGATGAATGTACATTGGAAATTACTTTATTAACGAATGAAGCTATTTCTGACGTTCAAGAAGATGAAGCTGTAAATAATGATACTCAAGAACAAAGCATTCAAGTTCAAAGTACACAACCAGAATCTGAACAATCATCTAAACAAGAGCTAGCAGAGCCATTGTCACCAACTGCAATCACCACAGATACAAACGTATTAACAACTAAACCGCAAAGTGCAATTATGGGTAAAGATAAAGCACCTGCAGCAAAAGCGAAGCCTGATGTTGGTTCCATTCGTGTTGGGGTTGATAAAGTAGATATGCTAATTAATTTGGTCGGTGAGCTAGTTATAACGCAATCAATGTTATCAGAACTGGGTAATGACTTTGATTTATCTAAAGTTGAAAAACTAACGTCAGGTTTAGATCAACTGCTACAAAACACCAAAGAGTTACAAGAAAGTGTTATGCGCATTCGCATGTTGCCTATTAGTTTTGCTTTTAATCGTTTCCCAAGATTAATACATGATTTATCTATAAAAACAGGTAAACAAATAGAGCTAGTTATCAAAGGTGAACAAACTGAACTTGATAAAACCGTTATGGAACAAATAGGCGACCCTTTGGTTCACCTTGTAAGAAACGCGGCAGATCATGGCATTGAGTCTACCGAAGTTAGATTAGCCAATGGGAAAAGTGAGAAAGGCACAATATCGCTCAACGCTTATCATGTGGGTGGTTCAATTGTTATAGAAGTGAATGACGACGGCGGTGGAATAAATCGAGAAGCCGTATTAAACAAAGCAATAGAAAAGGGCATTGTAGAGCCTAACAGCTCACTTACGGATGCTCAGGTATTCGACTTACTGTTTGAACCTGGCTTTTCAACCGCAAGTGAGGTGACTGATATTTCTGGCCGTGGTGTTGGCATGGATGTGGTTAAGAAAAACATCCAGTCTTTAGGTGGCAGAATACAAGTCGAATCTGAACCAGGTAAGGGCAGCTGCTTTAAAGTTAATTTACCTCTGACATTAGCTATTTTAGATGGGCAGTTGGTACGTGTTGGCACAGAAGTGTACATCATCCCGCTTATTACAATTGTAGAGTCCTTACAGGCCAAAGCAGAATTAATTAATCGAGTATCAGGCAATATGGTTTTGTATCGCCTCAGAGAAGACAATGTTCCTGTGCTCCCTATCTATCAATTATTTAACTTGGAAGCTCAGTGTACAGAAATAGAAAATGCACTATTGGTAGTCGTGGAATTTGATGGTCAAAAAGTAGGTTTGATGGTTGATGATTTATTAGCTCAACAGCAAGTTGTTATAAAAAGCTTACAGGATAACTATCAGCAAGTAGATGGGATTTCAGGAGCGACAATTTTAGGTGATGGTTCAGTTGCCATGATCCTAGATATTCCAGGGATGATCACTATGGCATTAAAACAATCCAAAATCGCACAAAAAACAGCAGTTAATCATAATGTAGAGGTTGTTTAATGGATATTCAATCGCTCGCCAAAGACATTCCTGCTCAAGGTGAACAATCCCTTGAAGGAATTGAATTCATTAACAACGCCGAACAATACCTAACCTTTGTTTTAGGTAATGAACAATTTGCTATTGATATTTTATGTGTTGAAGAAATTCGCAACTGGGAAAGACCAACGCAAATTCCCAACTCACCCAATTATGTCAAAGGCGTGATTAACATGCGTGGCATCATTGTGCCTATCATTGATTTGCGCATGAAGTTTGGTATTGGCCAATGTACTTACACAGTAACGACGGTCGTCGTTGTCTTAACAATTGAGGTTGAGCATAAATCAAAAGTTATTGGTTTTGTTGTTGATGCCGTTTCGGATGTATTAAATGCAGAAGCCGATGACATAAAAAAAGCCCCCGCGTTTGGTGGCTCTATACCTCCTGAATTTATCACCGGCTTAGTTAATCAAGACAATAACGTTGTTACATTATTAACCCCTGAAGCGTTATATAAAATTGAGAAACACCAAATTGATGGATGTAATCAATGATGAATGAAATTGAACAAGAGTATTTAACATTCCTGCTAGACGGTGAAGAGTTTGGCGTTGATATTTTATGCGTCCAAGAGATTCGAGTGTTATCACCTATAACGACATTACCTAATAAACCTGACTATATAAAAGGGGTGATAAATCTCAGAGGTGTGATCATTCCTATTGTTGATCTCAGAGAACGTTTTGCAAAACAGGCGCTTAAATATAATGACCAAACCGTCATTGTTATTCTCAGAGACCAGACTGCAATAAAACCTATGGTGGTTGGCTTAGTAGTAGATGCCGTGTCTGAGGTTTATAAATTCAGTGATAAATCAATAAGAGAAGCTCCTGACTTTGGCAATAAAATTGACCGCTGTTTTATACAGGGGTTAGCGTCACATGGCGAAAAGTTGATTATTTTATTAAACAGTCAAACGTTATTAAATCAGGATGAGTTGTATCACTTGTAGTGAATAATATTCTAAATCTAACGCATGATATCAAGATAGTAGTTGCACAATATTCTTAATAGAAAACTAACAAAAATTAAACGATGATATTCAATCGGAAGGAAATATCGATATGAGCACAGATGAGAACACGACAACAAGCGTAAATAATTCGGTTGAGCCACAAAGTAACAATGTTGAACTGAGAGAAATGCAGGCGCAAATGAAGGCCATTCATAAAGTCCAGGCTATCATTGAGTTCGAAATGGATGGCACTATTATCACCGCTAATGATAACTTTTTGAATGCGATGGGCTATAGCCTTGACGAAATTAAAGGTAAACATCACCGTATATTTGTCGAGCCTAATTTTGAAAATAGTTATGAATATAAAGAGTTCTGGGAAAGTTTAAATGCAGGTAAATTTGAACAAAAAGAATATAAACGTATAGCGAAAAGTGGCAAAGAAGTTTGGATTGCAGCCTCTTACAATCCTATTTTTGATGCGAATAATAAGCCTTATAAAGTGATTAAGTTTGCTACTGATGTCACTGAGCAAAAACTAAAAAATGCGGATTTCGAAGGACAAATACAAGCCATTAGTAAATCACAAGCTGTTATCGAATTTAACTTGGACGGCACTATTACCACTGCTAATGATAACTTTTTAAATGCAATGGGTTATTCACTTGCTGAGGTACAAGGTCAACATCACAGTATATTTGTAACACCTAGTTATAAAAGCTCACTTGAGTATCAGCAGTTTTGGGAAAAGTTAAATCGTGGAGAATATGACACTAATGAGTATTTACGCATAGGTAAAGCTGGAAAAGAGGTCTGGATACAAGCGTCATACAATCCAATTTTAGATTTAAGCGGCAAGACGATGAAAGTGGTAAAATACGCAACTGACATAACCGCACGTAAAAAAGCCATAGCTCAAATTAAAGAAACGTTAATGACTTTATCTGAAGGCGATTTAACCCAAAAAATTGAAAACGAATTAATTGGAGAGTTTAATATTATTGGCATTTCAATTAATGAATTTATCGATGTATTAAATGGCATGGTTAGTAATATTCGTTATGCATCAAAACAAGTATTTGATTCATCTAAAGAAATTGCCGCTGGTAATAACGAACTAAGCCACCGTACAGAAACTCAAGCATCAAGCTTAGAAGAAACTGCATCGGCAATGGAAGAGTTAACCAGTACCGTTCAGCAAAATGCAGAAAATGCGACGGAAGCCACTAAGTTATCTGCTGGTGTTATGCAAAAAGCCACTGATGGCGGCGATGTGGTTAAAAATGCAATCACTGCAATGAGCGATATCAACAAATCCAGTAAAAAAATTGCAGATATTATTAGCGTAATCGATGAGATTGCCTTCCAAACCAACCTATTAGCGTTAAATGCAGCCGTTGAAGCCGCGAGAGCTGGAGAGCAAGGCCGTGGTTTTGCTGTTGTAGCGGCTGAGGTAAGAAATCTTGCTCAACGTTCAGCTGGTGCCGCAAAAGAAATTAAAGGGTTAATCAATGACAGTGTTGAAGCCGTAAGCCAGGGCACTAAATTAGTGGATGCGACAGGCCAAACGTTTACTGAATTAGTCTCTGCCATTGACGAAGTAAGTCGAATGCTTACCGATATTGATAACGCAGGGAAAGAACAATCTGCAGGCATTGGCGAAGTGAGTGCAGCCGTAAGCCAAATGGATGAAATGACTCAACAAAATGCAGCTTTAGTTGAAGAAGCAAGTGCGTCTAGTCAATCAATGGAAGATCAAGCGCAATCCTTATTACAGCAAATTGCCTTTTTTAATAACGGAGAAGAAGATGAGGAGGAAGAAGTTGTTACGCCTGTTAGAAGAACGCCTCAAGCTAGACCTACCCAAGCTCGGTCTGCTCAAGTAAGGCCAAGCACAGCACCTAAATCAAGACCATTAACATCTCACAAAGTACGCCCATCTACGCCGTCTGATCAAGAGTGGGAAGAGTTTTAGAGGAGGTTATGGATAATACTCGCACAGCAGACTCAGTATTGTCAGAAAAGGACTTCAAATTCATTTGTGAGTTTGTGTATGAGAATACGGGGATTGTACTTAGTGAAGGTAAAAGAGAGATGGTTTATCGACGTTTATCTCAGATAGTGAGAGAACGAAAATTCGATAGCTTTACTCAATATTGCCAATTATTAAGAACAAACCCCAAAAGTGAAATGACGTACTTTGTTAATGCAATCACCACAAACTTAACTAGCTTTTTTAGGGAATCGCACCACTTTGAATTTTTAACACGAACTGAGTTACCTCAGCTGTTAAAAAACAATTCAAATAAGCGGATAAGAATATGGTCATCCGCAAGTTCAACGGGAGAAGAACCGTATTCTATCGCCATGACAGTGATGGACTTTATGGCGGACAAACTATCAAGCTGGGATGTGAAAATTTTAGCAACAGATATTGATAGTAACGTATTAGCTAAGGCGAGTGACGGTATATATTTAGACAAAAATAATATTATGCCGATTGCCACTAAAAAACGATTTTTCAGTACAGGTACAGCTCAAAATAAAGAAAGAATTAGAGCAAAACAAAATATAAAAGACTTAATTACATTCAAGCAGTTAAATCTATTACACGAATGGCCAATGAAAGGGCCTTTTGATGTTATTTTTTGTCGTAATGTTGTTATTTATTTTGATAAAGAAACGCAAAATGATCTATTCAGTCGGTTTCATCAGTTATTAAGCCCTGGTGGTTTGTTAATTTTAGGACATAGTGAAAATTTAGGTAAATGCCAAGAAAATTTCGAAACGGTAGGACGCACCGTCTTTAGAAAAGTCTAATATTGGAAGAATAATACATTGCATAGTCACGAAGCCATGGAAGAGTACACTGCAAACTGTTTTCCCGAGTTTGTACATATAAATCATTACTTTGATAAACAAAGGCAGTGCCCCGTATCTAAGATATTGCCAGGGGAGTTTTTCATATCTAAGTCTCATTCATTAATAGCAACCACATTAGGATCTTGTATATCCGCTTGCATTTGGGATGAATATGCAAAAATAGGCGGTATGAATCATTTTATGTTGCCAGTTACAGCTCAAGAAGAACACGAAGTAAATTGGGGGAGCAGAGGTAAATCTTCTGACTCGACTCGATATGGTAATTTTGCAATGGAGCACTTAGTTAATACGATACTCAAATACGGCGGCCGAAAAGTTAATTTAAAGGCCAAAGTTTTTGGTGGTGGTAAAGTTTTGAAAAAATTGTCGGATGTTGGTGAACGTAACATCGAGTTTGTACTTGAGTACTTGGATAACGAAAATATAGAAATTGTTAAAACAGATGTTGGTTCAGTTCACCCAAGGAAAGTGCTATTTGATCCCACCACAGGTCAAGCCTTTGTTAAGAAATTATATAACTTACAAAACGACACTATCGTACGACGTGAAAATGATTATCGTAGCGTTATAGACAATAGTGAAGTAGGTGGGGAAATAGAGTTGTTCTAATAATTGGATAATATGATGAAACAAATTAAGGTATTAATTGTTGATGATTCAGCAGTTATTAGAAAAGTTGTACGCGAGTTATTATCGTCAGACTCTGACATTAATGTTGTTGGAGAGGCTGAAAACCCACTTGTCGCAAGAGAGTTAATAAAGAGTCTTAATCCAGATGTTATTACGTTAGATGTGGAAATGCCCAAAATGGATGGCATTACATTTTTGGCTAATTTAATGCGGTTAAGGCCTATGCCTGTCGTTATGTTATCAACGTTAACAACCAAAGGCAGCGACATTACACTACAAGCTTTAGAATTAGGCGCAATAGACTTTATAGCAAAACCTAGTTTTAATGAATTGCTCACTACTAAATCGTCATTCAAACAACTTATCATTTATAAAGTTAAACAAGCGGTAAGCGTTAATCAAAAGCAGCATCAATTAACGAGCAAGTTTATTAATGGCAAAAACTCCAAGATATTAACCTTTGCTGGCACGGCAAGAAAAGATCATATTATCGCAATAGGGGCTTCAACAGGTGGTACGGAAGCATTAAAAGTCGTATTGACCCAGTTACCTAAAAATTCACCTCCTGTGGTTGTGGCTCTGCATATACCACCTACATTTAGCGAACGTTTTGCTAATAGATTAAATGAGTTATGTGAAATGACGGTACAAGAAGCCAAACATGGCACTAAGATTAAAGAAGGTAATGTTTATATAGCTCAAGGGGCTGTTCATTTAATTGTAAAAGAGAAAAATGGAGCCTTTTTTTGTGTATTTGACGACTCCGAAAAAGTTAACCGCCATAAACCATCGGTAGATGTATTGTTTCGTTCTTTGTTACCTATGGCTAACAATGTCCAGGCTGTCTTATTAACAGGCATGGGTAATGACGGTGCACAAGGAATGTTAGAACTGAAACAACAAGGCACAAAAACTATAATTCAAGATGAAAATAGCAGCTTGATTTGGGGAATGCCAGGTAGTGCCCATAAGTTATCAGCTCACAATGTAGAGTGTGATTTATTTGATATCAGCAAAACGCTCCTACAACACGCATTATTAACAAGAAATGAAATGGTGACAGAAATGAAACTAAAAAAACTCTAATATTGTTCCACAGGAGTTAACTCAAAATATGAATTGCTACAATTAATACATAAATAAATTTATCTACTCATATATTGTCAAATCAATCACCATCAATTATTCAATCAAGTAGCACAAAATATTGATATGTAAATTCAGACATATTTATTAAAACTAAGGTGTAATAGTGAGTGGTCTTAAGTATTTGCTTTAAATTTATAGTTTATATAAAAACTTTAGTCAAATTAGTTAGTTAAATTATTACAGTTTCTTTTAAAACAGCCGATTAGTAATAGAACAAGTTATAGAGTAATGACTCTATCAATGCATCATGCTATGTTTAATTGCGTTAATCGTTTTATAAAACATTGAAGTCGTTTACGGCTATTGCTTTGTAAATAAAGGCTTTCTTTATTTGATCAGTTTAATAGTCCTAATAGGTGTCTTAGTAGTGAAGTAAAAAGGAATGAATAATGTCTTGGTTTAATAAAAAACAAAACAAACAACATCAGGTAAGTGAAACAGGAATAAAAATACTACAGCTACGAGCATCTGAAATCTCTTCAGAGCGTTTATTAAGCTTAGATTTTCAAGAGTATAAAACTCAATTGATTTTTGCATTTATTTCACCAAACCTTGATTTCGAACAGACGGTAAAGTCCATTCAAAATGCGACACCATTTTGTTCCAAGGTCGTCGCTATGATGACCGCTGGTGAGTTGAACAGCCAAGAAAATAACTTTTACCAAACTACAGAAGGTAATTGGGACTCTATTGTTTTACAGAGTTTCAGTGAAAGCGTATTTGCCGACATTGAAATTAAAACTATCCCGTTACACTGTGAAGATTTAAAACAAGGTAAAGTAATAAAGTCAAAAGTAGAGAGAATTAAAGCAATTCAAAATGAAATTGAAAAAGTATCTTTGAATATGTCAGTTAATTATCAAGATACGGTTGCGATGACCTTTATTGATGGTTTATCTGCCAGTGAAAACTTCTTTATGCAAGCCCTGTACGACAGCCAGCGTTTTCCTTGTCACTTTATCGGTGGCTCAGCAGGTGGAAAATTAGACTTCCAAAAAGCAGCTGTATTTGATGGCCACAAAGTGGCAGACAATGCCAGTGTCGTTATTTTTACTAAACTTGCACCTAATATCCGCTACGGTATATTAAAAACGCATAACTTCCATAAAACAAACAAATCATTTTATATCGCCGAGTCTGACCCACAAAAACGCACAGTAACAAGTGTTATCTCAAAAGAAACTGGGAAAGTGGAAAACATAGTTGATCACCTTTGTGAGCATCTACGTTGTACCCCTAGTAACTTAGAAGCTAAGCTTACTGGTTTTTCATTTGCTGTCGAGATAAAAGATGAACTATTTATACGATCTATATCAGGTATAGATGTTGAAAATAAAGTTCTAAACTTTTTTTGTGATTTAGATTTTGGTGACGAGCTTATTTTGGTTGAAGCTAAAGATTTTGCTAATAGCACCAAACAAGCCCTTGATGAGTATTTAAGAAACAAACCTGCACCAATCGCTATGTTAGCTAATGACTGTATTTTACGTCGTGTAAATAATACTGATAAGTTAAATCAGCTAACGGCATTTAAAAATATTAAAGCGGCAGGTTTTTCTACTTTTGGAGAGCTTTTAGGGGTTCATATGAACCAAACGTTAACGGCGCTGTTCTTTTTTAATGTGGAAAATGGCGAACGATTCTCAGATTCATTAGTTGACAACTTTCCAATTCATTACAGTAACTACAAGCAATTCTTTTTATTATCAAAAGTTAACAGCTTGATGCAAATAAACAGATTACAAACTCATTTGATTGAATGTTTGTCTGAATATAGACCTTTGCTAGAAAGTGTATTAACTAGCTTTAACGGCATTACTAAAAACTCACAACAAACTGAAGTTGTAATTAATGATGCCAGTGGCGCGTTTTACGATCTAAAAGACGATATAACATTACAAGAAAGTAAAATGAACATTTTAGGCAGTGACGTTCACGAGCTAAAAGAAAGCTCAGATCAAGTGTTAGCCATTTTAAAAGTTATCTCAGCTATTGCAGATCAAACCAATCTTCTTGCTTTAAATGCGGCAATTGAAGCTGCTAGAGCAGGGGAAGCTGGTAGAGGTTTCGCTGTTGTTGCTGACGAAGTACGTCAACTGTCTAAAAACACACAACAAAGCCTAGATCAAACTAGTGACACAATCGCATCGGTTACCAAATCTACCACGGCAATAGGACAAACCGTAGGAGTAATAGAAGACTTTATGTCAAGAATGAGCTCAAGTACGCTTAAATTAACAGAGCAAATTGAAAGCTTAAGAGATGCATCTGCCACAACAAGTAAAGATGTAGAAGCTAATATTACTGCAATTACTAATATGTCAGACCGTGTGGCTGCAATTGGTGAAGAAGTCGAAGTCATTGAACGTCTAAAAATAGCCAATAACTTGTAATGGGTATAATTATCTTGGTTATTTAATAACTATTTAAGATGTATAAAAAACGCGACATAAGTCGCGTTTTTTTATTTCTGTTTTTTACGTTATCTATTTAATGAACCTGAGTTCAAGTGAATTGATAACTGGTAGATTAATCCTTAGGATTTCTATAACTCACTTTGTAAAAAATACTATATAAAACCGGCACTGCAATCAGAGTTAATATTGTTGCAAATGTTAACCCGCCCATAATCGTCACTGACATATCCGCAAAGAATGCATCGGATAACAATGGCGCCATGCCTAATATTGTGGTTATAGCCGCTAGAGCAACAGGGCGTAAACGACTCGAACTCGCCGTTACAATTGCAATTCTAGGGGGGTTACCTTCAGCAATTTGTAGATCAATTTCTTCAAGTAATACAATGGCATTTTTAATCAACATGCCAAATAAACTTAAGAAACCTAATAAAGACATAAAGCCAAATGGCATATCAGTTAACAATAGCCCTGAAACCACACCAACAATAGCCATTGGTACAATTAACCAAATAATTAATGGTTGTCTTACTCGACCAAACAGCAACACAGAAATTAAAAACATAACTAAGAATCCCATCGGTAAACCTTTACCTAAAGCTTGTTGTGCTTCACCTGCATTTTCGTATTCACCTCCCCATTCAAGTTCATATCCATCTGGAATATCAATAGCTTCAATTTGAGGCCTTATTCTAGTGAATGCTTCACCTGCGGTTTCTGAAAAACCTGGGTCAGATTTAACGGTAATGGTACGGACTCGGTTTCTGTGATGAATTTGAGTTTCTTCATTGATTAACTCAACACCAGATGAGATCTGTTGGAATGGTATATATTCTCTTTGCGCGCTACTCCAAACTTGGCTTTGCTCAATAGCTTCTACTGCAGATGAATCAGAACCAGCCATTTTAGCTTTAATGGAATAACTATAATCACCATCTTGCAGTCGAGCTAGCTCTAGTCCGTTTGATGCATATTGCACTGTTTGGCTAAAGTCATTACGAGACACACCCGCAATACCGGCACTAAACGAGTCATAATTAGTATTTAACGCTAATCCTTTCTCTCGCCAATCATGGCGAATATCTTTAATACTGCCGTCTGCTCGCATAATATTTTCAGCTTCAGCCGCTAACTGTCTTAATACCGTTGCATCAGGTCCTGAAAAACGAGCGGCTAATTTAGCGCCTCCGCCTGGACCAAACTGAACACGTTCAACATAAAATTCAGCATCTAAGTCTGTTAATTTTAATTTTTCTAATAACTTAGGTATTAACTGTGGTATTTGCTCTTTGGTATGAGTTTCAATTAAAAATGTACCATAACTTTCGTTAGGTGTTTGAGCTTGATAGGTTAAGGTAAATCTATCCGCACCTCGACCAATAAATGTTGATACAACATTAACTTCTTCAAAATCTAGCGCTATTTTCTCAGCTGCAACCATAATGTCAGTGGTTTGTCTGATATCTCTATCTTGAGGTCCCCAGTAATGAACATAAAATAGCGGTGTATTAGAAGACGGGAAGAAGCCTTGTTTAACCAGGCCAAAACTACCAAATGCTGTCACAGTAATCGCCAATAATGCACAAACGGTTACCCATCTATGTCTTAACGCAAAATGAAGAACTTTCAAATAGCCTTTATAGAAACTACCGTTGTTAGCATCGTTTTCGTTATCGTTTCCTGTTTGATAAAGATACTTACCGAGTAATGGCACCAACGTTATTGCTAACACCCAACTTAACATTAATGAGACTAATACCACGGCAAACAATGAATACAAAAATTCACCTGTTGCATCATCAGACAAGCCGATACCAGAAAATGCAGCGATACCAATTACAGTTGCGCCTAATAATGGCCATTGTGTACGCTTAACAATAAAAGAGGCTGCTTCAAGTGCTTTTTTACCTTGGCGCATTCTCAGCATCATGCCTTCAGCCACTACAATCGCATTATCAACTAACATCCCCATGGCAATAACCATAGCGCCTAGAGATATTCTTTGCAGTTGTAATCCCATTAGCCACATGATCAAAACCGTGCCCATTACCGTTACTATTAATACCGTTCCAACTACAACGCCTGAACGCCAGCCCATAAACAACATTAATGTAATAGTTACAACGGCTACTGACAGTATTAAGTTGTCAATAAAGCCTTGTACGGATTCATCAACAAGTGCAGCTTGATCATAAATTGGGGTTAGGGTGATACCAGCTGGAAGTTTAGTTAAAATATTATTAACTTTATCAGTAACGGCCTTACCAACTTCAACAATATTTACATCATCTAATGCTGCTACAGCCAATGTAATTGCTTCGTGGCCTTGATAACGAACAAGTACGGGTTGTACATCAATAGGTTCAAATTTTAGTTCTGCAAAATCACGAATTTTAATCGACTTATTTGAGCCTGGTACAACCAAAGGCAAATTATAGATCTCTTCAATTTGATTAACCGAGTTATCAACCAACAACCTTACTTTCCTGCCTTCAACATTCAATCTTCCACCATTAAATGGTTTCAAATTTTCTTGTAATAAGCCCATAAGATCAGGGAACGAAATCCCTAAACCAGAAATTTGATATGGATTTATGTATACAACGAGTTGTTCTTGTTGAACACCACTAACTTGAACTTTAGCAACACCATCGGTTACTAATAACTCACGTCGAATAATTCGAGAAAACTCACGTAATTCATAAGTTGAGAAATCAGGGGCGCTTAGTGCATAGTACATCCCATATACTTCACCAAAGTCATCATAAACAACAGGCTGTTGAGCGCCAGTTGGTAAATTTTTACCTGCGTCACTTAATCTTTTTCTAACTTCATCCCAAATTTGAGGTAGTAAATTTGAGTCATAGTTAGACTTAACTTCAAGCGTTATCTCAGAAACTCCGGGCTTAGATATTGATTCTAATTTTTTTAACTGCGCCATTTGTTGTAATGCAATTTCTAATGGCTCAGTAACTTCTCGTTCAACTTTTTCTGCACTAGCGCCAGGAAACTGTGTAACAATTTGTACAACTTTAATGGTGAAAGCGGGATCTTCTAATCGACCAATATTACTTAATCCAATTAATCCACCAAGCACAAAAACAACAACCATCAACCAAGTATTGACTGGTCTTTTAAAGGTATAATTTGCAATATCCATAGTTTAGCGCTCCGCCGTATATGGTTTTACAACTAGACCTTCTTGCATTTTGGTCGTGCCAGCAGCAACAACAAGGTCACCTTTTTGAATCTCTCCGTTGATAACGGCATAACCTTGCTCAACGGTAAGAACTTGAATTTGTTTATTACTTACTTGTTTTGTATTTTTATCAAATACCCAGACATTAAAACCGTCAGCTTTATTACCGTTAATCGCAGTAAAAGGGATAATTAATGCAGACATTGATCTTTGTTGACCTGCAACTAACTTAACAATTGCTCTAGCTCCTGGAGTTAAGCTTTGCTTTGGTGCTGAATTAGCTGCAAAAACCACTTTGTAGGTTTGAGTTACCGGATCTGGCATGGTTGAATGTTCAACGTATTCCAATTCGTATTCTTTATCAGGTGCAGATAGTGAATGAGCTGTGGCTTTAATAAGAGAGCCACTTTTATACGAGCTTAATAGTCTTTCAGGTATGTTGATATTAAAATATAATTGAGAGATATCTTGTAGCTTTGCAATGGTATCGCCCGCTTTTACATAACTATCATTTTCAACTAAACGCTCAGATACTTGCGCATCAAAAGGAGCTGTTAATCTGGTGTAACTTAAGTTTTGTTTCGCGTCGTTTAATATTATTTCAGCTAATTCAAATGCAGTTTCTGCACTATCTAATTGGCTTTGCGATGAAACACCTTTGCTAAGCGTAGATTTTATTCGTTTTAAATCTAACTCTGCTTGATTGAATCTAGCTTTAGCTTCTTTAACTTGACGCTGAAAAGGAGCTGGGTCGATTTGAGCTAATAATTCGCCTTTTTTAACTTGGCTCGCGGTACGTAAATGAACTTCTTTCAAACGTCCAGTCACCTCAAAACTCATATTTATTGTTTTCACCGCGGTTACTTCCGCAGGAAAAGAAATTTGGCTTTCATCCGGAATGTTAGAAACCATCGCTAACTTTACGGTTTGGATAGGTTTTACTTGTTGTGCATCATCCTTGTTACCTCCACATGCTGAAAGTATTGCCAAAGCGGCAACAAGAGCTGAAAGTCGAAACGTATTAATTGTTATCGGCTTTGGTGAGGTTTTTTTGTTATCTGTCATGTTATTAGTCCAAGTTATATAAAGCTTAGGAAAATAGGTAAACAATAATCCATGTATTAAGTAGCAAGTAAACTGCGTAGTGTAGTTTAAGTAAATAATTAAGAAAGTAAACTTCTTAATTAAAATTTAATGATCAAAAAGCAACCTCTAATTATCTTGTAAGTAATTAGCTATGCCACTTAGTTAAAGCTGTTGAAGTACAGCTGGTAATTGGTCGGGTAAATCCTCTGCAAGTAAGCCAGTGCCAAAATTTGCAGCGGCTTCACTATGAAGCCATACGGCCGCAGCTGTAGCAAGAAACGGTTCCATTCCTTGTGTTAGCAAACCTAAAATTATACCAGCTAAAACATCACCAGTCCCCGCTGTGGCTAAAGTCGCGGGTGCGTTTGTGTTGATAATAGTACGGCCATCAGGTGCTGCAATCACAGTATCGTTACCTTTGAGTACCACTATAGCACCGCTAATTTTGGCTGCATTGCGAGCACGACTTAATTTATCGCTGCTGAGGTCTATATTAGGAAATACTCGGCTAAATTCACCTTGATGTGGTGTCAGCACACATACTCCATCAATAGCGCTAAATAACATCTGCGGATCTTTCTTAAAAGACGAAAGGGCGCCAGCATCTAATACGGTAGGCTTACCTGACTTGAGCATTGCCAATACTTGAGTTCGAGTTTCTTCACCAACGCCAGCGCCGGGACCAATAAGTAGCCCCGTTATCCGTTTATCCGTTAGCATAATATCAAGGTCTTGTAATTTGGCTATAGGGGTTACCATTATGCTGATCAATGTGGTGGCATAAACCATTAACGCCGCTTCACCTTGACTAACATCTACTGCAACTGTTGTTAGCCCAGCACCAACACGCGCTGCCGCTCTGGCAGACATACGAGCAGCTCCTGTCGTTGGCCATCCTCCCCAAACTAGAGCGTGTCCTCGGGTATATTTGTTACCTTCTTGCTCAATCAAAGGAAATACGTCTATCCATAAATCGGGATGATTTTCAAAACTGTTTACAGTTACTTTATTAGTAATATCGCCGAAGAGTACGGAAATAGGTGTGCCAATATCAGCCACTAACAATTCGCCACAAAGACTTTTACCTGGCTGCAACAAATGCCCGGGCTTTTTACGAAAACATGTCACTGTAAGTTCAGCGGCTACGGCACCAACATTTACGCCAGTATCCCCCATTAATCCGCTTGGAACGTCAACAGCTACAATAGGTATGCATTTAGACTTTGCCATCAATAGAGTTTCAAGTGAAGCCCCTTGTAATGGACGAGCTAAGCCTGCACCAAATATGGCATCTACAATTAACTCTGCTCCATTTAACGCTTCAGGTGTTAATGGTTCAACAACACCTTTCCAAAGAGTACTGTGGTGAGCTGCTGAGCCTTTTAACTGATCACGGGAAACAAGCGAGGCAACACGCACCGACCAGTTAGCGTCAGCCAATACTCGAGCGATAACAAAACCATCGCCGCCATTGTTGCCTGGACCACAAAGTACGACCACAGAGCAGGGAGCCCAGCGCTCTATAATAGCTTGAGCTACCTTATGTCCGGCATTCTCCATTAAACTAATGTCGCTGATACCTGCAATTACTGTCATGCGATCACATTCAGCCATTTGTTCACAAGTCAGTAAAGCATGAGATAATTTTGATTTATCTTTACATAATAATTGGTTCATTACTTAGCCTCACTCTTGTGTTGAAATGTTTGATCCAATGTATTAATACAATTGGTATTTAATGACAAACTAATTGGATAGTGATCTGACGATTTAATATGCGTATGTACTTGTGCATCAACCACAGTTAAACCTCGGCTATAAATGTGGTCAAGGTGTTTTAGTAAATGACTTAATCTTGGCCTACGCTTGATTTTCACTTCATCTAAATGCAATGATTTTGCTAGTTGATTAAAATAGCGCAATCGTTTGCCATTCCATGTATTAAAGTCACCAGCTAATAGTATTGGCCCCTTGTGATCGGCTAAAGATTGGAAAACCTGATCTAAATGCACGCTAAATTTTTCAAACGTAACAAAGTTAATAATATGGCAGTTGACGACAAGTAATGACTGGCCTTCAATATTTAACGGGTACACAGTTGCCAGTGACATTTTTTTTGTTTGTGAGATTGGTTCATGGTGTTTGGATACGGAAAAGTAATATTCTTGTGCTGCAACACTACAACCTGTTTTTACGCCAGTATCTATATCGTTTTTTACCGTTTTGAAACTACGCGCCATAATCCATTGATGTCTTAATGACTGATTAAAATGGATGTCAAAAGGGGTGTTTAAAATGGCTTCTTGCAACAAAATCAAATCTTTGTCCCAAGTTAAGTTAATAAAATCTTCCTGCCATCCTTTTCTTTTACATTTAAAAACATTCCATAGAAGAATTTCTATATTCGGGCCTAGTATAAACTTTGGCGCACGGCCCATCAGTTTTAAGGATTCAACTAATTTATACCTATCTTTGATCATAAACCTATTTCCGTTCTAAGGCCTTTTATGGATGTTTCGGCTTTTCACTCTACTTTAACCGTATTGTTCTAATACCATTACACATATGGTGAGAACAAACGAAATAAGTTGTTTCGAATTTTCCTAGGAACAGATACTTTATCGACGTCGGCCTGAGTGATTAGTGATGAATTCTGTTTTTTCACTATAAAAAAGTCAGTGAGTTGTTTATTAAGATCTTCGTCAAAGCATTCTAAATTGATCTCAAAGTTTAACTCCATACTCCTAGAGTCCCAATTACTAGAGCCAATAAATGACCAAACATCGTCAATCATAGTAATTTTACTATGTTCAAAAGGGCTGTTGTTTTTATATATCTGTATTCCGTGCGCCATAACCCTTGAAAAGTTTGCTTCCATTATCCAATCTACAAAAGAAATATCACTATGTTGAGGTACTATGATCTCAACAGACACACCACGCATAGCAACACTATGAAGACAATTCATTAATGTTTGATCAGGAATAAAATAGGGCGTCATGATCTTCACGCTTTTTTGGGCGCAGGCTAATGCGTTAATTAATGTCCAGCGTATTTTATTATGATTTTCATCAGGGCCATCTTCAATCACTCTAGCCAATACAGGTGTATCAGTTTTGTCCTGCTGTAAGTTTGTATCTGAGCTAACTTTATAACTTGGGAATTCAATCAATTCATTCGTTGTAAAATACCAATCTTCAATAAACACCTGACTTATTTGATCAATTACAGGCCCAGATATTTTAAATTGAATATCATTAATAGGATGAGTCGCAGATTCAACTAAGTTATCTCCGCTTATGTTCATACCTCCAACATACGCGACTTTACCGTCAACGCAGAGTATTTTCCTGTGGTTTCGTAAGTTGATAAACCGAATGCTGCTAAGTGATATGGCGGGTAAAAAACTAACCGCTTTCACTCCCATCTTCTTTAATGCACGACTAGATTTATGCCAACTATAACCAATACCAATACTGTCCAGTAGTACATTTACTGCAACGCCTCGCTTTTGTGCTTGACCAAGCGCACTGACAAATTGTCGGCCTAGTGAATCGTAATCAAATATATAACTAGATAAAACAATACTGTGTTTTGCATCATTAATAGATTGAATCATGGCAGGATAGGCCGCATCTCCATTAATAAGAGATTCAACCTTGTTACCAGCTAGGTAATTAACTGGATGAATTCTATGTCCAGCAATAATTGCGCTATGCCAGTTTAAAGGAATATTATGAAAGTTAGTGTTTTGGTCTTTGAATTCAGTTTTATGCAGTTTTATCTGTTTAAGATCATCGTTAAGTTTTTGAGGATGAATTTTCTTAGCTGAACGTTGGATACGATTTATACCAAACAGCCAATAAAACAAGCTCCCAATAACTGGCGAAAATATAACAAGACCAATCCAAGCTAAAGATGTCCCTTCATTTTCTTTGAACAAAAGTATATGTAACGATGTCAAAACAGATAAGCTAATGTGGAAAATAACAATCAGAGTTACCCAGTTAATAGCAACCCAATTAACTAACGCTTCAGAAATTTGCATATAACTCTACTTAATAATTGAATTTAAAAGAATATTTTCATAACAATTGATAAATAATGGAGAGCAATAGTGATCAAAGAATATTACAATAGTATCTCAACCTACCTAATGGAGTTACTGAATTCCGATTATATATTCTTAATTATTTTACTCACTACATCTGTTTCAATTATTTATTTTATTATAATAACTTACATCATTACGCAAATGGATTCACGGTACTTTATCCGTATAAAAGCATCTGTAAATGATGTTAATAAAAATCCCCCCTTAAGCCTAATGCGACATGCCGTAAATCACACAGTATTTTACATGGTGAAGGCAGCCGAAATAATTCTTGGGGTAATATTGATCCTATGTGGCATTGCCATGCTAGTTTTACCAGGTCAGGGCATTATTACCTTGCTAATTGGTCTGAGCTTAGTTCCATTTCCCGGAAAAAATAAGCTTGAACAAAACCTTCTTGCCCGAAAATCAGTGCAATCCACACTAAATTGGATCCGAGTTAAGGCCAATAAAGAACCTTTTGTTTTTGATTAGTTGCACTGCTTAAGAACTCTAACAAAGGTAACGTTATATCACCTTTAGAAAAAGAGAATGAATGAGATCACTGTTTAAATTTAAAGGTTAATGTTAGTTTGTGAATATAATAGTTAAGTTACATAAGCAAAATTAAAAAAGTTAATATGAAATTATTACTAACCGCGACCAACGCACTTAATAAATGGTTAAACACAGAATTACCTCGCTTACCCGTTGAACAGGGTAAGCAAGCTGGGGTGAATACATTAATATCTAATGTTAAAACCTTCAGTTGGCAAGTACATATTATTGATAATCATCATCGGTCATATCAAAAAACAATTATTGCTTGTGAAGCCAATAGCCGTTTTTTATTTTTCATTCCAGTTACCGCAGAATTATCACAACAAGAATTAACAGAGACTTTACAAATTAATTGGCAGCTGACGCTTGCAGCAACACTAGAAAACTATCAATTAATGCCTAATAGTGACATTGCTTATTTGTTAAGTGTTTTGTCTCAAATTAGCTTTACACCTGAGTGGGTGAAAAATAACGATTTGAGCATTAATGGCCATATTTGTGATGCCGCCATTTGGATAAGCCAAACACTTGAAGAAAATAAACTTGATAGCTTAACCCCAGAACTGGCATTGGAGTTAACCTGTTATTTAAACACTCAAATCAAACGCGTTACTAATAAACAAACCAGACATAAAGAAAAATTCATCCCCATTGAGCAGTTATTAATTTATTGCAAACAAATAATAAGCAGTAACTCAACGCCTACAACAGACACCAAAATCAATAGCGACCTTGATGCTAATACAAGTACTAATAGCGCTGTTGCTACAAGTGATGACGCTAAGACAAGTGCTGATATTGATAAAAAGAGCAATGTTATTTACATCAGTGAATACAAACATTAACTTGCTGATTAAAAGCATAAAGTAATTTTTTGCTTATATTGGGCTTTTGCTTATTGTTTTTTTGCACAGACAAGGGCAGTTTCTACCATATCTCAGCTACTCCAATTATTATAAAGCGAAAGTCTAGTAACAGATTGATGTATCTGATATTAATAGATTCAGTATAAAAGTGAGAAAGTTTTGGATAGGAAAACATCCTAAACGCTCACGATTAAATTGTTATGTTTTTCAGGAGTCAGTGTGAAAATAATTAGTGTGTTATTCTTGATGTTTTCTTTTAATTCTTATTCCTGTGGGATCATTACAGGGCTGTTTACCACAGAAAATATTTCTTTAGATTATGCGGGAACCATCAAACTTGGAATGCCTTATAACGAAAGAAATAATACATTTATTCCTCTGAGTTTTACTGGAGGGAAATGGTTGAATAACTCTGGCATTGTTTTCAAGGAAGTTATTTCAAAAGTAGAAGGCTTTCAAATTAACATCACAGTTCAAACTTGTTTAGCTAGCGGTGATAGCCAAAATAAAACGCGAGAAATAATAGTTAATAAATTAGTATCGGGTACCTATAAAGTTAATTATGTAAACCCTAATAATGCAGTAATAAGACTTGGTGAAATAAAAATATAACAAGTGACCATGACTCCCATCGCGTTTTAACCACTGTAAATTTAACTTTAAGGATCTAGCATGTTTCTCTTCAGTTATGAGTTTGAGCGGACTGTTCTTCAACCATTATCATCACTATTTATATTAATAAAGTAACTGAAAGAAATAGACTAATACGAATGATAAATGTATTGGAGCAAGAAGGGTGTTTTAGGATTGTTTCTGAAATTGCTTGATTACTTGAAGAAATTGGTACAACCGAGTGGATTCGAACCACCGACCCCTACCATGTCAAGGTAGTGCTCTAACCAACTGAGCTACGGTTGTATTGTTTTGAAGAGTTAAACCACTTGATGTGTTTTAACGGCGGCTATCTTATGTATCAGGCTGTTAAAATGCAAGGCGTTTTTTAACAGAACACACTGATTGAATAATTAGTGTACGTTTATCACAATCCTTTTGAAATGATAATTGTATTTAGCGGTTATGTTTATTAGTCTTAAACAATCGTTTAAAACAGAACCCTCAATTTATATGTCCAACAAGAGCAGTACCAAAGATAAAATTTTAGATGCAGCGGAGCATTTGTTTGCCATAACGGGCTTTGCTGAAACCTCTATGCGTCAAATAACTAGTAAGGCCAATGTTAATTTAGCGTCGGTTAATTATCATTTTGGTTCTAAAAAAGATTTAATCCAAGCTGTGATGGACAGATACTTATCTCAATTTTTACCTCAGTTATTAAATGAAATTAAACAGTTAAGCCAAAGCCAACCGGATTACTCTATTACTCAACTGTGTAGCTGCTTTAAACAGCCGCTGTTAGACTTAGAAAAAATCAATACACATGGTTCCGTTTACTTTTTGCAGATGTTAGGAAGAGGGTATGTGGATTACCAAGGACATTTACGTGTTTTCATTACAGAAAAATACGGCTCTGCTTTGACACACATTCAACAGGCGTTTCATAAAACCAAACCTGAGTTAACTCCTGCTGACTTATTTTGGCGTTTACATTTTATTTTAGGTACCTCTGTTTTTACTTTGGCGGCGTCGAACGCGCTGTCAGATATATCCAATAAAGACTTTGATCAAACAATGAATACAGAGCAAATAATTGATGAGTTATTACCATTTTTAGCCGCAGGATTTATAAACTCATGATCAAGCAAGCAAGCGTTATGATGGACTTAGAAGGCACAGTGTTAGCAGAAGATGAAAAGGTCATGTTAGCTGATCCGCTTATTGGTGGCTTAATTCTGTTTAGCCGTAACTTTGAAAGTTCCAAACAGCTCATTCAATTAATAAAGGATGTTCGCCAAGCGGCAAAACAGCCTATTGTTATTGCGGTTGATAATGAAGGCGGGCGTGTACAACGTTTTAAAACCGACGGTTTCACACCAATTCCAGCCATGGGGAAATTAGCACCTTTCTTTGAAGCCAGAAATAAGGCAGCTGAGTCCGTGAGTGAGTTAGCTTGGTTGTTAGCGTCTGAATGTTTAGCTCACGGTATTGATGTGTCGTTCTCGCCAGTATTAGATCTAGAGCGTGGTTCAGATGTTATTGGTGACCGATCATTTAATTCCGACATTAACCTTGCTACTGAGTTAGCAACATATTGGTGTGATGGTTTAGCCAATGCAGGCATGGCAAGTATTGGTAAACACTTTCCCGGTCATGGCAGCACTAAGGAAGACACGCATATTGCAGCGCCTGTTGATACCCGTTCGTTTGCCGAGATAGAACAAAACGACATGGCTATTTTTAAAACCATGATTGCCGACAATAAGTTGCAAGGTATGATGCCAGCACATATTCGCTTTAGTGCGGTTGATGACAGTCCAGTTGGATACAGCAAGCATTGGCTACAAAATATATTAAAACAAAAATTAAGCTTTAACGGCGTTATTTTTAGTGATGATTTATCTATGGTTGGCGCAGGTGAACATTTATCTTATGCCGAAAAAGCATTAAATGCCGTGAATGCTGGTTGCGATATGGTATTGATATGTAATGATAAAAATGGAGTTAGGCAAGCATTGAGTGAATTACAACATAGTGTGTCTGACCAACAATCTAACGCGCTAAGTTTATTATCTACCACACATATTGATTTAGTTGAGTTACAAGCGTCTGAACGGTGGAAGCGGGCAGTAGCATTAGCTAAAACGATTAACTAAGTGCAGTTGTTTATTTAAACAAATTGTCGACAATATAGCCAAAGGTCTAATACAAGCTCTCTTGTAATTCTATTACTCTTAAACCATAAAAAGTGTAAGGGTAAAAAATAATGAGTTATAAAGCACAATACTACCACTCAAAAACCAATCCAATAGAATTTTGGCAACAGAAGTCAGAACTCATTGATTGGTATAAAGCTCCTAGCAATATTCTTAGCCAAGATGAAAATGATTTTTATCATTGGTACGCTGACGGATCACTTAATACTTCTTACTTAGCCTTGGATGTTCATGTTAATGAGGGGCGTGGCGATCAAGTTGCATTAATCTACGACTCACCAGTTACTAACACCAAAGAGCAATATACCTATTCAGAATTAAAAGTTCTGGTTGCTAAATTTGCTGATGTATTAGCCAAGCAAGGCGTTACAAAAGGCGATAGAGTATTAATTTATATGCCGATGATCCCACAAGCCGCTATTGCTATGTTAGCAACTGCAAGGCTAGGCGCTATTCATTCTGTGGTTTTTGGTGGTTTTGCACCCCATGAACTGGCCGTTAGAATTGACGATGCCACACCAAAAGTTGTGGTTACAGCCAGTTGCGGTGTTGAAATCGATAAAGTTATTCCATACAAACCTATGATTGATAATGCTTTTGAAGATGCTAGTTATAAACCTGAGAGCTGTATTGTTTATCAAAGGGAGTTACTTCAAGTTGATTTAATACCGCAAAGAGATATTGAATGGCAAACGGCGATGGAGACAGCCACAGAACATGCACCAGTTCCTGTACTTGGCAGCGATCCGCTATACATACTTTATACTTCTGGTACTACGGGGACACCTAAAGGTGTGGTTAGAGAAAACGGCGGACACGCCGTTGCCATGCAATATTCTATGGATGTTATTTATGGTATGAAACCTGGTGATGTATTTTGGGCCGCATCGGATATTGGTTGGGTAGTAGGGCATTCTTACATTGTTTATGGGCCATTAATTTGTGGTTGTGCAACTGTATTGTATGAAGGGAAACCCATTAAAACACCAGATGCCGGTGCATTTTGGCGTGTATGTGAAGAATATAAAGTTAATGCTTTATTCACAGCGCCAACAGCGTTTAGAGCTATTTGTAAAGAAGATCCAAACGGTGATGAAATATCAAAATACGATTTATCATCGTTACAACGTTTATATCTTGCTGGAGAACGTTTAGATCCGGCGACTTATCATTGGCTAAAAGAGATTACTCATTTACCCGTTATTGATCATTGGTGGCAAACCGAAACTGGCTGGGCAATCGCTGGTATTCCTGTGGGCTTGGAAATGTTAGATCCTAAAGAAGGTGCCGCTGGTGTTGCTATACCGGGTTTTCAGGTAGAGATATTAGACCCTGATGGTAATGAGGTAGAACAAGGTGAGTCTGGATATATAGCAATAAAACTGCCTTTGCCTCCTGGTTGTTTACCTACAATTTGGAATAACCCAGAACGTTTTAAAGCAGGTTATTTAACTAGTTTCCCCGGTTATTATGTTACTGGTGATGGTGGATATATAGATAAAGACGACTACCTATTTATTATGGGTCGTACGGACGATGTTATAAATGTCGCCGGTCACCGTTTATCTACCGGGGAAATGGAAGAAGTTATCTCTAGTCATAAAGATATAGCGGAATGTGCGATTGTTGGAATTAAATGCAAATTAAAAGGACAGGTGCCGTTAGCGCTTATCGTATTGAAAAATGGAGTGAATTCTGAATCTGATATTCATGGCAATTTAAAAGAGCTAATTCGTGATCAAATTGGCGCAATCGCTTCACTTAAAGATGTATTAACGGTGGAAAGGTTACCTAAAACTCGTTCAGGTAAAATATTAAGGAAAGTCATGCGCCAAATGGTGGATGGTGAAGAGGTTCAAGTTCCATCAACAATAGACGATATGAGTATTTTGGATGAACTAAAAGTTAGCTTTGATCTGCTTAGCGTGGACTAGGTACTTTTGAGCAGGCACAAAAAAGGGCAGTTAATACTGCCCTTATTTTTATTGTTCGTTAGAATGAGTTTGTTACAAACTTACGCTAATTCTGCCAAACACATTTCTTCAGAGATTTGATCACACCATTGTTTAACACGTTTTTCTGTTAACTCTGGTTGTCTGTCTTCATCGATACCTAAACCAACAAAGTGGCTATCATCAGCCAATCCTTTAGAAGCAACAAAGTCATAACCGTCTGTCGACCATTGACCCATAACAATTGCGCCTTTAGCTTCAACAATATCTCTTACCATACCCATGGCGTCCAAGAAATATTCAGCGTAATCTTCTTGGTCTCCACAACCAAAAATAGCAACTAACTTACCGTCAAAGTCAATTTCTTCTAGTTCAGGAAAAAAGTCATCCCAATCACATTGAGCTTCGCCGTAGTACCAAGTTGGGATACCGAATAACAATAAGTCATATTCAGCAATTTCTTCTTTGGTACTTTTAGCTATGTCATGAACATCAACTAAACTTTTACCTAGTTGTTTCTGGATAAGTTTTGCAACATGTTCAGTATTTCCAGTATCGCTACCGAAATAAATGCCTACACTAGCCATTTGGATAACCTTCTATAAATTTTCTAATGAATTGTTGATTAGTTCTGCTAAAAGTTCACTACGGCTTAAGCCTTTTTCAGCAGCGAGCACAGAGGCTTTATCGTACATTTCTCTGTGTAATTTAATTTCTACTCGTTTCAGACCATTTTGCTTATCGCGCGTTAACTGATTTTTTTTGTTAATTCGCATTTGCTGTTCACGACTATAAGGTGAACTTTTCGGTCTTCCACGTTGTTTCTCTGTTGCAAATAAATCAATGGTTGCTCTATCGACAGTTACTTTTGCCATTATGCTAACCCGTTCATTTCCCAATACACTTGAATTAGGCCTTTAGCCAAAAATCCAAAACAGCCTAAAAATAAAACCAACCAAACAAATACTTTACCGTACAAAGGCACGTCGCCTTTATTAAGTACGTCTTTAATTGCCATGCCGATGAAAAAAAAGATAGCAGCAAAAAATAAATTTAAGCCAATAATTTCAACTAACTCGTATTGTTCTGGCGTCATAGAGTTTCTCTATTAATTGTTTTTCTATAATACTAACAACTGATCAGCATTACCTTGATCTGGATCTTGATATTAAACAAAATTTAATTAACTGACCCAAACGGCGCAGGAGTGTAGCAAATCTATCATTGTAATTCAGCAACTATGCTAAAAAATCTCGACATATTTTTATAAATGCGGTGGCTTTTTCAGCATGTAACCAATGTCCCGCATTTTGTATGACTTTGACACTTACTTTAGGGAAACGAGCGACTATCTCAGGTTTGTGTTCTGGCAACACGTAATTAGAGTTCCCACCAACTATAAACAAGGTTGGCCCTTGGAAAACAAGCTCTGAATTACCTTTTATTAAATTATCGTAATTTTGCTGTAGAGCTTGTAAATCAAAACGCCAGCGCCAACCCGTTGCTGGCTTTTCTGCTCGAGTTAAGCTTTTTAATAAAAAGCCTCGTACGCCAACTTCATCAATAAATTGACTTAAGGTTTCATCGGCTTGTTGACGGTTTTCTAATGTGTCTAAGTCAATAGAGTTTAAACCTTGGATAATATTATCGTGTCTATGGCTATATTGTACTGGCGCTATGTCTGCCACAACCAAACGTTCAACTCTTGAATTGTCTAACAGGGCAATTTCCATTGCTATTTTTCCGCCCAACGAATGACCCAACAAACTAAACTGTTTTAAACCTTGTTCATCAGCAAATTCAATAACCGCTTTTGCCATTGTGTTTATGGTTAATGGTGTTGGTGTAGTGGAATCACCATGAGCCGGAGCATCAATTAAAAACACTTTATATTGATCAGATAAAGATTTAGCGATTTGCTTTAAATTATCAGAGGTACCAAATAAACCGTGAATGATAATTAATGGCTTACCTTGACCTAAAACTTGATACGAAATTGTCATGTTTTTATCCAAATTGGCTATAGAACGGAAATGTAACGAAAAATGTGACGATAATTCATGGAAAATAAAATTAACTATTCTATCTAGACCAGAAGTAAGGTATTTTCTTATAGTGTGTAACAATATGCAATTGAACACTGATATAATAACTGAATATATTAATGATTTTGTTATGTTTAGTTAACAAAATTCAATCTCTCTTTTCTCAAACTTTTAGATCCAGACTATGAAAAACATTCAAATCGAAGAAGACTTATACCATTACATCGCGTCACAAACTCAGAATATCGGCGAAAGTGCCTCTGAGATCCTTAGACGTTTATTATTAGGTGATGCTAATGCTCCTACGCCTAAAATTGCTGAAGCGATAACGCCTCCAGTAACACAAGAAAAAGTACCAGAAACAACTCAAAAAGCTGAACCAAAAATTCAAGAGCAAAATGTTGAAAACTTAACTGCAAAGGCTAAAGTCGAACCTGTAGTTGAAGAAGGTTCTGTATTTAACTTTATTAATCAAGAAGAAGTTACCACTCAAAAGGGTGCTGTTGGCCGATTCTTATTTTTATTATCTGCATTACATCGTGCTCATCCAAAAAACTTCATAAAAGTGTTAGAAGTAAAAGGGCGTGAACGTGATTATTTTGCTGAAAGTTCACAAGAACTTGAAGCTCACGGCAGCAGTATCAAGCCAAAAGAAATTCCAGATAGTTCATTTTGGGTAGTAACGAATAACAATACTCCTAGAAAGAAACTAATTATTAATGGCGCAGCTTTAGCTCTTGGTTATACCGAAGAGCAAGCTGAAAAGTTAAGAGACTATATTTAGTACAGCTGTATTTAGTAAAGCTGTATTTAACAGATATATTTTTAAGGAAGATAACGTGGCAAATCATCCAAATGCTGGGAAACCAGCACAAAAATCAGATTTAATAAACGTTCCTAGGCTCATGTCTAGTTATTATCTAAACGAACCTGATATTGTTAAATATCCTGAACAAAAGGTCGCTTTTGGCACATCAGGTCATAGAGGTAGTGCATTAAAAACTACCTTTAATGAGTCACATATATTAGCGGTAACTCAAGCTATTTGTGATTATCGTAAAGATAAGCATTATGAAGGTCCGTTGTTTTTAGGTTTTGATACCCACGCTTTATCGGAAGCTGCATATAGCTCAGCCATAGAAGTATTAGTTGCCAATGAAGTCGAAACTATTGTGCAAACAGGAAGAGGCTTTACGCCAACGCCTGTAATTTCAAATTTGATCATTCAATACAACAACGAACACCCTTCGTTTTTGTCTGATGGTATTATAATTACCCCGTCACATAATCCACCAGAAGACGGCGGAATTAAATACAATCCACCACATGGTGGACCAGCTGATAGCGATATCACTAATTGGATCCAAGACCGAGCTAATCAGTTACTAATAGATGATTTAGCTGACGTACAGATTTATCCATTTTCTCAAGCATTGAAAACGGGCTACGTAAAAGAACAAAACTTTATTGAGCAATACGTTAATGGTCTTAATACCGTTATTGATTTTGACGCTATCAAAAAAGCAGGCGTTAAATTAGGTGTCGACCCGTTAGGCGGAGCTGGCATTGAATACTGGCCTGTGATCAAAGAAACCTATGGTATTGATCTTACATTGGTCAATGACAATCTTGATCCAACTTTTGGTTTTATGACTTTAGATAAAGATGGAAAAATCCGTATGGATTGCTCTTCAGAGTGCGCTATGGCGAGTTTGATCAGCATAAAAGATGACTTTGATATATCTGTTGCCAACGACCCTGATTATGATCGCCACGGCATAGTGACCAAAACGCACGGTTTAATGAATCCTAATCATTACTTGTCTGTGTGTATTGATTATTTAAGCAAGAACCGACTTAACTGGGATCCAGCCTTAAAAATTGGTAAAACCTTGGTAAGTACGTCTTTGATTGACCGTATTGCCGCAGCTAATAATAAACAAGTATTAGAAGTACCTGTTGGGTTTAAATGGTTTGTTGACGGTTTAACCAATCATCACATTATGTTTGGTGGTGAAGAAAGTGCAGGCGCAAGCTTTTTAACTAAAGCTGGCGATGTATGGACCACAGATAAAGACGGTATTATTTTGGCCTTGTTAGCGGCAGAAATATTAGCAGTAACAGGTAAAAACCCGTCACAGTATTATGATGAATTAACTGAGTTACACGGCAAACCTATTTACAAGCGCATCGATGCCCCAGCTAATCCTGAGCAAAAATCTGTGTTAAGTAATTTAGAGCCATCTGATATTACCTCTACCGAACTTGCGGGTGAAAAAATAGAAGCTATTTTGACTGAAGCACCAGGTAATGGCGCGTCAATTGGTGGCCTGAAAGTGGTTACTAAAAATGGCTGGTTCGCCGCTAGACCATCAGGTACTGAGAATATATATAAAATTTATATGGAAAGTTTCTCTGGTGAAAAACACCTAGCCGCAATAGAAAAAGAAGCACAAGCCATTGTGTCTCAAGCTTTTAAAGCCGCAGGGTTATAACGGTCATTTTAATATTGTAAACGTAACTCTCATAAAAGCTTAGGCCATTTGGCCTTGGCTTTTTTTGTATTAGGTCTTTTGTAATATGTTTTAAACATTTCTCTGGCAAGCTCCTGATCTAATTACTAATACTTTTACAAACTAACTACAGTAGTGCATATGAATAATATACCTGATAACGATTTTTTAGCATTAACTCGTCAAAACCAATTCAATCTAGCTCCATTTTCCGTTGAACATGACACCTGTATAGTACAAGTTTGGGACACTGGGGTTATCTATTTTTGTCCAAAACATCTAAGCTACAGCAAGAGCAGCAAGCGCCCAAAAGCGATTGTGTTATCGAGTGCAATACACGGAAACGAAACCGCACCAATTGAAATCTGCAATGACATCATTACTGGTTTGTTAACTAATACAATCAACTTAATCCATCCAACTTTATTCATATACGGTAATCCTCCGTCTATTAATATTGGCGAACGTTTTGTTGAAGAGAACTTAAATCGATTATTCAGCGGAATGCAAAAGGGCAAAACACCTTTAGCGCGCGATGAAAACAAAGAACAAATAAGAGCGGCAAAGCTAGAGGGCTTTGTGACTGAATTTTTCCAAAAGCATATTAATGCTGAACGTACTCATTACGACTTGCATACGGCCATTAGAGACTCCGCACACGAGAAGTTTGCTGTATATCCATTTATAGACGGCAAGCCGTGGGATAAAGAACAGTTTGAAATAGTAAAAAGTATGGGCGTAACCACGTTTTTACTTATGCAAAAACCCGCAACCACATTCAGCTATTATTCTTCCAATATACATGGCGCTAGCTCATTTACTATCGAACTTGGCAAAGTAAGACCTTTTGGCGAAAACGACCAAACTAAATTTGCAGCAACTAAAGCAACATTGATTAACTTAATTTGTGGTGTTGAAGTAGATACCGCCAAGTTTGACCCAAGCGCGTATCAATTTATGTCGGTACACAAAGAGGTGGTTAAGCATAATGAGTCGTTCAAATTAACCTTTGCTGACGATGTCGCTAACTTTACCGCGTTTAACCAAGGTGATGTGTTTGCTACAGAAGATGGAACTGAAATAAAAGCGGATCAAAATGGCGAAGCTATCGTATTTCCTAATGCTCATGTTGCTAATGGACAGAGAGCTTTACTTACCGTAGTTCCTACTAATATTGAAGACAATTTGATTTAGCTACGTCTACTAAAATCAATAACTTTTGCAGTAATATAAAGCTTCTAATTTTTTAAATTAGGGGCTTTTTTATTTAAAGATATAAACATCTAACTTTACGAATTAACACCTTTAAAAACAAAGTGGCAATTATTGTTAACACTTTCCATTTCTAAACTATTTACTCTAAATTTCCCCAAAATTGAAATGGCTAATCGCTCAGCGTAGAGTCGCCTTCAGAATGGTTTTTAACCATGACAGTCAAATAATAAAGTAATAAAAATTACAATAATAATATTCAGCACATGGACCTTATCTCGTCGGTCAAAAATAAAAACATGATGCCTGAAAATAGGAGTACTTTATCAATGGGTAAACTGAACAATGTAGAGAATCCCAACAACATAAATTCAAGCGATACATTGTCGCTCGAGTTTGTATCCGAACATGCATTATCAATCCCGTCATTTAAGATGATGGACGCTAATGGTGATATTTACAAAGGCGCGGTTAAATCCACCATGGATAAAAAAACGGCTTTGCGTATTTATCAAACTATGCGTTTTGTAAGAATACTCGATGAACGTATGTTAGCGGCACAGCGTCAGGGGCGTATTAGTTTTTATATGCAATGCCTTGGTGAAGAAGCCGCCGTTACTGCAAGTGCAGCGGCGCTTGAAGACAAAGACATGATTTTTGCTCAATACCGTGAACAAGCTGCTTTAGCGTATCGTGGTTTTTCTCTTGAAAACTTTATGAACCAAAACTTCTCAAATGAAAAAGATTTAGGCAAAGGCCGTCAAATGCCTATTCATTATGGTTCTAAAGAATTGAATTATATGACCATATCTTCGCCGCTTGGTACTCAGATACCACAAGCAACAGGTTACGCTTACGGACAAAAGTTAGACGGTGAGGGCGCATGCTCTATTTGTTACTTTGGTGAAGGTGCCGCCTCAGAAGGCGATTTTCACGCAGGGCTAAATATGGCGGCGGTACATAAAGCGCCCGTTTTGTTTTTTGCCCGTAACAACGGTTACGCAATCTCAACACCGGCCAGCGAACAATTTAAAGGAGACGGCATTGCTTGTCGTGGTGTTGGATATGGTATGAAAGCAATCCGTGTGGACGGTGTTGATACTTTGGCGGTTTATGAAGCGGTAAAAATGGCTCGTGACTATGCCGTTACCAATAATGAACCTGTGTTAATAGAGTCTATCGCTTATCGATTAGCCGCTCATTCAAGCTCGGATGATCCAAGTGGTTATCGTTCTAAAGATGAAGAAGAAAATTTCCGTAAAAACTGCCCAATAGCACGTTTTAAATCTTACCTATTAAAACAAGGTTGGTTAGACGAAGCTCAAGACGAAAAAGCCAAAGATGAAATTCGCCAACAAGTATTAGATGCTCTTAAAACATCTGAGAAAATAGAAGTTCCAGCTCTGGAAGAACTTGTTACCGATGTTTATGAACAAGTGCCACCGCACTTACAGCGTCAATACGAGCAACTTAAACAACATGTAATTAAATATCCAGAAGCCTATCCTGCGACTGCCTCAAGAATAGTATCAAATACACCGGAGGCTAAATAATGGCTAAAATGAATATGTTACAAGCCATCAACTCTGCGCTCATCATTGCTATGGAAGAGGACACACGTTCTTGTGTATTTGGAGAAGACGTTGGCCATTTTGGTGGTGTGTTTAGAGCAACAAGTGGCTTACAAGAAAAATTTGGTAAAGACCGCGTGTTTAATACGCCGTTGGTAGAACAAGGTATTATTGGTTTTGCTAATGGTTTAGCGGCCTTAGGTTATACCACCATTGCTGAAATTCAATTTGCCGATTATATCTTTCCGGCGTTTGACCAAATTGTAAATGAAACCGCTAAATTCCGATATCGTTCAGGTAACGAATTTAACGTAGGAAATTTAGTTATTCGTACGCCTTATGGTGGTGGTATTGCTGGAGGTTTATACCATTCACAATCTCCCGAAGCTTATTTTGCACACACGCCAGGTTTGCAACTGGTATTTCCGCGTAATGCCTATCAAGCAAAAGGGTTGTTAACTTCATGTATTGAGTCCAACGACCCAGTTATCTTCTTTGAACCCAAACGACTTTACCGTGCATCTGTTGGCGAAGTACCAGAAGAAAAGTATTCAATTCCGTTGGGCAAAGCTGAAGTGGTAAAACAAGGTTCAGACATCACCTTATTAGCCTGGGGGGCACAGGTTGAGATAATAGAAAAAGCAGCAGCTATGGCAGAACTAGAAGGTATTTCTTGTGAAATCATTGACTTACGCACCGTGTTACCTTGGGATTTAGAGACTGTGGTTAATTCAGTGTTAAAAACAGGGCGATTAATTGTGTCACAAGAAGCACCAGTGACCGCTGGTTTTTCGTCTGAAATTAGCGCAACTATCCAGCAAGAATGCTTTTTACATCTTGAGTCTCCAATAGATAGAGTGTGCGGATTAGATACTCCATACCCGTTAGCCCATGAAAAAGAATATATGGCCGATCACCTAAAAGTTTACGAAGCCATTAAGCGCTCTGTTAATTACTAGCCAAGAGGAATTTATAATGAGTAAAGATTTTATATTGCCTGATATTGGCGAAGGTATTGTTGAGTGTGAAGTGGTTGAATGGCTTGTTCGTGAAGGTGATGAGATCAAAGAAGATCAACCGGTTTGTGATGTAATGACGGACAAAGCCTTAGTGCAAATTCCAGCAATGAGTGATGGTGTTATCACTAAGCTATATTATAAAAAGGGTGAAGTAGCACAAGTCCACGCACCTTTGTTTGCTGTATCGTCCGCACAAGAAGCCCAACAAGAGTTAACACCATCACAAGGTGTTGTTGAGCAGATCATGGACAAAACACCAATTTCATTAGCTAATTCTCTTAAGAATGAAGTCATTGAAGACTTTTTATTACCTGATATTGGAGAGGGAATTGTTGAATGTGAAGTGGTTGAGTGGTTGGTTGTTGAAGGCGAAGAAGTAAAAGAAGACCAAGCCATTTGTGATGTGATGACAGATAAAGCATTGGTACAAATACCGTCTAAATCTGACGGTGTTATTTATAAACTCTATTATGAAAAAGGTGAAATTGCCGAAGTTCATAAACCATTATTTTCTATAGCCGTTGATAGCTTAACATCAAGTAATACAAGCCTAAAGAATGAAAAAACCAACAGTCAGTTAATCAACAAGACAGGTGGTCACTTAGAAAGTACTGCGATAAAACAGGATCCTATTAAGTTTTGTCAAAATACAGGTGAGGATCATTCCGATCTGGCAATTAGCAACGTTGTGCCAATTGCCTCAGCTTCAAATAAAGCGGTAGCGTCACCAGCCGTTAGACGTTTAGCTCGTGAAATGAATTTAGATATTCGAACTGTAAATGGTTCTGGTGCAAAAGGCCGAGTATTTAAGCAAGATTTAATAGCTCATGCACAAGCACAACCTACATTTGTTGCAGCGTCAATTATACATTCAGAAACCGAAAGTAAGACAGAGACTCAGGCTAAATCAAGTCCTCAACAGAGTCTCGGATCATCTAATGTTAAGCCAATTAAAGGTATTGAAGCGGTCATGGCAAAAGCCATGCAAAACTCAGTTTCTACAATTCCACATTTTACCTTTTCAGATGAAATAGATTTAACTGAGTTAGTTAAGTTACGTAAACAGTTGAAATTTGAATATGAACAACAAGGCATTAAATTAACTATGATGCCATTTTTTATGAAAGCCATGTCATTGGCCATAAAGCAATTTCCAGTATTAAACTCACAACCAAATGAAGATTGTACTGAATTGACCTACTTTAACGATCATAATATTGGAATGGCGGTTGACTCTAAAATAGGCTTATTAGTACCTAATATTAAATCTTGTCAAACCAAGAGTATTAAAGACATTGCTATCGCCGTGATGGAAATGACTGAATTAGCTAGAGAAGGTCGTTTGCCGCCAGATAAATTAAAAGGCGGCACCATTTCCATATCAAATATTGGGGCATTAGGTGGAACAACGGCAACCCCAATTATTAATAAACCAGAAGTAGCAATTGTGGCATTAGGAAAAATGCAGACCTTACCGCGATTTGATGACAATGGTGAAGTACAGGCTCGTCAATTAATGCAGGTAAGTTGGTCTGGCGACCATCGAGTAATTGATGGTGGTACGATTGCTCGGTTTAATAACCTTTGGACTCAATATTTGCAAAACCCGAGCTCAATGTTTATGGACTTGATTTAGCAGCTTACTTTATTTTGGCGAATGCGGTTGGCTAAAATATTGACTAAATCATGTTATTAAAAGTGTTGATGTTGAAATGCCCAGTTGTGTAAAAATAGCTGGGCATTTTTTTCAAATATGTCTAAAACGACTAAATACAAGATAAAACCATTAATGCCATACTTAAAATCTAGATTATTAAGGTAATACATAGCGTTGGAATCAAATTTAAAAAACTTTTACATCTCCGATGAACAATCTATTTATTTGTTATCAGCCAATGATGCCAAAAAACTAAGAGATTGGGTTGAGCTGTGCAAAACTCAGCTGCAAAAAATGGGTTATTCACAAGTAGAAATGATAGGTAAAGGCGCTTATGGTTTCGTTTTTGTTGGTACAGACAAAAAACAAACTGAACGGGTATTTAAATTCTCTCGTATTACCTTGCCGCAAAACGTTAGAGAACGTTTAGAAGAAGAAGGGTATATGTTAAACCTTCTTTCTCATCCTAATATTCCAAGGTTTATCGCATTTGAGAATATTAAAAAACAAGGCATATTGGTTATGCAGCGTGGCCAAGGAATTGACTTACACGAGTTGTCCAAATTACGTGGTCGTTTGCCAGTACGGATTGTAATCAAAATTGCTATTCAGTTAGCCAATATTATTAAATATTTACGGCACTTCACTATGTTAGCTGCTAATAATCCGAACGCGATTAATAGACATGGTGAGAGAAAACCAATTGTACACGGTGATATTAAACCTTCTAACTTAATGTGGGACGAAGAAACAGAAGTCCTATCATTAATCGATTGGGGTTCTTGTGTTTTTGCTCAGTTAGATGAAAATGCCCAACCTATTGCCAATAATGTGATGGAACTAATGTCAGCCGACATGCAAAATACCAATGCTCGTTTAGGTGATGTTTATTTTATTGGTGATGATCAGCTTAATGGCGGTTTATCTAATTCACGGTTTGATGAGCAAGGCGCAGCAGCGACCTTATATGCCATAGCGTCAAATCAGAACTGTCGATACGGTTACAATGCAATTCCTCCGTCATCTTTAGGATTACCAAAAGCTTTCGCTCAGACCCTTACTCATTTACTGAGTCACAATGTTGAAGATCCACAAGCACAACTAATAGCTGGCGATCAGTTTATTCAACAAGTTCAGCAAATGGAAAGTTGGTTTTTACCTGAACTTGAACTGCAGCCAGAGTTAGCTTATATCCCAATATGGAACAAACGTGCACAGAGTAAGTTAGATACCGTAGTGTACTCGTCACGTAAATCTTTTTTACGACAGCAGGGCATTCATAGCGCACTTTACGGGATTAAAGATGCTCAGCTAGATAAGTATTACAAAAACTACTTACAAGGTATGGGAGACAATGAGAAGGCGTTTGTTGCTGCGGTAAGTCGGTTAAGCGAATTTCCAATTGTTGGCGGCTTTGCTATTCATTGGTTGCCAGATGGAATGTATGTCGACTCAAACCTTAATTTATTTGATGATGTGTATCGTAAAAGCGTAACCGAAACCGTAAATAACATTATTGATATTGCACGGGCATTAGATTTACGAGAAGGCACATTTAAAAGCTGCTTGTTTGATGCTAAAAATACTATTCATGTGGAACGTAAAAATGAACAAGAGCATTTTGAGTTAAAACAAATACCATCTATTCCATTTGAAGTGACGCATGTACCGCAGATGGAAGAAGGTAAACATCATTCTTACTTTGAAGATGGCGACGACCCAGATGAACGTTTACAGCTACCTAAACAAATTATGCTTCACATTATAGCGTTAAACGAAATTCGCCATACCGGTTGTATTATTTTTGAAGCACTACCTAAACATCTTAAAATTCACAATTATTATAACTTGTTAGATAAAAGCAAAGTGGCTGAGTTTGAATTCCATCTTAAGGGCATTTTAACAAACCTTAAGTATATAAATGGCGTTGGTGTATCTGGCTTTATGAAACTGCCGTATAAAGATGCAAAGATGTTTTCCTATCAAGATTGCAGAGCTGAGTTATATTACCCACAAAACCCAAAATCATTTATAAAAAAGTAACCAAAGTTATTTAACGGCCATTATTGTGTTGAATTGTTCTCTTAAATCAATTGCACGCTTTTGATGAGCTTTACCTATTGGCATGCCATCTACAATTTTAAATACGTTTTTACAACGGTCAATGTAAGACCATTTTAGCTTGGTATTCATTTTCATCAGTTCGATAAGTGCTTGAGCTAGATTTAATGCGCTACCTGTATTCATAGGTGCAATAATCAAAGATTTTTCAAATAAGTCATTAGCTTCTTTAAAGTTTCCATGAGTGAATGCTTCAATACCTTTCTTATTCAGTAGTTTAACGCTTGTTATTTGATCTTTAGCCATATCCTGGGCGTCAACAATCATCTTTTTAGTAAAGTCATCTAACTCGATATCTAATTCTTTTATTTGGTTTACATACTCTAATGCGTTATCAAACTCACCAATTTTTAACATTAATGAAATGCTATCGGCTAATAAATCTGCTGGAAATTGAAAGTCGGTATCGTTAAATTTATTAGTCAGTTCAGAGAAAGACTTCTTCGCTTTCAAATTTAAACCATTAACTGAGTCAAGCCGTGCTAGGCATAATTGTTCAAAGTCTTCTTGATTTAAGTCGGTAAAAGATGAGCTATCACGTTTAGATTGTTGTAATACGTATAAAGCGTGTTGATTAAATTTACGCTTTTTCTTGTCGTCATCTTCTAAATCAACAATATCAATGATATTCCTAATATGATTTAGTAAATGGCGATAATCTTTCTTAAAAGAATAAGAGGTTAAGTCGACCACTTGATTACAGGCTTTAATTGAAGACTCAAAGTCATTGTTTAATTTGGCCACGGCGCTTAATTTATATTGGCGCGGAACTGAAAAAGGCGATTTTTCGATACCAGAACGAACCCAATCGTAAGCTTGTTCAATATCACCTTTAGCCAGATAACAATCTGTGATCACATCGTAAGCCTCAAGATTCATCTTACTTTGTAATACGGCTTCTTTAGCAAATTTAATAGCTGGTAAGTATTTTTTCTCTTCTTTAAGTATTTTTGATTTAAAAATCAACGCCCAATTTAATCGTTTCTTTTCTAAAAATTCATCTAAATAATCGCTTAATTCACTATAACGTTCTAGTTCGAATAAGACCTGTGCTTTGTATTTGTTAGAGGTTGCTTTGTATCTTGGGTAGTTTTCTATAATGTCGTCAATTACAACAAGGGCGTTTTCATAATCGTTAGCGTTCATGCTGATATAAAAGGGCACAAATACTTGTTTTTTAAGCCAAGATTTAGCAACTCGTTGTAGCAATAGGTTTTGAGAAAATGGTTTAACGATATAATCGTCTGGTAATACTTCTAATGCACCAACAACGGTGGTGGCTTGACTTTCACCGGTAACTAAAAGGCAAATGCTAGGATCTGGGATTAATTTACGTTCTTTAATTTCTTCAAACAACTGACGGCCATTTCTACCATCACCTAAGTTGTAATCAATAAACAAAATGTCATATCGGTTTTTCCCACACTCAATAATGGCGGCTTCACCTGATTGGGCCACTGAAATTGTATCCACACCGAGATCTTTTAACATTCCACGAAGCATGATTTGAAATGGCTTTTGATCATCAATTATGAGTATGTTCTTACCGCTAAAAATACTATTTGAACGCAAATTCTACTACTTAAATATAAGTTATCTATGACCATTCTTGTAATATTACAGATAAATACAAGTGTTATTTCAAATTAATTATTTATAACGAGTCAGTTTACATGAAATGAGAGTGATTTATGGAGGTGATAAGTCAGGTTGAATATAGGCTTGAACGTGATTTAACCACTCATACTCAAATCCATTAAGGTAAGGATCAAAAAAGCCGATGTTAATTGCTTAACATCGGCTTATCGAATAAGTGGTGGAGGGAGATGGATTCGAACCATCGAAGGCTGAGCCGTCAGATTTACAGTCTGATCCCTTTGGCCACTCGGGAACCCCTCCACTTGAGGTTGTGCATAATACCTATTTATTTTTCCCTGTAAACAAAAAAAATACATTTTTTGTTTAACTGCTGATTTTATGCTCATAAGACACAAAAAGTGATTAAATCCCCTTATTTAACCCCTAATTATTAAAGCTTTTTACTTCACAGCCGATTATATATTCAGACACATAAAAAAGACGTTGTAATGCAAACAGAATTTAATGAAACAGTTATAAAACCAATCAATGCCATACGGGAATCTTCTGTATATTCTGGCATTCAAAATTCGGTTCAAACTAAAGATGCGTCTACCTTTAGTTTACTTTTAGCTATGGTTACTAAAGATGCATTGGAATTAGATGAATTTCATTTACCACGTAATAAACCGCTAAAAACAGTATCTGACTTAGAAAAAACATTTCATATTGTTCCGCAAAAACTAGTTGAGAAAGCAAACAACCAGCAAGATTTATTACTGAACGAATTAGTAAGTTCAGGCAATAGAGAAAGTCTTACGTTGTTTCTCAAGGTACACCCTCAAGCTTTTATCACTACAAATGATGATATTAAGACAACGGGTAATTTACCTAAGGAAGTTTATAATAATTTAGATATCAACCAGCAAGCTAAGTTATATCAAGATATTGAGAGACAAGCAGATATCAATGATAAACATACTGAAGACAATGCAAAAACTATCACAACTGCAAAGCCTACAGGAATGGACAAAGGATATGTAGAGATGGATATCGATTCTTGGTTTAGCGCTTTAGAGCAATCAAGAAATTTCAGTAAAGTTGCTTAATTCATTACAATGTTTCTTCAGGACGTAAAGTCATAACCTCATAACCCGATGATGTAACTAAAATAGTATGTTCCCATTGTGCTGAAAGCTTTCTATCCTTAGTGATCACAGTCCAACCATCATTTTTTTGTTTCACTTTAAATGAACCTTGATTAATCATAGGTTCAATTGTAAACACCATACCTTCTTGCAAAACAATACCAGTATTAGGTTTACCTACATGTAAGATTTGTGGCTCTTCATGCATTTCAACGCCAATACCATGGCCACAATATTCTCGTACTACACTAAATCCATTTTTTTCCGCATGAATTTGAATAGCGTGACCGATATCACCTAATGTATTTCCTGGTTTGACAGATTGAATACCTTTCCACATAGCTTGATAAGTAACATCAACTAACTTTTTTGCGATAGGCAGTATGTTACCAATTGTGTACATTTTACTGCTGTCAGCTATATAACCATTTTTTTCTAATGTGATATCAATATTAACAATATCGCGTTCTTTGAGCTTTTTGCCAGTGGAAGGAACACCATGACAAACAACCTCATTAATTGAACAGTTTAATACATACTGATAACCATATTGACCTTTACTTGCAGGTCTAGAGTGCAATTGATTAACAATATAATCCTCAACAAAGTCATTGATTTCCATTGTCGTAATACCAGCTTTGATATAGTTATCTAATACTGAGAATACACTGGCTAGCAATCTTCCAGACTCACGCATTAACATAATCTCTTCTTGAGATTTTATCTGTATGTTACTCATTGACTAGTTTCACCATAGCTACATTTTGAGTTTGCATTTCTCGCTTAAGAATTTCTTCATATGTCAAAGTTGGATTCTGTTCAGCCAGTCGACCAATTTTCAACCAAAATTCAGCTTGTGAATTAATTGACCTTTCCATTACAGAACTATTTTTTCTAACTTCTTCATGAAGTTCGTCTGAAATTTTTACTATTCCCATTACATTCACCAGTATATGATTTACTACATTTTGTAGTGTAACGTATTCTATTTGTGTTTTCTACTAGAGATCCTCAATGTGGACTTTGCTAAATTCAATTTAAATAAATACTTAAATGGCATAACTAAAGTCATTAGATCAATTTCATTTATTTTAATTCTCGTTATAATCAATCGCCTAATAACTCAATTATTTAGCTATTTATCTATGATCCGTCGTATTACAAAACAAGAAATAGTATCGGTTACGGTTTCAAAATTCTGCAAGGAACTAAAAACGTACACCGCAACCAATGGTTCTCGCTTTACTGGCGAGATGGATACGTCTTATTCTGCCCGTATTTCACAAGCGACCGACAACAGTATCTATCAGGCTTTGCCACAAGGTATTTTATTTCCCCGTAATACTGACGATATTTTGGTGCTTACTGAGTTAGCCAATCAGGATAAATATCTGTCATTACGTTTCTCGCCAAAAGGCGGTGGTACAGGCACGAACGGTCAATCATTAACGGATCATTTAATTGTTGATATGTCGCGCCATATGCGTGAGATATTAGAAATCAACGTAGAGCAGAAATGGGTTAGGGTACAAACGGGCGTTATTAAAGATCAATTAAACGACTTTTTACGTCCTTATGGCTTTTTCTTTGCACCAGATTTATCAACCTCCAACCGCGCAACCATAGGCGGCATGGTAAATACCGATGCATCAGGGCAAGGTTCTTTGGTTTACGGTAAAACCAGCGACCATGTTCTTGAATTAGAAGCGGTAACAATATCAGGCGACAAGTTATGCACCATGGACATGCCAGTAGTTGATGCTCAAGCGTTAGCAAATGGTAGTAGCGCATTAAGTGGCATCTACAAACAAGTACTGGATACTTGTACCAATCAAAGAGAGAACATTTTAAGCACGTTCCCTAGGCTTAACCGATTCTTAACAGGCTACGACCTTGAACACGTGTTTAATGAAGATATGAGCCGTTTTAACTTGTCTCGTATTCTTACTGGCTCAGAAGGTACATTAGCCTTTATCACTGAAGCTAAGTTAAACATTACGCCAATCGCCAAATATAAAACTATGGTGAATGTTAAATACGACAATTTTGACTCAGCCCTTAGAAATTCACCATTCTTAGTTGAAGCTAATGCGACTTCGGTAGAAACCGTTGACTCCAAGGTTTTAAATTTAGCTAAACAAGATGTGGTTTGGGATTCAGTATCAGATTTGATCACAGATGTGCCAAATCAAACCATGAATGGTCTTAATATTGTTGAATATAATGATGAAGATGCTGAAAACCAAAAACAAAAAATACAACACCTATGTAAACGCTTAGACGCTCTCATTGCTAACAATAATGAAAATGGGGTGATCGGGTATCAAATAATTGAAGACTTAAGCGCCATTAACAAAATTTATGGTATGCGCAAAAAGGCCGTTGGTTTATTAGGGAATGCTAAATCGACTAAAAAACCAATCGCCTTTGTAGAAGACACTGCCGTACCACCTGAACATTTAGCAGACTTTATTGCCGAATTTAGAGCTTTATTAGACAGTCACGAACTTGATTACGGTATGTTTGGTCATGTTGATGCGGGTGTATTACATGTAAGACCGGCACTTGATTTAAGCGACCCAAAACAAGAACAGTTACTTCGCGTTGTTTCCGATCAAGTTGTGAAGCTCACAGCCAAATATAAAGGTTTAATGTGGGGCGAGCATGGCCGAGGTTATAGAAGTGAATATGGTCCAGAATTTTTTGGGGAAACCTTATTTAACGAACTGAGAAAAGTTAAAACCAGCTTTGACCCAAGTAACCGATTAAACCCAGGCAAGATTTGTACGCCAATTGATTCTAGCGATAAACTAGTATCTGTTGATGGTGTTAAACGTGCGCACTTTGATAAACAAATTCCGCTTTCTGTGGTCGAAAATTTTGAAACTACGGTAAATTGTAATGGTAATGGCCTTTGTTTTAATTACGACGTAAACAGTCCTATGTGTCCGTCGTACAAGCACTCAAAAGACCGTGCATTTTCTCCCAAAGGTAGAGCGAACCTAATGCGAGAGTGGATTAGGCTCCAAGGTGAAAGTATTACCAACGAACAGCTTATTCGGTCACGCGATACCATATTCCAATTAATGACCTTGCCATATAAAGCATTCAGAAGCTTAGGTGCAAAAATGGGCGTGTACGATTACAGCCATGAAGTAAAACACTCAATGGATAATTGTTTAGCTTGTAAAGCGTGTAGCACTGCATGCCCAATTAAAGTGGATGTACCAAGTTTTAGAGCTAAGTTTTTAGACATGTATCATCAACGTTACTTCAGACCGCTAAGTGATTATCTGGTGGCTAATATTGAGCATTTATTACCAACCTTAGCAAAAACACCAAAGCTAAGTAATTTGATAATGAACAATCCTGTATCAGCTTGGGCAACACGTAATATTGTTGGCTACTTGGACGCTCCTTTGTTTAGTGAATACTTAAATTCAAACTTAAAAGACGAGTTTAAGTTCAGTAAAAACAAGATAGAAGCCTTGTCTGAGTCTGAACAAGCAAAAGCGGTTTTCATTGTACAAGACCCGTTCACTAGCTTTTATGAATCTCAGTTATTGCTCGATACGGTAACAGCATTAAAAGGGCTAGGGTTTATGCCTTTTGTTTTACCCTTTAAAGAAAACGGTAAACCTGCACACGTAAAAGGCTTTTTAGCTAAATTTAAACGTACAGCTTCAAAAGCTAGCGTGTTCTACAACAAAATAGCCAAGTACAACACCCCTATGGTCGGAATGGACGCATCTTTGGTATTTGCTTACCGAGATGAATACATTGAAGCCTTAGGCGCTGACAAGGTGAACTACAAGGTGAGTTTGTTAAGTGAATGGTTATGGCAACAAGATTTTGCTTTGTCATCAGATACTCTAGCAACCATTGCTAACAATGAAACTCAACAGTTTAACTTAATGACACACTGTACTGAAAAGTCAGTGTTACCAAATATAAACACTCAGTGGCAAACCATTTTCAGCAAGTTAAATATGAATATTAAACCTATTAACACAGGTTGTTGTGGTATGGCTGGGACATTTGGCCATGAAGCCAAGAACCAACAAGCGTCAAGTGACATTTATGCACTAAGCTGGAAACCTGCGTTACAACAAGCAGATGAAAATCCAATACTCGTTACAGGTTTTTCTTGTCGAAGCCAAGTTAAACGTTATGAAAGCCAAAAACTTAAACATCCAATTCAGGTAGTGGCTGAATTGTTTAAATAACAAAACGACTAAGTCTAACAGGGAGTTTTTGGACTTTCGTCAATTTTAAGTGTTTCCATACGATGAGCATGAAAATAGACAATGAAAGGGGACATAACGTCCCCCAGTAAAAGTTGAATTACCCGATTTTGTCAGAGCTAATATGTACTAGCTAAAGCATGTTAGTTGCTTTGATTATTTTCCCTAAGTCTAGTAAATCTAAATCTGTAAATTCAGAGTTACTGTCAATTAACTTTTGCTCTAACTTATCAGTTTGTTCCATTTTTTTGCAGTACACTTCGAATCTCATTTCAAACAACTTAGATTTCTCTTCTAATTCTTGTTCAGCCTTACTTTCAACCTCGTCAAAATCTCCAAGTAGCCCTGAAAGATCATTTCCCATATCAATACTAGAATCATCAATAGTAGGTTCACTGAAACTCGACATAAGACCAGGTAACATATCTTCAACCATTACATCAATGAAGTCCCCAATACTTCCACCATCGTCGTCTGCTTTTTCATCTCCCCAAGTAACTGAAAACTCTCCTTTCTTAATAAAATAACTGTCAATTTTATCAACGGATTCATTCCTAATTTCTTGTTGTACCTCAGTGAACTTCTTGTCAGTTTCTTCGATATCAATCAATGGCCCAAATTCAGCCTTAAAAGTTTCACGCATAAGGCCAACTGCTTCTATCGACATTTCTACTTGTTCTGGTATTACGTTACGAATAGAGGTGGCGTATTCAATGAGCATTTTTTGTTGTTCATTACTAAGGCTTATGTCTTCACCTTTGATAAATAAACTTTTATCTTGATAAATTTCAACTAAGGTTTCATCACCTTTAAGGATACGGATATGTTCAGGCGTAACGGATAAGTCATTTTTTATCGATAAGTTACATTGATCGTTATCGTAATCACTGGCCATCACTGTTGAGCTGCTAAAAAATAACCCCGCAAGTAAGATACAAGGTAAAGTAGAACTCGTGGTTTTACGGCTTAAAATATTCATTAAACATTCTCCAATAAAATGTTGTTTAGGTGAAATTATATTTACATACAGTAGCTTATAACAAAACTACTATTGAAAACCAAGCCGTATATTTAAAGTGCGATTTTTATAATAAATAGGTTAGTGATCTATTTCTAACAAATCTAAATCTTTAAAGTCAGAGTTACTGTCTATTAGTTTTTGCTCTAACTTATCAAGGTCTTTCATCTTATTGCAAAATGCAGTAGCTTTCATTTCAATAGCGTCAGATTTTGCTTCTATTTCTTGTTCTACTTTATCGCCAATATCGTCAAATTCTGTATCTACATCATCGCCGGATGCGATAGCTTTACCGATACTTGATAACACACCACCTACAATGTTAGGCACCATATCTTCTAGAATTTCTTCAACTAAATCGTCAATTCCTTCATCATCTATATCAACATTAAAGTCACCATCACGAATAAAGTAACTACCATTGGTATCTTTGTACTTGTTCTTTATTTTTTGTTGTAGCTGCTGAAACTTTTCTTCATTTTCTTGCATATCAATCGTTTCGCCAAATGCAGCATTTAAACCTTCAAATGCAAGTCCAACCGCTTCTATAGCAATCTCAGTTACCTCTGGAAGCGCACTACGAATGGACGTTGAATACTCTAGGATCATTTTTTGTTGTTTGTCATTGAGCTGCATTTGTTCACCTTTAATGAACAAAATATTGTCTTTATAAATATCGACCAGGGTTTCATTATCTTCGAGAATACGGATATGTTCTGGAGTAACTGATAAGTCGTTATTTAGCGATAGGTTACATTGATTTTCATGATCATCATGGGCAAATGCATTAGAAACATTCATTAAAAGTAGGGCAGAAACGAATAACGATAATGCTGTTTTATTTTTTGACGTGTTCATTCAATATTCTCCAACAGAAATTGTATTAAATTATTAAATTTAATGGCGTTATACCATTTATTATTTAACTAGTTTGTTATTTAGTTAACAAATACAGTGCCAACTATATTTACCTTTAAATACAATAATTTAAATTTAAATTGTTATTTTTGATGAAATTAAAAGACTTCTATTTAGTTAAATTAACCAATATTTAGTTTTTAAATTGATTGTTTGAGTCAATAAAAGATCAAAGTAAAAGTCCTATAAAAACAATAATTAAGCTTTAATAAATTGATATAGCAATTAAATCAATAATTTATCTATTTAAACTTGGAAAAACCTTAAATGTAAATGATATACTCGCGCCAATTAAATTGTTTAAAAGGTTTTATAAATGGCGGATGCAGAGAATCGTCCATCTAATTTTATTAGAAATATCATAGACGCCGATTTAGCGGCAGGAAAATACCCTACAACTCATACTCGTTTTCCTCCTGAGCCTAATGGTTATCTTCATATAGGGCATGCAAAATCAATCGTATTGAATTTTGGTATTGCTAGAGATTACAAAGGTTTATGTAACCTTCGTTTTGATGATACCAATCCAGAAAAAGAAGACATTGATTATGTTAATGCCATTAAAAATGACGTTAGCTGGTTAGGTTTTGAGTGGAGTGGTGAAGTTTGTTATTCATCAAACTATTTTGACCAACTATTTGCTTATGCAGAAGAGCTGATCAACAAAGGTTTAGCTTATGTTGAGTTTTCAAATCAAGAAACCATGCGCGAAATGCGTGGTACGTTGACATCAGCAGGCACAAACAGTCCTTACAGAGAGACGTCGGCTGAAGAGAACTTACAATTATTCCATGACATGCGTGATGGTAAATACAAAGACGGTGAGTGTTGTTTACGCGCTAAAATTGATATGTCATCTAGCTTCATGTGTATGCGTGATCCTGTTATTTATCGTGTTCGTTTTGCTCACCATCACCAAACTGGTGACAAATGGTGTATTTACCCTATGTATGACTTCACGCATTGTATTTCTGATGCGATTGAAGGCATTACGCATTCTTTATGTACTCTAGAGTTCCAAGACAATCGTCGTTTATACGATTGGGTATTGGATAATATCTCTATTGAAACTCGCCCATATCAATATGAGTTTTCAAGATTAAATCTTGAATACACTATGATGAGTAAACGTAAGTTAAATGCTCTTGTAACTGAAAATCACGTACAAGGTTGGGATGATCCTAGAATGCCAACCATTGCAGGTTTAAGACGCAGAGGTTACACCCCAGGCGCTATTCAGGAGTTTTGTAAGCGCATTGGTGTTACTAAAATGGAAAACACCATTGAAATGGGCGTGTTAGAAGCCTGTATCCGCGAAGACTTAAACGAAAGTGCTCCACGTGCGATGGCCGTTGTTGACCCAATTAAATTGGTTATCGAGAACTTACCAGATGATCATATTGAATGGTTAGACGCGCCAAATCACCCAAGTGATGAAAGCATGGGAACGCGTAAGTTACCATTTAGCAAAGTCGTTTATATTGAGCGTGAAGACTTCCGTGAAGAAGCCAATAAAAAATACAAACGTTTAGTTATCGGTAAAGAAGTTCGTTTACGTAACGCTTATTTTATTAAAGCTGAACGTTGTGACAAAGATGAACAAGGTAATATCACTACGATTTACTGTACTTATGATGAAACCACGTTAGGTAAGTTACCGGCTGATGGCCGTAAAGCGAAAGGCGTTATTCATTGGGTTTCTGCATCACACGGTGTTGAAGCTGAGATCAGAAATTACGATCGCATGTTTACGGTTGCTAATCCGGCCGCAGTTGAAGATTTCACTACGGTATTAAACCCTGACTCTTTAGTTATTACACAAGGCTTTATTGAGCCAAGTTTACTAGAAGCTAAAGCACAACAAGGTTTCCAATTTGAACGTTTGGGTTATTTTTGCTTTGACGGCAATAAGAATGCAGACGGTAAATTGATATTTAATAAAACGGTAGGTCTTAGAGATACTTGGACTAATAACGAGTCTAAATAAGCATTCGTTAATATCCACTCTCAAGCAGTAAATGCTTAGATTTATTAGCTTAGATAATAAAAAACCTAAACAAATGTTTAGGTTTTTTTATGGCTAGATTTTATTGATATCGTTTTTGATAGCGGTTTACCTAAGTTAGCCAGATTAAACTAACTCAATAACGTTTACTGTTGTTTCATTAGCTTCTGTTTCAGCTGTTACATCGGCATCAACAAACTTAGTAATTTCTGGGGTATCAAAGGCCACATCGCCTTCTTCAACATCTTGGCTTAACGTTTTAAAGTCAAATAACTCTGTGTCGGCCAAATGGCTTGGAACCACATTTTTTATCGCACTAAACATACTTTCAATACGCCCAGGGAATTGCTGATCCCAATCGTTTAACATTTTTTTAATGTTTTGACGTTCTAGGTTTTCCTGCGAACCACATAAATTACATGGAATAATAGGGAAGCCTTTCATTTGTGAAAACTGTTCAATCTCTTTTTCTTTGGCGTAAGCAAGAGGGCGAATAATGACATGTTCATTATTATCGCTTTTTAACTTAGGCGGCATAGACTTAAGTTTTCCACCGTGAAACATGTTCAAAAATAGCGTTTCAATAATATCGTCTCTATGATGACCTAAGGCAATTTTAGTGGCACCTAACTCTTTAGCGGTACGATATAAAATACCTCGGCGTAACCTAGAACATAATGAACAGGTGGTTTTTCCTTCCGGAGTTTTCTCTTTAACAATAGAATAAGTGTCTTCGGTAACAATTTGGTATGTGACCCCGAGTTCTTCAAGGTATTTAGGTAAAATATGATCTGGAAAACCGGGTTGTTTCTGGTCCAAATTCACAGCAACTAATTCGAATTTAATTGGCGCAGCCTTTTGTAAGCTCATCAAAATATCTAACATGGTGTAACTGTCTTTACCACCAGATAAGCAAACCATCACACGATCGCCGTCTTCTATCATGTTGTAATCACCAATAGCTTGGCCAACTTGACGACGAATTCGTTTTTCTAGTTTATTAAAGTTATGTTTTTGTTTTGCTTCTAAAGATGTTGCCATGCTGCCTCTCAAATTATACCAATTTTATTAAATATTTAGTCATTCAGCGCCATGTCAGAGCTTTTAGTTCGAGGCGTTTGAATGCAGTAATACTGGACGTCTTTCAAATTCGAACAACAAAGAAATAGAAGCTCTGAATGGCGTCTTCGATGGGTCTAAAAAGCATTAATACTGCTTCACAAGATTTTGACGTAGAACAACTATGCCTTCGCTCTTGTTCATTGTCTTAATGCTTTTTAGTTCCCACTGAGTGATTAAATATTTAATAAAATTGGTATTACCCATCAATAGCAATGAGCCAATTGATATAAGCCGCGCATTATAATGTCGTTACAGACACAAAGAAACCGCTAATTTACATTGTCAGATTAATTTCAACGTAAACAAACAGCGGTTTCTAGTTATTTAAGAGTTTGACGGTTATGCTTTTATTGGACTAACAAAGCCAGGTGGCTTTAACGCTAACAAGTCACAATTTAAGTTATCTATAACGTGTTCAGCCGTATTGCCAATTAGCGCTGCACTAATTCCTGTGCGGCCAACGGTTCCAATAACCACAAGCTCTGCATCTAATAACAGTGAAACTTCTGGAATAACATCTTCTGGTAAACCTTCAATTACATGGGTCTTGTCTTCTTCAATATCAAAGTCTAACGCCAATTTAGCTAACGCTTCTTTATGATGACGTTTCATACTTTCATTATATTGCACAGTATCAAACTCTGGAATTTCTACTGCAATATTCATTGGCGTAGGCGGATACGCATTAATCAAATGAGTTTCAGACTGCAGTATACTGGACATAAAACATGCATAATTGATTATCTCGTAGTTAAGCAATTCATGGCTGTTATCATCCGTTACCGCGCTAACTGCTGCTAATACTTTACTGTCTTTAGGCCAAGCATGATCTTTAACGAGTAAAACTGGGCAAGGGCACTTTCTTAATAAATGCCAATCGGTAGGAGTAAAAATAACTGATTTTAACGTATCGTGTTTATGCGTACTTTTCATCACTAGATCAAACTGACCTTCAATGGCTGCAAGAATAATACTTTCATAAGGGCGATTATGCCAAACGACTTCCGTTGTGATTCGGCTGCAGTCTTTATCAGTTTCTTTGAGTAGTTGATTTAACCATTGCTTTTTATCGTCTAAGACTGCATTTCGCATTAAGTCTCGTTCTTCGCTAGATAACATAGTTGTCATCTCATACGAAAAATCAAAAATAGTTAAAAAGACGGTTATGTCACAAGGTTGTTTTTCTGATATTTCCAATGCACGGGATAGTGCTTTATGCTTTTGTTCAGTGGGATCGATTACGACTAATACTTTATTAAAGTGACTCATATCATTCACCTTCCATTAATTTATATGTATATGATAAGTGTAGTTAATGTAATAAGTTTTGTTGTAAATCATGTTTTGTTCAGTTAATAGCTAATTAATTTTCTAATCGTCTAAATTTTTCTACGTCGTTAATCTCTATTAATTTACCATCAACGTGGATAAAACCAGCTTTTTGGAATTTACTAAAAATACGGCTAACGGTTTCTACTGTTAAGCCTAGGTAATTACCGATTTCGCCTCGGGTCATGGTTAATCTAAATGAGCTTTTAGATAAACCTCGCTCAGAGAACCGATCAGACATACTTGCTAGAAAAGCCGCAATGCGTTGATCTGCCGTCTTTTTATTTAACAGCATAAACATATTTTGATCAGCCGATATTTCACTGCTCATTAAACGAGTAAACTGACTACGTAGCTTGGGCATTTTCTCAACAAGCTCATCCATAGTGGTATATGGAATTTCACACACCATAGACGTTTCTAATGCCTGGCAATAGGTTTGATGTTTTAGTTTTGCTAATCCATCAAAGCCAATAACGTCACCAGGTAAATGAAATCCAGTTACTTGCTCAACACCCTGGTCATCAACTAAGTAGGATTTAAAACTGCCTGAGCGTATTGCATATAAAGAGGTAAACGTTTGTCCAGCTTCTACCATGCAATCGTTTTTATGGAATGGTTTTTTACGTTCAATAACATCATCTAACTTACGCAACTCGGTTTCATCTAAAGAAAACGGAATACAGAGTTGATTTAAACTGCAGTTTGCACAATTTAAACTAAAACTTTTGTTAGTGCATTGAGTTGAAGACATAAGTGACTCGCTATAAAACTAGAAAAAAGATATTCGATTTACGGCAAAATAAAATTGCCATACAGCCATTAAAATTACACTACTACCTAAAACAAACCTAACATAACTATGATTCAAAATACTATTTAATTTAGCATTGATTAAGGTCATTCCAACTAAGGTTGGTAATGTCCCTAAACCAAAAACTAGCATAACTGAAAATCCTGTCAATGGTGTTGGGGATGTTAACGCTAGGCTTAATGCGGTATAAACTAAACCACAAGGTAAAAAGCCCCAAAATAAACCGTATAACAAGCATTTAAGCATGGAGTCTATTGGCAGAATTTTAGACTTAATTGGGTCAATAAATGGCTGAAACCACTTACCAATAAATTCAGTTTTAAGCACAAAGCTATTGATATTAGCGATATGTAAGCCAATGCCAAACATTAAAATAGAAGAGAATAGCGTAAGATATAACACGCCACCTTGAGTAATACTCACTACAGACTGAGCAAAAAAGTTAACGACAAAGCCAATCAAGCCATAACCAAACACTCGACCGATACTGATCAAAATGGAGTAGAGTAAAAACGACTTTTCTTTTGGGACAGAAAACCCAAGAGCCATTGATAATGATCCGCACATAGCAATGCAATGACCGCTACCAAGAAAGCCCATTAAGAATGCCGGGATTAGATACTCAAACGGAAATGTCATTATTATTAGCTATTATCTTGCTTAGTTTCTTGTTTAGCTGGTAGTTCGTCGTCATCCATTAAAATAGACAAACCATGTTTTTCTAAATCATCAAATTGTTCTGTTTTAGTTGCCCAAAAAAAGGCGATAACACCGACAATTACAAACAAAATTGCCACTGGAATTAAGTAATAAATAACATTCATATAAATCTATTTAACCTTTAATAAGCGTAACGAATTCGTCACCACTAATATGGAACTTGCAGACATGCCAATAACAGCAATATAAGGTGCCACTAAGCCAAACATAGCGACTGGTAATATAACTAAGTTATAAATCAGCGACCAATATAAGTTCGATTTAATTGTTTTCCTGGTTTGTTTTGCAGCATTAACCAAAGAGGTAATCGCATTTAAATTACCTTTTAAAATAATAATATCGGCGGCGTATTTAGTGACATCTGCGCCATCGCCCATAGCGATACTAATATCAGCTGCTGCAAAAACAGGGGAGTCGTTAATACCATCCCCAACCATCAGCACTAGATTTTCTTTTGACTCTTGCTGAATATTGCTAACGTATAGCGCTTTTTGTTCTGGTGAAACTCCCGTTTTATAGGTATCAAAACCTAATCTTTTCGCTAAGCTTACGCCTTGCTCTGAAGAATCGCCTGTTAACATAGCTAAATGCAGTTTGTTACCTTTAAGCTGCTGTAAAACTTGAATTGATTCGGCTTTAAGTTGATCGGACACGTAAAACTCAGCCACAACAACTCCATTAAAACTAACAAAGACGTTTGCCTGTTGTTGCTTTGCAGAGTTTGAACTTTGCTCTGTTTGACAAAATTGAGCGCTGCCAATTTTTATTTCATTAGCTAAATATACACCTTGAATACCAGAGCCAACAACCGCAGTTATATCAGTTAAATCGGCTCGATTAAATAATGTTTTATTTAAATTTAAGTAATCGTTGATTTCATCGTCACTAAATAAGCTAACTTGAGAGAAAGCCTGAGCGATAGGGTGCTCAGAACGTTTTTGCAATTGAATGACCATGAGTTTTAACGTGGCTTTATCTAAATCTAATGAACTCAACTTATCTTCATCGTAATGTGATTGCTGAATTTCAAATCGCCCTTTGGTTAACGTACCCGTTTTATCAAAACAAACATGGGTTAAGTGATTTAATTTATCAAAAGCTTGTGGATCTTTAATTAAAATCCCTTGTTTATTTAATGCCGAGATAACACAAGTGTAAGCTGTTGGCGTAGCTAGGCTCAATGCACAAGGGCAGGTGGCTACTAATACTGACAAACTAACCCAAAGGGCATCCTCTGGTCGCACAAACATCCAAATCACATAGGTAAGCACTGCCAATATTAACTGACTAAACACAAACCAATGGGCGATTTTGTCAGCAAATTGAGTATAAACAGGTTTATGGCGCGAGAACTCTTCTTGTAAGTGACCAATTTTAGATAGGGTAGTTTGCTCACCTATGGCATTAACTTCAACGGTAATAACTCCGTCAGTATTGATACTGCCAGCTAATACACTATCGCCAACACATTTACTGATTGGTTCAAATTCACCATTTAATACTGACTCATTCACGCTGGTAATACCGTCAACAATAACACCGTCAATCGCAATATTTTGACCAGGCTTTACTAATACTAAGTCGCCCAGTTTGATATTCTTAACTAACTCAACAACCGGCTCGCCATTAACTAGCTTATTAACCGTGATTGGAATGTTTTTATTTAAGTTTGCGTTGGATAATATGGCTTTGCTTTTAGCTTTAAATTCTAGGTATTTACCAATCAACAGCAAAAAGGTGAACATGGAAATACTTTCAAAAAAGACTTCGCCTTTGTCACCGTCCAATCCATTAATTAACAACTGATAAAAGCTGGCAAAAAAAGCACCGTAAATGGCAAAGGCCACAGGCACATCCATATTAAGTCTTTTGGCTTTTAATGAATAATAACAGCCAAACAAAAATGGCAGGGCAGAATAAAATACAACGGGGATAGATAACAACAAGCTGAGCCATTTGAAATACCCAACTTGGTAAGACTCCATATTGGTAAATGCGCCAAAATACATAGCAAAAGCCAACATCATCACTTGCATGGTAAACAAACCAGCCACACCTAAACGTTTGATGTATTGTTTTTCTTGGCGTTTAATTTTGTTTTCTGTGTCTGTCACGTTAAATGGTGACGACGGATAACCAATAGCGCTTAATCTAGTTAAAATAGCTGATAAGGCTAGTTGAGAATTATCCCAGTAGATTTCTGCTCTTTGGTTGATGGTATTGACGTTAACTTTTTGCACGCCGGTTAATACAAGTAAAGATTGTTCAATTAACCAAGCACAGGCCGCACAGTGGATATTATCAACAGATAAAATAACTTTTCTTATATTCGTCGTATTTGGATCTTTGGAAGGAATTTCAGAAGATATTTGTTCAAGAAAGCCAATGTCATCAAATACTAAATAGCGTTCGTCGGTGATATCTTCTTCAGGTTTTGATGCCATATCAGAACGGAACTGATAATACGTGCCTAAACCATTGTTATATATATGTTCGGTAACCGACTTACAGCCTAAACAACATACCTCATAATGTGCTTCATCCTTATTAGGTTGATGTACATCAGCAATGATAGGTGTCTGATTTAAAGGTAAATCGTTACCACAATGGTAACAGGCTGCAGTCTTAGACATTTAGTTTAGAATGCCATCCATGTTGTATTAGGCAATGCTACGGTTTTTCTAACTTTCCATGAATTATCCATTGGCATAACAATTATTTTCCACTTTCCTGGCATGATTGTCTCTATTGATGAGGATAATGTACTTACAGCATTAGGTGTTAATACCAAATCAAAATCTTGTTCCGCTAACGTAGAGTGGATCATTTTTACTTTTAACGCGGTAAATTCCATTGGTGACTTTACTTCAATACGGTGCTCATTAACTTTAACTTCTAATGTAATGCCCAGTTTTAGCGCATTATCATATAAAGTTAACTCTTGGTTAATAGCTTTACCTTTCTTGTAATAGTCATCTACAACCATATCTGGTTGGTGTTTATTGGTTATGATAATGGTAGCAATACCACCAATAACAGCTGACATAGGTAAAGCGATGATCAGCCAAACCCAAGGATTTCGATACCAACTTTCAGATTTCATATATTCCACCTAATAATTATTACTCTAGATCAGTTGAATAATACAACTGATACCATCGACTCATAAAGAAAAAAACTTAATAAATTATTTTATTTATAAAACGACAATACATTTTGAATATTAAGTATTGATACTCACAACGGAAGCTGACTTATTTATAATGTATAAAAATACATAGGGAATAAAAAAAGTCTCCGAAGAGACTTTTTTCTAATGTTTACCTATTTTTTTGGATGGGATATTCGGTAAACGTAACTTGAGATCACGTGTACTTTATCTTCACCTAATACATCTTTCCAAGCGGGCATGACACCAGCACGACCATTACGGATGGATTCTTCAACCGCACGTTTCGAACCACCATATAACCAAATATTATCGGTTAAATTAGGCGCGCCGGTAGCTAAACCATTCGCTACGCCACCTTTACCATTTGCACCGTGACAAGCTGCACATAGGGCAAATTTAGCTTTACCTGCATCTGCCATTTTGTCGTTAACTTTACGCCCCGCTAATTTAAGTACGTACTGAGCTACTTCCTGAACACCTTGTTCACCACCTAAAGCTGGTCCCCAAGCTGCCATACCTGTCGCTACACGACCGTGCATCAGTGTTTCTTTAATTTTTTCAGGTGTACCACCGTACAACCAATCATTATCAGTTAAGTTAGGGAAACCAGTTGAACCACGAGCATCAGAGCCATGACATAAAGCACAGTTTTGTAAGAATAAACGTTGTCCAACTTTGTATGGTTCAACTTCAAGAACACCTTGAGGTTGTTTAGCTTCATCCACACAAGCTATTTCAGAATATTTACCATCATTTTTTTCAAAACATAAACCATCTGAATAAGCTAGATCAAGAATTGGTTTATCAGCCATACCTTTAAACAATGGACCGTAAACTTCGTCGGCATGTTTGACTTCTTGGTCAAACTGAACCAATAAGCCTTCATCTATTGCTTTAGCTGATAATGCTCTAGATTCTTCAATAGAAACTATACCTTGGTTAGAACTTTTCCAACCTAGTAAACCTTCCCAATTACCCATACCAGGCATTAAGATTAAGTAACCAATTGCCCATACTAATATGAAGTAGAACATATATGTCCACCACTTAGGCAACGGGTTATTAAGCTCTTCTATGCCATCAAACTCATGCCCCATAGATTCGCCTTCAGGGACACCAGCATAGTTCTTAAGATTAACTGTTATAATCCAGAAACAACCGATAAGAGAAATACTAGTTAATAGTATTACCCACCAATGCCAAAATTCAGTCATTACCATTTTTTTGCTCCTTCACATTAGGATCATCGTTTAAGTCATCATCATTTAAGATAGATTGGGCAATGTCGTCAAACTTACTTTTACGACTTTTACTGTATGCCCAGTAAACGATTACGAAAAACAAAACCATTAATATTAGCGTATGAACGCCTTGATACGTACCATAATCCATATTCATTACTTACTTAAGGTGAGTGCCAAGTTGTTGTAAATAAGCGATTAAAGCCTGCATTTCAGTTTTACCTGCAACAGCCTCTTGAGCGCCCGCTATTTCTTCAGCTGTATACAATGGAATATAGTTTCCAGCTTCATCTTTATGGGTTTTACCTTTAGTTAGCCAGTTAAATGTTTCTAGTTTCTTACCGATGATTTCACCGTCTAAAACTGCTTCATCTAACCATTTAAAAGATGGCATGTTTGATTGAGGAACAACCGAACGTGGATCTAATAAATGTGCGTAATGCCAGTCGTCACTATAACGTTGACCAACACGGGCTAAATCAGGCCCAGTTCGTTTTGAACCCCAAAGGAAAGGGTGATCCCAAACAGATTCACCGGCAACAGAATAATGACCGTAACGTTCAACTTCAGCACGGAATGGACGGATCATTTGGCTGTGACAGTTATTACAACCTTCACGTATATAAATGTCACGACCTTCCATTTCTAACGCTGTTAAGGCACGCATGCCTTTAACAGGTTCTGTTGTATCTTTTTGGAACATCAATGGTGTAATTTCTACTAGCGCACCAAAACTAATCGCAACAACCGTAAGGATGGCCATTAGGGTAACGCTTTTTTCAATCTTCTCGTGATGATTAGCCATATCTTTAGCTCTCCTTACGCTGCTGCAGTAACTTGTTTGCTTTCGCGAACAGTTTTAACGACGTTGTATACCATTACTAACATACCAGCAACAACGAATAGACCACCTAGGAAACGTACAAAGTAGAACGGGTAAGAAGCTTCTAAACTTTGAACAAAACTATACGTTAATGTCCCGTCTGAGTTAACCGCTCTCCACATAAGACCCTGCATAACACCAGAAATCCACATAGCAACAATGTAAAGAACAACACCAACTGTGTGTAACCAGAAATGCGTGTTAATTAGCTTAGTGCTTGCCATATCAGTTTTGCCATATAGACGAGGGATCAAGTGGTATAAAGCTCCGATAGAAACCATAGCAACCCAACCAAGTGCACCTGAATGTACGTGGCCAATTGTCCAGTCTGTATAATGAGACAAAGCGTTTACAGATTTGATTGCCATCATTGGGCCTTCAAACGTAGACATACCGTAGAAAGATAAAGAAACGATTAAGAAACGTAAGATAGGGTCAGTTCTTAGCTTATGCCAAGCACCCGATAACGTCATAATACCGTTTATCATTCCGCCCCAAGATGGGATGAATAAGATAAGTGACATAACCATACCTAAAGACTGAGTCCAGTCAGGTAAAGCTGTGTAATGTAAGTGATGTGGACCAGCCCAAATATACAAAGATATTAGAGCCCAGAAGTGAACAACCGACAAACGGTAAGAGTAAACTGGACGTTCTGCTTGTTTAGGAACAAAGTAATACATCATCCCCAAGAAACCAGCCGTCAGTAAGAAACCTACTGCATTATGTCCGTACCACCACTGAACCATGGCATCAACAGCGCCAGAGTATATTGAGTAAGACTTAAACAAGGTAACCGGAATAGCTGCACTGTTAACTAAGTGCAATACCGCAACGGTTATGATGAAACCGGCATAAAACCAGTTTGCCACATAAATATGACTTGTTTTACGAATAGCGACTGTGCCTAAAAAGACATATGCATAAGCTAACCAAACAATCGTAATTAAAATATCGATTGGCCACTCTAATTCAGCATATTCTTTAGAAGTCGTAAGACCCATAGGTAAAGTAATTACCGCAGCAATAATAACCGCCTGCCATCCCCAAAAGGTGAAAGCAGCGACTTTGTCACTGATGAGTTTAACTTTACAAGTACGTTGTACAACGTAATACGAGGTAGCGAATAGGGCACTTGTACCAAACGCAAAAATTACAGCATTTGTGTGAAGTGGGCGTAAACGCGAAAATGTTAGCCATGGAGTTTCAAAGTTTAACGCAGGCCATATCAATTGCGCAGCAATTAATACACCGACTGTCATACCTATTAAACCCCAGAAAACAGTCGTTAAAGCAAACTGCTTAACTACTTTATAGTTGTACTCTGGATGAGCGATGGTCGTTGTTGTCATATTTATGATTCCACTTACATGTGAAAATTATTGTAATAAAGATTAAAAGTTTAGACTCTTTTACGATTATTTGCGAAAAATAACCAAAATCAAACAGATAAGCTTATGGGCAGATGCATAATAAAGACTTTAAGCGTAAAATAATAGCGGCTATCCATAAAATATTGTCATAGATCAAGAGAGTTAATAACACATGGTTAAAAAACACACTACCTTCATTCAATTAATAACCAGTGGATTTGTTATCGGCTTACTTTTAGCTTGTAATCCTGAACAAGCGGACAACCAACCAACCTGTGACACTCAATGTATTACAATGCAAAACTTACAGGTAAAAGTAACATTAAACACTGACGTTATTTTAGTCGAGCAACAATACCAAATGACGATTACAGCAAAACAGCCAATAAATTCTATGTCTATTTCTGGTTCCAATATGAATATGGGAACTTTGCCATTATTTTTAACCTTAACGAGTAGTAATAACAATACCTACATTTACCAAAGTGCATTTATGTTAGGTTTGTGTTCACAGCCAAAAATGACCTGGATATTAAACGTTGAAATGGCCAACGACACTAAAACAACAGATACAGCAAGCTTAGCTAACACAATAACGGAGTTTGACTTTGTATCTTATTGGCAAAGGCCGAAAACAAATTAAAAAATTTTAAGTTAAAAACAAAAACATGATGTGACTTATAAAAGAGGTGTCTACTTTTGTGGAGTCATATCAACATTAATGAACTTATTTAGCAGAACGTAAGTATAAGGGATATATTTATATCAATGTAATATTTTATTTAACATAATATACATTATGCGCATATCTATATGTAATTAACTACGAACGTATATGCCCACCAAAGTTGAAAACTGCTATTTGCTCATCAGACTCAAATATCGATACGTATCTTATCTCTACACTAAGCTGGTTCAAAAACTCGCCTAATTTATCGTATATTATTTTAATTCGACCAGGACTTGTTTCTATAGTACTAAAGGAAAAAAGTCTCATATTTTCATCCTTTGCTATAAGGTTATCAACATGGCAATAACCAAAGCCACGGTTAACACTATCTAGTGTAACTATAGAGTCGAAAATACAACTCAAGCCTTTTGTGTCCTGACATACGCCGTTGTACTTATACTGAAACGATAAGATTTTGGCGATTCCTAATTCCTTATTCTTAAGTGTAATGTTTAATTCAGGTTTATTATGTTTCCAATCAAAATCAAGTGCTGGCAAAGTAGATATATGAATTTGCTTTTTAGTTTGTTCCGAGCGATGATTTGCAGCGATTAGAGCAACTAATGGGAAACTCAACGATGCTAGATATAAAGGTACTTTAAAAATAATAAATATATTATTCAGCCCCTCATAGCCTAATAGCAATGTTAAATCTGATGTAAGATTAATATATACGGCAACAATAACTCCCAACACTATTGGGCTCCATAATGCGAAACGAAACTTTTTTAATTGATATAAACTTTTGTTTTCCAAATTAACCTCAATCCTTTTTAAAATCCTAAGTTTACCCGTAACAACTCACACAAGTTCATTCATTGCTTATTCTATCTCTTCAATGTTGTATTTAGCTGTTAACGTCATTTTTTGGTTGTTAGTACATTGTGGAATTTGTCGTCCAGTTTGATTAAATACAAGTACTTTGTTAAATGTGCGGCTAAATAACAAATCTGGAGCTTTAAATCCTGAGTCTATTGTTATTAACTTCGCACTAAACCTTGAAAGTTAACACCAGTTTTTCTAGTTCGTAAAACTGCGCTTTTAAGTTAGTGCATTCGTTTAGCGCGTCAGATAAGTTTTGTTGGCCTTTGGTCGCTATGTCTCTTATATGATGAACGTCGTTATCTATTGATTGGGTTACGCTGTTTTGCTCTGTAGTGGCATTTGCTACGATGTGATTTACTTCATCGATATCATTTATTACTTTACTCACATTAACCATTTGATCACCGGATTGGGTGGCTTGTTCTACAGACGCACGAGTGTCAACTAAACTAGACTTCATTGCACTCACTGCAGATGCGGCACTTTGCTGTAATTGATCAACCGTATCTTCAATTTCACGTGTTGATTCTTGCGTCCTAAATGCCAATTGGCGAACTTCATCGGCAACAACTGCAAAACCACGGCCAGCTTCGCCAGCTCTTGCAGCTTCAATTGCTGCATTAAGTGCTAATAAATTAGTTTGATCACTTATAGCTTTAATAACTTCGAGTACTTGGCCAATACGAATGGTGTGTTGTTCAAGGCTTTCAATTTCCTCCTCAGCTTCTGTCATTTTTATAGCTAAGTTTTTAATAACCACAATGTTTTTATCTAGCGAGTTATGGCTGGAGTTAGCTTCATTATTAGCTTTAGAGGCGAGTTCAGATGCATTCGTTGCATTAGATGAAATATCGCGCGCACTATTAGAAAGGTTTTCTATAGCTGAGGTTAAGCCGTCAGTTAATTGGGTTTGGTCCGAGTACATTTCTTGTGTAGCTGTGGTGGACTCTACTAAATTTTTTACACTATGTTCTAATTCGATCGTACTTGTTCTAACTTGTTCAATAGAGCCATGTATTTTCTCTATAAACATATTAAAATGATGAGACAGCTCACCAAATTCATCTTTATTTTCAATAATTAAACGTTTAGTTAAGTCCCCTTCTCCTTGTGCTATGTCTTTGATTGCATCACTTAAACGTTGCATTGGTTGCATTAAGTATTTCAATAATTTTTGCAGCATGATGACAATAGCAATAACACCTAGCAGCATATAAATTGCGGCCATATTTCTAAAGCTAGATACAGAGGAATATGCAATTTCTTCTTCTATTACGACACCTAAGTACCAATCAACGTTTTTAATTCCGTTTATTTTTATAAAAGAGACTAGATGATCAGTATCATTGAGCTTGATTGACGTAAACTCAGGATTTAACGCCATGTCTTGCTTAAACAAGTTAGACATTGGAATGCTATTAAGTTTTTGATCTGGATGACTTAGTATCTGTTTATTACTATCAACTAAAAATGCATAACCAAACCCTAAGAAGTCGATACTGTTGACAATTTCAGCAATGGTACTCATGTCGATATCACCACCGGCAACACCTGAAAACTCAGCGTCTTCAAATATAGGTACAACAGCTGAAATAATGAGTCCGTTGTTGGTTGCGTCAACATAAGGGGTGGTAAATGTGGTGGTCTCTTGGTTTTTAGCTAATTGATACCAAGGTCGCTCTCGTGCGTCGTAACCTTCTGGTAATTGAATAGTTTGGTCATCTAATATGAAGGTGCCGTCTACTCGTCCTATATATACGTTTTTAAACGCCCCTGCTTCATCAGCAAGATCTAAACGTTCCAATACTTGAACCGTGGTTAAGTCGTTGTTATAGACATTGGCAACACCTGAAACAATAGCAAGTTTGCTGTTAAGCCAGTTTGAGATATTTTGCGATACAGATTCGGAGATTTCATGCAGTACTTGAGATAACTGACCTTTAGTCTGATTTTGCATTACGACAAAATTATTTATAGTAAATAAACCCAATACAAACACCAAAACTAAAGACGCAGCAAGCGTAACTTTGGTGGTGAACTTTAACGATTTGAGCATAATTCTCTCATTATTTTGTTAAGTTTAATGTTGGCGATTTTTGGGCTAATTATCTAGTTAGCTTTTATCGGTGTTTTTATAAGCACTTAAACAACATAAAGTTTTATCGGCCCAAATCAAAATACTTTTATTATTATTTTCATTGTTAAACAAGAACATAAGCTTTAGGTACACTGACTATAAATAGTATAGAGGGAAACAATACTCGGCTACAAACCTATATTATTTGTTTGTTTTTCAGTCAAAGGTTGAGTATGGCTGGTTTGCTTAATCTTTAAATAATCTTTATTGAGTGTTTTATCGAGACGTTTTGGAGTGTGCTTTTCGTTAATATTCTTAACAATAGGAATAACTTAAGCTTTCTTTACATCCTAAGAACCCTAAGGCAATATAAATAGCTTATATAAAGGACAAGCGAGTTGTACCTGAGTTCTGGATACACCCATTTGGCCCTCTCACTAAAAACATTCCATTGTTAGTAATGGTTTATTATTTATACACAAAAGAGTAAAGCTCTTACACAATAACGCAGATGCGTATTCAAGCGTATCTGCGTTATTGTGTATACAATCTTTAATGACAGCTAAACTAGCTATTAAGTGAGCTGTATATTTGTTTCATGGTATTAATCGGATCAGCTGATTTGGTGATGGCTCGGCCAATAACCAAATAATCAGAACCTGCATTAACTGCTTTTTCTGGTGTCATAATACGTTTTTGGTCGTCTACTGACGCGTCTGCAGTTCTAATACCTGGGGTGACAAGTTTAAATTCTACGCCATAGTTAGTTTTTAGCATTTGAGCTTCTTGCGCTGAACATACAACGCCGTCCATTCCTGCTTTATGTGCTAAACCAGCTAAAAAGTTTACTTGCTGCTCTGGTGATTTGGTGATGCCTAAATCTAACAAGTCATCTTCTGACATTGACGTTAATACCGTTACCGCAATTAACAAAGGAGCTTTGTCGCCATAAGGTTTTAATATGTCACGTGCGGCTTGCATCATTTTACTGCCACCTGATGCATGCACATTCACCATCCAAACGCCTAGTTCTGCTGCGGCTTTAACGGCTTTTGCGACTGTATTTGGTATGTCGTGGAATTTCAAATCTAAAAATACATCAAAACCCTTGTTTTGTACTTCTGTCACAAACTCAGGGCCAAAATGAGTAAACATTTCTTTGCCTATTTTTAGGCGGCAAAGGCTAGGATCTAATCTATCAATTAAGGCTAATGCTTCTGACTTATTTTCAAAGTCTAATGCTACAACAATATTTTTCTTATCCACGTTTTCTTATCTCACTAACTATGTGTTAAATACCATCTAATCCGGTTAACGGTTTCATTGTTTGCCAGCTGTTACAAGCTGGGCACCGCCATGTAAAATGGTTTGATGAAAATCCACAACTCTTACATTCATAATTCGGTTTTAATTCTATATATCGATTGAGCAACTTGAGCAGTTGGTCAAAGTGAGAATTAGACATGAACTCGCGTTCTAGTTCAATTAACTTTGCAAAGCCACGTACACTTGGTACTTGCTGCAAGTGCTCTATTATATATTCTCTGCCTGACTCTAAGCCATTTTCTTTTACTATATAATCGGCCATTTGGTTATGGGCGGTTACGCTAGTGATGTTTTTGTCTTTAATTAACCAATACAACCATGCCGTTTGTTCAAATTCGTCAACAAAACATTCAGGCGCTATATTAAACAAAGCAGGAGCAAAGCTCGGCTCGTTGTCTAAAATGGTAATAATGAATTCACGCGATTTTTGTTTTTGGTTACTATCCACATACAATTTGGCTAATGACACTAAACTTCGAGTGCAACCAGAGTTTACCTTAAGCGCCCTTTTGTATAATTGCTTTTGAGTTTTAATGTTTTCAGTCTTGTCAGCTATCTCACAATAAAAGTGACTAACCAATTGACGGTTTTCTACGCTTACCTGATCACTTGGTACATTTAAATATACTTTTAAACCTTCATCCCACTCTCTAGTTTGCTCGTAAATATGTAAAGCTAGCGTTAACGCGTTATCAGCTTGATCACTTAAGAACATAGGCTCTAAGGCGTAAAGGGCCCTTTCTAACATACCTGCGGATAAAAAATCTTGGGCTAATTCTAGCTGAATGGTTTGTTTTTGTTGCAGTGGTAATTCTAAATGTTCGGTTTTTAATAAACCTTCATGGATGGATATAGCTTTGTCTATTTCGCCTTTTTTACGAAATAACTGCGCCATGGTCAAATAGTTATTAATACTGGAAGGTGTGTCATCAAGGTATTTGATCAGTTGATCAAAGGCTTGTTCTTCTTTGTTGTTCAATAAAAGGCTAACACTGGATGTTAGCGCACGATTCATTGAAGCTTGCTGTTGCTTTAACTCTTTTTTGGTACTGTGCTTTCCCATTACCCAACCATACGCGACGGATACAGGTAACAATAAAAATAGCAACTCAAGCATTAGGTTTTAATTTCTTCAATAGGAACATTATTAACGCAGAAAGTAAGCCAAAAATAAACGCACTGTAAATAACAACGGCTAAGCTTATTTCTAGTTTTACAAATAATAAATTAACTGACACCAGTTGGCCGTTCTCACTGCCTAAAGCTAATGCAATTATAATAAGAATAATTAAAAAAATGTACGATAAAACTTTCAATAGCAAATACTCCTTTTATCCAAGAGTATTAGGCTATTGTAACTAGCAATTAGAGTCAATCTAGGATTGAGGAAAATCCACTCTTTCTCGCAATTCTTTACCCGGTTTAAAATGAGGAACATACTTCGCCTCTAAATTAACAGACTCACCTGTTTTTGGATTACGGCCAACTCGTGGAGCGCGGTAATGCAATGAAAAGCTACCAAAGCCACGTATTTCAATGCGTTCACCAGTAGATAAAGTTTCAGCCATATTATCAATTATACTTTTAACGGCTATTTCTACATCTTTAATTGGTAGATTTGGGTATTTTTCTGCTAATGCTTCTATTAATTCAGACTTTGTCATTTTTTCACCTAAGTAAAATAGTAATTGTCCGTTCATAACGAACCAAGTGTTTATTTATTGCTAATACTAATTGTATTAATGAATCAGTGTAGCACCAAAATATATTTATGCACTTCAATAAGTTACATTTTATTTATTAAAGACTATAAAAATGATTTTGTAAATTTTTTGTATAAAAAAAGGGAGCTATTAAGCTCCCTTCTCACAAACTAATTAGATATTAGTCTTTTTGTGCATTTTTGAATGCTGCAGCCATTGCGTTTTCAAACTCAGGAGTTTGACTTTGCAAGCTATCAAGTGCAGTTTTCTCGTCAGCAGCGTGAATAGCTTTAATAGATAAGCTAATTACACGATTCTTACGGTCAACACCAACAAACTTAGCTTCAACTTCTTGACCAGCTTTTAATACTGTAGAAGCGTCTTCAACACGGTCAACTGAAAGTTCAGATACACGGATGTAACCTTCAACTTCAGTACCTAGAACAACTGTAGCGCCTTTAGCATCAACGTCTTTAACTTGACCTTTAACTAAAGAACCTTTCTTGTTCGCTTCTAGGTATTCACTGAACGGGTCAGAATCCATTTGTTTAACACCTAGAGAGATACGTTCACGCTCTGGGTCAACTTGTAAAACAACAGCTTCGATTTCGTCGCCTTTCTTGAATTCACGTACTGCGTCTTCACCAGAAACATTCCAAGAAATGTCAGATAAGTGAACAAGACCGTCAATACCGCCGTCAAGACCAATAAAGATACCGAAGTCAGTGATAGATTTGATGCTACCAGAAACACGATCGCCTTTATTATGAGTCTTAGCAAATACTTCCCAAGGGTTGTCTTTACATTGTTTAAGACCAAGAGAAATACGACGACGTTCTTCGTCTATTTCAAGAACCATAACTTCAACTTCGTCACCTAAGTTAACAACTTTTGAAGGATGGATGTTCTTGTTTGTCCAGTCCATTTCTGAAACGTGAACAAGACCTTCGATACCGTCTTCGATTTCAACGAAACAACCGTAGTCTGTAAGATTAGTAACACGACCTTTAAGACGTGAACTTTCTGGGTAACGACCAGCAATGTCGCCCCAAGGATCTGAACCTAATTGCTTAAGACCTAGAGAAACACGGTTTTTCTCTTTATCAAATTTAAGTACTTTAACGTCTATTTCGTCACCAACTGCTACGATTTCACTTGGGTGCTTAACACGTTTCCAAGCCATATCAGTGATGTGTAATAAACCGTCTAAGCCACCAAGGTCAACAAACGCGCCGTAGTCAGTAAGGTTCTTAACGATACCTTTAACTTCTGAACCTTCTTCAAGGTTAGCAAGAAGCTCTTCACGTTCAGCAGAGTTTTCTGTTTCGATAACTGCGCGACGAGAAACAACAACGTTATTACGTTTTTGATCAAGCTTGATAACTTTAAATTCTAATTCTTTGCCTTCTAGGTGTGATGTGTCACGAATTGGACGAACATCTACTAGAGAACCTGGTAAGAAAGCTCTGATACCTTCAACTTCAACAGTGAAACCACCTTTAACTTTACCAGAGATAACACCTTTAACAATTTCTTGTTCTTCACAAGCTTTTTCAAGGCGTACCCAAGACTCATAACGTTTCGCTTTTTCGCGAGATAAAATAGTTTCACCGAAACCATCTTCAATTGATTCTAACGCTACGTCTACTACATCGCCTACAGCAACTTCAAGCTCACCAGCGTGGTTTTTAAATTGAGCTGCAGGAATTGCAGATTCAGATTTAAGACCAGCGTCTACTAATACTAAGTCACGGTCAATAGATACGATAGTACCTTTAACAATTGAACCAGGGCGTGTTTCTATCGTTTGAAGGCTTTCTTCAAACAGTTCAGCAAAATTTTCTGTCATTTTTTATCTTCATTTATGGCCAAAGAGGCGTTCCTGCGACTAAGGGTTGATTTTTAACTTGTTACTTCCGTGCTAACAAGGCTGTTAATTATGTTAAAAACCTTTTTAATAAAAAGGTCGCCAACTACTATTTACAAAATTTAGTTTCAACAACTGAAATTAGCTGTTGGAACACCTCTTGTGCTGAAATATGAGTCGAATCAATCTCGATAGCATCCTCTGCAGGCACCATAGGCGCTACTGTTCGGTTGGTATCTCGGTCGTCTCGAGCTTGTATTTCGTTCAAAAGGTCGCCGATTTTAACATCGTGACCCTTTTCTTTCAACTCCAAATAGCGTCTATTCGCTCTTTCTTCGGCACTTGCCGTAAGAAAAACCTTAACTTCTGCATCTGGAAAAACAACCGTTCCCATATCTCTGCCATCGGCAATAAGACCAGGTAGCTGTCTAAAAGCACGTTGACGGCGTAATAATGCTTCACGAACACGCGGTAAAGCTGCGATTTGTGAGGCTATGCCACCAACTTCTTCATTTCTAATTGACAAGGTAACTTCTTCGCCTTCTAAGATAATCTTAGAGCTTGTTTCGGTTGACAAAAATTGAACGTCCAAGTGTGCAGCAAGAGGGATTAAGCTCTCTTCATCTGCTGGTTCAATTTGATGATGGATGGATGCCAATGCTAAAACTCGGTAAATTGCGCCACTGTCTAATATTTCCCAACCCAATTTCTGAGCCAGTAAACGACAAACTGTGCCTTTACCTGCTCCGCTCGGGCCATCGATAGTGATAACCGGAATTGTTTGCTCCATAAATACTCCATAAGGTGAATTTGCGGGCGGGATTATACTTGAAATACAATAAAATGAAATTGATTTAAGAGGAATTTATTTCTCTTGCAAAAGTCTCGCTTGAGACTTTTGCATAAATATTAAGAAATACAGATTAATTATTTAACTAATGAGTTAAATCGAGTGAAGTAATCTGGGAAGGTTTTACTGGTAACTTTAGGGTCGTTGATAGTGACAGTTTCTTTATCAAAGGCTAATAACGAGAAACACATTGCAATACGGTGATCATCATACGTATCTATCGCCGCGTGATTTATATTATTTGGAGTGACAATAATATAATCGTGCCCTTCTTCTACAGTGGCTCCAACTTTTTTAAGCTCAGTTGCCATTGCATGTAGACGATCAGTTTCTTTAACGCGCCAATTATAAATATTTCTAATTGCGGTTGTCCCTTTGGCAAACAATGCTGTTGTGGCAATTGTCATAGCTGCATCAGGAATATGATTCATATCCATATCAACAGCTGTTAATTGGCCGTTTGAACTTACCGAAATATGATCATCAAAATAAGTAATAGTCGCGCCCATTTTTGCTAACACATCAGCAAATTGAATATCGCCCTGCACACTATTTTTACCAACGCCATATACATTTACCGGACCGCCACTTATTGCTCCAGCCGCTAAAAAGTAAGACGCTGAAGATGCATCACCCTCCACCATAAAATCGCCCGGTGAAACATAAGTTTGTTCGCCGTCAATAACAAACGACTGATAATTGTTATTAGTAATATTTACGCCAAACTGCTTAATAATGTCTAAGGTTAAATCTATATATGGTTTAGAAACTAATTCCCCAACCATATTTATGGTGATCGGTCTTCTTAATAAAGGAGCCGCCATTAATAGTGCAGATAAAAACTGACTAGATACGCTACCGTCAATATTAACTTCTGAACACTCTACTTGTTTAAATGGTAACAATTTAAGCGGTGGATAATCCTTCTCACCTAAATATTCGATATTGGCACCTAATGGCAATAACGCATCAATTAAATGCCCTATTGGTCTTTCAAACATACGAGCTTCGCCAGTTAATTCGGCATTAACACCAGAAAAAGCAAGCACTGCTGCTAATGGGCGCATTGCTGTTCCAGCATTACCTAAAAATAGCGGACTTTGTGGTGTATTAAATTTTCCACCAGTGCCATTTACTACACATACGGTTTTGTCGTCATTAAGTTCAGTTTTAATACCCAAAGACGTTAACGCCGTTAACATGTGACGAATATCATCACTGTCTAATAAATTACTTATGGTTGTCTTTGAGCCACATAATGCCGCAAGCAATAACGCTCTATTAGAAAGACTTTTCGAGCCAGGTACCGTCACATCGCCACTGAATTTAGTTATGTGCTCAAGTGTTAATGTTTCTGTTTTATTTGTATCAACCATTTGTACGTTCAAACTCCTGCATAAATTCAACTAATGCTTTTACACCTTCAAATGGTAAAGCGTTATAAATACTTGCGCGCATTCCGCCAACAATACGATGGCCTTTAAGTGCTAATAATCCATTATCTTCAGCTTGAGCTAAGAATGCTTTATCTAGCTCGTCATTAGCTAAGAAAAATGGAATATTCATACGTGAACGATTGCTAGCGGCAATATGGTTTGAGTAAAAGTCAGATTTATCTATCGCGCTATATAAGTATTCTGCTTTTTGGATATTGATTTTTTCTTGCGCTTCTACACCACCACGTTCAATTAACCAATCAAACACTAACTTTGCTAAGTAGATTGCATAAGTCGGTGGAGTGTTAAACATACTGCCGTTTTCTGCAGTTAACTTGTAGTTAAGGATTGATGGTATTGAGTCACTGCTACGAGATAGCAATTCGTTTTTAACTATTACAATACTTACACCAGATGGACCTATATTTTTTTGTGCACCAGCGTATATTAAACCGTAATCGTTAACGTTTATTTGGTGAGATAAAATAGTTGAGGACATATCCGCAACCACTGGTACGTCAAACTTAGGTGCATCAAAAATTTCAATACCGTCAACGGTTTCATTTGGACAATAATGTAAAAAACCGTTATCTGGGTTAACTTGCCATTTATCGAAACCTTGAACGAATTTTTTACCTTGTTCATTGGTACTAACATAATTTTCTGCCGTGATATCACCAAATTTTTTGGCTTCTTCAACCGCAGATTTAGACCAAGAACCAGTAACCGCATAATGCGCTTTTTTATTTTCAGTTAGCAAGTTCAGAGGAACTGCTGAAAATTGCCCTCTACCACCACCATGCATAAATAAAATACTGTAATCGTCACTTATGTTTAATAACTTTTTAATGCCTGCGATAGCTTGGTCATACACTTCAATGTAAGACTTACTTCTGTGGCTTAATTCCATCACCGAACAGCCCGTGTTATTCCAATCTCTAAATTCAGATTGAGCTTTGATCATTACTTCATCAGGAAGTTTGGCAGGGCCAGCGCAAAAGTTATATACAGTCATCTTGTTCTCATTTTGGATGCAGTTTGTGATGGAATATTTGAAATATTGGTAACACAGTACAAATTGGATGTTGACTCTAACGCGTTATAAAATTTCACTCAATTGATATTTTTGCAACTTTGTCATTAATTTTGGTAAAGGTTAAATTTTGTTATCAATTTGTTTATTTTTCAATCTTTTATGGTTTGTTTTACAATTAACATTCAGGCACAAAAAAAGGCTCATAGTGAGTAATGCCAGTCAGTTAAGCCGACTGGCATTTTTATTTCCGTTTTTGGGATACTTAGACGGTTTTGGCTTTACCCATCTAGGATAACG